>NZ_JBIUTB010000001.1:1429057-1633306 GCF_044741685.1 Amycolatopsis sp. NPDC088138
CGTCCGTCCGGGTACGCGAGTCCGCGGGATGCCAGCACCATTGCACGCACCACCGAGGGCAACGCGCCCGCCCGCCACGCCAGGCCGAAGCGCCCCAGCGGCCCCCTCGTCCGCGTCGAACACTCCGCCCGGTAAGAGTGATCACTCTGATCGGGCTTAGCCGACCACCGCCGCCTGCGCGCCGGCTGCCGCAAGGTCCACAAAGGCCCGTACCACCGACGACACCGCACCCGCCCGCCAAGCCAGACCCAAGTCGATGCGCGGCACCGGTTCCTCCAGCCGCCGCAGCACCACACCACGGCGTCGCAGCGCCCGCGCCCGGTGTTCCGGGACCGCCGCGATGCCCGCGCCTTCCGCCACCGCGCGCATCAGCTGCTCGTCCTCCGGCTCCTCGCGCACGATCGGCGGGACGCCGGCCGGCCAGACCTGGGCGCTTATCGCGTCGTACTGACCCGGGCCGTTCTCGCGTGGCCAGAACACCACCGGCTCACCCGCGATCCAGGCGCGCCGCAGGCGGCCACGGCGGCGGGCCAGGTCGTGGGCGGACGGCAGGACGATCAGGACCTCCTCAGACCCGACCGCGACCACTTCGACACCCGGGTGGGTGACCGGCGGGCGCACGAAACCGAGGTCGATCTCGCCCGCCGCCAGCCGGGTCAGGTTGAGGCTCGTCCAGCCCGTCTCCAGGGCGAGTTCGACGCCCGGGAAGCGTGCGCGGTACGCCGCGACCAGGTCGCCCGCCAGCGGTCCGGGCGCCGAGCGGGTGTAGGCGATCCGGAGCCGTCCCGAGTCACCGCGGCCGGCCGCGGTGATCACGCCCCGCGCGCGCTCCAGCCGGTCCAGCAGCTCCCGGGCCTCCGCCGCCGCGACCCGGCCGGCGTCCGTCAACGCGAACCGCGGTCCCGAGCGGTCCAGCAGCGCGACGCCCAGCTCGGCCTCGAACGCGCGGATCTGCTGGCTCAACGACGGCTGCGACACGAACAGCCGGGCGGCCGCCCGGGTGAAGTGCATCTCTTCGGCGAGCACGGCGAAGTAGTGCCAGCGGCGAAGGTCCACCCCGTCATTATAGGCGCGCCCTATGCAGTCATCGGGTCCACGTCTTGGACCGGCGCGGCCTCTCGCTGCTGTGCTTGAGGCATGACCACGACCAGCGCCTCCCCGGCCCGCACCGACCGCCGGCTGCTCGCCCTCACCGCCGCGGCGGACCGGCGGCTCGTCGACCCGATGGCCGGGTTCGTCGACCTCGCCGGCCTCCGTGCGGCCGCCGAGGAGCTGACCGAGGCCTTCGCCCCGCTCGGGCACGTCCAGCACACCGTCGCCGCCAAGGCGTGCGGGCTCGCCCCGCTCCTGCGGTTCCTCGGCGACCTCGGGATCGACGCCGAGGTCGCCAGCCCGGGTGAGACGGCGGTCGCCGAAGCCGCCGGCCTCCGCGGGCCGCGGCTGGTGCTCGACTCCCCCGCCAAGACCGTGGGCGAGCTCGCGCACGCGCTGGCCGAAGGCACCGCGATCAACGCCGACAACTTCCAGGAGCTGGCCCGGCTCGACCGGCTCGTCGGCTCGGCGCCGCCCCGCTCGGTGCTGGGCCTGCGGATCAACCCGCAGGTCGGGGCCGGGCGGATCGGCGAGACGAGCACCGCGACGGCGTCGTCGAAGTTCGGCATTCCCCTGCGGGACCACGGGTATCGCGCGCTGCTGCTCGAGGCGTTCGCGCACCGGCCGTGGCTGACCCGGCTGCACGTCCACGTCGGCTCGCAGGGCTGCCCGCCCGGGCTGATGGCCGACGGGGTCGCCGCCGTGCACGCCCTCGCCGAGGAGATCAACGCCGAAGCCGGCTACCGGCAGGTCACCAGCATCGACCTCGGCGGCGGGCTGCCGGTGGACTTCACCTCGGACGAGCCGGGGCCCACCTACGCGGACTACGTCGAGACGCTGCTCGCGCGGGTCCCGGCACTCGCCGACGGGCGCTACACCTACGTCACCGAGTTCGGCCGGTCGCTGCTGGCGAAGAACGGCTTCCTGGTCAGCGCCGTCGAATACACGAAGGTCGCGGGCGGGCGGCACATCGCCGTCACGCACGCCGGTGCCCAGGTGGCCGCGCGCACGGTGCTGCAGCCGGAGCTTTGGCCGTTGCGGCTCAGCGCCTACGACGCCGCGGGCACGCCGAAGACCGGGCCCGAGGTGCCGCAGGACGTCGCCGGGCCGCTCTGCTTCGCCGGTGACCTCCTGGCCCGGGAACGGCCGCTGCCGCTGCTGGAGCCCGGTGACCTCGTCGTCGCGCACGACACCGGCGCGTACTACTTCGGCGCGCACTACGCCTACAACACCATGGCGCGCCCGGCCGTCCACGGCTTCGACATCGGCGTGGACGGCGAAGTCCGGTTCACGCCGATCCGGCGCGCGCAGTCCCTCGAAGAGCTGGTCGCCGACGCGGGCGGCGAATACGTCGGAGCGCTCCCGAACGGGTGATCCACGGCGTACGCTCCTCGCACGCCGAGGGGAGACTGCCATGGGGGCCGGTCGCGAATCCGGGTCATTGCCACGTTTTGCCGCGTTACCAGTCGGTGTCGTCGTCGCGCTCCAAGCCGTGGTGCTGACGCTGTTGTCGAGCCGCTACGGCTTCCACCGCGACGAGCTGTACTTCCTCGCCGCCGGGAAACGGCCGGCCTGGGGGTACGTCGACCAGCCGCCGATCACGCCGTGGCTCGCGCGGGCCTCGACGGCGCTGTTCGGCGAGACCCCCATGGGGCTGCGGGTCGTCGCGACCCTGCTGGCGATGGCGACCGTCGTGGTCGTCGTGCTCATCGCCCGCGAGTGCGGCGGCGGCCGCGGCGCGCAGCTGCTCACCGCGGTGGCGACGGCGCTGTCGACGTACGTGCTGGTCGTCGCGCACATGCTCGCGACCAACACCGCGGACATGCTGCTGTGGTCGCTGATCGCCTTCTTCGGCCTGCGGCTGCTGCGCACCGGCGACGGGCGGTGGTGGCTCGCGGTCGGCGCGGCGGCCGGGCTCGGCATGATGAACAAGTGGCTGGTGCTGCTCCTGCTGTCCGGGCTCGGCATCGGCGTGGCGGTCGCCGGGCCGCGCCGCGTGCTCCGGACCTGGTGGCTCGCCGCGGGCATCGGCGTCGCCGCCGTGCTGACCGCGCCGGTGGTGCTCTGGCAGGCGTCGCACGGCTGGCCGATGCTCACCGTCGCGAGCGGGATCAGCGAGGACGACGGCGTGGAGAACCGCGTGCTGTTCGTGCCGATGCAGCTGGTCTACCTGTCGCCGGTGCTGGTGCCGGTGTGGATCGCCGGGCTGCTCCGGCCGTGGCGCGACGCCGGGGTGCGCTGGGCCCGTGCACTGGCCATCGCGTACCCGGTCGTCTGCGTGGAACTGCTGGCGCTGGGCGGGAAGCCGTACTACTCGGTGCCGTTGCTGCTGCCGCTGGTCGCGCTCGGCGCCGAACCCGCGGTGCGGTGGCTCGCCCGGACCGGGACGGTGGCGCGGGCGCTGACCGGCGTGGCGGCCGCGGTGTGCGTGGTGGTGTCCGTCCTCATCGGACTCCCGGTGCTCCCGGCCCCGGCGCTGGGCCCCGTTCTGGCGGTGAACAAGGAATCCGGCGAGCAGGTCGGCTGGCCGGAGTTCGCCGACACGGTCGCGGCGGCGTGGGCGCAGGTCCCGGACAAGGACACCGCGGTCATCCTCGCCGGCAACTACGGTGAGGCCGGCGCGCTCGAGTACTACGGGCCCGAACGCGGGCTGCCCCAGGCGTACTCACCGCACATGTCCTTCGCCGACTGGGGACCGCCGCCGGACCGGCTGGTCGGACCGGTGCTGCTGATCGGCCGGCTCGAACGCGGCTCCCCCGCGTCGCGGCTGATCACCGGCTGCCGGCCGGTGGTGATGCACCACAACGCCGAAGGCATCGACAACGACGAGGACGGCGTCACCGTCTCGGTGTGCGCCACGCTGACCCGGCCGTGGTCGGCCGCATGGCCACAGCTACGGCACTTTTACTGATTTGCCCGGTTCGCTACGCTCGGGCGCATGGTGGCGACGCGCACGGCGGTGGTCGTGGTGGGGGCGGGTCCGGCCGGGTTGACGCTGGCGAACCTCTTGCGGCGCGCGGGGATCGCCTGCGTGCTGCTCGAGGAACAGAGCCGGGCGTTCATCGAGCAGCGGCCGCGGGCCGGGTTCATCGAAGAGTGGGCGGTCCGCGGGCTCGAAGAACGCGGCCTCGGCGAGCAGCTCGTCGCGAAGGCGCCACGGCACGAGAAGTTCGAGTTCCGGTTCGCCGGGCGGCGGCACGCCTTCAACTACGGCGACGTCACCGGGCAGCGGCATTTCGTTTACCCGCAACAACTCCTGGTGACCGACCTCGTCGCGCAGTACACCGACGCCGGCGGCGAAGCGGTCTTCGAAGTCGGCGACGTCCGGCTGCACGACCTGACGTCGGACTCGCCGGCGGTGACATTTCGGACCGCCGGCGGCGAGCACCGGATCGAGTGCGACTTCGTCGCCGGGTGCGACGGCGCCCGCGGCGTCTCGCAGGGCCACCTCCCGGCGGAATCGACGGTGAAAGCGCACCACGACTACGGGATCGGCTGGCTGGCCCTGCTCGCGGAGGCGCCGCCGTCGGCCGACGGCGTGCTCTTCGGCATCCACCCGCGCGGGTTCGGCGCGCACATGGCCCGCACGCCGGACGTCACGCGGTTCTACCTGCAGACGGCGGCGGGCGAGACCGAAGCCGACTGGCCCGACGAGCGCGTCTGGCGGGAGCTGCAGGCCCGGCTGGCGGTACCGGACGGCCCGATCACCGAGGGACGGCTGATCGAGAAGCGGATCCTCGACATGCACAACTACGTCGTGGAGCCGATGTCGCACGGCCGCCTGCACCTGGCGGGCGAGTCGGCGCACCTGGTCGCGCCGATCGCGGCGAAGGGCATGAACCTCGCGCTGCACGACGCGTTCCTGCTCGCCGAGGCGATCCAGGCGCACTACGCCGGGGATCCGTCGCGGCTGGCCGGCTACTCGGCGGCCTGCCTGCCCCTGGTCTGGCAGTACCAGGAGTTCTCGCTGTGGCTGTCCGACATCTTCCACCAGACCGCCGCCACGACGGAGAACCCGTTCCTCGCGCGCATCGCGGAAGCCCGGATGCGCCGGCTGCTGGGTTCCCCCGCCGCGGCGGCGGCGTTCGCGGAGCTGTACATCGGCAGCAACGCCGACTTCTAAGCCCAGGCGATCTTGAACACCCAGGCGAAGCGGCCGGACTGGCGGGCGGCCGCCGGGACGTCGATCACCAGCGAGCCGTTTTCGACGCTCCAGTGCAGGTTCCCGCGGTAGCCGAGCAGCGTGACGCGGTCACCGGTGCGGATCGGGACCGGGGCGTCGACCACCAGCCTGCTGCCCGGGGCGGCGAGCGAGTGCACGTAGAACGCCTCGTTCTGCTTCACCGTGAACCGCAGGTCGCCCAGCTGCGCCATCCGTGACCAGTACGTCGTGCCGTAGATCGCCTCGCCGTTGACCTTCAGCCACGCGCCCGCGTCCCGCAGGTGCTGCTGCATGACGGCCGGGATGGTGCCGTCGAAGTCCGGGCCGATGTCGAGCAGGAAGTTGCCGTTCTTCGACACGATGTCGACGAGCGTGCGGACGACCTCCTCGGCGGTCATGTACTTGTCGTCCGGCGTCGCGCGGTTGTAGCCGTAGGAGAACGGGTCGAGGCCGCGGCTCGACTCCCACTTCGCCACCACCGTGTTCGGGTACGTCGTGTACTCGGGCGTGGTGAAGTCGTGGTCCGGGATGCCGCCGCGGTCGTTGTAGGTGACGTCCTTGGGGTACCTGCGGTTCTTCGCGTGGTTGAAGTACTCCGTCAGCACGTTCCGGCTGTCGTTGTCGCCGCCGATGTCGAACCACAGCACGTCCGGGTCGAACTCCGAGATCAGCTCGAGCACCTGCGGCGCCTGGTAGTCGCGGACGAAGTCCTTGCCCGCCGTGTACCCGGTGTAGGGCAGCGGTGCGCCGCTGTACGGATTCCGCGGCGCGTGGCCCATCCACGGGTTGTCGGGGTTGAACCACTCCGGCAGCGAGAAGTACAGGCCGTTGCGCAGCTGTGGGGTGTACTTGCGCGACGCCGCGAACAACTCGGCGATGACGTTCCTCCGAGGGCCGAGCTTCACGGCGTTGCGGTCACTGACCTTGGTGTCCCACAAGGCGAAACCGTCGTGGTGCTTGGACGTCAGGACGTAGTACTCGGCACCCGCGTCCGCGATCAGCTTCAGCCAGGAACGCGGGTCGAACTTCTTCGCGGTGAACATCGGGATGAAGTCGTCGTAGACGAAGTTCTCGCCGTACTTCTGGGCGTGGTAGGCGTAGGTCGCGCCGTTGGGGTCCTGCTGGTTCTGCCAGTACCACTCGGCGTACTGCTGCCCGACCGGCGCCCACGCGGGCACCGCGTACACGCCCCAGTGGATGAAGATGCCGAACTTGCTGTCGTTGAACCAGTACGGCGCGCGGTGCGTCGACAGCGACGCGTCGGTCGGCCGGAAGTCCGGGATCCCCAGCGTGACCGGCACCTGCTGGGTGGCGAGGGTGCCGCGCCCGGCCGTGACGCGGAGCTGGCCGGTCGTGGTGGTGCCGGGCGGGACGGAGGCGTTCGGCGCGAGGCCGAGCCGGACCGTCGCCTGCTCCCCCGGCGCGAGCGCGCGGATGGTCGCCGGGACCGTCGTCCGGCCGCCGGGGACGTCGAGGGTGACCGAGACGCGGTCGCGGGCACCGAGCCAGACCGTGCCCGCGTTGACCACGGTCGCCTCGGCGGCCTGCGGACCGCCGTCGGTCAGCAGGTTCGCCGTCGACCGGCCGTCCAGCACCAGCGCCGACCGGCCGACCGCGACGGGCTGCAGGGTGAGCGCGAAGACGTGCAGGCTCGAGACGTTGGGCGCGGGCGCCGCGGTGGTCGGCAGCGTCAGCGCGACGGCGTCGCGGGCCGGGTCGACCCAGACCTGGCCGGTGGCCAGGGAAACCGGGTTGGTGTCGACGACCCCGCCGGGCGCGTAGCGGAACGGCGAGACCAGCGCGCCGTTGCCGGTGTACCAGTCCGGGCCGGACAGGGAGCCGGCGCTCGTGCTGCCGTCGGCGTAGTGCACGGTCGCCGTGCCGCCGGTGGTGCCGTAGCTCGCGGCGACCAGGAAGTACGCGACGAAGTAACGCCCCTTCGGCAGGTCGATCTTCTGGCCGGTGGCGACGACGTTGTTCTTCGCCCCGGCGGCCGCGGACCCGAGCCGGAACGGCACGCCGCCGACGGTCGTGGTCTGCCCGGCCGGCAGGCCTTCGGCCGGGAAGGTGTAGCCGGAACCGTCGAAGTCGCCGCCGGTGGCGGACGCGCTGTCGATGCCGTCGTTGGAGAACCAGGTGTCGAGCGGGACCGGGACGGGCGGCGGGGGCGGGACGATCGGGGTGCCGGGCGTGTCACCGGCGGCGTCGACGGGCACGGCGGCGCCCGCGGGCGTCAGGCCGGCCGCACTCAGAGCCACGGCGGCTCCGGCGGCCATGCCGAGGGCTTGACGGCGGGGGAAGGTCGTCACTGAACCTCCAGGGATCGGATGAGTACGGGCAGACTGGCCCCCCAGTGGGCCGATCTGTGGTCAGTGGAGCTGATTCATCCGATGACTGACCCTGCTCGTCCGCCTTCGCCGTGTCAAGAGGCTCGATCAAAGTGAACCGGGCTCGCGTACTGCGCGTATTCCTCAGTGACGAGCTGCAGCACTCGCACCAGAACCAGCCGGACCGAGAGGCCAGACCATGTCCACCCACCCGAGCGCGCTGAGCCGACGCGCGATCGCCATGCTCAAGGCGGTCGGCGACGGCCGCGCGGAGCTCCGCTGCAGCTGCGAACCCGACCTCCGCGTCGACGGACTGTCGTGCTGCGACCAGAACACCGCCCACGACCTCGCCCGCGCCGGACTGGTCCGCGCCGCGACGCCGGTCGCGCCGGGCCAGTGGTCGCCCGCCGTACTCACCGATGCCGGTCACCGCGCGCTGGGCGTGTTCCCCGCCGCCGCCTGACACTCGAAACGCCGTGAAGGCCACCTTGAGGGACTCAGAGTCCCTCAAGGTGGCCTTCACGGCGTTTCGCGGCTGCACCAGGAGAATTCCGGCCAATCCGCGGTTCCCGCTGAACCACCCCGCGGCGGCAGCCGTGCTTCGGGTGAGGGCGTTCTCGCACACGCCCTCCGGGGTCGCCACGATGCAACGATCCGGGGCCAGCCTCCGCCTCGATCGGGACCGGGCACTCCGGCGAGCGGCCGTCGCGGCAACGGCCACCTCGCACGGACCCGCCCGGCATCCCCAGAATCCCGGGCGGGTCCGTCCCCGGCTGTCCGGGATCTTGTCCGGTTTGCTCACCTGATCAGCGGTCCCCCACTCGGCGCAGGCGGGCGACCGTGGGTGCATGCGACGCTTCCTGGCCGTGAGCGCGGCCGTCCTGACGGGATTCGGCCTCCTCACGACGTCCGGCAGCGCGAACCCGGAAAGCGCTGTCCCGGTGCTCGCCGAGCACGCCGTCGGCGGCTGGACCGGCACCTGGGCCGCGGCACCCGCGTCCGGCGTGGCGAACACCCCGGACGGCTACCCCGGTTACTCGATCCGCAACGTCGTGCACACCAGCGTCGGCGGCGGCCGGGCCCGGATCCACCTCTCGAACGCCTTCGGCACCAGTGCCGTGACGTTCGGGCACGTCACCGTCGCGGTCCAGGCGAACGGCCCGGACGCCGTGCCCGGCACCCTGCGGTCGCTGACGTTCGGCGGCGCGGCGAGCGCCGTCGTGCCGAACGGCGCCGAGGTGCTGAGCGACCCGGTGAACCTGCGGGTCCCGGCGGACGCGAATCTGCTCGTGACGACCTACATGCCGACGAAGTCCGGGCCGGTCACCTATCACCCGGCCGCGTCGCAGACGTCGTACTTCACCCGGGCCGGCGACTTCACCGCCAGCGAGTCGGGCGCCCCCTACAACGAGCAGACGTCGGTGTGGCACTACGTGTCCGGAGTGGACGTCCAGGGCAGCGCCGAGGCGACGGTGGTGACGCTCGGCGACTCGATCACCGACGGCGTCGGCTCGACCGCCGGAGCCAACCACCGCTGGCCGGACTACCTCGCCGACCGGCTGCACGGCCGTTTCGGCGTGCAGAACGCGGGCATCAGCGCCAACCGCCTCCTGCTCGACGTCCCCGGCAGCGGCGCGGGCCAGAACGCGCTGTCCCGCTTCGACCGCGACGTGCTCGGCGTCGGCGGCGTGCGGACGCTGATCGTGCTGGAGGGCATCAACGACATCCAGCAGGACCCGCACCAGACCGACCCGAACGCGATCACGTCGGCCTACCGCCAGCTGGTCGCGCAGGCCCACGCCCGCGGCATCCGCGTCCTCGGCGGCACGCTGACCCCGTTCAAGGGCTGGGCCGTCTACGACGAAACGCTGGAGGCCACCCGCACGGCGGTGAACCGGTTCATCCGCACGAGCGGGGTGTTCGACGGAGTGGTCGACTTCGACGCGGCGGTCCGCGACCCGGCCGACCCGCTGCGGATGCTGCCGGCGTACGACTCGGGCGACCACCTCCACCCGGGCGACGCGGGCTACGAGCGGATGGCGGCCGCGGTCCGGCTGGACCGGCTGTGATCACTCACGCGGGGTAGGGACCGCCACCCGGCCGACCCCGATACGCACGCGGGTGATCTGACACTCCGGCGACGGGGCTAAGAACGCATCGCCGCCGCAGTCCGGCCGGATCCACTCACGCGAGGTGGAAACCGCCACCTAGGGCGAACTACGGCAGACGTCTCGGCACCGTACACGACGTCGACGCGGCGGTCCGCCCGGCCGACCCCCTGCGCACGCGGGCGACCACCTCCACCCCGGCGACGCGGGCCAAGAGCGGATGGCCGCGCGGTCCGGCTGTGATCACCCGCGCCGGGTAGAGACCGCCATCCGACACGGGGCACGCCGGCCAGCACCACAAACGACTTCAACGCGATAGTCTCGCGACCCAGCAGACCCGCTCTGGATGCTGCCCGCCTACGACTCCGCCAGGCCACCCCTGCCCTGGCGACGCGGCTAAGAACGCGTCGCCGCGGCGGACCGGCTGTGATCACTCACGCGGGATGAAGATCACCGCCACCAGGCTCAGCACCGCCACTCCCACCAGATAAAGCGAGACCGAGAACGACGTCCCGGTCGAGGTCTGCAACGCCGTCGCGATCAGCGGTGCGAAGCCACCGCCCAACACCGCGCCCACCGCGTACGAGAACGACGCCCCGCTGTAGCGGTAGCGCGGCTCGAACAGCTCCGCGAACAACGCCGACTGCGGCCCGTACGTCGCGCCCAGGCCGATGTTCAGCACCACCACCGCGACGATCAGCCACACCGCCTGGCGGGTGTCGACCAGCAGGAAGAACGGGATCGGCCAGACCACCAGCAGCACCGAACCCCAGAGGTACACCGGTTTCCGCCCGACGCGGTCGGACCACGCCGCCGTCACCAGGATGCTCACCAGCCACGTCACGCTGCCCACGATCACCACCACCAGCAACGTGGTGCGGTCGATCTTCAGCACGGAAGTGCCGTAGGACAACAGGTACGCCAGGAAGATGTAGCCGATCGCGGTGTTCGCGATGAAACTCCCCGACGCGACCAGCAGCGCCCGCGGCCGCTCGCGGAAGACGTCGACGATCGGACGCCGGCTGCGCGCCGCCGACTCCCGCAGGCTCGCGAACACCGGGCTCTCCTCGATCCGCAGCCGGATCACCAGGCCGACGCCGACGAGCACGATGCTCACCAGGAACGGCACCCGCCAGCCCCACGACGCGAACTGGGCGTCGGTCAGCGACTTGCCGAGTACGAAGAACACCAGCTGCGCGAGGATCAGCCCGGCCGGGACGCCGATCTGCGAGAACGCGCCGTAGCGGCCGCGCCGCCCTTCCGGCGCGTGCTCGACGGCCATCAGCGCCGCGCCGCCCCACTCGCCGCCCGCGCTCAGGCCCTGCAGCAGCCGCAGCACCACCAGCAGGATCGGCGCCCACACGCCGATCGCGCTGTAGGTCGGGAGCAGGCCGACACCGACCGTCGCCACGCCCATCACGAGCAGGGACAGCACCAGCATCGCCTTGCGGCCGGCGCGGTCACCGAAGTGCCCCCACAGGATCCCGCCGACCGGGCGGGCCAGGAAGCCGACGCCGAGCGTCGCGAACGAGGCCAGCGTGCCGGACGCGGGTGAGAGCGTCGTGAAGAACAGCTTGCCGAACACCAGCGCGGCCGCGGTGCTGTAGATGAAGTAGTCGTACCACTCGATCGTGGTCCCGATGGCGCTGGCCACGGCGACCCGCCGCAGCTGCCCGGGCGAGGTGGGCACCGCCTGCGTGCTCACGCGCCGGCCAATGCCGCCGCCGGAACCAGGTCCTCGGCCAGCAGGTCCATCAGCAGCCCGTCGTGCCAGCTGCCGTCCGGACCGCGCTCGTAGGAGCGCATCGTGCCGACCGGCCGGAAGCCGAGGGCCTCGTAGAGCTTGATCGCGGCCTTGTTGTCCGCGGCCGGGTCGATCACCAGCCGGTGGTGCCCGCGCACCGTGAACAGGTGCCCGGCCAGCGCCCGGATGGCGTCCGAGCCCAGGCCGTGCCCCTGGAAGTCCGGGTGCACGGCGATGTCGATGCCGGCGTGCCGGTACTGCGGGTCGGCCTCCTCGAACGCCAGTTCGATACCCACGACGACCGTGCCCGTGACGTCAGTGCCCGTGACGTCGTCGTGTTCGATCGCGTAGGTCGTGGTGCCCTCGTCGGGGTCCAGCAGATAGGACACCTGGGCGGCCACCGGCTCCTCGGCGTCGGCCCACCAGCGGGCGACGTCGGGATGCGACAGGATCTCCTCGAACCGGGCGGCGTCCGTGACTGCGGCGGGCCGCAGCCGGACACGGCTTCCGGTGATCAGGCCGGTCATCGGCCCAGTGTCGACCTCGGAAAGGCCGCTGTCGACCGCCGGAAGGACCGGTAAGTCGCGTCCTGGTCCGCTTCGGGGGCCGAGTGGCCCCCGAAGCGTCGGCGAATCAGCTCACCAAGGGTTGTTGTCCTGCTCGTCCGGGTCGCTGCCCGGACGACGGCCCGGCGGCGGCGAAGCCGGCGGGGCTGCCGACGCCGGCGGGACCGCGGCGCCCCCGGCCGGGGCGGGCGGCACGGGCGGCGGGCCCGGAGCCGGCGGCACAGGCGGGTCGTCGGGCTCGTCCGGGTCGGGGAACCGGCCGCGGAGCGAGTCGAGCAGGGCCGTGCGGGTGTCGCGGTCCTCGTCGCCGAGGTTCTCGGCCATCACGCCGGCCACGCGCTCGGCGATGCCGGACTGCGCGCGGCGCATCGTGGTGAGGATCGCCCGCGACAGCTCCTCCAGCGGGAACGACTTGACCTTGTTCGAGAACGTCAGGTCGGTGACGGTGCCGTCCGCGCCGACGGTGACGCTGACCGCGCCGTCGCCGCTCGTGGCGGTCAGCCGCAGCCGTTCGGTCTCCGCCTGGGCCGCCTGGTAGCGCTCGGCCTTCGCTGCGAACCCGGCCGCCCAGTCGTCCATCCGGCGGATCGCCTCGTCGGGGTCCCGCATCAGGTCCCCGAGACCCGCGTTCGAGCCGTTCGGGCTCGTCATGCCTTCACCTTCTCTTCAGCAGATCGCGGTGAGGCCGAGAGCTGGCGCTCGAACGGCTGCGTGTTGTTCTCTTCGCCGTCACGGTAGGACTGCGCGGCCGTCCGGACGTTGTCCGACAGCCCTGTCACACCCTCGATCGACGCCTTGAGCGTGTCCTGCGCCTGCTCACCCGTCGGCCGGATGATCGGCGGCAGGAACGCGCACAACAGCCCGTACGCGTGGTCCGACATCGCCGAATCCGACGCGGAGACCGCCGTGTTCAGCCGGTCCACCAGACCGTCGACGTGACTCGCGTGCGCCACCAGGTCATCCGAGTCGACCTCGAAGCCGCCCGCTGTCATGTGCTCACTTCCAATCCTGGTTCTTCCAGTCACCGATCACCGGCGGCGCCACGACCTGCTCGCCGTCGAAGAAGTTCGGGTCGTCGTTCTCGACGTAGTCGGCCGACTTGTGTTCCTTGTCGTCTTCCTTCTTACCGCCCTTGGCACCGGCGCCCATGCCGCCCATGCCCGGGGAGCCCGGCGCACCGGCCTTGCCCGCGCCGGACGCCGCGTTGCGCGCCGCCAGCGCTTCGGCCTCCGCGGCCGCACCGGACGCGGCACCGCCGCTGAGGTTGCCGGGCGCACCGCCGCGCAGTCCCGCGCCGCCGGCCCCGGCCCCGCCGGTACCGCCGCCGATGCCACCGAGGGACCCGCCCCCGGCGCCGCCGCCACCGAGGCCGCCGAGGCGGCTCGCGATGCTTTCGCCGTTGATGCCGCCGCCGCGGCCGATCGTCGGCATCTTGCCGACGCCACCGCCGCCGATGCCGCCGGAGCCGCCGAGCCCGCCGGTGCCGGTGGGCAGTCCGGTGATCGGGTCGATGCCGGGCGGGGTGAAGCCGCCGCCGATGCCGCCCAGCCCGCCGCCGCGGACGCCGCCGCTGCCGCCCGGGATGTCGGGAACGCTGAACGACGGCGGGGTGTACCCGCTGCCGCCGCCCGTGCCGCCGCCACCGCCGCCGATGCCGGAGGGCGAGAAGCCGGACGACGTCGTCGAGTCGTCGAAGCCCGGCACCGAGGAGCCCGGGATGCCCGCGCCGCTGAAGCTGCCGCCGCCGGGGGTCTCCGGCATGTCGAAGTTGGGCGGGGTGAAGCTCCCGCCACCGCCGCCGCCGGACCCACCCGCGCCGCTGCCACTGCCGCCGCCCGGGATCCCGCTGCCGGAGAAGCCGGAGCCACCGGCACCGGAGCCGCCGCCCGGGATGCCCGCGCCGCCGTACCCGCCGCTGCCGCCGGCGCCGCTGCCGCCGCCGATGGGCTTTCCGGTGGCCGGGTCGATGGGCAGGCCGGTGGCCGGGTCGATCGGGAAGCCGGTGGCCGGGTCGATCGCGGGCGAGCCGTTGGCCGAAGCCGCCGGGAGCCGCGCGAGCGACGGGTCGGTGCTGCCGTTCGGGTCCAGCTGGCCGTTCGGGAGGGTGCGGCCCATCAGGCCCTGCCCGCCGCTGGACGACTGGGGGGTGCCCATCGTGCGGGCGCTCGCCGTCGCGGTCGGCAGCTTCGGCGGGGCCGGGAACTTCGGCGTCGCGACCGCGGCGCCGATGGTCTGGTCGTACTGGGTCATGATCTGCGCGGCGTGCTCCCGCGCGACCTGCTGGGCCCGGTAGGTCTGGATCGCCTCGCCGGCCGCCGACGCGTACTGCACCGGGTCGGTCATCGACTGCAGCTTCTGGTTGGTGGCCTGCAGGTCGAACTGCACCGGCGGGTTCGCGGACATCTGCCGCTGCGTCTCGTTCAGCGCCTGCGAGTGGATCTCCTGCTGGCGGCCGGCGAGCGTCGCGCCCTGCGCGGTCGCGCCCAGCCACTTGCCGACCCCGGCGAGGTGCTCGCGGACGGCGTCACCGGCGTCACCCTGCCAGTTGCTCGTGCTCGCGGTGATCGAGTCCGCCAGGGTCTTCTGGTGCGTGCCGAGGTCGCTGCCGACCGACACCCACTCCTCCGACGTCTCCGCGACGGTCGCCGGGTTGGCGTCCAGCGTGATGGCGTCGACCATCTGCTCGTGGCTGGCGTTGTTCCACAGCATGTGCGGCGGCTCGCCGGTCTCGCGCATGGCCAGGCCCTCGTCGAGCCCGTTCTTCGCGCTGTCCAGGTGCTGCTGGTACAGCTCCTGGATCTTCTTGTCGCGCAGCACCGGGTCGACGGCGGGGCCGAGCCAGCCGGCCCGGATCTCGTCGTCGATCTGCTGGGTGGCCATCTCGCGGATCTCGTCGCCCGAGGGCGTGTCGTCGGTCTTCAGCGGCCCGACGTAGTACTTCGACGACGAGTCCGCCGTCGGGTCGTACAGCGGGCTGCGGCGGTTGTAGTCCGGGGACGACGGGTCCGACACGGACTCGGCGGTGGCTGCCACGGTCTCCCTCAGCTCTGGTCGGCGGACGGGAGCGCGACGATCGTGGCCCGCGTCTCCTCTTCCCGTGACTGGTAGTTCTGCTTGGCCAGCTTGATGGCCTCGATGTAGGTCGGGAACTCCTGCCGCGCGGCCTGGAGCTGGGTGACCAGGCCGTGGTCGTCGGCCGCGGTGTTCACCATGTGGCCCGAGACCCACATGCCGACCGCGGTCCGGCTGAGCGCCGGCTTGTCGTTCAGCCGCTGCAACGCCGACCAGCGCGCCTCCAGCGACTCGAGCACGCCTTCGAGCGACTCGATCAGCCGGTTGCCCGTGGTGTCGTCGACCGCGAAGCTGCCGCTCTGGGCGAGCCGCTTCAGCTGGGCGCCGGCGAGGCCGACGCGCACCGCGGACATCGCCTGCAGTTGCGGGGTGGCGTCCGCGGTCGCGAACTGGGCCGCTTGGAGCGCGTCAGTGGTCGCCGCCGTCGCGTCATCGGTCATCAGAAGGGTTCCTTCCCGGTCAGTAGACCGCAGCGATCGCGTCACGGATGGCGCGCGCCAGCTCGGCGCGGCCCGCGGGCACGTATTCGGCCGCCAGCTCGCCGGCGTCACCGGTCCTGGTGCGCACGAGGTAGCGGCCGTCGGCGGTGTCGAGCCAGCTCAGCGGGTTGCCCGAGAGGCGCTCCCCGCGGCGGCTCTGCGCGGTGACGGCGATGTGGCCGCCGCCGAGGCGCGGCTCGGCGAGCACGCGCTCCAGCACGGCGACGTCGGACGGTGTCGGGGCCGGCGGGCGGCGGCCCGGCCGCACCACCGCCTTCACCTCGATCATGCCGAAGGCGTCGGTCTCTTCTTCTTCGAACTCCGCGTCGGCGCGCCGCTTGGCGGTCATCGCCGAGACCTCGCGGCCGGCGGCGCGGTGCACGACGTGGCGGCCGGTGGTCGCGGCGGGCGCCGGGGGCAGCACGCCGGTGACGACCTCCACCAGGTCCTCGTCCGCGAAGAGCGAGAACAGCAGCTCGTCGTTGTCCGGGGCCTGCGTGATGCCGAGCGCCTGCGCGCCGTCGGTGACCACGAGGACCGCGACGTCGGCGCCGAGGCCGTCGATCCCGGTCACCGCGACCGAGACGCGGGGTTCCGCCAGCAGCTCGAAAGCCGTGCGCACACCCGGGTGCAGCTCTCCCGAGACCGAAAGACGCCGCTCCTCGAGCGCGTCGTAGACCTGCCGGGCGACGTGCACGAACCGCACCGGGTCCGCCGGGAGGTGCCCGGCCCGCAGTGGGTACCGCCGGACGTCGCCACCGGTCGCCTGCCCGACAACCAGGGCTTCGACGACCTCGAGGACGAACTCGAACCTGTCCGCCATTTCCCCTCGCCCGATTCCACTCAGTAAAAGCTCGAACGCCGAACATTCAAGACGTCAAACCTTCAAGCAAGTTCCCTTACGAAGAGTAGCAGTGCGGCTTGAACGGGGTTCGGCGCCGCCACCCGGATGCCCGAAAGACCACGATGCCTGTCCCTGGCGGGCAAAGGCCCGCCGTGGCCACTCACCCGGCCCGGTGGTTGTACACCCGGAGCTGCAGGGTGACGAGGTCCAGCAGGGGCACGGAAACGCCCAGCTCACGGGCACGCGCGGTGAGATCGCCGAAGATCTGGTCCCCCTCGACCGGGTGACCGCCGAGAAGGTCGCGATAGAGCGAAGAACCACCCGTTCCGGGGTCGGTCACCGTTCGGCGTGTCGTCTCGAGGTCCGCGGCGGGCACCGGGTGTCCGGCGGCCTCGGCGACAGCCGCGGCCTCCGCCACGACCGCCTCGGCGAACGCCGCGCCGCCGGGCACCGCGACGACGTCGCCGGTCGTGCCGCGCATCAGCGCGTTCACCCCGCCGATCGACGCGATGAACACCCACTTCGCCCACATGGCACCGGTGATCGCGTCGTCGCGGGCGGCCGGGAACCCGGCGCCGGTCAGCGCCGCGTCCACGTCGGACAGCCGCGGCGGGACGGGTTCGGCACGGGCGCCGTAGGTGAGGTTCTGCAACGGACCGAGACGTCGGATGTCACCGTCGTCGTCCACCGTGGTCACGACCTTGGCGACCCCGCCGAGGACCGCGGCTTCACCGAAGCGCGCGGCGAGGGTGCCGATGTGCGCCAAACCGTTGAGGAACGGCAGGATCAGCGTCTCCGGGCCGACCGCGGGCGCGAAATCGTCGATGGCGCTCCTCAGCGCGGTCGCCTTCACCGCGAGCAGCACGAGGTCGTAGGTTTCGTCCAGGGCCCCGGTTTCGACGATCGGCGGCTCGAGCACGGTCTCCTCGCCGAGCCCGACGATCCGCAGGCCGCGCTCCCGCAGCAGTTTCGCCCGGCCCGGCCGGACCAGGAACGTCACGTCCCGGCCCGCCTGCAGCAGCCGGCCGCCGAAGTACCCGCCGGTCGCACCGGCACCCACCACCAGGATCCGCAAGTCGCTCACGCCCGCGACGGTACGCCCGGCGCCTGACGGTGTCCCAGCCACTGACCGGCGCCCGGTCGGCCACAGCGTCCGCACAGCAAGACACAGCCAACCGACAGGTGAAATCCGCCGTCGAACGGGCACCGCGGGGCGTTGACCAGGCATGGGAAGACCGATCCGGCGCCTGGGCCTCGCCGCCGCGCTCACCGCGACCCTGTTCGTCGCGGCCTGCGGGCAGGCGGTCGCTCCCGCCGCGCAGACCACGACGGCGACGCCGGACCCGCCCCAGGACACCGAGGTCGGCCCGCCCACGCCGACCACGTCCCAGGTCCCCTACCCCGACCTGTCCGGCGTCGCGGGCGGTGTCGCGGACGCCGTGGCGGCCGCTTCGCGCGGTACGGACGTCGGATTCGTCCTGTTCGACCGGGAATCCGGGAAGGAACTGGCCTCGCTCAACCGCGACACGCCGTACTACACCGCTTCGGTCGTCAAGCTGCTGATCGCGATCGACGAGGTGCGCGACGAGAACGGCGGCTGGGCGCTGCCGGACGCCGCCGACGTCGACGACCTCACCGACATGCTCTCGGGCAGCAACGACGCGATCGCCTCGGAGCTCTGGGAACGCAACGGCGGCAACGAGATCGTCACCCGCACCGCGGCGCTGATCGGCCTCACGAACACGACGCCGCCGGCCGACCCGACCCAGTGGGGCATGGCGAAGACGAGCGCCGCCGACGTCGTCGCGACGTATGAGTTCCTCGAGGACACCGTGCCCGACGACGTCGCGCAGCCGCTGCTCACCGCGCTCGGCGACGCCCGCAACCCGGCCGACGACGGCTGGGACCAGTACTTCGGCATCCCGGACGGGCTGCCGGGCACGTCGTGGCAGATCAAGCAGGGCTGGATGATCCTGCGCAACGCGCTGGTCCTGAACACCACGGGTGTGGTCAACAACCGCTACGTCGTCGTGCTGCTCACGCAGCAGCCGCTGATCAGCTCGGCGAAGGGCCGCGCCGCGGTGACGGCGGGGATCACGACACTCGCTCCCCTGCTGAAGCAGCTGAGCGCGACGTGACGCTCCGGGCGCGATCGATGTCGGGGCCGCGGTAAAGCCGTTCCGGGATCCGGGCCAGCGTCGAGGGGTGGACCTGCGGGCCGAGGCCGTACAGCTTCTGGAAGCTCATGATCAGCGGCCGCCAGGCGTCCGGGTCGATCCGGTCGTCGCTGCCGGGCAGCCGGATCTCGTCGTGCACGAAGACCCGCTGCACCCGCACCTCGATCGCGACGATCCCGCCGCGCTGCCGCTCGTCGGCGTCGGCGACCGGGTGCACGGCCTCGACGACCGCCTCCATCGCGACCGGGCACTCGGCGACGCGCGGCGGCGCCACGGTCTCCGACGGCACCGGCGTCAGACCGGCCCGCTCGAACTTCTCCGCGATGTGGAAGTACCCGCGCTTCTGCTTCCCGTCCGGCACGGGGTCCGAGCCGGTGGTCATGGCGAGCCGGTCGACGTGCGCGGCGAGGGCGTCCGAAGGCAGGTTGAGCACGCACTCGCGGGTGCGCAGGAGGTTGTGGGTGGTGTGCGAACGCGCGCTGAGCCCGAGCATCGCGCGCCAGCCGAGCCAGAACGCCGACGACATCGGGGCGAGGTTGGCCGAGCCGTCCTCATTGGAGCTGGAGATCAGCACCACCGGGGTGCCGAAGTAGAGGATTCCGGGCTCGATGGCCGAGTGCGCAAGGGTTTCCGTCTTCACACGGTCCATCGTCGCGCCCCGGCCACCCCCGTCGCTGGCGGGAATCAGCCGTCGCGATCAAAGCCGTGAATGGCCCATTGAGGGACTTAGAGTCCCTCAATGGGCCATTCACGGACTTCAGGAACCGGTGGCCTGGGTGAGGGCGCGGCGGGTCAGGACGCGGGCCAGGTGACGGCGGTACTCCGCGGTCGCGTGCGGTTCGTCCGGCGGGTTGGTGCCTTCGGCCGCCAGGGCCGCCGCGTCCGCGATGGATGCGCCCGAGGCCAGCGCCGCCTCGGTCGCCGACGCGCGCAGCGGGACGCCGGCCATGTTGACCAGGCCCACCTTGCCGCCGACCACGGCCACGCCGACCATCGCCCAGTCGAGCGCGCGGCGGGTGAACTTCTCGAAACCCCAGCCGAGGCCGGCTTGGCTGGGCAGCCGGATCTCCGTCAGCAGCTCGTCCGGCTCCAGCGGTGTCGTGAACGGGCCGAGGAAGAACTCCGCCGCCGGGATGCGGCGCTCGCCGGACGGGCCGCGCGCGACCAGCAGGGCGTCCGACGCCAGGATCGCCGCCGGGAGGTCGGCCGCGGAGTCGGCGTGCACCAGGGAACCGCCGAGGGTGCCGCGGTGGCGGACCTGGCGGTCGCCCACCTCCCCCGACGCGTGCGCCAGCAGCGGTGCGTGCTCCCGCAGCACGGGATCCTGCTCCAGGTCGCTGTAGCGGGTGAGGGCGCCGATGACGACCTCGTCGCCGTCCAGCCGGACGTAGCGCAGCTCGTCGACCGGGCCGATGTCCACCAGGTACTCCGGCGCGGCCAGCCGCAGCTTCATCAGCGGCAGCAGGGAATGCCCGCCGGCCAGCACCTTCGCGTCGTCGCCGTGCTCGGCCAGCCGCGCCAGCGCTTCGTCCACTGTGGACACCCGCTCGTAGCGGAACTCGGCGGGGATCACCGGTCCACCTCCTGCCCCGACGCGTCCATCACGGAACTGACGATGTTGTGGTAACCCGTGCAGCGGCACAGGTTCCCTTCGAGCCCCACGCGCACTTCCTCGCGCGTCGGCTTCGGGTTGTCCGTGAGCAGCGAGACCGACGCCATGATCATGCCCGGGGTGCAGAACCCGCACTGCAGGCCGTGCTGTTCCCGGAACGCCCGCTGCACCGGGTGCAGCTCACCGTCCGGGCCGGACAGTCCTTCGACGGTCGTGACGGCGTGGCCGTCGGCCTGCGCGGCCAGCACCGTGCACGACTTGACCGACTCGCCGTCCAGCAGCACCGTGCAGGCGCCGCACGACGTGGTGTCGCAGCCGACGTTCGTGCCGGTGAACCCGGCCGTGTCACGCAGGAAGTGCACCAGCAGGGTCCGGTCGGGCACCTCCTCGGCCACCGGCCGCCCGTTGACCTCGATCGAGACCTTCACCGTTCGTTCTCCTTGCGCGCATCTTCCAGTGCGGCCCAGACCCGGATCGGGGTGGTGGGCATGTCCAGGTGCCGGACGCCGCGGGCGGCCAGCGCGTCGACCACGGCGTTGTGCACCGCCGGGGTCGAGCCGATGGTCGCCGCCTCGCCGATCCCCTTGACCCCCAGCAGGTTCCGGTCGGTCGGGGTGGCCATGTCGACCAGCTCGAAGTCCGGCAGCTCGACGGCCGTGATGAACGAGTAGTCCGCCAGCGTCGCGGTGGTCGGGTTGGCGTCCTCGTCGTAGGTGACGACCTCCATCAGCGCCTGCGCGGCGCCCTGGCCCAGCCCGCCGTGCCGCTGCCCGCGGAAGGTCAGCGGGTTGACGATCGGGCCGGCGTCGTCGACGGCGATGATCCGCCGCAGCACGACCTTG
The DNA here is from genome assembly GCF_044741685.1 of Amycolatopsis sp. NPDC088138. Lineage (NCBI taxonomy): Bacteria > Bacillati > Actinomycetota > Actinomycetes > Pseudonocardiales > Pseudonocardiaceae > Amycolatopsis > Amycolatopsis sp. NPDC088138. Next base: position 1,450,083 of record NZ_JBIUTB010000001.1, read on the forward strand.
CCGGTCTCGGTGTCGACCTCGACGACCGCCAGGTGCGCGCCGAACGGGAACGTCGGCTTGCCACCACCGAACCAGACGTCCGCGGTGAGCTTGCCGTCGCCGGCCGTTTCCGCGACCTGGGCCCAGCTGAGCGTGGTGCTCGACGGCGCGCCGCGCACCTGCCAGACGCCGGTGCCGACGTCCAGCTCGAGGTCGTCCGGCGAGGCCTCCAGCAGCTCGGCCGCCAGCTCCCGCGCCTGCGCGATCACCTCCTCGGCCGCCTGGCGGATCGCCGAGCCGCCCAGCTGCAGCGACCGCGAGCCGAACGTGCCGATCGCCTTGGGCACCTCGTCGGTGTCGCCGTGGCGGACGGTGATCTTCTCCAGCGGCACGCCGAGCTGGTCCGCGAGCAGCATCGCCAGTGACGTCCCGAGGCCCTGCCCGTGGGGTGAGCTGCCGGTCCAGGCGACGACCGAGCCGTCCGGGTGGATGTCGACGCGGCCGCTCTCGCCGCCCGCGTCACCGCCGGTGATCTCGACGTACGCGGCGAGGCCGAGGCCCAGCTCGATCGGGTCGCCGGCCTCGCGCCGCCGCTCCTGCTCGGCGCGCAGGTCCTCGTAACCGCCGGTTTCGAGGACCTTGTCCAGCGCCGCGGCGTACTCCCCCGTGTCGTAGGACGCGCCGGTCGGCGTCTGGTACGGGAACTCCTCGGGCCGGATGAAGTTGACCCGGCGGACCTCGGCCGGGTCGGCCTCGATCGCCGTGGCGAAGACGTCCATGGCCCGCTCGAGCGCGGCCGTCGCCTCCGGGCGGCCCGCGCCGCGGTAGGCCGCGATCGGCGTGGTGTTGGTGACGACGGCGCGGCTGCGCGTCTCGACCACCGGGAACCGGTAGACGCCGACGGCCATCAGCTCGGTGAGCGTCGGCAGGAACAGCGTCCGCGGGTAGGCCCCGGCGTCCTGGACGACGTCGAGGCGGTACGCGAGGACTGTGCCGTCCCGCTTCCCACCGATGGTCACGGTGTTCTGCTGCGCGCGCCCGTGCGTCATCGACGTCAGGTTCTCGCTGCGCGTCTCGATCCAGCGCACGGCCCGCCCCAGCCGCTTGGCGGCCCAGCCGAGCACGGTCGCCTCCGGGTCCGCGCCGATCTTCGCGCCGAAGCCGCCGCCGACGTCCGGGGCGATGACGCGCACCGACTCTTCGCCGACGCCGAGGGTGCCGGCCAGCTGCGACCGGGCGATCTGCGCGTTCTGCGTGGACAGCCACGCCGTGAGCCTGCCGTCGTCGCCCCACACGCACGACGCGCCGCGGACCTCCAGCGGCGCGGGCGCGACCCGCTGGTTGACGATCGTCTGCGAGACGACCACGTCGCAGCCTTCGAAGATCGAGTCGTCGAACTCCTCGGCGCCGTGGACCTGCATCACGTTGCTGCCCGTTTCCGGGTACAGCAGCGTTTCGCCGGCCAGCGCGGTGTCGATGCTCGCGACCGCGTCCAGCGGGTCGTAGTCGATGTCGACGAGCTCGGCGGCGTCGGCCAGCTGGTAACGCTCCTCGGTGAGGACGAGCGCGACGGGTTCGCCGACATACCGGACGATTCCGTCGGCCAGCCACGGTTCCTTCACCGGCCCGGCGTCGCGCGCGTCGAGCCCGAGGTCCGCGGCGGTGTACACGCCGAGCACCCCCGGGGCTTCGAGCGCGGCGCTGACGTCGATGCCCTCGATCCGCGCGTGCGCGATGGGACTGCGCACGAACACCGCGTGTGCGGCTCCGGAAAGCGCTTCCTCCCGCAGATCGTCGACGTAGGTCCCGCCCGCGGTGATCAGGTTCTGATCCTCCTGGCGGACCACCCTGGTCCCGACAATGCTCATCTGGTCTCCTGCTCGCCGATACCCGCCCGATCATGCCCTCTCCGGCGGTCCGGCGTCACGCCGTGAAGGCCTGCCAACCCAAGACGGCCGCCAGCGCGAGCCCGGCGACGCCGATGCCGATCCGCAACGGCGTCGCGGGCAGGTGCCGGACGAGGGTCGCGCCGAGCCACGCCCCGGCGAGGGAGCCGACGCAGACGGCCAGCGCCGCCGTCCAGACGACCTTGCCGGTCACCGCGAAGACGATCGCCGCCAGGAGGTTCGACGAGCCGGTGACCAGGTTCTTCGCCGCGTTCGTCCGGGCGAGGGACTGGCTCCACACCGACACCAGCAGCGCGAGCATGAGCACGCCCGCCGCGGCCCCGAAGTAACCGCCGTAGACGCCGATCAGGAAGGCGAGCACGCCGGTGACCGGGCTCAGGCCGTGGCGCTCGGCGCCTTCGGCCAGCCGGCGCAGCCGCGGGCCCGCCATCAGCGCCACCGACGCCCCGCCGATCAGCCACGGCACGATGACGGTGAACGCACCCGCCGGCGTCACCAGCAGCACCACCCCGCCGACCGCACCACCGGCGGTGCTGATGACGCAGAGCGGGACGATCCGGGCGCGCTGCCCGGCGAGCTCCGGCCGGGCCCCGGCGGCGCCGCCGACGGTGGTGCCGAGCATGGCGACGGTGTTGGTCACGTTCGCGACCACGGGAGGCAGCCCGGCGGCGAGCAGCGCGGGGTAGGACACGAGCGACGCGAGCCCGGCGGTCGCCCCGGTCAGCCCGGCACCGACCCCGGCGAGCACGAGCAGGAGCAGCACACCGGGGTCCGTGATCACGTTGTCATCCCAGCACGCCCGGCCCAGCCCCCGGCGGTGAGCTTGCTCCCACCGTTCAAGTCCGTGAATGGCCCATTCACGGACCTGAAGTCCCTCGATGGGCCATTCACGGACTTGCCTGGTCGGCGGCGGGCGGAGGTCGCGGGTATAGGTCGTTATACGAATTAGCCGGGTGTTGTCCGAAACCGGACGAGATCGGCCGCCGGGGTTGCCGACGCCGCCGTGGCCGTCCCAGAATCGCCGCGATGACAAGGTTGTCAGCGAGTGGAGGCCGGACATGGGCGAACTGAACCGGCGGCGGGCCCTGGGCCTGCTGGGTGCGAGCGGCGCGGCGGCGATGCTGGCCTCCGGGCTGCTGCCGGGGGTCGCCGAAGCGGCGGCGGCCGGGGCGCCGGAGAGCGGGCCGCCGGACGCCGTCGCCGCGACCTACCTGCGGGTCCTGCTCCGGCACACCCGCTGGGCCGAGTCGCAGTTCGACGCCGCGGCCGGGATCTACCCGGCCAGGGACTTCACCTTCGCCGTCGTCCTCGGCAACGCCCTGCTGCTGACCCGCGACGGTTACGACGCCACCGTCGCCGGGGTCGACCAGGCCACGCTCAAGACCCACACGCTCGACACGATCAAGCACTTCGCGGCGTCGAACCTGCTCACCGGCGGCACCGAGTGGGGCCGGAAGCTGTTCTTCGACACCACCTTCCAGTCGTACTTCCTGCTCGCCGCCCGTCTGCTGTGGACGGACCTCGACGCGGCCACGCAGGCGAACGTCGAGCGCATTGCCACCGAACAGGCCGCCTACACGACGGCGCTGGGCACCAAGGACGACCCGACGTCCGCCGGCTGGACCCCCAACGGCCTGCTCGGCGGGCACGTCGGCGACACGAAACTGGAAGAGATGGGCGTCTACGCCCAGTCGCTCGCCCCCGCCCTCGCCTGGGCGCCCGGCGATCCCCGGGCCACGGCGTGGCGCGACGCGTTCGGGACGTGGAGCCGCAACGAGGGCGGGCTGCCCGCCGCCGACCTCGCCAACCCGCGGCTCGTCGACGGCCGGCCGATCAGCGCCAACACCGCGACCAACCTCTACGACACGTTCCTCGTCGAGAACCACGGCTCGTTCGGCCCGCACTACCAGGAGGAGCTGTGGCGCACGTCCGGCCGCAACTCGATGCACTTCCTGCTCGCCGGCAAACCGCTGCCCGAGGTGCTCACCGCACAGCCGAACGGCGAACTGCTCTGGCGCACCATGCTGCTGATGACCAGTGACGCCGGCGAGCCGCTGATGCCGATGGTCGCCGACCGCGAGCACCTCTACGGCCGCGACGTCATCCCGCTGGCCTTCCGCGCGCAGGTCCTCGGCGACCGCTACGCCGCCCGCGCCGAAGCCGATCTGGCCGCCCGCCTCGAGCCATACCAGGCGTACGCGCCCGCCGACCGGATCACGAAGTTCTCCGGCGAGCCCAAGTACGAGCCGGAGGCGCGCGCCGAGGTCGCCATCAGCTACCTGCTGCACGAGTGGCGCGCCGCGCACGGCGGCGCGGTCGTCCCGGTGAGCGAGAAGGAGTTCGACGCGCACGCCGCCGGGGTCGCCGACTTCGGCGCCGGGCCGGGGCTGCTCGCCCACCGCTCCCCCGCCGCTTGGGCCGCGACGGTCAGCAAGGCTGGCTTCGTGAAGTTCGCCTGGCAGCCCCACCACGACGACTGGCTGTTCGCGCTGGGCGCCGCGACGCCGATGCTGCTGCCCGCCACGAACCTCGCCGTCCGCGAACGCCACGCCCAGACCTACACCCGGGTCCGCGACGGCTTCGACGGCACGTTCGGCGTGCTGCGCTTCGACACCGGGTACGCCGCGCTCGCCACCCTGCCCACCGGTACCGCGGTGTACGCGAGCACCGGCGTCGCCGCCGGCGAAGGCGCGCTCACCGTCTACAACCTCGTCATGCCGGGCGTTCCCGGTCTCGACGGCGACCGCACCTACACGGCCGCCGAGGGCAAGGTGACGGTCTCCGCGCAGGACGCGCCGACCGGCGCCCGCACCGACGACCTGACCTTCACCCCGGTCACCGCCCGCTTCGTCCGCATGCTCGGCGTCCGCCCGGATCCCACGTACGGCTATTCGCTGTTCGCCTTCGAGGTCCACGACGGCACTGGTCCGGACCTCGCCCTCACCGGGACGGCGTCGGCCTCGTCGGTCACCGCGGGCAAGGAGGCGAAGTACGCCACCGACGGCAACCCGACCACCCGCTGGGCGGTGTCCACATCGGACCGCCCCCGCGTGGACAGCTGGCTCGCGGTCGACCTCGGCGCGGCGAAGACGTTCGACCGCGTCCACCTGAGCTGGGAAGCGGCCGCCGGGCGCGCGTACCGGATCGAGACGTCCCCCGACGGCTCGGCCTGGACGCCGGTGGCGAGCTACCCGGCACCCGCGCTGAGCAGCACCCACGGCTGGCTCGACGTCGACGGCCGCGCCGGGCTGGTGGTCTCCGGGCCGAACCCGCTCACCGTCGTCGGCAACAGCGTCACGCTCTCCGACGGCCCGGCCGCGCCCCTGCTGGCCGAGCTGTACGCCGACACCGCGGGCCTGGCGAAGCTGGCCGGACGCGCCCGCGCGAGCACCACGGCGGCCGCGGTCCGCGCGAGCGTCACCGACGGATTCCTGGTGCTGGCTAACCTTTCCGCGGCCGCGGCGACCGGGACGGCGGCCCTCCCGCAGGACCGTTCCGCACTCAAGCTGTACCGCGGCGAGCAGGCCGTCACCGCGGCCGGCAGCGCCTACAAGTTCACGCTCGCCGCGGGCGAGGGCCGGATCGAACCGCCGCGGTTCACCCTGCGCGGTACGTTCGGCCGGGCGGTCCCGACCGGCCTGAAGGCGGTGGTGCGCGACGCCGGCCGCGTCGACCTCACCGCGGCACCCGGCCTCCCGGTCATGATCACGGTCGAGCCGGACGGCGGTCACGCCCGGCCGGTGCTGCTGATCCCGGGCCTGACCGTGCCCGTCCTCGTCCCGGAGGTCCGGCCCTATCCCCTGGCGGACCTCGCGCTCGGCGCCGTCACGTTCCCCGCGGAACCCCTGCCGCCGGGCATGTCGAGCCCCGCCGCCGCGGTCGACGACGACCCGGCGACGGCGTGGCGGCCGGGGCCGGGCGGCCGCCTGGTCGTCGATCTCGGTGCGGTACGGCCGGTTTCCGCGGCCGAACTCGGCTGGACGTCCGGCCGGGTCCCGGCCTGCGCCGTCGAAACCAGCGCCGACGGTGTCACCTACACGACCGCCGCCAAGCCGGCTCGAAACCGCACGACGAGCGTCGCCGTCACCGGTCAGGTTCGGTACCTCGCGGTACGGACTCTCGACTGGCGAACCGGCGACGCGAGCCTCACCCGGTTGTCCGTCCGGACTTGATCGATTTCGGGTGGCCCACGGGGTCGCCGGGGCGAGTACCTTGGCACCACACGAGGCACCCGCCGGGAGGTCGCATGCGCGTCACGATCGCCGAGGTCGCCCGCCGCGCGCGGGTGAGCAAGACGACCGTGTCGAGGGTGCTCAACAACAAGGCCGATGTGGACGCCGCGACCGCGATCCGGGTGCGCGAGGTGATCGCGGCGACCGGGTACATCCCCAGCGCCGGCGCGGTCGGGCTGGCGCGCGGGGTGACCCGCACGGTCGGCATGCTGGTGCCGGGGCTGACCTGGCCGTGGATGGGCGAGGTGCTGCAGGGCGTCGCCGACGTCGTGGAGTCGAAGGGCTACGGCCTGCTGCTGTCCACCGCCAACCGCGGCGCCGACTCGCTCGAGGAGTTCTCGCGGCAGGTGTCGGCGAAGGCGTTCGACGGGCTGCTGCTCGTCGAACCGCCGGACGCGGTGCGGCACCTGCGGGTGCTGCACGACTCCGGGCTGCCGGTCGTGGTGATCGACGACCGCGGCCGCCGTCCCTCGTTCCCGTCGGTGGGCACCAGCAACCGCAAGGGCGGCGCGGACGCGGCCCGCCACCTCCTCGAAACCGGCCGCACCCGGTTCGCCACGGTGACCGGGCCCCGCGACTTCGGCTGCACGAGCGACCGGCTCAACGGCTTCCGCGACGCGATCCTCGAAGCCGGTTCCACCCTCGACCCGCAGCTGATCATCGAGGGCGACTTCACGAGCGAAAGCGGCGAGGCCGCGATCCTGCAGCTGCTCGAGACCGGGCCGGGGTTCGACGCGGTCTTCGCGCACAACGACCTCACGGCCGCCGGTGTGCTGTCCGGGCTGCGCAAGGCCGGGAAAACGGTACCGGCCGACGTCGCGGTGATCGGCTTCGACGACATCCCCCTCGCGGCGCACACCCAGCCTCCGCTGACGACGGTCCGCCAGCCGTTGCGGCAGATGGGCGAGACGGCGGCCCGGCAGCTGCTCGCGCAGCTCGCCGGGGCGCCGTCTCCGAGTGCCCCGCTGGTGGTGCCGACGACCCTGGTGATCCGGGAGTCGACGGCCCGGTAGTCCCTACGACACGGTGACCACGCCGGACAGCGGGACGTTGCGCGAGGAATCCCCGACGGACACGCGGTACTGGCCCGCGTTGGTCGTCCACGAGCCGGTCCAGTGCGCGAGGTCCCGCGGGGTGAGCGGGAACGACACGGTCTGGCTCTGCCCGGGGTTGAGCTGCACCTTCTTGAATCCCTTCAGTTGTTTCGGCGGCTCACCGTTGGCGGCGGGCTGCCCGACGTAGAGCTGGACGACGTCGGCGCCCGCGCGGGTGCCGGTGTTGGTGACCGTCGCCGTCACGGTCGCCGTCCCGTTCGTGCCCTGCGGGGTGACGACGAGGTTCGAGAACCCGAACGTCGTGTACGACAGCCCGAAGCCGAACGGGAACAGCGGCTCGATGTTCCGGCTGTCGTACCAGCGGTACCCGACGTTGAGGCCTTCCGAGTACTCGATCCGGTCGTTGGCTCCCGGGAACTGCTGGACGTTCGCCGTCGGCAGGTCGGCGATCTGCTTCGGGAAGCTGACCGGCAGCTTGCCCGACGGGTTGACGTCGCCGTAGAGCAGCGACGCGATCGCGTTGCCGTTCTCCTGCCCCGGGTACCAGCCCTCGATGACCGCCGCGGCCTTGGACAGCCACGGCATCGTCACGGCCGACCCCGTGTTGAGGACGACGATCGTGCGCGGGTTCGCCGTGGCGACCGCGTCGATCAGGTCGTTCTGCTGGTTCTGCAGGTCGATCGTGTCGAGGTCCTGGGTCTCGGATTCGCCGTAGCTGGCGAACACGACCGCGACGTCGGACGCCTTCGCCTGGGCCACCGCACCCGGGATGTTCGGCGTCTGCACGTGCTCACCCGCGCCATCCACATAGGACACCGTGACACCGGAACCGGCCCGCGCCTTGATCCCGTTGATCGGGTTCACCGACGCCGGGGACGGGTTGACCTTGGCGCTGCCGCCGCCGATGTTCTGCGGGTCGATCCCGTCGCCGCCGGACAGCGCGATCGACTTCGTCGAAGCGGTCAACGGCAGGACGCCGTTGTTCTTCAGCAGCACCGACCCGGCCGCCGCGACGTCCCGGGCGGTCGTCACGTTCGCCGCGTTGGTCACGACCGACTGCGGGGTGCCGCGCCGGGCCCGGTCGAACACGCCGAACTTGAACATCTGCGTCAGCACCCGCCGGACCATGTCGTCGACCCGCGCCTGCGTGACCTCACCGCGCGAGACGGCGTCGAGCAGGCCCTGGCCGAAGAACGCGCCGCCGGGCATCTCCATGTCCATGCCGCCGTTGGCCAGCTGCCGCGCGCCGCCGGTCGCCGAACCCCAGTCGGAGCCGACGAACCCGCCCCAGTTCGCGTCCTGCTTGAACGCGGTCGTGAGCACACCGCTGCTCTGGCAGGCCGGGACGCCGTTGATCTGGTTGTAGGCGCACATCATGGACGCGACCTGGCCCTGGCTCGCGACCTGCTGGAAAGCCGGCAGGTACAGCTCGTGCAGGGTCCGGTCGTCGATGATGACGTTGTCCGACGGCGTCCCGCGCGACGCCCCGGCCTCGACGTTGTAGGCCGCCGCGTGCTTGGCCTGCGCCATCACGCCCTGGCTCTGGATGCCCTGGATCGTCGCGGTCCCGGCCGCCCCGGCGAGGTACGGGTCCTCGGCGTAGGTCTCGAAGTTGCGGCCCCAGCGGGGGTCGCGGACCAGGTTGATCGTCGGGCCGAGGGCGATGTCGACGCCCTTGCCGGCGAACTCGGCACCCATCGCGGAGCCGTACCGGTTCATCAGGCCGGTGTCCCAGGTCGCGGCCGCCGTCACCGGCGCCGGGAACTGGGTGACGCCGTCGAGGCCGTCACCGACCCCGGCCGGGCCGTCCTGCAGCCCGAGCGCCGGGATGCACAGCTCGGGCACGGCGTCGGTGTCGCCGATGTACGGCCCGGTCGCGCCGTTGCCGTGCAGCACCTTGACCTTCTGCTGCGCCGTCATGGCCGCCATCAGCTGGTTGACGCGGTCGGCGACCGGTGCCGTGGACCCCACCCACGGGCAGCCACCGGGGTTCGTTGGCGTGGTCGTCGGCGGTGCGCTGTCGCTGGTGTGCACCGCGAACTCCCACAGCGAGATCCCCCACTGGGTGGCCCGCGCGGTGGCGTTGAGCCGGACGTACCTCGCGGTGCCGCTCACCGCGGGGTGCTCGGTGCCACCCGCGCCGGTCACGGTCGCCGCCGTCGTCCACGACGTCCCGTTGGTCGACAGCTGGATCGTGTACGCGCTCGCGTACGCGGCCTCCCAGGTCAGATCGACGCCGCAGACCGGGCGCGAGCTGCCGAGGTCGACCTGGATCCACTGCGGATCCGCGGCCAGGCTCGACCAGCGCGTGCCGGTGTCCCCGTCGAAGGCCGCGCTGACCGGGAAGGCGTCGGACTGGACGCTGGAGGCCGACGACGGCTGCCGCAGGCCTGCGTTCGCACTGCCGCACGCCTGGGCCGAGCCGTCGCCGAACACCTGGAACTCCCACAGCGACACGCCCCACTGGGTCGCGCGCTGCGTGGTGGTCAGGCGGACGTACCGGCCGCTGCCCGACACCGGCAGCGTCTGGGTGCCGCCGGTGCCCGTCGTCGTCGAATAGAGCGTGGACCACTGGTTCCCGTCGGCGGACGCCTGGAGGGTGAACGCCTTGGCGTAGGCCGCCTCCCACTGGACGACGACCTGGTTGAGCGGGTGCGAGCCGCCGAGGTCGACCTGCAGCGTCTGCGGGTCGGCGGCCAGGCTCGACCAGCGGGTGCCGGGGTCGCCGTCCACCGCGGCACTGGCGGGGAAGGCGGCGTTCTCGGTGGAGGACGCGGTCACCGCATGCCCCTGCGAGAGCAGGGTGGGTGCCGCCTGAGCGGTGAACAGGGGCGCGGTCAGCAGGCCCGCCGCGACCACCGCGCCCGTGACGAGCGCGAGCCGTCGCCTCACTGGTAGACCCGCACGTAGTCGATGACCATGTCCTGCGGGAGCACGGTCCCGGCTCCCGGCGGGCCGGGGAAGTCCCCGCCGATCGCGTTGTTGAGGATCAGGAAGAACGGGTGGTCGTACACCCACGGCCCGCGCGTGGTCTCCACGGTGTCGCGGTTGATCGTCTCGAACGCGTTGCCGTCGACGTAGAAGGTCATGTGCGAGGCGTCCCAGTCGAGGCCGAACTTGTGGAACCCGGCGGAGACGTCCTGGCCCACGTCGAAGGGTGCGCCGATGCCGCCACCGCCGTTGTAGGCCGGGGCGTGGATGGTCGAGTAGGCCAGGTTCGGCGACTTCCCGACGTGCTCCATGATGTCGATCTCACCGCAGTTGGGCCACGGCGTGCCGCCGAAGAAGTTGGCGCCCAGCAACCAGAACGCGGGCCAGAGCCCCTGGGTGCCGGAGACCTTGATGTTGGCCTCGACGTGGCCGTAGGTGAAGCTGAACTTGCCGGCGGTGTTGATCCGGCCCGAGGTGTACTGGCAGGTGCCGCTGCCGCTGATCGGGTCGACCGGGCAGGCCGAGCCCGGCGTCGCCTCGCGGCGGAGCTGGATGACGAGGTCGCCGCGGCCGTCCTGCTTGGCGTTGTTGTTGTTCGTGTAGTACTCGAGCTCGTTGTTGACACCCGGGCCGGTCTCGGCGGTCCACTTGCTCGCGTCCGGGCCGGCGCCCGCCGCGCCGTTGAACTCGTCGCTCCAGACCAGCGTGCCCGGGAAGTGCGGGGCCGGCGGCGCGGGCGGCGGGGTGGTCGGGTTGCCGCCGGTGCCGAAGACGTCGAAGCCCCACAGCGAGTAGCCGTAGCCGTTGGACCGCGCGGTGCCGTACATCCGGACGTAGCGGCCGCTGCCGTTCACGGTCAGGGTCTCCTTGAAGCCCTTGCCGGTGGTCGTCGAGTAGAGCGACGTCCAGTTCGCGTTGTCGTTCGACACCTGGATCTGGTACGCGACGGCGTAGGCCGGGTCCCACTGCAGGACCACCTGGTGCACGTTCGCGGTCGCGCCGAGGTCGACGGTGATCCAGCCCGGGTCGACCCAGCCGGTGGTCGCGCTGGTCGCCCAGCGGGTGGCCGGGTCGTGGTCGAACGCCTTCGCCGGGAGGCAGCCGGGGCAGGCGCCGTCGTCCTGGTAGGAGGAGGCCGAGCCGGACTTCCCGTACGACAGCAGGACGTCGCCGTTCGGCGGGGTGGTGCCGCCCCCGCCGAAGACCTGGAACTCCCACAGCGAGTAGCCGTACTGCGTGGCGCGCTGGGTGCCGGTGAGCCGGACGTACCGGCCGCTGCCGGTGACGTTCAGCGTCTGGTTCCCGCCGGTGGCCGTGGTCGTCGAATACAGCGAAGTCCAGGTGGCGCCGTCGGTGGACGCCTGGATCGTGAACGCCTTGGCGTAGGCGGTTTCCCAGTTCAGCACGACCTGGTTCAGCTGCTGGGTTGACCCGAGGTCGACCTGCAGCCACTGCGGGTCGCTGAACGCGCTCGACCAGCGGGTGCCGCCGTCGCCGTCGACCGCGTTCGACGCCGGGGTGCCGACGTTTTCGGTGGACGACGCCGTCACGGGACGGCCTTGGGAGAGCAGGACGGGCGCGGCCTGGGCGGCGGGCGCGGTGAGCAGCGCGGCCAGGGCCAGGGTGAGAACGGTGAGCACGCCCAGGCGGGCTCGGGGTCGCTTCATGCGGCGGTGCATGGGAACCTCCACGGGGACCGGCGCCGGGACGTCCTTGCCCCGGCGCGGATCGGCTCACGTGGCCTCGGCTCGGGTGTGGGGCCCGCGCTTCGGAACGCTCTTAGTTCAAGATATAAATAAAGAGCGTGAAAATGTCAACGGCGCTGCGCCGGGCGGTCCTGGAACGGCCCGGAGACTGGGCCGGGAGAAGGAATCCCACCCGGGACCTTGACGCTCGCCGGGCGCGCGATGTTAACTGCTCCTCGCTTCGACGGAACCGGTTCCGTGGCCGCCACCTGGATCGATTCCACCCCTTCGGGCTGACTGGTTCGCCGTCGCGCCGCCCGCTTCGCCCCGCTCCCCGGCTCACGGGGCCCGGCGGACGCCCCGGCCGCGAACCCGCCGCACCACCCGGACGCCGGCGCGAGCAGTGGGGCTCGCCCGGCACGCCGCCGCGCCCCGAGCGCGGCCAGCCGGAGTTTCTCCGACCGATCAGGCAGGCAGATGAGATCAACGACGTTCTCCCGGGGACGGCGGTTCCTCGCCGTCTCCACCACCCTCCTCACCGCGTTCGCCACGGCCACGGTCCTCGGCTCCGCACCGGCGCAAGCTGCCGCGTGCGGGACCGCGAACCTCGCACAGGGCCGCACCGCGACCGCGTCGTCCACCGAAAACGGCGGCACCCCGGCGTCGAACGCCGTCGACGGGAACGCGGGCACCCGCTGGTCCAGCGCGTTCAGCGACCCGCAGTGGCTCCAGGTCGACCTGGGCTCGTCGCAGCAGCTCTGTGACGTGGTGCTGACGTGGGAAGCCGCGTACGCCAAGGCGTTCACCGTGCAGCTCTCGAGCAACGGGACGAGCTGGACCGACGCCTACTCGACCACCACCAGCACCGGCGGAACGCAGACGGTGCCCGTCACCGGCACCGCCCGCTACTTGCGGATCAACGGCACTCAGCGGGCCACCGGGTACGGCTACTCCCTGTGGGAGGTCGCGGCGCACGGCACCGGCGGCGGGACGACGATCCCGCCGACCGACCCGCGCAACCCGGACCTCGGGCCGAACGTGTCGGTGTTCGACCCGTCGACCCCGGCGTCGACGATCCAGGACCGGCTGACGCAGATCGCGAACCAGCAGCACACCAACCAGTTCGGCGACCAGCGCTACGCCGTGCTGTTCAAGCCGGGCACCTACAACGCCGACGTCAACCTCGGGTTCTACGAGCAGGTCGCGGGCCTGGGCCTGTCCCCCGACGACGTCAACCTCAACGGGCACGTCCGCGTCGAGGCGGACTGGCTGCAGCAGGGTGACAACCCGGCCAACAAGGGCAACGCGACGCAGAACTTCTGGCGCTCCGCGGAGAACCTGTCGGTGACGCTGCCGGCCGGGCAGGTCGAACGGTGGGCGGTCGCGCAGGCCGCGCCGTACCGCCGGATGCACCTGAAGGGCAGCCAGATCCAGCTGTGGAACGGCGGTGACGGCTGGGCCAGTGGCGGCCTGATCGCCGACAGCAAGATCGACGGGCAGGCCGTTTCCGGTTCGCAGCAGCAGTTCCTGACCCGCAACAGCGAGCTCGGCAGCTGGGCGGGCGGCGTGTGGAACATGGTGTTCGTGGGCTCGACCGGCACGCCGGCGGCGTCGTTCCCGAACCCGCCGGAGACCGTCGTCAACCAGACGCCGGTCAGCCGCGAGAAGCCGTTCCTCTACGTCGACGGCTCGGGCAGCTACAACGTGTTCGTGCCCGCGCTGCGGCAGAACTCCGTCGGCACCAGCTGGGGCCACGGCGCTCCGGCCGGGTCGTCGATCTCGCTCAGCGAGTTCTTCGTCGCCAAGCCGTCCGACTCGGCCGCGACGATCAACGCGGCGCTGGCGGCGGGCAAGAACCTGCTGGTCACCCCGGGTGTGTACCACCTCGACCAGGCGCTGAACGTCACGCGTCCGGACACCGTGGTGCTCGGCCTCGGCCTGGCGACGCTGCAGCCGACCAACGGCACCGCGGCGATCACCGTGTCCGATGTGGACGGCGTGAAGATCGGCGGCCTGCTGATCGACGCCGGTGCCGTCAACTCGCCGGTGCTGATGCAGATCGGGCAGCCGGGCTCGGCCGCGAACCACGCGGCCGACCCGACGTCGCTGCACGACGTGTTCTTCCGGATCGGCGGCGCCGCCGTCGGCCGGGCGACGCAGACGCTGGTGATCAACTCGAACAACGTGATCGGCGACCACATGTGGCTGTGGCGCGGCGACCACTCGAACGGCGTCGGCTGGAACGTCAACACCGCGGCGAACGGCCTGGTGGTCAACGGCGCGAACGTGACGATGTACGGCCTGTTCGTCGAGCACTACCAGCAGTACGAGGTGCTCTGGAACGGCAACGGCGGGCGCACGTACTTCTTCCAGAACGAGATGCCGTACGACCCGCCGGACCAGGCGTCCTGGTCCAGCGGCGGCGGACGGCAGGGCTGGGCGGCCTACAAGGTGGCCGACTCGGTGACCAGCCACGAGGCGTGGGGGCTGGGCAGCTACTGCTTCTTCCAGACCAACCCGTCCATCGTGGCCAGTCATTCGTTCGAGGTGCCGAACAACAGCGGGGTCCGGTTCCACAACCTGGTCTCGGTGTCGCTGGGCGGCGTGGGCACGATCGCGCACGTCATCAACGACACGGGTGACCCGGCGAACACGGCCCACCAGGTGAGCCCGCTGAACAACTACCCGTGACCCGGTCCGGCACTTTCACGTGAAAGTGCCGCCCCCAGGTGGTCACTTTCACGTGAAAGTGACGCCTGAGCCGCGCCGGAGGGCAATGGCGACCTCCGGCGCGGTCGGGTCGGGCAGTACAGCGGCGACGTACGCGTCCGGGCGGACCAGCCAGGCCTCGCCCGGGCGCGCACCCAGCGCGCAGCCCACCGGGATCTCCGCCGACCGCATTCCCGCGGGGGCGTCGGCACCCGGCGTTGTCAGCAGCAGGAAGCCCTGCCGGGCCAGGTCTCGCAACCGTCCACTCGCGACGGTGACGTCCGGCAGCAGCACTCCCGGCCCCGGCGGTGGCAGCGTGCCGCGCGGCGGGCGTCCGGCGAACGGGCGTCGCGGATCCGGCGTGGTCAACGGCGAGTCCGCGTACCAGAACGGCTCGGCGAGCCGTCCCGAATCGACATCGGCGTGGACACCCCCGGCCAGCACCCTGGCGCGGTGTTCGCGCCGCGCTTCGTCCTGGGGCACCAGGAAGTCCATGGTCGCCGTCGTCACCTCGGCGTTCTCCACCGCCGCCGCGTGCCGCTCGGTGTGGTAGCTCTCCAGCAGCTCCTCCCCCGCGTGCCCGCGCAGGACCCAGGCCAGCTTCCACGCGGCGTTCTCGGCGTCGGCGACACCCGAGTTGAGCCCGCGGGCGCCGAACGGCGCGACCAGGTGCGCGCAGTCCCCGGCCAGCAGGACGCGCCCGACGCGCATCCGCTCGACCAGGCGCGTGTGGAACCGGTACACCGAGCGCCAGACGACCTCGTACGGCCGGTCGCCGAGGATCGCCCGGATCCGCTTGTCCAGGGCGCCACCGGTTTCCTCGGCGGCGAGGTCGTAGTCGGCGGGGACCTGCCAGTCGATGCGGAACTGCGAGCCGGGGCACGGGTGGATCAGCACCTGGCGGCCCGGGTTCCACGGCGGGTCGAAGTAGAACCGCCGTTCGGCCGCCCAGCCGTCGAGTTCGGCGCGGATGTCGCAGATCAGGAACAGGTCCTGGAAGGACACCCCGGCCAGGTGCTGGCCGAGGGCCCGCCGCACCGCGTCGCCGCGCGCACCCGCGCAGGCGATCGCGTAGTCGGCCTCGATCCGGCGTGGCCCGTCCGCCGTCTCACAGTGGACTTCGACGCCGGTCCCCTGGGTCAGGCCGGTGACGCGGTGGCCGCGGCGGACGTCGATCAGCGGCTGCTGCGCGATCAGCCCGTCCAGGACCTCCTCGACGCGGGCCTGCGACAGATTGACGAACGGCGGCAGCGCGGACCCCGCGTCCGGCAGCCGGTAGGAGAACAGCTCCCGGTCACGGTGGAACGTCCGCGCGGTCGTCCAGGTCAGGCCCTCGTCCACCAGGCAGCCCGCGCCGAGGGACGCCCAGACGTCCAAAGTGTCCCGTTGCTGGCAGATCGCCTTGGAACCGGCGGGATCGCGCACCGGGTGCTCGTCGACGAGCACCACCGGCACACCCCAGCGCGCGAGCAGCAGCGCGGCCGTCTGCCCGACCGGGCCGCTGCCGAGGACGGCGACGGTCATCGTCAGTCCTGCAGCTGGTCCCAGACTTCGCGGTCGCGTTCGGCGGTCCACACCACCGGCCGCTCGATCCCGCCCAGCTCGTCCCACAGCCGGGAGACGTCGAAGGGCAGGCAGTGCTCGAAGATCGGCCACTGGCCGTACTGGTCCACCAAAGCCGCATGAGTGCGTTCGAAGGCCTGCTTGAGCGTGCCGCCGGCGTCACGGACCGCGCCGACCTCGCGCAGCATCGTCGTCAGGAAGTGCCGGGTCTGCGCGATCGCGGCGTCGACGGCTTCAGCGCCGCGGCTCACCCCGCCGCGCCCGCCGATCAGCGTCTCGGCCCCGAAAGCGGCGACACGGTCCAAAGTGGACGACGACCACTCGAGGTGGAAGGCGTCACCGGTGTACAGCGCGGCCTCGGCCTCGACCAGGTCACCGGCGTAGAGGATCTTCTGCCGCGGCAACCAGGCCACGAGGTCGCCTTCGGTGTGCCCGCGTCCGCAGTACTGCAGCACGAGGTCACCGCGGTCGCCGCCGAGGTCGATGGTCAGGTGGTCGGAGAAGGTGAGCGTCGGCCAGGTCAGGCCGGGCACGGATTCCGCGCTCTTCGCCAGCCGCGGCATCCGGCCGAACTCGCTCTCCCAGTCCTCCTTGCCGCGTTCGGCGACCAGCGCGCGGGTGTTCTCGTGCGCGACGATCACCTCGGCGTCGAACGCCGACGCGCCCAGCACGCGCACCGCGTGGTAGTGGCTCAAGACCAGGTACCGCACGGGTTTGTCGGTGTGCTCGCGCAGTTTCGCGAGCCATTCCCGGGCCGCGACGGGCGTCGCCAGCGCCTCGAAGCAGACGAGGAAGTCCTCACCTTCGACGGCGCCGATGTTCGGGTCGCCCTCGGCGGTCAGCGCGTAGACGCCGTCCGCGAGGACCTCCAGGGTCTGCGCTTTCTCCGTCAGGTCCGCCGAGGAGGCGAAGGCCTTCTTCGTCACGACGACCGCTCCTTTGATCAAAGGTTTGACTATCGTTCCGGTCAGGCTAGCCCGGCGGGGCGCCCGAGGGAACCCCTCGTCGCCTAACCTGGGCCGCATGAGCGACCAGCCGGCCGACCTCGACTACCTCTCGTTCGTCGACTACGCGATCGGGAAGACGCAGGCCGAGCTGCCCTCGACCGACCCGGTCGCGATGCGCCTCGGGCTGACCCTGCACCGCCTCACCGGCGCGCTGGTCTACGACTGGGAGTCGACGGTCCACCGCCCGCGCGGGCTGAGCTGGGCCGGGTTCCGGGTGCTGTTCGTGCTGTGGCTGGCGGGCCCGCTCGAGTCACGCCACGTCGCCCGCCTCGCCGGGATGAGCCGCGCGGCGGTGTCGGCGCTGGTCAAGACCCTGGAGGGCAACGGCCTGGTGACGCGCACCCAGGTCCCCCGCGACCGCCGCGCGGTCAGCCTGGCCATCACCTCGACGGGGCACGCCGCCGTCACCGACGCCTATGAAGCCCACAACAAACGCGAACAGGCCTGGGCCGCCTCGCTGACCCCCGAAGAACGCACCGTCCTCATCGGACTGCTGGAGAAGCTGACGACCGGCCCGGCCGCGGCCGCCGCCCAGCGCCTGACCTGACCAGAGCTAGTGCCGCGCGTCGCAAGTTGGTTGACGCTGAAACGGGCGCCTCGGGGGCGGGTCACCGCAGGGCCTCAGTTTTCGTCAGCAGGCGATGCGTCCGAGGTTCAACAACAGTGGCTTGGCAGTGCGGGCTGAAGACGGCGAGCCGGTTCCGCGCGGAGTCTCCGGCTGCAGCCGTGGCGGGGCTACGACGATGGAGGATTCGGGACGCTGGGTGGCCCGAATCCTCCATCGTCGAACGCTGAGGGGCCCTGCCGTGCCGCGACCCTGAAGGCGCCGCCTCGAGCGGGCGAACCCGTTCCCACGTCAGCTGGCGATGCCGGGCAGGCTGAGCGTGTGCCCGGTCTGCTCGGCCTTGGCGCGCAGGTACCGGACGTTGTTCTCCGTCGCGTACACGCCGGTCGCGACCTGGTCGCGGACCGCGATCCCGGCGGCGCGCAGCTGGGCCGCCTTGTCCGGGTTGTTCGACAGCAGGTCCACCCGGTCCACGCCCAGCGCGCCCAGCATCTGGGCGGCGACGGTGTAGTCGCGGGCGTCCTCGGGCAGGCCCAGCGCGGCGTTCGCGGCGTAGGTGTCGAGGCCGTCGTCCTGCAGGGCGTACGCGTCGAGCTTGTTGTACAGGCCGATCCCCCGGCCCTCCTGGCGCAGGTACAGCAGGTACCCGCCGGCCTCGGAGATGCGCGCGACGGCCTCGGCCAGTTGCGGCCCGCAGTCGCAGCGCGCCGAGCCGAAGACGTCGCCGGTCAGGCACTCCGAATGCGGCCGCACCAGCGGGACCTCGCCCGGCGTGCCCAGGACGAACGCGAGGTGCTCGCCGTCGTCGGCCAGGCCGCGGAAGGTGACGGCCTCGGCGTCGACCGCGAGCCCGCCGTCGAGCCGCAGCGGGATCCGCACCCGCGTCCGCACCTCAGCCGTCATGCTGTCTCCCCTGTCGCTCACAAGATCGACCCTACACGAAGTTCAAATTCGAACAATCTTGCTACCATGGACCCATGGGCGATCCCCGGTGGCTGACCGAGCGCGAGCTGAAGACGTGGCAGGGGTTCCTGATGGCGGGCACGCTGCTCACCCGCAAGGTCGAGCAGCAGCTGCGCGACGACGCCGGCCTGTCCCACCCCCAGTACGAGGTCCTCGCCCGACTGTCGGCCGCGGACGGCGAGCTGCGGATGACCGAGCTGGCCGGCGCCGCGCTGACGTCGAAGAGCGGGCTGAGCTACCAGGTGGCCCAACTGGAGAAGGCGGGCCTGGTCGGCCGCCGCTCGTGCCCCTCGGACGACCGGGGCGTCATCGCCTACCTGACCGAACAGGGCCAGGCCCGCCTGCGCGCGGCCGCGGCCGGCCACGCGGAACTGGTCCGGACCTTGTTCGTCGACGGCCTGAACCCGGAGCAGTTCACCGCACTGGCCGACGGCGTCGACGCCTTGTGCGGCCACCTCTGCACCGGCGAACCCTGCGTCGAAGCGAGCTGATCGGGGTCGCACATCGGGCGCCCTGCTTTCTCTCATGTTTCGAATAAGAATCGAAGAAGCCACTGGCATCTGGGGCCGTAACGCCATTCACATCTCGGGCGTCTCATCGCTCAGACAGTGAACAGGAGAGCGAGCCATGACCGCAGACGCCACGCCACCTCAACCACCACCGGCAGCCCGACGGAAACGCGCGATCTGGCCGTGGTTTCTGGTTGGCGGACTGCTCTTCACCGGCGTGATCGTGGCTACCACCTACTTCGTCGTGACCAGCACAACCG
Organism: Amycolatopsis sp. NPDC088138; assembly: GCF_044741685.1. Lineage (NCBI taxonomy): Bacteria > Bacillati > Actinomycetota > Actinomycetes > Pseudonocardiales > Pseudonocardiaceae > Amycolatopsis > Amycolatopsis sp. NPDC088138. The sequence continues at coordinate 1,469,448 of NZ_JBIUTB010000001.1, forward strand.
CAAGCCCGTACAAAGCGGGAAGCACCACAACGACATCCACTCCTGTCTCCACACCGGCGTCGCCTTCCAGCGGGTGGAGCAGCTCCGAAGGCTTACCCCGGGAATCCCTGCCTTCGATTCTGCGGTCCCAGGTCCCGGCGGTCGCCACCGTATCGGACAACGACTTGCTCGGCCTCGCCGATTCCTATTGCTCCGCTTGGAATCGTGGTGCCGACGCGAAAACGATCTTCCAGAAAGGCGTCGAGTCCGGCTTCAGCCAGGAAAACACGCAGCTGCTGATGTCGATGGCGACCAGTGCGCTTTGTCCCCAATACAACGACCACGTCACCTACGACGCTGTCGGCTGGCACCCCGCGGCCGCAACGACCGCGCCATCCGTCCCGGCCGGGCCCGCCACCAGCGTCGGCGAAGGCACCTACAAGGTCGGGGAGGACATGGAACCCGGAAGCTACAAGGCCACCTGCACCGGCCACGGCTACTGGGCGCGCCTGCGCGACGATTCGGGCAACAACATCATCGCGAACGATCTCAAGGTCAACGGCGGCCCGATGCGGTTCACCACGAAGAAGGGCGAGTACGTGGAGATCTCCGGAGACTGCACCTTCACCAAGGTGAAGTAGCCCCCGACCGGCTGAAAACCGCTGGCGCGCGGCTTTATCCTCGGATCCATGATCCCCGGTGCCACCGCCGCTTCGTTCCTGCTCGTCGTGATCCTCGGCGCGATGTCGCCCGGGCCCGACTTCGTCGTCGTGACGCGGTCGGCGCTCACCGGCGGACGGCGGGCCGGGATCGCCGCCGGGGCCGGGATCGCGCTCGGTGTTTTTGCCTGGGTCGTGGCGATCGCGCTCGGGGTGGCGGCCGTGCTGACCGCCTCCGCCGTGGCCTTCACGGTCGTCAAGCTCGTCGGCGCGGGTTACCTGGTGGTGCTCGGCGTCCGGGCGTGGCTGGCCGTGCGGCGCGGGGAGTACCGGGACCTCGAGGAGACGCGCACCGTGAAGCCGAAGGGCGCCTGGGCCGCGTTCCGGCAGGGGCTGCTCACCAACCTGCTCAACCCGAAGGTCGCGGTGTACTTCCTGGCGCTGCTCCCCCAGTTCCTGCCGGCCGACGGCTCCACCTCGCAGACCCTCGAGCTGGCCGCCATCGCCACCGCCGGCACCGTGCTGTGGTTCGTCACCCTGGCCGTCGTGGTCGGCGCGCTGCGGCGGTTCTTCGCCTCCGGGCGGGTCCGCCGCGGGCTGGACGCCGTGATGGGCACCCTGCTCGTCACCCTCGGGGTCCGGGTGGCCGTCGAAGCCGCGTGAGGCCGGGGGCCGCCGCGAAGGCAGCCCCCGGCACCACGGTCAGCCCAGCTTCTCGGCGGCCAGCTTCGTGCCTTCGACGCGCGCGGTGATCTTCGCGAACGCGATGTCGCGCGAGGTCGACGTGTCGTCGGCGAACGGCGAGAACCCGCAGTCGTCGCACGTGCCGAGCCGGTCCGCCGGGATGTACTTCGCGGCGGCGAGCACCCGGTCGCGGACCTCCTCCGGCGTCTCGACGCGCGGGTCGATCGGGTCGATGACGCCGACGAAGACCCGCTGGTCCCCCTTGAGGTTCGCCTTGATGACCTCGAGCGCGCGCTCCGGTTCGGCCTCGCTGGCGAGCTGGACGAAGAAGCGCCCCGCCTTGAGGTCGAACAGCGCCGGCAGCAGGCCCGCGTAGTCGACGTCGAGGCTGTGCACCGAGTCCTGGTCACCACCCGGGCAGGTGTGGACGCCGATCTTCGCGCGCTCCTCGGCGGTGAACCGGTCGAGCACGGCGTTGTTCAGGTCGATGAACTGCCGCAGCAGCCCACCGGACGGGTCGAGCTTCAGCGACAGCCGCCCCTCGGTGAAGTCGATCTGCACGCTGTCGGCGCCCGCGTCCAGGCTGCGGCGGATGTCCGCCTCGGCCTCGTTCACGAGGTCCGCGATGAACTGCTCCTGCGAGTAGCCCTCGATGCCGTCGCCCGGGTAGACGAGCGAGACCGCGGACGCGGCGATCACGGCCTGCTTGACCGGCTTGTCCGTCAGCGCCTTGGCGCGCGTCAGGTACTCGTCCGCGTGGGTGGCGTAGCGGAACGGGCCCGCGGTCAGCCGCGGCAGCTGGCGGGTGTGCCCGTCGGCGAAGGGGATGACGACGCCGTCCGGCGCCAGGTCGGTGAGCCCGGCCAGCGGGTAGGTCGCGAAGCTCGGCTTGCCCTGCTCGCCGTCGGTCAGCACGGGCGAGCCGGTCTCCTCGAACCGGCTGATCGTGTCGGCCAGCGCGCGGCTCTCCAGCTCGCCGAGCGCGGCGGCGTCGATACGGCCGGCGGCGAGGTCGCCGAGTCCCGCGATGAGGTAGTCCGGGCGCGGGATGCTGCCGATCGGTTCGGTGGGCAGGGTCATCAAGGTCCTCCGGCTGGTTGACGGCCAGACCGGCGAAACCCGGCACGAAGCGGCACCGGCCGGACCGGGCCCCCACGGCCACCCGCGAACGGGTGTCCCCTCCGTGATCGGGCCTCGACCGGCCACGTTCGAAGCGAACCTAACGTGATCAGCGGCCGTCACGGATCAGCAATCACCCGGTCGGCGCAACGAAAAGCACAAAACAAGACGGCGTTCGGCGGTTCGCCGGGAGGACGATTGGGTATCTGCTCTGCGGAACGGCGGGTTCGGCGCCGAAGGAGTACCCCGATGCTCAGTCACCACGATCGAACCGAGCTCGAGAAGATCGAGCGCAGTCTCGAACTCAGCGACCCCGACCTGGCCACCGCCCTGCGGGAAGGCCGGCGCCGGAAACCGCGCGCGCTCAAGACCGCGCTGCTCATCGCGATGGACGTCGCCGCCGTGACCCTGCTGGTCGTCGGGCTGGTCCTGCCCGACCCCGGCGTCACCCTCTGCGGGATCCTCGCCCTGACCGGCACGGTCTGGACCCACGTGGCGCGGCACCGCATCTGAGGCAGACTGGGCCCGTGAAGTGGGTCCTGCACGTCGATCTCGACCAGTTCATCGCCGCGGTCGAGATCGCCCGCCGCCCGGAGCTGCGCGGGAAGCCGGTGGTCGTCGGCGGCAACGGCGACCCGGCCGAACGCGCCGTCGTGGCGACCGCGTCCTACGAGGCCCGCGCGTTCGGGATCCGGTCCGGGATGCCGCTGCGGATCGCCGCGAAACGCTGTCCCGAGGCGGTGTTCCTGCCGTCGGATCCGCCGGTCTACCTCGAGGTGTCCGAGCGTGTGATGGCCACGCTGCGGGAGTTCCCGGTGGCCGTGGAGGTGCAGGGCTGGGACGAGGCGTTCGTCGGCGCGACGGCCGACGACCCGGAGGCGCTGGCCGCGGACCTGCGCGCGGCCGTCGCCCGTGAGACGGGCCTGTCGTGCGCGGTCGGGATCGGCGACAACAAGCTGCGCGCGAAGCTCGCCACCGGCTTCGGCAAGCCGGGCGGGATCTTCCGGCTGACGCAGGAGAACTGGTGGGAGGTCATGGCTTCCCGGCCGACCGACGCGCTGTGGGGCATCGGCGGCAAGACCACCAAGAAGCTCGCCGAGCTGGGCATCACCACGGTCCTGGACCTGGCCGGCGCGGACGTCGAGACCCTGGCCGCGCGGTTCGGCCCCAAGGCCGGCCCGTGGCTGCGCCTGCTCGGCGGCGGCATCAGCGACGCGGAGGTGAGCGCGACGCCGTACGTGGCCCGCTCCCGCAGCCGCGAGACGACGTTCCAGCAGGACCTCACGGACCCGGCGGCGATGGCGGCGGAGGTCTCGACGCTGGCGAAGCGCGTCGCCCAGGACGTCCTGGAGGAGGGCCGCCCGGCGGCGCGGGTGGCGGTGAAGGTCCGGTTCGTGCCGTTCATGACCCACACGCACAGCGTGACGCTGCCGTCGCCGACGTCCGACGCGGCGGAGCTGGACCGGGCGGCGCAGGAGGTGCTGGGGATGTTCGAGCTGACCCGGGCGGTGCGGCTGCTGGGAGTCCGCGCGGAGTTCCCGCGGGAGGACTAGATCCCGTCCGGCAGGGGCAGTGGGCGGTCCGGGTCCAGTTCCACCCCGCCTGCCCGGAGGGTGTGGTCCAGCATCGCCCAGATCGTGCCCGTCAGCTGGGCCGTCAGCTGCTCCAGGCTCAGCGAACCCGGGTGGTCGAGCCAGCGGGTGGTCGCCGACTCGACGTAGCCGACCAGGCCGAACGCGATCGTGTCCGCCGGGGCCGGGTCCAGGCCGAACGCGCTCAGGTAGCCGGTGAACAGCCGGCTGAGGTGGCGGGCGATCGCGCCGCGGACGTCGGTGCGGCCCGCCTCCGGCAGGCTCGGCAGCGTGCGGACCAGGTAGCGGTGCAGCTGGGCGTGCTCGGTCAGCCAGCGCAGGTGGGTCGAGATCGCCGCGGCGATCATCTCGCGCGGGGAACCCGACGGGTGCCACAGCGGCTGCAGGTCCGCCGTCACCAGCTCGGCCGCGCGGGAGGCGATCGCGCGCTGGAGGTCGGGGGCACCGTCGAAGTGGCGGTACAGCCGGGTGCGCGCGACGCCGGCGCGTTCGGCGATCTGCTCGGTCGAGACGTCCGGGCCGTGCTCGGCGATGGCCTCCAGGGCGGCATCGACGAATTCCGCGCGCCGCCGTTCCTGCTGGCCCGCCCAGCGTGCCGCCCGCCCGTCGACCTTGGTCACGGCGAAAGCCTACTCACCACCCGCCCGCCGGTGTACGCTGCCGAAGTACCTAGTACATCGCGTACCCCCTACTTTCCGGAGGCCGCCATGGGCGTCGAGGCCCAGAACCGGGACGTCACCGCGGCTCGCCTGCTCAAGAGCTCCGCGAAGAACTCCTACGACCCGTACGTGGACATCGACTGGGCCGCGCCGCTCGCCGAGGGCAAGGCGTTCATGCCGCTCGAGCGCCTCTCCCTCTACGGCACCGAGCTGTGGGCGAAGCTGACGCCGGAGCAGCGGATCGAGCTGTCCAAGCACGAGATGGCCAGCATCATGAGCGTCGGCCTGTGGTTCGAGATCGTGCTGATGCAGCTGCTCGCCCGGTACGTCTTCGACCTGGACGCGCGCACCGAGCACGCCCAGTACGCGATGACCGAGATCGGCGACGAGACCCGGCACTCGGTGATGTTCGCCCGCACCGCCGAGCGGCTCGGCGTGCCGCGCTACGGCGTCCCGAAGGTGGTGCACCGGGCGGCGAAGATCTTCGGCGCGACCGCGGCCGGGCCGTCGATGTTCGCCAGCGTGCTCGTCGCCGAGGAGACCACCGACCGGCTGCAGCGCTCCATGATGGACGACGACGGCATCCAGCCGCTGATCCGCTCGGTCAACCGGATCCACGTCGTCGAGGAGGCCCGGCACGTCCGGTTCGCGAAGGAGGAAGTCCTGCGGGAGACGCCGAAACTGTCGAAGGCGAGCCTGCAGCGGCACCGGATGCGGACGGCGCTGGTGGCCTTCGGCGTCATCGACAGCATGGTCGACCCGCGGATCTACCGGAGCGTCGGGATCGACCCGCGCGAAGGCCGGGCCGCGGCCCTGGCGAACCCGCACTTCCACGAGACACGGCGGTGGATGGCCGAGAAGATCGTGCCGTTCCTGCGCGACGCGGGGCTGATCGGCGGCCGGTCCGAGGGCATTTGGCGGCGCGCACATCTCATCTGAGGTTCTGTCCGCGAAATGCCCTTCACGCCGGATGCCCGGCTCCGCCAGGATTCCCCGGGTGACCACAGAGTTCCCGCCCGGACCCGAGCCGGAGCCGCACCAGCAGCCGACGCCGCCCGCGCAGCAGGAGCCGCCGCCCGCGCAGCAGCAGCAACCGCCGCCGTCACAACCGGCCGCCCAGCAACGGTCGGAGCCGCCCGCTCCGCAACAGCAGCCGCACCACCAGTCACAGCAGCCGCTGCCGGCCGCGCAGTCGCCGCAACAACAGCCGCAGCAGCCGCCGCCCGCCCCGCAATCACCGCAACAACAGCCGCAGCAGTCGCCGCCCGCCCCGCAATCACCGCAACAACAGCCGCAGCAGCCGCCGCCCGCCCCGCAATCACCGCAACAACAGCCGCTGGAACTGCCGCCCGCCCAGCAGCAGCCGCAGTCGCCGCAGCAACAACTGCAGCAGCCGCAGTCACAGCCGATGCAGCCGCCGCCCGCCCGGCAGCGGGCTCCACGCCGTCCGCTGTCCGCGCGCCCGGTCGCCGTCGGCCTGATCGGCGTTCTGGCGGGCGCGTTCCTGGTCGGCGTGCCGTGGCTGGTGATCGGCCTGCTCGGCGGCCCGAGCCCCGAGCCCCTGAAGCTGCCGGACACCCTCGGCGGCTTCGAAACCACGCAGGCCGCGGTCACGAAGATCGCCAAGGGCGGGTCCGTCGGGAAGTCGCAGATCGAGCGCGCCGACAAGGCCGAGACCGAGAACGCGTCGCGGATCTCGGCGGCCTACGGCGGCGCGGCCGCCGTGTTCCGGTCCTACAGTGACGCGGGCCTCGAAAGCGGGTTCCAGGTGGCCGCGGTCCGCGCGGACTCGCCCGAGCTGCTCGCGCAGTACGAGGACACGGCCGCCCTCGGCCAGGCGCTGCCCTCGACCGAGCTGAAGCGGGTCGGCCCCGTCCAGTGCCTGATCCACAACGAAATCACCTCGCTGGGACAGCCGGCCGACCCCGAGAACTCCTTCGTCATGAACTGCCAGCGCACCGGCGGCGGGCTGACCGTCCAGCTGCGCAACAACACCACCGAGGACGCGCACGACCCGGCGCGGTTCGCCGCCGTCGTCGAAGAGGCGTGGGCGGCGCTGGGCCGGTGATCGAGACCCGCACCGCCACCACCGCCGACGACGGCGCGCTGGCGCGGCTCGACGAGCGCACCTGGGGCCCGGACACCTCCCCGGCACCCGCTCCGGCGCCCGGCACGCCGTTCTTCGGCGAGGGCACCGAGCCCGACGACGTCCTCGTCGCCGAGCACGACGGCGTGGTGGCCGGCTACGTCCGGCTGGACGAGGGGTTCGGCATCCCCGCCCACCGGCACGTGCTGGTCGTCGGCGGGCTCGCGGTCGACCCGGACCGGCGCCGGCTCGGCATCGGACGGCAGCTGGTCGACGCGGCCATCGCCGAGGCCCGCCGCCGCGGGGCGCGCAAGCTGACCCTGCGCGTGCTCGGTCACAACACCGGCGCCCGACGGCTCTACGCGAGCTGCGGCTTCGCCGTGGAAGGCGTGCTCCAGGACGAATTCCTGCTCGGCGGCGAGTACGTCGACGACCTTCTCCTGGCCTGCGTCCTCGCTTGACAGGTTCCCGGCCGCTTTGCCATCCTGGACGACGGAAACCGCGTGCGCCGGCTTACGGCGCGTTTCCGGTCCGAGAGGCGCTGCGACGGAATTCCTTCCGCCACGCTCGGACCGGGGATCACGGACCCAAGGGCGCCTCCCACCACGGGAGGTGCTCTTTTTTGTATACCTGGCAGGCAAACCCGGTCCCACGCGGCCGCACCTAGCCTGACGCCACCCGTCCTTCCCGGCACTCGCCGTGCCGTGTTTCGTGCTGCCCTTTTCCGATCGAACAACGAATTCCGGAGTGAACGAAAGAATGAGCGAGAAACTGCAGAGCCGCAACGGACTCGACTTCGCCGTCGCCGACCTCACCCTCGCCGAGGCCGGCCGGACCCAGCTGCGGCTGGCCGAGCACGAGATGCCCGGCCTGATGGCGATCCGCCGCGAGTACGCCGCCGCGCAGCCGCTGAAGGGCGCCCGTGTCGCCGGGTCCCTGCACATGACCGTGCAGACCGCCGTGCTGATCGAGACCCTGGTCGCGCTCGGCGCCGAGGTGCGCTGGGTGTCCTGCAACATCTTCTCCACGCAGGACGAGGCCGCCGCGGCCGTCGTCGTCGGCCCGGAGGGCACGGTCGAGGCGCCGTCCGGCACGCCGGTGTTCGCGTGGAAGGGCGAGACGCTCGAGGAGTACTGGTGGTGCACCGACCAGCTCTTCGCCTTCGCCGGCGGCCAGGCGCCGAACATGATCCTCGACGACGGCGGTGACGCCACCCTGCTCGTCCACAAGGGAGTCGAGTTCGAGGCGGCCGGCGCCGTCCCGCAACCGTCCGAAGAGGACGCCGACGAGTACCGCATCGTCCTGGAGACGCTGCGCGCCAGCGTCGCCAGGGACGGCGACCGGTTCACCCGGATGGCCAAGGAGATCCGCGGCGTCACCGAGGAGACCACCAACGGCGTCAAGCGGCTCTACAAGCTCGCCAAGGACGGCGAGCTGCTCTTCCCCGCGATGAACGTCAACGACTCGGTGACGAAGTCCAAGTTCGACAACAAGTACGGCATCCGGCACTCCCTGGTCGACGGGATCAACCGGGCCACCGACGTGATGATCGGCGGCAAGCGCGTCCTCGTCTGCGGCTACGGCGACGTCGGCAAGGGCGCGGTCGAGGCGCTGCGCGGCCAGGGCGCCCGCGTCTCGGTCACCGAGATCGACCCGATCTGCGCGCTGCAGGCCGCGATGGACGGGCTCGACGTGGTCGAGCTGGACGACGTCATCGAGACCGCCGACATCTTCATCACGACCACCGGCAACTTCGGCATCATCTCCGCCGCCCAGATGTCCCGGATGAAGCACAACGCGATCGTCGCCAACGTCGGGCACTTCGACAACGAGATCGACATGGCGGGCCTGGCGAAGCTGCCCGGCGTCGTCAAGCACGAGATCAAGCCGCAGGTGCACGAGTGGACGTTCGCCGACGGCCACGCGGTCATCGTGCTCTCCGAGGGCCGCCTGATGAACCTCGGCAACGCGACCGGGCACCCGTCGTTCGTGATGTCGAACTCCTTCACCAACCAGGCGATCGCCCAGATCGAGCTGTTCACCAAGCCCGGCGAGTACCCCACCGACGTCCACCGGCTGCCCAAGCACCTGGACGAAAAGGTCGCCCGCCTGCACCTCGACGCCCTCGGGGTGCGGCTGACGAAGCTGACCAAGGCGCAGGCCGAGTACATCGGCGTGGACGTCGAGGGACCGTACAAGCTCGACCACTACCGGTACTGATCGAGAAGTTGCTCCATTTGCCGCAGTTTGGGGCACCGCGAAAGTGGCCATCCTCCCCTCGAGAAGAAACGCATCCGCCCGGACGGCACGGAGCCGGGCCGGGTCTCGTGCGAAGGAGTGTGTCAAGTGATCGTTCTCGGTGTCATTCTGCTGGTCATCGGCTTCATTGTCGGTATTCCGGTGCTGTACACCATCGGCATCGTGCTGGCCGTGGCCGGCGTGGCGCTGGCCATCCTCGGCGGCACCGGCCGCAAGATCGGTGGCCGCGCGCACTGGTACTGATCCCATGACCCCCGCCGGCGGCCTGGCGCGCTTCAGCAGCAATGCTGACCGCGCCAGGCCGTTCGGCCTTCTTTCGTTGCGACGAAAGCGATCGCGAGCGCGACGGCCGGATCGGCCCACCACCAGCCGAACAGCGTGTTGAGCAGCAAGCCGGCCAGCAGCACGGCCGAAAGGTACGTGCAGAGCAACGTCTGCCGGGAGTCGGCGACCGCACTGGCCGAGCCCAGTTCCCGCCCCGCGCGGCGCTGAGCCGCCGAAAGCGCGGGCATCACGGCGAGCGCGACCGCCGCGAGCACGGCCCCGGTGACCGAACTTTCCGGCGCCGCCGCCGCGAAAAACGTCCGCACGGCTTCAAACGTGACGTAGCTCGCCAATGCGAAAAACGACAGCGCGATCATTTTCAGCGCCCGCCGTTCGCGCGCCTGGTGATCTTTTCCCGAAAACTGCCAGGCGAGGGCGACGGCCGAGGCCACTTCGATCACCGAATCCAGCCCGAAGCCGATCAGCGCACCCGACGAGGCCGCGGCCCCGGCGGTGAGGGCGATCACGGCTTCGACGACGTTGTAGGTGATCGTCGCCGCCACCAGCAGCCGGACGCGGCGCACCAGCACCACACGCCGATCCGCGGCCGGGACTTCCCCCACTTCCGCCGCGCAGCAGCCGTCGGCACACGTCATGGGCTCCCCCGCCGCGGCGGTCACCGCGCCACCACCGGCCGGGCCTCAGCGGCCCGGTCCTCGTCGGCACAGTCGTCCCCCGGTTCGACCGCCAGCACGACCTGGACCAGTTCGCGCAGCGCGCGGGCCAGGTGGGCGTCGGCGAGGTCGTAGCGCACCTGACGGCCTTCGTAGCTCGCCACCACCAGCCCGCAGCCCCGCAGGCACGACAGGTGGTTCGACACGTTGGACCGGCTCAGGCCGAGTTCCCCCGCCAGCCGCCCGGGGTAACAGGAACCGTCCAGCAGGGCGGTCAGGATCCGGCAGCGGGTCGGGTCGGCGAGCGCCCGCCCGATCCGGGAAAGCGCCGACTCCCGCGTTTCACACGTCACCATGCGCTGAACTGTACAGCCGAGGCTGACGTATCCACAACGGACCGGCCCCGGACATGAAAGGGTCCTCCGGCTCCGAGGGGGAGGGAGAGCCGAAGGACCCCGTTAGTGTTAGCACATCGCCAAGCCGGTGTACACAGATGCATACACGATCGGGTTACAGCCGGGCGTGGCGAAGGGACGACCACCCGTCCGTGCGGTCAGGCGGTCTTCTTCGGAGCGCGTTTGCGCGCGGCCGGTTTCTTCGCGGGCTTCGCGTCCTCGGTGTCCGAATCGGACCCTTCCGATGTGGACGCTTCCGATGTGGACGCAGCCGCCTTGGCCGGTTCACGCGACTTCTTCGCCGCGTCCACACTGGCCTGCAGCGCCGCCATCAGGTCGACGACGTCGGCCTTGGCGGTGACCGCCGCGGGCTTGGTCGTCTCCTCCCCCGCGACCTTCGCCTCGATCATCTCCTCGAGGGCCTCGCGGTAGTGGTCCCGGTACTTTTCGGACTCGTACACCGGCTCGGCCAGCGAGTCGATCAGGGAGCCGGCCATGGACAGCTCCTGCGGCCGGATCTGCGGCGGGTCGTCGCGCAGGAACGGGAAGTCCGGCTCGCGGACCTCGTCGGGCCACAGCATGGTCGTCATCACCAGGACGTCGGCGTGCACGCGCAGCACCGCCATGCTCTCGCGCTGCCGCACGGCGACCTTCGCGACGGCGACCTGGCCGGCCTTGTGCAGCGCGTCGCGCAGCACGACGTAGGGCTTCACCGCGTTCTTCTGCGGCTCCAGGTAGTACGTCCGGTCGTACTGGATCGGGTCGATCGACTCCAGCGGCACGAACTCCAGCACGTCGATCGTGCGCTGCGAGGACAGCGGCAGCTCGGCCATCTCGGCGTCGGTGATCACGACCATCTCGCCGTCGGGCAGCTCGTAGCCCTTGGCGATCTCGGCGTAGGGCACCTCCGCGCCGTCGATCGTGCAGAACCGCTTGTACTGGATGCGGCCGCCGTCGGCCTCGTGCACCTGCCGGAGGGAGACGTTCTTGTTCTCCGTGGCCGCGTACATCTGGATCGGGATGGACACCAGCCCGAACGAGACCGAGCCCTTCCACATCGCCCGCATGCCACGCACCTCCGGATCGCACTCACGCTACGTAACAACCGTAGCCCGAAAAACCCGGCGGCGACAGCCCGGCGCGACGCGATCTAGACCTCTGCCAGGTACTTCTCCCAGAGTGCGGGGTTCATGAACCAGTGCTGGAAGTCCGTCGGATCGGTGAACCCGTTGGCGAACCGCCTCGCCACGGCCGGGTTCTGGCCCGCGACGCCGAGGATCTGGAGCACGTGCGGGGGCGGCGGCTGGAGCAGTGCGTTGGTCCATTCGGTGACGTGGCGGGCGTACTCCCAGTAGCGCTCGAACGTGGCGTCCATCCACGCCGCGTCGAACGGCCGGTCGCCGTGCTCGACGATCGCGTCCAGGTAGGTCGCGGCGCAGTGGCTGGCGTTGTTCGAGCCCTGGCCGGTGATCGGGTCGTTCGCCACGACGACGTCGGCCATGCCCAGCACGGTCGCGCCGCCCGGCAGGGTGCCGACCGGGTTGCGCACGACCGGCGTGTAGCCGCCGGCCAGCGTCGCCTTCGCGTCGGTCAGCTCGGCGTCCTGGCAGCGCTCGAACTCCCAGGGCACGAACCGCTTCATCAGGTCGAGGATGCGCGAGAAGTGGTCGGCCGCGTCCGGGCGGTCGCCGAAGCAGTCCAGCGGGCCGCCGGGGACACCCTCGAAGAAGAGGATGTCGCAGTTCCCGCTGAGCGTGTACGCCGGGATCATGAACAGCTCGCCGACGCCGGGGACGATGTTGAACCGCACCGCCGCCTTCTCCGGGTGCTCCGGGCGCCGGTGCACGCCGTGGGCGTAGGCCAGCGAGAGCGCGCGCTGCGGCTGCGTGTACGGCGAGCGCTCGGGCACCCGGTCGAACAGCTGCACCAGCTCGCCCTTGCCGGCCGAGACGATCACCAGGTCGTAGAGCCGCGAGAGCGCGTCCAGTTCGGACGTCATCACGCCGTGGATCACGAGCTTGCCGCCGCGCTCCTCGAACAGCTCGAGCCAGCCGGCCATCTTCACCCGCTGGTCGACCGACTGGGCGACGTCGTCCAGCTCGGCGAACCAGTCCAGCGCGCGGTCGCCGTCCGGCGTGGCCACCGAGACGCCGAGGCCCTCGACGTTCACCGCCTCGGCTTCCCAGAGGTTCACGCCAAGCTCGCGCTCGTGCTGCAGCGCGTCGTGGAACATGCACTGGGTCGACATCACGCGCCCGGACCGGATCTCGTCCGGGGTCCGCGCGGACATCACCGTGACGTCGTAGTCCTTCCCCAGCAGGCCCAGCGCCAGCTGCAGCCCGGACTGCCCCGCGCCCACGATCAGGACCTTGCGCATGCGGCTCTTCTCCTCCGGTTCGTGACGATCAGGCGTGCGGGGCGCTGCCGGCGAGCTCGCGGCCCGGCGGACCGGACAGCACGGCCAGCGAAAGGGTGTGGCCGACCAGTTCGGTCAGCGCGGCGATCGTCGAGGCGCGGTCGCGGGCGTCGCAGGTGATCAGCGGGACGGCCGGGTCGAGGGCCAGCGCGTCGCGCACCTCGTCGAGGTCGTGCACCGGCATGCCCTCGAACTGGTTGACCGCGACGACGAACGGCAGCTCCGAGTCGTTCTCGAAGTAGTCGATCGCCGCGAACGACTCGTCGATCCGGCTGGTGTCGACCAGCACGACCGCACCGAGCGCCCCGCGGCTGAGGTCGTCCCAGAGGAACCAGAACCGCGCCTGCCCCGGCGTGCCGAACAGGTACAGCAGCAGGTCCGGGCGCAGCGTGATGCGGCCGAAGTCCATCGCGACGGTGGTGGTCGACTTGCCGGCGGGCGGGATGTCGTCGATGCCCTCGCCGGCCTCGGTCATCCACGCCTCGTTGCTCATCGGCGGGGTTTCCGAGACCGCGCCCACGAAGGTGGTCTTGCCGACACCGAAGCCCCCGGCGACGACGATCTTCGCGGAGATCGCCAGCAGATCGCCCTCAGGCGGGGAGCCGCTTGAGCCCATCAAGGATCCTCTCGAGCACGTTCGTGTCGTGGTGGTAGGCGTGCGCCGTGGGGTGGACGAAGACCGCGCCCTGGGACGCGAGGTCGCCGATCAGCACGCGCACCACGCCCAGCGGCAGGCCCAGCCCGACCGACAGCTCGGCGATGGAGCACCGCACCCGGGCGCGTTCGTAGAGCGCGCGCGACTCCGGCATGAGCGTGTCGCTGAGCGACGGGTCGTACTGCGGCACCGAGACCAGCGTCTCCACCAGCAGCTGGTGGCGGGTGCTGGTGCGGCCGCCGGTGAGCGCGTACGCGCGGATCCGGCGGCTGCGGCGTGGTAGCGGTGAGCTGGCTGGAGTGTCCACTGGGGACACGGGCATCACATCCTCGTGGGGCACGACCGTCACACCCGAGGCCGGCGCGCGGTCAGTACCTGACGCAGCTCCGCGCGCACCTCGGGGGTGAGCGCGTGGCCGGCGTTGGTGATGAACTGGGTCATCTCGTAGGCGACGACCTTCATGTCCGCCTCGGCCGCGGTCAGCACGGCCAGCCCGGCACCGGAACCGATGCCCATGAACAGGAAGTAGCCGTGGGTGAGCCGGATGATGATCTGCTCGCAGGCGCCCTTGCCGAACAGCGCCGCGCTGTTGCCGGCCAGCGAGAGCAGGCCGCTGGAGATGGCCGCCAGCTGCTCGGCCTCGGCTTCGCCGACCGAGTCGGACGCGGTGAGGGGGAAGCCGTCCACGCTCATGATCAGCGCGTGGCTGACGCCGTGGACCTTGCGCACGAAGTCGTCGAGCAGCCAGGCGAAGTCCGCCGGGGCCGGGTGCGGTGCGCTCACGAGGCGGATCCTCCGGGCGTCTCGTCGTGCGGGGTGCGGTCGCGTTCGCTCAGCGCGGCCCGCTCCCCGTCGGCGAAGGCGCCGAGGTCCGCGAGCAGCTTGTCGTGGCCGGACGCGGTGTCCGTGCCGGTGGCCGGCGGGGGCGGCGGCGGTTCCGGGGCGGCGCCGCGGATGCTGCCGGGCACGCGGCGCGGCAGGCCGTTCGCCGTGGTGCCGCCGGACTGCGGCTCGACCGGCCGGGGCCGGGGTGCGGGTTTGCGCGGCGCCGGCGCGGCGGGCTCCTCCCGCGGGAAGGCGCCCGGGCGGCGGCGCGGCAGCCCGCCCGCGGTCACGGGTTCGCCGTTGGCCTCGGCGACCGCCGCCGGTTCCGCGGTCACGGTGCGGGTGCCCGACCACGCGCGCTCGGCCAGCTCGGTGACGATGCCGGTCGGCAGCAGCACGGTGGCGACCGTGCCGTGCGGGCTGCGCCGGTCGAGCCGGACGGTGACGTCGTGGCGGGCCGCGAGCCGGGCGACCACGGCGAGGCCCATGTGCCGCGCGGCGCCGTCGTCGAGGTCGCCGCCGGCGGCCAGGCGCGTGTTGAGGCCGGAGATGCGCTCGGCCGGGATGCCGATGCCCTCGTCCTCGACCCGGACGAGCACGCTGCCCTGCTCGGTGAGGTGGGCGCTGACGTGCACCGGCGAGCTCGGGGACGACTGGTTGGCGGCGTTGTCGAACAGCTCGGCCAGCACCCGGCCGAGGTCTTCGGCGGCGAAGCCGACAACACCGAGGTTGACGACCCGGCCGATGGTGATCCGGGCGTAGTGGTCGATCGAGGACATCGCCTCGCGCATGAGGTCGAGCATCGACGTGGCGCGCGCGGCGTCGTCGGCGGACTCCTGCCCGGACAGCACACGCAGGTTCTCGGCGTTGCGGCGCAGCCGGGTGGCGAGGTGGTCGAGCTGGTAGAGCTCGGCGAGGCGGTGGTGGTCCTCCTCCCCCGCCTCCAGCTCCTCCAGGCGGGCCAGCAGCTGGTCGAGCAGGTTGAGGTCGCGCAGCGCGACGCTGGCGCAGATCTCGGCCAGCACCGGCTGCCCGGCCGGGGACTCGGTGCGCGACAGCTCCGCGATCGCCGGGCCGGCCGCGGGCGTGTACTCGGCGGGGGCGTATTCGGCCGGTGCGTATCCGGGCGCGCCGTGCTGCGGGTGCTTCGGCGGCGCCGTGAGGTACTGCGCGGCGGCGACCCGCGAGCGGTCCAGCAGCACGCGTGATCGATCCAGGAGTTCCCGGGCCCGGCTCGCCATGTGTGGTCCCAACTCTTCCTTGCTCGGGTTCTGTGATGCCAGTTCGCAATGCCGACCCCCGGCGGCGGTGACGGACATGCAAGCAGACCGCCTTGTTATGTGTCCACAGCCGGTTTCCGCGCGTGCGCGCCCAGTGAGCGGGAATCCGCCGCGTCGCTCCTGGTGAGAGCAGCGGACTAGGCCATTCGGCTCTATTTTGCAATTTGCGTCACGCAACAGAGCGCACATGGCAGGCCCGGCGGGTGTCCGGTTCGTCCCAATCTTGCGTGGCCCGCACTTTTTTGCGTGCCCCGCAAGTTTTTCGCTACACTCCGCCCATGACGTCGCTCGACCAACCGAACCTGAGCCTGCGGGAGCGCAAGAAGCGCGAAGCCCGCCGGGCGCTGGCGCAGGCCGCCCTGCGGCTCGCGCTCGACCGCGGGCTGGAGAACGTCCGGGTGGAGGACATCGCGACCGAGGTCGGGGTCTCCCCGCGGACATTCAACAACTACTTCTCGAGCAAGGAGCAAGCGGTCTGCTCGATGGTCGTCGACCGCCACGAAGGGATGCGCGAGGCACTGCTCGCCCGCCCCGAGGGCGAGCCGCTGTGGGAGTCCGTCAAGCAGGCCGTGGTCGAGCAATATTCACGTGAAGGCGAACCCGACCGCGCGTATGTTGCGCGTCTGCGGGAGCTGATGGGGCAGCTGATGCTGCGCGGGGAGTTCCTCAACGCCCACGCGGCGGTCGAGCAGGTCCTCGCCGAAACGATCGCCAAGCGGGCGGGCGGAGCGGATCACCTGCTGTGCCGCCTGATGGCCTCGTCGGTGGAAAGCGCGGTCCGGGTCGCCTTCGTCAACTGGTTCATGAGCGAGGGCGAACCGTTCCTGCCGACCCTGGAACGGCTGCTGGACGAGCTGGCCACCGGCATGCCGACCCTCACCGGCGGCACCACACCGAAAACCGAACCGGACACCACCACACTGGGGGAACCGTTGTGCTAGTCAAGCTCCTGCGCAGCCACCTGCGCCCGTACAAAACCACGCTGTGGGTGATCGTCGTGCTGCAGCTGGTGCAGACGATCGCGATGCTCTACCTGCCGACGCTCAACGCCGACATCGTCGACAACGGGCTGATCAAGGGCGACATGGGCTACATCATCCGCGTCGGCGGGGTGATGCTCGCCGTGACGCTGGCCCAGGTCGCCGGCTCGATCGGCGCGGTCTACTTCGGCGCCCGCACCGCGATGGCGGTCGGCCGCGACATCCGCGCCGGGATCTTCCACCAGGTGCAGGACTTCTCGGCCCGCGAGGTCGGCCAGTTCGGCACGCCGTCGCTGATCACCCGCACCACCAACGACGTCCAGCAGGTCCAGATGCTGGTGCTGATGACGCTGACGCTGATGGTGTCCGCGCCGATCATGTGCGTCGGCGGCATCGTCCTGGCGCTGAACCTCGACGTGCCGCTCTCCTCGCTGCTGCTGGTCATCGTGCCCGTGCTGGCCATCGCCGTCGGGGTGATCATCTCCCGGATGCGCCCGGCGTTCCGGCTGATGCAGGTGCGGCTCGACCGGATCAACCAGGTGCTGCGCGAGCAGATCATGGGCATCCGCGTCATCCGCGCGTTCGTCCGCGACAAGCACGAGCGCGCGCGGTTCGACGTCGCCAACGACGAGCTGCTGACCGTGTCGCTGCGGGTCGGCCGGCTGATGGCGCTGATGTTCCCGATCGTCATGCTCGTCATGAACGCTTCGAGCGTCGCGGTGCTGTGGTTCGGCGGGCAGCGCATCGACTCCGGCAGCATGCAGATCGGGGCACTGACGGCGTTCCTGTCCTACCTGCTGCAGATCCTGATGGCGGTCATGATGGCCACCTTCATGTTCATGATGGTGCCGCGCGCGGAGGTCAGCGCCGAGCGGATCAGCGAGGTGCTCGACACCGAGTCCAGCGTCCGCCCGCCGGTGACGCCGATCCGGCCCGGCAAGGTGCACGGGCACCTGGAGCTGTCCGGGGTCGAGTTCCGCTACCCCGGCGCGGAACAGCCGGTGCTGTGCGACATTTCGCTGATCGGGCGGCCGGGTGAGACGACCGCGGTGATCGGCTCCACCGGTACCGGCAAGACCACGCTGCTCAACCTGATCCCGCGGCTGATGGACGCCACCCAGGGCACGGTCAAGGTCGACGGCGTCGACGTGCGCGACCTGGACCCGGCGGTGCTCGCCCGCGCGGTCGGGCTGGTGCCGCAGAAGCCGTACCTGTTCGCCGGCACCATCGCGACCAACCTCCGGTACGGCAACCCGGACGCCACCGACGAAGAGCTGTGGCACGCGCTGGAAGTGGCGCAGGGCAAGGACTTCGTCGAGGCGATGGCCGAGGGCCTCGACGCGCCGATCGCCCAGGGCGGCACGAACGTCTCGGGTGGGCAGCGGCAGCGGCTCGCGATCGCCCGGATGCTGGTGCACAAGCCGGAGATCTACCTGTTCGACGACTCGTTCTCCGCGCTCGACTACGCGACCGATGCGGCCCTGCGCCGCGCGCTGGTGCCGGAGACGGCCGACGCCACGGTGGTCATCGTCGCCCAGCGGGTCAGCACCATCCGCGGCGCCGACCGGATCATCGTCCTCGACGAGGGCCGCGTCGTCGGCACCGGCACCCACCACGAACTCATGGACGGCAACGAAACCTACCGGGAGATCGTGCTGTCCCAGCTGACCGAACAGGAAGCGGCATGAGTACCACGGAAGAGTCGGCGAAGCCTGCCGTCACCGAAGCCGGGGAACGGCCCACCGCCGAGCGGCAGAAGAACACCGGCGCGGCGACCGCGGGGCCGGGGCGCTTCATGGCCGGCGGCGCGCCGCCGGAGAAGGCCCTCGACTTCAAGGGTTCGCTCAAGCGGCTGCTGCGCCTGCTGGCGCCGCAGCGGGCCGCCCTGATCGGCGTGCTCGTGCTCGGCGCGGCGAGCGTCACGCTCACCGTGATCGGGCCGAAGATCCTCGGCCAGGCCACCGACGCGATCCTGGCCGGCGTGCTGGGCAAGGCGGTGCCCCCGGGCGTCACCAAGGAGCAGGTCGTCGCGGGGCTGCGCGCCCAGGGCAACGGCACGCTCGCCGACATCTACGGCCGGGTCGACCTCGTGCCCGGCGTCGGCATCGACTTCGACAAGGTCGGCCAGATCCTGCTGACCGTGCTGGCGCTGTTCATCATCGCGTCGTTCTTCGGGCTGATCCAGGCCCGGCTGACCACGACGCTGGTGCAGCAGGCGGTCTACCGCCTGCGCCAGCAGGTCGAGGAGAAGTTCGCGCGGCTGCCGCTGAAGTACTTCGACCGCCAGCCGCGCGGTGAGGTCCTGTCCCGTGTCACCAACGACATCGACAACCTGGCGCAGTCGCTGCAGCAGACGCTGTCCCAGATCGTCGCGTCGCTGCTGACCGTGATCGGCGTGCTGATCATGATGTTCCTGATCTCGCCGCTGCTGGCGCTGATCGCGCTGGTCACGGTGCCGCTGTCGGCGGTCGTGGCGGGCAAGGTCGGCAAGCGGGCCCAGCCGAACTTCATCAAGCAGTGGGCCACCACCGGCAAGCTCAACGCGCACGTCGAGGAGATGTACACCGGCCACTCGCTGGTCAAGGTGTTCGGCCGCCGCGCCGAGTCCGCGGCGATCTTCGACCAGCAGAACGAGACGCTGTACCAGGCGAGTTTCCGGGCGCAGTTCATCTCCGGGATGATCCAGCCGGCGATGATGTTCATCGGCAACCTGAGCTACGTCCTGGTGGCCGTGATCGGCGCGCTGCGCGTCGCCTCGGGCAGCTTGACGCTGGGCGAGGTGCAGGCGTTCATCCAGTACTCGCGCCAGTTCAGCCAGCCGGTGACGCAGATCGCCAGCATGGCGAACCTGCTGCAGTCCGGGGTCGCCTCGGCCGAGCGGGTGTTCGCGCTGCTCGACGCCGAGGAGCAGGGACCGGAGCCGGCGGACCCGGAGCGCCCGGCCGTCGTGCGCGGGCGCGTCGAGTTCCAGGACGTCTCGTTCCGCTACCTGCCGGAGAAGCCGCTCATCGACGACCTGTCGCTGACGGTCGAGCCCGGCCAGACGGTGGCGATCGTCGGCCCGACCGGCGCCGGCAAGACGACGCTGGTCAACCTGCTCATGCGGTTCTACGAGCTCGACAGCGGGCGGATCACGCTCGACGGCGTCGACATCGCCAAGATGAACCGCGAGGAGCTGCGCGACCAGACCGGCATGGTGCTGCAGGACGCGTGGCTGTTCGGCGGCACGATCGCGGAGAACATCGCCTACGGCGCCGACGACCCGACCCGCGACGAGATCATCGAAGCGGCGAAGGCGACCTACGTCGACCGGTTCGTGCGGACCCTGCCGGACGGTTACGAGACGATCCTCGACGACGAGGGCGGCACGGTCAGCGCGGGTGAGAAGCAGCTGATCACGGTGGCGCGGGCGTTCCTGGCCCGGCCGGTCATCCTCATCCTCGACGAGGCGACCAGCTCGGTCGACACCCGCACCGAGGTGCTCATCCAGCGGGCGATGAACGAGCTGCGCTCGGGCCGCACCAGCTTCGTCATCGCGCACCGGCTCTCCACGATCCGGGACGCCGACGTGATCCTGGTGATGGAGCACGGGCAGATCGTCGAGCACGGCAACCACGACACGCTCCTGCACAGCGACGGCGCGTACGCGCGGCTGTACGCGGCGCAGTTCGCCGAGGCCATGGCCGAGACGGACTGAGCCGTGCGTGCCCTCCCGGAGCCAGCCGCTCCGGGAGGGCACGGCCGGAGGCGGGACCCGGTGCGGCGAGCGGTAATCTGGCTTCCTCGAAAGCGAAGTGGGGGTGCCGGTCCCGCGATGGCCGACCGACTCGACGAGTACCGGCGCAAGCGCGACCGTGCCAAGACGCCCGAGCCGTGGCCGGACGGCGCACCGGAGCCGGGCCAGGACGACCTGTTCGTCATCCAGGAGCACCACGCCTCCCGCCTGCACTGGGACTTCCGCCTCGAGCGGGACGGCGTGCTCGTCTCGTGGGCGGTGCCGAAGGGCCTGCCCCGCTCCCCCGGTGTCAACCGGCTCGCGGTGCACACCGAGGACCACCCCATGGAGTACCTCGCGTTCGAAGGCGAGATCCCGGCGGGCGAGTACGGCGGCGGCTGGATGGCGATCTGGGACACCGGCCGCTACGAGACGCTGCACTGGAACGACCACAAGGTCGAAGTCGTCTTCCACGGCACCAAGGCGAGCGGCAAGTACCTGTTCCAGAACCGGCACAACCCGGAGGACAAGGGCGACTGGACCCTGCGCCGCCTCGACCCGGCCGAGGCCGGCCACGAGGACGCCCCCGAGTTCCTGGAGCCGATGACCGCGGTGCCCGGCGAGCTGCCCCCGGCCGCCGAAGACGCCGACTGGGCCTACGAATTCGCCTGGGGCGGGGCGCGGACGATGCTCTGCGTGTCCGGCGGCCGGATCACCGCGCACGACGGCTCCGGCGCCGACGTCACCGGCCGCTACCCGGAGCTGCACAAGCTCGGTGAGAGCCTCGGCTCGACGGAAGTGCTGCTGGACGGCGAGATCGTCGTGATCCGCGACGGCCGCCCCGATCCCGAAGGACTCCAGGAGCGCAGCCGGTTCGAGGGTTACGACGCGAAGCGGATCATGAAGCACAAGCCGGCCTTCTTCTTCGCCTACGACGTGCTGCACCACGACGGCCGTCCGACGCTGGAGCTCCCCTATCTGGAGCGGCGGGCGCTGCTGGCGGACCTCGACCTGACCGGCGGGACCTGGCAGGTGCCCCAGTACTTCGAGGGCAACGGCGAGGCCGTGCTGGGTGCGGCCCGCCAGCACGGGCTCGGCGGCATCTACGCCAAGCGCGCCGACAGCGGCTACGCCCCCGGCGAGGGGGACGGGACCTGGCTGCACATCGAGACGTGACCCCGCGCGTCAGAGCTTCTGCAGCAGCTCCAACGCCTTCGTCGGCGATGCCGCGTGCTCGGCCATCCCGGCCCACGGGTCTTCCTTGCGCGCCAAGCGTTCCTTGATGCGCTTCGGCGTCCAGCCGTCCGGCTCGGCCTTGCCCAGCTCGTGCCAGTCGAGTGGCGTGGCGACCCCGGCCGAGGGCCGGGCCCGCAGGGAGTAGGGCGCCACGAACGTCGACGTGTAGCCGTTGCGCTGGACGTCCAGGTACACCCGGTCGCCGCGCTGGGCCTTGCGCACCGCCGTGGTGAGGCGGTCGGGGTCGAGCCGGGCCAGCACCTCCGCGGCCGACTTCGCGAGGTCACGCACCTCGTCGTAGGTCCGGCTCGGCTCGATCGGCGCGACGACGTGGAACCCGCGCCCGCCGGTGGCCTGCAGGTACGCGGTGAGCCCGGCGGCTTCGTAGACCTTCTTGACCAGCCGCGCGATGTCGCGCAGGTCGGCGACGGTGACGTGGTCGGGCGGGTCGATGTCGATCAGCACCAGGTCCGGGTGCTCCAGGTCGTCCACAGTGGACGACCAGATGTGGAACTCGATCGCGGCCTGGTTGGCCAGGTACACCAGCGTCGCGGGGTCGTCGCAGATCACGTGCCGCACGTCGGTCGTCGTCCGCTGCGGGATCGTCTCGACGCGGATCCACGACGGCAGCTTCGGGCTCGCTTCCTTCTGGTACCACGTCTGGCCGTCGATGCCGTTCGGGTAGCGGCGCAGGGTGAGCGGCCGCCCGCGCAGGTGCGGCACCATCACCTCGGCGACCCGCCGGTAGTGCCCGACGACGTCGCCCTTGGTCAGCCCGGCGTCGGGGTAGTAGATCTTGGCCGGGTTCGACGTGGTGATCTCGTCGGCATCCACCCGGCCGAGCCTGCCCGCCGCGGCCGGTCGCGTCCACTCGGAGCTTGCTCAGGCCCGGGTCACGACCCAGGTCAGCGGGCGCGCCCGCGGCTTGGCCGCGAGGTCACGATGGAGGATTTGGGACGCTGAGCGGCCGGAATCCTCCATCGTCGATGCTTCTCGGGGAGAACCCGTTCCGGTGTCCACCATCTTGCGAGGCACGGCACTAGCCCCGCGTCAGCAGCACCGCGCCGGCCAGCACGACGACGGCCGCGGCGACCACGTTGCCCACGAGCGCCCCGGCCGAGGGCCAGGTCACCCACGTCGGGCGCAGCATCACCAGCGAAAGCCCGGCCCACACGCCGAGCACCGGGACGACCCGGGTCAGCGGGCGCGCCCGCGGCGTCGCCGTCCGGGCGATCGCCAGTGCGGCCAGGACGAGCCCGGTGACGGTGTTGCTGAGCGCCAGGATCCCCGCTCCGCCGAAGTGGGTGAGCCAGGGCGCGAGGACCAGGTACACCCCGGCCAGCAGCACGGCTCCGGTGGCCGCCCCCACTACCGGGGCGGCGATGCGCGGTGAAGTCATCACGGCACCTCCCTCCGGAGAGGTACCCGGCGGTCGCACCCGGTAATCAGACCGGCCGGGACCTGCCCGCAGCCCTCATCGCGGGCAGGCTCCGGCCGGGACGTCAGCAGCCGCAGGTGTAGTACGTGATGTCCCAGTGGTTGCCCTCGTCGCAGTAGAGGTTGCCGGAACCGGCCTTCCACTGCGGGTAGCCGTCGCCGCGGAGGCCGTCGTAGCTGAAGCTGTTCTTGATGTAGTTGTCGATGCAGCTGTTGTGCGAGATGTCCACCTTGTAGCCGTTGTAGTGGCTGTAGGTGCCCGACGCGTGCCCGACCTCGGTGCCGCCGGTGATGTTGATCGCGCAGCCGCTCGCCCGCTTCAGCGTGATCACGCCGGTGACGGTGGTCTGGTTGATCTGGTCGTAGGACGTGCAGGTCGAGTTCGACCTGGTGGTGCAGCCGCCGCTGGAGGAGTGGGTCACCCCGGCCGCGGACAGCTGTGACGCGGCCGCCGACTGGCTGAGCTTGGTGACCTCGACCTCCGCCGAAGCGGTTCCGATGGTGGCGAACACCACCGCGGCCGAAGCGGTCAGCCCCACCGCCGCCCGCACGAGCATCCGTTGTCCCGACATGACCTGCCTCCTCGGTACCTTGATCCGACGGCGGCAGCCAAAAGGGCCCGACCATAACTTCGCCAAACGCGGACGTCCGCGCGGCGGGCGTGGCGGGGTCAGGTCCTGATCTTCGTCAAGACTTCACGAGTTCGCTCCCGCTCCGGGGATTCACTGGTCACGGCGTTCAGCTCGTGCAGCGCCCGCAGCTCCCACAGCGGGAACCCGAGGTCGCGGAACAGGTCGGCCGACAGCCGCAGCACCTGCACCGCCTGCCGTTCCGCGGCGTCGGCCGCCTGGGTCCGGCCGAGGCTGAGCAGGGCGTACCCGGCCCCGCGGCGGTCGCGCAGCTCGCGGAACACGCCCATCGCCAGGCGCAGGTGCTGCCGCGCGCCCGCGGCGTCGCCGGCCCGGCGGCGGGCCTCGGCCAGGCTGCGGTGGGTGTAGGCGGCGGCGTGCCGGTGCCCGATCTGCTCGAACAGGTCCAGGGAGCGGGTCAGGCAGCGTTCGCCGTCGGCCAGCTCCCCCGCCTCGGCGTGCAGGTCGCCCAGGCTGCGCAGGACGTGCGCCTCCCAGTGCCGCTCCCGGGTGCGGACGGCGCCGCCGAGGGCACCGGTGAGCAGGTCGGCCGCCTGGTCGCAGCCGCCGTGGCGGCGCAGGACGTCTGCGTAGCGCTTCGCGGCCTGGTCGTGCCAGCGCCCGTCCTCGCACTCGCGGGCCAGCAGCATGCTCACCTCGAAGCTCTCGACCGCGCCCCGGACGTCCCCGACGTCCTCGGCCAGCGAGCCCAGCTGCGCCGCCGCGGCCGCCTGGCCGCGCCGGTCGCCGCAGTCGCGCAGCAGGCCGAGCGCCTCCCGCAGCTCGGTCTCCGCGGCCCGCGCCTCGCCGCTGTCGAGGTGGATGTCGGCGAGCGCGGCCAGCACCGCGGCGGTGCCGTTCGGGTCGTCGAGCACCCGGAACCGGTTCTCCGCCATGACGAAGTAGGTGCGCGCCTGCCGCCACCGGCCCTGCTGCCAGTGCACCGAACCCAGGGTGAAGAGTTTCTCGGCCTCCGCGTGCGGGTCGTTGCGGCGCCGCGCCGCGGCCAGCCCGAGCACCGAAACGGCGCGGGCGGAGCGGTCGAGCCACGGCGTGCCGGCCAGCTCGGTGCAGGCGTCGGCGAGCCGTCCGGTGAGCTCGTGCCAGCCGTGCGCGCCGGCCAGCCGGACGGCCGCGGCGAGGTGGGCGGTCTCCCCCGCCGCCCAGCCCGCCGGGTCGGCCGCGACCCGGCGCAGCGTCGCCGGATCCGGCTTCGGGCCGCCGGGTGCCGGGCGGCCGCGGGCCTGCTCCGCGAGCGCCAGCGTCACCTCGCACGCGCGGCGCAGCGCGACCCCGTCGGTCTCGGGCGCCGTGCCCTCGGCCAGCACGAGGCGGACGAACGGCGCCACCGTCCAGTGGGCGCCGTCGGGCACCAGCACGTGCCCGGCGGCCAGGGCGTCGAGCCGGTCGCGGGCCTCGTCGAGCGGTTTGCCGAGCAGGGCGGCGGCACACCAGTCGGGGACGGGTGCGTCGAACGCGGTGAGCAGCCGCAGCAGGTACCGGTCGGCCGCGGGACGTTCACGCAGCGCCGCCGTGACCGCCGCCCGGACGCTCAGGTCGCCCGCCGTCAGCTCGTCGAGCCGGCGGCGCTCGTCGGCCAGCCGCACGGCGACCTCCGCGACGCGCTGCCGCGGCCGCCCGGCGAGCTTCGCCCCGGCGATCCGGACGGCGAGCGCCAAGCCTACGCAATGGCCGAGAAGCCGTTTCGCCGCTTCGGGTTCCGCGCGCAGCCGGGTCTCCCCCACGATCGCCGTGAGCAGCGCCCGGGCGTCCTCTGTGGACAGTCCGGTCACCGGGACCGGGTGCGCCCCGCACAGCCCGGGCAGCGCGCGGCGGGACGTCACGAGGGTGGCGCAGCCGGGCCCGCTCGGTAGCAAAGCGCGGACCTGGGCCTCGGACGCGGCGTCCTCGAGCACCACCAGGAGCCGCCGCTCGGCGGTGTAGCACCGCCAGAGCCCGG
Source organism: Amycolatopsis sp. NPDC088138 (assembly GCF_044741685.1). Lineage (NCBI taxonomy): Bacteria > Bacillati > Actinomycetota > Actinomycetes > Pseudonocardiales > Pseudonocardiaceae > Amycolatopsis > Amycolatopsis sp. NPDC088138. The sequence goes on from NZ_JBIUTB010000001.1 coordinate 1,494,951, forward strand.
GCAGGCCCGCCCGGTCGGCCAGCTCCGCCGGGGTCGCGCCGAGCGCCCGCAGAAACCCGGTCAGCACGGTCGCCGGATCGGCCGGGCCGGACAGCGCCGCGACCAGCTGGCCGTCCGGGAACCGGCGGCGGGCCCGCCAGGCGGCCTGCACCGCCAGCGCGGACTTCCCGGCGCCGGCCGCGCCGTGCAGCACCACCGGGGCCGGGCCGCGCAGGGCCCGGGTGACGTCGGCCAGCTCGGCCGTCCGGCCGGTGAAGTCGGGCACCGCGGGCGGCAGCTGGGCGGGCGGCCCCGGGGTCGTCCAGTCGGTGCCGGCGATCCGGCGGTAGACGTCGACGAGGTCCGCGCTCGGCCAGACGCCCGCCTCTTCCCAGAGCGCGCGCCGCGTCCGCCGGAGCACTTCGAGGGCCGACTCGCGGCGGCCGACGGCGCCGAGCGCGGCCGCGAGGCGCCCGGCGAAGCGTTCGTCGGCGGGCCGGGCCGCGACCACCGGGTCCAGCCGTTCGACGACCGACCCGCCGTCGCCGTCGGCGAGCTCCAGCTCGACCAGCTGCAGCAGCGCCGCCGAGCGCCGGTCCTCCAGCCACAGCTTGTGCGCCTCCAGCAGCGGCCCGCCGGCGACGTCGGCGAAGGCGTCACCGCGCCAGCACGCCAGCGCCCGTTCGAGCGCGCGCCGGCGCTGGGCACGGTCGTCGGCCCCGGCGGACAGCAGCGTCAGGAAGTCGTCGGCGTCCAGCTCGCCGGGCTCGACGACCAGCGCGTACCCCCGCGGGCCCGACCGCAGGCGCTGCCCGGCCGCGGCGGCGCCGAGACCGGGCGAGAGCGTCTTGCGCAGCTTCGAGACGGTGACCTGCACGATCGCCGCGGCGCTCGACGGCGCGCCGTCCGGCCACAGCTCGTCGACCAGCGTGTCACGCCCGACGTACTGGCCGGCCCGCGCGAGCAGCACGGCGAGCAGCCGCCGCGGCTGGGCCGCCGAGGGCAGCGGGACGGAGGCCGTCAGAGGGCCGAGGACCTGGAACCGCACGGCTTAACACCCCACCCGCGAGATCACCTGATCGAGCGAGCTGACCCTAGCCGTCCGGGACCGTCCGGGAAGGCCACTCACCCGGATGGCCGACGCCGTTCGCCTCAGGCGTGCGCGAGCAGCTTCGCCAGCAGCTCCGGGTGGTCGGCGAGCCCTTCCCGCAGCGTGTACTCGCGAAGCGGCTTCAGGTCGCCGTAGGGCGGGTTGTCCCAGTCCAGCGCGCCCTGCGGCGGCTCCGGGTCGTACTCGATGACGAACTGGACGGTCTTCGCGACCTCACGCCCGGCCAGCCGTTCGACCAGGTGCAGGGCGAGGTCGATGCCGGCCGACACGCCCGCCGCGGTGATCACCTGGCCGTCCTCCACCCAGCGCTTCGCGACCGGCGTCGCGCCCAGGCCGGTGAGGACGTCGCGGAACATCCAGTGCGTCGTCGCCTGCTTCCCCTCCAGGAGCCCGGCCGCGCCGAGGACGAGCGAGCCGGTGCAGACCGACGTCACCAGCTCCGCGGTGGCCGCCGCGGACCGCAGCCAGGCGAGCAGCGTCTCGTCGGCCATCGCGCGCAGCGTCGGCACCGTGCCGCCGGGCACCAGCAGAGCGAACGGCGAGGGCACCTCGTCGAACGTGTGGCTCGGCGCGATCCGCAGCGGGACGTCCGTGGCGAGCTCGTCCTTGGTCGCGCCGACGACGACGGTCCGGTAGCCGGGATCGATCTGGGCCAGCGCGCTCAGCACCTGCAGCGGGCCCACCAGGTCGAGCGGCGTCAGCCCCGGGTAGAGGACGAAGGCGATGGTCTTCTGCGCATCGGTCATGGTCCCCACCCTGGCCGGGACGCCGTGGTGCCGAAGCCGTGATGTCCGTAATCCTGCGAACCGCGTCCGAGCGCCGGTCGGGCTGCTAGCGTCCGCTCATGCCAGGCTCACCCAGACGGGTCGTGATCGTCGGATTTCCTGACGCCGAACTGCTGGACATCGCCTGCCCCGCCGACGTGTTCGACGCCGCCAACCGGCACGGCGCCCGGCCACCGTACGAAATCCGCCTCGCCAACCTCGACGGCCAGCCGATCCAGACCGCCTCCGGCCTGATCCTGCAGCCGCACCTGCGGCTCGACCAGGTCCCCGCGGACCTGGACACGCTCGTCGTCGCCGGCGGCTGGGGCAGCACGACCGCCGCGGGCGACGAGCGCGTGCTCGCCCACGTCCGGCGCCTGGCCCGGACGAGCCGCCGTGTCGCGTCGGTGTGCACCGGCGCCGAGGTGCTCGCCGCGGCCGGGCTGCTCAACGGCCGCCGCGCGACCACGCACTGGCGCTACGCCGCGAAGCTAGCCGCGGACTACCCGGCCGTGACGGTCGACCCGGTGCCGCTCTACATCCGCCACGGCAACGTCTACACCGCGGCGGGCGTCACCAGCGGGCTCGACCTGACGCTGTCGCTGGTCGAGGCCGACCACGGCCCGTCGCTGGCCCGCGAAGCCGCCCGCTCGCTGGTCACCTACCTGCAGCGGCCGGGCAACCAGGCGCAGGTCAGCCTGTTCCTGTCCGGCCCGCCGCCGGAACACCGCGAGGTCCGCGACCTCACCGCCTACATCGCCGAGCACCTCGACGAGGACCTCGGCACCCCCGCGCTGGCCACTCGCGCCGGGATCAGCACCCGCCAGCTGACCCGCCTGTTCGACGCCCACCTCGGCACGACACCCGGCCGCTACGTCCGCACGATCCGCACCGAGCAGGCGGCCCGCCTGCTGTCCGGCACCGACCTCCCGCTGGCCACGATCGCTCGCCGCTGCGGCTTCGGCTCCACCGAGACGCTCCGCCAGGCCTTCCTCGACCACTTCGACACCCCGCCCTCGGCGTATCGGAGGGTCCACGTCCGCCACACCCACACCTGACCCCGTGTCGACCCTTCAATCACGCGTGTCGACCCTCTGATCACACGTGTCGGCTCCCGGATCACACGGGCGGGCTCGCGGGCTCACGTGATCCGGAGGTCGACACGCGTGATCGAGAGGTCGACACGCGTGATTGGCGGGTCGACACGGCATATCCGGACGAACCGGGCCGTCGGCGGCCCGTTGCGCGGGGCGGGGGATCGCGCTGTCAGGATGTGCGGGTGGACCGCCCCGACCTCGACGACGAAACCGGCCCGATCCGCCGGATCACCGACGAGGCTTCCCCCACGTCCGGAACGCCGGGTACGCCCCGGAAACCGGCCCGCCGGACACCGCCGGAAGGCACCCCCTCGGCACCTCGGCGCCGCGCGGACACCGGACCACAGCGAGTCCCCGCCGGCGACACCGGGGCCCAGCGGATTCCGGGCAAGGCGGGCGAAACCGGCGCGCAGCGAGTCCGTGGGAATCCGGGCGAGACCGGGTTCCAGCGAGTGCCCGGCAAACGCGGCGACACCGGACCACAGCGGGCCGCCGGAAAGCCGACCGACACGGGACCGCAGCGGGTGCCCGGAAAAGCGGGAACCACCGGGGCGCAACGGATTCCGGGCAAGTCCGGCGACACCGGACCACAGCGAGTGCCCGCCGACACCGCGACCCAGCGCGTCCCCAGGAAACGCGGCGATACCGGACCGCAGCGCACCGCCGGAAAACTGACCGACACGGGACCGCAGCGCGCCGCCGGACAACTGACCGACACCGCCGCCCAGCGCGGCGACACCGCGACCCAGCGCGTCCCCAGGAAAAGCGGCGACACCGGACCCCAGCGGGCCGCCCGGCGCGGCGACACCGGCCCGCAGCGAGCCGCTGACGGCCGCGCGAAGGCGAAACCCCAGGAACCCGCCGAAACCGGCCATGGTCACGGGCACGGCCACGGTCACGGCCCGGCCGCCCCGGCCTCCCGCCGCGTCCGGCTGCTGCTCATCTGGATGCTCGCTCCCCTGGCGCTGGCCACCGTGGTCGCGATGGTCGTGCTGTACCCGTGGGGCAAGGCGTCGCCGACGAGCGTCGTGCCGCAGGGGACCCCCGTGCACGCGTCGATCTCCACCACGGCCACCGGGCCGTGCCTCGCGCAGGGGCAGGTCCAGGTCGGCGACCAGGCCGACCCGAACGCCAAGCCGTGCCTGACCGTCGACCTGTCGATGACCGACGGCCCGGCCACCGGCAAGCCGCTGCGCCTCACCGTGCCGATCGAGCCCAGCACCCCGCGCTTCGCCGCCGGTGACGCCGTCGTGCTCGCCTACAACGGCGGCGACGCGAACGACCCGCAGAGCTTCCAGCTGGTCGACTTCCAGCGCGGCACCCCGCTGTTCGTGCTGGCCGCGCTCTTCGCCCTCGCCGTCCTGGTCCTCGGCCGCTGGCAGGGCCTCGCCGCGCTCATCGCACTCGGCCTGTCTTTCGCGGTGATCGCGCTGTTCATCCTGCCGGCCATCCTCGCCGGCGAAAACCCGCTGGTCGTGGCCATCGCCGGGGCGGGCGCGATCATGTTCATCGCGCTGTACCTGACCCACGGGCTGACGGCGAGAACGTCCGCCGCCGTGCTCGGCACGCTCGTCAGCCTCGCGCTGATCGGCGTGCTCTCGGCGATCTTCTCGGCCGCCGCGTCGCTGACCGGGCTCGACGACAGCACGTCCACGCTGATCGGCTCACTCGGCCACGGCATCGACGCGCGCGGGCTGCTGCTCGCCGGCGTCGTGATCGGCGCGCTCGGTGTGCTCGACGACGTCACGGTCACCCAGACCAGCGCCGTCTGGGAGCTGCGCCGCGCCAACCCGGACCTGAGCTGGCGGGAGCTGTACCGCTCGGGCCTGCGCATCGGCCGCGACCACGTCGGCTCGGCGGTGAACACCCTGGTCATGGCCTACGCCGGGGCCGCGCTCCCCGTCCTGCTGTACTCGTCGATCTCCGGGGTCGGGCTGGGCGCGCTGCTCGGCAGCGAGGAGATCGCCCAGGAGATCATCCGGACGCTGGCCGGCAGCGTCGGCATCGTGGCGGCCGTCCCGGTGACGACGGTCCTCGCCGCGCTCATCGCCTCCCGCGAGCCCGCCGGGTACCTCAGCAGCACCACGAAAGCCGTTCCGTCCCACCCGTAACACCGGCGAACCCCGGCCGCGCGGCACCCGCCCGAGAGCGGTAGGAAGACGGCAGCCGATCCGGGGAGGCGCCATGTTCGTGCTCATCGGCCCGCGTCAGGTCGTGCGCGGCGCGCTGCGGCTGTTCACGGCCACCGTCCAGGCCGTCGAGTCGCTCCCGCGCATCGCCGCGGCCCTCGACGACGTCCGGGCGACGCTGCACCAGGTCGAGCGCCTCACCGCCTACGTCGCGCAGGAGGTCCCGGAGCTCGTCTACCAGCTCGAGCAGCTGCGGGAGCCGGACGAGGAGCTCAGTCGAGAGTCGCCACGAACCGGCTGACGGCCTCCATCGTGAACCGCTGCACGTACTTGCCCGACGGCGCCACCGACGCCAGCCGGTAGAGCGGGCGCTCGGCGACGCCGGTGCCGCGCGCCTCCGCCTTCAGCTCCGCCACCAGCAGCTCCCCGAAGACCAGGCCGTTCGCCTCGGTGTTGTTCATCAGCGCGTTGGCCAGCTTCCGCAGCTGCAGGATGCCCAGCTCGCGCCCGCCGGTGCCGGCGAACACCGCGAGGTCGACCTTCGCCACCTTCCGCCGGTTGCCCGCGTTGACCAGCAGGCTCACCGTGCGGCTGCCGCGGACGTCGCCGACCACGAGGTCGAGCCGGGTCGCGGTGACGAGGTCGACGTGGCGCAGCCCCCACGTGCGCACGACCAGCGTCGAGCCCTCGAGCCAGACGCGGCGCCGGATGCTGACCGCCATCACGTAGACCAGCGGCAGGGCGATCACCACGGCGACGACCAGGCCGGTCACCGTGCCGCCGATCAGGCCCGCGACCCCGCCGAACGCGGCGGCGACGATCAGCACGCCGATCAGCCCGGAAATCCCGCGCCGGCGGCGGCCGCGCGCGTCCTCGTCGAACAGCGGCAGCCGCTCCTTCGACTCCTGCTCCATGCTCACGCCCCCGTCCCGGCGAGGAACGGGTTGCCCGCGCGTTCCCGGCCGATCATCGTCGCCGGGCCGTGGCCCGGTAGCACCACCGTCTCGTCCGGGAAGCCCGCCAGCAGGTCGCGCAGCGACGCCGTGACGTCGCCGCGGCCGACCGAGCCCGCGAACAGCGTGTCGCCGGTCAGCGCGATCCGCCCGCCTTCGGCCGACGTGATCGACAACACCACCGAACCCGGGGTGTGCCCCGGCGCGTGCCGGACGTCGACGTCGAGCCCGGCGAAGCTCTGCGTGCCCTCTTCCAGCGGCACGCTCTCGCCCTCGTACAGCGCGGCGTCCGCGGGGTGCAGGTGCAGCGGGCCGGCCGAGAGCGAAGCGGCCGAAGCCACGTGGTCGGGGTGGCCGTGGGTGGCGACGAGCGCCGCCGGGACCAGCCGGTGCTCGGCGAGCGCGGCGGCCAGCGGCGCGGCCACCTCCTGCCCCGGATCCACGACCAGGCACGGCCCGCCGGCGGCCGCCGCCAGCAGGTAGCAGTTGGCCTGCAGCGGGCCGCTGCCGAACCCGACGACGAGCACCGAACGCCTCCCGGACATCCGCGCCGGATGGCGCCGATCACGATCAGGTTGAGACTAGCGGGCCCTGTACATGGTCCTCACAGGCTGTGCCCATACACTGCCGCTACCTCAGACGTGTGACACGAGCGGAAACCTGGGAGGGTACGGGGTGGCGACCAACCAGCAGCGCCGCGAAGCTGCGAAGCGCAAGCTCGAGAGGCAACTCGAGCGCCGATTGGAGCAGCAGAAGCGGCGCAGGAGGATCGGCGCCGGAGTCGTCGGCGTGGCTGTGCTCGTCGTCGCGGGCGTGGTGGTGTGGATCGTGAGCGCCAACGGCGGTGACAGCACCGCCGATCCGGCCGCGTCGTCCTCGGCCGCCCCGCCGCCGACCGAAGTCCAGATCCCGACGCAGCGCGCGGCGATGCCGAAGCGGACGACGGCGCTGCCGAACCCGACGACGTGCGACTACAAGGCCGACACGACGGGCAAGACGCCGAAGAAGGTGAACGTGCCCGACGGGAAGAACGTCCCGTCGACCGGCACGGTGAACGTGACGCTGAAGAGCACCGCGGGCGACATCCCGCTGACGCTCGACCGCGCGCTCGCGCCCTGCGCCGTGCAGAGCTTCATCAGCCTGGCGAAGCAGAGCTTCTACAACGACACCATGTGCCACCGGCTCGGCACCGAGGGCCTGCAGATGCTGCAGTGCGGTGACCCCTCGGCCACCGGCGACCCGACGGCCGACGGCCAGGGCGGCCCGGGCTACACGATGCCGGACGAGGCGTTCCCGGAGATCAAGTACGGCCGCGGCATCCTCGCGATGGCGAAGACGCAGGCCCCGAACTCCGGCGGCAGCCAGTTCTTCATGGTCTACGGCGACGCCGAGCTGTCCCCGGACTACTCGGTGTTCGGCAGCATCAGCGACGAGGGCCTGAAGGTCCTGGACGCGGTGGCCAGGGCCGGCATCGCGAACCCGAACCCGCAGGACGGCACGGGTGCGCCGACCAAGCAGGTGAAGTTCACGGGCGTCACCGTCCAGTAGTGCCGCACCGCATCGAGCTGAACGGGGACCCGCTCGGCCCGGGCGCCTTCGTCGCGGGGATGACCTCCTACGGTCATTTCACCGCGATGCAGGTCCGGGACGGGCGGGTCCGCGGTCTTTCCCACCACCTGGACCGGCTCACCTCGAGCACGCGCCTGCTGTTCGGCGCGGAGCTCGACACGGACCTGGTGCGCGCCCACGTCCGGCAGGCGATCGCGGGCGAACCGGAGCTTTCGGTACGGGTCATGGTGCTCACGCGGTCCTTCGACGAGCCGATGACACCGGAGATCCTGGTCCGGACCCTGCCGCCGCACCCGGTCGACCCGGCGCCGCTGCGCCTGCGGGCGGTGCGGTACGAGCGGGACCTGCCGCAGGTGAAGCACCTGGGCACGTTCGGCCTGATCCACCATTCCCGCCAAGCCGAGCTGGCCGGGTACGACGACGCCTTGTTCGTCGACCACCAGGGCCGGATCAGCGAGGCGTCCATCTGGAACGCCGGGTTCCTGGCCGGCGGCACGGTCGTCTGGCCGGAGGCGGCGGTGCTTCCCGGCATCACGATGCTCGTCCAACGGGAGGCCCTGGAACGGCTCGGCGTCCCGCAGGAGACGCGCGAGGTCCGGCCCGCCGACCTGCCCGCGTTCGACGCGATGTTCCTCACCAACTCGGAAACCCCGGGCCGCCCGGTCGCCTCCGTCGACGACTTCGTGCTGCCGCCCGCGGACCGCGCCGTGAAGCTGCTCGCCGAGGCGTACGAAACCGTGCCCTGGGACGAAATCTGAACCACGCCTCCGCCCACCCCGTGTAGAGAGGAACACCGGGGCCATTTGTGCCACCGGGGAGAGGGTGGGCGACGATGGTCGAAAAGCGGGTTCCCGCGGTGCGCCGCGTCCTCGGGCGCACCGGCCAGGCCGCCTGCGCCGGCGTCCTGTTCGCCGTGCTGGCCGGCGGGCCCGCGCTGGCCCAGTCCGCGCCGCCGCCCTCGCCGTCGGTGAAGTACTTCATCGTTCCCCACGCCGCGAACCCCGACGACATCACGTTGTTCAAGATCGCCGAGAAGGCGCTCGGCGACGGGCAGCGGTTCCAGGAGATCTTCACGCTCAACAAGGGCAGGCCGCGGCCCGACGGAACGCCGTTCGACGACCCGGCCGCGATCGAACCCGGTCAGGTCCTCCTGCTCCCGGACGACGCCCGCGACCCCGCGGTGAAGTTCGGGCCCCTGCCCACGCCCGCTCCGGCCGCCCCGCCCACGCAGGCAGCGGCTCCCCCGTCCGCCGAATCCGGGCTGGGTACCGGTCTCGCGTCCGCGGTCAGCGGCACCGGCGGCCTGCTCACCGGCCTGATCGCCGGGCTCTGGTGGCGACGGCGGCCGCAGGTCGTGCCGCCGGCGCCGTTCGAACCGGCCGAGCCCGGCGAGTCCCACGAGCCGCTGTGGCCCGAGCCCGATTTCGACGACGACGACGGGTCCGGCTCGGTCAGCGGCACGTTGCCGATCCCGGTGGTCGTCCCGCTGCCGCGGCCGGACCAGTCCTCCGACAGGCTGCCGGTGGTGCTGCGGCAGGAGCCGATCACCGCCGAGCACTCGATCATCTTCTTCGACACCGCCGACACCCAGGTGATCGCCGCGATCCGGCCGGGCTCGCAGTTCCGGTTCCGGGTCGGCCCCGCCCGCGAACCGGACCCTGTCACCGTGCTCGTCGTGGACGACGAAAGCGAGTGACACCGGCCCGTACCTGCCGGGTCACTCTGCGCTGAACGGATCAACCGGCGCCCGAACACTGGCCATCAGCCCTCCCGTCCCGCGATAGTCGTCTGATGACCTGGGATCCCTTCGGCACGCTGCAGAAGGCGCTGTGGATCGGCGGCGCCCCGTGGACCGGGAAGTCCACCGTCGCCCGGCTGCTGGCCGAGCGGTACGACCTGACGACCTACCACCACGACTACCGGGCCCGGCCCGGGAACGCGCTGCCGGACGACGTCCCGGCCGGCGACCAGCTGACCGAGATCATGGCCGAGTTCCGGCACCGGTTCCACTACGCGCTGGACGACCTGCGCGCGCTGACGTCGCCGCGGCCGATCGTCGCCGAGGGCCGGGTGCTGCGCCCCGAGCTGGTCGCGCCGCTGGTGGACTCGCCGGGCCGGATGGTGGTGCTCGTGCCCACGGAGCTGTTCCGCCAGCACCAGCTGCGGCACCGGCCGGAGGAGCCCGCGATCCCCGCGCAGCGGACCCGGCTGACGCGGGACCGGATGCTGGCCGCGCACGCCGTCCGCGCGGCGCACGACCTCGGCATCCGCGTCATCGAGATCGACGGCAGCCTCGACCCCGACGGGGTCACCGACGTCGTCGGCGAGCACTTCCGGCAGTACCTGGACGCCTGAAAATAGTATTAGTCCCGCGTTGTCCGGTCGTTTCCCTCCGCGGGCGGTTGACCGGATCCGGAACGAGCGCCGAAGATCGGTTCCCGACACCGTCGCCGCTTTTCCGCGCAGCAAAGGGGCTGGTTTCGTTGGCGTTCCGGAAAACACTTCGCGTGGTCCTCGCCGCCGTTCTGGGATTGACACTGCTGGGCACCCCGGCGCAGGCCGCCACCCCCGACTGGTCGCGCGCCGTCGCGGACTCGACGATCGCCGCGCACCCCGCCGCGTCGCTGGGGCTCGGGTACACCGACGCCCTGTTCCTGCTCGGCCTGCACCGCGTCTACCAGCGCACGCACGAACCCCGGTACCTGGCCTACCTCGAAGCGTGGGGCGCGGCGAAGGTGAAACCGGACGGCAGCACCGGGAACCCGTACAACGACCTGGACAGCATGCTGGCGGGCAACGTCTTCCTGGTGCTGGCCGCCGAAACGGGTGATGCGCGCTACTCGCTGGCCGCCCGGCGGATCCACGACCGGCTGGCGACCTACCCGCGGACCACCGACGGCGGCTTCATTCACAACACGACGTTCACCGGGCAGCTGTGGGCCGACGGCGCATTCATGCTCGACCCATTCCTGGCCCGTTACGGAAAGGCCTTCGGCGACACCGCGAGCACCACCGAATCGGCCGAACAACTCGTCACGTATTTCACTCATCTGCGGCATCCGAGCGGTTTGCTGTACCACGCCTACGACGAGCGCCGGAAGCAGAGCTGGGCCGATCCGGTGACCGGGTTGTCCCCGGACGTGTGGTGCCGCGCGGTCGGCTGGTTCGGTGCCGCCACGGTCGACGTCCTCGACGCGCTGCCCGCCGCGGCTCCGCAGCGCGGCGCTCTCGTCGGGATCGTCCAGTACCTGGCCCGCGGGTTCCGGAAGTGGCAGGACCCGGCGACCGGCCGGTGGTTCCAGCTGACGGTGAAGCCCACGGCCGCCGACAACTGGACCGAGACGTCGTGCTCCAGCCTGTACACCTACACGCTCTCCCGCGCGGTGCAACGCGGGTACGTCGGGAAGGAGTACCAGCCGGTGGTCGACCGCGGTTACGCCGGCGTGCTCGCGAAGGTCTCCCAGGCCGCCGACGGCACCACCGCGATCACGGACATCAGCGTCGGGACGAACGTCGGCAACGGCCGCTACTACCTGGACCGGCCGCGTGCCACCAACGACTTCCACGGCCTCGGCGCGTTCCTGTACCTCAACGAGCAGGTCCGCGGATGAGGCGCGGCACCGTCCCGCTCGTCCTGGCCGTGCTGGCTACCCTGGTGGGCACGATGCCCGCCGACGCCGCCGACCGCTGGACGGTCAGCCTGACCGGTGCGGTGACCGCCGCGGTCGCCCGCACCGGTGACGGCGGGCTGACCTTCGCAGCCACCCGGGGCGCCACCACCGTACTGGCGCCCGCGCCGCTGGGCGTCCGGACGAAGACCGCCGACCTGACCCGCGACCTGCGCTTCCTGCGCCGCTCCGACCGGATCGTCGACGAGCGGTACACAATGACCACCGGCAAGCAGCTGCGGCGGCACGCGCGAGCCGCGGAGACGACGCTGGCCTTCGAGGGTGCGGGCGGGACCCGGCTCGACGTCGTCGTCCGCGCGGCCGCCGACGGCGTCGCCTACCGGTACGTGCTGCCCGGCCGCGGGCCGGTGACGATCACCGGCGAGGCGTCGTCGTTCACCCTGCCCGCGACCGCGCCCGCCTGGCTGCTGCCCTACTCCCCCAACTACGAGAACGTCCGCGTCGAAACCACCGCGGGAACGGCGAAGGCGGGCGACTACGGCTTCCCGTCGTTGTTCGACACCGGCGGCGGGACCTACACGTTGCTCACTGAGTCCGATGTGGACGGTCGCTACTCCGGTGCCCGCCTGGCGCACGCGGCGGGCACCGCGGACTACACGATCAAGCTGGCGGACGCCTCGGTCACCGCCTCCGGGCCGTTCAGCACACCGTGGCGGGTCGCGATCACCGGCGACCTCGCGACGGTCACCGAGTCCACTTTGGTCGACGACCTGGCCCCGCCGTCGAAGCTCGCGGACACGTCGTGGGTCCGGCCGGGCAAGGTCGCCTGGTCGTGGCTGTCCGAACACGACAGTCCGAGCGATCCCGTGCGCCAGAAGCAGTACGCCGACTTCGCCGCCCGCAACGGCTGGCCGTACCTGCTCATCGACGAGGGCTGGGACGCCTCCTGGGTCCCGGACGTCGTGCGCTACGCGCGGGCCCGCGGTGTCGAGGTGATCCTCTGGTTCCGCTGGAACACCCTCGACACGGCGGCCGAGCGCGCGAAGTGGCTCCCACTGGTCAAGGCGTGGGGCGCGGCCGGGATCAAGGTCGACTTCATGGACTCCGACACCCAGGCCCGGTTCCGGTTCTACGACGACATCGCCGCGGCCACCGCGCAGCAGCGGCTGATGATCAACTTCCACGGCGCGACCGTCCCCCGCGGCCTGCAGCGGACCTGGCCGCACGTGATGAGCTTCGAGGCCGTGCGCGGCGCCGAGCAGTTCAAGACGCGGGCCGCGACCAACACGATGTTCCCCTTCACCCGCAACGTGGTCGGCAGCATGGACTACACGCCGACCGCGTTCGTCGTGTCCGACCGGGACACCACGGACGCGCACGAGGTGGCGACGTTCTTCGTCTACGAGTCCGGCTGGCAGCACGGCGCGGACAAGCCGGAGAACTACGAGGCCCGCCCCGAAGCCCTGCACACCCTCGACCAGCTGCCGACGGTCTGGGACGAGACGCGGCTGCTGTCCGGGCGCCCCGGGCAGGAGGCAGTGTTCGCGAAGCGGTCCGGCGAGCGCTGGTTCGTCGGCGGCATCGAAGCGGGCCCGGCCAAGACGGTCGACGCGCCCCTGGACTTCCTCGGCCACGGGCGCTGGCTCGCCGACACCCTGCGCGATGGCCCGGCGGGCCTGCTGCGCGAGAAGACGACGGTGAGCGCGGGCGGGCGGCTGAGCGTCCCGGTCGCGAAGAACGGCGGGTTCGTCACGGTCCTCTGCCCCGCCTGGCCGGGCCGGACGACCTGCGACGAGGCGATCCGGCAGGTGCCGGCGACCAGCCTGAGCGTCACCCCGGAGACGGCGGAGGCGACCGCGGGCACGACCGTCGAGGTCAAGGCCACCTTCCGGCTGCCGGCGGGGGCGCCGCTGCTCGACGTCGAACTCGCGCCTGCCGTGCCCGCCGGGTGGACGGTGACCGGGCGGCCGGTGGTCCGGCCGGTGCTGTTCGCCGGGCAGCCCGTGTCGGGCACCTGGCGGTTCACCGCCACCGCGGCGGCCGCCCCGGGCACGACCGACCTGCCGATCGCGGCGACCTACCGGTTCCGCGGCCGGTCCGTCCACGTCGAAGGCGCGACCAGCGTGTTCGTCCCGCCGCCGGTGCCTGCCGGCACCGCGCAGGTCAGCGCGCTGCCGTTCCTGGCGTCGTCGAACGGCTGGGGCCCGGTGGAGCGGGACCAGTCCAATGGCGACACCGCCGAGGGTGACGGCCACCCGCTGACCATCGGCGGCACGGTCTACGCCCACGGCCTGGGCACCAACGCCCCCAGCACCGTGGCGGTGTGGCTCGGCGGCGCGTGCACGGCGTTCTCGGCGGTCACCGGCGTCGACGACGAGGTCACCGAAGAGGCGTCGGTCGCGTTCCGCGTCCTCGGCGACGACGGCAAGCCGCTGGCGGAGACCCCGGTCCTGCGCCCGGGCGACGGCGCCCACCCGCTGACGGCGGACGTCACCGGCGTCCGGCGCCTGACCCTGCAGGTCACCGACGGCGGCGACGGCAAGGACTCCGACCACGCCGACTGGGCCGACGCGAAGCTCACCTGCGCGGCACCGTGACGGTGGTCTTCGTGACCGGCATGTCCGGTGTCGGAAGTCGACAGCGCTCGCCGAGCCGGCGAAGACCTCGACCGGGAAACGCCGGCGTTGCGAAGACCGGGTCGACGCGCCGCCGGCCTACGAGCGGTCAGGCGAGCCGGTGTTCCTCGCGGGCACCTTGGTGAACCAGGACGCTCCTTCCACAGTTCGCCGAGGTCGTCGTGCTCAGCGCGCCCCGCCGGTCATGCTGGAGCGAATCGCGTAGCGAGACACGGCAGGTCGCGGACCGGCTCGAGGCGCTCGTCAGCCGAAGGTGAAGTTCGGCGGGCGGCGGGCCAGGAACGCGGCGACGCCCTCCGCGTAGTCCTCGCCGTGCAGGGCCTCGGAGCGGATCTCTTCGACCTCCGCGTCCGAGGTCTGCTGGCCGGCGACGATCTTCTCGATGATCCGGTTCATCCCGCGGACCGACGCCTGCGAGCGCGAGCACAGCGTCCGGACGAACTCCAGCGTCGAAGCCTCAAGCTCGTCCGCAGGGAAGACGTCGTTGAGCAGGCCGATCTCGCGGGCGCGGGCCGCGGTGATCAGCTCGCCCGACAGCAGGAAGTACTTCGCGTGCGCCGGGCCGACGAGCGAGACCAGCTGGCGCGTCGAGTCGAAGTGGTAGACGATGCCGAGCTTCGCCGGGGTGATGCCGAACCGCGCGCCCTCGGCGGCGAACCGGAAGTCGCAGGCGACCGAGACCTGGCAGCCGCCGCCGATGCAGTTGCCCTGGATCATCGCGACCGACGGCTTCCGCATCGACGTCAGCGCGGCCACCGCGCCTTCGACGGCCTTGTCGTAGCTCGCCGCGCCGTCGGCGGTGGTGCGCAGCTCGCCGAACTCGCTGATGTCCGCGCCCGCCGAGAAGTGCTTCCCGCCGCCCGCGATCACCAGCACCTTGAGCGCGGGATCGGCCTCGACCTCGCCCACGACGTCGGGGATCGCCGACCACATGCCGTAGGTGATCGCGTTCATCTTCTCGGGCCGGGCGAAGGTCAGCCGGGCGACTTCGCCGTCGCGCGTCAGCTCGAATCCGTCGGTCATATCCGGCACATTAGCTTCTCGCCCTGAGCGAAACCTCGGGTGTGTGACGCGGTCGCGGCGCTAGCTTGGGCCCATGGCGATGATCGAGGTGAACGGGACGACGTTCGGCTACGACGAAGCGGGTGAGGGGCCCGCGGTCGTGCTGCTGCACGCCGCGATCGGCGACCGCAGGATGTGGGAGCCGCAGTTCACCACGCTCGCCGCCACCCACCGGGTGATCCGCTACGACCGCCGCGGCTTCGGCGAATCCGCCGACGGCCTCGGCGAGTTCGCCCACCACGAGGACCTGCTGGCCCTGCTCGATGCCCGGGGGATCGAGCAGGCCACGCTGGTCGGGGCGTCGATGGGCGGCGCGGTCTCGATGGACACCGCGCTCGCCGCGCCGGAGCGGGTCACCCGGCTCGTGCTGCTCGGGTCCGGCCTCACCGGCCACACGTGGCCGGACCACATGCAGGCGGACATCGCCGAGCTGACCCGCGAGGTCGACCCAGCGGACGTCGTGGCCATGTCCGAGGCCAACATCCGGTACCTGGTCGCGGGTCCCGCGCGC
Organism: Amycolatopsis sp. NPDC088138; assembly: GCF_044741685.1. Lineage (NCBI taxonomy): Bacteria > Bacillati > Actinomycetota > Actinomycetes > Pseudonocardiales > Pseudonocardiaceae > Amycolatopsis > Amycolatopsis sp. NPDC088138. The sequence continues at coordinate 1,510,391 of NZ_JBIUTB010000001.1, forward strand.
GACGTGTCCGTGCTGCCGCCGGAGATGCTCGCGCTGGTGCGGGAGATGTGCGAGCAGGTGTACCACCGCCTGGCCACAGCTCCACAGTGGACGGAACGGATCCCGGACACCCGCCACCGGCTGGCCGAGATCACCACCCCGGCCCAGGTGGTGATCGGCCTGTCGGACGCACTGGGTCTGATCGAGCTTTCCCGGCACCTCGCGAAGTCCCTGCCGAACGCCGAACTCGTGGAGCTGCCCGACACCGGGCACCTGCCCGCGCTCGAACGCCCCGAGGACGTCGACGCGATCCTGCGGAAGGTCCTCTAGGCCAGGAGCTTCGCGGTCAGCTCACCCCGGCTGCGCACCGACACCTTCCCGAACACCGACTTCAGGTGGTCCTGCACGGTGTGCGCCGAGATCGCCAGGCGGGCCGCGATGTCCGATGTGGACCGTCCCGCCAGTACTTCCCGGCAGACGTCCCGCTCCCGGCCGGTCAAGCCGTAGGCCGCGAGCAGCACGCCCAGCAGCTCGGCGCCCGAGGCGCGTTCGATCGTCACGGCCGTCTCGCCGTCGTCGTCCGGAACCAGCCGGCTCGCGTGCAGGAGGATCCAGCCGCCGTGGGCGTCGCGGACGCGGGCGCGGAACGTGCCCGAAGCGGCCGCCCGGGCCCCGACGACCACCGCGCGCAGCAGCACGGCGAACCGGCCCGGGGCGATCTCGTCCAGTTCGGCCCGCCACGCCCCGGCCGCCGCGGTGGCCGCCCGCTGGGTGCCGTCCGCGGCCACCACCACGATCGCCGGGTCGGCCCGCTCCCCCGCGCCGCGCGTGCGCGCGGCCACCCGCGTCGCGGCGGCCAGCGCCGGCGCGATCGACGTCAGGAACCCGACTTCGCGGTCGGTGAACTCGCCGTCGCGCACCAGGCCGGCCGCGCCCCAGGACGTGCCGTCGACGCGGAAGACGACCCGCAGCTCGTGGCCGAGCCCCAGCGGCCGCCAGACCTCGGCGAAGCGCCCGCTGCGTTCGACGTCGCGGCGGGGCAGGTCGGACAGCCGCGCCGCCGGCACCGGCCGCCCGGCCAGTTCGGCGAAGGTGTGCGGCTGGGCGCCGTCGTACTCGTAGGTCGCCAGCAGCGGCTCGTACTCGCCGGGGATCCGGGCGCGGCCGCTGGTCATCGAGCTGATCACCGCGGTGTCCGGGTCGAGCGACGCCCAGCAGGTCAGCTCGGCGGGCACCACGGCCTCGACCAGGTCGATCGCGGCCGCGTGCAGCTCCGCGACGCCGAGACCCGCCGTCGCGAGCGCGGCGATCTCCCGCCGCGCTCCCTGCGCCCGCCCCTCCCACATGGACGCAGTATGCGCCGGGCGCCCGCCGCCGCGGAATCCCAGGATCCGGGGATGGCCGCCCCGCGGGGACGTTCCTAGCGTCGGCGGCATGACCACTCACTTCAGCGCCCCGGGCGAGGGCCCGGAACTCGACACGAAGGACGCGCGGATCACCGTCAAGGTCGGTGGTGAGCACACCGGCGACACCTACGAGGTCTTCGAGGTCGACGCGCACCGCGGCCCGGCCGTCCCGCCGCACGCCGAACCGTGGGCGAAGAGCTTCTACGTGCTGCACGGCCGCATCACCGTCTACGTGGACGGCGAGCTGCACGACCTCGGCCCCGGCGCGGCGATCGGCATCCCGGCCGGCGCGGTCAACACGTTCACCGTGCACACGGCGTCGGCGCGGTTCCTCGCGGTGAGCCTGACCGGCAAGATGGGCCGGTTCTTCCGTGACGCCGACCGGAGCCCGGCCGACCGGATCCCGCAGGTCGCGCTGCGCCACGGCATCAAGCTGGTGGAGCCGTGAACGCCGTCGCGCAGGTCTTCGCCGGCATCGCGGTCCTGGTGCACCTGCTCGCGTTCGCCTGGGAGGTGCTGCTGTTCGAACGGCCCGGGGTGCACCACGGCATCTTCCGCATCCCGAGCGAGAACCTGCCCGCCACCCGGCTGTGGTCGTTCAACGTCGGCTTCTACAACCTGTTCCTCGCCGCGGGCCCGGTAATCGGGCTGGTCCTGCTGCACACCGGCAGCACCGCGGCCGGCCGCGCCCTGGTGCTCTACACCTGCGGGTTCATGGCCCTGGCGGGTGTCGCGCTCGGCGTGTCCGACCTGCGCGCGCTCAGCCGCCCGCGCGGATCGGGACGCGGCGGCGCGCTGGCGCAGACGCTGCCGCCGCTGGTCGTGCTGGTCGCGAGTGCGTTCTAGGACGCAAGTTGTTCGACGCTGGGACGAGGTTCGCCCTCTGAAGCCTCGGCGACGGGTTCCACTTTGGAGGTGGCCCCCTCAGTGCTCGCGGCCATGCCCGCCGGCCGGACGATTCCGCGCTGGACGCACGCTGCCGGACCCCTACCGGTGACGGCGGCGAGCCCGTTCCCACGTCAGCAACTTGCGACGCGCAAAGCCTGGAGGTTCTAGGACGCCGAGGTCACGCGGTAGACGTCGTAGACGCCTTCCACGCCGCGGACCACCTTGAGGACGTGGCCCAGGTGCTTCGGGTCGCCCATCTCGAACGAGAAGCGGCTGACCGCGACCCGGTCGCGGGACGTCGTCACCGAGGCCGACAGGATGTTGACCTTCTCGTCGGCCAGCACCTTCGTCACGTCCGAGAGCAGGCGGTGCCGGTCGAGCGCCTCGACCTGGATGGCCACCAGGAACACCGACGACGCCGAGGGCGCCCACTCGACCTCGACCAGCCGCTCGGGCTGGGACTGCAGGTCACCGGCGTTGGTGCAGTCGGTCCGGTGGACCGAGACACCGCCGCCGCGGGTCACGAAGCCGAGGATCTCGTCGCCCGGCACCGGGGTGCAGCAGCGGGCGAGCTTCGCCCAGACGTCGCTCGCGCCCTTGACCACCACGCCGACGTCGTTGGAGCCGCGGCGCCGGGTGACGGTGGACGGTGTCGCCCGCTCGGCGAGCTCCTCCTCCGCCGCGTCGACCCCGCCGATCAGCGCGACCAGGCGCTGGACGACGTGCTTGGCGCTGGTGTGGCCCTCCCCGACCGCCGCGTACAGCGACGAGATGTCGGCGTGGCGCAGCTCGGTGGCGATCGAGCCCATGGATTCGGCGGAGACGAGCCGCTGGATCGGCAGGCCGACCTTGCGGATCTCCTTGGTGATGGCTTCCTTGCCGCCTTCGATCGCCTCGTCGCGGCGTTCCTTGGCGAACCACTGCCGGATCTTCGCGCGCGCCTTCGGCGAGCCCGCGAACTGCAGCCAGTCGCGACTCGGGCCAGCGTTCTCCGCCTTCGAGGTGAAGATCTCGACGACTTCGCCGTTTTCCAGCTTGCGTTCCAGCGCGACCAGGCGGCCGTTGACACGGGCGCCGATGCAGCGGTGCCCGACCTCGGTGTGCACGGCGTAGGCGAAGTCGACCGGCGTCGACTCGACGGGCAGCGTGATCACGTCACCCTTGGGCGTGAACACGAAGATCTCGCGCGCGGCCAGCTCGTAGCGCAGCGACTCGAGGAAGTCGCCCGGGTCCGCCGCCTCCCGCTGCCAGTCGAGGAGCTGGCGCATCCACGCCATCTCGTCGACGTCCACGGCGTTGCCGTTGTGCGTGCCCTTGGTCTCCTTGTACCGCCAGTGCGCGGCGATGCCGTACTCGGCGGTGCGGTGCATCTCGTAGGTGCGGATCTGCACCTCGAGGGGCTTGCCGTCCGGGCCGATCACCGTGGTGTGCAGCGACTGGTAGACGCTGAACCGCGGCTGCGCGATGTAGTCCTTGAAGCGGCCGGGCACCGGCTGCCACAGCGCGTGGACGACACCCATCGCCGCGTAGCAGTCGCGGACGTCCTCGACCAGGATCCGCACGCCGACCAGGTCGTGGATGTCGTCCAGGTCGCGGCCGCGGACGATCATCTTCTGGTGGATCGAGTAGTAGTGCTTGGGCCGGCCCTCGACCTTCGCGGTGATCCGCGACGAGACGAGGTTGCTGGTCAGGTCCGTGATGACCGAGCGCAGGTAGATGTCGCGCGAAGGCGCGCGGTCGGCGACCAGGCGCACGATCTCGTCGTACTTCTTCGGCTGCAGGATGGCGAACGCGAGGTCCTCCAGCTCCCACTTCACCGTGGCCATGCCGAGCCGGTGCGCGAGCGGGGCGAGGACTTCGAGCGTCTCGCGGGCCTTGCGGGCCTGCTTCTCCGGCGGCAGGAAGCGCATCGTGCGCATGTTGTGCAGCCGGTCGGCGAGCTTGATGACCAGCACCCGCGGGTCCTTGGCCATCGCGATGACCATCTTGCGGATGGTCTCGGCCTCGGCGGACGTGCCGAGCTTGACCTTGTCCAGCTTCGTGACGCCGTCGACCAGCTCGGCGACCTTCTCGCCGAAGTCCGCCTTCAGGCTCTCGACGGCGTAGCCGGTGTCCTCGACGGTGTCGTGCAGCAGCGCCGCGACGAGCGTCGTGGTGTCCATGCCCAGCTCGGCGAGGATCGTGGCGACGGCGAGGGGGTGCGTGATGTACGGGTCGCCGGACTTGCGCCGCTGGCTCCGGTGCAGTTCCTCGGCGACGTCGTAGGCGCGCTGCAGCAGCCCCAGGTCGGCGTTGGGGTGGAGCTCGCGGTGGCTGACCGCCAGGGGTTCGAGGACCTGCTTGACGGGGGCGGCGCGCTGGGCGGTGATCCGCCGGGCGAGCCGGGCGCGCACCCGCCGGGTGGCGGACGGGTTCGGCGCCGCGCCGTTCGGCTTCGGCGGCGCGGGCTGTGCCGCCGCCTGCCCGTTCTGCGGGGTGCCCTCTTGAGCGGGCACCGCGGCGTCGAGCTCCTGGCTCACCCGCACCTCCTGCTGCTCGTGCGGCCTTCGAACCACCAGGGTAGCCGTTCGGGTTCCCCGCCCTGCCGGGTGCGCCCGTTCAGGGTGATGCCAAGCCGCGGACCAGCGGATTCACCCGATCGCCCGGCGTGGCGAAAGCCATGAGGGGCACCTTCACGGCTTTAAGGGCCGTGAAGGTGCCCCTCATGGGACGTCAGCAGACCTGCAGTGCGTGGATCTTCCGGTCCCCCAGCACGCCGCGGCCGCCGAGGGCCGCCAGTTCCAGGACGACCGAGACGCTGTCGACGACCGCGCCCGCGTCCTCCAGGAGCTTGCCCGTGGCCGCGACCGTGCCGCCCGTGGCCAGGACGTCGTCGAGGATCGCGATCCGCTGCCCGGGGTGGACCACCCCGGCCGGCAGCTCGACGGTCGCCGTGCCGTACTCCAGCGCGTAGTCGACCCGGCCCGCGACCTGCGGGAGCTTGCCCGGCTTGCGGATCAGCACCACGCCGAGGCCGCGGGCGTACCCGACGGCCGCCGCCAGCAGGAAACCGCGGGCCTCCACGCCGGCGAGCGCCTCGACGCGAGGGTCGAGGGTGCCCGCCAGCGCGTCGACCACCGCTTTGAAGCCACCCGCGTCCGCGAACAGCGGACTCAGGTCGCGGAACAGCACGCCGGGCTCGGGAAAGTCCGGCACCTCGGCGATCAGGCCGAGGGCCTTCTCCAGCTCCACGTCAGCGCTTCCGCTTCCCGGCCGGCTTGCCCGACGGGCGCTGCTTCTGGATCCGGGCGGGCACGCTCGCCGCGGCGGCGTACGCCTTCTCCTTGCGCAGTTCCTTCGCCAGGGCGTCGTCGTCCGAGGCGTCGAAGTCGTCACCCGCGGCCTTGCGCTCCTGGCTGGCCCGGCGCTGCTGGACCCGCTCGGCCTGCTGCCGGTACTTCGGGTCGCGCATCTTGAAGTCCACCAGCAGCGGTGTCGCCAGCGCGACCGACGACAGGACGCCGACGATCGTGCCCGTGAGCTGCACCAGCGCCAGGTCCTGCAGCGTGCCGGAGCCGAGCAGCAGGTACCCGACGATCAGCAGGCCGAGGATCGGCAGCAGCGCGATGAACGCGGTGTTGAACGACCGCATCAGGGTCTGGTTCAGCGCCAGGTTCGCGGCTTCGCCGAACGTGCGGCGGGTCAGCCCGAGCAGGCCGCGCGTGTTCTCGCGGACCTTGTCGAACACCACCACCGTGTCGTAGAGCGAGAACCCGAGGATCGTCAGGAGGCCGATCACCGTCGCCGGCGTGACCTCGAAACCGACCAGCGAGTACACGCCCGCGGTGACGAAGATGTCGTGCAGCAGCGAAACGAGCGCCGCCGACGCCATCCGGAGGTCGAAGTAGACGGCCAGGAAGATGACCACCGCGACGAGGAACACCAGGAGGGCGATCAGCGCCTTCTGCGAGATCTCGCCACCCCAGGACGCGCTGACCGCGCTGTCACTGATCGCCTGCACGCTCGGCTGGTTGTTGCTGCCGATCGGGCCCAGGTCCTGGAACAGCGTCTGCTTGACCTTGGCGACGTCCGCCGCGTCGAGCACCTCGGAGCGGATCTGGATCGTCGACGCGGCGCCCGTGCCGACCTTCTGCGTCTCCGCGGGCTGGTGGCCGAGCGCCTTCTGGAACGACTCCTTGGCCTGGTCCTCGGTGATCACGCCGTGGACGCCGGCGGACGGCATCTGGATCTGCGTGCCGCCCTCGAACTCGATGCCGAAGTTGAAGCCGCGGAAGATCATCGACGCGAGGCACACCAGCACCAGCACCGCGAAGAAGATGTACCAGCGCTTGCGCTTGCCGACGACGTCGAACGCGCCGGTGCCGACGTAGAGCCGGCGGAAGATGCTGTCCCGCTTGCCGGGTTTCGCCGCGACCTTGGTGTCGCCGTCGGCGTCCCTGCCCAGTTCTTCGACGCCCACGTCAGGCCTCCTTCACGTTCGCGCGGCCGACCGAGGTCGACTTGCGCTGCGAACCCACTTGCTGCACGGCGCCCAGGCCCAGGTACTTCGGGTTGGACAGGAACTTCGACTTCGACGTGGACGCGAGCGCGACCAGCGGGTGCGTGACCAGGTAGACGATCACCAGGTCGAGCACGGTGGACATGCCGAGGGTGAACGCGAAGCCCTGCACGTCGCCGACCGCGATGATGTACAGGATCGCCGCGGCCAGGAAGCTCACCGCGTCCGAGGCCAGGATCGTGCGCTGGGCCCGGGTCCAGCCGCGGGGCACCGCGGACCGGAACGTCCGGCCCTCCCGGATCTCGTCCTTTATTCGTTCGAAGTAGATGACGAACGAGTCCGCCGTGATGCCGATGGCGATGATCAGGCCGGCGATGCCCGCCAGGTCCAGCGTGTAGCCGATCCAGCGCCCGAGCAGCACCAGCACCGCGAACACCAGCGAGAAGGACAGCGCCAGCGACAGGATGGTGAGCACGCCGAGCAGCCGGTAGTAGAACAGGCAGTAGATGAAGACCACCAGCAGGCCGATGCCGCCGGCGAGCAGGCCGGCCTGCAGCGAGGCCAGGCCCAGCGTGGCCGACACCGTGGTCGCGTCCGAGGAGGCGAACGACAGCGGCAGCGAGCCGTACTTCAGGATGTCCGAGAGGTCCTTCGCCTCGGACTGCGTGAACTTGCCGGTGATCTGGGTGTTGCCGTCCAGGATCGCGACCTGGATGTTCGGCGCCGAGACGACCTGCGTGTCGAGCACGAACGCGGCCTGCTGGTTGGTGTTCTTCGAGGTGAAGTCCGCCCAGATCTTGGTGCCCTCGCTCTTGAAGCTGAGGTTCACCACCCACTGGCCGCGCTGCTGGTCGTAGCCCGAGCTCGAGTCGGCGATCTCGGTGCCCGGCAGGAACTCCGGCTCCAGCAGGTACTTGTACGTGTCGTGGTCACCGCAGGCGACCAGCGGCAGCTTGGGGTCGTCGTTGCCCTCGAGGGGGTCCTTGGCGTTCGGCGCGCAGGTGAGCGAGGCCATCGCCTGGGCGACGAGGTCCTGGTTCATGTTGCCGTCCGCGCCGATCAGCTGCGGGTTCTGCCGGACGGCCTTCGCGGCCTGGATCTGCTTGGCCGTGTCGGCGTCGACCGAGCCGTCCACCGGGGCCGGGGCCTGGCTCGACGCGGGCGGCGGGGTGCTGCTGCTCGGCGGGGCCGGGGTGGTGCTCTGCGCCTGCGCGGGCGCGGCGGCCGGGGCACCGCCGCCACCGGCGGCCGGGCTGGTCGGCGGGGCGCTTGAGCCCGCGGTCGACGTGGCCGAAGGCGCGCCCGAGGACGGTGCACCCGAGGAAGGCGCGCCCGAGGCGGGCGGCGTGCTCGGGGTGCCCGAGGCGGGCGGCGGGGTCGTCTGCGGGGGCACCACCGGCTGCGTCGCGTTCGCGACGACCTTGCGGAAGCCCAGCTTCGCCGTCTTGCCCAGGTTCTTCGCCTGGTCACCCTGCTCGCCGGGGACCGTGATGACGACGTTGTTGCCGTCGAGGAGCACCTCGGTGCCGCTGACGCCGATCCCGTTGACACGCCGTTCGATGATCTGGCGCGCCTGGTTCAGGGACTCCCGGGTGGGCTGGCCACCGTCCGGGGTACGGGCCGTGAGGGTGACCCGGGTGCCGCCTTGCAGGTCGATGCCCAGCTTCGGGGTCGGCTTGTGGTTGCCGGTGAGGAACACCAGCCCGTAAAGCACGATCACGATCAGGGCGAAGAAGGCGAGATAGCGTCCCGGGCGGAGATGCCCGGCCGATGATGCCACGGTGGATCGGTCTCCTCGGACTGGTTACGCAGGCGTAGCGGTGCCCGCCCGGAGGTTTCCGGGCCGGGACTGTGTGCGATTCACTCCCGGGCACGGGTATGACGGCGGACACGCACGCAGCACCGAGACACTACTCGGTGCTGCGTGAGCCCGGCGTTGCGGCCACACCGACTTTCGTCGGAGGTTTCGCGCCCTGCCCAGGGGATGCCGCGAGGGCCTTACTTCTTGCCGTGCTCCAGCGGCGGCGCGACCTGCGCGGTCGTCTGCGGCTCGTCGTCCTTGATGCCGTTGCCCGACTGGATGATCGACTCCTCGGCCGGCGCGTCGGAGGACGTCACCGGCGTCACGACCTCTTCGTCGACGGAGTCTTCGTCGGTCTCGACAACGGGCTCGACCTTCTCGCGGACGGCCAGCCGCAGCCAGGTGGTGACGACGCCCGGGGCGATCTCGATGTCGATCGTGTTGTCACCCGAGGTGTCGGCGACGGTGCCGTAAAGACCGGAAGTGGTCATCACGCGGTCACCGGGCGCCAGGCTGCTCTGCAGGTCCTGCTGCGCCGCCTGCTGCTTCTTCTGCTTGCGCGAGCTCATGATCAGCGGCACCGCGAGGACGAGCACCAGCAGCAGGGGCAGCAATAGACTTTGCATGATTCTCCGTTCGACGGACAACGGGCCCAGCCGAAATGTCCGTTTCTTTGGGTGTGTGCTCCTGCCAAGTGTGCCAGGTACCGGCGCGGAGGCCAGCACCCACCCGCCGGTCCGGCCCGTTCAGTCCTGCTCGAACGACGCCGGTCCGCCCTGGTCCGGGCGCCCCGGGTGATCGGCGGGCGGCACCAGGCCGAGGTGTTCCCACGCGGTCGCGGTCGCGACCCGGCCACGCGGGGTGCGGGCGAGCATACCGGCGCGCACGAGGTAGGGCTCACACACCTCTTCCACGGTCGTCGCCTCCTCCCCCACGGCCACCGCCAGCGTCGAGATGCCGACCGGCCCGCCGCCGAAGGACTTGGTCAGCGCGGTGAGCACGGCCCGGTCGAGCCGGTCGAGGCCCAGCTCGTCGACGTCGTAGACGGCCAGCGCGGCCCGGGCGATCTCGACGGTCACCTTGCCGTCGGCCCGCACCTCGGCGTAGTCGCGGACGCGCCGCAGCAGCCGGTTCGCGATCCGGGGCGTGCCCCGCGAGCGGCCGGCGACCTCCGCGCTGGCGTCGCGGTCGATCGTGATGTCGAGGATCGTCGCCGCGCGGCGGACGACCAGGTCCAGCTCGGTGTCGGTGTAGAACTCCATCTGGCCGGTGAAGCCGAACCGGTCGCGCAGCGGCCCGGTCAGCGAACCGGACCGGGTGGTCGCCCCGACCAGGGTGAACGGCGCGATCTCCAGCGGGATGCTCGTGGCGCCGGGGCCCTTGCCGACCACGACGTCGACCCGGAAGTCCTCCATCGCCAGGTAGAGCATCTCCTCGGCGGGGCGGGCGATCCGGTGGATCTCGTCGATGAACAGGACGTCACCGGGCGCGAGGTTGGACAGCATCGCGGCCAGGTCGCCGGCCCGCTCCAGCGCCGGGCCGGAGGTGATCCGGATGGCCGCGCCCAGCTCGGCCGCGACGATCATCGCCATCGACGTCTTGCCCAGCCCGGGCGGCCCGGAGAACAGCACGTGGTCGGGCGGCACCCCCCGGCGGCGCGCGCTCTCCAGCACCAGCTCCAGCTGCTCGCGCACGCGCGGCTGGCCGATGAACTCGTCGAGCTTCCGGGGCCGGAGCGTGCCCTCGATGTCCCCGTCACCACTCTGGGCCCACGCCGAGAGGGCGTCGTCCTCTTCCTCGGTCACGGCCTCATGGTCCATCAAGACGCCCTACCGCTTCCGGCCGAGGGTGGTCAGCGAGGCACGCAGCACGCTGGAGGTCGTGTGCCCGTCGCCGTCGGCGAGGACCTTGTCCACGGCCTGCTCGGCCTGCTTCGCCGGGAACCCGAGCCCGGCCAGCGCCTCGACGACCTCCGCGCGCAACGCGCCCGGCGCGCTGACGGCCGGCGCGTCGCCGGAACCGAGCGCGGTGACCTTGTCGCGCAGCTCCAGGGTGAGCCGCTCGGCGCCCTTGCGGCCGATGCCGGGCACCGAGGTGAGCACGGTGATGTTGCCTTCCACCAGCGCACCGCGCAGCTTGTCGGGGTCGAGGACGGCGAGGGTGGCCAGCGCCAGCCGCGGCCCGATCCCGGACACCGTCTGCAGCAGGCCGAACAGCTCCCGCGCGTCGGCGTCGGCGAACCCGAACAGGGTCAGCGAGTCCTCGCGGACGATGAGCGCGGTGTGCAGCCGGGTCTCCTCGCCGCGGCGCAGGGTGGCCAGGGTCGCCGGGGTGGCCTGCACGGCGAGGCCCACCCCGCCGACCTCGACCACGACGTGGTCCAGGGCGACCGAAAGGACTTCTCCGCGTACCGACGAGATCATCGTGCTGCTCCAGGGTTCTCGACCGCGGGACTCGGCACCGCGGGCTTCTTCACCAGTGATTGCTTGGCCGGGAGTTTCTTGGCCACGGGCTTGCGGACCGTGGCCTGTTTCGCGGCCGCGGCCAGCCGAGCCTTGTGCGTGCGGGCCATCTCGGCCGCGCGGGCTTCGGCCTCGGCGAGCCGGGCCCGCATCGGCTCCCGCCAGAGGTGGCAGATGGCCAGCGCGAGCGCGTCCGCGGCGTCGGCGGGGTGCGGTGCGACCTCGAGGTTGAGCAGCCGCATGACCATGGCCGTGACCTGGGCCTTGTCCGCCCGTCCCGAACCGCTGACCGCGGCCTTGACCTCACTCGGGGTGTGGAACACGACCGGCAGGCCCCGGCGCGCGGCGGCCAGCGCGACGACACCGCCCGCCTGCGCGGTGCCCATCGCCGTGCGGACGTTGTGCTGCGCGAACACCCGCTCGACGGCGACCGCGGCCGGCTTGTACCTGTCCATCCAGCGCTCGACCTCGTCGGAGATGCCGAGCAGCCGGTGCGCGAGATCCGCGTCGGGCGGCGTCCGCACGACGTCCACGGCCACGCACCGGACGGACCGGCCCTTGCCGCCGTCGACCACGCCCAGGCCGCACCTGGTCAGACCGGGGTCGACCCCGAGCACCCGCACGCTGTTGTCCTCCCGTCGCGAACATCAGTTCGAGCTTGCAGGCTACTGGGCGGCACTGCGGCAGGATGGCTGACATGCCGGAGCCATCGGATTTCATCACCCACCTGGGACTTCAGCCGCTGCCGGTGGAGGGCGGCCGGTGGGCGCAGAGCTGGCGCTCGGACACCGGGTCCGCGATCTACTACCTGCTCGTCGCGCCCGAGCTCTCCGCGCCGCACCGGCTGGACCGGGTCGAGGTGTACGCCCACCACGCGGGCGCGGCGGCCGCGATGCTGCTGCTGCACCCGGACGGCTCGGTCGAGCGGCCCGTTCTCGGCACGGACGTCGCGGCCGGGCAGCGGCCGCAGGTCGTGGTGCCCGCCGGGACCTGGCAGGCGACCGTCACGCTGGGCGCGTGGAGCCTGCTGGGCACGGTCGTGGTGCCGCCCTACACCGACGACAGCGTGGAGTTCGCGACGGCGGCCGACCTCGCCGCGGAGTACCCGTCAGCGGCCGCCGACCTGCGGAAGTTCTGAATCAGGGACCGTCGACGCCGGGGGTCCAGCTCTCGGGGTCGCCGCTCTCGGTGAGCACGAGCTGCCACTTCGCGAAGCCCTCGGGCGCGTCGGGGTGCCACGGGAACTTGCCCTCCGGCGTGGCGACGATCAGCTGCAGGGCCGGGAAGTCGCCGTCCGGGTAGATGAGGAACGCGGTGCCGAAGTACTCGGGGTAGTGCCCCTTGGCGACCCGCTCGAGGACCACCGGGACGCCGTCGAAGAAGTCGTCGTAGCGGTGGCCGACCTCGAAGATCTCGCCGTTGGCGGCGCGGTCGACGTAGGCGTCGAGCAGGACCTGGCCCATCTGCTCGGGCAGCCCCACGACGACGGCCTCGGGCACGTTGTGCAGCGCCCACGCGCAGGCGGTGAAGCAGTAGCCGGCGCCCTCGTCGTCGCCGGCGACCGTGACGACGGCGTTCCCGCGTTCCTTCGCCTGCGTCTCGATCCATTCGAGCAGGCGCTGCTCGTCCGCCGTCAGGTCGGCGGTGAGTTCGGCGGATGCGGCGGGCGTCGTCGAGGTCACGGCGCACATTCTGCCTGACGAGTCCGCCGGCGCCCAGTACCCGGGCCCGGAAAGTTGCCGGATCGGGCCGGGATGCGTTGCGGGGCAAGGAAAAAGAAATGCGCCGCGGGATGTCCCGCGGCGCATTTCTTTTTGCTGTGGTGCTCAGCCGACTTCGGCGAGCACCTCGTCCGAAACGTGGAATGCAACACCGTGCGTAGACGTTCTCGGGGCCAAGCAGCCCGAAAGCCGCCACTCGGTTCCGTACCCTGGTGGCGGCCTTCGAGACATGCCCGTTCGTCGTCAGCCGACTTCGGCGAGCACCTCGTCCGAAACGTCGAAGTTCGCGTAGACGTTCTGGACGTCGTCGCAATCCTCGAGCGCGTCGATCAGCTTGAAGACCTTCTTCGCGCCGTCCGCGTCCAGGGGGACGCTGACCGTCGGGAGGAACGTCATCTCCGCCGACTCGTACTCGAACCCGGCCTCCTGCAGTGCCTTGCGCACCGGGACCAGGTCGCCGCCCTCCGAAACGATCTCGAAGCTCTCGTCGAGGTCGTTGACCTCCTCGGCGCCCGCGTCGAGGACCGCCATCAGGACGTCGTCCTCGGTGGCGTCCGCCTTCGGCATGATCACGACGCCCTTGCGGTTGAACATGTAGGCGACCGAACCCGGGTCGGCGAGGGAGCCGCCGTTGCGGGTGAGCGCGGTGCGGACCTCCATCGCGGCCCGGTTCTTGTTGTCGGTGAGGCACTCGATCAGCACCGCCACGCCGTTGGGGCCGTAACCCTCGTACGTGATGTTCTGCCAGTCGGCGCCGCCGGCCTCTTCACCGCCACCGCGCTTGCGGGCCCGCTCGATGTTGTCCTGCGGAACCGAGTTCTTCTTCGCCTTCTGGATGGCGTCGTAGAGCGTGGGGTTGCCGTCCGGGTCGCCACCACCGGTGCCGGTCCGCGCGGCCACCTCGATGTTCTTGATCAACCGAGCGAAGAGCTTGCCGCGCTTCGCGTCGAGGTTGGCCTTCTTGTGCTTCGTGGTGGCCCACTTGGAGTGGCCGCTCATCTCTCCTCCATCTGTTCCGTACCCCGGCCGGGCACCGCGTCTCAGGCCGTCTGCCGCACGAGGTCGACGAACAGCCGGTGCACCCGCACGTCGGGCGTCAGTTCCGGGTGGAACGCGGTCGCCAGCACCGCCCCTTGCCGGACCGCGACGATCCTAGCGGTCTCCTCGCCCAGGCCGGGCACGCCGCTGACCGTGGCCAGCACCTCGACGCCGTCACCGGCCTTCTCGACCCACGGGGCCCGGATGAACACGGCGTGCACTCCACCGCCGTCCACCCCGGCGAAATCGAGGTCGGCTTCGAACGAATCGACCTGCCTGCCGAAGGCATTGCGCCGGACGACCACGTCGAGGCCGCCGAGCTGCTGCTGGTCCGGCCGCCCGTCGAGGGTCTGGCGCGCCAGCAGGATCATCCCGGCGCACGAGCCGAACGCGGGCAGCCCGCCGGCGATCCGCTCGCGCAGGGGCTCCAGCAGCTCGAACGTCTCGAGCAACCGGGACATCGTGGTCGACTCGCCACCGGGCAGCACCAGACCGTCCACTTCGGACAGCTCGGTGGCCCGGCGCACCGGGATCGCCCGCGCGCCCGCCTCTTCCAGCATCGCGACGTGCTCGCGCACGGCGCCCTGCATGGCGAGCACACCGACGACCGGCTTGGACGACACCCAACCTCCCGAAAGACCCTTCCCACCAGCCTAGACGCACTCCCGCGACAGCGGAGCGGCAGGTCAGGGGACCCCGGCGAGGCGGAGCAGCGCCGCCGTGGCCGCCGCCGCGATGACCACCACCACGAACGGGGCCTTGCGCCAGGCCAGCACTCCCCCGACCAGGACCCCCGCCGGCCGGGCGAACCCGGCGAACGAGTGCTCTTCGGTGAACGCGCTGACCGCGACCAGCGCGGCCAGCAGCACGACCGCGCCGAGCACCATGAGCCGTTCGGCCTTCGGCGAGAGTTTCACCCGTTCGCGCAGCACCGGTCCGGCGAGGCGGAAGGCGAAGGTGCCCAGGGCCAGCACGACCGTGCCGATGATCAGTTCGGTGCCGTCCATCAGCCGACCTCCTGCTTCTCGGGTTCGCGAGCCGCAACGCCGGCGAGCACGCCCACGAGGGCGAGCAGCACCGGCACCCCGGCGGGCACGAACGGCACCGCCGCCAGCGCGATGACGACGCCGAGCAGCACCGGCAGCCGCGCCGCGCGGTCGCGCAGGGAGGGCAGCACCAGGGCCAGCAGGACGGCGGGGAACGCCGCGTCCAGCCCGAACGCGTCGGTGTCGCTGATCGCGCTGCCCGCGGACGCCCCGATCACCACGCCGATGTTCCAGCAGGTGAACAGGCCCAGCCCGCAGGCCCAGTAGGTCGCGCGACGCCGGTGCATCTCCTCCTGGGCCAGCGCGAACGCGACCGTCTCGTCGCTCATCAGGTGGCTGCCGGCCAGCCGCGCCCCCCACCGCTTGCCGAGGACGTCGCCGATGGCGAACCCGAACGGCAGGTGCCGCGCGTTGACCAGCAGCCCGGCCAAGACCGCGGCGAACGGGTTGCCGCCGGAGGCCACGATCCCGATGAACATGAACTGCGACGCCCCCGCGAAGACCAGCAGGGACATCAGCATCGGCGCCCAGATCGGGAAGCCGGAGCCCACCGCGATCGCGCCGTAGGAGACCCCCACGAGACAATCGGCCAAGCAGACCAGGCCGATGTCCCGGGCGAGAGCCCGGTCGAGTGTTCGCCATATCGAACGCATGTGTTCTATGGTGAACACAGGCACCCGTGTTCGTCAAGGCGAACGTACAGACCGATGGAGCGAACGGCATGTCGCAGGAAACCACCGGCGCGCCGCTGGAGATCATCGCGGCGTCGCTGCGCCGCGAACGGACCCGCGCGGGCCTGTCCCTGACCGAAGTGGCCCGCCGCGCGGGCCTGGCCAAGTCGACGCTCTCGCAGCTGGAGTCCGGTACCGGCAACCCCAGCGTCGAGACGCTCTGGGCCCTCGGCGTCGCGCTCGACGTGCCGTTCTCACGGCTGGTGGAGCCGGACCGGCCGAAGGTCCGGGTGATCCGGGCCGGCAAGGGGCCCACGGTGTTCGCCGAACACGCCGACTACGCGTGCACGCTGCTGTCGGCGTGTCCCCCCTCGGCCCGGCGGGACATGTACCTGATCCGCGCCGAGCCGGGCACACCGCGGCGGTCCGACCCGCACATGACCGGCGTGATGGAGCACATCGTGCTGTGCGCCGGACGCGCCAGGGTGGGCGTGCTGGAGGCGCCGGAGGAGCTGCTCCCCGGCGACTACATCGCCTACCCGGGCGACGTCCCGCACATCTTCGAAGCCCTCGAGCCGGGCACCTACGGCGTCGAGATCTCCGAGTACATCTAGGAAGTACGTCTAGGGAGTCACCAGCCGCGGTCGGCGAGGCGGTGCGGCTCCGGCAGCTCTTCGACGTTGATGCCGACCATGGCCTCGCCGAGGCCGCGCGAGACCTTGGCCAGCACGTCCGGGTCGTCGTAGAAGGTCGTGGCCTTGACGATCGCCTCGGCGCGCTGGGCCGGGTTGCCGGACTTGAAGATGCCGGAGCCGACGAACACGCCCTCGGCGCCGAGCTGCATCATCATCGCCGCGTCGGCCGGGGTGGCGATGCCGCCTGCGGTGAACAGCACCACCGGGAGCTTGCCGGCCTGCGCCACCTCCTTCACCAGCTCGTACGGCGCCTGCAGCTCCTTCGCCGCGACGAACAGCTCGTCCTCCGGCAGCGACGTCAGCTTGCGGATCTCGCCGCGGATCCGGCGCATGTGCGTGGTGGCGTTGGAGACGTCGCCGGTGCCGGCCTCACCCTTGGAGCGGATCATCGCCGCGCCCTCGGTGATCCGGCGCAGGGCCTCGCCGAGATTGGTCGCGCCGCAGACGAAGGGGACGGTGAACGCCCACTTGTCGATGTGGTTGGCGTAGTCGGCCGGGGTGAGCACCTCGGACTCGTCCACGTAGTCGACGCCGAGGGACTGCAGCACCTGCGCCTCGACGAAGTGGCCGATGCGCGCCTTAGCCATCACCGGGATCGAGACGGCCTCGATGATGCCGTCGATCAGGTCGGGGTCGCTCATCCGCGCGACACCGCCCTGCGCGCGGATGTCGGCGGGCACGCGCTCCAGCGCCATCACCGCGACCGCGCCGGCGTCTTCGGCGATCTTCGCCTGGTCGGCGGTGACCACGTCCATGATCACGCCGCCCTTGAGCATCTCGGCCATGCCGCGCTTCACCTTGGCGGTGCCGGTGACGGACTGGACGGTGCCTCTGGAGGTGGTCTGCTGCTCGGACACGACGGGGCCTTTCCACAAGAAGAACAGGGGGTGACGACTCCGAGCGTAGGTCGGCGGTGGCCCCTTCAAGCAGGCCAGTACACGGCTATCTCAGGAGTCCACTTCCGGCACGCCGCCGACCAGGACCTCCGCGGCCCGGGTGCGTGCGTAGAGCACGTGACGTCCGGCACGATGCCCGCTGACCAGGCCCGCGGCCTTGAGCACGCCGAGGTGCTGCGACACGGCCCCGGCACTGAGCCGGGTCCGGCGGGCCAGTTCCGAAGTGGACGCCGGTGCGGCCAGCTCGGCCAGCAGCAGGGCCCGGCCGCGGCCCACCACGGCGGCCAGCGCACCCGGCGCGACGGCGGTGCCGGTCTCCCACAGCGTCGCGATCCCGCGCGGCGGGTACCGCAGCACCGGCTGCCAGCGCGGGTCGGTCTTGGAGAACACCCGCGGCCAGACGAACGCCGAGGGCACCAGCACCAGGCCGCGCCCGTCGAGCGGGACGGCGGCGTGCAGGTGCCGGTGCGCCACCGAGAGCGTGCCGCCCCGCCACCGGACCATCGGGGTGAGGTCGTTGAACAGCTCGGCGGCCCCGCCGCGGGCCAGCAGCCGCGACCGGTGCAGCACGTCGGCCTCGAGCAGCGCCCGGATCCGGGGCCAGTCGGGCGCCAGCACGAGGTCCCAGTACGCCTCCATCAGCGTCGCGAGCCGCTCGAGACCCGCTTCCGGGTCGCGGTGGAAGCGGTTCAGCGCGGGCGAACGCGGCACGGCCATCGCGTCCACCTCGCGCCGGACGAGGCGGGCCGGCACGTCGCGGAGGTCGGCGAGCTCGTCGGCCAGCTCCGGCAGCGGGGTCGAGGGCGTGCCCGCCAGGAAGCCCGGCAGGTGCCGGACGGGCACCAGCTCGCGCAGGAGCGAGATGTCCAGCCCGGCCTGGTCGAGCGCCGCCGTGGCGCGCTTGACCCACGGCAGGTGCAGCGCGTGCTCCCCCGGCTGGTTCAGGACGCGGACGCTCGCCACGATCTCCCACGCGGGTGAGAACGCGAACCGGGTGTGCGCCAGGTCCTCTGTGGAGAATGCCAGGTCGAGCACGCGCTGCCTTCCCGCCGGGACCGCCGCAGTCTAGGACGATCCCTTGTGGACAGTCGAGCCAGGCGCGGAAAGTCCTTGCGGGAAAGCGAAAATTCCTCGCGGGTCGTACCTCCGGGCGACCGCCCGCAACCGCGGGAGGTTCACCCCGTAGTACGCCACCGGCCAGTCCGGCATCTCCGGGTCGAGGTAGTTCACGTACCCGGTGGTGCCGAACTCCGGCCCGAGCCCGTCCCGCACGAGGGCGAGCGAACGCCGGGCCTCGGCCTCGCCGCCGTCCGCGGGCTCGGCGCCGTGCAGGAACTGGAGGCTGGCCAGGGCCTTCCGGTGCGGGAACGGCGTTTCCCGGACGCCCACGCGCGCGATGGCGCCGCCGCCCGAGTCGACGATCGTGCGGACGAGCGGGTCCCGGGTCAGCACGCCGACCACCGCACCCGGGTCGCCGAGCGGCCGCGTGAGCATCCGCGACGTCCCGACGTAGGCCGCCCGGGCCTTGACCGCCGCCCCCGGCCGGGAGTCGTGGCCGTCGAAGGTCCGCATCGCGCTCAGGTGGTCCAGCACCCGCTGTCCCCCGCCGGTCGGCGGTGTGCCGACGCGGCGGATCAGGTCGTCGAGCAGTTCCTTCAGCCGAACCTCGGGGCCGAGGAACGTGCCGCTGAGCGAAGCCTCGCCCGCCGCGAGCCCCATGCCGGACCACAGCTCGTCCGGCATCGCCGGCTGCCACTCCTGCCAGGCGGCGAGCAGCGCGGCCTGGGTGCCCACCGGGAAGTGCAGCTCGAAGGTGGCGACGTCGGCGATCGGCACCGTCGCGAACGTGAACCCGGTGACGATCCCGAAGTTGCCGCCGCCCCCGCCGCGCAGCGCCCAGAACAGGTCCGGCTCCGCGGCGGCCGAAACCGTGCGCACCCGGCCGTCCGCCGTGACGATCCGCGCGGCCTCCAGGTGATCGCAGGTCAGCCCGTACTTGCGGTCCAGCACGCCGACCCCGCCGCCGAGCGCGAGGCCGGCGATGCCGACCGTGTCGCAGCTGCCGGCGGGCAGCACCCGTCCCGCCGCGGCGAGCGTCGTGGCGATCGGGCCCAGCAGCGCCCCGGCGCCGATCACCGCGCGCCCGTCCGGCCGGACGCCGACCCCCGAGAACCGGCTGAGGTCGACCACGATCCCGGCGTCCACTGTGGAGTAACCGGGATAGCTGTGGCCGCCGCTGCGCGCCGCGATCGGCAGGTCGTGCCGGGCCGCGAAGGCCACGGCCGCCTGGACGTCCTCGACCCGCGTGGCGCCGACGACGGCCGCGGGCATCCGGAAGTCGTACATCGTGAAATAGCCCTGCTTCGCCTCCGGATAACCCGGATCACCCGGCCGGAACAGCGGTCCGGCCAGCTTCCGGCGGAGCCGGTCCCACTCGTCTCCCGGCAGTCCGCCGGCCAACCCCGCCACCGGTACGGCCCCCGAAATCCGCAGGAAGGTACGCCTGTTCACCGTCACAAAACTCCCCCTCGCCCCGCTCCCCCGGGCATTCGGCTGGTCCCGGGACCAGTGCCTTGCCGTGACCAGGGTAACGGGTGTGTGATCGAGGACACATCCCGTACATGAGCCGTTCGCCGAGGAGTCGTCATGGCCGACAGGCAAGCCAAGAACGCCGACACCGGAGCCGCCGTCGCTGTGGACGACCCCGCCAAGGTCCGCAACGTGGTGCTCGTCGGCCCGTCCGGCTCGGGGAAGACGACCCTCACCGAGGCCCTGCTCGCCGCGTCCGGCACGGTGTCGCGCGCGGGCTCGGTGGTCGAGGGGACGACGGTGTGCGACCACGACCCGGCGGCGGTCCGCCAGCAGCGCTCGGTCGGCCTTTCGGTGGCCCCGGTGCTGCACCAGGGCCACAAGATCAACCTGATCGACACCCCGGGGTACGCGGACTTCGTCGGGGAGCTGCGGGCCGGGCTGCGGGCGGCCGACGCGGCGTTGTTCGTCGTCTGCGCGGCCGAAGGGGTCGACGCCGCGACCGTCGCGGTGTGGGAGGAGTGCGCGGCGGTCGGGATGCCCCGCGCGGTCGTCGTCTCCCGGCTCGACCACCACCGGGCCGATCCGATGGCCGAGATCGCCGCCTGCCAGGCCGCCTTCGGCGCCGGCGTGCTGCCGCTGTACCTGCCCGCGGGCGACGGCCTGGTCGGGCTCATCACCCAGCGGTACTTCGACTACTCCGGCGGGCACCCGCCGAAGATCGGCGAACCGGACCCGGCCGACCTCGAGCGGCTGGCCGAGGCCCGCAACGAGCTGATCGAGGGGATCATCGCCGAGAGCGAAGACGAGACCCTGATGGACCGCTACCTCAGCGGCGAGGAGATCGCCGAGGAGACGCTGATCGCCGACCTGGAGACCGCCGTCGCGCGCGGCACGTTCCACCCGGTCATCCCGGTCTGCGCGACGAGCGGCACCGGCCTGGCCGAGGTGCTGGACGGGATCGTCCGGGCCTTCCCCTCCCCGCTCGAGCACAACCCGCCCGACGTCACCACCCCCGACGGCGACCCGCACGCGGGGCTGACCGCCGACCCCGCGGGCCCCCTCGCCGCGGAGGTCGTCCGGACGGCCGTCGACTCCTACGTCGGCCGGGTTTCCCTCGTCCGGGTGTTTTCCGGGACGCTGCGGCCCGAACGTCCGGTGCACGTGTCCGGGCACGGCCTCACCGAACGCGGGCACGAGGACCACGACGCCGACGAGCGCGTCGCGCACCTCTACTCCCCGCTCGGCGCGAACCTGCGCGAGGTGCCCTACTGCGTCGCGGGCGACCTCTGCGCGCTGACGAAGGTCGGTTCGGCGGAGACCGGCGACACCGTGTCCTCGCCCGAAGAGCCGTTACTGATGGAGCCTTGGACGATGCCGGAGCCGCTCCTGCCGGTGGCGGTGGTCGCCAAGACCCGCAGTGACGAGGACACGTTGGCCCGCAACCTGTCCCGGCTCGTCGCGGGCGACCCGACGCTGCGGCTGGACCGCAACGCCGAGACCAATCAGCTGGTGCTGTGGTGCATGGGCGAGGCGCACGCGGACGTCGTGCTGTCCCGGCTGCGCGCGGGCGGCGCGGACGTCGACACCGAGCCGGTGAAGGTCAGCCTGCGCTCGACGTTCGGCAAGCTCGCCCGGGGCCACGGCCGGCACGTGAAGCAGTCCGGCGGGCACGGCCAGTTCGCCGTCTGCGACATCGAGGTCGAGCCGCTGCCGCGCGGCGGCGGGTTCCAGTTCGTGGACAAGGTCGTCGGCGGCTCGGTGCCGCACCAGTTCATCCCGAGCGTCGAGAAGGGCGTGCGGGCCCAGCTGCAGCGCGGGCTCGGCGACGGGCACCCGGTGGTCGACATCAAGGTGACGCTGGTCGACGGGAAGGCGCACAGCGTCGACTCCTCCGACGCGGCGTTCCAGACGGCCGGCGCGCTGGCCCTGCGGGAGGCCGCGGCGAACGGGCACATCACGATGCTCGAGCCCCTGGAGGAGGTGGCGATCCGGCTGCCGGACGAGCACCTCGGCACGGTGCTCGGTGACCTGTCGTCCCGCCGCGGCCGGGTGCTGGGCACGGAAGCCGGCGACGGCGGCCGGACGGTGATCAAGGCCGAGGTCCCGGCGACCGAGCTGCTGCGCTACCTGATCGACCTGCGCTCGATGACCTCGGGCACGGCGACCTTCAGCCGCCGCCACGCCCGCTTCGAGCCGATGCCGGAAGGAATGGCGGTCCACTGACCGATTGCCATGAGGGGCACCTTCAGGGACATATAAGCCATGAGGGGCACCCTCAGGGACATCAGCACCGTGAGGGACACCTTCAGGGACGTATAAGCCGTGAAGGGCACCTTCAGGGACATATAAGCCATGAGGGTGCCCCTCACGACGACCCGGCGTCAGGCCGTGAAGTCGAAGCCGCCCGGGCGGTTGTTGCGGTCGGCCAGCAGCCCGGCCAGCGTGGCGATCGCGATCTCCGGCGGGGTCCGCGAGCCGATGTTCAGCCCGACCGGGCGGTGCACCCGGGAGATCTCGGCGTCCGGCACCCCCAGCGCCCGCAGTGCGGCCAGGTGCGGGCCGGGGTGGCGCGGGTTGCCGAGCACGCCGATCCAGCGCGGCTTCTCCTCGAGCGCGGCCTTGAGCACCGCGCCGAGCTCGTGCCGGTGGTGGTCGGTGACGACGACGTCGGCGGAGCCGTCGAGCGGCGGCAGCGTCGTCGCGGCCTCGAACCCGTCCGGGACGTCGGTCGCGCGCGCGGCGTCCGGTTCGAACAGCGCGACGTGGAACCCGAGGTCCCGCGCGAACTTCAGCAGGTACCGCGACACGGGCGAGGCGAAGACGGCGACGAGCGTCCGCACGTCCGGGTCCGGCTCGGCGGCGCCGTGGGCGACTTCGCAGGCCTCGGGTTCACTCATGCCGCCATTGTCCCCCGATTCAGCGAATTTCCTCACCCAGCGAGACCCGGAACTGGTACGTGTCCGTCTTGCCCCTGATCAGCACCAGGTACCCGCCGGCCACGCGCAGCACCGTCCGGCCCTGCGGCGACCACGGGCGCGCCGGCCGGTGCTGCTTCGCGAGCATGTACGCCTCGTCCTCCGCGCTCTCGCGGTCGGGATAGCGCTCCGCCTCGGCGACCGACCAGCCCCGCGCGTCCCCGGCGCCGCCCTGCTCCTCGATGACCACCCACCAGATCGAACTCATGCCCCTTCGACGCGGGTGGCCGTCGATCCGTTTCAGATCTCTTCGCCGACGGTCAGCCGGAAGTGGAACGTCGAGGTGCGGCCGTCGACGATCACCAGGTAGCCGCCCGCGACCCGCAGCACCCGCCGCGACTTCTCCGACCACGGGTAGGCCGGCTGGTACTCGCGGGCGAGCCGCAGGGCCTCGGCCTCCGCGGCCGGCTGGTCGTCGAACCGGAACGTCTCCGACAGCGACCAGCTCCGGCCGTCACCGCTGCCGCGCTGCTCCTCGACGACGACCCACCAGCTCACGACCTCAGACCTCCGGCTCGGCGAATTCGAAGTACTCCGGCAGCGGCGCGGTCCCGGCCAGCCGGAAGTAGCGGACCTTCCGGCGCCGCCGCAGCCGCAGGGTGTCGCGGACGGCGTCGTTGTGGACGCGCCGCGCGATGATCACCCGGTGCTCGGCGTCGGTCAGCTCCTCGGCCAGCTCGGGCAGCAGGCCCGCCCGGTCGACGCGGCTCAGCTCCCGGGTCAGCTCGTTCTCTTCGGTCTCGCGGTCGGGCCGGGGCGCCGCCTCGGCGCGTTCGGCCGACGTCCGCAGCCCGGTGTCGCCCAGCACCACGGCCACCGCCCGCGCCACCACCGCGCGGCGGGCCAGCGCCGCGTCGAGGGCCGCCCAGCCCGCGTCCATCCGGACGTGCAGCCGGTCGAGCCGGTTCGCCGTCGCCACCAGGAACAGGCCGCCGAGCACGACGATCACCGCGAGCACCGGCAGCAGCCAGCCGAGCACGCTCACCGGGCGAACTCCCGCTCCGGCGCCGCGACGCGCCGCGGGTCGGCGGCCACGGCCGTCTCGTAGACGCGCAGGATCTGGGTGGCCACGACCGACCAGTCGAACATCGTGACGCGCTCCCCCGCCGCCGCGGCCAGCGACGCCCGGCGCGCGGGGTCGCCCAGCAGCTCGCGCAGCCCGTCGGCGAGCGCGCCCGGGTCGCCGGTCTCGACGAGCATCCCGGCCCGGCCGTCGTCGAGCACCCGGCGGAACGAGTCGAGGCCGCTCGCCAGCACCGGCGTGCCCGCGGCCATCGCCTCGGTGAGGATCATCCCGAAGCTCTCGCCGCCGGTGTTGGGCGCGCAGTAGACGTCGACGCTGCGCAGGGCCTGGGCCTTGACGTGGTCGTCGGCCTGGCCGAGCAGCTCCAGGTGCGGGGCCAGCTCGGGGCCGGCGTCACGGCGCAGCTGGTCCTCGTCACCGCGGCCGACGACCACCAGCCGCAGGTCCTCGAACTCCGGCAGGATCCGCCGCAGCGCCTCCAGCAGCACGCCCATGCCCTTGCGGGGCTCGCCGAACCGGCCGACGAACCCGACCGTGCCGCCGGCCCGCGGATAGCCCGGCAACGGCATAGCGGAGGAGAAGAACTCGACGTCGACGCCGTTGGGGACCTCGACGGCGTCACCGCCCGCGTGCTCCACCTGGACCCGCCGCGCCAGCGCGGACACGGCGATCCGCGCGGTGATCTTCTCCAGCAGCGGCCGCAGCACGGGCTGGAACGCCGAGAGCGTGCGCGAGCGGGTCGTCGCGGTGTGGAAGGTCGCGACGATCGGGCCGTCGGCGATGAGCAGCGCCAGCAGGGACAGGCTCGGCGCGGCGGGCTCGTGCAGGTGCAGGACGTCGAAGTCGCCTTCGCGGATCCAGCGGCGCACGCGGGCGTAGGAGACCGGGCCGAACTGGAGGCGGGCGACCGAGCCGTTGTACCGGATCCCCAGCGCCTTGCCGGCCGGGTGCACGAACTCCGGCAGGTCGGCGTCGTCGTCGGCGGGGGCCAGCACGGACACCTGGTGCCCGCGCGAGATCAGCGCCTTCGTCAGGTCGATCACGTGCCCCTGGACACCGCCGGGCACGTCGAAGGAGTACGGGCACACGATCCCGATCCGCATCGGCCGCGTGGTCACGGCTCAGCTCGCTTCGTCGAGGCTGCCCGGCTCGGCGGCCTCCATGTCGGCGGGCCAGAACTTCTGCACCATGTGCCAGTCGGCGGGGTGCGCGGCGATGTCGCCGGCGAAGATGTCGGCCAGCGCCTGCGTCGCGGCCGGGACCTCGGCCCGCGCGGTGACGCGGATGCGCGGGTGCAGCCGGACCTGCCAGCCGTCCTCGGTGAACCAGCAGCCCGCCGGGATCAGCGCGGCGCCGGTCGTCGCGGCCAGCCGCGCCGGGCCGCCGGGCATCCGGGCCGGCTCGCCGAAGAACTTCACGGGGATGCCGTTGTCGGTCAGGTCGCGGTCGCCGACCAGGCAGACGGCCTTGTTCTCCCGCAGCCGCTTGAGCAGCACGCGCATCGCGGAGCTGTCGCCGGTCAGCGGCACGATCTCGAACCCGAGCGACTCGCGGTAGGAGGCGAACCGGCGGTAGAGCGACTCGGGCTTCAGGCGCTCGGCGACGGTCGTGAAGCCGCCGAGGTAGTCGGCCAGCCAGACGCCGGCGATGTCCCAGTTGCCGCTGTGCGGCAGCGCCATCACGGCGCCGTTGCCCTCGGCCAGCGCCGCGTCGAGGTTCTCGACGCCGGTGATCGAGGCCGCGACCTTCTTGCTGACCTCACCCTGGTCCATCGACGGCAGCCGGAACGTCTCGTGCCAGTAGCGGGCGTACGAGCGCATCGCGCGCTTGGTCAGCTCGTCCAGCTCGACCGGATCGGCCTGCGGCACGACGCGGGCGAGGTTAGCGCGCAGCTGCCGCACGCCCCCGCCGTCCTGCCGGACGGCGAGGTCCGCGCCCAGCGAGAACACGGTGCCGCCGAACCCGGCGGGCAGCCAGCCGGCCAGCCGCCACGCGGCGGCGTACCCGAACTCGCTGAGCCTGCCGGACACCTTGCTCATACCGGCTGCTCCCCGGCGGCGGCCTCACGAGCCGCCTTCGCCACCCCGGCGAAGCGCTGCAGCAGCGTGATGACCGACAGCACCGCCAGCAGCCAGAGCGAGATGTCCACGGTCCACGGCACGCCGAGGCCGTGCAGCCCGGTGCCGACCAGCGCGATGATGAGCCGCTCGGCGCGTTCGACGAGACCGCCGTCGACCGGCAGGCCGGACGCGTCGGCGCGGGCCTTGACGTAGGAGATGACCTGGGCGAGCACCAGGCAGATCAGGGCCGCGGCGGCGGCGGGGTGGTTGTCGTCGACCACGAAGCACCACCAGGCGATGGCGGCGAACAGCGCGCCGTCCACCAGCCTGTCGCAGGTCGCGTCGAGCACCGCGCCGAACGGGGTGCCGTAGCCGCGGGCCCGGGCCATGGCGCCGTCGAGCAGGTCGAGCATGGCGAAGCCCCACACCGTGAAGGTGCCCCACAGCAGGAAGCCGTTGGGGAAGAAGACCAGGGCACAGGCGATCGCGCCGGCGGTGCCGAGCACGGTCATCGCGTTCGGGGTCAGCCCGGCGCGGACCAGCGCCTGGCCGATCGGATCGGTGACGCGGGAAACGGAGGCACGCGCGAAGATATTGAGCATCGGTTCGTCTGAGGCACCTGGCTACGAGGGTCGGGTGGGCGATGGCAGCCTATCGACCCGCTCCGGTGAACCCGACGCGCCGCCCCGGGTCAGCCCGATTTCGGCAGCCGGACGACCTCGCCCGGATACTCGCGCGCTTCTTCGGCTGCCTGCGCCGCGGCGCATTTCGGCGAGAGCCGGTTGCGGATCGCGGCGCTGATCTCACCCAGCGCGCTCACCTGCTCCGGCGTCAGCGGGTCGAACAAGCTCTCCCGGACGGCCTCGACGTGCCCGGGGGCCGCCGCTTCCAGGGCGGCGAAGCCTTCCTTCGTCAGGACGGCCCACGCGCCGCGCTTGTCGGTCGGGCAGGCCTCGCGGCGGACCCAGCCGTTGGCCTCCAGCCGGGCGACGGCGTGCGAGAGCCGGCTGCGCGACGCCTGGCGCGCGTCGGCGAGCTCGCTCATCCGGAGCCGGCGGCCGGGCGCCTCCGACAGCGAGACGAGCACCTCGTAGTACGTGTGGGGCATGCCCGAGTCGTGCTGCAGCTGACCCTCGAGGTGCGCGCTCAGCATGCGGGTGGCCATGTTGAACTCACGCCAGACGCGCTGTTCGTCGTCGCTGAGCCATCGAGTATCGGACATACCCCCAGCATACCCCTGGTTGAACCCTCAATCAGGGGTTGCCGGTTACGGCTTCACCAGGCGTCGGCCAGCAGGTCGCGGGTCTCGCCCAGCAGCTGCGGGAGCACCTTCGTCTGGCCGATGACCGGCATGAAGTTCGCGTCGCCGCCCCAGCGCGGAACCAGGTGCTGGTGCAGGTGCGCGGCGATCCCGGCCCCGGCGATGACCCCCTGGTTCAGCCCGATGTTGAACCCGTGCGCGCCCGACACCTCGCGGATCACCTTCATCGCGTGCTGGGTGAACTCCGCGACTTCGCGCGTCTCGGCAGGCGTCAGCTCGGTGTAGTCCGCGACGTGCCGGTAGGGCACCACCATCAGGTGCCCGGGGTTGTACGGGTACAGGTTCAGCACCGCGTACACGCTCTCGCCGCGCGCGACGATCAGGCCCGTCTTGTCGTCGAGCGACGGGATCCGGCAGAACGGGCAGCCGGTGTCCTCGTCGTTCTCCGGCTTGTCCTGGCCCTTGATGTAGGCCATCCGGTGCGGGGTCCAGAGGCGCCGGAACGCGTCCTGGACCCCGGCGCCCTGCTGCTCGACGAGTTCGGGACCGTCACTCACCGGACGACCGTCTCCAGCGCCTCGGCCGAGGGCGACGCGTTCTCGCGCCGCTCGATCCAGCCGGCGATGGCGGCGACGGCGTCGGCCACCGGAACGCCGTTGATCTGCCCGCCGTCGCGGAAGCGGAACGACACCGCGCCCGCCTCGACGTCCTTCGCGCCGGCCAGCAGCATGAAGGGCACCTTCTGCGTGGTGTGCGTGCGGATCTTCTTCTGCATCCGGTCGTCGCTCGCGTCGACCTCGGCGCGGATCCCCTTGGCGCGCAACGCCTTCTCGACGTCGTCCAGGAAACCGACCTGGTCGGCGGTGATCGGGATGCCGACCACCTGCACCGGCGCCAGCCACGCCGGGAACGCGCCCGCGTAGTGCTCGGTGAGCACGCCGAAGAACCGCTCGATCGAGCCGAACAGCGCGCGGTGGATCATCACCGGCGTCTGGCGGGTGCCATCCGGTGCGGTGTACTCCAGCTCGAAGCGCTTGTTCTGGTTGAAGTCCAGCTGGATGGTCGACATCTGCCAGGTGCGGCCGATGGCGTCCTTGGCCTGCACCGAGATCTTGGGGCCGTAGAAGGCCGCGCCGCCCGGGTCCGGGACCAGCTCGAGGCCGGAGTCGACGGCGGCCTGCCGCAGCGTCTCGGTGGCCTCCTCCCACTCCCAGTCCTCGCCGATGAACTTCTCGGAGTCGCCGCGGGTGGACAGCTCGAGGTAGAAGTCGGAGAGGCCGTAGTCGGCCAGCAGGTCCAGCACGAACTTCAGCAGCGACCGGAGCTCACCCGGCATCTGCTCCTTGGTGCAGTAGATGTGCGAGTCGTCCATCGTCAGGCCGCGCACGCGGGTCAGGCCGTGCACCACGCCCGACTTCTCGTAGCGGTACACCGTGCCGAACTCGAACAGCCGCAGCGGCAGCTCGCGGTAGGACCGCCCGCGCGAGCGGAAGATCAGGTTGTGCATCGGGCAGTTCATGGCCTTGAGGTAGTAGTTCTCCTCGTCGAACTGCACCGGCGGGAACATGGTGTCCGCGTAGTAGGGCAGGTGGCCGGAGGTGTGGAACAGCTCGCCCTTGCTGATGTGCGGGGTGTTCACGAACTCGTAGCCGGCCTCTTCGTGGCGGCGGCGCGAGTAGTTCTCCAGCTCCCGGCGGATGATGCCGCCCTTGGGGTGGAACACCGGCAGCCCGGAGCCGATCTCCTCCGGGAAGGAGAAGAGGTCCAGCTCCGCGCCGAGCTTGCGGTGGTCGCGGCGCTCGGCCTCGGCGATGCGCTCGAGGTAGGCGTCCTGCGCCTCGGCCGACTCCCACGCCGTGCCGTAGATCCGCTGCAGCTGCGGGTTCTTCTCGCTCCCCCGCCAGTACGCGGCGGCGACGCGGGTCAGCTTGAACGCGGGGATGAACTTGGTGGTCGGCACGTGCGGACCACGGCAGAGGTCACTCCAGACACGTTCCTTGGTGCGCGGGTCGAGATTGTCGTAGATGGTGAGCTCGCCCTCACCCACCTCCATCACCTCGGAGGTGTCTACTTCGGACTTGAGGTCGACCAGTTCGAGCTTGAACGGCTCGTCGGCCAGTTCCTTCTTCGCCTCGTCCACGGAGTCGAAAACGCGCCGCGAAAACTGCTGGGCGCCCTTCACGATCTGCTTCATGCGCTTTTCGAGCGCCTGCAGGTCTTCCGGGGTGAACGGGGTGTCGACGGCGAAGTCGTAGTAGAAACCGTCCTTCACCGGCGGGCCGATACCGAGCTTGGCGTCCGGGAACTGCTGCTGCACGGCCTGGGCGAGCACGTGCGCCGCCGAGTGGCGGATGACGCTGCGCCCGTCGTCGGTGTTCGCGGCGACCGGCTCGACCTCGGTGTCCGCTTCCGGCGCCCAGGCGAGGTCGCGCAGCTTGCCCTCGGCGTCGCGCACCACGACGACCGTGTCCGCACCCTTGGTCGGCAGGCCGGCTTCGCGGACCGCCGAGCCCGCCGTAGTGCCCGCCGGTACCACCACGCGGGAGGCGGCCACGGGGGAAACGGGGGACGGCTGCGACACGATCGGCTCCTCGGACTGCAGTGACAAAGATGACCCCGTCGATGCTAGTCGGCGGCCGGTTCGCGCCTCACACGCGTCCGGGAATGCCGGGCGGCCCGCCTCCACGCCGGAGACGGGCCGCCCGATCGGGGTAGTCAGTTCAGAGGGTCTCGACGACCTGGTCGAAGTCCAGCCGCGGCAAACGGTCGAACCACGGGTTCTCCCCCGGCTTGCCGACGTTCACGACGACCAGCGAGCGCAGCGGCTTGCCGTCGAAGAACTCCTTGTCGACAGCGGCGGCGTCGAACCCGGTCATCGGGCCGGCGGCCAGCCCGGCGGCGCGGACGCCGATGATGAAGTAGCCGACCTGCAGCAGCGAGTTCAGCTTGGCGAACTCGACGCGGCCGTCCTCGTCGGAGAAGTTGTCCTTCGCGGCGGGGGCGTGCGGGAAGACCTGCGGCAGGTTTTCGTGGAAGTCGACGTCGGCGGCCAGCACGACGGTCAGCGGCGCGGCTTCGGTCTTGGCCCGGTTGCCCGGGGACATGTGCGGGAGCAGGCGGGCCTTGGCCTCGGCGGTGCGGAGCACCAGCGCGCGCAGCGGCTGGGTGTTCATCGACGTCGGGGCCCACTTGACGAGGTCGTAGATCGCGCGGACCTGCTCCTCGGTCACCGGCTCGGAGCTGAAACTGTTGGCGGTGCGCGCCTCGCGGAACAGCAGGTTCTGGACGTCCGCGGGGAGCTGGAGTGCCTCGGTCTGCTCGGCAAAGGTGGTCATGGGGCGGGGTTCCTTCCGTGGGTCGGTCTCCCCGTCCAACATGCTTGAGCGTTGAACTATTTCGCGCTCAACCACTTCCGCCGATGAAGTGGATCACAAGACACGGCCGCCGACCCCCCGCGGTGGGGGTCGGCGGCCGTGGCACGGAACGCGCGATGAGAAGCCGGACGGGTCAGTAGGCGCCCTGACCGCCCATCACCGCGCGGAAGGTCTTCCAGAGGATCACCAGGTCCAGCGCGAGGGACCAGTCCTCCACGTAGCGCAGGTCGAGCCGGATGCTCTCGGCCCAGGTGAGGTCGCTGCGGCCGCTGACCTGCCAGAGCCCGGTCAGGCCCGGCTTCACCAGCAGGCGGCGGCGCGCGTCCGGCGCGTACTGCGCGGTTTCCTCCGGCAACGGCGGCCGGGGGCCGACGAGCGACATCTTCCCGGAGACGACGTTGAACAACTGCGGCAGTTCGTCGAGCGAATACCGGCGCAGCAAACCACCCACGCGGGTGATACGCGGATCCCGCTTCATCTTGAAAAGCGGGCCGGCTCCCTCGTTCTCCGCCTCGAGGTTTTTGCGGATCTCGTCGGCGTTCGTCACCATCGTCCGGAACTTCAGCATGGTGAACACGGCGCCGTCGCGGCCGACGCGGCGCTGGCGGTAGATCACCGGGCCGCGGTCGTTCAGCTTGATCGCGACCGCGATCACCAGCAGCAGCGGCGACATCATCGTGAGCAGGAGCGCCGAGCCGGCGCGGTCCACGACCTCCTTCACCACGCGGCGCCCGCCGGTGAACATCGGCGCGGTGACCCGCAGCAGCGGCATCCCCAGCACCCCGGTGACGTTCAGCCGGGGCCCGGCCACCTCCATCAGCACGGGAGCCACGACCATCTCGGCGCCGGTGCCCTCCATGTCCCAGGCCACGCGCTGCAGGCGCTTCGGGCTCCAGTACTGGTCCGCGGTGATCGCGACGACGCGGTAACCGCCGCGGCGCACGTGCCGGGAAAGTTCCTCCAGCCTCCCGACCACCGGGACGCCGTCGATCTCGCCGCTGTCGCGGTCGGCGCCGTGGCCGGTGAACGTGCAGGCCGCCTCGACCCGCCAGCCCACGTGCGCCTCGGACCGGGTGCGAGCGATCAGGTCGGCGACGGTCTCCGGGCTGCCGGCCGCCATCACCGGCAGCAGGCAGAGTCCCTTGGCGCGCTTGCGGTGCAGGACCTGACGCAGCAGGTAGCGCTGCGGGAAGGCGACGAGCGCGATCGCCGGGACGACGATGAACACCCAGACCTGGACCTCGAGCGCGCCGAACAGCAGCCCGCCCAGCGCCACGAGGACGGCGGCGGTGATGAAGCCGCGGCCGAGGGTGCGGTACTCCTCCGCGCCTTCACCGAGCACGCGCGGGCTCCACGCCCGGCTGACCGGCAGCGAGACGAACACCGCGAGGATGGTGCCGAAAGCGTGCATGTCGTGCGGAGCCACGCGGTCGATGACGAACGCGCTGATCGCGATCACCAGCAGCGTGACGAACACGTCGCTGCCGATGACCCAGGCTCTGTATCTGGCCTCCCAGGCCGCCGGCAACGCCTTCGGGGACGGAGTGCCGGCCGGTTCGGCGGCCGGGCTCTCGTCCCGCTTGGCGGGTCGCGGGATGGCTTGGAGGTCGATGTGCGGCGGTGGCTGCGCCACCGTGTACGAAGGCCGCACCGACTCTTCCATCAGACCTCCCGGAAACAGGAATCGGAGTTGTAACCGCGGGCACACTGCGTCACCGAGAGTGATTTCGGAGAGTGATGGCAAACTCGGTTGTCG
Source organism: Amycolatopsis sp. NPDC088138 (assembly GCF_044741685.1). Lineage (NCBI taxonomy): Bacteria > Bacillati > Actinomycetota > Actinomycetes > Pseudonocardiales > Pseudonocardiaceae > Amycolatopsis > Amycolatopsis sp. NPDC088138. The sequence continues at coordinate 1,542,474 of NZ_JBIUTB010000001.1, forward strand.
CGCTGGGGCCGCGGAAGCTTCACAAGGCAAGGTATCGGCGACTCTCTCAGCATCGTTACAAGGATTTCCAGCCACATGCTGCGCGTCTTCCCCGACAGAAAATGGCCGCAAGATAACAAGATGATGACGATGGGTAATAGCGCGTATCCCCCGAAAAACTACGCAATGTAGCCATAAATCGCGATACCCGCACCCAGGTGGACGCCACCGGTCCGAACGGCCGAACGGCCGCCGCAATCTACTGTGGACACTTCACGAGGCCGGCGGTCCATTGTGGATCGAACCGGCCCGCGACGAGCGCCGGGGAGCACGCCGGGTGATCAAGCGGTGACGTTCACCGCCAAGCCGTCACAGGTACCGCTTTCCGTCACACGATCACCCTGCGCGAGCGGACCACGCGCCCGCAGCCGCCGAGCCGGTGATCCACCGCGCACACACCGTGACCGCCCGCTCACGACGAGGCGGACCGGCCCGATCCCGCCGCCGTCGCGTGCCGAGGATCACACCACCACCTCACAGTCGGCCAAGTTCGACAGAAAGCCACCGGCGCGGCGGTTTCCGGAAGAAGTTCTGCCGGACCCGGGTGTCCCCGGGTCCGAAGCTCTGTTGACACCCATACGGCGGAGTCGAAGTGACAGTTCACTCCGGATCGCACGACTACCCGCGCGGGGGATGACCGCCTTGATCGCGCGAGCCGAAACCGCCCGCAAAAAGTGACCCCACGCTGGGGGTCCGGGGGCTTGCCCCCGGCGGGGGCGTGGGGGCTCGGCCCCCACAGGACACAACGAAAGAGCCCTGCTTGCGTAGTCCGCAAGCAGGGCTCTACCCGATTGAGTTCGTGGGCGATACTGGGATCGAACCAGTGACCTCTTCGGTGTGAACGAAGCGCTCTCCCCCTGAGCTAATCGCCCGCTCGGGGTGTTGGGATAACTGTACCGCACTACTTCGGAACGCCTGCAAACGGGTGGTCCTGAGCGACCACACTCCGCTTACCGGCGAGTACGGAACGAACAACCCCGAGCTAGCCGGGGTTGTGGGGGCCGGGGGCCGCCCGACACCACGTTCGACATCCGTGCGACGGTGCTACCACGCGGCGATCAAACCGCGCAGTATGGACGGGTGAACCCTCGCGGGGCGCGTCCGTCGTGCTGCGCGCCGCGGGGTGAACACGGGCGGCCGACGGGGGCCGATGAGCCCGGACGGGTGATCTGCGGCGCACCCGCGACGGATTCGGCCTCCCGATGCGTCCCAGTGGTGACGCCCTCGGCCAGGCCGGGCCGGGAAGGGAGACGAGGGGTAGGACGATGCGCAACGATCACGTGACGCTCCGCTCGACGGCGGTCTTCGACCTGCTGGCGCCGCGGACGCCCGCGGTTCCGGTGAAGGTGGAGCTGCGCTACGACACACGCGACCCGTACGCGGTCGTCGCCGCCTTCCGCACCGGCCGGGCCGGCTGGGTCGAATGGGTGTACGCACGCGACCTCCTCGCGGACGGCCTGCTGGCCGACGCGGGTGACGGCGACGTCCGCATCCGCCCGTCCGTCGAGGACCCCGAATCGGTGCTCATCGAGCTGAACTCGCCCTCCGGGCACGCCATGTTCGAGGCGTCCGCCCAGGAGCTGGCCGACTTCCTCGACCGCACCTACGACGTGGTGCTGCCGGGCAACGAGCACCTGTGGGTCGACGTCGACGACGCGCTCACCCACCTCATCCCGCACGATCTGGCCTGATCACGGCCCCGCAACGGCCAAGTGACACCCCGGTGTCGCAGCCGTTTCCGGGGTCCGATATGGTTTTTCCACACCACGGCGACGGGGTGAGGCACAGGGCCACGGCCCAGAGCCTCCCGAACCGGAGCTGGGGAGTGCGGATGTAGCGCAGCTGGTAGCGCATCACCTTGCCAAGGTGAGGGTCGCGGGTTCGAATCCCGTCATCCGCTCGGTAGGCTCTCGAGGCCTGGCACGGTGGAGTGGCCGAGAGGCGAGGCAACGGCCTGCAAAGCCGTGTACACGGGTTCGAATCCCGTCTCCACCTCGCGCGATTAGCTCAGCGGGAGAGCGCTTCCCTGACACGGAAGAGGTCACTGGTTCAATCCCAGTATCGCGCACCACGTGTTTTCGCAGTCTGAAGCCCTGTCCCTCCTCGGAGGGGCAGGGCTTCAGTCGTCAGATGGCCAGCCTGGATCGTAGGTGCGAGAACCAGGGCACCAGCTTGGCCCGCTCCCCCGGGTACGACGACGCCGGCGACCGCGACCTGCGTTCCTCCAGGACCTGGTTGACCATCGCGGGTGCCACGCGGTCGATGCGCTGCCTTCGTAGAACGTGAAGGTCGACAAGAACGGCGGTCGCCAGAACCGGATCCGGAAGTTCGACCGCGGCCACGGGTGTCCCTCCGGCGTGGACAGCACGAACGGATCCCGGTGGCTGTCCATCAGCTCCTTGCAGAGCATCGCGATCCCGGGCGGCAGTGCCACGAACCGAGCCCCCGCAGCGGTTTCGTCCGGCCTTCCTCGGCCGGGAGTTCCCGCGTCGGGTCGGCGGCCGCTGACGGCCATCCGAGTGATGATCACCACTCCTCCGGCCTCCCTTGTAGACTTTCCCACCAACTTCCTTCAGCGGACTGCAAATCGCGATCCCGCGACGCTCCGAGTCATGCTCGTGCCGCTGCTGCCCGACAAGTTCACCCCATCGGGCGCCGGTAAGCCTGACTGCTCCTCCCGTCCCATCAGGACGCTTGTACAGCACATAGCCGTCCATGCCAACGAACCACCAGCAGTCAATAACCTCTCGAAAGAAATCACCATCGAGATATCCGACGGCAGCCGAGACGGCCAGACCGTCCTCTTCGGACTCGACGGCGTGTCGTAGGAGAGCGACCTCTCCGACACGAACGCCGACACCTTGCGCGCAGCACTGACTCCGTCCGTGACAGCAGCCCGACACCTTCAACTACGCCCAGTACGGGCTGTTCCTCGGCAACGAGACCTACCTCCTCGCCTGCCCAGCACACTGTCACCCGGCCGCGGCCTGGCCCGTCACCCAGAACTGAGACCAGCCCGGTCGAACCCTGTGATCTTTACCTCTCGGTACAGAACCGTCGCCCAGGTTCTGTACCGTTGGGTACGTAACCCGGGACAGGCCGGGCGATGACGAGGAGTCGAAACCGTGAGCGACGTTGTGCGCATGTACCGCCAGGGCGAGGCGGAGGTCCTGCAGCTCGAGAGTGAAGACGCCGGAGAGCCGGGACCCGGCCAGGTTCGGCTCCGGCAGGAGGCCATCGGCCTGAACTACGTCGACACGTACTTCCGGAACGGCACGTTTCCGGCCCGGCCCCTGCCTGCCGTGATCGGCGTCGAGGCGGTGGGGACCGTGGACGCCGTCGGGCCGGGCGTCACCTCGGTGTCGCCGGGTGAACGGGTCGGCTACTACTTCGCGCCCGGTGCCTACCGGGAGGTCCGGCTGATCGCGGCGGCGCAGCTCATTCCCGTCCCCGGCGACATCCCCTCCGATGTCGCCGCATCCGTGCTGGCGAAAGGGCTCACGGCCTGGGGACGGGTGCGGCGCGTCCACCCCGTCGGGCCGGGAACGCTGGCCGTTGTCACCGGAGTGACGGGCGGTGTCGGCTCACTGCTGGCGCCCTGGGCGTCGCATCTCGGCGCGGACGTCATCGCCGTGGTGGCTCGCCCCGAGCAGGTTGCGACGCTCAACGCCCGGGGACTGGAGCACGTCGCCGTGGCGGGCACGGGTGACCTGGCGCGACTGGTGGCCCGCGAGGAGCGGCCGGTCGACATCGTCTACGACCTGGTCGGGCAAGCCGTTTTCGACGAGGTGGCGGGCATTCTGGGCCGGGGTGGCCGGCTCGACCTGGCGGGAAGCGCGTCAGGGGAGATCGACGCTTCCCTGCTCAGGACCAAGGCGGCGGGCGTGCACGTCACCCGGTCCTCGACCGGGGATCATCTGCCCGGCCGCGAGGCGCTACTCGGTGCCGCCGGCGAGGTTTTCGGCGCGCTGCGCGACGGTGTGTTCGGCGAGCGCGAGGTCCGCCGGTATCCGCTCGCGGACGTGGTGCGGGCGCATCGTGATGTCGAGTCGCGTTCCGCGGGCCCGGCTCCGGTGCTCATCCCGTAGCGACCGGCTGGGCGAACACCCCCTGGATCGCGAGGTCCACCATGCGGTGCAGCTTCCCGGCCGGGATGCCGTCGTTGGCCCGTACCGCGATTCCCTCACTGAGGCCGGCCGTGTACAGCGCCAGCGTCTCCGGGTCCGAGCTCATCGTCGGATCCCCCTCGGCCACAGCTCGTTCGTAGCGCGCACGGATGAACTCGAGGGCGCTGGCGCGCTGCTGGGCGACGTAGTCGCGCATCGGCCGGTTGTCCGGCGAACACTTGCCGATGCCCTGCACGACGAGGCAGCCGTGCGGGTGGTCGTCGCTCGCGACGACGTCGACGGTGCGGTGCAGGAACGTCGCGGTCGCCTCGCGTGCCGTGGGCAGCGCGAAGGCCTCCATCTCCCAGGCGGGGCCGACGGCGATGTACCGCTGCACCGCCTTCTCGAACAGCCGGCGCTTGTCGCCGAAGGCGGCGTACATCGAGGGCTTGTTGATGCCCATCGCCTCGGTCAGCTGCGCCAGCGACGCGCCCTCGTAGCCGTGCTCCCAGAACACGTCGACCGCCCGGTCGAGAGCGGCATCGACGTCAAACTCGCGTGGCCTGGCCATACCCCAACTATACCTCGCGGTACAGAACGTGCCATCATGGTTCGATACCGCTCGGTACAAAACCAAACAGGAAGCAGGACATGGGAAATCTCGACAGCAAGGTCGCCCTCATCACCGGCGGCTCACGCGGCATCGGTGCCGCCATCGCCCTCCGGCTCGCCCGTGACGGCGCCGACATCGCCCTCACCTACACCGCGGCCGAGGACGCGGCCACCACCGTCGCCAAGGAGATCACCGGCCTCGGACGCAAGGCCCTGGTCCTGCGCGCGGACCAGGCCGACCCCGCCGCGGTCGACGCCGCCGTCCAGCAGGTCACCGGCGAACTGGGCCGGCTCGACGTCCTCGTCAACAGCGCCGGCGTCACCCACACCGGCCCGGTCGGACCCGGCGGCCTCGACCTCGAGACCTCCGACCGGCAGATCGACATCAACTACCGAGGCGTGCGCAACGCCGTCCGCTCCGCCGCGGCCGTCATGGCCGACCACGGGCGGATCATCAACATCTCCACCTCCACCGCCACCGGCTCGATCATGTTCCCCGGGTTCGCCGAGTACTCCGCGACCAAGGCGGCCGTCACCGTCTACTCCAAGGGCGCCGCCCGCGACCTGGGCGCACGAGGCATCACCGTCAACGTCGTCCAGCCCGGCCCGATCACCACCGACATGAACCCCGACGAGGGCGAACTCGCCGACCTGCTCAAGGCCCGCGGCGCCCTCGGCCGCTACGGCACGACCGAGGAAGTCGCCGCACTGGTCGCCTTCCTCGCCGGTCCCGAAGCCGGTTACATCACCGGCGCCACCTTCAACATCGACGGCGGACTCGCGGCGTGACGGGTGTGCCTCGTCCGCGCGGGATGCGCGCGGACGAGGCACTCCCGCGTCCGTTGACCGTCCACATGCGACATCGGGGAATCGACGGCGCCTTGTCAGCCCCGGTTCAAGGACGGTGGCGGTACGGCCACACCCCACGACCGGTTCGGTACCCCACTCATCCGGAGCACGAGTTCGCCGCCGTGAACGATCTCGTCGTGCGTGAGCCAAGCCCGCTGCAACGGCTTCCCGTTCAACGTCGCGGACTCCACGTACACCCGGTCCGGAGCGTTGCCCACCGCCCGCACGGTGAACGTCCGGCCGCGGCCGGTGGCGAACCGGACGCGGTCGAAGACCGGGCTGCCCAGCACGTACACCCCGCTGGCCGGGGAAACCGGGTAGAACCCCGCCGCCGCCAGGACGTACCACGCCGACATCTGGCCGGCGTCGTCATTGCCCGCCAGGCCGGTCGCGCCGGTGCGGTAAGCGTTTTCGCACACGTACCGGGACCACTTCTGGGTGAGCCACGGCGCACCCGCATAGGTGAACATGAACGGCATCTGCTGCACGGGTTCGTTGCTGTGGTTGTAGTTCTCGTTCCACTTCATCATCTCCTCGGGCGGCGTCCGCTCGAAGATCCCGTTGAGCCGGCTGACAAACGCCGCACGCCCGCCGGCCAGGCCGATGAGCCCGCCGACGTCGTGGGGAACGAACCAGCCCTGCTGCTCGGGGTTGCTTTCGATGCAGCCGTCACCGTCGCCCATCCAGCTGCCGTCGGCGTTGCGGCCGCGGAACCAGCCCGCGGCCGGGTTGAACAGGTGACGGTAGTTCTGCGACGTCCCGTATAGCGTCTTCGCGTCGTCACCCTTGCCGAGGGCCTCGGCGAACCGCGCGAGAGCGTAGTCGGTGTAAGCGTTTTCGAGCGTGGCCGAGAGACTGTAGGTGACGCAGTAGCCGAGCGAAGACCAGTTGGCGAAGTCGGTGCGGTTGGACCGGGCCGCCGGGCCGAGCGCGACTTCGCGGCAGAAGCGGTACGCCTTCTCGACGTCGAACCCGCGCAGCCCCTTGAGGTACGCCTCGGCGATCACGTTCACCGCCGCGTCCCCGAGCATGGTGTCGGTGTCCTTGCCGAGCAGCTCCCAGCGGGCGAGGCCGCGCACGTGACCGGCGTCGGTGAGCGAAACGAGCGACGCCACCGTCTCCTCGACCACGCCGGGGTCGATGATGGTCAGGAGCGGGAACTGGGCGCGGAACACGTCCCAGCCGCTGAACAGGGTGCGGTGCGTGACGCCGTCGCGCACCGGCGCGCTGTCGCCGACCCGGTGGCGGCCGTCGACGTCGCCGAAGAGGCGCGGGTCGATCATCGAGTGGTAGAGCGCCGTCTCGAAGATCTTCCGCTGCTCGGCCGTGCCGCCCTCGGCGACGACCTTGTCCAGCGCCTGCGACCACGTGCGCCGTGCGCCCGCGACGGCGGCTTCGAAGCCCCAGCCGGGCTGGTCGTGCCGGAGGTTGCGCCGCGCGCCGTCCAGGTCGACGAACGACACGCCGCCCCTGACCTGCAGCTGCTGTCCCGCCCGGACCGGGAACTCGGCGAAGAACCCCAGCTGGGTCCCGTCGCGCTCGGACAGGTCCGTGCGGACGTCCGTGCCGTCCCACGTCCCGAAGGCCCCGATCGGCTGCGCGAACTCGAGCACGAAGTACACGGTGTAGGCCGGGCTCTGGGCGCCGCAGCCCCAGCCGCCGCCGGTGTGGTCGCAGCGCAGCCACCCCTGGACGGTGGTGGCGTCGACCTGCCGGACGTGCTGCGCGATCGAGTGGGAACCGTCGGGCCCGATGCGGCGGGTGAGGTCGACCTTGACGCGGCCGGTCCCCGCGTCGTGGAAGGTGAACCGCAGGAGCCCGGCGCGCGTCGCGGCGGTGAGCTCGGCGCGCACGCGGTAGCGGTCGAGTTCGACGGCGTAGTACCCGGCGTGCGCGACCTCGGTTTCCTTGCGGTACGGGCTCTTCGCGTCGTCGCGGCCGGTGACCAGCGGGCCGGTCTGGGGCATGACCTGCAGGTTGCCGAGGTCGCCGTAACACCCGACCCCGGACATGTGCAGGAAGCTGAAGCCCTCGATCGTGGTCATCTCGGCGGAGTAACCGCTGCCGTTGTCACCCCCGGAGACGGTGTCGGGGCTCAGCTGAACCAGCCCGAACGGCGCGACCGCGCCGGGGAACGTCTTCCCGCACGCCGTGTCGGCGGCCGTGGTCACGGCCCCGATCATCGGATCGATCTCGTCCACCGAAGCAGGACGGCCACCTGATTCGGCCGCTGCCGCAGCGGTACCGGTCATCGCCACCGCGGCGAACGCGCCACCGGTTCCGGCGAGGAATCCTCGCCTGGACAACGAGTTCGCCATTGCCACCCCACCTCTCGATCGTATTGGCCGACGCAAACACCCTGACGGATCATGCCGACACGGTCAACACATAGGTCGGACGTATCGTCCTTCTGTCTGGTCCGTGTCCACCGCGGCCGGGTGCGCATCCTCGATTAGTACGGTAGGTTGATGGTCATGCATCTTGACTAACTGGAGGGTGTTCATGCTCGCGGCCTGCCCGGCCCGGATCGGCGAGCGGGCACCGCGGCCGAGCACGCGGTCGTGCCCGCCGCGCACGCGGTGGCGCCGCCGGCGGGCGCCATACCCACGTACGCGACCAGCGACGGCCACCCTCGACCGCGTCGCCGACGCCCAGGCCGGCGCGTCCGGCCGGGTGATGCTCGATCCGTCGCCCGCCGCCGGCCGCGATCCACGCAGCAAGGGCGAAAGTCCGTCGTGGCCTGATCCGGGAAATGTAACTTTCATGGCCGTTCCGTCCTTTGTGGACCCGGCGCGACGGTCGTGAGGTGCCCGGTCACCCGGGCCGTCGCGCCGGGTCCCCGAGGGCGCGGCCGTCCGGATTGACATTCCTTCTCCCGGAAGCCCAGGGTGGCGCACCGCATGTTAGCGATAACACTCGTCTCGCTCGCCGGGAGAAGGTCGTCATGAACAGAGGAAGCACCAGACGCAGGATCCAGACCCTGATCGGTGTGTTCACCGCCGCGTCGACCGTGGCGCTGGCGGTGACGCTGGGGGCCGGCGCGGCCGCGGCCGACGTCACCGGCGCGCTGCGCGGTGCCGGTTCGGGCCGGTGCCTGGACGTCTCGAACACCAGCCAGGCCGACGGTGCCCTGCTGCAGATCTACGACTGCACCGGCGGGGCGAACCAGCAATGGACGTCGACCTCCGCCGGCCAGCTGACGGTGTACGGCGGCAAGTGCCTCGACGTGCCCGGCGGCGCGACCACCGGTACCCGGGTGCAGATCTGGACCTGTCACGGCGGGGCCAACCAGCAGTGGCGGGTGAACTCCGACGGCACGATCGCCGGGGTGCAGTCCGGGCTCTGCCTGAACGTCGCCGGCGCCGCGACGGCCAACGGCACCGCGGTGCAGCTCTGGACGTGCAACGGTGGCAGCAACCAGAAGTGGACGGGCCTGTCGGCCACGCCCACGACCACGCCGACCACGACCACAACCGGCGGCGGCTGCGCCCTTCCCTCGGCCTACCGGTGGAGCTCGAGCGGGGTGCTGGCGACACCGAAGAACGGCTGGGTCTCGCTCAAGGACTTCACCACCGTCGTCTCCAACGGCCAGCACCTCGTCTACGCGTCGGACGTTTCGGGATCGTCGTACGGCTCGATGGCCTTCAGTCCCTTCACGAACTGGTCCGACATGGCCTCGGCCGGCCAGAACGGGATGAGCTCGGCCGCGGTGGCGCCCACACTGTTCTACTTCGCGCCGAAGAACATCTGGGTGCTGGCCTACCAGTGGGGTGCCTGGCCCTTCATCTACCGCACGTCGAGCGAACCCACCAACCCCAACGACTGGTCCTCGCCGCAGCCGCTGTTCACCGGCAGCATCGCCGGCTCCGGTACCGGTCCGATCGACCAGACGCTGATCGCCGACGGTGCGACCATGTACCTGTTCTTCGCCGGTGACAACGGCAAGATCTACCGGGCGAGCATGCCGATCGGGAACTTCCCCGGAAGTTTCGGCTCGTCGTACACGACGGTACTGAGCGACTCGACGAACAACCTGTTCGAGGCGGTCCAGGTCTACAGGGTGCAGGGCCAGAACCAGTACCTCATGATCGTCGAGGCGATCGGCGCGAACGGGCGTTACTTCCGCTCGTTCACGGCCGGCAGCCTGAGCGGATCGTGGACCCCGCAGGCCGCCGGCGAAAGCAACCCCTTCGCGGGCAAGGCCAACAGCGGCGCCGGCTGGACCAACGACATCAGCCACGGTGACCTGGTCCGCACCGATCCGGACCAGACCATGACCGTCGACCCCTGCAACCTGCAGCTGCTCTACCAGGGCAAGTCCCCCAGCGCGACCGGCCCGTACGACCAGCTGCCGTGGCGGCCGGGGGTCCTGACGCTGCAGCGCTGACAACGTCCGTCCCTCGGGATGAGGCCATGGCCTCATCCCGAGGTGCGCGCGACGAGCTCGGTGTCCAGCACCGCGCGGCGCGGTCCGGCCGACCCGCCGAGCATCGCCAGCAGCTCGCCCGTCATCCGGGCCCCCATCTCTTCGATCGGCTGGCGCACGGTCGTGAGCGGCGGATCGGTGCGACGGCCGATCGGCAGGCCGTCGAAGCCGATGACGGCCACGTCGCCGGGGACCCGGCGCCCCGCGCGGCGCAGGGCCCGCAGCGCGCCGATCGCCATCATGTCCGAGGCGGCGAAGATGGCGTCCACATTCGGCCTGCGGTCCAGCAGGCGGGCGGTGGCGTGCTCGCCGGAAGCCTGGCCGAAGTCCCCGAACACCACCAGCCCGCGGTCGCCGTGGCCGGCATCCGACACCGCCTGCCGGTAGCCGAGCAGGCGGTCCACGCCGGCCGTCATGTCCTGGGGTCCGGCGATGGTCGCCACCGTGTGCCGGCCCGCGTCGAGGAAACGCTGGGTGGCCCGCCGGGAGCCGCCGCGGTTGTCCACGTCGACGTAGGAGAAGCGGCCTTCCCGCCCGCAGGCCGGGCGGCCGCCGAACACCACCGGGATGCCGAGCCGGCCCAGGTCGAGCGGCCGGCGGCCGTGCATCCCGATGACCAGGGCGCCGTCGACGTGCCCGCCGTCGAGGTAGCGCACCACCGGCGCCTGGTAGTCCTCCGTCGCCGGCACGGTGAGCAGCACGAGCTGCAGGCCGACGCCGGTCAGCGCCCGGCCCGCCCCGGCGGCCACTCGGGCGAAGTAGGGATCGGCGAACAACCGCGGGACTTCTTCGCACACCACGAGCGCGACCGAGCCCGTGGGCCCGGCCAGCGCCCGCGCGGCACGGTGGCGGGCGTACCCGAGCGCCGCCATCGCCGACTCGACCTGCTCGCGCGTTTGCGGCCGGACCCGGGGGAAACCGTTGAGCACGCGGGACGCGGTGGCGGTCGACACCCCGGCCACCCGCGCGACGTCGGCCAGGGTCGGCCGTGACTCGGCGAAGGACACGTTCGCTCTCCCAAGACGTCGTCGTCTTTTTGGCTGCGGGGGATGTCACGACCGCTTTGGTCCACAAAGGACCGAGTGGTCACCACCCCGTCGTCACCCGACGAGTATGACCCACTCGACGCCCGCCACCGCCTGCCCGGAAGACCGCCGGGACCGAAGGGCTCTTTCCCGCCCGCCTCGCGCCGGTTACAGTGTGCCGGTATGGGAGCGCTCCCAGTCGCCAACGCCGACGACGCTGTGAGGACTCATGAGAGCGACGAAACAGGTACGCATTCCCGACGAACGCACCACCCCTCCGACCGCCCGAAACGCCCGGCCGGAACGGCTGTCCGCCGGGCCGGGGAAGAGAAGCACCAAGTTCGCCGTCACGGCCCTCGGCACGACGCTCCTCGCCGGCGCCACCGCTCTCACGGTGGGTGGCAGCGCCCAGGCCGCCTCCTCGCCGTTCTACGTCGACCCGGGCACGAACGCGGCCCAGTGGGTCGCCGCCAACCCCGGCGACGCACGGACGCCGATGATCCGGGACCGCATCGCCGCCACACCGCAGGGAAGGTGGTTCACCACCACCAACACCTCGACCGTGCGTGCCGAGGTCGACGCCTACGTGGGCGCCGCCGCGGCGGCGGGCAAGGTCCCGATCATGGTCGTCTACGACATCCCCAACCGCGACTGCGGTGGCGCCAGCGGTGGCGGCGCGCCGTCCCACGACGCCTACCGGGCGTGGATCGACCAGGTGGCCGCCGGCATCGCGGGCCGGCCCGCGGCGATCGTGCTGGAGCCCGACGTGCTCGCGCTGATGTCGAACTGCCAGTCGGCCGACCAGCAGAACCAGACCAAGGCTTCGGTGGCCTACGCGGGCAAGAAGCTCAAGTCCGGTTCGACGCAGACGAAGGTGTACTTCGACATCGGCCACTCCGCGTGGCTCTCCCCCGCCGAGGCCGCGTCACGGGTGCGGGCCGCGGACGTCTCCGGCAGTGCCGACGGCATCGCCACCAACGTCTCCAACTACCGCTCGACCGGCGACGAGGCGGGCTTCGCCAAAGCGGTGCTGAACGCGGTGGGCGACTCGCGGCTGCGCGCGGTGATCGACACGAGCCGCAACGGCAACGGGCCGCTGGGCAGCGAGTGGTGCGACCCGGCGGGACGGGCCGTCGGCACACCCAGCACCGACGCCACGGGTGACGCGCAGATCGCCGCGTACCTCTGGGTCAAGCCGCCGGGCGAAGCCGACGGCTGCCTCGCCGCGGCCGGGCAGTTCGTCCCGCAGCGGGCCTACGACCTGGCGGCCGCCGGTGCGCCGCCGGCCAGTACCACGCCGACGAGCGCCACCACGACGGCGACCCCGACGACCTCGACGACTCCGCCGACAACGCCGACCTCGCCGGGCAATGGCTCGTGCGCGGTGACGCACCGGGTCGTCAGCTCGTGGCAGAACGGTTTCACCGGCGAGGTCGTCATCGAGAACCGGGGCGCACCCGTCGACGGCTGGACACTCACGTTCTCCGCGCCGGGAGTGACCGTCGGCCAGGGCTGGAACGCGACCTGGACCGACACCGGCGACACCGTACGGGTCGTCAACGCCTCGTGGAACGGCAAGCTCGGCACCGGCGGCTCCGCGACCGTCGGCTACAACGCGGACTACAGCGGCGGCACCCCGCCGTTCCTGTCCCCTGCCCTGAACGGAGTGTCCTGCTCCTGAGTCCCCGGTGCTCGTCGCCTTGGTCCGGCTAGCTCGCGTGGCGGGTCCAGCTGGACCGCGGCGGCGTGCGCGGCCCCTTCCCTACTTCGCGATCGTCTCCTTGCTCAGCAACACGTCCACCTTCCGGACGTGCGCGGCGGTGGCCAGGATGGTGTTCATGCGCTCGATGTCGCGAAAGACGTCGCCCCCGCCGCCGGCGATGTGCGCGTTGCGGCCGGCGATCGTCGGGAAGGCCTCGAAGATCGCGAACTCCGTCTCCGAGTGCCGGACCGCGTACCACGGCCCCGTCGCGGGTTCGTCCTCCACGCACGCGCGGATGTCGCGCAGCATCCGGAGAACGTCGTCCTGCCGCCCTGGCCGTGCTTCGATGCGGATGGAGAACGCCTTGGGTCCCTCGGCGCCGTCCTCCCCCGTCATCGTGACGCCCGCGTGCCGTGTGGTGACGTCCGCGGGTTCGACCTCGACGAGGTTGGTCACGTGGTAGTCGCCGTCGATGACCCGGGCGAGGCCTGCCTTGTGCTCGGCGAAGTACGGCGTCTTCACATGCGCGTCCTGGGCTTCCTGGCCGGCCCAGAGTTCGTTGACGTAGACCTCCAGCCGCCGGTCTTCGGGGCGTTCCGGCTCCTCCCCGAAGAAGCGGCGGCTGCTGGGCACGCTTTCCAGGTACTCGTAGAACAGGCATCCCTCTTCGGCCCGCGTCGGCGCGAGCATCGACCGGAAGACCGCACGGGCCTCGGCTTCCCGGCCGGGACGTACGAACCCCCGCGCCATCACTCGCACCTGCGCCATGGTGGTTGAGCCTAGGACGCGGCGCGGGCCGCTTCGGTCCCGTTCGTGCGGACCGGCGGGCCGGATCTTGCTGTTCGCTCAGCGGCGGAGGTCCCGCCGGAACTCCGACGGGGAGATACCGTTCTCCCGCCGGAAGAGCGCGGCGAAGTGCTGGGCGCTGCCGAAGCCGCAGGCGATGGCGATGTCGGCGATCGACGTCCGTTCGCGCTCGAGGCGGGCGGTCGCCTTGCGCAGGCGCAACCGCTCGAGGTAGCGGCGCGGCGTCTCGCCGGTCGCTTCCCGGAACAGGCGGAGGAAGTGGTACGGGCTGAGGTGGACGGCCGCGGCGATGTCGGCGAGCCGGATCGCGTCGCTCAGGTTGTCGTGCATGAACTGCTCGGCCTTGCGCACGCGCGCTTCGTCACGCCCGAGCGCCTTCACCGCGTTCCGGCCGGTGTGGTGCTCGAGCAGGTGCATGCAGAGGAAGGCCTGGGCGGAGTCGGCGTACAGCGCGCTCGCCCGTGCCTCGGCGGCTCGGGCCAGCGCGCGGACGACGGCCTCCACCGTCGGGTCGCGGCACAGGAGCGCGTCCGGCAGCCGGACCCCCGTCCCGCGTCCGTCCCACAGGTGCTCGGCGGCGTCGGCGAGGCTCTGCCCGGGCAGGTGGACCTGGATCGTCTCGATCGGCTCCGGCCCGGTGGCCCGCCACCGCAGCGTCGAGGGTTTGCCCGGCTCGGTCATGGCGATGGACCCCGGCACGTGGTGCGCCCGCCGCCACCGGCCGCCTTCGGTCGATTCGACGGCCATCGATCCGCGCACCTGCAGGTGGATCAGCTGATCGGGGACGGGCGAGAGCGTCGTGTGCTCCATCACCGACGCGTGCTCGAAACGCCGGACCAGCAGCGAGGTCCAGTCCGTGTGCGCGCCGCCGTCGAACTTCCGCACGGCGTGCGCGCTCTGAGACTGGCCGAGCGTCTCGACCGAGATTCGTGGCGCCGCGGCGCCGGCAAGGTGACCAGGCACGATGACCGAAGGTTATCGCGACGGCGAGCCCCGGCGCACGTCCGCAGGATCTCCAGCAGCGGGTCTGGGACGCGAGCGTGGCGGCCTCGGCGCTGCCGGACACCGCCTTCCGCGACAGCGACCGCAGGAAGAGCGCGCGGCTCATCCCCGGCTGCGCCGTTACCGGCGGCGCGGGCCGCGACTTCACGAAGGACCACCTCGCCATCGTTTTCTTGCCGCCGCCTCGGCGGCTGTCAGCTGACGGCCTCGCCGTCGGTCGTGCGGGAAAGCTCCGCCCAGGCGTCGAGCTCCGCGAGCCGCGCCTGGTACTCCTCCCGGGCGCTCTCGAGGGCGTCCGAGCCGAGCAGCAGGTGCAGCGGCGGTTCCGCCGCGTTCGCCAGCTCCACGATCGCGGGACCGAGCTTGGCCGGGTCACCGAGCTGCTGGTGGTTGTGCGCCTTGTAGAAGGATTCGGTCTCGTCACGAACCGCGGCGTAGTCGTCGATCGCGTGGTCCGAGAACTGAGCCGAACTCGAGTCCAGGAAGTCGGTCCGGAAATAGCCCGGCTCGACACTGGTGACCTTGATTCCGAGGGACTTCACGTCCAAAGCGAGATTGGCGCTGAAGCCCGCGACGGCGAACTTCGACGCGGTGTACAGCACACACAGCGCAAAGGGAACGACGCCGGCGATCGAGCTGAAGTTGATGATCCGGCCCGCTCGCTGCTTCCGCATCGTCGGCAGCACGGCACGCGTGATGCGCATCAGCCCGAGGACGTTGGTGTCGAACTGCCGCTGCACCTCTTCTTCGGGCGTCTCCTCGAAGATCCCGATCAGCCCGTAGCCGGCGTTGTTGACCAGCACGTCGATGCTCCCGAACCGTGCGAGGGCCGCCTCGACGACGGCCGCGGGCCCCTCGGGATCGGTGACGTCCAGCGAGTGGGCCAGCAGCTGGTCGCCCGCACCCGGAAACGCCTTCTCGACGGCAGCGGAGTCCCGTGCGGTGGCCACGACGTTGTCGCCCGCGGCAAGCGCGGACTTCGCGATTTCGGCGCCGAGCCCGCGCGCCGCGCCAGTGATGAACCAGGTCTTCGTCATCTTGTCTCCCATAGTGAATTCGTCACTTGGCATTCGGTGCCAAGCCTAGTTTTCCGGCGCCGCGGTCCTCGCCCCGATTCTTGTGGACCGGCGGACGAGATCTTGCGGAACGCCCGGCACCTCAGTTCGGCTGGGGAACGAGGACGTACTTGCCGACGACCGCACGGCCGGCGTAGCGGCCCAGAACCGCGCCGGCCTCGTCGAGGGTCGCCGTGGCCGGCTTCGGCGGATGCACCTCGGCCCGCGCGATCCGCCCCAGGACGTCCTCGAGCAGCGCCGCGGTGCCCTCGGGGCCGGCCACCTCGCGGGCCCTGTCACCCCAGTCGACGCCGATGACCGACCGGTTGCGCAGCAGCACGACGTTCGCCGGCAGCCGCGGGATCTCCCCCGAGGCGAAGCCGAGGACGCAGAAGCGGCCACCCGCGCGCAGGGCCCGCAACGACGATTCGGCCGCCGCCCCGCCGACCGGGTCGATTACCACGTCCGCGCTGCCGCCTGTTCGCCGCCGCCATCGGCAACGCGCTGGAGTGGTACGACTGGACGATCTACGGGCTGTTCAGCATCTACTTCGCCCCCCAGTTCTTCCCCACCGAGAACGAGACCTTGGCGCTGCTCAACGTCGCCGCCACCTACGCGCTGGCCTTCTTCTTCCGCCCGCTCGGCGGACTGCTGCTCGGGCGCTTCGCGGACGTCCGGGGCCGCCGGCCGGCGATGCTGCTCACCATCGTGCTCATGGGTGGCGGGACGCTGCTGATCGGCGTGCTGCCCACCTACGCCGAGATCGGCTGGCTCGCGCCCGCCCTCCTGGTCCTCGTCCGGATCGGCCAGGGGCTCTCGGTCGGCGGTGAGACCGCGAACTCCAACGCCTACCTCGCCGAGATCGCTCCGCCGGACTTCCGCGGCCGCTACAGCTCGTTCTTCCAGATGTCCACCGCCTCGGCGGTCCTGCTCGCTTCCCTGAGCGGCTTCTTCCTCACCGGATCCCTGGGTGGCGCGGTGATGCAGGCCTGGGCCTGGCGGATCCCGTTCGTCGTCGGCGGTGTGCTCGGGGTGCTCGGCCTCCTGCTGCGCACGAGCCTCGCCGAGACCGAGCTGTTCGAGGCGCGCGGAACCGTCGCCGCCCGGATCCGGCACCCGCTGCTGACAACCCTCCGGCGCCACCCCATGAGCGTGCTCCAGATCGCCGGGATCGGCATGCTGGCCTCCCTCGCCTTCTACACCTTCTTCGCCGCCGTCACCCCGTTCGCGACGAAGGGCCGCGGCGCCGAGGCGCCGACCGTGTTCCTGGCCCTCTCGATCGCCACAGGCGGGTACGCGGCCCTGCAGTACCCGATGGGCAAGCTCTCCGACCACATCGGACGACGACCGGTGCTGCTGGCCGGAGCCGGCGGGCTGGCGCTCGCCGTCGTCCCGCTGTCGTTCCTGATCGGCCCGGGCTTCCCCGGGCTGCTCACGATGTTCGTGGTGGGGCTGACGGACCGCGCCCTTCATCCTCACCGCGCTCACCGCGGCCGGCGGCGCAACGGCCTTCTTCTGGTACGTCGCCGCGAGCGCCGTCATCACGTTCCTCATCGTGCTGGTCACCCTGCCCGAGACCCGCGGCAAGACACTGTCGTGACCCTCGAGGCGCGCGGCGTGCTTTGCTAACGTCCTCGTCGTGACCCGGGTCGACTCGATGACGTTCGCCCACCAGCACGCGGATCTCCTCCGCGCGCGGGCGGCGGCGGTGGAGTTCGACCCGCACCTGCACGGCACGTACTCGGTCGTGGTCGTCACGAACGGAACCGCCCACATCCGGTCCGGCCGGTGGAGCCGGACCGTCCACACCGGAGACGTGTTCTTCTTCAACCCGTTCGAGGTGCACGCGGGCCGGAGCGCGGGCGGTCCCGCGCGGTACGACGTCCTCTACCCGTCGGAGGCGTTCCTCGACAACTGCGCCGCCGCGACCCGGCCGGGCGAGATCCGGACCCTGCGCACCGAGGTGCTGGCGCGGAACCGGACGACCCGTGAGCTGGTGGATGCACTGTCCGCGCCGATCGGCGGGGACAGCGCCCGGATCGAGGAATCCCTCCGGCAGGTGCTGCGGGAATGCCGTTTCTCGGTCGAGTCCCCGCGGTCGACGCCGATGTCGATAGCGCGCACGGCGTGCCGGCTCATCCGGCGGGACGGCCCGCACTCGACCCGCACGGACGACCTGGCCCGCGAGATCGGCGTCAACCCGAGCCACCTCGCCCGCTCCTTCCGGAAGACGATCGGCATTCCCCCGCAGACCTACGCCCGCCAGGTCCGCGTCGCCCGGGCCCGGGAACTCATCTGCGCCGGGTTCGAGCTGAACGACGTCGCGCAGATGGCGGACTTCGCCGATCAGCCGCACCTCACCCGCGAGTTCAAGAAGGTGTTCGGCGTGCCGCCGGGTGTGCTGTCACGCGGCGTGCGGCAGCCTCCGCGGTAGGGGCCGCGGCGCACATCCTGTTCAAGATTCCGGGACCGGCCGCGCCTTACCGTCGACCTGCCCGAAAGGTGGTCACGATGCCGCGCAGCACAAGCAGTCACGCCGGCCGTTTTCCCGATGCCCACGGTTACTACGGAGAGTTCGGCGGCAACCACTGGCCTCCGCTCCTGGGGCCCGCACTCGAAGAACTCGCCGGCACCTACGAAGAACTCCGGTCGTCGCCGGACTTCCGGCGCGAGCTCGACAGCGTCCGCACCGGCCTCCAGGGCCGGCCCACACCGGTGCACCACCTGAAGAACACCTCGGACCAGGTGGGTGGCGCCGCCATCCACGTCAAACGCGAGGACCTCAACCACACCGGCGCGCACAAGATCAACCACTGCGTGGGGTTCGCACTCCTCGCCAAGAAAATGGGCAAGCGGAAGGTGATCGCCGAAACGGGTGCCGGCCAGCACGGCGTCGCACTCGCCGGCGCGGCCGCACTTTTCGGGCTCGAATGCGAAGTCCACATCGGCGCGGTCGACGCCGACAAGGTGAACGCGAACGTCGGCCTGATGCGCCTCCTGGGTGCCCGGGTCGTTCCGGTGGCCGCCGGCCAGTCGACGTTGAAGGAGGCCAGCGACTCGGCGCTGGACGCCTACACCGAGCAGCACGCCCACGCGCTCTACGCGATCGGTTCGGCCATCGGGCCCCATCCGTTCCCGATGATCGTCCGGGACTTCCAGTCGGTCGTCGGGCAGGAGGCTCGCGCGCAGTTCCTGGCGATCACCGGCGGAAACCTGCCCGACCACGTGGTCGCCTGCGTCGCCGGTGGCTCGAACGCGCTCGGGCTGTACTCCGGGTTCCTCGACGATCCCGAGGTCGTCCTGCACGCGGTCGAACCGCTCGGCAGGAGCGCCCGGCCCGGTCAGCACGCGGCCACCCTGACGTTCGGCCGTCCGGGAACCCTGCACGGGGCCCGGTCCGTCGTCCTGCAGGACGACGACGGCGGACCCGCCGCGGTGAGGTCGATCGCCTCGGGGCTCGCCTACCCCGGTGTCGGCCCCGAGATGGCCATGCTGGGTGCGTCCGGCCGGTTGTCCGTCGCCACCGTTCCCGACGAGGAAGCGGTCGCCACGTTCCGCCGCATCGCCCGGTCGGAAGGCATCATCCCGGCGCTCGAGAGCGCGCACGCTCTCGCGTTCGCCATCCGCCTGGCCGCGACCAGGCCGCCCACCGAGCACATCCTGGTCAACCTGTCGGGGCGCGGCGACAAGGACGTCGGCTTCGTGCTGGCCAATCACGACGGCGATACCTCCGAATATCGGCCCTGAAGGTCGATATTCGGAGTCCAGTACGCTACCGTGTCGGAGTCAAGGAGGTTCCTGTGCCCGAACTCGACGCGCTGGACAAGCGGATCTTCGGACTGCTGGCCGAGAACGGGCGCATGTCCAACCTCGAGGTGGCCGCCCAGGTCGGTGTGTCGGAGAAGACCGTGCGCCAGCGGATCCGCCGGCTGATCGAGCGCGACGGGATGCGGGTCGGAGCCACCATGGCCCTCCCGGCGCCGTCGCGGCTCATCGTCCTGGTGCGGGTCGAGTCGGGCCAGCGGTACGCCGTGGCGGACCGGCTGGCGTCGATGCCCCAGGTGGACGAGGTCCACCTGACGACCGGGGCCTACGAGCTGATCGTCCTGGCGTCGTTCGAATCCGACAGCGAGGCTCTCGAGTTCTACGTCCGCCACGTCGAGCAGGTACCCGGAATCGAGGAGTCGGTCTCGACGCACGTCGTCGAGACGATCACCCTCGGCACCGCCGGCCGGTCGGACCACGTCAAGCGGTTCGACGAGCAGGCGTCCCGGGTCGGGAGCATGACCGAACTGCTCGACCTCGCCTGCGACGTGGCCACCGCGTCGCTGGGCGCCGACCGGGTCCACGTGGCCGCCGGGGACGCCCGGCTCGCCGATCCGGCGCCGTCCCCGTCGCCGGGCACGATGCGCTGGCGCGGTCTCTCGTCCCGCTACGTCGAGGAGATCCTGATCAAGGGTCGGGCCGAGGGGGTCGTCCTCCCCAACATCGTCAAGCACAACCAGCACGTCTTCGTGGCCGACGCCCAGACCGACCCGATCTTCCGGTCCGCGACCGACCTCGTCGTCTCCGAAGGGTTCCACAGCTGGCTGGGCATGCCCGTGTGCCACGGCGACACCCGCCACGGCACCCTCTGCCTGTACTGGAACACCGTCATCACCTACCGCGAGGACCTGGTCCGCCAGGGCCAGGAGCTGGCCGACACCCTCGGCAAGCACCTTCCGCGCTTCTCGGCCGAGCCGGCTGAGCCTTCGCCGGCCTGAGGTTCCCGCCCCGTTCGTCATGCCGCGGTGTCGTTCAGCCAGTTCAGGTAGCGGGAGAAGCGCTCCACGTAGGACGCCGGGGTCGGTGCGGTGGCCATGGCCTTGGCGTGCCGGCGCACCTGCCGGTACCGGGCGATGCGGTCGGTTTGGTAGCTGTCCAGTGCCGACGGGATGTCGCCCCGGCTGAGCCGGTCGCCGAGCACGTACGCGTCTTCGATGCCCAGTGAGGCACCGGATCCGATGTGCGGGGACATGGCGTGTGCGGCGTCCCCGGCCAGCACGACACGGTTGCTCTTCCAGTGCGGGATCTCCGGTACCACGGCGACCTGGTTGTCCATCACCGCATCGTCCGGGGTGGCCAGGACGACCTCGCGCAGCACGAACCGGGAAGGCCCGTCGTGCAGGTTCTCCACCCTGGCAACGGCTTCCTGTTTGGGGCTTCCGGTGAACTCGCCGGTGACACCGAACTGGGCCAGCACCCAGAAACAGGAACCGTCGGCGAGCCGCGTCACCATGCCGCGGGTGCGGTGGTGCCCGATGGTCGGGTAGCTGTCGCCGAGATCCCCGTCGAACGGCAGTACCGCCCGCCAGACATGATGGCCCTCTTCGTAACGGTGGCTGTCCGAGCCCGGAACGAGCCTCCTGCGCACCCGGGAGTTCAGGCCGTCGGCGCCGACGAGCAACTCCGCGCGCTCCTGGTCGCCACCGGCGTAGTGCACGAGGACGCCGGTCTCGTCCTCGGTGTAGCCGGCCACTTCCGTGCCGGTGCGGATGTTCTCTTCGCCGACAGCGGAGACGAGCAGCGCGCCGAGCCGCAGGCGGTGCACCACCCGCGCCGACGGCATGTCGCCTGCGTCCAGTACGGCACCGGAGGGGTCGAGAAAGCGTTCGAACCGGGTTCGGCCTTGATTTCGGACAGCCGTGGACCGAGCCCGAGCCGTTCGAGCTCGGTGATCGTGTGCTGCCAGATTCCGAGCCCGGCACCGGCCTGCCTGACCTCCGGTGCCCGTTCCCGGACCGCGACCTCGAACCCCGCCCGGCGCAGCGACAGCGCGGCACTCAACCCGACGATGCCCGCACCGGCCACGATCGCCCGGCCGCGCGCCCTCACACCGTCACTCACGTGCGGCTTCGGGCCCCGGTGGTCGGGGCCGGTCGGGATCTCGGTCATTTCGCCCTCCCCTCCGGCGTTCCGCCGGGGCCGAGGCCGGCAAGGTGGCCCCTCGGCGCGACGGGCACCGCACGTCGGCCAGCGCGGCGATCCGCTTCCGCACGTCTTCCATCGTTCCGGAGGGCTCTTCGCCCGGGCGGCGCGTCGCGTGGATTCCGTGACGACCACGGTGCACGGCTCCTCGGAAATCACTTGCCACCGGTGGTTCGAACCACAAAAGACGACGACGTCGCCCTGCTTCAGGATCTCGCGGGTCCCGTCGGACGCCTCGAGCGCGATCGTTCCGCTGACGATCGTGTCGATGGCTCCTGCGAGGCCGGCGACCACGCACCTGGTACGGCTCATCCGGATATTCCTTCACCTCCTTTCGCCGGTCGCCCAGATCCGGTGCATGACGTCGACCTTGGCGATGAAGCGTTTCTCCGCACCGTCGAATTCGTCGGTGTCGCGGCCTCAGCCGGCCGCGATCGCCGGGGCGAGACCGTCGAGGACGGCCATCGCCGGATCGTCCAGTTCGACCAGGACCGACGCCACGTTCTCCCGGAGGTGGCCGACACTGGCGGTGCCGGGGATGAGCAGCGTCGAGGGATCGTGCGCGAGCAGCCACGCGAGCCCGACCTGGGCGGGCGTGGCACCGAGCCGGGCGGCGACGTCGAGCACGGCGGGTTCGGCCAGGACGTTCCGGCTCCCGGGCGTGGCCGAGCCGAGCGGGAAGAACGGCACCCAGGCGATTCCGTTCTCGCGGCAGAGCTCGAGCACCGGGTGGTCGGCTCGGTGGAGGAGGTTGTAGAAGTTCTGGACGCACACGATCCCGGCGGGCAGCGCCCGGCGAAGCTGGTCGGCGTCGACCGAGCTGAGACCGATCGCGCCGATCTTGCCCTCGTCTCGGAGCGCGACGAGCTCGGCCAGCTGGTCGTCCAGATCGACGATCTGGTCGTCGGGGACGGTGAAGGCGCCGGTCCGGCCGTGCTGGACGCTGCGGATGTTGACCACGCCGACCTGGTCGACACCGAGGCCGCGCAGGTTGTCCTCCACCTGGGCGCGCAGCTGTGCGGGCCGCTGCGCCAGGACCCTGCCCTCGCCGTTGTGCACGGCGCCGACCTTCGAGACGAGCACGAGGTCGTCGCCGTAGGGGGTCAGCGCCTCCCGGATCACCTCGTTCGCCGTGCCGGGGCCGTAGAAGCCGGCGGTGTCGATGTGGTTCACGCCCAGTTCGACGGCGGTGCGCACCACGTCGATCGCGGTCTCGCGGTCGACGGCCGGGCGCCCCGGCAGCTCCGCCAGCTGCATCGCGCCGAAGCCGACGCGCGTGACGTCGCGGCCGGCCATCCTGCCCGTCTTCGTCGTTCGGAGCATGTCCGTTCCTCTCGGTCCGTGAACGCCGGTCACCAGGACTCGAAGTGCAGGACGTCCTCGATCGGCTTCCGCTTGAGCGGGCCGAACGGGCGGGCCGCCCACCCCACCGCCATGGTCACGCCGATGATCTTGTGGTCCGGCACGCCGAGCACCGCTCGGACGCCCCTGGTGTTGAGCGTGTGTATCCCGGTCGGGGCGACCCCCAGGCCCATCGCCCGCCCGGCCACGAGCATGTTCTGCGCGGCCCCGTAGATGGCGGCGAACTGGTAGCGATCCTCCTTCGGGTCGCCGGGAACCCACGACGACGCGCAGATGAAGATGAGCACCGGAGCGTCTCGAAGGGTGGTCAGCAGGTGTGATCCACCGTCGTACATGCGGCGCTTCACCGGGTCGGTGACACTCGCCGTCCGCGCCTTGACGCCATCGAGCGCCGAGCTGTCGGGAAAGATGGTCTCGTGCAGGCGCGTGCGCTGTTCCGGTGACGTGACCACGACGAAGTCCCAGAGCTGGGAGTTCTCCGGAGTCGACGCCCTGGTACCGGCCCAGATCAGCTTCCGGACCACCTCGTCCGGCACCGGCTCCCCGGTCAGCCAGCGCATGGTCATGGCCGAGCCCATCGCCTCGAACACGTCCATGGTCGGCGCCTCGATGTCCGTCGTCATATCGATCTCCAGCTCGTACTGATCCGAGGTGTCGGTGCCGAAGTCCGAATATCGGCGCTTAAGGTCGACTTCCGGAACCTACAAGGCGAGATTCCGGCCGTCAAGAACTCAGCCGTCGGATATCGACGGACCCGACATCCACTACGGCCGCCCGTCGTCCGCCTGAGCGGTGGTGGCATTCACCCTGCCGCCGCCGCGGTTCCCGGCTGTTCGGCACTTGTTGACCGCCGCGCTCCGCCCTCCGTAGGTTCGCCAGTGAACGAGGAGGTCCGGCATGAGCCACCTGGTGCGATTCGCCGACGGAACCGGCGACATCCGAGTCGGCCTGCTCACCGGTGAGCAGCTGCGGCCGCTCGCGGTGGCGTCGATGAGCGAGCTGCTGCGCCGCCCCGTGGCGGAGATCCGCGAGCTGGCCGAGGCCGCCGGGGAGCCCGTGCCCACCGCCGGAACACGGCTGCTGCCGCCGCTGGACGGGCGGATGGAGGTGTGGGCCGCCGGAGTGACCTACCTGCGGTCCGAAGAGGCCCGCCGCGAGGAGAGCGCCGACGAGGACGTCTACGCGCGGGTGTACCGCGCGCAGCGGCCCGAGTTGTTCTTCAAGTCGCCCGCGTGGCGCGTGGTCACCGACGGCGAGCCCATCGCGGTCCGCGCCGATTCCGGCAACAACGTGCCGGAGCCGGAACTCGGGCTGCTGCTGACCGGTGCCGGGGAGGTCGCCGGGTACCTCGTGGTCGACGACGTCAGCTCCCGCAGCATCGAAGGCGAGAACCCGTTGTACCTCCCGCAGGCCAAGATCTACACCGGGTCGTGCGCGGTGTCGGCGCGGGTGCGGCCGGCGTGGGAGGTGCCGGACCCGCTGTCGCTCGGGATCCGCATGCGCATCCTGCGCGACGGCCACGAAGTGTTCGCCGGCGAGGCCAATACCGCACAGCTCAACCGCACACCGGCCGAGCTGGTCGAATACCTGTGGCGGGACAACGACTTCCCCGACGGCGCCGTGCTCTCGACGGGCACGTCCGTCGTGCTGGGACTCGACCAGGGGCTGCGGGCGGGAGACGTGGTCGAGATCGAGATCGACGACGTCGGATCGCTGCACTCCCCCGTGGTGCCGGGCGCGGACGAGGTGCGCCGGGTGCTCGCCGCGCGCTGAGGGCAGGACGTCGCGGAAGCAGGTCCGCCGGACTAGGCTCGAATCGAGAGATTCATGGGCAGTCAAGGTCAGCGCGGATCCGAGGGAGCCACCGACGTGGTCGAGACGCACGACATCGTTCGCCCGCCCGCCGAGCTCAGCGCGGCCCTCGCGGCCATCGGCAGCGCGACGGCCAGCGGCGAGCTGAGCCGCATGGGCATCCGCAGCGCGTTCATCAGCGGCCCGGTCTCGGTGACCCCCGGCGTGCGCGTGGCCGGACCGGCGCTGACGCTGCAGTTCCTGCCGAAGCGGGAAGACCTCTACCCCGTCGACGAGTACGAAGAACCGGAGAAGCAGCTGCACCGGCACGTCATGTACCACGCCCGGCCCGGCGACATGATCGTCGTCGACGCGCGCGGAGACATGGGCAGCGGCGTGTTCGGCGAGATGATGCTGACCTACTTCAAGGGCCGCGGCGGCCTCGGTGTGGTGGTCGACGGCTGCCTGCGCGACATCGGCGAGGCCAAGCAGCTCGGCCTCGGGCTGTGGATCCGGGGCGCCACACCGAACTTCCACGTCCAGACCGGCATCGTCCCGGCCGCCGTCAACGTGCCGGTGGCGTGCGGTGGCACGCTCGTCGAGCCGGGCGACATCGTCGTCGCCGACGACGACGGGGCGGTCGTGGTGCCGGTCAAGCTCGCTCCCGCCCTGGTGGCCCACGCCCAGGAACACGCGGAATGGGAGGAGTTCTCCCGGATCCGGCTGGCCGAGGGCGGCGATCTGCGGCGCTACTACCCGCTCTCGGACGAGGCCCGGCCCGAGTACGAGCAGTGGCGCGCCGAACAGGGCCGCGCCTAGGGCCTGGCCCGGGACTGGGTCACGGACGGCCGATACCCGGCGCACCGAGAGCCCGCCGTGCGGGATTCCGGAGCTGGTACGGGCGCGAGTGACGGAAACTCCCGATGTCCGCCACCCGATCGCCCGTCTGTGCGGCACCGGGATTGCCGCCGCCGGCAAGAATACCGGGCCGCGCCTAGCTCCACAGGCGGTCGTGGCTCGACTCCTCGTCCCAGTGCGTCGTCTCGGCGAAGAACACCGGATCGCGCGGGTCGAGGTGGCGGCGCAGCAGCTCCTCGTTGACGTCCCCGAACCCCAGTCCCGGCGTGTCCGGCACGGTGATGTGGCCGTCCTGGATCAGCGGGCCGGTGACGAGGTCGCTCCAGAACTCCACGTCGGCCGCGTGGTGTTCGAGGGCGAGGAAGTTCTCCGTGGCCGCGGCCAGGTGCACGCACGCCATCGTCGCGATCGGTGACGCCGCCAGGTGCAGCGCCATCGCGATCCCGCGCTCCTGCGCGTAGTCACCGATCCGCTTGGTCTCGGCGATCCCGCCCGCCGTCGCCGGGTCGGGGTGCACGACGCGGACGGCGCCGGCGTCCAGCAGCGGCCGGAAGCCGTCGAGCAGGTAGATGTCCTCCCCCGTGCACGTCGGGACGGCGACGGCCTCGGTGAGCTGCCGCCACTGGCCGGTCAGCTGCCACGGGATCAGGTCCTCGATCCACGCCAGGGTGAACGGTTCCAGCGCGCGGCCGATCCGGATGCCCGAGTCGAGGGCGATGTGGCCGAAGTGGTCGGCGGCGAGCGCGACGTCGTAGCCGACGACGGACCGCACGATGTCCACATAGGACACCAGATGCTCGACGCCCTTGGCGGTGACCTGGATGCCGGTGAACGGGTGCATCGTCGTCACGTCTTCGCGAGCGCCCGGTGGCGCGATCAGCGCCCCCGGCACGTCCCACAGCAGGTCGACGCCCACGTCCATCTTCAGCATCGTGAACCCGCGCTGCTTGCGCTCCAGCAGCCGGGTGCCCATCTCGTGCGGGTCCGGCAGCGACGGAGTGTCCGCGTAGCAGCGGATCTCGTCCCGGAACCGGCCCCCGATCAGCGCGTACGCGGGCACGCCGTACGCCTTGCCGGCCAGGTCCATCAGCGCCATCTCGACGCCGGAGACGCCGCCGCCCTGGCGGCCGTGGAACCCGAACTGCTTGATCTTGCGGAAGATCTTGTCGACGTTGCAGGGGTTCTCCCCCACGAGCCTGCTCTTGAGCATCAGCGCGTAGGTGGCGCTCGCCCCGTCGCGCACCTCCCCGTAGCCGACGAGACCCTGGTTGGTGTCGATCCGGATGATCGACGAGCGGAACGGCACACCGGCCAGCGTGGCCACGCGCAGGTCGGTTATGCGCAGCTCGCTCGGCCGGGACGCCGTCGCGACGTGCTCTTCGGTGATCTCGCTCATCCCTTCACCGCTCCCGCGGTGAGGCCCTCGGTCAGGAACCGCTGCCCGAACCCGTACATGAGCACGACCGGGATGCTGACCAGCAGCGACGCCGCGGCCAGCTGGCCCTGCGGCACGACGTCACCGAAGATCATCGACTGCATGCCGACGGGCAGCGTCTTGTAGTCGTCCTTGGTGATGAACACGAAAGCGAACAGGAACTCGTTCCACGCGTTGGTGAGCGTGAACAGCGCGACCGCGAGCAGGCCCGGCTTGGCCAGCGGCAGCACGATCCGGATGAACGCGCCGAACCGCGTGCAGCCGTCGACCAGCGCCGCCTCCTCGAGGTCGGCCGGGATCGACTTGAAGTAGCCCACGAGCAGCCACGTCGCGAACGGCAGGGTGAACGTGGGGTAGGCGAGCACGAGCGACCACAGCGAGTCGTTGAGCCCGATCCCGCTCATCAGCTGGTACAGCGGGATGAACAGCAGCGCGCCCGGCATCACGTAGGTGAGCAGGATCGTCACCGTGAAGCTCTCCGAACCCCGGAACTTCAGCCGTGCCAGCGCGTAGCCGGCCAGCGCCGCGCAGACCAGGGCGATCACCGTGGACGCCACCGACACCAGGATCGTGTTGAGGTACCAGGTCCCGAACGCCCGGCCCGAGAACAGGTTGGTGAACTGCTCGGTGCTCCACGGGGTCGGCCAGAGGTCGTCGGTGCGCGCGACGATCTGGTCGTCGGACTTGAAGGCCGTGACCGTCATCCAGTAGATCGGGGCGAGCACGAAGCCCAGCAGGCCCACGAGCGCGACCCCGGAGCCGCCACCACCGACGAGGCGGGCGGCGAGCCGGTTGCCGCGCGCGGCGAGCGTGGAGACGAGCCGTCCGACGGCGGCCGCGAGCACCACGAACACGCCCAGCACGAGCGCGGCCTTCCAGATGATCTGCGGCGACGCCCAGACCAGCAGGAGCACCGAGCCCGCGACGATCACCCACGGCAGCGCCCGGCGCTGAGCGGGACTCAGCCGCCGGCGCCCCATGTCGGCCGCGCCCGGCTGGTCGCTGCGTCGCATCATCCGCACGAGGATGACCACGAGGACGGCGATGACCGGCAGCATCACCAGCGTGACCGCGGCGCCCGCGCCCAGCTGCAGCTGCTGGATGGCCTTCGAGTAGGCCACCATCACGTACGGGGCGGTGGCGTCCCCCGGTCCGCCCTGGGTCATCAGCCAGATCAGGTCGAAGTTGTTGAACGTCCAGATCGACGACAGCAGCGTCGTCACGATCATGACCGGGCGCAGCCCCGGCAGCGTGATGTGCACGAAACGCTGCCACGGCGAGGCGCCGTCCATCATCGCCGCCTCGTGGAGCCCGCTGTCGATGGCCTTGAGCCCGGCGAGGAACGTCACCGTGAAGAACGGGATGCCCTTCCACACGTTGACCAGGATGACCGCCGGCATCGCGAGCGCGGGATCGGACAGCCACTCCGCGGGCCACTTGTCGACGAGCCCGATCGCGGCCAGGCCGGGCCCGATCCCGGAGTCGGTGAGCAGGACGTTGACGCTGCCGAAGATCGGGTCGAGCAACGACCGCCAGGTGAAGGCCGTGACGACCGTCGGGATCACCCACGGCAGCAGGATCACCCCGGCGATGACCGCCCGGCCGCGGCGCATGTGGTGGAGCATCATCGCCGCGATGAGACCGAAGACCACCTTGAAGATCTCGGCGTAGGCGGTGAAGACGAACGAGTTGAGCACTCCTTTGTGGAACAGGGAGTCGCGGATGAGGGCGGTGTAGTTGTCCAGCCCGACGAAGACCGTGCCCGCACCGTGGCGCTCGGTGGCGCTGGTGAAGACCGAGCTGATGATCGGGACCAGGATCAGGCCGGCGACCAGCACCAGCGTCGGCCCGATGAACACCGCGGCGAGGCGCCAGTCGCGCCCGAGCCGCCGCTGCGTGCGCGTGAGCGAGGACGACGCGCCCGGCGCCGGACGGGCCGGCGCCGGGTGTGTCCTCTTCGGACGCAGGATGGTCACTGCCGGTAGCCCTGTTGCTCGAAGATCTGGACGATCCGGGTGTGGGTCGCGGCCACGGCGTCGGCCGGCCGGGCGCCCTGGATCACCGACTGCATCATGTCGGTCAGCAGGTAGGCGGCGACGGCGGCCTGCTCGCCGGGACTCGGCGCCTGGGGGAAGGCGTACCCGGTCCTGGTCTTGATCGGCAGCACCGCGCGGGTCTGCTCGCGCAGCGCGGCGAAGGCCGGGTCACCGGTGGTGTAGTACGGGTCGGAGTCCCACACCT
This sequence comes from Amycolatopsis sp. NPDC088138, assembly GCF_044741685.1. Taxonomy (NCBI): domain Bacteria; kingdom Bacillati; phylum Actinomycetota; class Actinomycetes; order Pseudonocardiales; family Pseudonocardiaceae; genus Amycolatopsis; species Amycolatopsis sp. NPDC088138. The sequence goes on from NZ_JBIUTB010000001.1 coordinate 1,571,751, forward strand.
TGTCCCACGAGGGGTTGACCAGGCACGGTGCTTCCTTCGCGACCCCGAGCAGCGCGCTCCCGCTGACCATGAACTTCGCCACCAGCTTGGCCAGGTCGGGGCTCTTCGCCCCCTTGAACACGACGAACGAGTTGGACTGGCCGTACGCGAGCGGCCGGTCGACCGCCGGTCCGGTGGCACCGTTGAACGGGTGCGTGTTGGCGTAGACCGGGTTCTTCTTGGTCTTCGAGTCGGCGTAGACGCTGAACTGGTTGAGCGTGAGCCCCAGGATCTGGGCCAGCCAGTTCTCGTTGTTGCTCGAGTCGGTCCAGCTGCCGATGCCGGGCGGCAGCATCGGCGCGTACTTCGGGTTCGTGTAGATGTCGCCGATGAACGTGACGGCCGCGACGGTCTCCGGCGAGTTGAACACCACCTTCGTGCCGGTGTTGTCCGCGATCGCCCCGCCGTAGGTGCTGATGACGTTCTGGATGAAGCCGTTGGCGTCACCGGAGCGGTTCACCGTGAGCCCCCAGCCGAAGCGCCGTTTCGCCGGGTCCGAGACCGCCAGCGCGTTGTCGCGCAGCTCTTCCCACGTGTAGTGGAGCTTGAGCGGGAGGCCCTTTTCCTGGTACCAGTCCTTGCGCAGGTACATCCCGGTCGCGATGAAGTGGTACGGGATCGCGAACCAGCGCCCGTCGAACACGCAGTAGTTGGCCGCCTCCGTCGCGGGTTCCCCGTAAAGCGCTTTCATCTCGTCGACCACGTCGGTGACGTCGGTGAGGGCACCGAGGTTGTGGAGCTGGCCGACGAACCGCAGGTCGCTCATGAACGCCAGATCGCGGTTGGTGCCCGCCTTCACCTCGGCGTCCATCTTCGCGACCAGGTCGCCGGCGTCGCCGGAGACCAGGTCGTTGTGGACGGTGGTGCCGGTGGCCTGGGCGAACACCTGCAGCGACTTGTCCAGCGCCTTGTTGGCGGCCTCCGAGTACAGCTTCTGCGAGAGCATCCCCACCGAGCCGCCGCGGAGTCTGGAAGCTTGATCGAGCAGCGCCTGGGGCACTTGGACGTCGACCTGCGGCGCCGGTGCGGGGCCGCCCCCGCACCCGGCGAGCCCGAGCACGCCGAGCGCGCTCACCCCCGCGCTCATCCCGAGGAACGTACGCCTCGACAGGTCCATTTTCTCTTCCATGACAACTCCTCGTACCGACGGGGCGACGGTGCAACCGGCGGGACAGCGAGGCGAGTGCCACGCTGTGAGTGCTTCAAAGCTGAGTTCTTCAAAGCTGGTCGTTCAAGCGGCGAAGGACGCCGAACTGCTGATGCGTTGTCCCGGCAGCCCGTCGAACAGACCGGCCGAGCCACGGGGCCGCCACAGCGGAACCGGGCCCGCGCCGGGCACGGGGTCGAGCGCCAGTACCGCCGCCCGTTCCGCGGAGTCGAGCGCCCGCTGGACGACCATCGCGTTGGCCACGCTCTGCGCCACGCTGCCGACCGGCCGCACGCCGAACTGCACGGCGTCGGCGAAGTCGACGAGCTCCGCGCGGTAGCCGTTGTCGCTGCCGCGGAAGACCGTCGTGTGGGCGGTGGCGTCGGACCCGCTGTGCGTCACGCGGCGCTCCGATTCGGACCCGGCGAGCACGAGCACGCCGTCGGTGCCGTAGAGCCGCATCTCGTTGGGTTCGGGCGGGACCGGGATTTCGGGGAAGGACGCGGTGTAGTTGCCGATGGCGCCTCCGGTGAAGACGAGGTTGAGCGCGAGGTCCGACGGTGCGTCGATCGTGCTGTTGGCCGTCTGCACGGCACCGTGCAGCCGCGCGATGTCGCCGCAGAGCAGCCGGATCTGGGCGATGTGGTGCACGCCGAAGTCGAGGTGCACGCCGCCGCGGTACTGCGGCCGGTGCCGCCACGGGGTCCCGCTGAACCCGCCCTCGCGGGGCACCAGCCGGCCGGCGAACCGCCACGCCATCAGGTGCAGGCGGCCGATCGCGCCGTCGTCGAGCAGTGCGCGGGCGTACCGCAGGTCGTCGCGGTAGAAGTAGTTCTCCCCCATCACGAAGGTCCGGCTCCGATGTCCGGCCGCCAGCGCGAGGAAGGCCGCGGCCTGCTCCGCGTCGACGCCGGCCGGCTTCTCGCAGAGCACGTCCTTGCCCGCGGTGAGCGCGTCCCGCGCCACCTCGTACAGGTGCGGGATCGGCACCGAGATCAGCACGGCGTCCACGTCGTCGCGGGCCAGCAGCGCGGCCCGGTCGATGACGGCCCGGGCCGGATCGGTCCCGCTGTAACCCGCGAACCGCGTGCGCTGCTCGGCGGAGGAGTCGGTGAACGCGGTGACCACGTACCGGTCGGCGAGGGTCCGCAACGCCGGCCAGTGCAGCTTCTCGACGGCGAGCCCGGTGCCGATCAGCCCCAGGCGGATCGGCTTGATCGCGGATGCTGCCATGCCTCGTCCGTCCTCGTCATCGGTTCCGGAACTCGGTCGTGCAGAGTGCTAACGCCGCCGGGCGGCCCGCTTGCTTCGCTGCTCCTTCTCCGCGAGGAGCGTGGAGTAGCTGTTGCTCAGGTGCTTGCGCATCGCCGCGCGGGCCGCCGCCGGGTCGCGCGCCACGAGCGCCTCGTAGATCTCCGTGTGCTGGGCGGTGGCGCGGCGCAGCCCGGCCGGTGCCTCGTTGGTGAGACGCCGGCTGGCCGTGCCGAGCCAGCGGGCGGAGTACATGATCCGGTCGAGGATGCGGTTGTCGGCCGCCCGGCAGATCTCCATGTGGAACTCGTGGTCGACCTCGAGGTAGGCCTCGGGATCCGCCTCGAGCGCCGACATCCGCCCGATCTCGTCCCCGAGCCGGGCCAGCGTCTCGTCGGTGATGCCGGTCGCGGCCATCGCGGCGAGCTCGGGCTCGAGCAGTACGCGCATCTGGTGCAGTTCCTGCAGCAGCTCGTCGACGATCTCCGCGGGCAGCCACTCGATCAGCAACGGGTTCAGGTAGTCCCACTCCGCGCGGGGGCGGACGACGACGCGGCGGCCCTGCGCGACGTCGACGATGTCGAGCGAGGCGAGGATCTTGAGCGTTTCCCGCGCCACCACCCGGGATACGCCGAACTCCTGCGAGATCTCGAGCTCCGACGGCGCCCGGCCGTCCTCGATTTCGCCGCTGACGATGCGCCGGGTCAGGTGGGCCGCCACCTGCACCGGGAGAGTCCGGACCTTGACAGCGTCCGGAGACTCTTGTCTCCTTGGCATGTCATCAGCTTATAGGACAAGTTGGACCTCGCGACAGACCGTTTCCCCAGGCACTACTCTGCGGCGGGAGAGTTATGCGGATCGTGAACGTCACGACGGCGGTGGTGGCCTACCACGGTCAGGCCACGCTGGTGCGGATCGACACCGACGAGGGCCTCAGCGGCTTCGGCGAAGCCAATCCCGACGCCGGCGCGGGCGCCGTCGTCGGGATGATCGATTCGCTGACGCCCCTCCTGATCGGCGAGGACCCGCGCAACGTCGAGCGGTGCTGGGAAAAACTGCGCCGCAGCAAGGTTTTCGCGGGTGCCCAGAGCGGCGTGTTCGTGATCGCGCTGTCCGGGATCGAGCTCGCGCTGTGGGACCTCGCGGGCAAGGCCGCGGGCCAGCCGGTGTACCGGTTGCTCGGCGGGAAGTTCCGCGACCGGATCCGCCTCTACGCCGACTGCGGCGACGGCGACGACCCGGCGGGCTCGATCGCCGGATGTGTCGACCGGGCCCAGCGGATGGTCGCCGAAGGCTTCACCGCCATCAAGTTCGACATCGACAACCTGCACCACCCGGCCAAGTTCGACGATTTCAACCACACGATCAACGCCGCGGAGCTGCGCTCGATGGTCGAGCGCGTGGCCGCCGTCCGGGAGGCGATCGGACCGGACGTCGACCTGGCCATCGACCTGCACGCCCGCTACGACGTGCCGAGCGCGTGCCGGATTTCCTGGGAGCTTGAGCCGTTCAACCTGATGTGGCTGGAAGAACCGCTGCCGGCGGAGAACATCGACGCGCTGGTGCGGGTGCGGGAGCAGACCCGCACGCCGATCTGCGCGGGCGAGAACCTGTACCTGCGCTGGGGATTCCGCGAACTGCTCGAACGCGGCGCGGTGGACGTCATCGAGCCGGACGTGCCGAAGTGCGGCGGTCTCGCCGAGGCCAAGAAGATCGCCAACCTCGCCGAGCTGCACTACATCCCGTTCGCACCGCACCTGGTGTCGACGCCGCTGGGCACGATGGCCACGTCGCACCAATGTGGCGCGATCCCCAACTTCCTCGTCCAGGAGTGGCACGCCCTCGAGGAACGCGAGGTGTGGGACAGCTACGTCCACGCCCCCGACGGCAGCGGCTCGATCGTCAAGGACGGCTACATCACGCTTCCCGACACCCCCGGCATCGGCGTGGAGCTCGATATGGACGGCGTCCGGGCCCACGCCGTCGCGGGCTACGGCGTGTTCGAGTAGCCGAGGCGACAGAAGCGGGCGTAAGCCCCTCCGTCGGCCAGGGTGCGGTGGAACGCTCGATCTTGCCGTGGGCCTGTGGTCGGTAAGGCCGGGTCCGTCTGGGGGCGATGCCCAGCGCGGCCGCTCGGCGGAGGACGCCGAGGACGATGTGAGCTTTCTCGTCGGCGTGGATTTCGGCGTGGGCGAGGCGGGAGTGGTTGTCGATGATGGTCTGCACGTAGTCTTTGCCGCGGCTGTGGGACACGAAGGCCTCCGGAGGCGTGGAGCGGTTCCTGGACAGCTCCACTTCACCTCTGGAGGCCTTCACCTGTCAGCACGACAGGCCCTCACCGCCTCAACCCGGGACAACCTCCCCGGACATCACCTAGTCGACCCTCGGCCGCTTCGACGGACGGTCGTCGATGGGCGATCCCGGCGGCGTGTGGACCGCGGGAAGGCCGTTCGGGGGCCGTCCGGTCGTCGGCGCGTTCGGCATCGGGGTGCCGTCGGGCAGGATGTTCGACGAGTTCGGCGGCAGGCCGTTCGGGGCCTGGGGGTACGACGGCCACGGACCGCCCGTGTGGCCCGGCGCCGCCGGGTTGGTGTAACCCGGGTGGGAACCGCGGTCGGGGCGCGGGGGCATGTACTTGTCCTCGTGCGCGCCGGTGCCCGACGAGTGCTTCGAGTACTCGACCTGGCCGTAGCTGCTGCCCTGGCGGTTGTAGAGCTTGTTGTCGTCGATCGGCAGCTTGTGCCCGGTCTCGTTGAAGTAGGTGCCCGCCGCCTTGTTGTGCCCCATGATGGCGTCCTTCTTGGGGACGATCTGGTCGGGTGTGCCGTCCTGGTGGTAGGTCTGGAACTGGCCGTTCTTCTGCATCCACTTGTTCTGCTGCGTGGTGTTGAGGCCGGGCGGCATGCTGTTCTTGTTGACCATCGCGTCTTCGAACATCGGCCGGATGTTCTGGTGCGTCCAGCTGGGGTTGTCCATGCCCGCCGCCGGCCGGTTCTTCTTGTTCTTCATCGGCCCCGCCGGCGCCGACTCCTTGTACCAGTCGCCACCCGGGGAATTGCTGTACTTCCCCCCGCCCGGCGACTGCTTCATCGGCTGGTTCCCGATGTTCGTGTCGATCGACAGCTTGGGCTTGCCACAGGACTGCGGGGCGAGGCCCAGCGGGTCGATCTGCCCGAACGGGTTGCCCACGTAGGCGTAGGGATTGGGCCCCGGCACCAGGCCGAGCGGGTCCGGGCTGAGGTAGCGCGCGGTCACCGGGTCGTAGTAGCGCTGGGCGTTGTAGTGCAGACCGGTCTCGGCGTCGAAGTACTGCCCGGGGAACCGCAGGGGCGTCGCCGCCGGGGAGCCCGCACCGGCGGGAGCGCCGTACACGCTCGTGCGCGCACACCACGTGATCCGGCCCTGGTCGTCGACGAGCTCCGCGGGGCTGCCCGTGAGATCGGCGACGATGGCGTCGAACCGGGTGTCCACCCACGCCTGTCCCGGCCGGGCCAGGCGGCCGCGCTGCGAGAGCGGCCGGTAGTCACCGGGCTCGTAGTCCCACACCGTGGCCTGCACGCCGTCGGGCGTGTGCCGGGCCTCCTCGACGAGCAGCTGCCCGTCCCAGGTGAAGTCGACGCGTTCGAGCGGGGTCCGGCCGTCGGCGGCCAGGTGCTCCTTGGTGACACGGCGGCCCAGCGCGTCGTAGGTGTAGTGCCAGCTGCTGCCGTCGGGAACCCCGGCCGCGACGAGCCGGTCGTCGTCGGCCCAGGTGAACCGCCAGGTGAGCTTCGCGCCGCCCGGCATCGTGCGTTCCCGCAGCACGACCCGGCCGCGCCGGTCGTGCCCGTAGCGCGTCCCGCCGGCCGTGGTGACGAGCGGGCCCGCGAACGTGCGCCGGCCCACCAGGTCCGCCTCGGCCGTGGGCCACGACGCGTCGGTGACGTTCCCGGCTTCGTCGTAGCGGTAGGACTCGGCCCCGCGCGGTGACCGCACCTCCGTGACCCGGCCGAGCGGGTCGAGGCCGAACTCGCGCGGACCGGCCGCCTGGTCGTGCAGCGCGACCAGCTCGCCGTCGGCCCGGTAGCCGTAGGAGCGCTGCTGGCGGGTGGCACTGGCCCGGTCGGTGATCACCTGGGACGCCAGCTGCGAGTTCGGCGTCCAGGTCTGCAGCAGGGTGGCGCCGGTGCCGAGGGTGCGGCGCACCTCACGCCCCGCGGCGTCGTGGGCGAACCGCAGGTCCCGGCCGGCGAGCCGGGCCACGACCGGGAGCCCGGCGGCGTCGTACTCCCATGCGCTTTCCGCGCCGGACGGCGTGCTCCGGTGCACCCGGCGGCCCGCGGCGTCGTAGGCGGAGCGCACCGTGCGGCCGTTGACCGTCTCGGCCAGGACTCGGCCCGCCGCGTCCCGCTCGTAGCTGATCCGCGTGGTGCCGTCGTCGGCCGACAGCAGCTGCCCGGTCGCGCTGATCTCGAACCGGGTGGTGCGGCTCCCGTCGCTCTGCTCGACGAGGTGGCCGGCGAGGTCGTAGCGGAACGTCGTGCGCTGCCCGTCGGGGCGGACGCGCTCGACGAGCCGGCCGGCCGCGTCGTAACCGAAGGTCGTCACGCCGCCGGCGAAGTCGGTCTCCCGGACCAGGTTCCCGGCCGCGTCCCGTTCGTAGCGCCAGACCCGGCCCTGCTCGTTGGTCACCGCGTCGACCCGCAGTTCGCCGTCGTAGCTGACCGAGATCCGGTTCCCGTCCGGGAGGATCTGCGCCGTCGGCTGGTCGAAACCGCCGTATTCGTAGCGGGTGACGGCGCCGGCCGCGCTGGTGTGCATCCGGTTGTTGCCCTCGCCGTCCAGCACCCACTGGTCCTGGCTCCCGTCGGGGTCCTGGTGCCAGGCGAGGTTTCCGTCCACGGAGTAGGCGAAGCGCTCCACGCCGCCGACGGGGTCGGTGATCGTGACGAGGCGGCCGAACTCGTCCCGTTCGTAGCGGGTGACGGCGCCCAGCGGGTCGGTCACCGCGATCGGCAGGCCGGCCGCGTCGTTGACGATGGTGGCGGTGGCCCCGGCCGGGTCGGTCAGCGCGACGGTGAACCCGTTGCCGTCGTAGCGGTAGCGGGTGGTCGCGCCGTCGGGTGCCACGACCGCGGTGAGGTTGCCCCGCTCGTCGAACTCCTGGCGTGTCAGGACACCGGGTGCCTCGTGGACGGTCACCGAGCGCCCGTCCGCGGCGCGGTCCCAGGTGCGTTCCGTGCCGTCGGGCCGGATCTCGGCGACGAGGTTGCCGAGCTCGTCGTAGCGGTAGCGGGTGGTGCGCCCCAGCGGGTCCGTCGAGCTCAGCAGGTGGCCGCGGGCGTCCCACTCCGAGACCGTCGCCTGTCCGAGCGGGTCGACCTCCCGGGTCACCTGGCCGGCTTCGTTGAAGTGGAACTCGGAGGTGTGGCCGAGCGCGTCGGTGGACCGGGTGACGCGGTTGACCGGGTCGTACTCGAGCACGCAGTCCAGGAAGCCGCCCGAGCCTTCGGTGCGGACGACCCGGCCGGCGTGGTCGTAGTGGTAGCGGAACCACTCGTCGTTGCGGTCGGTCCAGCCCACGATGCGCCCCGCGCGGTCGTAGGTGTAGGTCATCGGCTGGCCCGACGGGTTGGTGACCGAGACCAGGTTCCGGCGGTCGTAGGCGTAGCGGACCAGCTCGACCTCGCCGTCGCCGGTGACCGCGAACAGCGCGGTGACCAGGCCGTCCCGGGTCTCGAAGCGGACGCGGTGCCCGGCGGTGTGCCGGATCTCCAGCGGCAGGCCGTCCTCGGCGCGCACGACCTCGAAGGCGTTGCCGTTGCGGTCGGTCACCGACGTCAGCAACGCCCGTTCGCCGCCCGGTGCGAAGTAGAGCAGCCGGCCCAGCTCCTGGTCGTCGACCAGGTAACCGCCGTCCGGCGCGCGCCTCAGCGGGCGAAGCGGGCCGCCTTCGGCGACGACCCAGTCGTCCGTGCCCGGCAGCGGGTAGCGCAGCAGGGTGCCGTCTTCGGCGGCGAAGCTGACCCCGTGCTCGTCGGCCTCGATCCGCTGGTCCACAGTGGACACCCAGCCGCCGCCGAGGAAGATTCCCGCGCGGTAGCCGGAGAAGTGCGTCCGCCGGAACACCAGGGGCAGCACCCCGAGCAGGGTGGCGTCGACCTCTTCCATCACCATCTGCCCGGTCGAGACGGCGACCGGGTCGGTCACGCAGACCTCGTTGCCGATCGAGCGGTTGTTCTCCCCCTGGCCGCGGATTCCCTGGGGCGTGGTGTCGTCGGGGTTGCCGCGGGAGCCGTTGCCGCCCTGGTGGTTGCCCGAGTTGTCCGGGCCCTTGCCGTTGCCGTTGCCGTTGCCGTGCGCGCCGGCGGTGCCGGTGGAGTCGCCGTTGCCCTTGCCCTTGTCCCCCGGGGTGTCGGCGGAGTCGCCCTTGTGGCCATCCGGGGCTCCACTGTGGTCACCGGCGGTGCTGGTCGAGTCGCCGCCCTTGCCCTTGGGCCCGTCCAGCCCCTTCGGGCTGCCGTTGATGTCGGCGTGCTTCGGCGGCGGCGCGGTCTTGCCGGGCTTGATCTTGCGCAACGCCTTCGCCGCATCGGAAAACAGGTTCCCCGCGCGCTTCAGCAGCGGAATCAGCGCCTTCAACGCCGTCACCAGACGCTTCACCAGGTCCGCGATCTTCGACGCCGTCTTCGCCACCGCACCGATCACCTGCGGGACGACCCACGTGAGCCCGATGCCGAGCGTGAACACCACCTGCAACGCCCAGCTGATCAGGTGCCCGATCAGCTCCGCGATGATGTCCCGCACCAGAGCCCGGACCGCGGCGACGACCTCACCAGCGGTCTTCACGCCACTGGAAGCACCCTCGCAGCCTTTCTGGGCCGTGGCCAGCAAAGTGACCGTGTCATCGGCCCGCTGGCGATAGGTGTCGGCGGCATTGCCGGTCCAGGAAACGGTGTCGGCCTTGACCATCCCGGTCAGATCCTCACCGATACTCCCCAGCTCGGTCGCGATGTTCTTCCACGTCTCCGACTGAGCCGCGATCTCATCCGCGTTGCCAGTCAAGCCGTTAAGCGCTTCCTTGAGCGGACCGACGTGCTCCATCAACCAGCCGACCCCGGCAGCGAGGACCGCCCCGAACGGGTCCATCGCCATCGACAACGCGTCCAGCGCCGTCCCCACCGCGCCCATCGCCACGGAGGCCCAATCCCCGGACTCGATCGCGGACTTCAGGTCGGCCGCCGACTCCAGCATCGACACACCCGAGTACGCCTTGGTCGAATCCTTCACTGGTGCAACCAGCGGATTACTCACCGCGTGGGTCCCCCTACTGCAGAGTTCACGATCACGTCGCCGAAGCGCCCGACACTAGCGAACCGGCCACGCCGCCGCAGGAACCCTGCCCGATCGACCCAGCCGGACCGCACTGACAGGCACTCCTGGAACCGGTGGGGAACCCCGGCACGGTGCAGTTACCCGACTACCGGCGCCGGCGTCCGCAGTCAGCGGGTCGAACGCATCGAAACGACGTCGTGGCCGGTGTCCCAGAGCAGGGTCAGCAAGGCTCGCTCCGACGCCGGGTCCAGGCCGTCGACGGTCACGGTGGTTCCGCGCCCCGCGCCGGGCCGGACGGTGATCTCGCCGAAGCGGCTCTCGATCAGCTCGAGGAAAGGCTCGGCGAGCCGGCCGTCCACAACGACCTCGCAGCGCGACACCTCCTGCCTCCCAACCCGGCCTGCGCCGTCTCGGAGGGAACGGTCCACCGCCGCCGGGGGCCGGCACACCACCCGCCCCCGGGAACCACCCGGGGTGGCTCAGATCAGGCCCAGCCGGCGGGCCGCGCGGACCGCGTCCTGCCGTCCGCCGACGCCGAGCTTGCGGTAGAGGCTTTTGTTGTAGGCCTTGACGGTGTTGATCGACAGGTAGAGCGCGGCGCCGATCTCCCGCTGCGTCGCGGTGCCGGGCAGCAGCCGCAGGATCGACAGCTCACGGTCGGTCAGCTCTTCGAAGAGCGCACCCGCGTCGGCCGCCGTCCGGGCGGCGGCCCGGCCGATCCGGTTCTCCGCCGCCTCGAGCCAGGTCGTCAGGAACGGCGCGACCGGCTCGTTGTCGGCCAGTTCCCGGGCCCGCACCAGCGTGGCCCTCGCCGCGGCGCGTCTTCCGGTTCCCAGCTCGGCATCGGCCGTGAAGAGCAGACCCGCGACCCGGTAGAGGGACCGGGCCGCGACTTCGGCCAGGCGCAGGCCGTGCGCCAGCTGGGCGCCGGCCGCGGTCAGGTCACCCCGCTGGTAGCTGCGGCGGCCCTCGACGAGGCGGACCAGCGCCACGACGTGGGCGGCCACGCCCTCGCCCCAGTCACGCTCGGCCGCTTCGGCAACCGGGACGGCCTCGGCGAGGAGCCGGTCGGCCTCGTCGCCGGCTTCCGTCGCGAGGAGGAAGAGGCCCAGCAGCCCGGCCACCTGGAGGTCCACCCCGGTCGACCAGTGGCCCTGGCCGCGCATCCGCCAGGAGTCGGCGAGGATGCGCGCCGCCTCCTCGAACCGCCCGGCGACCCCGTAGGCGCGGCCCAGCGCCACCAGCGCGACCGGATGCCGGGCGGTGCCCGCCGCCGCTTCGAGAGCGACCGCCTGTTCGCACAGCGCCACCGCCTGATCGGGGTCGGACGCGCTCACCGCCAGCACACCGCGCAGGCTCAGCTCGGCGGCCCGCGGGCTCCGCCAGTCGTCGACGACGGTGTCTTCGCCGATCTGCCGGCCGCAGACGTCCAGCCACTGGACGACCCGGTCGTGGTTCCCGCTGACCTCGGCGGCGTAGGTCAGGAACAGGGCGAGCTGGGGCGGTACCGCCGCTTCGGGCAGCCGCTGCCCGAGCGCCAGGTACGTCGCGGCCCAGCCGCGTGCGAGGAACCACTGCTGCCGCGCCCGGAGCAAGCCGGCCGCGGCCGCGTGGTCGCCCGCGTCCAGCAGGCAGCGGACGGCGTCGTCGATCCGGTCGTGCTCCTCGAACCACCGGGCCGCGCGGCGCAGGACGTCACGGGTCGCGCTGCCGGGCGCCGCGTCCGGGGACCAGCCCAGAGCGTTGCGCAGCAACCGGTGGCAGCGGTACCACTCCCGCTCCCGGTCGAGGGCGACGACGAACAGGTCGGTTCGTTCGAGCTCCGCCAGGACCGCCGCCGAACCCTGGACGTCGAGAGCGGCGTCGCACAGCGCGCCGGACAGCAGTTCCAGTGGGGCGGCCCGCACGAGCAGGTCGCGCTGGGCCGGCGCGAGGGAAGGGAACACCTCCGCCGTGAAGTAGTCGAACAGGTGCCGGTCGTCCCCGCGGACCGGTGGCGCCGCGTCGCCCCTCGCCAGGCTGCTCCGCAGAGCGAGGCCGGCCAGCTGCAGCGCGGCGGCCCAGCCCTCGGTCTGGTCCAGGATCGCCGACGCCGCACCGGAATCCAGCTCGGCCGCCGCCACGGCCGACAGCAGGGCGGCCGATTCCTCCTGGGAGAAGCGGAGATCGTCGGCGCGCAGCTCGGTCAGCTGGCCGCGCACGCGCAACCTCGCCAGCGGCAACGGCGGGCCCGACCGGCCGGCGACGACGATCCGCAGTGGCGTCCCCGGCAGGTGCGCGACCAGGAACTCCATGCTGTCGTGGATCTCCGGGTGGGTGATGACGTGGTAGTCGTCGAGCACCAGCACGTGCTCGGCCGACGCCGCCGCCAGCTCGTTCAGCAGCAGCGGCAACGCCTGGGAAATCGGCCCGTCCCCCGAGGCCAGCAGCGCGTCGGCCGCGGCCGGGCCGAGCTGATCGCTCACCCGGTGCAAGGCGGTCAGCACGTAGCTCCAGAACCGGACCGGCTCGTCGTCGCTCTCGTCGAGCGACACCCACGCGACGGGCGCGCGTGCCGCCGCGCCGGCGGCCCAGCTGCTCACCAGGCTCGTCTTCCCCCACCCGGCCGGTGCCGCCACCACGGTGAGCTTCGCCGCCGTGTCGAGGCGGTGCTCCAGCCTCGTCCGCGGCACGACAGCGGCACGCATCGGCGGGATGGCCTGCTTGACCACGAGAAGCGGGCCGGCGGGGCGATGCGAGGTCACGACGGTTCCACCTCCGCTCACCGACGGCGCTCGCATTCTGGCACCCCGGGTGCTTTCCGCCAACGGGTGCTGCGGCGGCACCAGGGTGCTCACGAATCTGAGACGGCCCACCCCGCCTGAACGGAGGCTCGCCATGCGGACCGTCCCGATCGACCCAGCCACGACCACCGAGCCCGCTCGCCCCGACCGGCGGCTCCCCCTGAACCGCCGTCGCCTCCTGCGGCTCCTCGGAGCCGGCGGGGTGACCATCGCCGTCGCCGGAACGGGTGCCCTGAGCTATCGGGTCTACGACACCGCGGCGCTCGACCCCGGGCACGGCGACGCCTACGACCCGTGGCGGCACTGGCGGGACACACCCGGGCTGCTGGGCGCGGTCGGCGCGGCCGTGCTGGCGGCCAGCCCGCACAACACGCAGCCCTGGATCTTCGGGATCCGCGCCGACGCGGTCGACGTCTTCGTCGATGCCGGCCGCGGCACCGGCACGGTCGACCCCTTCCGGCGCGAGCAGCACATCGGGATCGGCTGCGCGCTCGAGAACCTCGTGCTCGCGTGCCAGGCGCGCGGGCTGCGGCCCGAGGTGGCCCTGCTGCCCGACGGCCCGGCCGGCCCGCGGCTGGCCGAGGTCAACGTCCGGCCCGGCACGCCGGTGCCGAGCCCGCTCCACGACGCGATCGGCGACCGGCACACGAACCGCGGTCCCTTCGAGGCCGCGGCCGTACCGCGCGAGACGCTCGGCGAGCTGGCCGGCCGAAGTGACGTGAGCGGCCTGGAGGTGCACTGGATCACCGACCCGGCACCGCGGGCAGCACTGAGCCGGCTCCTCGTCGACGCCGCGGTGGCGCTGTGCGCCGACGACCGGCAGTCGCGGGACAACTTCGCGTGGTTCCGCGGCCACGACGACGAAATCCAGCGGCACCGGGACGGGCTGACGCTCGGCGGTCAGGGGTTCGGCCCGCTGATGCTGGCGGTTTCCCGGCTGCTGCCCGCGTCGTCCCGCGTGGACGGTGACCGGTTCTGGGTGAAGCAGACGGCCACGGTGCACACGGCGACCGCCGCCGCGTACGGCGTCATCACGGCCGCCGCGCCCGACGACCGGGCCATCCAGCTCGAGGCCGGCCGGCTGCTCGAGCGCGTCCACCTCGCGGCGACCAGCCGGGGCGTCGCCCTGCACCACATGAACCAGATCACCGAACGGATCGACCGTGAGCGCGAGACCGGGGTCGCTCCCACCTTCGGACCGCGCTTCGCCGAGCTGCTGCCACGCGGGGCACAGCCGTTGCTGACCTTCCGGGTCGGCTACCCCGTCCGGACCGCTCAGCCCGCTCCGCGGCGCTCCGCCCGGTCCGTGACCCGATGAACCGCCGTAGCGCGACCGCCGGCCTGGGCACCACCGGTGCGCTGCTCGGCGTGGTCGCCGGCCTGATCCAGGCGACCGTCGGGGCCGGCATCCCCGAATTGACCGGCGACAAGCTGGCCCACGGCGCCCTCGGTCTCCTGACCACCGCGCTCGCCGCCGTGGCGGGTTTTGCCGCGCTGCGCCAGCGCAAGGCGGGCTTGAGCGTGCTGTCGCGTGCCGCCTGTTCCCTGGCGCTGATCGGGCCGGGTCTGCTGTGCCTCACGACGGTCGGACGGCTCTGGTACCTGCCCGCGGCCCTCCTCACCACGGCCGGCGTCCTGACCGTCGACAGCTGGCGCGACACCGCCGCGGCACTGGTGCGGAGCGGGCCGCGGGTCCTGCTCACCGCACTGGCCGGCTGCGAGGTGCTCATGGCGGCGGCCGGCCCCGCGTTGCTCATGGTCGTGGGCGGTCTCGGCGCGGCCGCGCTGGTCGCCGCCGCCTGGTGGCGGACCGCACCACGGTCCGCCGTCCTCGCCCTGGTCCTGTCGGGCACCGTCCCGTTCGGACTCCTCGGCTGGACCGCACTCGTTCCGCTCGTGCTGGCCGTACTGGCCTTGCTGCTGTCCCTGCCCCTGCTCCGCGGGCCCGTCCACGACGGCGCACGCGCGCTCCGAACCCGCTGAACGACCAACAAGACAGGAGATCGTCATGACCGAGCGGACCACCGTCGCGATCGTCGGCGCCGGACCCACCGGGCTGCTGCTCGCCGGCGACCTGGCGCGAGCCGGCGTCGACGTGACCGTGCTGGAGCGCCGTGGCACCGAGTCCAACCTGACCCGCGCCTTCGGCGTCCACGCCCGGACGCTGGAACACCTGGACGCCCGCGGCCTCGCCGACGAAGTCGTCGCCGGCGGTGCGCCCATCGAGCGGTTACGCCTCTTCGACCACCTGCGGATCGACCTGTCCACCCTGCCGACCAGGTTCCCGTACCTCCTGATCACCCCGCAGTACAACGTGGAACAGGTGCTGGCGAAGCGGGCCATCGCGGCCGGCGCGCGCATCAGGCGCGACGCCCGGGTGACCGCGGTGCACCAGGACGCCGACGGCGTCGATCTCACCATCGACGACGGTGCGGTGGTCCGGGCCGGCTACGCGGTGGGCGCCGACGGCGTGCACAGTGCCGTGCGGGACGCCCTGGGCCTGCCGTTCCCCGGCAAGTCGGTCCTCACCTCGATCATGCTCGCCGACGTGCGGCTGGCCGACGCCCCCGAAGACGTGCTCGCGGCCAACGCGGTCGGTGACGCGTTCGCGTTCGTCGCCCCGTTCGGCGACGGCTGGTACCGGATCTTCGCCTGGGACCGCCGCCACCAGCTCCCCGACACGGCGCCGGTGACCCTCGACGAGATTCGCGACGTGACCCGGCGCGCGCTGGGCACCGACTTCGGCCTGCGGGAGGCGCGCTGGATGTCCCGCTTCCACAGCGACGAACGCCAGGCGCCGCACTACCGGGCCGGACGGGTGTTCCTGGCCGGGGACGCCGCGCACGTGCACTCACCGGCCGGTGGGCAGGGCATGAACACCGGCCTGCAGGATGCCGCGAACCTCGGCTGGAAGCTCGCTTCGACGGTCCAGGGCCGGGCGCCTGCCGGGCTGCTCGACACCTACGAGGACGAGCGGCACCCGGTCGGCCGCCTGGTGCTGCGCAGCAGCGGCGCCATCATCCGGATGGCGATGATCCGGTCACGGGCCGGGCGCCTGGCCCGCAACGTGGTGGGCGGTGCAGCGCTGCGGCTGCCGCCGGTGGCGCGCAAGGCCGCGGGAACCATTTCCGGCATCGGTATCGACTACCCGGGCGCGCCGCGGGCGCAGGACGTCGCGCTGCGGGATGGGAGCCGGTTGTACGAGGTGCTGCGCGAGGGCAAGTTCGTGCTCCTGACGCCGGACGCGACGCAGCCGGCCATCGCCGGCCTCGCGGACCGGGTCGTGCCGGCCTCGCCGGCAGACCCGGCGGTGCCGTGGACGCTGGTCCGCCCGGACGCCCACGTCGCCTGGCGCGGCGACCCCGCCGCCCTCGGCACCGTCCTGGCCCGAGCGGGGCTGTCGCGCTGAAGGGCACCGATCAGGTTTTCCCGCCGCGCCCGTCTGTACCTGTGAGACCCACTCACGAGAGGCTGGCACGATGCGGAAACTGATCTTCGGCATGAACCTGACCCTGGACGGCTACGTCGCCGCGCCCGGCGACGACATCGGCTGGAGCGGGCCGCCGAGCGACGAACTGTTCCAGTGGTGGCTCGACCGGGAGCTGGCGAGCGAGCTGACGCTGTACGGGCGCAAGCTGTGGGAGGCGATGAGCTCCCACTGGCCGACCGGCGACCAGCAGCCCGGCGCCACCCCGGCGCAGGCCGAGTTCGCGCGGAACTGGCGGGACACCCCGAAGGTGGTGTTCTCCTCGACGATCGACAAGGTCGACTGGAACACCCGACTGGTCACCGGCGACGCGGTCGCCGAGATCACCCGGCTCAAGGCCGAGGACGGCGGCCCGATGCGCATCGGCGGCGCCACGCTCGCCGGAGCCGCCATGCGGGCCGGGCTGGTCGACGAGTACGAGATCGTCACGCATCCGGTCCTGGTGGGCGGCGGCACGCCGTTCTTCACGGCGCCGGACAGCTGGGTGGACCTGAACCTCCTGGAGACGCGGACGTTTCCCGGCGGTGTGGTGATGGCCCGGTACGAGACGAGGCGCTGAGCGCGGGCCCGAGCAGCCCCGCCGGCAACCGCCGGCGGGGCACGGGTGTCACAGTGCCGGGGGCAGGCCCAGCCATGGTTTGCCGGTGACGTCGAACCCGGTGAGCTCGGCGATCTTCCCGTCGGCGATGTGCAGGACCGCGATGTTCAGCAGCCGGTACTCCGGGTCTTCGGGCGTGCGCAGGTACAGCGCGGCGGCCGGCATGCGGTTGACCGTCGTGGCGACACAGCGCCAGTCGTCCTTGCCGCGCTGGAAGAGCCCACCGGAGACCCAGCCGTCCACCGCGTCCTCGGCCCCCACGATCACGGTGCCCGGATCAGGCAGCATCGCGAAGCGCAGGTCGTCGCGCAGCAGGGCCGTCAGCCCGTCGAGGTCGTTGCGCTCGTGGGCGTCCATGTAGGACTTCACCACACCGCGCTCGTCGTCCGACAGCTCGTGGGTGGCGGGGCTCCGCCAGTCGAGGCGGCGGCCGGGCAGCTGCTCGCGCATCGTGACCCGCGCCCGCTGCAGGGCGCTGGTCACCGACGCGACGGTCAGCTCGAGGACGTCGGCGGCCTTCGGCGCCGGCCAGCCGAGGACGTCGCGCAGGATCAGCACCGCCCGCTGCCGCGGCGGCAGGTGCTGGACGGCGACGACGAACGCCAGCTCGATCGTCTCCCGCGCCACCACCGACTCCTGCGGGTCCTCGGGGAGCATCCGGTCGGGGTACGGCTGCAGGTACGGCAGCTCGGATTCCGGCAGCCCGGACGGTACCGGTGTGCGGTCGTTGCGCTTGTCCAGGAAGTCGAGGCAGGCGTTCGTCGCGATCCGGTACAGCCAGGTCCGCAGCGTGGCGTGGCCCTTGAACGTCTCCCGCTTGTGCCACGCCCGCAGGAACGTCTCCTGCGTCATGTCCTGGGCGTCCTCGTAGTTCGCGAGCATCCGGTAGCAGTGCACCTGCAGCTCACGCCGGTGCCGCTCCGTGACGACGGCGAACCGCGCCGGATCGCCGGCGCGGACCGCCGCGATGAACGTGGCCTCGTCGGCGGCCCGTGATCCGGCGTCGGTCATGGTCGTCGATCCTGCCACCGGCACCGGACGTTCGTCAGCGCGCCACGGCGGCGGGAGGGCCGGTGTACCGCGCCCCGCCGAAGGCGAGGATCAGGTAGCCGATGATGGAGAACAGGAACAGCCCGAAGAACCCGAAGACCCCGCTCTTGCCGAACGCCTTCGCGACGTCGATCGAGACGATGATCGCGACGACCAGGTTGACCAGCGGGATCAGCAGCAGGAGCAGCCACCACCCGGAGCGGCCGGCGATCTTCAGCAGGACGTAGACGTTGTAGATCGGGATGATCGCCGCCCAGCCGGGACGTCCGGCCTTCGTGAACACCTTCCACAGCGCGATGATCGTGATGATGGCGAAGACCAGGCCCGAACCGAACCCGAGACCGGGGCCGAAGACGGACGGCGAGTTGTCGGAGTTCATGAAGGCGGGAGTGTCCTTTCGGGAACGGTGGCAAGATCGGGTGACCTTAGCGTCGCCGATCCGGATCGCCGCATTTGGGCGATCGCTCCCGGACGTGTCGCGCCCGCGGGTCAGGCCTGCTCGGCCGCTTCGGCGAGGAGGCGGGCGAGCTCGGCCGGCCTGGTGTGCATGGGCCAGTGACCGGAGTCGATGTCGACGTACTCGAGGTGCTTGACCTTCGGGAGCTCGGCCACCTCGCCGGCGTCGACCATTTCCTTGGCCTGGGCCGGGGTGAACTCGGGACACACGAGCACGACCGGCACGTCGAAGCGGCGCTCGTCCGTCAGCCGCACGACACCCTTGGCCACCCCCTCGGGAACGGGGATCGCGGCGGCCGCGATGGCCTGCCGGGCTTCTTCGTCGAGGTCGGCCGAGTCCGGCCCTTCGAACGGGGCCCAGCCGGGAAAGGGCATGGCGCCGTCCCGCAGCTCGAAGAAGTCGGCGTAAGACTTCCCGTCGCCGGTCGGGAAACCGCCGATGAGGACGACCTTGGCGACCTTCTCCGGACGGGCGTCGGCGGCCAGCCACGCCAGGGCGCAGGCGGCCGAGTGCCCGACCACCACGGGTTTACCCGAAGCCGAGTCCACTTCGGCGAGCACGGCCGCCACCTGGTCGTCGAGCGTGGCGGAAGCCGATCCGTCGCCCTGGCCCGGCAGCGTCAGCGGCACCGGGTGGTGGCCGAGCGAGCGGAGCGTGGACGCGACGTCATCCCAGACGGATCCGTCGAGCCACAGGCCGCCGATGAGCAGGACGTCCATGATCGGTTCTCCCTTGTTCCCGCGCGGCCGGTCGCCGCGGCGCTTCGGCCCGTCACGCTATAGCCAATTCCGGACAATCGGCTTCCGGATCAGCAAAAGTTCGTCTAGCCTGCGCGAGGTGCCCAGCGACGTCAGCCCGACCGCGCGGGCGCTGCGCGCCCTCGAGATCCTCCAGGTCCGTCCCGGCGCGACGGCCGATCAGCTCGCCGAGGCGCTGGGCGTGACCGAGCGCGCCGCCCGCCGTTACGTCGGGATCCTGCGGGAGGCCGGCATCCAGGTCGAGTCGGCCCGCGGCCCGCACGGCGGGTACCGGCTCCGGCGGGGAACGAGACTGCCGCCGATCGTGTTCACCCAGGCCGAAGCCCTGGGGCTGGTCATGGCGGTGCTCGACGGCCAGCCGGCCGCCACCGACGTCGACAACCTCGTCGGGGCGGCCCTCGGCAAGGTCATCCAGGCGCTGCCGGAGAACGTCGGCCGGCAAGCGGCCGCGCTGCGCGAGCACGCCTCGGCCGCACCCGATCGGCGCTCCGCCCGCCCCGATCCCGCCACCACCAGCACCCTCGTCACCGCCGTCGCGGCCCGGCGCCGGGTGCTCATCACCTACCGCGGCGAAAGCGGCAGCGAGTGGGAGGCCGAAGTGGACCCGTGGGCGGTCGTCGCCCGCCACGGGCGCTGGTACCTGCTGTGCCACTCCCACCGCGCGGACGCCGTCCGCACCTACCGCGTCGACCGGGTCCGCGCGGTCGAGCAGACCGCCCACGAGTTCGAGCCGCCCGGCGACCTCGACCCGGTGGCGGCGCTGGAGGAAAACCTCGGCACCGGCTGGAAGTTCCCCACCCGCGTCGTGTTCCACGCCCCACTGGCCGACGTCGCTCCCTGGATCGGGGCGCCGATGGGGCAGCTGCACCCGGCCGAAGACGGGTGCGTGCTCGTCGGCAGCACCAGCAACCCGGCCATGTACGCGCAGGAGTGGCTGGCGGCCATCCCCTTCGATTTCCACGTCGAAGGGGGCGACGAGCTGCGTGCCGCGGTCGCGGCCGTCGCAACGCGCTTCGCCGCGGCCGTTGCCCCCCGTGCTCGGTAGTCACCCAAAGTTACGGGCAACGCGCGCCGGCCGGACGCCGTATTAGGCGGTGACGAACCGAAAGGGGTGCCGGGTGCTTGATCGGGACCGGGAGTTCCGGGCGTACTTCGAGGCGCGGGCGGCCGTGGTGCGGCGGACCGCTTTCCTGCTGTGCGGTGACTGGCACTGGGCCGAAGACCTGGCGCAGACCGCGCTGGCCAAGGTCTACCAGCACTGGGGGCGGCTGGACCGGAACGGGCAGGTCGACGCGTACGTGCGCAAGGTGCTCGTGCGGACCGTCATCGACGAATCGCGGTGGCGGAGGAGACGGCCGGAGACGGTCGTCGACGTCGTGCCCGAGGTCGCCGAGGCGGTGAAGAGCCTCGAGGAGGCCATGGACGTCCGGCACGCGCTGGCGGCACTGCCGCCGAAGCAGCGGGCCGCGGTCGTGCTGCGGTACTGGGAAGACCTGCCGGTCGCGGCGACGGCGGCGGCGCTGGGGTGCAGCGAGGGAACGGTGAAGAGCCAGGTGTCCAAGGGCTTGGGAGCGTTGCGGCGAACGCTGGCCGCGCGCCGGACGGTGTTGCGGGAGGGCTCGTGAGCGACGAGGTGCGGGACATGATCGGATCGGCGCTCGCCGGCGAACCGGCGCTCGGGCTGGAGTTCGACCAGGTCGTCGCGGACGGGCGCAGGCGGCGGACGCGGCGGCGGGCGGGCGCGCTGACGGCGGCGGCGGCCGGGATCGCCGTGGTCGCCGCGGCGGCCACGGCGCTGAGCGGGCCGCCGGACCGTACGCCCGCGCGGCCTGCCGGCCCGGCGTCCACCGCCGCGCCGGCGGACCCGGGGTGCGTGCAGCCCGCCCGGGCCGGCGGATATCCCGACACCCCGCGCGGCACCGCGAGCGCGGCGGAGCTGAAGGAGTCCGGCCGGCTGACCGAGGCGTTCCGGCGGATCCCCCTGCCGCTGCCCGCCGGGATCGAGGCGAGCCCACTGGCGCTGTGCGTGATCCGGGACAGCTGGGGCGGCAGCTTCAAGCTCACCGGTGACCAGACGGTGTTCGTCTACCTCCGGTCGCGCGGTGGCCAGCCGCCGGGCGAATGCTTGGCCCACCCGGGCACCGCGTGCTCGGCCCGGACGCTCCCGGACGGCTCGGCCGCGCTCGTGACCTCGACGGACCCGACCGTGGTCGACGTCGACGTGTGGCGGGCGGACGGCACGTACGTGCGGCTGATGGAGAACCGCGGCGACGGATCGCAGGAACGGGCGTTCAATGACGACGCGCTGCTCGCCCTCGCGACGGCGCCCCAGCTCAAGGTCGAGCTGAGCGGTCCGGCGGTGCCCTCGGCACCGACCGACCGGCGCGCGGCCGAACTGGACACGGTGATCGCCACGGCCCTGCCCGCCGGCATGAGCGCCAAGCTGGCACCGGGCTCCGACCGCGGCTGGCGGTTCCGGGTCAGCCAGGGTGGTTACAAGGCCTACGCCGACCTCACCGACGCCAAGGGCACGGGCTCGGCCCTGGTGTTCCTGGAGGCACCGGCCGAGGGCGCGGTCACGTGCGGCAACCTGCCGGGCTGCGAGCCGATCGACCTGGCCGGCGGGCGCAAGGGCACGCTGACCACCACCCAGATGCCCGACGGCGTGACCGTCGTGGCGCTCAACGCCAGGGCCGCGGACGGCACGGCGATCACCGTCCACACCTCCAACACCGCCGGGTCGGGTACCGGCGCGCGGACCCGCCCCACCCCGGCGCTGACCGAGGCGGACCTGGTGCGGATCGCCGAACTGCCCGGCCTGCACTGGTGACCGCGGCGGTGTCGTGATCGGCGCGGGCGGGCCGGACGCGGGCCAGCTCCCGCGCAGCCCGAAAGCCCCCTCAGAGCCAGCCGTTGGTTTCGGCGAGCCGGGCGGCTTCGGCACGGGTACGGGCTTCGGTCTTGCCGATGGCCGAGGACAGGTGGTTCCGGACCGTCCCCGCGGTGAGGCCGAGCGCCCTCGCGATGTCGGCGACCGTGCCGCCCTCGGCCGCGGCGCGGAGCACGTCGGCTTCGCGGTCGGTGAGCGGGCTGGTGCCGGCGGCGAGGGATTCGGCCGCCAGGGCCGGGTCGATGAACCGGAGTCCCGCGTGGACCCGGCGGATCGCGTTGAGCAGCTGCTCGGGCCGGGAGTCCTTGACCACGAACCCGGCCGCGCCCGCGGACATCGCGCGGGCGAGGTAGCCGGGGCGGCTGAACGTGGTGCAGATCAGCACGCGGCAGGCCGGCAGCGCGTGCCGCAGCTCGGCGGTGACCGCCAGCCCGTCGCGGCCGGGCATCTGCACGTCCAGGAGCGCGAGGTCCGGGTTCGTGCGCCGGGCCGCCGGGACGACTTCGGTGCCCGAGCCGACTTCGGCCACGACGTCGATGTCCGGCTCGAAGCGGAGCATCGACGCCAGCGCGCCGCGGAAGAGGGCCTGGTCGTCGGCCAGCAGGATGCGGATCACGCCGGCGCCGCCTCGGCGAACACCCGGTAGCCGCCGCGCGGGGCGCGGCCGTGCTCGAGGTGGCCGGAGACCGCGGCCAGGCGTTCGGCCAGGCCGGTGAGGCCGTGCCCGGCCGCGGGTTCGCCGGTGACCGTCCCGTCGTCGGTGACCTCGACCCAGGCGGGGCCGACGCGCACCCGGCACTGCCCGGCGTCGGAGTGCCGGAGCACGTTGGTGACCGCTTCCCGGACGACGTAACCGAAGACGCCGTGCAGCCCGGGCCGCACGGCGTCGGCCGAAAGCGGCAGTTCGGCCTGCACCCCCGCGGCGCGCAACGCCAGCCGGGCACCCGAAAGCTCGGTGGCCAGCGTGACCTCCCGGTACCCCGAAACGGTGGCACGCACGTCGGAAAGCGACTGGTGGCACAGGGTTTCCAGGTCGCGGACCTCGGCCAGGGCCGGGCCGGCGTCCGCGCCCGACTCGAGAATCCGCCGGGCGAGGCCGAGCTTGACGGCCATCGTCGAGAGGTTGTGGCCGAGGATGTCGTGGAGCTCGCGGGCGACCCGTTCGCGTTCGGCGTCCACGGCCATCCGCCGGATCTGCGCGCGGGCGGCCTTCAGGTGACCGCTGGTGAACGTCAGCGCGAAGACGGTGCCCACCGCCGCGGTGACGCCGCCGAGCGTGGCCACCTGGGTCCAGTTCACGTGCCCGGTGCCGGCCCGCATCCAGACGAGCTGCCCGGCCGCCGTGGCGAACCCGAGCGGGACGGAGTAGCGCAGCGGCAGCAGCATCAGGCCGATCGCGATGGCGAAGGTCAGGTCGGTCAGGTAGTCCGGCGAGCCCAGCAGCAGGCTCGGCGCACCGCCGAAGGCGAACAGCATCGCGATGATCACCGCCCGCTGCCGTCGTGGCGCGGCAGGACCGGACCACAGCGCGACGAGGTAAGTGGCGGCGTACAGGCCGATCGCGGCGAGCGCGAGCGCCGTCCGCGCCGCACCGTTCCCGCCGTGGACGATCATCGTGACCCGGGGCAGCAGGACCAGCAGCGTGAGGCCGTTGACGACGAAGGGGGCCACCCGGCGCCGCCGGTCCTCCCAGAAGCTCCAGTCCGGCCACTGCCGGACGGAGAACCGGCCGGGATCACGCTCGCTCACCGGCTCACCCTAAGCACCGGTGGCGCGAGCCGCCCCGTGACAGATGGCACGGGTCGTCCCGGCCGGCCGGTGGTGCGGTGAAGCCATGGAACCGATGAAGAAGATCTTGCCGGCGGCGCTCGCCGCGGCCGCGGTGGTGGCGGGGGTGTCCGCGGCGGGCGCGGCCGAAGGGACGTCGATGGCCTGGGGGCCGTGCCCGGCCGACGTCACCGGCCCCGGCTTGCGATGCTCGACGCTCGACGTGCCGCTGGACTACCACCACCCGGACGGGCCGAAGATCACCGTCGCGCTCTCCCGGCTGGCGAGCGCGAACCCCGCGAAGCGCCGCGGCGTCCTGCTGGTCAACCAGGGCGGGCCCGGCCTGACCGGCCTGGACTTCCCGGCGGCGCTGGTCACCGCGGGACTGCCGCAGCCGGTGCGGGACGCCTACGACGTGATCGGGTTCGACCCGCGCGGGGTCGGCCACAGCAACCCGGTGACCTGCGACATGACGCCGGAGCAGACCGCCCAGAGCGTGAACCCGCCCTTCCCGTACGGCCCGGCGGACGTGACGAAGGCGGCCGAGGCCGCGAAGGTCGTCGCCCGGCAGTGCACGACGTCGGAGACGGCCGCGGTGCTGCCGTTCATCACCACCGCGAACACCGCACGCGACATGGACCGGATCCGGACGGCCCTGAACGAGCCGAAACTGTCGTACTACGGCGATTCCTACGGGACCTACCTCGGCGCGGTGTACACGACGCTGTTCCCGGAGCGCAGCGACCGGATCGTCCTGGACAGCAGCCTCGGACCCGAAGGCTACGACGCCGATGCGCTGCGAAGCCAAGCGCTGGGCTTCGAAATCCGGTTCCCCGACTTCGCGAAGGTCGCCGCGGCCGACCCGGCACAGTACGGCCTGGGTGCTACTCCGGCAGCGGTGCGCGCGAAGTACTTCGAGCTGGCCGAGCGCCTGGACCGGACTCCGGTGCAGGGCTACGACGGCACGACGTTCCGCACGATCACCGCGGCCCTCCTCCGCTCGGACGTCACCCTGGCCCCGCTCGCGAAGCTGTGGCACAAGCTCGACGTGAACGAGCCGGTGCCCGCCGACGCCGGCTCCGGCGCGGGCTCCGACAACTTCGCGGCGAGCTACCTCGCGGTCGTCTGCGGCGATTCACGGTGGCCGGAAGCGGTGGGAACCTACCAGCGCAACGTCGCGGTCGACCGCGTCCGCTACCCGATGTACGGCCCGTATGCGGCCAACATCCGGCCGTGCGCGTACTGGCCGTCGCCGGCGGAACCGCGGGTGCGGATCACCGGCCACGGCCCGGCGAACGTGCTGATGCTGCAGAACCTGCGCGACCCGGCCACCCCCATGCCCGGAGCCCTCCGCCTGCGCGCGGCGTTCGGCGACCGCGCCCGCCTGGTCACGGCGGACCAGGGCGGTCACGTGGCTTACCTCAACGGCGCGAACCAGTGCGGCAACAACGCCGTGAGCGACTACCTCGCCACCGGAAACCGCCCGGCACACGACACCTTCTGCCGGGCCTGAGGTCGTAGGCCGTCAGGCAGGGCGGCGCGCGGCCACGGCGTTCTTCGCCGCCAACCTCAACCCGGCTTCGACGAGAACCCAGCCGAGACGCTGCCGCCGCGTGCCTTCCCTGCGACGGTGTTTCACCTGGCTCGCCGCCCGTCTCAGGTCCGCCTCGCGTTCGCGGACCAGATCCTCCGCCAGAAGAAAATGCACCGTACTCGTCCCCCTCAGCCGGACTTCGACGTGTCAGGTTTCTCGGGCCGCGACTGCCGGGGGAACGCCGACCAGTGCGCGATCACGTTGTGGTCGCCCGGTCGCGCGTCCCGGCGGAAGCGGTTGACCACCGCCTCGACCTCCGCGCTCATCGCCACGGCCTCTTCCGGAGTCAGGGACAACCGCGCGTCGTTGAAAACGGCCTTGTCGTACCACTCGTCCATCCACTGCGGAAGCTCACTGACGAACCGCGACTCGGCCTCGTACCGCTGCTCGATCACCGATCTCAGGTACATGTCCAGCGGACCCGCGAGTTCCGGGTCACCGACGAAGTCGGCCGCCCGCATGTGAATCGACTTCTGGGCGGACCGCCACCAGCGTTCGCGTTTGTTGCCGCGCTCGCTGTCCTCTTCGACCAGACCGGCCTCGGCCAGCAGCCGCAGGTGCCAGCATCGGCCCGGCACTGGTATTCCCGCTGCCCGTGTTCGTGATCTGCGGCCTGCCCGGCGTACCGCGGGACGACCGGGATCGGTTCGCGCGACGGCATCACGGCCCTGCCGACCAAGCCGCCGCAGTCCGGCGGCTAAGCGCTCGCCCGCTTCTTCGCTCCGGAACGGCGGGCCGGATCGGTCAGCCGGTGCATCATGGTCACGCTCGCCCGCCGGGGCACCAGGCGGCCGAAGCTCGCGCCCATGCGGTTCGAGCGGCCGTCGATGACGCTCGGGCCGGGGTTGCGGCTCTCGAGGTGGGACAACGCGGTGGCGACGACGTCCTCGGGGGTGCGCGCCTTGGCTCCCGCGGTGGCGTCGTCGGTGCCGACGACGGCGTTGAACTCGGTGCTCGTCGCCCCCGGGGACAGCGCGAACGCGGTGACCCCGCTGCCGCGCAGCTCGGCCCAGAGCGACTCGGTGAAGTTGAGGACGAACGCCTTCGTCGCGCCGTAGACGGCCATCCGCGGGGTCGGCGTGTAGGCGGCCATGCTGGCGACGTTGATCAGGAAACCTTGCGCCGCAACGATGTCCGGCAGAAACGCGGAGCTCAGCTGCACCGGGGCGGCGACGTCCACCGCGATCTCCTGGGCCAGGCGGGCCGGATCCTCGTCGGCGAACTCGCCGAACGTGCCGAAACCGGCGTTGTTGATCAAGCTGGTCGCCGTGAGACCGGCGTCGGCCACCGCCGCTTTCAGGTCCGGGCCGATCGTGGACGAGGTGAGGTCGAGCGCGATCGCCGTCGCGGCGACGTGGTGCTTCCGCTCCAGTTCGGAAGCCAGCTCCCGCAGGCGGTCGAGACGGCGCGCCACCAGGATCAGGTCCGCGCCCCGGGCGGCGAGGGCGTGCGCGAACGTGGCGCCGATGCCGGAGCTGGCTCCGGTGACGATGACGGTCTGGCTGCGGTAGTCCGGTCGCGGCATCAGTTCTCCAAAGGGGTGATCGGCCGACTGGCCATTTCACCGTATGCCTGCCTGGCACTCAGTGTCAATGTGGCGCTCAGTGTATGATCGGCGTCATGGCCAAGCAGGACGACCTCTGGACCCGATCGCGCCAGGCGGCGTACGCGGAGATCACGCGCGTCGCCATGACCCTGTTCCTCGAGCAGGGGTTCGACGGGACGACGATCGACCAGATCGCGGCGACCGCGGGCATCTCGCGGCGCTCGTTCTTCCGCTACTTCGGGACGAAGGAGGACATCGTCCTCGGCGACCTGGCGAACCAGGGCGCGCTCGTGCGCGAGATCCTGGAAGGCATCCCGGCGTCGGTGCCGCCCTGGGAGGCGCTGCGGGAAGCACTCTGGCGTGCCGACGGCGAAGGGCTGCAGTCCGAGGTGGCGCTCAAGATCGCCAAGATGATGTACGAGACCCCGTCGCTGCGGGCCCGCAGCATCGAGAAGCACCTCCAGTGGCAGGAACAGCTCGTGCCTAACATCCGGCTCCGGCTCGGCGTCGACGCCGACGACGTGGCCGATCCGGCGGCCGACGCGATCGTCGCCAGCGCCATCGCCTGCCTCGACGTCGCCGGCCAGATCTGGGCCAGGTCCGACGGCGCGCTCGACCTGGCCGAGCTGCACGACCGCGCGGTGCGCGCCGTCGGATCCCCCGACTGAGGGGCGCTTCAGCGACAGCCGGACCGCGCCTCGGCGGTGCCCTTCAGCCGCTGCGCCCAGTCGCTGAGCCCCTGGTCCAGACTGGCTTGGCTGCCCGGGATGTCGACCTCGACGGGCGGGCCCGCCCAGGACTCCTCCGTGGTCGCGAGGACGCCGTCCTTGGTCTGCCTGAAGGTCCAGAGGTGCACCCCGGTGATGCCGTTGACGGGGGCGCCCCACGCGGTGCACCGCAGCGGCGCGATGGTCTTGATCGTCGATCGGACGTTCATGTTCTGCGGGGACCAGGTGAAGACCGAGCCCGGCCGCAGCGGTCCCGGCGTCACCTTGTGCGCGGGGGCGATCTCCGGGATCCAGCTCTGCCACCGGTCGATGTCCGCGTGCAGCCGCCACACCCGCGCCAGCGGCGCCTTGATGAGCACGCTTGCGCGACTGATCACCGGCGCGGTCTTGTCGACCGTGACACCCCGGCACTCCTGGTGGGTCCCGGTGCCCGGCTTCGCTTCCGCGGCCGCCGCCGGCGACTGGGCCGACACCACCATCGCCACGCCCAAGGCCGCGGTACCGATGCCGTGCAGGAAGGTGCGTCGTGCGTTCATCGAAGATCAGTCCTTTTCGATCGGAAGAGGCGACTGTGATTACGGCCGTAACCTTACGATCTATAACTCATCGGGCACAAGAGCTAACAGTCATAAGTTTCGTGCTGTAAGCTCACGGTCGTGGACGACGAGAAGACCGCGACCCGCACCCGCAACCGCCGCGGCGAAGGCTCCCGCCTGCGCGACGAGATCATCGCGGCGGCGGTCGAGCTGCTCGACGAGACCGGCGACGCGAGCGCCGTCACCCTGCGTTCCGTCGCGCGGCACATCGGGATCGCCGCGCCCTCGATCTACCGCCACTTCCCCGACCAGCCCGCGATCGTGCTGGCCGCCGTCCAGAAGGCCTTCGCCGAACTGGACGGCGAACTCCGCGCCGCCCGGGACGCCGCGACCGGTCCCCGGCAACGGCTCTTCGCGATCTGCGACACCTACCTGGCGTTCGCCCAGGCGCACCCGGGGCGCTACCGCACGATGTTCGGCGGGCTCTGGATGCCCGACCTCACCGGCAGTTCCGTGACCGGGACCGACCTGTCCGCACTGGGCCGGGCGAGCATGGAACTGCTCCACGACGCCCTGGAGGGCTGCGTGGACACCGGCGTCGCCACCAGCACGGACATCGCCGCCGACACGGTCGCGCTGTGGCTCGGCCTGCACGGGCTGGCCCACCAGCGAGCGGTGGCCCCGAATTTCGTGTGGCCGCCGGACATCGCCGAACGGGTCGTCACCGCACTCGCCCACCTGGCCTGAACCGGCCACGGCGATCTCGCGCCCGCCCTGAAGGGGAACCGTGAACCCATCACCTTCACGGTACTTCGGCTTGGCTCCCCGACGCGTCAGCCGAGCACTCCCCTGAACCGGCTCCGACCGCGCAAGCTCCGGCCAGGACGTTCAGCCCGAACCCGATCGCCGCGAACAGCCGGCGGCTTCGGGCGATCTCCTGCAGGTACTCGGCGCGCGTGATCGGTGTGCTGCCGAGGCGGGCGTAGAGCTGATAGCCAGTGGCGGTCACCTCGGGCGTGCCCGAGCGCATTCCCGCGGCCGTGACCGCCACCAGAACCGCCCCGGCGAGGACCAGCGGTGCGGCACTCCAGCGCACTCGCGGCGGAACCGACGTGATGGCGGTGGTCAGCGCCCTCAGACGTGACTCGCCGCTGCGCCGGAACACCAGCAGCAGCACCACGGGGACGATGCCGACCAGCGGAACCTCCCACACCGCGTCCGGCAGAGGAGGCTCGCCTTCGATGAAGGAGCCCGCTATTCCCGCCAGGCAACCCAGTGTCGCCAGGCCGCACCAAAAGGCAATCGCGCGCACGCTCGAGGATACTGCGCGCGCACCTTCACCCGGTGAGGTCTCCCTCCTCTTCGTTGCGCTTCGCGTAGTACGCCACCTTTTCCTCGTCCACCGTCACGCCCAAGCCAGGCCCGGTCGGCACCTTCAGCCGGCCGTCCGCGAGCTCCAGCGGCTCCACGATGTCGTCCGCGTGCAGGTAGTACATGCTGTCGATGGCCCGCGACAGCACCGGTGTGCTCGCCACCACCGCCAGGTGGGCGGCCGTCGCGATGCCCAGTTCGCCGCCGCTGTGGAGGTTCATCCCCAGGCCGAACGTCTCGCAGTGGGCGGCCAGTGCCTTCGTCGCCGAGATCCCGCCCCACTTGTAGACGTCGCCGTGGATGACGTCGACCGCGCCGAGCCGGACCGCCGGGGCGAATTCCTCGAAGCGGACCACGCACATGTTGGTGCACAACGGGATCCGCACCTTCGCCCGCACCTGGGCCATGCCCTCGATGCCGACGCACGGGTCCTCGAGGTACTCCAGGTCGAGCTCCTCCAGGGACAGCCCGGCGCGGATCGAGTCGGGCACCGACCACGCCGCGTTCGGGTCGACGCGCAGCTCGACGTCCGGGAGCGCGTGCCGCAGCTCGCGCATGATCTCGACGTCGCCGCGGACGTCCTTGGTGCCCTTGAGCTTCACGGCCGTGAAGCCGCCCTCGGCGACCACCTTCGCCGCGTGCTCGCCCAGCCCCTGGGCCAGTTCCCGGCCGGTCGCGCCGGGCGCGTCGGCGCGGGTGATCAGCGCCGTGATCGGGACCTCGTCGCGGACCGGGCCGCCGATCAGGTCGGTCACGGACTGGCCGGTGATCTTGCCCATCAGGTCCCAGCACGCGACGTCGAGCGCGGCCAGCGCCGCGTACCCGAGGTAGCCGTGGAAGAACGGCACCATGTGGTGGCGCCGGTGGAACGCCTCCAGCGCGAACGGGCTCGTCCCCACCAGCTCCTCACCGAGCTTGCGGGCCAGCTCCGCGACCGGGCGGCCCCACATGGTCTCGCCCCAGCCTTCGACGCCGGTGTCGGTGCGCAGCCGCACGACGGTGCGGGTCTCGCCCGTCTTCGTCTCGAACGAGCTGGTGAACGGGTTGGTCAGCGGCAGGTTCACGACCCGCACGTCGACGTCGGTGATCTTCATGCCTCCCCTTCGGCGTGGGTGGTGCGGGTGGCCGCGTCGAACGCGCGGATCGCGTCCGCCAGCGCGGTCACCCGGTCTTCGAGCAGGTCCGCGCCGCCCTCGGCGGTCGCGGTGGTGGCGTCGTCGGTGCTGCCGCCCGCGCGGGCCCATTCGCCGTGACGCTCCACGGTCAGGCCCGGGTAGGGCGGGTACGCGAACAGCGGTGGTGGCGTGACGTCGGGGCGTGGTTCGCGAGGCCGCACCAGGTCGCCGTGAGCCGCGAGCATCAGCGACGTCTCGAACTTCCCGGCGTGGCCCGGCGAGGAGCCCTCACCCAGCGAGAAGTAGGAGCACGCGGCGAGCGCCACGTCGGCCCGCAGGGCGTACTCCTTGACGGCGAGCCGCATGATCTCGTCGTTGCCGCCGTGGCCGTTGACCACGAAGACACGCCGGAACCCGCTGGTGGCGAGCGAGTCCAGGACGTCGGCGAGCACGGCCTGCAGCGTCGACGCCCGCAGCGACACCGCGGCGGCGAAGAGGTGGTGCGGGCTGTGCCCGAACGGCAGCGCGGGCAGCCGCACCACGACCGGGTCGTCCACCCGCGCCAGAGCGCCGTCGACGACGGCCTCGGCGAGCATCGTGTCGGTGCCCATCGGCAGGTGGGCGGCGTGCTGTTCCTGCGAACCGATCGGCAGCAGCGCGATCGCCGACCGGGCGGCGTCGCGCACCTCCTGCCAGGTCATCCGCGTCAGTTCCGGCACGTGGTCTCCCCTCGGGACTCCGGTCGTGGTGGCGCGACTGCCTCGCGCCAGGTCGCCGTCAGGTCCGGCACGTGGTCTCCCCACCGGCTCGTCCACCTCGGTTCCGGCACGTGGTCTCCCCTCCGGAGTCGGGTCGTGGCATCGTGGCCGCATGAGCACCGGCGAACGCCCGGCCCTGCGGCTGGTCCCGGCACCGGCCGCGCCCGAGGCCGCCGCCGGTCCGGTGCTGGGCGCCGTCGAGCTGCTGCCCGGCCGGGTCCGGGCCGCGCTGCTCGACCTGTCCGGCACCGTGCTGTGGCGCGCCGAGGCGGCCTACCCGCGCGGCACCGCCGACCGGGCCGACGTCGACGCCGCCCTGGCCGAGGTCGCCGCGTTCCCCACTCGGCCGGTGGGCGTCGGGGTGGCCGCCGCGGGACTGGTGGACGCCGATGCGGGCGTGATCATCGAGGTCAACGAGGTGCCGGCGCTGCACGGTTACCCCGTCGCCGCGGTGCTCGCCGGGCTGGTGCACGCGCCGGTCCACATCGAACACCGGGCGCGCCTGCAGGTGCTGGGTGACCGCTGGTTCGGCCCGGGCCGCGGCCGCACGACCTTCGCGTCCGTTTCGACGGGCGAGGTGCTCGGCGTCGGCCTGCTCTACGACGGCGAGGTGCTGGCCCCGCCGGGCGGCCGCAGCGGCGCGCACATGACGGTGGCCGCCAGCGGCCGGCCGTGCACCTGCGGCGCCCGTGGCTGCTGGAAGACCGTCGCGACCACGCCGTGGCTGCGCTCCGAAGCCGAGCGGCGTGGCCTCGCCGCGCGCACGGTGCGCGAGCTGGCGGGCGACCCGCTGCTGGACGAGTACGCGGGCAACATCGCGCTCGGGCTGGTGAACATCCAGCAGCTGTTCGCGCCCGGCCTGTTCGTCCTCCACGGCGAAGCCGCCGAGGGCGGGGAAGCCTTCCGGGCCCGGATCGAGCAGCGGCTGCGCGAGGATTCGTCGTGGGCCCGCACCGCGGAGCCGCCGCGGGTCGTGGTGAACGAGGGCCCGGCCGACGACGTCGCGCTGCTCGGCGGCGCCGGGCTCGTGCTGTCCCACCACTGACGCCTTCACGCCGTCACCCGGCGGCGGCGCGCGAGCCGCGGATCCGGGTTCGGGACCGCGTCGAGCAGGCTCTTCGTGTACTCGTGGGACGGTGCCGAGAACAGCTGCTTCGCAGCGGCCAGCTCCACGATCTTCCCGGCCCGCATCACCGCGACGCGGTCGGCGATCCGCTGGACGACCGCGAGGTTGTGCGACACGAAGACGTAGGTCAGCTTCAGCCGGTCCTGCAGGTCGGCCAGCAGGTCCAGGACCTGCGCCTGCACCGAGACGTCGAGCGCGCTCGTCGGCTCGTCGAGCACCACCAGCCGCGGCTCCAGGGCGAGCGCCCTGGCGATGGAGATCCGCTGCCGCTGGCCGCCGGAGAACTCGTGCGGGTAGCGGTCCTGGACCTGCGGCGGCAGCCCGACGGCGTCGAGCAGGCCCGCCACCCGCTCGCGCACCTCCGCACGGCCACGGCGGCCACGCAGCGCCGGATCGTGCGTGACCAGCGGCTCGCTGACGATCTCCGTCACGCGCAGCCGCGGGTTCATGCTCGAGTACGGGTCCTGCAGCACCACCTGCATCTCGCGCCGCACCTTGCGCAGGCTGGCCGCCCCCAGCGCGTGCAGGTCCGCGCCGTCGAAGCGCACGGTTCCGGCCGTGGGCTCGATCAGCCGCAGCAGCAACCGGGTCAGCGTCGTCTTCCCGCTGCCCGACTCGCCGACCACGGCCAGGGTCTCCCCCGCGACGACGTCGAGGTCGACACCGTCCACAGCGGACAGGGCGCCGTAGTCCTTGCGCAGCCCGCGGATCTCGACCAGGTTCGTCATACCCGCTCCAGCTTCGGTGTCGCACGCAGCAGCTCGCGTGTGTAGTCCTCGCGCGGCGCCTCGAACAGCGGCACCACGTCCGCGGTTTCGACGACCCGGCCCGACTTCAGCACCACGACCCGGTCGGCGACCTCCGCGACGACACCGAGGTCGTGGGTGATCAGCAGGATCGCCATGCCGTGCCGCCGCTGCAGGTCCACCAGCAGCTCGAGGATCTGGGCCTGCACGGTGACGTCCAGCGCGGTGGTCGGCTCGTCGGCGATGAGCACCCGCGGCCGTCCGACGAGCGCCATCGCGATCATCGAGCGCTGCCGCAGGCCGCCCGAAAGCTGGTGCGGGTACTGCGAAGCGCGGCGTTCCGGGTCGGGGATTCCCGCCTCCCGCAACGCTTCCACCGCGGCCGTCCGCGCGTCGTGCCGCGACGCGCCCTGGTGCTTCCGGACCACCTCGGCCACCTGGGCACCGATCCGCTTGACCGGGTTGAGGCTGGTCATCGGGTCCTGGAAGACCATGGCGACGTCGTTGCCGCGGATGCCCCGGAGATCCTTTTCGGACAGTCGCAGCACGTCGCGGCCGTCGAGGAGGATCTCGCCGCCCGCGTAGACGCACGGCGGCTCGGGGTTGAGCCGCAGCACGGACAGCGCCGTCGCGGTCTTGCCGCTGCCCGACTCCCCCACCAGTGCGACGGTCTCGCCTTCGGCCACCGACAGGCTCACGCCGTCGGCCGCGGTCACCGTGCCGGTGTCCACCCGGAACTCGATGCTCAGGTCGGTGATCTCCAGCAGGCTCATGAGCGGTACGCCTTCGGGTCCGCGACGTCGCGCAGGACGTCGCCGGTGATGTTGACGGCCAGCGCGGTGAGCATCAGCGCGACACCGGGGAACACGGCCACCCACCACGACGTGCCGAGGTAGAGCTGGCCGTCGGCGAGCATCCCGCCCCAGGTGACCGTCCGCTTGGGCACGCCGAGGCCGAGGTAGCTCAACGACGCTTCGGCGACGATCGCCGCGGCGACGTGCAGCGTGCCGATGGTCGCCAGCGGCGCCATCACGTTGGGCAGCAGGTGCCGGCGCATGATCGTGAAGTCCGTGACGCCGATGGCGCGCGCCTCCGTCACGAACTCCCTGGTGCGCAGGGAAAGCACTTCGGAGCGGATCACGCGGGCGTAGGAGACCCAGCCGGTGAAGCCGAGCACCAGCACGACGTACCAGAGGCCGGAGCCGAGGAACCCGACGATGGCGAGCGCGAGCAGGATCGACGGGAACGCCAGCTGGATGTCGGCGATCCGCATCAGGATCCGGTCGAACCAGCCGCCGAGGAACCCGGCGACCAGGCCGATCGCGGCGCCGACCACCCCGGCCAGCAGGGCCGCGCACGCGCCGACGAGCAGCGAGACGCGGGCGCCGTAGAAGAGCCGGGACAGGATGTCGCGGCCCAGCTGGTCGGTGCCGAGCAGGTGCGACGAGTCGCCGCCGGCGGCCCACGCGGGTGGGTGCAGCCGCACCAGCAGGTCCTGCGCGCCCGGGTCGTACGGCGCGATCAGCGGCGCGAGCAGGGCGACGAGCACCATCAGGGTCAGCACGGTCACGGCGACGACGCCGAGCTTGTTGCGCAGGACTCCGCGCACCACACCCGGGCGGGCTACAGGGACAGCTACGGCGGTCACGCGGTCACCCGCACCCTCGGGTCGAGAATCGTGTAGGACAGGTCCACCAGGAGGTTCACCACGACGAACGTGGCGGCGAAGAACAGCACCGCGGCCTGCACCAGCGGGAAGTCGCGGTTCTGGATGGCCTCGACGGTGAGCCGGCCGAGGCCGGGCCAGGAGAACACCTGCTCGGTGAGGATCGCGCCGCCGAGCAGGCTGCCGATCTCCAGGCCGACCACCGTGACGACGGGCAGCGCGGCGTTGCGCAGGCCGTGGCCCAGCACGATCCCGCCGGTGCTCAGCCCCTTGGCCCGCGCGGTGCGGATGTAGTCGGAGCCGAGCACGTCGACCAGGGAGCTGCGCAACAGCCGCGCGATCACCGCCACCGAGTACACGGCCAGCGTGATGGCCGGGAGCACGAGGTGCGCGAACCCGCCGTAACCCGACGCGGGCAGCAGCTGCAGCTGCACGGCGAAGATGAGGATCAGCAGGATCCCGACCCAGAACGCGGGCGTCGACTGCCCGACGAGGACGCCGGTCATCACGCCGGTGTCGCCCGCGCGGCCGCGGCGCAGCGCGGCGAACGTGCCCGCCGGGACGGCGATCACCAGCGCCAGGAGCAGCGCGGCACCGGCCAGTTCCAGCGTCGCGGGGATGCGGGAGAACAGGACGTCCGCGACCGGCTGGTCGTAGACGAGCGACGTGCCCAGCTGCAGCCGCGGCAGGCCGCCGAGGTAGTCGAGGTACTGCGTGAGCAGCGGCCGGTCCAGGCCGAGGGTCGCGCGCAGCGTGGCCTCCTGCGCGGCGGTGGCGTCGGGCGGCAGGATCAGCTTCACCGGGTCGCCCGACAGCCGGACCAGGAAGAACGCGGCCGTGGCGACGAAGAACAGCACGATGATCGCGGTCAGCACCTTGGTGACGACCACGCGCAGCACCCCGCTGCCCGGGGCGGCCGGACGGGCCACGGCGACGGCGGGCGCGGTCACGGGGTCACCGTCGCCTTCGCCATGCCCAGCACGCCGACCACACCGGGTGTCCACTGTGGACGCGTGTTGACCGCGTAGACGTTGTCGATCTGGTAGAGGAACACGAACGGCGCCTCCTGCTTGAGAAGTTGCTGGAGCGAGGTGAAGGCCCGCTGCCGGTCGGCGGGCGCGAGCGACTGCTCTTCGGCGTCCACCAGCCGGTCGGCTTCGGAGTTGGTCCACCGGCTCTGCCGCCGGTCGTGGCGGACGTTGGACTGCACGAGGCTTTCGGCGTCGAGCGTCCAGCCGGTGCTGGCGGCGAGGTAGATCGGGCCGAGCGCGCTGCGGTTGCTGGAGGTCAGGCGGCTCGTGTATGTCCCCGCGTCGACCAGGTCGACGCGCGCCCGGACGCCGACGCGGGCGAGCAGCCCGGAGATCGCCTCGGCGAGGTTCGAGTCGGCGGTCTGCGCGGTGATCGAGGTGTCGAACCCGTCCGCGAAGCCCGCTTCGGCGAGCAGCTGCTTGGCCAGGCCGACGTCGCGGGTGAAGGGCGTGATCGACGGGTCGAAACCGAACGACTCGCGCGGGAACATCGTCGGCACCTCGCGCGCCTTGCCGTCGAGCACGGCCTTGATCAGCAGCGGCACGTCCACGGCGTGGTTGAGCGCCCGGCGGACGCGGACGTCGCGCAGCGGGCCGGCGGTGGTGTCGAGCGACAGGTACGACGTGCGGATGCCCGGGTAGTTGCGGATCGAGACGCCGGTGTAGCCCTTCAGCTGGAGCGCGGCGTCCGGGGTGAGCCCGGCGACGATGTCGACCTCGTCGCTCTGCAGCGAGGCGAGCGCCGAGGACGGGTCGGGCATCGGGAGGAACACCAGCTCGTCGTAGGCCGGTTTCCCGCCCCAGTACCCGGGGTTGGCGTGCATCCGCAGCTGGTGGTCGCGCTGGAACTCCCCGAAGGTGAACGGCCCGGTGCCGATCGGGTGCTTCGCGAAGCCGGCCGAGCCGACCTGCTTGAGGTAGCCCGGTGGCACGGCGACCCCGCCGAAGAGCGAGACCTTGGCCGGGATGATCGGGTCCGGGGCGCTGCAGCGGAGGTCCACTGTGGACGCATCGATGGCGACGGCCTGCTTCACGTAGCGCAGCTCGACGATGGGTGACTTGGTGGCCGGGTCGAGCAGCCGGTTGATGCTGAACGCGACGGCGTTGGCGTCGCACGGTTCGCCGTTGTGGAACTGCACACCGGGGCGGAGCTTGAACCGCCAGGTCAGCGGGTCGGGCGAGGACCACGACAGCGCGAGTCCCGGCGCCAGCTGGTTGTCCGGGCCGCGGGTGGTGAGCGTGTCGAACAGGTTGGTCAGCACGTTCATCGAGGTCAGGTCGCCCTGCTTCTGCGGGTCGAGCGTCTTGGGGTCCGACGACTGGGCGACGCGCAGCACGGTGCCGGTGGTGCCCGCGGCGCTGCCGCACGCGGAGAGCAGGCCGGGCAGGGCCAGCGCGGGGAGCGCGAGCCCGCCGAGCCGGAGGGCGTCGCGGCGCGACAGCCGGGAACGGGCCACGGTCACCACCTATCTTCCGTCTAGTGAAACGCCGTTCCGTCACATGGAACGCGATTGCGCTAAGGTAGGCGGCGTGAACAACGCTGTCAACACTTCGCCCGGCAGTTCCCGGGGTGCGGTCGAGAAGGCCCTGGAGGTGCTCGCCACCCTCTCCGGCCCCGGTGGCCCGCACCGGCTCGCCGACCTCGCGCAGGCCTGTGACCTGCCGAAACCGACCGTGCACCGGATGCTGCAGACGTTCACCGAGGCCGGGTACGCGATCGGCACGGGCAGCGGGCGATACACGGTCGGGCCGCGGTTGCTGGGCCTTTCGGCGGCGGCTTTGACGAGCACGCGCCCGCTGCGGCCGGTGCTGGCCGACCTGCAGCGGCGTAGCGGGCACACGGTGCACTACGCGGTGCGCCACGCGGACCGGGCGGTTTACGTCGAGAAGCTCGAGCCGGACCAGGCCTACCGGCTCAACACCCGGCCCGGCGGCGAGGTGCCGCTGTACTGCACCGCGGTGGGCCGCGCGATCCTGTCGCGCCTGCCCGAAGCCGAGGTCGCCGCGGTGCTCGCCGCGCCACTGGCCGCCCGCACGGCCAAGACCCTGACCGACCCGGCGGCGATCCGGCGGGAGCTGACCACTGTGGACAGTGCTGGCTACGTAGTGGACGACGAGCAGTTCGAAGCGCACGTGCGCTGCCTCGGCGCCCCGGTGCTGGACGCCGAGGGTGCTGTGGTGGGCGCGGTGAGCGTCTCGGGGCTGACGTTCACCCTGCAGGAGTCCAGCTTCGACGTCCTCGGCCCGCTGGTCGCCGAGGCGGCGAACCGGCTCTCGGCGGTGCTCGCCGGGGCGACGCTGCGAGCGGTCGATGCTCGCTGAACTCCTGGCGCGGGCCCGGGAAGAGCGGGTGTTCTCCGCGGCCGCCTGGTCGGTCGGCACCGCCGACGGCGTCCTGTCACGGGGCGTCCTGGGCACGCGCTGGTGGGACGGCCCGCCGGCCGGCGAGACGAGCCGCTGGGACCTGGCGTCGGTGACCAAACCGGTGGTCGCCATCGTCGTGGCGGCCCTGGCCGAGCGCGGCGCGCTGTCCTTCGACGACCCGCTCCCCCGCCACCTGCCGTCCTACGCGGGCACCGACAAGGCGTCGATCACGGTGCGGCAGCTGCTCACCCACACCTCGGGCCTGCCGGGCGGCACGCCGCTGTGGCGCACCCACCGCACGCGGGAGTCGCTCCTCGAAGCGATCCGGACGACACCCCTGCCCGTCGCACCCGGCAGCCGGGTGGAGTACTCGTCGCAGGGCTTCATCCTGCTGGGCCTCATCGCGTCGGCTGCCGCCGGAAAGCCGCTGGACGACCTGGTCGCCGAGTACGTGACAACGCCGGCGGGCCTGCGGGACACCGGTTTCGGCCCGGTGCCCGACGCGGTGGCCACCGAAGACTGCGGTTGGCGCGGCCATGTGGTGACCGGACAGGTGCACGACGAGAACGCGGTGGTGCTGGACGGGATCTGCGGCCACGCCGGGCTGTTCGCCACACTGGCCGACGTCGAACGCCTGGGCCGGGTCCTGGCCGGCGGCGCGGCACCGCTGCTGAAACCGGCCACGCACGCCGAGATGATCACCAACCACACGGCGGTCCTGCGCCGGGGCCTCGGCTGGCAGGGACTCGACGTACCCGGCTCCCCGGTGGGCGTCGCGCTCGAGCCGGACTCGTACGGGCACACCGGGTTCACCGGCACGAGCCTCTGGGTGGAGCCGCGCCGCGGGCGGTACTACGTGCTGCTGACCAACCGCGTCCACCCGACCCGCACGTCGAACGCCATCACCGAGGTACGCCGGCAGTTCCACGACGCCGCGGTCCGGCTTCCGCGGCAGTGAACGCTCACCCGTCGGCGAGACGCTGAATGGCGGCACCCATCCATGCCTGGAGGTCGGCGCGATCGCCGAACCCGGCGACGGGTCGACCGTCAGCACGAAGGGCGTCGAACGCCATCACCGAGATACGGCAGACCTTCCACGACGCCGCGGTCCGGCTTCCTCCGCGGTGATGGCTCACCCGTCGACAAGGCGCTCGATCGTGGCACTCAGCCAGGTCTGAAGACGGGCGCGATCGCCGGAACTTCCACGACGCCGCGGTCCGGCTTCCCCGGCGGTGATCACCCGTCGGCGAGGCGCTGGATCGTGGCGCTCAACCAGGCCTGAAGCCCATCGCGATCACCCAGTTCGGCACGCAGCACCCGGCGGCGGGTCGACACTCCCAGCACGAAGGCGTCGATCGCCGCGGCTCGGTTGCGGGCCTCCGCGTCGTCCAGGCCGCTGTCGTGCAGGTAGCGGTGCAGCGGCTCCAGCGAGTTGGCGTCCAGGAATTCGGCCAGCGCCTCCGCCGCTTCCGGGCGTTCGCCGGACGCTCGTTGCAGCACCAGCAGCGGGTCCTCCCCCGGCTCGCCGAACCAGCGCTCGACGATGCTCGCCGCGAGACGCGCACCCAGCGCGGAACGGTCGCCGTCGAAGGAGGTCGAGACCGGGATCTCCACCCGGGTCGCCGCCAGGAAAAGGCCGTCCTTGCCGCCGAAGTAGCGCGTGATGAGGTTGGGCGACACCCCGGCGGCGTCGGCCACGCCCTTGACCGTGATCGCCGTGTACCCGTGCCGGGCGAACTGGCGCCGCGCGTGCTCCAGGATGCGCTGCCTGGTGGCCGCGGCGTTGCGCGAAGTCATGTGTACGAGCATACACATCATGTGTATCGTCGTACACATGATGGACGAACTGCGAGAACGCCTCCGGCGCACCAGGCGTGTCCCGACCCCCTGGGACGACGACAGCACACGCGGCATCACGGGCTCCCACCTCGACGACCTGCTGCGGCACTGGGCCGGCGAGTACGACTGGGACACCCACGAACGCCGCATCAAAGCTCTCCCCTGGGCGACGGTGCGGGCCGGCGGCACCGAGCTGCGGGTGATCCACCAGCGGTCCGCCGATC
Source organism: Amycolatopsis sp. NPDC088138 (assembly GCF_044741685.1). Lineage (NCBI taxonomy): Bacteria > Bacillati > Actinomycetota > Actinomycetes > Pseudonocardiales > Pseudonocardiaceae > Amycolatopsis > Amycolatopsis sp. NPDC088138. The sequence continues at coordinate 1,611,936 of NZ_JBIUTB010000001.1, forward strand.
CCGGTGCCCCGGTCGTCGTGCTCCTGCACGGCTGGCCGGACTCGGTGCTGCGCTTCGAGCGCGTCCTGCCCCTGCTCACCGACGTGCACGTGGTGGTGCCCGCGCTGCCGGGCTTCCCGTTCGCGCCCCCGCTCACCACGGCCGGCATGTCGGTCAACCGGATCGCGGCGATCGTCGCGGACGCCCTGGCCGAGCTCGGCTACGCGCGGTACACCGTGTCCGGCGGCGACGTCGGAGGCACCGTCGCGGAGATCCTCGCCGCCGAGCACCCGGACCGGGTGGCCGCCCTGCACCTCACGAACGTCGCGCCACTGCGTGCGCTCACGGCCGACCCGGCGAAGCTCCCCTCGGACGCCGCGGCCTACCTCGCCCGGTCGGCGCAGTGGTTCCGCAGCGAGGGCGGGTACATCGCCGAGCAGTCGACGCGGCCCAGCACCCTCGCCGTCGCCCTCGGCGACTCGCCCGCCGGCCTCGCGGCGTGGATCGCCGAGAAGCTGGAATCCTGGTCCGACGGGCCGGCGTTCACCCCGGACGAGCTGCTCACCTGGGTCTCCGCCTACTGGTTCACCGGCACGATCGGCACGTCGTTCGCCACGTACACCGAACCGGGCACGCTGACCGGCCGGGTCGAGACGCCGACCGTGCTGTCGGTGTTCCCGCACGACCTCAAACCCGAGCCGCGCAGCTACGCCGAGGCGTTCCTGAACGTGCGCGAGTACGTGCAACACCCGGCCGGCGGGCACTTCGCGGCCTGGGAACAACCCGCGGCCTACGCCGCCGACCTCCACTTGGCCCTCAAGGCCGGCGGCCGGCGCGCTTGACGACCCGGATCACCGGCGCGGTCTGCACCTCACCCAGGTGCGGCAGCGCGCCGAGCCGCTCGACGAGGTACCGGTACAGATCCCGGTCGTCGCGGCAGGTGACCGAGACGAGCAGGTTGGCCGGCCCGGTGGTGGCGGCGCAGAAGGCGACTTCGGGATGGGCGGCGACGGCGGCGCCGGTCTCCGCCAGGTGGGCGAGCGGCACGCCGGCCCACACGTGCGCCTGCGTGTGGAAGCCCAGTGCGGCGGCGTTGACGTCGAGGTCGAACCGCAGCAGGCCGGACGCGCGCAGTGCGTGGATCCGGCGCGCGACGGTCGATTCCGACCAGCCGGTCACGGCCGCGAGTGCGGGGTACGGCAGCCGCCCGTCCACGGCGAGCGCGTCCAGCAGGGGCCGATCGGCGTCGGCAGGTTCGGAACCGGCGGTGTCGTAGTGCGGCCGGAGGGCCGCGATCTGGCCGGCGGTGAGCGGCGCCGGTCCTTCGAAGCCGTGCCGGGCGGTGCTGAAGACGTTCAGCACGCTGTGCGCCGTGACGGACACCACCGGCGCGGTGCGGTGCAGGCGTTGCAGGATCAGCTCGTCGCGTTCGCCGGCGGACCAGGTCCGCAGGCTCGCGCTGATCTCGGTACCGCCGGAGAGCAGCGCGACCCACCGGGTGTCGTCGCGCCGGGCGAGCGCCTCGCCGACCCGCAGGGCGGAGCCGGGCTCGCACCGCATGCGCACGACCCATTCGGCGCCGTCCAGCCGCTGGGGGTCGGCGATGCCGACCAGGTTGATCACCTTGGTGTCCCGCAGCCGCGCGTAGCGCCGGGCGACGGTCCGGTCGGACACCCCGAGCACGTCGCCGATCCGGGAGAACGGCGCCCGGGCGTCGAGGTGCAGGGCGTGCAGCAGCTTCCGGTCGACCTCGTCCAGGGTGACTGAATCCCGCTCCATGACTCCCACTATGTCGGATTCTTGCAATCACGGCGGATCCAGGTCGGAACCCGGCTTACGGCGGTGATCCTCATACCCATGAAGGCTGTGCGATTCGCCCGCTACGGCGGCCCGGAGGTCCTGGAGCTCGTCGACGTCGATGCCCCGCACGCGCAAGCGGGTCAGGTGCGCATCACTGTGCGCGCCGCGGGCGTGAACGGGCTGGAATGGAAGCTCCGCCAGGGTTTGCTCCGGGACGTCCGGCCGCTGCGGCTGCCGGCCGGGGTCGGCGGGGACGCCGCCGGGATCGTCGACGAGGTCGGCGACGACGTCACGGACGTCCGGGTCGGCGACGCCGTTTTCGGCTCGGGACAGGAGACCTACGCCGAGCACGCCGTGCTCACCTCGTGGACGCCGAAACCGCCGGGAGTGTCCTTCGAAGAAGCGGCCGGCTACGCCACGCCGTTCGAGACCGCGCTACGCGTCCTCGACGACGCCGGCGTGCGCGAGGGGCACACCGTTCTGGTCAACGGAGCCGGCGGCGGTGTCGGGTCGGCCGCGGTCCAGTTCGCCGTCGATCGCGGCGCCACCGTCATCGGGGTTGCCGGTCCGTCCAATCAGGACTATCTCGTCTCGCTGGGCGCGGTGCCCACCACCTACGGTCCCGGCCTCGTGGAGCGGGTCCGCGCGCTCGCGCCGGCCGGCGTCGACGCCGCCGTGGACGTCGCCGGCTCCGGCGTCATCGCCGAACTCGCCGCGCTGACCGGCGATCCGGGCCGCGTCGTGTCGATCGCCGACTTCGGCGCCCCCACCCACGGCGCCCGGGTGTCCACCGGGTTCGGGCGGGACAAGACACCCGCGCTCCGCGAAGGCGCCCGCCTGGCCGCCGCCGGCCGCCTCACCCTGCCCGTCACCCGGACCTTCCCGCTCGCGCAGGCCGGGTCTGCCCAAGCCGCGAGCGCGACCGGCCACGTCCGCGGCCGCCTCATCGTCACCGTGCCCTGACCGGCCCGTCCAGGAGAGGACCTGCCATGCCCATCACCCTCATCAACAGCTTCACCGTGCCACCGGAAAGCGAAGAGGAGTTCCTTGAGACCTGGCGCAGCACCATCGACCACTTCGCGACCGCGCCCGGGTTCATCCAGACCCGCCTGCACCGCAACACCGGCCTGAACGACACGACCTTCCAGTTCGTCAACATCGCGCTGTGGGAGGACGTCGAGTCCTACCGCGCCGTCTTCCGGGACTTCACCCCGGCCGGGCAGCGTGTCCCCGGCGTGAAGGCGTATCCCGGCTTGTTCGAGGTGTACGCGGAGGTCGATCCGGCCGAGTAGCCGGGCCGAGAGGGACCGGGCCGGAGGGGCCGGGAATCATCTACCCATGCCCACCTCCTCACCTCGGGCGCGGGTCCAGCGGACCGAACGCTGGTTCCTCCGGCGCGGGACCCCGACGATGATCGCCGGGTACGGCTTCACCGAGCACGTCCTGCCCCGGATGCTGCCCGCGCTGGTCTTCGTCACGCTCGCGAGCCTCGCCTGGCTCGTCCCGCTCAAGACCGCCGGCTCGGGCCGGTGGGTCCTGCTCGGTGTCGTCGTCGCCGTGACCCTCGCGGCCTGGGTGACGATCTCGCTGTTCGTCCGGCGCCTCCCCCGTTTCTCCCACGCCGCGACCATCACCATCCTGGTCACCTACGCCGCGATGCCGGTCGCCGTCCCCCTGCTGCAGCTCGCCTTCGACGGCGCCATCACCCTTCCGGGCGCCCGCGCGCTGGGCGTGCTCGCCTTCCTCGTGTTCTTCGCCGCCGTCTTCGCGGCCACCTACCTCGCCACCACCTACGGCTTCGGCACCCTCGTGCGCCAAGCCGTCAAACAGGCGGTCACCGACCTCCGCAACAGCGTGCAGGTCCTCGGCCGGGCGCTGCCGGTCCTGCTCTTCGTCACCCTGTTCCTCTTCTTCACCGGCGAGCTGTGGCAGCTGATGAACCAGCTCGCCTGGTGGCGCCTCACCCTGGTCGTCGCCCTCTTCGGCGCGGTGACCGTCCTCGCCGCGGCCGCCCGCCTCCGCGAGGAGATCGGCCGGGTCGAACAGGACTTCAGCCCGCCCATGCTGACCGCCGCCTGCGCCGGCACCCCGCTCGCCGCCGTCACCATCGACGGGCCCATCCGCGCGGTCAGCCTCAACGGACGCCAGAAACGCAACCTGCTGCTGGTGCTCGCCACCCGCCAGCTCGTCCAGGCCGCGGTCATCGGCCTCGCCCTGTTCGCCTTCTTCGTGCTCCTCGGCGTGATCATCGTGACCCCCGCCGCGGCCGAACAGTGGATCGGCTCGGCGCCGGCGATCTCACCGTTGCTCCCCGGCGTCCCGGTCGCCCTGCTGCGCAACGCCACCCTGCTCGCCGGATTCGGCAGCATGTACTTCGCGGTCACGTCGATGAGCGACTCCGAGCACCGCAAGCAGTTCTTCGCCCCGATCATCGACGAGATCGAGCGCACCCTCGCCGTCCGCGCCGTCTACCTCACCCTCGACACGAGCACCGTCACCCCGTGACGGCAACCGGCGGCGCCACGCGGAAGGGGTCTCCCCGCGAGCGCGCTTGAACGCGACGCTGAAGGCGAACGCGTCGTCGTAGCCGACCTGGCGGGCGATGACCGCGACCGTGTCACCGGTGTCGCGCAACGCGTCCGCGGCCAGCGTCATCCGCCAGTCCGTGAGGTACGTCAAGGGCGGCCGGCCCACCGCCGCGCGGAACCGGGCCGCGAACGCGGCTCGCGAGAGCCCGGCTTCGGCGGCCAGCGCGGCCACGGTCCAGCGGCGCGCCGGCTCTTCGTGGAGCGCGCGCAGGGCACGGCCGAGGTGCCGGTCGGCCAGCGCGTGGTACCAGCCGGGCGGCGCCTCGCCCGCGGTGGCGCTCCACGCCCGCAGCGCCAGCACGAGCACCAGGTCCAGCAGCCGGTGGAGCACGGCGTCCTGCCCCGGTTCGTCGCGGGCGGCTTCGGCGGTGAGCAGCGCGAGCGCCGCGCCGGTGCGCTCCCCGGCGGGGACGAACACCACCGGCGGCAGCAGCTCCAGCAACCGCTCCCCCACGTCGCCGTGAAGGGCGCAGGTCCCCCGGACCAGCGTGGTGGCCCCGGGCAGGCCGTCACCGTAGGTCCGGGGGCCGATGCGCTGCCGGGCGGCCGATCCCGCCTCGCCGAGGACGCGCTTGCGCCCGTCCGCGATCACGACCTGGGCCGGGGTCTCCGCGCTGTCCGCGACGGTGTACCCGCCCGCGCCCTTGACCAGAGCGAGACTGCCCGCCGGGAGCACCCGTTCGCGGCCGCCGAACCGCAGGTGAGCGGGACCGCCCAGCGACGCGAGCAAGGTGATCAGCCCCGGCTCGGCGGACTCGGCGAAGGTCAGCGACCAGGGCGGCCGCCGGACGAGCTGCCGCACCTCGGTCGTGCCGGCCCGGGCCCGGCGCAACAGGTCGCTCAAGACGTCCACAAGCGCGCAGATTAGACGATCACAAAGCTTCCGGCGACCAATTCCCATGGATCGTCTCATCGGGGTCGGCTTCGATCAGCACCATGACGACCATCCTCATCCTCGGCGGCACCGGCAAGACCGGCCGCCGCGTCGCCTGCCACCTGCGCCGCGCGGGCCACCCGGTGCGGACGGCGGCGCGCACCGGCGGCGACGTCCCGTTCGACCTCGGCGAGCCCGCGACCTGGGCACCCGCCCTCGACGGCGCCGTCGCCGCGTACGTCGTCGAACCGGCGCTGCAGACCGGCGCGGGCCGGGCGCGCATCCGCCGGTTCGCCGAAGCCGCGGTCGCGGCCGGTGCCCAGCGGCTCGTCCTGCTGTCCGCACCGGCCGCCGGCCGGCCCGAGCATCCGCTCCACGACGCCGAGCAGGCGGTCCGCGAGAGCGGCGCCGGGTGGACCGTCCTGCGGCCGAACTGGTTCGCGCAGAACTTCTGCGAAAGCTTCTGGCGCGCGGGAATCCTCGACGGCACCCTGTACCTGCCGACCGGTGACGGGCGCACGCCGTTCATCGACGCCGAAGACATCGCCGAGGTCGCCGCCGCGGCCCTGACCGGCGACCGGCACGACGGCCGGACCTACGAGCTCACCGGCCCGCGCGCCCTCGGCTTCGGCGAAGCCGCAGGCTTGATCGGCGCGGCCACGGGCCGAGCCGTCCGGCACGTCGACATCACCCCGGAGACGTTCACCGAACGCCAGATCGCCGCCGGTGTCGCGCCCGAGACCGCGCGCCTGCTCGCCGGGGTGCTCACTCAAGTCCGCGAAGGCGGCCTGGGCACAACGCCGACCGGCGACGTCGAACTGGCTCTCGGCCGGCCGCCGCGGCGGTTCGAGGACTACGTCACCGACGCCGCCGCCTCGGGACGGTGGCGCCCCTAGGCAACGCAGAACGTCCCGCGCCGCACCAGGTCTTGCCACCATTCCGCCTCGGAGATTCGAGGACCACGCCGGGACTGTCACCCGGCAGCCGGCAGAACCACAGACCTGGCCCGGTGTGACGCGGGCGCGCGAATCGCGTCAACGGGTGGGTGTCGCCGTCCCGATGATCAGCGGGTGCACCACCGAAGGCATCCCGCGCCAGCGGGCCGTGCTCAGGTCCTCGATGTCGAACCGCTGCTTGACGAGCGCGACCGTGTCGCGGTCGCAGCGGCAGCCCTGCGCGAACGCCGCCCACGGCCCCGCCATGCGGGTCTGCCTCCGCGCCAGCTTCGGGTCCTCGGCGCGCACGTGCTCGCAGAACAGCAGCCGCCCGCCGGGGCGCAGCACCCGCACCAGCTCGGCCAGCACCCGGTCGACGTCGGGCACCGTGCAGAGGACCAGCGTCGAGACGACCGTGTCGACGCTGGCGTCCGCCATCGGCAGCGCGTCGGCCGCGGCCTGCACCGGCCGCATCCCGGCGCGCCCTCGCACGCGCTTCTCGAGCCGCCGGTACATCGCCGGGACGGGCTCGGTCAGCACGACCTCCGCCGCCTCCGGGTAGTGCCGGACGTTGAGCCCGGTTCCCGCCCCGATCTCGACCACCCGTCCGTGCGCGCCCCGCAGCAGCTCCGCGCGCCGGCCGGCCAGGCCCTGCCGCTCCCCCCGGCGCAGGAACGGCTCGTACAGCGCCGCCCCGAACCGTTCCCAGAGCCCGTCCTGCGCCCCCACGCTGTCCCCTCCGGCCATCGTTCCTCCTCCTCATCGCTGGTACGACGCAGCACATCAGCCGCCGCCCGCCTGCCGCATCGCCCGCTCGTGCCATTCCGGGTGCTGGCCGGAACGGGCCACGCCGGCTCGTGCACCGGCCTAAGCTGGGGAAATGCCGGGGCAAGACCAGATGGTGCGGTTCACCGCCGCGGGCGATCGCGCGGTCGCCTGGTCCGCCGTCGGCGCGGGCCCGCCGCTGGTCGTCGGCAGCTGGTGGTGCGGGCACCTCGAACTGGACGGGCGGAACCCGCTGTTCCGACGGTTCGGCGGGCTGCTCGGCGACCGGTTCACGCTGGTGCGCTACGACCGGCCCGGCGTCGGCATGTCCGACCCGGCCGGGCCCCTGATCACCTCGCTCGCCGAAGAAGTGGCCGCGTTGAGCGCCGTCGTCGACGCGGCCGGGGAGAAGGTGAGCCTGTTCGGCGGTTCGTCCGGGGGCTGCGCCGCGATGGCGTACGCGGCGGCCCACCCGGACCGCGTGGAGCGGCTCGTCCTGTACGGCAGCTACGCCCGCGGCACCGAGATCGCCTCGGCGGAAGCGCGGGATTCCTTGCCGGCGCTCATCGAACGCCACTGGGGTCTGGGCTCCCGGATCCTCGCCGACCTGTTCCTGCCGACCGCGACCGCGGCGGAGCGCGACGAGTTCGTGCGTTTCCAGCGCGCCGCCCTGTCCGCGGAGAAGGCGGCGCGCTCGCTCGCGGCGGTGTACGCGTTCGACGTCCGGGACCAGCTGGCCACGATCGAGGTCCCCACCCTCGTCCTGCACCGCCGCGACGACCGCGCGATCCCGTTCGCGCTGGGCCAGGACGTCGCCGCCCGCATCCCGGGCGCCACGTTCGTCCCGCTCGACGGAACCGACCACCTGCCCTGGCGCGGGGACGCGGAATCGCTCGTCCGCCCGGTGCGGGAGTTCCTCGGCGCCGGCCGGGCTCGCCTGCCGTCCTCGCCGCGCCACGAGCTCTCCGAACGCGAGCTCGACGTGCTCCGCCTGGTCGCGCAGGGGTTGAGCGATCAGGAGATCGCGCACCGGCTCGGGATCAGCGCCCACACGGCACACCGCCACGTGTCGAACATCCGCGGCAAGCTGGGGGTGTCGTCACGAGCGGCGGCCGCCGCGCACGCCGCCACCGCCGGACTGCTTTGAGGCGATCAGTTCGCCGAATGCCGGAGCACGGCCCAGACGATCTTGCCGCCCGACTGCCGCGGCGACCAGCCCGCGGCGTGCGCCAGGTGCGCGACGAGCCGGAGACCACTGCGCGGCTCCGGCAGCTTCCGGTCCGGCCGGGGCAGCACCACCGCACGAGAATCGTCGTCGGCGACCGCGACGGTGAGCCGTCCCAGCCGCAGCTCCAGGCGCAGCCGGGCCGGCGAGCGCGCGTGTTCGGCGGCGTTCGCCACCAGCTCACCCGCCACCGTGACCGCCGGGGCCGTCATCGGCTCGATGCTCCAGTTGCCGCAGGTGTCCGTGACGAACGGCGCCGCGGCACCCACGCTGCGCGGTGACGCCGGCAACCACAGCTCGGTCCGGCGACGCGGTGGCGGCTCACCCAAACTCGCCAGCGCATCGAGCACGGTGGGCCGGACCGAGACGAAGCGCCGCAGCGGACCGTGGCGTGAAAGCGCCTCGTGCGCCGGTCCGGGGACCACCACCAACGCCACCGTCGACCACTGCGAAATCCGCAGCCACACCGCGACGAACACGCTCGTCAGCCGGTCTTGGGCGATCTCGAGCTCCTCGAGATCGACGATCACCGCACGAGGCTGGTCGGCGGCGCACTTGAGCAGTACGTCACGCAGCACCCCGTAGGTACCGATGTTCAGCACACCGGACAGGCGAACGATCGTCGTCCCCTGCAACTCGGACAGTTCCCAGTCGAGCGGGCTGTCCGCATCCATGCCGTAGCTCGCCACCTCTGCCTGGTAGAGCCCGGATCGCGCTCCGCCGTGATCACTTGTTCCCACGGCGCAAGCAGAAACCCCAACGCTACGTGCGGATCAGCCGACCGTGGTGGTGAACACCACGGATTCACTCGATCCGGCGGCAACGACAGTCGGATTGCTTCTTTGCGTAACACTCAGCCGCATCAATTGGAGTAACGAAACCCGTCCGCGGAGACCGTCCTTAATGGACTACAAGGTGTCGGCGTCCGGCCGCGTCCCGCCTCGGGCGACCAGCACCGGGCAGAGCGCGTAGGACATCACCGCCTGGCTGGTCGATCCCAGTGCCAGTGCGGCCAGTCCGCTCCGGCCGCGACTGCCCACCACGAGCAGCTGCGCCCGGTCGGCCAGGTCGAGCAGGGCCTGGGCCGGCCGGCCTCGCTGGACCAGGCGCTCGACGTGGACGTCCGGGTACTGCTCCTGCCAGCCGGCCAGGCGCTCGTCGAGCAGCTCGTGCGCCGACTGCTCGATCGCGTCGCCGTCCATCGTCCGGCGGCCCTCTTCGAAGAGCCCGGCCAGGAACGTGTCGTGCCAGGCGTGGACGGCGACCAGTGGCGCACCCCGCCACGACGCCTCGTCGAACGCCACCGCGATCGCGTCCTCGCTCGCCGGGGTGCCGTCGACGCCGACGATCACCGGGCCTTCGGCCGGCGGCTCGTCTTCGGCGACGTGCGGGCGGATCAGCGCGACCGGGCACTCCGCGTGCGCGGCCAGCGCCAGCGACGCCGAGCCGAGCAGCACCCGCGCGGCCGTCGACTGGCCGGACGTGCCGAGCACGATCATCGCCGCGGTCGCCGACTCGGCGAGCAGGCCCTCGGCCGGCTGTTCCGGGCGAAGCACCACTTCGGGTTTCACCTCCGGCGCGACCTCGGCCACGGCGGCCCGGGCCGCCTCGAGCAGCCGCTGCCCGCGTGCCCCGACCAGTTCGTAGAGCTCTTCGAAGTTCCCGCCGGTGTGCGGGTAGGCCACCGGCAGTTCCTCGGTGGCGTGCACCAGCCTGAGCCCGCGACGGCGCGCCGCGGCGGCCCGCGCCGCCCAGCGGACCGCCGTCAGCGCCCCGTCCGATCCGTCGACTCCGACCACCAGGTCCGCCGAGCTCGCCATCCGAATGCCTGCCTCTCCGTGTCCGGGACGGACGTCCGAGCCCGAGTAAAGCACCGAACGCCGCCCGCGGCGCGAGGATCACGGCCCCCGGAGGAGTGATCGGCCTATCCCGGTTCGTCCAGGCGCAGCGGGAGCGGAAAGGCCTTCTCCATGGACTGCCGTTGCAGCCAAGCGGACAGTTCGCGGTACCGTGCGCCGAATCGCTGCGGATCCTGCCGGGCGCACAGTCTCCACAGCACCACGGCTTCCTGCCACGAGGCCAGCGCCTCGGCGGATCGGCCGGACCGCGCCAGGCTGACCCCGAGATTGGTCAAGGATCCGGCGAGGTCGGCGCGATAGCGGTCGGGTTCCGCGGCCGTCAGCTCCCGCCGGATCGCCGTCGTCTCCTCGTGCGTGGCCACCGACTCCGAGTTCCGGCCCAGGTCGTGCAGGCTGACCCCGAGGTCGTTGAGTGACCGGGCGAGGTCGGGGCGGTACCGGCCGGGATCGACGGCGACCAGCTCCCGCCAGAGCCCGGCGGCTTCCGCTTGCGCGGTCACCGATTCCGACGCCCGGCCCGCCGAGCGCAGGCAGATCCCGAGGTTCGTCAGGGATCGGGCGCACTCGACGCGGTAGCGGCGGGGATCGGCGGCGACCAGCTCCCGCCAGATCCCCGTCGCCTTCGCCTGCAACACCACCGACTCCGGGGCCCGGGCGGACTCCTCCAGGCCGGCACCGAGGTTGTTGAGGGATGTGGCGAGGTCGGGGCGGTGGCGGCCGGGATCGGCGGCGGCCAGCTCCTGCCGGATCTTCACCGCCTCTTCGAACACGGGCACGGCCTCCACGGCCCGGCCCAGGGTCCGCAGGCTGTTCCCGAGATTGTTGAGCGACAAGGCCAGGTCGGAGCGGTAGCGGCCGGGATCGGCCGCGTCCAGCTCCCGGTAGAGCCCGATCGATTCCAGCTGCAGGGGCACCGCCTCCGGCGCCCGGCCCGCGCGGTGCAGGCTGCCTCCGAGATTGTTGAGGCACGTGGCGAGATCGGCTCGGTGACGGCCGGGATCGGCCGCGGCCAGCTCCCGCCAGACCCCCATCGCCTCCGCCAGCACGGCCAGGCCCTCCCCCTGCCCACGGCCGGCCTCCCCCAGCGCGTTCCCGAGGTTACCGAGGCACCGGGCCAAATCGGGGCGGTACCGGTCCGGATCAACGGCGACCAGCTGCCGCCGCAACTCCACCGCCTCGGTGTGCACGGGGACGGCCTCCGGTGCGCGGCCCAAGTCGGTCAGCCCGCTCCCGAGGGTGGCGAGGGCTTGGGCGAGCTCGGGGCGGTAGCGGCCGGGATCGGCGGCGTCCAGCTCCCGATAGAGCCCGACCGCCTCCGTCACGACGGGCAGCGCCTCCGGTACCCGGCCCAGGCCCCGCAAGGACATCCCCAGGTTGGTCAGGGCTTCGGCAAGGACCTCGTGGTTCCGGCCGGGTTCACCGGCCGGCGGTTCCCGTCGCCGGCGCACGCGCAGAGTCCATTGGGCACACAACGCGTGGGGAAAGCTGTCCCACGACAGCCGGGGCGCCAGCAACGCGTCGATCTGATCGTGCGGGGCGTCCAGCATGACCGCTTCCAGGCCGCGGTCGAGCGCCGGTGACACCACCCCGTGGTCCAGTACCACCGGTACGGTACGCCCGGCCAGCTCCGGATACCGCCGCAGAAGCTGCCACAACACCGGCAGCCACCGCGGGAACGAGCCGCAGGCCCGCGCCACCACCGCCGTCGCCGACACCACCGTCTCCGGGTCCAGCCCGGAAAAATGCGCGAAGACCGTTTCGGCGGTCTGCAGCAGCAGCCATTCCCCCACCAGATGCGGACGCACCTCGATCCGGCCGTCCGGGCCGACCGGGTAGCGGGTGCACGCCCAGCCGGCCAGCGCCGCCCGGTCAGGCCGTGCCCCCTCGCCGGCGAGGGGTGCCAACGCCCGCAACCACTCCGCGGCCTGCCCCGGATCCGAGGCGGGCAGCAGCGCCAGTACCCCGACCACCTGGGCCGGCACCTCGGGTCGGGTGTCCCACCCGGACGGCAGCCGCGGATCCCGCGCCCACCGCTGCCGCTCCGTGCCCGCCAGCTCCACCACGACGTCGTCCAGTCCGAGGGTGCGGGCACCGGGCCGGTCGAGCACGGTCAGCAGCGCCCGGGCCTGCAGCACCAGCATGGCGTCCCCGTCGTGGCCGACCGGCGCGGTGCCCGGCACGTCCGGACGCGGCAGGTCCAGCGCGTGCGCGTAGTGGCGGACGGCCTCGACGTACCAGCGTTGCCGGTCCTCCGCGTCGCCGACCGCGGGCAGCTCCAGCACCGGTGCCCGCAACACCGGACCCAGCGCGGTGTCCGGGTCGTCCCGCAACCGGGTGCGCAGGGCGTCACCGTCACGGCTGGTGAGCACCACCCGGATCCGGTCCGGTTCGGCGGCCGCGCGCTGCAGGAACCCGGCCAGCCCGGCGATCCGGTCGGCGTCCTCGATCACCAGCAGCGCCGGCTGTGCGCAGGCCAGCACCCGCCCGACCACCTCGTCGAGACGGCCGGTGTCCGGTCTCCCGGCGAACCAGCCTTCGGGCAGGTGGTGCCGGGCCAGCTCCAGCACCAGGCGGGACTTGCCGATCCCGCCGGGCCCGGACACGATGCGCACCACATCCGTACCGGACTCGGCGGCGCACCACCGGGCCAGTTCCCGGCGCGGCCCCGACCGGCCCCACAGCGGGCCGGGGCAGAACCGGGCGTCGAGCCAGAACAGCACCCCACCCGGATCACCCGTTCCGCCGGCCCAGCCCGCTCCCTCGGCCGAGCGGCCCGGGTCGGGCCAGGACGGGTCCATCAGCTCGCCCCGCGCGGCGAAGAGGTCGGCGGTGCGGGCGCGAGTGGTCCGAGCCAGGTCCGCCAGGGCGAGGCCGAGCAAGGCCAGTACCAGTACCGCGCCGCCGGCGATCCAGCCCCACCCCGGCGTACTGGTCGCCACGTTGGTGGCCACGCCCAGCGCCGCGGAGGCGAGCACCGTCGCGAACACGGACCAGAACCGGTGGCCTCGCCACCACTGACCGCGCACCGCCGTCGCCATGCACCGTTAGTCGCCGGGACGAGGACCGCTGTTAACGCTACGAGTCGTCGTCGGGCAGGACGGTGTCCGGTGGGTATACCCACGTGATGCCCAGCGATCCCAGGCCGCGCTCCACGAGGTCCTGCCGGATCTGGTGGGTCGTGCAGCCGCCGTAGACCAGGTGGGTCAGGTGCACGGTGTCCGCGTCCGGCCCGGGCACGGCGACGAGGCTGAGGACGCCGTCGCCGTAGTCGTAGTGCCTGACCTGTTCGCCGGGGCTCGCGTACTCCGCTTCGATCGTGGCTTCGTAGTCGCCGCGCCCGCCCTGGATCAGGGTCTCGAACAGCTCGTCGACGAGCGCCTTGACCTGCGGCGGGTGATCGATGTGGTGCGTGATCAGCGTGCTCCGCCGCCAGCTGCCGTCGCCGTGTGTGGTCACGGGGTGTCCTTCCTGTCGGTCGTCACGGCGCGATGCCCAGCAACGCCGCCTCCAGCGCGATCAGGATCTCCGCGGTCGCCTTCGGGTCGCTCAGCGAACGGCCGGTGGCCGACTCGATCCGGCGCAGGCGGTGGCGGACGGTGTTGGGGTGGCAGAACAGCACTTCCGCCGCGCTCGACGCCGATCCCCCATTGTCCCGCCACGCGGCCAGGGTTTCGAGCAGGACCTTGCTCTGCTCGGCGGGCAGCTCGAGGATCGGGCCGAGCACGGCCTGCCGGACCCGCTGCATCGCGTCGGGCGCGCTGACCGCCGCCACGGCGAGGGGAAAGTCGTCGAACATCGTGACGTGCGGGGTGCCGGCGACGGTGCTCGCCAGTGCGATGCGCGCGAAGCGCAGCGCGGCCGCCGTCTCCGTCAGGGCCGGGTACGGCGGGCTGACGCCGATCCGGCTGCGCGCCGACGCCGTCAGGGTCGACCTGAGCGGCCCCAGGCCGGCGTCGTTCTCGAACCGGACGATCCCGATCTGCGCGTCCGGCAGCAGCCGCCAGGCCGACCCGATCCGGCGCGCCCGCAAGCGGTTCTCGATGCCGGGCAGCGCTTCCTGGGCCAGCTGCACCGATTCCGCCGCGACCACGACAAAAGGCCCGCGCTTGGGCAGGCGAAGCACGTCCGCGACGTCCCAGACGGACGTCTCGTGCAGCGGCCGTCCCTCCAGGAGGGCGCCGACCAACGCCGACCGCTCACCCTCGTTCCGCAGCACCAGGGCCATCGTCGTCTCGCGGTGCGCGGCGGCCATCTCTTCGGCGAAGGTGTCGTGGGCGGACCAGAGGTCGGAGGCCGCGTCCACCAGCGCCTGGTTGGAGACCTGCTGCTGCGCCCGGGCGTGCAGCACGAGGCTGTGCCAGATCTGGCTGAACAGGACGCGGAACGCCGCCATGACCACCGCCAGCGGCACCCCCTGCTCGGCTCGCCGGGCCCCGGTCGTCCGGGCGGCCGCGACGTCGGCGAACCGGTCCTCGCGCAACGACTTGAGGACGTACTCGAGGTTGCCCCGCACGGACAGCCTGAGGTCCTCGCCCGAAACGACGCCGCGCGTGGAGTAGAACTCGACGCGGGCTTCGATCGCCGACGCGATCTCGTCCGCGAACTCGTCGATGGTGCCGAGCAGCCGGCCGGCGAGGGCCACGAGCGCCGGATCCGGCCCGCCCGTGGCCTCGCGTCCCGTCACCGGAGCAGCCTAATGCTTGCCGCGCCTCAGATGCCGGCGGCGGCGACGATCAGATCGATCGTCTCGGCCGGTTGGCTGATCATCGCGACGTGCGACGCGGCGACCTCCACCGTGTGCGCACCGGCGCGCTTCGCCATGACCCGCTCGGCCTCCGGCGGGATCGTGGCGTCGTCGGCGGCCACGAGGTACCAGCTCGGGATGGCCCGCCAGCCGGGCACCCCGGACGGCGTGGACAGGCACGAGAGCGCGAACCCGCGCTGGGCGACGCCCATGAAGGCGGCGAGGTCGGCGTCCAGGTCGGCGCAGAACAACCGGTGGAAGAACGCCAGGTCGATGTAGCCGTCGGCGTCACCGTCGGGCGCACCCGGGTAGGGGCGCCGGACCAGGCGCTGCCCGAGCTCGGTCGTCCCGCCGCCCAGCGCGAAGGACTCGAGCAACGTCTCGCCCTCGTCCGGCGCGAACGCGGCGACGTAGACCAGCGCCCGTACGTTCGGGGCACCCGTGCTCGCGTTGGTGATCACGCAGCCGCCGTACGAGTGGCCGACGAGCACGACGTCGCCCTCGATCACCGACACGAAGTCCCGGACGTACGCGGCGTCGGCGGCGACCCCGCGCAGCGGGTTGGCCGGGGCGAGGACCGGGAACCCGCGCTCGCGCAGGCCGACGGCGACCGCCTGCCAGCCCGAAGCGTCGGCGAACGCGCCGTGGACCAGGACGACGGTGGGTAGTGCGGAAGCGGTCATGATCAGCCTCGTTCCGGTGCGGGGAAAGGTTTTCCGCGCTCCACGGTGCGGCAGGACGCCCGTTCGCGCGATGTTCCCGGTCAACCGGAATGAGGCTCTTCGTTGTCCGTCCGGACAAGGCCTTGCCGCCGCGGCTAGCTCTTCGCGGCGTCGAGGAAGTTCTCCAGCTCGGCCCGGATGTCGGGCCCGCAGGGCTGGAACACGATCTCGGTGACACCCCGGGCCTCGACCTCGTCGAGCCGCTGCCGGAGTTCGTCGCGCGTTCCGCTCATCGTGACGTCCCGCAGCATCGTGTGGCCGCCGGCCTTCCACGCGGCCTGGTCGGCCTCCCCCAGATCCACGCAGTGCCGGGAGTGGACCGCGAGGTGCCGCCGCTCCGGCGGCGTCCGCTCCACCACGTCCATCCACTCCGCACCGCCCGGGAGTGCGCGCACGGCGTCGGCGCCGCCGAACTCGTAGGCGCCGTGATAGGCCAGCGCCCAGCCCGGTCCGGCGGCCTGGCGGGCGTGCTCGGTGTCGGTGCCCTCTCCCTCGCCGAGCACCGTGCCCCACACGAGATAGGGCACCCACGAGTACTCGTTCACGAACTCGGGCAGCTGCAGCGTGACGTACAGCCCGTCGCCGAGCTCCTTGGCCACACGATGTCCCTTGGGTCCCAGCGCCCCGATCAGGACGGGGACGTCGATGGGCCGGGCGGGGGCGTGCCCTTCCGGGTGCAGCATCCGCATCTGCGCCCCTTCCCACTCGACGACCTCGCCGCGCAGAAGTCCGCGGTAGGCCCGGATGTAAGCCTCCATGTAGGACCAGGTGATCGCGCGGTACCCCATCGCGCGGCGGCCGGTGAACCCGGTGCCGAAGGAGACCGCGACGCGGCCGGGCGCCAGCGCGGCGAGGGTGGCGGTCGCCGCGGCGTTGACCATCGGGTGCCGCAGGCTGGGCACCAGCACGCCGGGGGCGAGCCCGATCCGCTCGGTCCGCTCGGCGGCCAGTGCGAGCGTCATCCACACGTCGGTGCTCTGCTGAGGGGTGTCGTAGACCCACGCCCGGGTGTAGCCCAGCTCTTCGGCCAGCGCGATGTGGTCCGGGGAGTCGAGTGCGGTCGGGAAAGCGCAGGAGACGTCCATGACGGCCCTCCAGGGTGCTCGTCGGATCAGGGCAGGCCGGCGTGCGGGACCTCGACGTCGACCGAGAGGAGCTGGGCCTCGCGGACCGGACGGCGTTCGTGCTCGGGGAAGGACGGCGCCGCGCAGAGGAACAGCGTGCGGCCGTCGTCACCGCCGAGCATGCAGGCGAAGACCCCGGTGCCGGGGTTGATCTCGTCGAGGATCCGGCCGCCCTCCTGGACCCGGAGGACGCGGTTGTGGACGGCGTCGGCCACCCAGATCGCGCCCTCGGCGTCGGCGCAGATGCCGTCGGGGGCCACCTCGAGCAGCTGCACCGCCTCGCCGACGTCGTCGGTCCGCGGGGTCTCCCCGAACTGCGCCCACACGCGCCGCCCGCTCAGCTCGCCGTCCTCGCCGATGTCGAAGGCGGTCAGCCGCCCGGCGAAGGTCTCGGCGACGACCAGGACGTTGCCGGGCAGGAGAACCATGCCGTTGGGGAACCCGAGGTCCTCGGCGGCGACGGAGACGCTCCCGTCCGGGTCGACGCGGGTGAGCGTGGTGTAGCGGACCGCGGCGCCGCCCATGAGGTCGAAGCCGAAGTTGCCCACCCAGGCGCGTCCGCGGTCGTCGACGACCATGTCGTTGAGCACCCCGGAGACCACACCGGACAGGTCGGCGTGCTCGGTCAGCTGCCCGGACTCGTCGCGCACGAGGAGACGGTGGTCGCGCATCGACACCACGAGCAGGCGCCCGTCGGGCAGGAACCCGAGGCCCGAGGGCTGCTGGGGAACCTCGGCGACGACCTCGGTGCCGCCCCGGCCGTCGATCGCCACGACCTTCTCGGTGTAGAAGTCCGACACCCACAGCCGCCCGTCGTGCCACCTCGGGCATTCGAGGTAGGAGAAACCGTCGGCTACGACCGTTGGCTGCCTGGTCGCGGGCTGTCCCATCGCGACACTCCTCACGTCTTCGTCGACGTCGTGGTTTCGGCTAACTGAGCGCACAGTTACCATGACTCCGGGGCCGGGAGGTGTCAAGTCCGGGCCCCGGCGGAGGGGAGAGCACTGATGCCACCGAAGGAGCGCCGTCGCGGCGGCGGCCGGCACCCGGCGTCGGCCGCGATGGAGCTCACGACGAACCTCGGACCCGAAACGGTCCCCGGCGAGTTCTGGGGAGAGCACACCTCCCCGGTGGCTCGCGCGCTGCTCTCCTCGGCGGTGCAATGCTTCGCCCGCAAGGGTTTCCACGCCACCACCACCCGCGACATCACCGCCGTCGTCGGCCTCAGTCCCGGTTCGCTGTACGTGCACTTCTCTTCAAAGGAGGCCGTGCTGTTCCACATCGCCCGGACCGGGCACGAGCGTGCCCTCGCGGCGCTGACAGCCCAGCAAGACGACGGCGACCCCCGGCGGCACCTCCGGCGCTTGGTGGCCGGGCACGTGTCGTGGCACGCCCGCCACCACACCGTCGCGAGGGTCTGCCAGTACGAGCTGGCGGCGCTCGAACCGGATCACCTCGGTGAGGTTCTCGACCTCAGGCAGCGGTTCTCCGCGCTGGTGCAGGCCGCCGTGGAACGCGGAGTCCAGGACGGCGTCTTCGACGTGCCCGACGTCGACCGGACGGTGCGCGCGATCCTGTCGCTCGGCATCGACCTGGTGCGCTGGTACCGCCTCGACGGCGCGGACTCCCCCGACGCCCTCGGCGAGTCGTACGCCGAGCTCGCCGCCCGGATGGTCGGCTCCGGTTGACGCCGCGGCGTCACCGCCAGGGCATGTGCTGCAGGCACCAGGTGTTGCCGTCCGGGTCGGCGAAGTACGCGTACAGCACGCCACCCATGTCTTCGACGGCCCCGATCTCGACACCACGCTCGACGAGCTGGGCGCGTGCCTGCTCGATGTCGGCGACCACCAGGTGCAGCCCGCGCACCGTGCCCGGGGACATGACCATGGCCTGCACACCCTCGGTGAGGGAGATCGAACAGGCCGAACCGGGCGGGGTGAGCTGGACGATGCGCACGCCGTCCACCGGGCGGACGTCCACGTCGAGGGCGAAACCGAGGGCGTCCCGGTAAAAACCGATGGCGCGGTCGATGTCCGTGACCGGCACGGGGACGAGTTCGAGCAGGAGCGCGCCGGGGAGCACGGGCGGGTGGCCGGGATCGCCGACGACGGCCGTGGCGTCGGCGGGGATTTCGGTGACGGGGTCAGTCATGAGCGTCTCGTTTCTCGTGGTCTTTCTCAGGGTCCAGCAAGGAAGCGAGGCGGTCGTACGCCTCGCCGGCGCCGCGCCGCATCGGGCTGCGCACGACCTGGTCGCGGATTTCCGGTGACGGGTACTGCGCGGTGACGGTCATCGTGGTGTGGCCGCCCGTCTCGGCCAGCACGGTCGTGATCAGCGCGGCGCCTTCGGGCCAGCCGCGGTGGGTCTCGGTCTGCACGAGACGCACGGGCGGCTCGACTTCGCGGAACACGCCGTACATCTCCATTTCCGCGCCGCCGGGACCGACGCTGACGAACCGCCACGCGCCTTCGGGGCGCAGGTCGACGTCGCAGGCGGTCAGGTGCCAGCCGTGGGCGCCGTGCCAGCGGCGCAGCAGTTCGGGCCGGGTGAGCGCGGCGAAAACCAGGTCGGCCGGGGCGGCGAAGTCCCGGGTGAGCACGAGCCCGGCGGTGCCCGTCTCGGTGACCTGAAGTCCCGGGGCCGTCATGGCTGCAGGTCCTTCAGGAGGTCGTCGAGCTGCTGGTAGCTGGCTTCCCAGTAGTCGCGGTAGCCGGCCAGCCAGGCCGTGGCCGCCTTGAGCGGCTCGGCCACGAGGTGGCAGGGCCGCCGCTGGGCGTCCCGGCCGCGTTTCACCAGCCCGGCCCGTTCGAGCACCCGGAGGTGTTTCGACACGGCGGGCTGGCTCATCGCGAAGGGGGCCGCGAGCTCGGTGACGGTCGCGTCGCCGGTCGCGAGCCGCGCGAGGATGGCCCGCCGCGTGGGGTCGGCGAGGGCCGCGAAGGTCGCGTCCAGGGTGCTGCTCGTGCTCATTGATAACCTCTCGGTTTCATAACCAAGTGGTTTATATCCGCAGGCCGCGGGGTTTGTCAACGGGCACGAGCGGCGCGGGCGGCGCGACGGGACAGCTCCGCGAACGCCGCACGCAGCTCCAGCGGCCCGATCACCTCGATCTCGGCGTCGAAGCGGGCCAGCCCCGCCGCGAGGGCGGCCCAGGACCAGGCCCCCGACGTCAGCCTGGTCCGGGTGGGGCCGAGTGCCTCGACGACACCGTCACCGGCGAACGGGGCCACCTCCGCCACCGGCCGGTCGAGGATCACCTCGCCGCGGCACGGCCAGGCGTCCGCGCTCTCGGAACCCTTGAACCGGGCCGAAAGGAACGCGGCCACGTCACCGCCCGGCACTTCGCGGGGGCCGAACCGCGGCCCGTTCGGCACCCGCGGTGTCATCCGGTCGGCGCGGTAGGTCCGCCAGTCCTCGCGGTCGGGATCCCAGCCGACGACGTACCAGCGCCCGGCCCGCACCACCAGGTGGTGGGGCTGCACGCGGCGGGGCGGGCCCGGCTCGGCGTCCTCGGGCCGTCCCGGCGAGCGGTAGTCGAACCGCAGCTCCTCCCCCGCGCGGACCGCGGCGCTCAGCGTGAGCAGCACCCCGGTGTCGACCTGGGGATCGGCGGTGCGCCCGGCCGCGCTGACCTCGAGGGCGTCGACGCGCTGCCGCAGCCGCGACGGCAGCACCTGCCGCACCGTAGCCAGGGCCCGCGCGGCGGCCTCCTCGATGCCCGCGCCCGTGCCGACCGCGATCCGCAGCGCCACGGTGAGCGCCACCGCCTGCTCCTCGTCGAACAGCAACGGCGGCATCTGACTGCCCGCTTCGAGCCGGTAGCCGCCGTCGGGACCCTTGACCGCCTGGACGGGATAACCCAGCTCGCGCAACCGGTCGACGTCGCGGCGCACCGTCCGCTCGCTGACCCCCAGCCGCTCGGCGAGCAGGCCGCCCGGCCAGTCGCGGCGGGCCTGCAGCATGGACAGCAGCGACAGCAGCCGGCTGGAGGTGGACGTCGAAGCGGCGATCGGCATGGTTCCACCATGACACAAGTAGCGGACGTTCCCTGTCCGGTACTGCTGACATCGTCGGTCTCAACGCCGGAGACCTCCGGCACCAGGAACCACTCGCGAAGGACCGGAACACATGTCGCTCAACGCTGTCACCCACCTGAACTTCCACGGCCAGGCCCGCGAAGCCCTGGAGTTCTACCAGTCGGTGTTCGGCGGCCAGCTCACCGTCGCCACCTACGGCGACTTCGGGATGCCCGCCGAGGTGCCCGGCGCCGACCGTGTCGTCTTCGGCCAGGTCGTCGCCGACAACGGCTTCCGGGTCATGGCCTACGACGTGCCCGGCGAGCACACGCCGGCGACCCCGGGCGCGCCCACCACGCACCGCGAAAACGGCACCACGATCACGAAGGAGCCGTTCTTCCTCTCCGTCCGCGGCGAGAGCGTCGACGAGGTCACGCCCGTGTGGGACGGCCTCGCCAAGGGCGCGACCGTGATCGAAGAGTTCGGCCCGGCCCCGTGGGCACCCGCCTTCGGGATGCTCGCCGACCGCTTCGGCGTCACCTGGATCGTCGACGTCGCGGCCTGACCCTTCCCCCCGAGGAGTGGGGGGGGGGCCGGCCCCCCCCCCCCCCCCCCCCCCCCCCCCCCCCCCCCCCCCCCCCCCCCCCCCCCCGCCCCGCCCGATAGGCTACAGAGCCGGGCGTCCACACGAGTGATCTTCGGAACTCGCACGCCCTCGGCGGCGGCGCGCGCGGCGGCGG
>NZ_JBIUTB010000002.1:0-57462 GCF_044741685.1 Amycolatopsis sp. NPDC088138
TATTTTTTGTCCTTCTGGTGCGTGGCTTGGCTGGAAAACCCTTGTTTACCATTGGGGGTTTCGGGCCTTGGGGGTTACCCGCCCCGGGGGGGCCGGGCGGGGCCCCCCCCGGCCCGGCCGTTCGCGGGTTCCGTGGGTGCTCGCCGTGCCCGCCACGCTCGCGCTGGCGCTGGTCGTGCTCCCCGTCGTCGGGCTGCTGGTGCGCTCCGACCTCACGCGCTTCCCCTCGCTGATCGTCACGCCGTCGTCGCTGCACGCGCTGCGGCTGTCGCTGATCACCGCCGCGCTGTCCACTGTGGCCTGCGTGCTGCTCGGGGTACCGCTGGCCGTGGTGCTCGCCCGAGCCCGGTTCGCCGGCGTCCGCCTGCTTCGCTCGATCGTGCTGCTGCCGCTGGTGCTGCCGCCCGTCGTCGGCGGGCTCGCGCTGCTCTACCTGCTCGGCCGCAAGGGCTTCCTCGGCATGCTGATCACCACGCTGACCGGGGAGTCGGTGCCGTTCACCACGGGCGCGGTGGTCATCGCGCAGACGTTCGTCGCGATGCCGTTCCTCGTGGTCAGCCTCGAAGGAGCGCTGCGCGGCTCCGGCGACCGCTTCGAACAGGTCGCCGCGACGCTCGGCGCGCGGCCCTGGACCGTCTTCCGCCGGGTCACGCTGCCGCTGCTGCTGCCCGCGCTCGGCTCCGGCGTCGTCCTCAGCTTCGCCCGCGCGCTCGGCGAGTTCGGCGCGACGATCACCTTCGCCGGCAGCCTCGAGGACGTCACGCGCACGCTGCCGCTCGAGGTCTACACGCAGGCCGAAGTGGACGTCGACAGCGCGGTGGCGCTCGCCCTGCTGCTCATCATCGTGGCGGTCGTCGTGATCGCCGTCGCGCGCCCGCGCTCGTGGGAAGGCGGCCTGCGATGAGCCTGGCCGCCCGGATCGACGTCGTCCGCGGCTCGTTCGAGCTCTCGGTGGACCTCGACGTGCCCACCGGGACGGTGCTGGCGCTGCTGGGCCCGAACGGCTCCGGCAAGTCGACGGTGCTGGGCTGCCTGGCCGGGCTGGTCGCGCCCCGGTCCGCGGAGATCACCGTGGCCGGCCGCTCGCTGGCCGAGCTGGCGCCGCACCGGCGGGGCATCGGCCTGCTCTCGCAGGACGCCCTGCTCTTCCCGCATCTGTCCGCAGTGGACAACGTCGCCTTCTCACCCCGCTCGACCGGCGCCGGCCGCCGCGCCGCCCGCGACCTCGCCTACTTCTGGCTGGCCGAAGTGGACGCCGTCGAGCTCGCCGACCGGCGGCCCGGCCAGCTGTCCGGCGGGCAGGCCCAGCGCGTCGCGATCGCCAGGGCGCTCGCTGCCCAGCCCGACCTCCTGCTGCTCGACGAGCCGTTCGCCGCTCTCGACGTCGACGCCGCGCCCGCGATCCGCGGCCTGCTGCGGCGGGTCCTGAAGACCGGGCCGACGACCGTCCTGGTCACCCACGACCCGCTCGACGCGCTCGCGCTCGCCGACCACGTCGCGGTGATGAACGACGGCCGCGTCGTCGAACGCGGCCCGACCCGTGACGTGCTGTCCGCCCCGCGAACGGCGTTCACCGCGCGGATCGCCGGCCTCAACCTGGTCGCCGGCACAGCGGTCGAGGATGGCCTGCGGACACCTTCGGGCGACGTCGTTTCCGGCATCCCGGCGTCCGATGTGGTCCAGGGCGAGCCGGCGGTCGCGGTGTTCCCGCCGAACGCCGTCGCCGTCTACCCCCACGACGGTGAGCACCGGGGGAGCCCGCGCAACACGGCCGACGCCGTCGTCGCGGCCCTGGAGCCGCACGGGCCGGTGATCCGCGTCCGGGCCGAGGCCGGCGGTTGGGCGCACGGCCTCACCGCCGACCTCACCCCGGCCGCCGTCGCCGAGCTCGCGCTGGAACCCGGCTCGGCGGTGACGCTGTCGGTGAAGGCCGCGACCGTGAGCGTGCACCCGGCCGCGACCTCCTGAGCCTGCCGCTCAGCCGTCGTGGTGGTGGCCGCCACCGGGGTGGACATGGAACTTCGCCACCTCCGGCGGGTGCACGACGAACGGCCGCATCATGCCTTCGTCCTCGTGGTCGAGGATGTGGCAGTGGTACATGAACTGGCCGGTGCCACCGCCGAACTGCCCGGCCACGCTCACCCACTGGCCGGGGTTCACGATGATCGTGTCCTTCCAGCCCTCCTCGTACTTCTCCAGCGCGACGTCGGTGAACCCGGTGAGCGGCGCGGTCGTGCGCGCCGACGCCTGGTCGAACGTCGTGGTGAAGGCCCGGCGGAAGAGCGCCTGGAACTCCGTCAGGTGGATGTGGATCGGGTGCGCCGGCCCGCCGTTCGCGACGTGCAGGATGTTCCACACCGCCCACCGGTCGTGGTCGATGAAGATGCCGGTGGTGTCGTCGAAGATCTTCCCGATCATCCGGAACGTCCGCAGCGGCCCGGCCGGGTCCTGCAGCTGGATGATCCCCGCACCACCGGGGTCGGGGGTGTCCAGCTCCTCGAGGTCCCACATCTCCGGGTGGCCCTCGGTGTTGAGCAGGAGCGCGACCCAGACGTGGTCGTGGTCCTCCGGCAGCGTCGAGCCGTGCACCAGCCGCCGGTAGGACGTCGAGATCTTCTCCGGCAGCCGGAACGGGTCGTGCTTCGCGCGGGCGTCGACGCGGAACTCCATCAGGTCCGGCTCGACCGTGCCGAGCCGCGGGTCGGCGTTGCGCAGCTTGAGCTTGCGGCCCTTGAAGCGGCTGAAGTCGATCAGGACGTCGAAGCGCTCGGCCGGGGCGACGGTCAGGCCGCCGGCGGGCAGCGCCGCGGGCGCGGGCAGCAGGCCGCCGTCGGTGCCGATCAGGCGGACGGCGTCGTTCACCGGCTGGTTGTCCTCGTCGACCAGGTTCAGCGTGTAGAACCGCGAGTTGGCCGCGTTGAGCAGCCGGAAGCGGTACCACCGCGCCTCGACGTCCAGGTGCGGCCAGATCACGCCGTTGACCAGGTTGAACGGGCCGGTGAACGGGATCATCGGCCCGTTCGGCACCACCGGGACCTTGAACAGCAGCTGCCCGGTGAGCGCGCCGGTCGCCGGGTCGGTGTCCAGGTTGCGGTCGGTGATGATGAGCGGGATCTCGTGGTCGCCGTGCGGCAGGTCGAGCGCGTCCTCCTCGTCGTCCCGGATGAGGTACATCCCGGCGAGGCCCGTGTGGACGTTGAAGCGGGTGATCGCCATCGCGTGGTCGTGGTACCAGAGCGGCATCGCGGGCTGGACGTTCTGGTACTCGGTCAGCTGCGAAGTGCCCTTGAGGCCGGCGTTGTGCGCCCAGCCGTCGTTGCCGGCGTTGGTGCGCGCGCCGTGCAGGTGCACCACGGTCCACGACGGCAGGTCGGCGACGCCCTCGATGACCGAGTAGCCCGGGCGGTCCAGCTCCCGGCCCGGGCGGCTGGTCGGCGCGTCCGTCACCGGGCCCTGAACGGCGACGAGCGGAAACTCGCCGTCGATTTCGTTGGACCACGAAATCCGCAGTTGTTTGCCGGTGCGCACTTCGATCGTCGGACCCGGGAAATGGCCCGCGTACGTCCACAACGTGCTCGGCGGCAATTGTGAGTGCAGCCGCTGGTGCTTCACGACCAGCGGAATGGTGATCACGTCGTGGCCCCAGGAATGCGGCCGCAGCGCCGGCGGAACGCGCAGCGGGTCGAGGAACTTGGTGAGTCCCCAGTTCGGCGCGGTGATCGGCCCGGTCGTCGCCGGGCGCTCGATGATTTCGGTCATGCGATTTCTCCCCCTCGCTGTGCGGGGGCAGGACGAATTGCGCCACGACGTTTCCGCCGGCGACGTGCGAAGTAATTCCCCCGAACCCCCTCGTGTGCCGGGCACGCGACTCCCCTCGCGATACCCGCAATTCCCACTGTATCGCTTTTCGGTGAAGAACGCAGGTGTCTCGCGCGCGTGATAGGTTTCGCGCATGGATGAGCGCCGGTGGACGTATCTCTCCGACATGGATGGCGTCCTGGTGAAGGAGGAGCACCTCGTTCCCGGGGCCGACGAGTTCCTCGCCGAGCTGAAGTCGAACGGCATCGACTTCCTGGTGCTGACGAACAACTCGATCTACACCCCGCGCGACCTGCGGGCCCGGCTGGAGCGCACCGGGCTCGACATCCCCGAAGAGGCGATCTGGACCTCGGCGCTGGCGACGGCGAAGTTCCTCTCGTCGCAGCGGCCGAACGGCTCGGCGTACGTCATCGGCGAAGCGGGCCTGACCACGGCGCTGCACGAGGTCGGGTACGTCCTGACCGAGCGCGACCCGGACTACGTCGTCCTCGGCGAGACCCGTACGTACAGCTTCAGCGCCATCACGCGGGCGATCCGGCTGATCGAGGGCGGCGCGAAGTTCATCGCGACCAACCCGGACGCGACCGGCCCGAGCGTCGAGGGCTCGATGCCCGCCACCGGTTCCGTCGCGGCGCTGATCGAGAAGGCCACCGGGCGCTCGCCGTACTACGTCGGCAAGCCGAACCCGCTGATGATGCGCTCGGCGCTGCGCCGATTGGGTGCGCATTCGGAGTCGACGCTGATGATCGGCGACCGGATGGACACCGACGTGCATTCGGGCATCGAAGCCGGCCTGCAGACGATTCTGGTGCTCACCGGCATATCCACCCGGGAGTCGGCCGAACGCTATCCGTATCGGCCGACCCTGGTGATCGACTCCATCGCCGACCTGATCGGGCGAACCGCGGACCCGTTCGGCGAAGGCTGATCGACGTCGAAACGGAAGCAGGGCTTATCGTCAGCGGATGAGCAACTCCACGTACGTTGTCGGCGACGTGCACGGCCACCGGGATGAACTGGCCGATGCTCTGCGCGCCGAGGGGTTGGTGGACGACGAAGACAACTGGTCAGGGGGCGAGGACCAGCTGTGGTTCCTCGGTGACTTCGTCGACCGCGGCCCGGACGGGGTCGGCGCGATCGACCTGGTCATGCAGCTCGAGGAACAGGCGGCCGAGGCCGGCGGCCTGGTGCAGACGCTGCTGGGCAACCACGAGATCCTCGCGCTCGGCATGTACCACTTCGGTGACGAGCCCGTGCCGTCCGACTTCGGCCCGCGCAGCTTCGCCCGCAGCTGGGAGATCAACGGCGGCCTGCTTTCCGACCAGGACCGGCTGACCCCGGAGCACATCGAGTGGCTGGCCGCGCGCCCGCTCGCCGCGCTCGCCGCCGACCACCTGCTCCTGCACTCGGACACCCTGGAGTACCTCGACTGGGGGGATTCGGTCGAGGCGATCAACGAGTCCGCCCGCGAGATCCTCACGGGGTCGGACATCGAGTCGTGGTGGGACGTCTGGCGCCGCATGACGACGCGCTACGCCTTCCGCGGCCCGGAGGGTGAGGAAAACGCCCAGAAGCTGATGGACGCGCTCGGCGGCTCGCGCATCGTCCACGGGCACAGCGTCATCGCGGACCAGCTGGGCATCCACCCGACGCAGATCGAGGGCCCGTTCCTGTACGCCGGGGGCAAGGCGCTGGGTGTCGACGGCGGCCTGTTCGTCGGCGGCCCGTGCCTGGTGGTGCAGCTGCCGTACGAGCCGGAGCCGTGATCAGGGGAGCTCGACGATCTCCTTGCCGAGCGGCATCAGGGACACCGGGATCATCTTGAAGTTCGCCACGCCCAGCGGGATGCCGATGATCGTGACGCACAGCGCGATGCCCGTGAAGACGTGCCCGATCGCCAGCCACAGCCCGGCGAAGAGGAACCAGATCACGTTGCCGATGAAAGACGGGGGGCCCGCGTCACGCCGGTCGACCACCGTGCGGCCGAACGGCCAGAGCGCGTAGCGCGCGATCCGGAACGAGGCGAGCCCGAACGGGATCGTGATGATCAGGATGCAGCAGATCACGCCCGCGACCAGGTAACCCAGCGCCATCCAGAAGCCGCACAGCACGAGCCAGATGATGTTCAGCAGGGTGCGCATCAGACGTGCAGCTCCCCGCTCACGACCGTCACGGCCTGGCCGGACAGGTGGACCCGGTCGCCGTCCTGGCGCGTCCGGACGATCCCGCCGCGCGCCGACGCCTGCTCACCGGTCAGCTCGGTTCGGTTCAGTCGCTCGGACCAGTAGGGCGACAGGATGCAGTGCGCCGAGCCGGTGACGGGGTCTTCGTCGACACCGACACCGGGCCCGAAGAACCGGCTGACGTAGTCGACGCCGTCGACGTCCCCGGCGGCCGTGACGAGCAGTCGGCCCTTCCAGGTGGCCTTCAGCTCGTCGAGACGGGGTTCGAGGGTCCGGACGGCCTTGGCGTCCGGGAGGACGGCGAAGAGGTTGTCGACCCCGCGTCCGGTGCGCTCGATCTCGACGCCGGGGAGGATCGCGGACAGGTCGTCGTCGGTGTCGGCGGGCGGGTCGGAGGGGAAGTCCAGCTCGACCCAGCCGTCGGCGGCTTTCGCGCGCAGCTCACCGCTGAGGGTGGTGTAGACCTGCTCGCCGCCGAGGACGTGCGTGGTGGCGACGGTGGCGTGCCCGCACAAGGCGACCTCGGCCGCCGGAGTGAACCACCGCAACGACTTGGGCCCGTCTCCGGTGGTGACCACGAAGGCGGTCTCGGAGTGCCGCATCTCCGCGGCGACAGCCTGCATCCAGGCGGCGTCGGCGGGCGCGTCGAGGAGCACGACCCCGGCGGAGTTCCCGGCGAAGGCCCGGTCGGTGAAGGCGTCGACGATGAAGAAGCGCATGCTTCCACTGTATCCAGGGCTTTTGTCCTGGTGGTGGTGACGCTTTTCTCGCGGGACCAGGGCAACCCCTTAGGGGTTACGCCTCCCCGATGGTCGGCCGGACGATCTTCTCCCCGTCCGGCCCGCGTTCCGGCTTGAGGTCGAAGAGGTCTTCCTCGAGCTGGATCTTGTTCTTGTGTTCCTTGTCGTCTTCCTTCTTCTTGCCGGCGCCCGCCCCGGCCGCACCGGCACCGCCGGCCTTGCCCTTGGCCGCGGCGGCCGCGGTAGCCCCGCGCTCAAGCCGTTCCCCGGTGCCCTTGGCGCCCGTCTTACCGCCCTCGCCCGCGGTCTCCTTCGGCCCGCCGGTGGCCCCGCCACCGGAAACCCGAGACCCGGCAAAGCCACTACCGGCCCGCCCAACCCCGGACTTGCCGCGCGTGATGTCCCCGCCGGCGCCACCCGCCCCGGGCGCACCGCCCGGAGGAATGGCGAGCCCGTCGGGCCCCATCCGCGGAAAGGCGCTGGGGCTCGGAGCCCCGCGGAAGCCGGTGTTGCCGCCGCCGAAGCCCCCGGCGTTCCCGGTCCCGCTGGCGGTCCCAGGCCCCACGAAGGTGCTCGGCGGCGTAGTCCCCGGGGGCGTGGTGCCGGGGAAGCTGCCGCTGGTCCCGCCAGTGCCGCCGACCCCACTGAAGCCGCCGGTCCCACCGGTTCCGCCGGTGCCGCCTGAGCCGCCGATGGTGGGGGTGCCGGTGAAGCTGGTGCTGCTGGTGCCGTGGAACCCGCTGGCGGTGGTGCCGTCACTGGAGCCCAGCTGAGGAGGCGGCGAGTAGGTGGGCTGAGTGCTGGCGGTCTCGTGGTAGGTGCCGTCGAGACCCTGGAGAACCTGCACGGCCTGCTGGTGCGCGGCATCGGCCTGCTGCTGCTTGGCGGCGACGCCGTTCATGGTCTGCGCCCCGCCGATGAGATCGCCGGCCTGGTACTGCTTGGTCGCCTTGTCGACTTCGGCCTGCTGGTTGAACCCAGTGGGCTCGGGCATGTTCTTCTGCGCGTAGTCGGCGGCGGCCGCCTGCTGGGAATAGCGGTTGGAGCTGAGCTGGGCCGCGTTGGCCGTGTCGGCGGTGTAGGTGGCGGTGTTCTGGAAGAAGCCGTGAGCCTGCGCGGCCCCGGAACCCTGCCACTGCACTTCACTCGAGTTGACGGCGTCGTTCGCGGCGTTGGAGACGTCGGCCAGCCAGTTGCCGAGCTTGTTGGCGACCCGGCCGCGGTCGTCGAGGTCCCCGGGATTCATGTTCTCGTGGACCATGTTGTAGAGGTCTTCGTGACTGCTGGCGGGGTAGTTCTGCCCCGGCGCGGGCGCGTCCCCGCGGGTGGCCCGGTCGTGCAGCAGCTGCTTGCCCTGCTCGACGGAGTACTGCGCAGCCTGGTTCTGCGTCTGCGGCGTGACTCCGTCACGGGCGTCGCCCTGGTCTTCGGCGCCGAAGTGGTGCACGTTCTGCTGCAGCTTCTGCTGCGTCTGGGCGTAGAAGTCACTTTCGTACTGCCGGTGCTCGGCGTGCTCGTGCGCCATGGTCACTCGCTCCCGCGAAGCTTGGCGAAGGTCTGGCTGTGCGCGTCCTCGGTCTCGCTGTAGTTCTTCCGGGCGATCGTGAGGGCCTCTTTGACCTGCTTGAAGCCGTCGATGAGCAGCTCGAGGTTGGGCACGAGCGACTCGGGATCGCCGACCGCGACCTTGACGTTGAAGTTCGCGACTTCCTGGGCGTAAGTGCTGTTGCCCATCTTCGCCGCTTGGCCGAGAGCGAGCAGGTCGGCTTTGATGTCGCTGTAGCCGTCGATGAAGGTGTCACACACCTTTTGATAGCGCTGCAAGCCTTCTTCGTTGATGGCGAACCCGCCGTTCTGGGCGAGTGACTTGAACTGCTGCGCGCCATCGTTGACCCGCTTCGCGCCCGCCGCGTCCACCGGGACGTCGAGGAGGCCGGACAGGAAATTGTTGCCGGCGTCGCCGGCCGGAGGTGTGGGAGGTGGCCCTCCGAACTGGGCTCCCGTGGCCATCGGTCCCTCCCTAGACGCGGCTGCGTAAGATTACCCTCTGTGTCGCACCGCTACTGTAGTAGTGACCGGGCCTCATGTCACTGACTCCGCCACTCCTGTGACGCAGTCACCAAGATCTGATCAGGGCCTACTTCGGCAGCATGGGCTCGAATTTGGTGGCGAGGTCGTTGACGTCCGTGCATGCCTGATCGGTCGTTCCGACACCGAGCGTTACCGCGACGATGGCGCGAGACTTCGGTTTGACCTCCATCTTGACGTCACACTGGCCTTTGGCGCCGATGGGTTCGCGCTCTTGGACGGCAGGGCGGTCGTTGACCGTGCCGGTCGAAGCCTTGCTCGGGTCAGCGATGTTCTCGTTGATCGTCTGACCGGCGTGCAGGGACAGGCTGACCCTGATCGAATCGTCGCCGACCTTTTTCACGGCCGTGCAGGTGCGCGCCGAGTCGGCCGCGGTCGGAACGGCGGCCGGGTAGCCCTGGTCGCGGAGCAACGCGTCAAGTGTCGTGCACGGCTTCATGTCCCCGAACGGGTTGTCCGCGGTCGCGCCGCTGGGGCTGGTCGCGGGTGCGCTGCTCGGCGGTGTGTCCGCGGCCTGCGGGGTGCCCCCGACCTTGCTGTCGCAGGCGCTCAGCGCCAGCGAGAGGGCGGCGAAGGTGATCAGTGCGGCGCGATGGCGAACTGCTCGGGTCACGACGTGAACACTACGGGTAGGCCGCGCCGGGGCGCGAGGATGCAGGTCACCGGCCCGTCGTCTCCGCGATGCGCTCGTGCAGCCACGCCCTCAGGTGACCGCCGTCCGACGGGACGAATCGCAGGCGGGTCTCGTTGCCCGGCAGGTGCTCGGTGAACGTCAGGTACCTACCGCCGTCCGAGTCGAGGAAGGTCACCGTTCCCGCGGGGCGGAGGGGGCCTTGGCCGTGGCGGGTGGACAGCTCGAAGGTGCCGTGGCGGTGCGGGGGCCAGGATGCGTACGGCGCCAGCGCGTCCCGGTCTCGTGTGCTCGGCGCCTGGCCCGCGCGCTGGGTGATCGTCACCGGGGGGAGGGGGACCGGGCCGTAGCCGGGGAGGATCCCGATCAGGGAGTCGACCAGGTGGTCCGGGCGGATCTGGACGAAGTTGATGCCGTCCGGGACCAGCTCCGAGTAGACGCCCAGGCCGTGGCCGATGGTCGCTCGGTAAAGCACCTGCCGTCCGTCCGCCAGCTCTGCCGCCCGGACGATGATCAGGACCTCCGGCTGGGTCCAGGACCTCAGGGTCTGCTCGACCTCGATGTCCAGCTTGTCCGGGCCCGCCAGGCCTCGCGCGCGCAGAGCCTCCCAGGAAGCGGCCGCCAGGCGGTCGTGGTCCTCCAGGGTGTGGCCGGCGCTGCGGATCTCGAACGGGTGCCAGCTCGCCGGGAGACCGGTTCGCCGGACCGCGACGTCGACCTCGTTCAGCCCCAGGGCGAATTCCTCCGGCACAGTGCCGAGCGTAGCGGAACCGGCACCCGGCGCTCAGATGTCCAGCTGCCGCACGCCCGTCTCGCGCTGAGCGATGACGGGCACCTGGCCCGCCGTCGCGCGCTCTCGCAGCCGGACTATCTCGTGTGGCTGCAGGCCCACCGCGACGCCGAACGCCTCCACGTCCGGGAAGCCGCCCTGACGCCGGCGTAGCTCCAGCGCCTCGTTCACCCGCTCGGGAGTCATGCCCGGCAGGTGGGCCAGCTCCGGGCCCGCGGCCGCGTTGACGTCGACTACGGGAACAGGCAGCGGAGCGGAAACAGCAGCAGGCGGGGGCGCCAAAGCCTGAACCGGCGCGTCGGCCGGGATGTACGTCTCGACGATGTCGTTCTGCCGCACGTCGCGCGTCGCCAAGCCGAGGGTGAACACGCCCGTCCCGGCCGCCGTGCGCATCGCGACGCCGCCCCGGGCCACCGACAGGATCCGCAGGTCGGTGGCGACGACTGTGCTGCGCTCGTTGAACGTCGTGCCCACCGGGCGCAGCAGCCGGGCCCTCGTGCCGACCGTCAGCAGGTTGTTCGTCCGCGCGTCCGGGACCTCGACGGCGGCCACGACCGAGCCGTTGCCCAGGTCGGTGACGCCGTGGACGTGCGCCGTGCCCTCCCGGCGTTCGAGGTAGTCCGAAGACGGCTCCTCGTACGCCGTCAGCGCGTCACCCGCCATCGGGGGGACGTCGCACTGGAAGCCGAGCAGCACCGTGCCCAGCTGCCCGGCCGGCAGCTCCGGGAGCGGGCCGGCCGGGCCGAACAGGCCCAGCACCCGCATCGGCTGGCCGACGGGACGTCCACCCCGGAACAGTCCGGTCAACGCCCCGGAGCGCAGCACGCCACGGTCCGCGCGCACCTGCACGTGGAAGCCGGTCAGCTGGTCGTACGCCGGGGCGAGCACCGCGGCGGTACCGAGCGGACGGCTGGTGTCCGGCCCGATCGTGTCGTCGGTGTACAGCTCCAGGGCGTCGCCGGGCCCGAGGTCCGTACGCCCGACGGCGACGAAGACGTCCTTCAGGAACCCGGCGTCGGTCACCGGCTCGACGTCGCTGGAGAAGAACTTCTTCCGCACCATGATCCCGAGGCGCAGGTTGTCCGCGAGGATCCGGTCGGCCCGCTTCAGCCGCGCGCGGGCGCCGCGGACCGCCCGGCCCGCGCTCACCTGGCCGCCCGGCAGCTCGCCGAGGCCGGGCAGGGTGACGCTGGCGTTGAGCGCCTTGCCGAACTCGATCAGCCCGACCCTGACCTCGGTCACGACGTGGCGGCCAGGGTGACGCTGATCGACTGGTCGGCGTTGGTCCGCTCGGACTCGACGCGCATGCCGGACCGGGCCGCGCGCTCCTTCAGCCGCGTGAGCACCGCGCGCTGCACCTCGGCGCCGTACGCCTCGTCGACGGACAGCACGAGCCGCTCGGCCTCGGCGGGGGTCAGGCCGGGGCCGTCGACGTGCGCCACCTGGACGCCGTCCGGGCCGTAGCCGAACGCGATCCGCCGCCCCTCCCACGCGCCGACGACGGTGGTTCCGTCGTCGCTGACCTGGGCGCGCAGCCCGGACAGCGCGCGGGCCAGCAGGTCGCGGTGCCGCATCCGGGTCCGCACGATGACCACCCCGGGCTGCGCCTGCGTGTGCGCGGCGATGGTGGCGGCGTTGAGCTGGGCCAGCGCTTCGCTGCGCAGCTTGAGCGTGACGCTCATCGGTGATCCCCTTCGAGCAGCGCTTCCAGTACTTCGGTGGTGGCGAACCCGTTCAGCTCGATCGCGCCGTCCGGGGCGATCGTCAGTTCCAGGCGGTTCGGGGTGGTGAAGATCGACTCGTCGTACCGGTCGGTCAGGAAGTGGAACCGCTGGTTGACCGAGCCGATCCACGGCCGCGACGTCTCGGGGCGCGAAGCCAGATAAGGCCCGTCCACCAGCAGGTCCGTCGCATCGAGCAGCTCCGACGGTGGCAGCTCCTCCAGGACGCGCCCGGTGAACGTCATCACGGACAGCCCGGCCGAGCGGACCGCGGAAGCGAACGCGCCCAAGGGTTCCGGCTGGTCGAACGGCTCGCCACCGAGCAGCGTGATGCCTTCGATGCCCTCGATCGCCAGGACGCGCGAAACCAGCTCCTGCCAAGGCAAAAGCGTGCCGCCGCGGGTCGTCCACGTCTGCGGGTTGAAGCAGCCCGGGCACCGCACCGAGCAGCCCTGTGTCCACACCGCGCACCGCAGGCCGGGCCCTTCGGCGGCGGTGACGTCGACGATCCGGTGCAGGTTCAGGAGTTCCATAACGTCTGCTGCTGCGAAGCCGTGTTCTCCGCCTGGGCGGACGTGCGCCGGTAGTCCTCGGTGAACTCCGACGTCTCCGTCTCCGCGCCGAGCAGGTCCTCCAGCAGGGGGATGTAGTCGAGGCACTTCGAGCCGGTCACGCCGTGCGTCTCCGCGCTGATCGAGCCGTCCTTGGCGATGGTCACGGTCACCCGGTGCGTCATACGTCGATCGCCCTTCCCCTCGATGGCTCCGGTCGTGGCAGCGGCTCGGGCGAGACGGCCGCGGCGACCGTGTCGTTGTCCGTGGCGGCCACCGCGCGGGTCTCCGCCCACTGCCGGATGGCCAGGATCTCGTCGGCCTGGGTGACCGACAGCGGCACCGTCGACTTCACCGCCCGCACCAGGTCGTCCCGGCGCAGCGGGCGCTTCTCGGCGAACGCGTCGACGAGCCCGGACAGCACGGCCTGCTCGATCTCCGCGCCGCTGTACCCCGCGCTGACGTCGGCGAGCTCGGCGTACAGCGCGTCGTCCACCTTCAGCTCGCTGCGCACGAAGTCGTCCGTGACGCGCTTGTTCAGGTGGATCCGCCAGATCGCGGCGCGCTCCGGCGTCGACGGAAGGTCGACGAAGAAGATCTCGTCGAACCGGCCCTTGCGGAGGAATTCGGGCGGCAGCGAGTCGACCTGGTTCGCCGTCGCCATCACGAACACCGGCGCCGTTTTCTCCTGCATCCAGGACAGGAACGTGCCGAACACACGCCGCGCGGTGCCGCCGTCACCACCGCCGCCCGCGCCGGCGAGGCCCTTCTCGATCTCGTCGACCCACAGCACGCAGGGCGCGATGCCTTCGGCGGTGCGGATGACCGTGCGCATGTTCTTCTCGCTGGAGCCGACCAGCCCGGCGAAGACGCGGCCGAGGTCCAGGCGCAGCAGCGGCAGCCGCCACATGTTCGCGACGCACACCGCGGAGAGGCTCTTGCCGCAGCCGGGGACACCGGACAGCAGCAGGCCCTTCGGCGCGGCCAGGTTGTACGCCGCAGCGGCGGGCGTCCAGGTGCCGGTGCGCTTGGTGAGCCAGCGCTTGAGCCGGTCGAGGCCGCCGACGGCGTCGAACCCGGTCTCGGCCGGGACGATGTCGAGCATCCCGGACCGGCGCACGGCCTGGCGTTTCTCGGCGAGGATCAGCTCCAGGTCGCTGGGGTCGAGGCCGCCGCCCTCGACCAGCGCCCTGGCGAAGGCGTTTTCGGCCTCCGGCAACGTCAGCCCGCGCGCGGCGGCGACGATCATGTCCCGGTCGTCGCGGTCGATGCTGATCCGGACGTGCTGGCGGTGCGCGGCGACCATGCCGTCCAGCAGCTCGCCGATCTGCTGCCGGTCGGGCAGCGGGAACTCGACGACGGTGGCGTCGTGCTCCAGCTCCGGCGGCACGGGCAGCGACGGCGACACCAGGATCAGGCTCAGCGGCACCGGGCGGGTCTTGAACGCGGCCGCGAGCTCACGCAGCCGCCGCACGACCTCCGGGTCGGGCCGGTGCCCGCCCTCGGAAACCAGCGACGGGTGCAGGTCGGCGAAGACGAAGACGGCGGGCTCGCTCCAGCCGTGGACCCGCTCGAGCGCGGCCGACGCGCTGCGGGTGTCGGCGATCGGCGGACCGCCCGCCGGGGCCAGCCCGGTGGTCGACGACCAGACGTAAACGCGGCGCGGGGTGCGCAGCCGGGCACCGTCCTCCGCGACCGCGCGGATCTCCCGCACGACCCGCTGCTCTTCGTGCGTTTCGACGACCAGCAGCGGGTACCGAGCTTGCAGCAACTGGGTCAGCTCGTCGCGAAACCCCTGGCCGGCCATCGATCGCCCCCTCGATTCGGGTCCGGATGCTACCAGCGGCCCGGGCCCGGAGCGGATCATTCGCCGAATCCGTCTACTGTGGACTCACTTGCCGAGCCACGTGCTGCCGAGGTCGGTGTGCGCCGGGTCCATGTCGATCGACGCGGGGTCGTCCGGCAGCCGCGTGTACAGCCGGATCGCCAGGCCGTCCGGGGTGCGCAGGTCGACGAGGTGGCCGGCGAACCCGGCCAGGACGGGCGAGTGCGCCACGCCGGCGGCGTCGAAGTGCCGCACCCAGTCGTCGAGCGCGCCGCGGTCGGCCACGGCGAAGGTGACCGGGTCGTACCCCGTGGTCGCCGCGGCCGCCTCGGGCCACTGGCGGAGTTCGACGGGGACGTCGAGCCCCGGCAACCGCACGATCACCCCGAACAGGACGCCGTCGTGGTCGCGGTGGTCGAAGTCCGGCAGCCGCTGCGCGCCCAGTGCGGTGCGAAACCAGTCGAGTGTCACGGCCAGGTCGGCGGCCGGGAACTTCAGGTGGTGAACGCCGCTGAGGGTCGGGCTCATGTCCTCGAGCGTAGGAGGCGCCGACGTTGGCGCACTGAGCTGGGGTTTCCTAGACTGCGGTCGCAGTCATCGCAGACTTCAGGAGGCACCATGCCTGACGCGCCCGCCCTGCCGAGTTACGGCTCGGGGATCTCGGATGCCCCGCTGCTCGGGGACACCATCGGCGACAACTTCGATCGGACGGTGGCGGCGCACGGCGACCGTGACGCGCTGGTCGACCGGTACGCCGGCCGCCGGTGGACCTACCGCGAGCTGGCCGCCGAGGTGAACGCGCTGGCGCTGGGGCTGCTCGCGCAGGGCATCGGCAAGGGCGACCGGGTGGGCATCTGGTCGCCGAACCGGGCCGAGTGGACGTTCCTGCAGTACGCGACGGCCAAGATCGGCGCGATCCTGGTCAACATCAACCCCGCGTACCGCTCGCACGAGCTGGAGTACGTGCTCAACCAGGCCGGGGTCAAGCTGCTGGTCGCGTCGGACAAGTTCAAGACGTCCGACTACCCCGCGATGGTCGACGAGGTGCGGGAGAAGTGCGCGCGGCTGGAGCACGTCGTGCTGCTCGGCGGCGAGAGCTGGCAGGCGCTGATGGACGCCGGCTGGCAGGGCGACCCGGCCTCGCTCGTCGAAAAGCAGGCCGCGCTCTCGGCGGACGACCCGATCAACATCCAGTACACCTCGGGCACCACCGGCTTCCCCAAGGGCGCCACCCTCAGCCACCACAACATCCTGAACAACGGCTACTTCGTCGGCGAACTGTGCAACTACACCGAAGCCGACAAAGTCTGCATCCCGGTGCCGTTCTACCACTGCTTCGGCATGGTGATGGGCAACCTGGCGTGCACCAGCCACGGCGCCTGCATGGTCATCCCGGCCCCGGCGTTCGACCCGAAGGCGACCCTGGAAGCGGTGGCGGCCGAGCAGTGCACGTCGCTCTACGGGGTGCCGACGATGTTCATCGCCGAGCTGAACCACCCGGACTTCGCGAGCTTCGACCTTTCTTCACTGCGCACCGGGATCATGGCCGGCTCGCCGTGCCCGGTCGAGGTGATGAAGCAGGTCATCGACCGGATGGGGATGGCGGAGGTGTCGATCTGCTACGGCATGACCGAGACGTCCCCGGTGTCGACGCAAACGCGCGCGGACGACTCGATCGAGCGTCGCGTGTCGACGGTCGGGCGGGTCGGGCCGCACCTGGAGAGCAAGGTCGTCGACCCGGAGACCGGGCTGACCGTGCCCCGCGGCGTGCCGGGTGAGCTGTGCACGCGCGGGTATTCGGTGATGCTCGGGTACTGGGAGCAGCCGGACAAGACGGCCGAGGCGATCGACGCGGCCCGCTGGATGCACACCGGCGACCTGGCGGTCATGGACGACGACGGGTACGTCAACATCACCGGCCGCATCAAGGACATGGTCATCCGCGGCGGCGAAAACCTGTACCCGCGCGAGATCGAGGAGTTCCTCTACACGCACCCGGACATCCTCGACGCGCAGGTCGTCGGCGTCCCGGACGAGAAGTACGGCGAAGAGCTGATGGCGTGGGTCCAGATGCGCGAAGGCGCTTCGCCGCTGACGGCGGAGAAGGTGCGTGAGTTCTGCGAAGGCAAGCTCGCGCGCTACAAGATCCCGCGGTACGTGCACGTCGTCGAGGAGTTCCCGATGACGGTGACGGGCAAGGTCCGCAAGGTCGAGATGCGCGAGAAGTCGATCACGTTGCTCGGCCTGGAAGCCGCGGCCTCGGCGAAGCACGCCTAAACCGGCCGGACGAGGCAGGCGTGTTCCCGGCGCGCCGGAGGGGGATCACTCCCGGACGAGTGGGGTGACGGGGCTCCGGCGCGGAGGGGGAACCATGCCGTCCTACCTGAAAAACCTCGCTGTGGGGGCGCTGCTCGCCGCGGTGTCGCTCGGGCTGCCCGCGGTCGCGAACGCCGCCCCGGCCGGGCCCGTCGACCTGGGCACCCTGCCAGGAGACCAGTTCAGCGACGTCGCCGCGATCAACACCGCGGGGGTGATGGTCGGCGTCTCTATGCCGCGGGACGGGCGACTGATCTACCACCCCGTGAAGTGGGACGAGCAGGGCCGGATCACCGCCCTGCCGACGCTCGGCGGCGAGCAGGGTGAACCGCGCGCGGTGAACGATGCCGGGGTCGCCGTGGGCTGGGCCTGGGACGGGGTGGACGGGGTGCGCGCGGTCCGCTGGGCCCCGGACGGTTCGATCACCGCGCTGCCCTCGCCCGGTGACGCGGGCGCTGCCGACATCAGCGAAACCGGGGTGATCATCGGCGGTGGCTCCGACGGTCACGGTGGCCAGGTTTCCCTGCGCTGGGACCGGAACGGCCGGAGCGTCGCCCTCGCACCCCTGCCGGGCGGCGGCGAGACCGACGCGACCGGGATCACCGCGGACGGCTCGCTGATCAGCGGCATCGCCTACGACGCGGCGGACCACCCGCACGCGGTGCGCTGGAACGCCGCGGGCGTCGTCACCGATCTCTCGCCCGGGTACGCCGAAGCGTCGGTGTCCGCGATCAGCGACGCCGGGGTGATCACCGGGACCGTCACCGAAACCGGGCAGGCCAGGCCGGTGGTCTGGGGCCGTGACGGGCGCATGACCCCGCTCGGCTGGCCGGCGCCGCCGTCCTACGCGCAGCCGCGCGCGATCAACTCCGCCGGGGTGGTCGTGGGAGCCGGAGACGTCGAGTTCGCCCAGGACCGCGCCGTGCGCTGGGTGCACGGCACGGCCACGGTGCTGGAAGCCGACCGGCGCTCGCAAGCCGTGGCCGTCAACGCGGCCGGCACCGCCGTCGGCTACGTCGATTCGGTGGCCGCACGCTGGGGCGCCGACGGCACGGAGACGAGCCTCGGCATCCTGCCGGGCGGCGACGCCAGCCGGGCCACCGGGATCGGGCGGAACGGGACGATCATCGGCATGTCCGACACGGCCGACGCCTGGCACGCCGTCTACTGGCCGGCGAGCTGACCCACGCCTAAACCGGGCAAGACGCTCGGGCGTTGGCCCTTCGCGAATCTCGCGAAGGGAGGGCGGAGCAATGATCATCCTTAGCTGGGAGTGGTGAGCTGAAAGCCGTGAAGGGCACCTTCAGGGACAAATAAGCCCTGAAGGTGCCCTTCACGGCAAGCGCGTCAGGAAACGGCGGCCGCCGCCGCTGCGATCGCCTTCTCGTCCTCTTCGCCGAACGTGTCCTCCAGCTGCTCCGGCGAGTAGTCCAGGTCGATCTGCGCCACCGGCATGCCGCGCGCCGACTCGATCGCGCCCAGGCGCCGCTGCGCGCGGTCGGCCGCGTACTGGAGGATCTCCTCCGGGTCGTTGTCGAACGGCACTTCCTCGAACTGGTCCTGCACCCACTGGATCATGTTGAGCGCGTGGGGAAGCAGCTCGCCCATCCGCTGCTGCACGGCGTCCCACAGCGAGTCGTCCGCGGCGACGTGGCGGCGGCAGGTGAACGTGCCCCACGCCATGTGGCGGCGCTCGTCGTCGCCGATGCGGCGGACCAGTTCCTGCATGCCCGGCAGGATGTTCTGCTGGGTGCAGATCAGCTGCCACGAGTAGTAGCCGGTCAGCGCGAGGCTGCCTTCGATGACGTGGTTGTACGTCACGCTCGCCCGGATCTGGTTGAGCGGACTGGGATCGTCCTCCAGCGCCCGCAGCGACTGCGGCAGCTCTTCGTAGAACAGCTTGCGGTAGTGGGGGTTCTCCGCGACGTACGGGTGCAGGTCCCCGGTCAGCCCGACGGCGTCCATCCAGCGCCGGAACACTTCCGTGTGCTTGGCTTCCTCGAAGCAGAACTGCGTCAGGTACATCTCGTCGCCGAACCGGCCGGTCGCCGACATCGCCCGCATGAACGGCTGGATGTCCTCGGTGACGGCTTCTTCGCCGGCGATGAACTGGGCGACCAGGTACGTCGTGCTTCGCTGCTGCTCGGGGTTGAGGGTGTCCCATCCTTCGCGTTCCCGGCTGAAGTCGATGTCCGCCGGGTTCCAGAACTTCTTGTTGCCCTTGGTGAACAGCCGCAGCGGGAACGAGTCCCAGTTCAGGCCGCCCTTGCGCAGCGAGGAGAAGCCGGTCCGCAGTTCGGCGAGCGTGTCGGTCATCGTGTCACTCCATTGTGGACGAATCTGTGGACGAATTGTGCACGAAATGGCGGATCGCGGGGGCCAGCACGGCGGTGACGGAGTCGGCCGCCTCCGCCGCGGAGTGCGTGGGGAGCACCAGGTGCGACAGCGAGAGCCGCACGACGGTTTCCGCGAGCAGGGCGGCCGATTCGGCGGTGAGTCCCGGTTCCAGCTCGCGGTACTGCTCAGCGGCCAGTTCGGCGGCCGCGCTCAGGATCGGCTCACCCTTGGTCGTCAGCAGCGGCAGCAGGTCCTCGCCCGCTTCGGTGCCGAGCGCCGCCGCGACCAGTCGGTTCTCCCGGGCGTGCTCGATCGTGTAGACGACGGCGCAGTGGATGCCGGCCAGCAGGCCGCCCGCCGTCTCGAACCGCTGGCGGATCCCGTCGAGGAACTCCGCCGCGGTGCGCAGCGCCACCGCCTGGGCCAGCGCCGCCTTGTTGCCGAACTCGTTGTAGACGGTCTGCCTGCTGACCCCGGCCTTCGCCGCGACGTCGGCCATCCGCAGCGCCGCGTAACCCCGGTCCGGCAGCAGGTCCCCGGCGGCGTCGAGCAGCGCTTCCCGGAGGGACGCCCTGGTCCGGTCAGTGAAGCTGGTCACACTCTCACCTTGACACAGATCACTCCGCTGTCAAGACGCTGTACATGATCGGTTGCTGTGTAAATGTGTCGGTGGTGGCAGCTACGGTGCTGGTGTGGGCATCACGGTGGGCTTCGACCTCGACATGACACTGATCGACGCGCGGCCGGGCATGGCCGCGGCGATGAACGCACTCGGCGCCGAATCCGGCCTGCCGCTGGACGGCGACGCGTTCGCCGCCAACCTCGGCCCGCCGCTCGACGACATCCTGCGCGGCTTCGAAGCGCCCGAGGAACGCATCCCCGGCCTCGTCGACCGGTTCCGCGCGCTGTACCCGGACATGGTCGTGCCGAGCACGGTCGCGCTGCCGGGCGCGGTCGAGTCGCTCCGCGCGGTCCGGGCCGCGGGCGGGCGCACGCTCGTCGTCACCGGCAAGTACGGGCCCAACGCGCAGCTGCACGTGGACGCGCTCGGCCTGGACGTCGACGAGGTCGTCGGCGAGCTGTGGTCGACGCGGAAGGCCGAGGCGCTGCTGGCGCACGACGCGCGGGTGTATGTCGGAGATCACGCCGGCGACGTCCGCGGCGCGCTCGCCGCCCGGGCGGTCGCGGTGGGCGTCACGACGGGTCCGTGCGACCGCGCCCTGCTGCTCAGCGAGGGCGCGGACGTGGTGTTCGAGTCCCTGACGGAGTTCCCGGACTGGTTCGAACGGACTTTCGCGACCGTGCCCTAGCTCTTGGCCCGGGCTTCCTTGACCAGCGCGATCAGGCCGAGGAGCAGGCCCAGCGGCGTGATGATCCCGGCGCCGGCCGAGAGCCAGATCGGCAGGTTCTCCAGACCGGCGGCGAACATGATGAACACCGTCAGGACGGCGAGCATGCCGAGGCCGAAGAGGCCGATGCCGATCCGCATGAGGAACGGTTTACCGGGGGCGGCCACGGCGGCCTCCTTTGTCGCGGTCGTCATGAACCAGAGGGTATCCGCAGGTATCGACTTCTCCCCAGGGCATGTGGCGAGATACCCTTCCAGGAGCGCGCCCTGGGTACGCCCACCGGGCGCGTTCGTCGTGAGCGGGACAGCAGAAGGACTGGTGAGGGAAGTGCCGACCGGCAAGGTCAAGTGGTACGACGTGGAGAAGGGGTTCGGTTTCGTCACGCAGGACGACGGTGGCGCCGACGTCTACATCCGCAAGGCCGCGCTGCCGCAGGGCGTCGAGGGGCTCAAGGCCGGGCAGCGGCTCGAGTTCGGCGTCGCCGACGGCCGCCGCGGGCCGCAGGCGCTCTCCGTCCGGCTGCTCGACCCGCCGCCGTCCGTCGCCGAGGCCCGCCGTCGCCCGGCCGAGGAGCTGCACGGCCTGATCGAGGACATGATCAAGCTGATCGAGCTGAAGGTGCAGCCGGACCTGCGGCGCAACCGCTACCCGGACAAGAAGAACACCAAGCAGATCGGCGAGATCATGCGCGCCGTCGCCCGGGACCTCGATCCCTAAACCGCCGTCAGGCCTGCGGCTGGTCCAGCCGCAGGCCCCAGACGTCGCTGGGCAGCAGGCCGGACTCGCCGGTGCCCGCGTTCAGCACGGCCGTGTACCGCTGCACGTCGACCGCCGAGATGCGGTCGGCGGGCGTCGGCGGCGTGACCGTGTACGCGTAGCGATCCAGCGAGGTGAACGGG
Source organism: Amycolatopsis sp. NPDC088138 (assembly GCF_044741685.1). Taxonomy (NCBI): domain Bacteria; kingdom Bacillati; phylum Actinomycetota; class Actinomycetes; order Pseudonocardiales; family Pseudonocardiaceae; genus Amycolatopsis; species Amycolatopsis sp. NPDC088138. The sequence goes on from NZ_JBIUTB010000002.1 coordinate 21,250, forward strand.
ATCGGGTCGCTCTGCTTGAACTCGCCCTGCGGCGTGACGTACTCGTAGACGATCTGCCACGGTGCCCCGGCGACCTCGCCGGGCACCGAGATCTGCACCGGCTTGCCCGGCCGGACCTTCAGCGTCTGCGCCGCGCCCTTCGCGCTGCACGGCTGCGCGAGCTGCTGCGAGTAGTCGCAGGTGAGCACCGGCGTGGTGTTGATCGTGTGGCCGTCGGCGTAGAAGGTGACCTCGGCCGGGCCGGGTGCCGAACAGCCGGTCAGCACCGCGAACCCACCGGCCGCAAGGAGGGCCACCACCCGGGAACGTCGCATGCGCCGGAGCCTACCGGCGGGGCCTCGGGTCCCCGGGCAGGCCCTGCGCCGGGAAGCTGCCGGTCGGCTCGGGGCGCAGCGGGCGATCGCCGCCGAGGCCCGGCACGAGCGAGCCGCCGCGGCGCACCAGGTACGTCTGGGTCATCCCGACCGCCAGCAGGATCGTGATCACCATGAAGCCGATCCAGTAGGTCGGCGGCAGCAGCAGCCCGACCGCGCCGCCGAAGCACCAGGCCAGCTGCAGCACGGTCTCCGAGCGGCCGAACGCCGACGCGCGCGACTCCTCGGGCAGGTCCTCCTGGATCACGGCGTCGAGGCTGATCTTCGCCAGCGCGCTGGCCGTCGCGCCGATCAGGCCGACGATCGCCGCCGTCGCCAGGCCGGGCAGCAGCGTCGCCACCAGCGCGGCGAGCACGCAGCCCGCCACGCAGCTGACGATCACCTGGTCCGGGCTGCCGAAGCTCAGCCGCGAGCCCAGCGCGTTGCCGAGGAACCCGCCGGCCCCGGCCGCGGCGCCGATGATCCCCAGCAGCAGGAGCTGCATGAACGGGCTGTGCCCGGTGCCCTCGGTCTGGGCCTTCACCGCGAACGCGGCGAACATCATCAGGAAGCCGGTGAGCACGCGCACCGAGCCGTTGCCCCACAGCGCGACGACGATGTGGCGCCCCAGCGGCTGCCGTCGTTTCTTCTCGGTCGGGTGCGCCGAAAGCGACGTCGGGACCTCGCCCTCGGTCGCTTCGACCCAGGCCGGGATCCGCATCGACTGCACCGCCGCGGCGACGCAGATCAGCGCGGTGAACCAGAGTGCGCCCGCGGCGCCGGAGATCGCGTTGATGCCGCTGGCCACCGCGCCGAACACACCCGCGGCGACCAGGCCGAACGTCGTCAGCCGGGCGTTCGTCTTGGACAGCGTGATCTCCGACGGCAGCACCCGGGGCGTCACCGCGGCCTTGAGCACGGTGAACGACTTCGAGAGCACCATCATCCCGAGCGCGGCCGGGTAGAGCAGCCAGTCGTCGAAGTGCAGCGCCATCACCACGGCCATCAGGCCCTGGCCGATCGACGACGCGCACATCGCCAGCCGGCGGCCACGCTGCACCTTGTCGAGCGCCGGCCCGATGACCGGCGCGACCAGCGCGAACGGCGCGATCGTGATGAGCAGGTAGAGCGCCACCTTGCCCTTGCTCTCGCCGCTGGTCGCGGCGAAGAACAGGGTGTTGGCCAGCGCGATCGCCATCGCCGCGTCGCTGGCGTAGTTCAGCATCACGGCGTAGGTCAGCGAGGTGAGGCCGGACTTCTCGGCGCCGTCGGCCTTCGTGGCGCGCTGGAAGGCGCCGACGGCCTGGCCGGTCAGCTGCCGGCTGCGCATCGCCGCCACGCGCGTGACGGTGATCTTCTTCGGCAGCTTCGGCGTGCCACCCGGGGTCCGCGGTTCCTCACGCGGCGGCAGTGGTTCGGGCTCCGGCGGACGCGGCTCGCCCGCGTAGCCACCGGTGTCGTAGTGCTCGTACTCACCGCTGCCTGGACGCCGTTCCCCCTGGTAGAAGCTACTGGGATCGCGCCGGACCTGCTCGGTGCGGTTCGGGTCGTGGGCCGGCGGGTACGGCCGGGCGCCGCGCGGCGGCGGCGGTGGCTGGTGCCGGGTCGGCGCGGCGGCGGTCGGGGCCTCGTTCGCGTCGGGGACGAACCCGGCGCGCGGCGGCTCGCGCCGCTGTGGTTCGTGTCGCTGTGATTCGTGCCTGGGCGGTTCGTGCCGGGGCTGTTCCTGCCGCGGCGGTGGCGGCGGGACGGGGCGTTCGACCCGGGTCGGGGCCGGGCGGTCGGCCCGGGTGGGCGCCGCTTCCTGCCAGGACCGGGCCTGCGCCGCGCCGGGCTCCGGCGTCCAGCGCCGTTTGCTCTTCCGGCCGCGCTGCTGACCCGGCCGGCCACGAGTGCCGTCGGAGTCGGAGCGGGAGCCGAAGAGTGCCACGTGACCAATCCTGCCTTACCCGGGGGCCGCCCCGCCTGCTCTTCCGTGCTTTAGGGGTGTTGCGGGACGAACCTCACCCGGAACGTGACCCGCCACTGCTTGCCGGTGAGGAGGAATTCGCCGGTTCCCGGCACGGCGGCGATGCCATTGAGCACGGCCTCCGGATCGGTCGCTTTCGCCTGGGCGCGCAGCTGACCTGCGTCGATCGTCCCGGTGACGTGCCCGGTGGCGGCGTCGATCCGCAGGATCGTGTCGGTGTGCCAAACGTTTGCGTAGACGTCGCCGCCGACGCACTCCAGCTCGTTGAGCTGATCGCGGCCGACGTCGACGCTGCCGGTGACGGCGAAGGTCTTCGGGTCGCGGAAGGTCAGCGACGCCGAGCCGTTGCTCATCACCAGCCGTCCGCTGTCCTGGTGGCACAGGCCCCAGCCCTCACCCTGGAACGGCACCCGCCGCAGCTCGGCGAGGGTCTTCGTGTCGCGTTCGATCGCGAAGCCGTCCTGCCAGGTGAGCTGCCAGAGTGTCGGGCCGAGGACGGTGACGCCCTCGCCGAACAGCGGCGCCGGCAGCGTGGCCGTCGTCGCGGGCGGTCCGCCGGGCGGCCCCGCGGTCAGCTGCGACTGCCCGGACAGGCCGGTGCTTTCGTAGAGCGTGCCGCCCGCGAACTCGAGGCCTTCGGTGAACGCGGCGGGGTTGTGCGGCAGCGTCGCGACCACCTGGACCGTGAGTTGTTCCGGGCCGGGCGGCGTGGCGGGGGTGCCGGCGCAGCCGCCGAGCGCGGCGGCCAGCAGCAGCGTGGTGAGGATCGGCGTGCGCACGTTGAACAGCCTGGCACGGGCGCCGCGGGTGCGTGCGGCACAATTGGCCGCATGACTCTGCTGCTGACCCTGGACGACGGCTCCGTGCAGCGCAAACTCGCCGATGCGGTGGGTTTCGCGCGTGCCGCGGTGCTGGAGGAAGCGCCCGAGGAGCAGATCGGTGCCCACGTCGGCGCCGGCCGGGAGGACGCGGTCTCGGCGAGTCACCTGTTCGAAGCCCAGGTACCCGGTTATCGCGGCTGGCGCTGGTCGGTGACGGTCGCCCTGGCGGGCGATGACGAGCCGGTGACGGTGAGCGAAGTCGTCCTGGTGCCCGGCCCGGAAGCGCGGATCGCGCCGGCGTGGGTCCCGTGGGAGCGCCGCGTCCGTGCGGGTGACCTGGGCGTCGGCGACATCTTCCCGACGGACGCCAGCGACCCCCGCCTCGCCCCGGCGTACCTCCAGTCGGACGACCCGGCGGTGGAAGAGGTGGCGCGCGAGACGGGCTTGGGCCGCATCCACGTCCTGTCCCGCTACGGCCGCGAAGACGCGGCCACCCGCTGGCACGGCGGCGAGTTCGGCCCCCGGTCGGACATGGCCCGTTCGGCGCCGGGGGTGTGCGGAACGTGCGGTTTCTTCGTCCCGCTGGCCGGTTCCCTGCGCGGCGGCTTCGGAGCGTGCACGAACGACATCGCCCCAGCGGACGGCCACGTGGTCGACGTCGAGTACGGCTGTGGCGCGCACTCCGAGGTGGAGGTCGAGGTGACCTCCTCGATCCCGGTGGCCGAGCTGGTCTACGACGACTCCCTGCTGGACTTCGACCCGGCTGAGGTCGAGCCGGTTGCTTCTCCCGCGCCTGCTGTTTCCGCTCCCGTCGCTTCCGACGTCTCCGGCACGGTGGCGCCCCCGACGGTGGCCGAGGTCGAGGCGGTCGCGCTGGTGGAAGCCACGGAAGCGGTGGAGTCCCCGGCAGCCGAGTCCGAGACGGGCTTGGCGGAGGCGGACCTGTCACCGGCGGAGGTCGAGCCCGAGGTAGTCGAGCCCGGGGTAGCGGAGACGGTCGTTGAGCCGCAGGCCGCGGTGCCGGAAGCGGCTGAGGTCACGGCTCCGGAGCAGGTTGAGGTGGCCGAGCCGCAGGCGGCTGAGGCCGCGGAGCCGGTGGCCGCTGCTGAGGTCGAACCGGAGGCCGCGGAAGCAGTTGCCGAGCCGGTGGTGGTTGCTGAGGCAGCAACGACGTCGGCGCCGGAAGCCGAGGTTGACCCGGCGACCGCCGAGACTGAATCGGTGGCAGCCGCGGACGACTCGATTGTGGCTGAGCCGTTGGCGGCGGAAGCCGAGCCGACTGAGGTTGGCCCGGTGGCGGCTGAGTCTGGATCGGTGGCTGCCGGGGGCGAAGCAATCGTGGCTGAGCCGCTGGCGGCGGAAGCTGAGCCGACTGACGTTGAGCCGGTGGCGGTCGAGTCTGGATCGGTGGCGGCCGGGGAAGCAATCGTGGCTGAGCCGTCGGCGGCGGAAGCCGAGCCTGCCGAGGTTGACCCGGTGGCGGCTGAGTCCGGATCGGTGGCAGCCGGGGGCGAAGCAATCGTGGCTGAGTCGCGGGCGACGGAAGCTGAGCCGGCTGAGGTTGAGCCGGCGACCGCCGAGACTGAATCGGTGGTGTCCGAGGGCGACTCGGTTGTGGCTGAGCCGGTTGCGGCGGAAGCCGAGCCCGAGGTTTCGGAGCCGAGCCAGGTCGAGGCGGCTGCCGGGGCGCAGTCGGTTGTGCCTGAGGCCGAGCCGGAGACGGTTCAGGCTGCGGTGACCGATGCGGGTGCCGAGTCGCAGGGGACCTCCGGGACCGAGCAGACCGAAGCCGTTTCGCCGGAAAACCTGACCTCCGCGGCTGAGCCGCAGGCGGTCGAGGCCGCGAACGCCGCTGTCGAGCAGCAGTCCGCCGAACCGGAGGCTGCGAGCGAGGGGCCGGAGCCGACCCGGACCGATGTGGTCGACGAGCAGCCGGTTGGCTCCGAAGCCGAACAGGTCGATGTTGCCGAGTTGCCTGCCTCCACGCCCGAGGCTCGGGAAACCACGGTGGGCGAGGCCGGTGCGGCCGAGCTTTCCGTGGTGACCGCCGAGACGGTCTCGGCCGAGGCCGAGGCGACCGACACGGTTGTCGGGTCGGCTGTGACCGGTGCCGAGGTCGAGGTGCCGGAAGCCGTGCTGACCGACTCCGTCGTCACCGAGGCTGCCGAGCCGGAGGCTGGGCCCACTCAGGGCGAACTGACCTATGTGGTGGTGACTGATTCGAACCAGGACCCGAGTGCCGACTCGAGCGAGACTGCGGACACCGAGACCGATCACCGCAGCGAACGGTGACCGGCTCCGTGCCTGAGCCGCGCGATCCCTTCGGCACCGCGCGGCTCCGGGACGCGACCCTGCGCTCCTGGCAGGATTCGCCCACCCGGCTCACCGAGGACACCAACGTCGAGCGCGACCTGCGTGTCGGGGCCTACCGGGATCGGCTCTTCGTCGAGCTTGCGCAGAACGCCGCCGACGCCGCTATGGCCGCGGGGACACCTGGGCGCGTCAAGGCGTCCCTTGTGGACGGTCAGCTCCGGTTCGCCAACACCGGTGCTCCGCTCGACGCGCGTGGGGTTGCGTCCCTCGCATCGTTGCGGGCGTCGGGGAAGACCGGGGACACCGTCGGGCGGTTCGGGGTCGGGTTTGCCGCTGTGCGCACCGTTTCCGACGAGCCTCAGGTTCTGAGCACCACCGGCGGGGTCGTCTTCTCCGCCGATCGCACCCGGGAAGCCGCCGGGATCGTTGGTGACGTTCCCGTTCTGCGGCTGCCGTGGCCGACGGAAACCGCCGTCCCAGAAGGATTTGACACCGAAGTTCGCCTGCCGCTGCGGGACGACGTCGACGGGCAAAGTCTTCTCGACGAGCTGAGCAAGGACGTCGGCGATCTTCTGCTCGCCCTGCCGTGGCTCGCCGAGTTCGATGTGGACGGTCGCGTTTGGACACGCACCGCCGACCAAGACGTGGTCGAGATCCGGGGCCCCGCAACGGAAACCCGGTGGCTGACCCATCGTGGTGACGTCGTGTGGGCTGTCCCGGTTGATGTACAAGGCGCGCCGATTCCGCTTGAAGAAGACGTTCTCCGCGCACCCACCCCGACCGACGACGGGCTGTCGTTGCCCGCTCGGCTGCTCGCGCCGGTGCCGGTCGAGCCGTCGCGGCGCCGGGCGCTGCCCGGGCCAGAACTGAAGCAGGCACTGGAAAAGGCCGCCAGGGAGTACGTCGATCTCGTCCGGCTGCTGCCGCCGGAGCACCGGTTCGCGCTCGTGCCCGTACCGGGCTTTCCGAAGTCCACAGTGGACGCGCAGCTGCGTGAAGACGTGTTGACGGTCCTGTCGGACGAACCGTGGTTGTCCACTCAGGACGGCCGCGAGGTCTCCGGTCGTCAGGCGCGGGTCCTCGACGTCGACGTGCTCGGCCTGCCCGCGTTGCTGACGGACGTCTTTCCCGGCCTGCTCGACGAGGCCCCGAACGTGCTCAAAGCCGTTGCTGTGCAGGTGATCAGCATCGAAGAGGTGCTGGAGACGCTCACCGGTACCAGCAGGGAACCCGGCTGGTGGCACGACGTCTACAAGGCACTGAACGTCGCCGTCGAGTCGCACGCGCTCGCCGCGTCCAGGCTTGACGGCTTGCCCGTGCCGCTTTCGGACGGTCGTACACTGCCTGGTGCGCGGGGGAGTCTGCTGGTCGACGGCTCGGCCGAGCTGCTCGAACTGCTGTCCGATGTGGACATTCCGGGGCTGCGGCTCGTGCACCCCGCGGCGTCGCACCCGCTGCTGGAACGCTTGGGCGCCAAGCACGCCGACGCACGGGAGCTGCTCAACGCCGACCAGTTGCGTGACGCCGTCGAGCGCAGTGTCGAGGACGTGCGGTCCGGTTTGGACGGGACGACCCTCGCCGGTGCGGTGCTCCGGCTCATCGCCGACTGCGGTGACGACGCTCCACGGTGGACGGGCGCGCTCGCGTTGCCTGCCACCGACACCTGGCGTCGCGCCGACGAACTCGTGCTCCCGAACTCGCCCCTCATCGACATCTTCGACGAGGAGGTCTTCGAGGAGGACGGCACGCTCGACGTCCTCGACGAGGACTTCGCCGAGGACTGGCCGTCCGAGACGCTGAAGGCCGCCGGTGTGCTCGACTCGTTCGCGCTGGTGCAGGACGACGAGCCGCACGAACCCGACCACGACCTCCCGGACGAGGAAGCCTGGTGGGACGCGCGGACCGAGCCGCCGTCGACGCTGGTCGCGATCCGGGACCTCGACCTCGTCGCCGACGACTCCTGGCCCGCGGCCCTGCGCCTGCTCGCGGCGCGACCCGAAACGTGGCACGCCCTGCGTATGCCCGGCGGGCACGCGGCCTGGTGGATCGCGCAGTACGCCGTGCTCGGCGGCCTGGCACCGAACGAATGGCGCCTACCGGACGCGGACCTCGCCGGGCTCTACGACGAGGTCCCCGACGTCGGGCTCACCGAAGATCTCCTCAAGACCGCCGGTGTGCGCAAGGATCTCGCGCTGTCCACAGTGGATGAAGCGATCGACGTCCTGCGCAGGCTCGGCGACGCGGACCGCACGATCTCACCCGGCCTGATCACGCGCGCCTACGACGCCGTCGTCGAGTCCGGTTTCCAGCCGGCCGCCCCGGACGCCGTCCGCGCCGCGGACGGCTCCGTCGTGGAAGACGCGGTGGTCCTGGACGTGCCGTGGTTCGCCGGGGCGCTCGAACCGGACCAGTACGTCGTCGCGCCCGAAGAACCGGACAGGCTGGCGGACCTGCTCGATCTGCCGCTGGCGAGCACCACCCCGGCCGAGGTCATCACCGAGGGCGAGTACGCGCCGTGGGCCGAGCTGCCCGCGCTCAAGCTCGTCGCCGACCAGCTCGGGATCCCGCTGCCCGACGGCGGGGTGCTGGTGCACGACCCGCTGACCGTGTCGATCCAGGTCACCGAGCACGACGTCCAGTGGTGGCACGACGGCCGCCTGCACGCGGCCGACACGTCGGAGGGCCTGGCCCGCGCGTTCGCCTGGGCGACCGGGCGCTGGCCGGACCGCCACCTCATCACGGCGCTGCTCGACGACCCGTCGCCGCGGACCTTGCTGGCATAAGACTCAAAGACGCTGCGCGGAACGAGAGCCGCGGCGGGCGGCGGCGCGCTGCCACAGGATGATCGCCAGCCCGATGAACCCGAGCACGAACCCGGACAGCGCCGTCTGCACCCACAGCCCCGAAGTCGTGAAGAAGAGCACCACCAGCGCGACGGTCCAGATCGTGGTGCCTACGATCACCACCGGCGTCAGGTCGGTCAGCCTCTTGGGCAGCTCCGGCGTGTGCCGCAACGAGCCCGTAACCTCCGGTGGATTGCTCGGATCACTCACGAGGTGCAGGGTACTCCGCAGCAGCGAGAGAATGGGCAGGGCGAATGGCGGAGCAGGAGACGACCCCCACCGGGACGCCGGAGGTGGCCGGCACCGGGACGTCCACACTGGACCGGTTCTTCAAGATCACCGAGCGGGGGTCGACCGTCCCGCGTGAACTGCGCGGCGGCCTGGTCACCTTCGTGACGATGGCCTACATCGTGGTGCTGAACCCGCTGATCATCGGCAGTTTCGCCCCGGACGACGCGGCCGCGCACAAGGACCTGCTCGGCGGGATCCTGCCGGTGCCGCAGGTCGCCGCCGTCACCGCGCTGGTCGCCGGGGTCATGACGATCCTGATGGGCCTGGTCGCGAACTACCCGTTCGCCATCGCCACCGGCCTGGGCATCAACAGCCTGGTCGCGGTCACCATCGCCCCGCAGATGACCTGGCCGGAGGCGATGGGCCTGGTCGTCATCGAGGGCGTCATCATCGTCGCGCTCGTGCTCACCGGCTTCCGCACGGCGGTGTTCAAGGCCGTGCCCGCGTCGCTGAAATCCGCGATCGCCGTCGGCATCGGCGTGTTCATCTGCCTGATCGGCCTGGTGGACGCCGGGTTCGTGCGCCGGCTGCCGGACGCCGCGCACACCACCGTCCCGGTCGGCCTGGGTATCAACGGCTCGATCGCGAGCTGGCCGACCGCGGTGTTCGTCGTCGGGCTGCTCGTCACCGGCATCCTGGTCGTGCGCAAGGTCAAGGGCGCGATCCTGATCGGCGTGCTGTCCTCGACGGTGCTGGCCATCGTGGTCGAGGCGATCGTCAAGGCCGGGCCGTCCAAGGGCACGAACCCGAAGGGCTGGAACCTCGGCTACCCGGCGCTGCCGGACCAGGTGCTCGGGCTGCCGAACCTCTCGCTGGTCGGCGACGTCTCGTTCGGCGCCTGGTCGCGGCTGCCGATCATCACCGTCTGCCTGCTCGTGTTCACGCTGGTGCTGGCCGACTTCTTCGACGCCATGGGCACCATGACCGGCCTGGGCAAGGAAGCCGGGCTGATCACGAAGGACGGCCAGCTGCCCAACGTCGGCAAGGCGCTGTTCGTCGAGGGCCTCGCGGGCGCGGCCGGCGGTTTCGGGTCGGCGAGCTCGAACACGGTGTTCGTCGAGTCGGCGGCCGGCATCGCCGAAGGCGCCCGGACGGGCCTGGCGAACGTCGTCACCGGCGTGCTGTTCATCGCCGCGATGTTCCTGACGCCGCTCTACCAGGTGGTGCCGGTCGAAGCGGCCGCGCCGGCGCTGGTCGTGGTCGGCGCGATGCTGATGGCGCAGGTGCGCGACATCGACTTCACCGACTACGCGATCGCGCTGCCCGCGTTCCTGACCATCGTCGTCATGCCGTTCACGTACTCGATCGCGAACGGCATCGGCGCCGGCTTCGTCAGCTACGTCGTGATCCGCGCGGCCACCGGCAAGGCCCGCCAGGTACACCCGCTGATGTGGGTGATCGCGGTGGCGTTCGTCGCGTACTTCGCGGTCGGCCCGATCCAGGCGGCCTTCAGCTGATCTTCAGCGCGTTGTCGAGGACGCTCCGGTCGCGCTCGAAATCCGCGGCCGGGGCCTCGAACCGGATCGTCACGAGCGCGTCGCCGGCGCCGAGGCCGATCACGGTCACCCGCCGGGGCACGCCGTCGCGCTCGTAGGTGAAGTCCCATTCCGCGGTGTCGCGTTCGGCGATCGGGGCGTGCTCGGCGACCGCACCCTGACCGTTCGCCACGGCCTGGAGACCACTCAGTGCGTCTTCCTGCGTGATCGGCACCCGGTCGGTCTCGAGGAGCAGGCCGCCCTTGCGGTAGCTCGCGCGCTCCTTGTCGTGGGTCACCGACCAGGTCGAGGGCACCGGGATGTGGAGCGTCTTGCCGGGCTCGTCGGGGAGCGGGTAGATCGCCACGGCCTCCGCGGCGACGCCGGTCGCGGCCGACGGTGGCGGTGCGGCCGCCGGAGCGTCGTTGTTGCCACACCCGGCCACCACGGCCAGCAGCGCCATGCCGACCACGGCCGGTTTCTTGTTCATCGGACCCCCAGGTTCCTCCGTCGGGAAGGACGCGCGGACCTCTCCCCGGTTGCGGGTTGACGGAGATCACCTGAAGGGACGAAGTTTCGTAAGGTATGCTAACTATATGTCCGGCGACACGCACGAACGCTCCTTGGCGAGCCGTCTGCGTCTCGCGGTGGTCCGGCTCAACCGCCGGCTGCGGGCACAGCGCGTCGGGGACGATCTGACGTTGACGCAGGTCGCCGCGCTGTCCACCTTGCACAAGTGCGGTGCGCTGACCCCCGGGCAGCTCGCCGCGAAGGAAGGCGTCCAGCCGCCCTCGATGACGAGGGTGATCGCCGCGCTCGAGGAGATGAAGTTCGTCGAGCGGCGGCCGCACCCGACCGACGGCCGGCAGGCCATCGTCGAGTTGTCCGAGAGCGGGCTGGCCTACGTTCAGCGGGCCATCTCCGTCCGGGAGGCGTGGCTGGACAGGCAATTGGCGGAGCTCGGCGACGAAGAGCGTGAAGTGCTCTCGAAAGCCGCCGAAATCATCGACAGGATGGCGGGGAACTAACCACGGTGACCACCACGGGTAGCGAAACAGAACGATCGATCGAAACCACTGCTACCCGGGAAACGGCACCACCGCTGCCGTCCGCGTCACCGCCGTCCGATGCCGTGCCCCAGCGCCGCGGCAGCATGTTCGCCTCCCTGCGGATCCGCAACTACCGGCTGTTCTTCACCGGCCAGGTCATCTCGAACATCGGCACCTGGATGCAGCGCATCGCCCAGGACTGGCTGGTGTTCACCCTCAGCGGCAACAACCCGATCGCCCTCGGCGTCGCCGTCGCGCTGCAGTTCGCGCCGACGCTGTTCCTCTCGCTGTGGGCCGGCGTCCTCGCCGACCGCGTCGACAAGCGGCGCCTGCTGACCTGGATCCAGGCGGTGGCGTGTTCGCAGGCCGTGGTGCTCGGGGTGCTCGACCTGACCGGGCTCGTGGCGCTGTGGCAGGTCTACGTCCTGTGCTTCACGCTCGGCATCACGGCGGCACTCGAAGTGCCGACGCGGCAGTCGTTCGTCGCCGAGATGGTCGGGCGCGACCAGATCGCGAACGCCGTCGCGCTGAACTCCTCGATCTTCAACATGGCCCGGATCGTCGGCCCGGCGATCGCCGGGTTCGCCATCACCTGGATCGGCACCGGCTGGCTGTTCATCGCGAACGCGGCCAGCACGGTCGCCGTCATCACCGGGCTGATCCTGATGAACCCGGCCAAGCTGTTCCGCGTCGCGGCGGTGCCGCGCGAGAAGGGCCAGCTCGCCGAGGGCCTGCGGTACGTCCGGCGCCGCTCGGACCTGATGACGGTCATGGTGCTGGTGCTGTTCGTCAGCACGTTCGGCATCACGTACTTCAGCTCGCTGCCGATCGTCGCGGCGAACGTCTTCCACACCGCCGCCGACGGTTACGGCCTCCTCTCGACGCTCGTCGCGGTCGGCACGTTCACCGGCGCGATCATGTCGGCCCGCCGCGGCACGAAGGGCCGGCCGCGGGTGCGGCTGATGCTGGTGTCGGCCTTCTTCCTGGGCGTCTTCGAGCTGATCACGGCGTTCATGCCGAACTACCTGACGTTCGGCCTGGGCCTGATCCCGCTCGGCTTCGCCACGATGACGTTCCTCAACACGGCGAACTCCCTGGTGCAGACGTCGGTCAGCCCGGAGATGCGCGGCCGCGTGATGGGCCTGTACGTGCTGGTCCTGATCGGCGGCAACCCGATCGGCGGCCCGATGGTCGGCTGGATGGCCCAGGCGTTCGGCGGGCGGTCTCCCTTCTACATCGGCGGCGCGGTCTCGGCGCTGGCCGCGGTGGTCTGTGCGATCGTGCTGATCCGGCGGGGTGGCGTGTCGTGGCCGGTGCGGCGCGGGTTCGGGCTGCGAGTGCTGAAGCGGGCGAAGGTCTAGCCGGTCGGCTCGCGCACTCAGCCGGTCGGCTTGCGTGCCTGGAGGGTCGGTTCGCGTACCCAGTCGGTCGGTTCGTGTGCCTGGAGGGTCGGTTCGTGCGGCTCGGGGTCAGTGGCCAAGTAACCCCGAGACCAGCGACTCGGCCCACGCGCGAAGCTCCTCGTCGGATTTCCGCGGGGACGTCCACGCGAGCTCGACCTGCTGGGGTGATTCGTCGCTGAGCCGGATTACCACTCGCCTCAGACGTCACCCGTACGAGTGAGATCCGGGTCTCCGCGAGAGACCTCTTGTCGGAGAGGTGAGGTTAGGCTAACCTCATACATGTCCGCTTCGTGGTGGGAGCGGCAGTCAGTTCGGGAACGGACGGAGCCCCGGCCCTGGGAACCCCAGGCCGGGGCTCCGTTCATTGACGGGTCAAGGCAGTGTCGGGCTGAGTGAAGGGCTCGTCAAGGGGTTCTCACCCGGGAGCGTGGGCAGCCGCTGCAGCGCCATCCCGAAGTACACCCGGTAGGCCGTGCGCACCGCGTCGTCGCCGGTCAGGCGGACTTCGTGGCGGACGCCGTCCACGGTTTCGATCAGCTTGGCGCCCGAGAGCGTCACGCGGCCCTGGGACGTCGGGCGGGAGCACGTCAGCGACCGCGTGAAGTGCGACTCCGGGGACGTCGACTGCCACCACGCCATCGGCACGAAGTCCGCGAGCGGGCGCGGACGGTGCTCCAGGCGGTACTGCGGCTTCCCGTCCAGCAGGACGTCGACGTCGCCGTACGGCGCGTCCAGCACCAGGAAGTCGCCCTCCGGGTCGGCCTGGGCGTCCACGCCGGACAGGCGCAGCGGGTGCCGGGCGAACCGGCCGAAACCGACGTCGAGCAGCCACGGCTCGTCGAGCTCGACGACGACCGCCGCGTGGTCCAGCGGCGGGCCGAGCGAGCCGTCCGGGCGGAACACCTGGGCCGCGTGCAGCGAAGCGTCGTACCCGAGCTCGCGCAGCAGGGCGGCGAACAGGCCGTTGAGCTCGTAGCAGAACCCGCCGCGGCGGCGTTCCACGATCTTGCCGAACAGCGCCTCCTCGGTGAGCTCGATCGGCTCGCCCAGGTGGACGCTCAGGTTTTCGAAGGGGACCGCCGCCAGGTGGCGTTCCTGAAGGGTGCGCAGCGTCGCGAGGTCGGCCGCCGCGGGCCATGCGACGCCCAGCCGGGCCAGATACGCGTCAACGTCCATGCCCCATAGCCAAACACCTCGACCGCGCTCGAGGTCAAGCTAATTCACCCGGAGACGAAAACGGGGCCCTCCACAGTGGAGGACCCCGTTCGCGAACCGCGTGCTCAGCCGAGCAGCAGGCCGTTGCCGCCGGCGACGGCGTTGTCGAAGCGCTTGCTGATCTCGGCCCAGTTGAAGATGTTCCACAGGGCCTCGACGTACTTCGGCTTCACGTTCTTGTAGTCCAGGTAGAACGCGTGCTCCCAGACGTCGACCAGCAGGATCGGCACGGTCGGCAGGATCAGGTTGTTGTGGTGGTCGCGCAGCTGCTGGGTGATCAGCGTCTTGCCGATCGGGTCCCAGGAGAGCGCGCCCCAGCCGTTGCCCTGGATCGTGGTCGAGACGGCGGTGAACTGCGCCTTGAACTTGTCGAAGGACCCGAAGGCCTCGTCGATCGCGGCGGCCAGCTCGCCGGTCGGCTTGTCGCCGCCTTCCGGCGACAGGATCTTCCACCACACGACGTGGTTGGCGTGGCCGGCCAGGTTGAAGGCCAGCGTCGTCTCGAGACCGACGATGCCGCCGAAGTCCCCGGCGTCGCGGGCTTCCGCGATCTTGTCCAGGGTGTCGTTCGCGCCCTTGACGTAGGTCGCGTGGTGCTTGCTGTGGTGCAGCTCGTTGATCTCGCCGGAGATGTGGGGCGCCAGGGCGCTGTAGTCGTAGTCGAGATCGGGGAGCTCGTAGCGGGCCATTGGCCCTCCTTCTTCTTCGACACAAGTTTCCGGTATCGAACCTAGTAGCACACGGCCGCCCGCGGCGAGCGGGGGCACGTCGTCGTCACTGCTTGGGACGACGGGTTCGACAGTGGCGTACCCGAGGGCACTCCACCCGAAACCGAGCCTGCAACCTGGACCTAACTGGAGGTCAACGAGCTGTGACGACGGTCATTCAGGCCGTGCGGAACTCGTCCAGCCGCTGGGCGAGCTCGTCGAACACCGCGACGTTGCACTCGAACGCCACGAGTGTCTCGTCGATCACCCGGGTGCGCTCGGCCTCGCTCCACGGGGCGTTGTCCAGCTTCGCCCGGTAGGCGTCGCGGAACTTCGGGGCGCTGCCGATGCCCTCGAAGTGGTAGAAGAGCGTGCCCGCGTCGGCCACGTCGTACGTCTTCTCCAGCAGGCGCCGGATGGCCTGGCCGCCCGCGATGTCGCCGAGGTAGCGCGTGTAGTGGTGGGCGACGTACCCGCCGGCCCACGACGACGCCTCCTCGACGCGCGCGACGTACGCCTGCGTCGAGGCCAGGGGCGAGATCGCCGAGCGCCAGTCCGGGCCGACGAGGTGGGCCAGGTCGAGCTCCAGGTTCGGCAGCCGTCGCAGCTCGTCGAAGACGAACTCGCCGGCCACCGGGTCGGCCGCCAGCCGGTCGCTCGCCGCTTCGATCGCGCTGTAGATGAAGTGGTACTGGATCGCCAGCTGGGTGTAGCCGTCCTGCGACAGCTCGCCGCCCAGCAGGGCGCGCATGTACGTCGAGTAGTTCGCCTTTTCGTGCACCTGCAGCGTCGAGGCGCGCAGGGCCGCCGAGAACGGACGGGTGTCCAGGTCCGTGGTCACCGACATGATGGGCCTCCCGGCGATCGATCTGACACACTGTCAGAAAGAGCCTAGGCCATAACCCGCGGTAAGGCTACCCTAAATCTCCTGCGCGCCGACCGCTCGAAGCACGAACCGGACGGCCGACTCGACGACGTCGTCGCGCTGCTCCGGCGGCCCCTCGACCAGGGCGCGGTTGCCGAGCGCGGCGGTGATCATCGCGATCTGCACGTCCGGGTCCTCGGCGGGCCAGCGCCCCAGGTCGACCCCGCCGGTGAGGATCGCGCGCAGCCGGTCGGTGATCGGGTCGGCGTGCGCGCTGATCCGCCGGTACGCCGCGGGGGCCAGCGCCGACGCGAGCGCCGTGCCCGGTGGCATGTGGTACTCGGCCAGCACGCGCAGCTGGAGCCGGACGAACGTGCCGAGCTGGTCCACCGGGTCGGCCTGGGCCTCGACGGCTTCGGTCAGCCGCGTGACGTACCGGGCGGCCTCGTCCTCGACGAAGGCGACGAGCAGGCTCTCCTTGTCCGGGAAGTGGTTGTACAGCGCGCTCCGGCCGACCCCGGCCGCGGCGGCGACCCCGGTGAGCGAGATCGCGTCGAAGCCGCGTTCGTACAGCTGGGCGCGCAGGACGTCGAAGACGCGCGCGCGGACTTCGCGACGGTGCGCTTCCAGCGACCCACCGAGAATCTTCGGCATCGGCCCAGGCTAGTGCGGATCAGTCGTCCACGGGCCAGGTGTGCACCGGCTCGCCCGCTTCCGACAGCTCCAGGTACCGCCCGAGCATCCGGGTCAGCGCCTCCTCCCGGTCGAGCCCGCGCTCCTCCGCGCGCACGACGTAGTCGCGCTGCCAGGTCGCCCCGGTCCGCCGCGCGAGGCACCGCCGCTCGATGATCCCGAGGTAGCGCTCGCGGGCCTCGTCGGAGACGTCGGAGCGGCGCAGCCCCTCGTGGGCCAGCGGGAGCAGCACCCGCAGCGCGAGCTCGTCCGGCGGGATCCAGCCGATGCCCGGCCAGTACAGCTGCGCCTCGAAGCCGCGACGGGCGCCGGCGTAGAGGTTTTCCTCCGCCGCCTGGAACGACATCTGGCTCCACACCGGGCGTTCCGCCTCGGCGAGCGCGCGCTGGGCACCGTAGAAGAACGCCGCGTTCGCCACGGTGTCGACGACCGTCGGCCCGGCGGGCAGGACGCGGTTTTCGATGCGCAGGTGCGGCAGGCCGTCGACGACGTCGTAGACCGGGCGGTTCCAGCGCCAGATGGTGCCGTTGTGCATGCGCAGCTCGGTGAGCTTCGGCGCCTGGCCGGCGTCGAGGGCTTCGATCGGGTCCTCGGCGTCGGTTTCCGGGAGCAGGCCGGGGAAGTAGCGGACGTTCTCCTCGAACAGGTCGAAGATCGACGTGATCCAGCGCTCGCCGAACCACACGCGCGGCCGGACGCCCTGGTTCTTCAGCTCTTCGGGCCGGGTGTCGGTCGCCTGCAGGAACAACGGGATGCGCGTCTCCTGCCAGAGCGCCTTGCCCAGCAGGAACGGCGAATTCGCGGCGAGCGCGATCTGCAGCCCGGCCAGGCACTGCGCCGCGTTCCAGTGCGCGGCGAATTCCTCCGGCGCCACCTGCAGGTGCAGCTGCACGCTCGTGCACGCCGCTTCCGGAAGAATGGATTCCGCATAGCTGCGCAGGCGTTCCGGTTGCTGGCCCGGCAGCGCGGAGCCCTCCATCGCCAGCACGGTCCGTTCGCCGCGCGCGGCGAAGATCTGGTCGTTCAGCGTGGCGTACCGGGATTTGTTGGTGAGCCACTTCTGGTCGAAGTGCTCGTGCTTCAACGTCGGCAGGATGCCGATCATGGCCAGCGACGACCCGGTGTCACGGGCCTTCGCCGACGCGGTGCCCAGGTACGCGCGGAGGTCGTCTTCGAGCTGGAGCGCCGAATCGCCGGCCAGCGGCCGCGGCGGCACGTTCAGCTCGAGGTTGTGCTGGCCCAGCTCGGTGGTGAACGACGGGTCGTCGAGCGCCTCCAGCACCGCGGTGTTCGTCATCGACGGGCGTAGCTCACGGTCGACCAGGTTCAGCTCGACTTCGAGCCCGATGTTCTTGCGCGGGAACGAAAAACTGCCGTCGGTGAGCATCCGGGCCAACGTGTCGAGACAGCGCTGCACCTTGCGGCGATACCGTCCTCGATCGAGCGTGTTGAACGGTTGTGCCGCCAGGTCCATCCCCATGACCATCCCTGCTTTGCGTCGGCGTGGAAACTAGTACGTGTTCCAGGTTCCCGGCGGATAACCGTTTCACAGCGGTTGAATCCGTGCTAGCGGCCAAACTGGTGCTGTCCGTCACCAGGAGTTAACCGACAGCAAAAAGAACCCGTTCGTACCAGAGCCGGGTGGACGTTCGGACCAGTGAGCCGCCCGGCAAGCGGATGACACACTGTGCGGATGGCCGTGATCCACATCGACGACTCCGGCGACCCGAGACTCGACGACTTCCGCCACCTGTCCACTGCGGACCGCCGCCCGGACCGGCCTGGTGGCAAGGGACTCGTCATCGCCGAGGGCACCGTCGTGGTGTCCCGGCTGCTCGCTTCCCGGTACCCCGTACGGGCTCTGCTGGGCGTTGAACGGCGTTTCGCCGAGCTGGCCGGAGAACTCGCCGGGACGGACGTGCCGCAGTACGTCACATCCGCGGAGACGATGGCCGACGTCGTCGGGTTCCACCTCAACCGCGGGATCCTCGCGGTCGCCGGCCGGCCCGCGCCGCTGACGGTGTCCGACGTGGTGACCGGCGCCGGCACGATCGCGGTGCTGGAAGGTGTGGGGGACCACGAAAACCTCGGCTCGCTGTTCCGCAACGCGGCCGCGCTCGGCGTGGGCGGGGTGCTGCTCGGCCCCGGTTGCTCCGACCCGCTGTACCGGCGCAGCGTGCGCGTTTCCATGGGACACGTCCTGCGCGTGCCCTTCGGATACCTGACGGACTGGCCGGGCGGGCTCGACGACCTGCGGGCGCGCGGGTTCGCGGTGGCCGCGTTCACCCCGCGCCCGGGCTCCGTCCCACTCCGTGAACTGCGCGAGCACGCGCCCGGTCCGGTGGCCCTGCTCTTCGGCGCGGAGGGGCCGGGACTGACCGAATCCGCGCTCGCCGCTGCTGATCACGCGGTGCGGATACCCATGCCGGCCGGAGTCGACTCCCTCAATATCGCCACGGCCGCCGCCGTCGCCTTCTACGAGCTGGCGTCGGGTGACTAAGGTGCCTCCTAGTGTTTCGGGGGACTCGGGCGGGGTGAAGGGACACCATGGAGCTGCGGATCCGCGGTGAGCGCGCGGTGCTGGCCGGGCCCGGTGGTGTGCAGGCGCGCGAGGTGGACCCGTACAAGCTCGCGATCGGCGGCGACCTGGCGCAGGCGCTGCACGAGTGGGCGCGGGTGGCGTCCGCCGTCTCCGCCGACTCGGGGGAGGAGGCGGCCGCCGTTGTCTCCCAGCGCGGCCGTCAGCTCGCCGGCCGGCTGGCCGCGGTGATGGGCACGGCCGTGCGGTTCGTCGACCCGGTGACCGGCGCCGACACCGTCGTCGAGCCGCCGCCGCGGCAGTCCGAGACCGGCCGGAAGCTGGTCCGGACAGTGCTGGGCCCGCCGGGACCGCCCGGCGAGCCGACCCCGTGGGTGACCGGGCTGACCATCTCGGCGTTCATCGCCGCCGTCGTCGTGGTGGCGATGCTGGCACTGGCGACGACACTGGCGCGCGAAACCAGCGGCTGGCTGGCGCTGGCGGCGTCGGTGATCGTGACGGCCGGGATCGCACCGTCGCTGTGGCTGATCCGCCGCACCCCGATCCTGCGCTGGGCCGCCTACGGCGCGGCCGGCGGCGTGCTGATCGCCTGGGTCGGCGTGCTGGTGATCGCCTTCGGCGGCGCCTGACCCGGCCGGAACGGGGATACTGGCGCGATGGAGCAGCTTGATCGGTTGCGGAAGCTCTGCCTCGCGCTGCCGGAGGCGACCGAACGCGACAGCCACGGCGAGCCGACGTGGTTCGTGCGCGGCAAGAAGACGTTCGTCAGCTTCGCGAACCACCACCACGACGACGGCCGGCTCGCCTTCTGGTGCCCGGCGGCGGCCGGGGTGCAGGAGGAGCTGGTGCGCACCGAACCGGAACGGTTCTTCCGGCCGCCGTACGTCGGGCACCGAGGCTGGCTGGGCGTGCGGCTGGACGTCGACGTCGACTGGGCCGAGATCGACCGGATCGTGCGGGAGGCCTACCGCCTGGTCGCGCCGAAGTCGCTCGCGGCGCTGGTGGAGTAGGACTCAGCCGCGCTGCGAGCGGACCCCGAGCAGCACGTCCTCCCAGGACGGCACGATCGGGTGGTTCTTTTTGGCCTTCGGCCGCGCCGGCTCCTCCGCGCCGGCCGTCTCCTCTTCGGGGTCGGCCGGGACGCGGGGGATCTCGCGGGTGTCGTCGTCCGGGTCCGGCTCGGCGGCCGGCAGCTCGGCGTGGTCCGGCGCCACCGAGTCCAGCGTCGGCTGGAACTCCGCGTCGCGGGCCGGGTTGAGCGCGCGGACCGTCCGGGGCGGGCGGTAGGCGTTCGGGTCCAGCAGGACCTCGGCGTTCTCGTCCAGCGCCGTCACCGTGCCGCCGTGCGCTCCCGGCGAGAACGCCCAGTGCGCGCGGTTGTCGGAACGCCCGGCCTTCCAGCGCAGCACGACGACCCAGCGGCCGTCGTCGCCCTTCCAGGAGTCCCAGGTGGCCTGGGAGTAGTCGTGCCCGCGCACGCCGAAGCCGTACGCGACGACCTCGCCGAGCGTCTGCACGTCCGGGCCGTCTTCACGGACCGGGTGCGCGCTCTGCGCGAGCTCGGCGGTGCGCGATCGCTCGAGCAGCACGGGGTAGGCGTAGCGCTCGACGCGCTGCTCCGAGATCCCGGCGCCGCTCGCGACCTGCTGGACTGATTCGCCGGCGCGGATTCGCGCCTGGATCTCGCGTGGCCGCATCTGGCTCTCCAACTCGATTTCGATCTGGCCGAGGCGGGTGATGTCACCCCGCGCCGCCGCGCGCAGTCTCTCATCGGCCGGGAGGAGGAATTGCGTACGGCTCGCCGGGTCTTCGCACACGATGGACTTACCGTCCTCGTGCAACCCGACCACTCGCAGCGTGCGCATTGTTCGCCTTCCCCGATGCTTCACCGTTGTGGGTGCCCACGTTAGAACGGCGCGTCGGCTTGACGTGCGAGGCGCGCCGAGTCTTCACCCAAGTGACCACTCTTCATTTCGTGACTCTCGCATCATCCGTGCCCTGGTCAGCGGCATCCGTGTGACACGCCGACCACGCAAAGTCACGATCGAGTGGATCGTCACGTCCGTCGTTGCCAATTTTTCACCGTCTGGCCCAACGCGGCTGGGCCCTGTGGTTGTTGGGACTGTTGTGACTACTGGGACGCGTGGGACGTCGGGGGGTTGCCGCTCACGAGGGCAGGCGGACGGTCACGGTCAGGCCGCCTCGTTTGCCGGGCTGAGCCTCCGCGGTGCCGCCGTGGGCGTGGGCGACCGATCGGACGATCGAGAGCCCGAGTCCGGCGTTGCGCGTGTCGCCGGTCCGCTCGACCTGCCGGGTGGCGGTGCGAGTGCTGGGCGCTGATCTCACGGGGGCAGGCGGACGGTCACGGTCAGGCCGCCTCGTTTGCCGGGTTGGGCTTCGGCGGTGCCGCCGTGGGCGTGGGCGACCGAACGGACGATCGAGAGCCCGAGCCCGGCGTTGCGCGTGTCGCCGGTCCGCTCGGCGCCGTTGATCCGGCGGAACGGCTCGAAGAGCGTCGGGACGGCTTCGGGTGGGACCACCGGGCCCGAGTTGCGGATCTCCAGCGCCGGGTCGCCGCGGACCTCGGCGTACACCCAGCCGCCCTTGGCGTTGTACGTGATCGCGTTGACCAGCAGGTTCGTCACCAGCCGCTCGAGCAGCACCGGGTCGCCGGCCACCGTCCGCGGCCGGAGGCGGGTCTCCACCTTGACGCCCGCCGACTCCGCCTGGGCCGACGTGGCCCGGACGACCGACGCGACGACCTCGTCGAGCCGGACCGGGGCGCGCGCGGTCAGGCCGCGGTCGCTGCGGGCCAGCACCAGCAGGCCTTCGATCATCCGCTCGCTGCGCTCGTTGGTGTGCAGCAGGTGCGTGCCGAGTTTCCGCAGCTCCGGCGCGACTTCGGGGTCGGCCATCGCGACCTCGATCAGCGTCCGCTGCACCGCCAGCGGCGTCCGCAGCTCGTGGGACGCGTTCGCGACGAACCGCTTCTGGCTGTCGAACGACTCCGCGAGCCGGTCGAGCATGCCGTCGAAGGTGTCGGCCAGCTCCTTCAGCTCGTCGGGCGGGCCTTCGAGGTTGATCCGCCGGTCGAGCTTGCCCGCCTCGAGCCGCCGCGCGGCCGAGGTGATGTCGTGCAGCGGCCGCAGCGCCCGGCCCGCCATCAGCCAGCCGAACAGGACGGCGAGCGCGGCCGTCGCCACCAGCGCGATCGCCGAGTTGACGACCAGGGTGGACAGCGTCGAGGACCGGTACTCGTCCAGCGAGCCGCTGACCAGGCGCACGGCCATGCCGGCGGGTGCCTGGACGGTGTTGTCCGGGATCCCGTACGTCATGTCGGCGGCCGAGCCGAGGGACGCCGTCGCGAACCGGGCCGGGTCCGGCAGCGTGCCCTGCACCAGCAGGTAGTCGATGACGACCAGGACCAGCCCGGCCAGCAGGAACAGCCCGCCGTACCAGGCGGTCAGCTTCGTCCGGACCGACAGCGCGTTCACGGCGTGCCGAACCGGTAGCCGGCGCCGGGCACCGTCTCGATCACCGGCGGGTCGCCGAGCTTGCGGCGCAACGTCATCACCGCGACGCGCACGGCGTTGGTGAACGGGTCGGCGTGCTCGTCCCACGCCTTGTCCAGCAGGTCCTCGGCGCTCACCACCGTGCCCTCGGCCCGCATCAGCACTTCCAGCACGGCGAACTCCTTCGGCGAGAGCTGCAGGAACCGGCCGTCGCGCGCGGCCTGGTGCCGCGGCAGGTCCAGCACGACGCCGTCGCGCTGCAGCACCGGCGGCAACGCGGGCCGCGCGCGCCGCGACAGCGCCTGCACCCTGGCGACCAGCTCGGCGAACGCGAACGGCTTGGTCAGGTAGTCGTCGGCGCCGAGGCCCAGCCCGGCGACCCGGTCGGTGACGTCGGCGGCGGCCGTCAGCATCAGCACCCGCGCCTCGCCGCCCGCCGCGACGACCGCGGCGCACACCTGGTCGCCGTGCACCTTCGGCAGGTCGCGGTCGAGGACGACGACGTCGTAGCCGTGCACCCCGACCCGCTCCAGGGCCTGTTCACCGTCGTAACAGACGTCGACGGCCATCGCGAAGCGGCGGAGGCCCTCCGCGACCGAGTCGGCGAGCAGCCGCTCGTCCTCCACCACCAGCACACGCACCCGCCCAGTCTGCCCAGGCGGGCCATAAGCCCCGCATAAGCGACTTCGCTTAGCGCGCCGGAATCCCCCGATCCGTAGACATCGGACCCACCAGGAGGAAAGGAGCGAGCGATGCGAACACGCCTGACGGTCATCGCGGCGATCGGCGCCGCGGTGCTGCTCGCGGGGTGCGGGGCCAAGCCGGACGACGGGTCGAAGGTGGCCTCGATCTCGGGGCCGTCCTCGTCGGCCCCGGCCAAGGCCGCGGACAACAAGAGCGACGAGGACAAGATGCGCGACTTCGCCAAGTGCATGCGCGAGCACGGCGTCGACATGCCCGACCCGAAGCCGGCGGGCGACGGCGGGATGGCGGTGACGCTCGGGGGCGACGCCAAGGACCGGGGGAAGCTCGACGCGGCGCAGAACGCCTGCAAGAGCTTCATGCCCAACGGCGGCGAGATGAAGCCGCCGAGTCCCGAAGAACTCGACAAGATGCGCAAGGACGCCAAGTGCATGCGGGACCACGGCATCGACATGCCGGATCCCGACCCGACCGGCAAGGGTGCGACGCGGATGGGCGGCCCGGGCGACGACCCGTCGAAGTTCGAGGCCGCGGCGAAGGCGTGCGGGCTCGGGATGTCGGTGCACGCGGAGCCCGCCAAGTGACCACGGAAACCGAACCGAAGCCACGACGCCGTGGCCGCGCGCGCTGGTTCATCGCCGCGGCGGTGCTCGTCGTGGTGGTGGGCACCGGCTCCGCCGTGATCCTGACGCGCGTCTCGTCCGCGACGTCGGTGCAGGAGGCCGCCCCGCCGTCCGTCGAAACCGCGGAGGTGGCCAAGACCGACCTCAGCGAAGAGGAGGAGGCCGACGGCACCCTCGGGTACGGCGAGGAGTCCTCGGTCGCCGGCCGCAAGCCCGGCACGATCACGTCGCTGCCCGCCGCCGGCGCGGTCCTCACCCGCTGCCAGGCGGTGTACGGCGTCGACGCGAAACCGGTGCCGCTGTTCTACGGCACGCTGCCGTTCTACCGCGACCTCGCCCAGGGTGCGGCCGACGGCGCCGACGTCAAGCAGCTCGAGGAGAACCTCAAGGCCTGCGGTTACGGCGGGTTCGGCACGCCGGACAAGAAGTTCACCTCGGCGACGGCGGCCGCGCTGAAGAAGTGGCAGAAGGCGCTGGGGCTGGACCAGACCGGCGCGTTCGGCCAGGGCGACGTCGTGCTGGCCGCGGGTGAGCTGCGGGTGTCGGCGTTGTCGGCCAAGCTCGGTTCGCCGGCTCAGGGCGAGGTGCTCAAGACCACCGGCACCGTCCGCTCGGTGCAGGTCAAGCTCGACGCGGCCAAGCAGGACCTCGCCCAGCAGGGCGCGAAGGCGTCCGTGACGATCAACGGGAAGACGTCGAAGGGCACGATCACCGACGTCGGGAAGTCCGCGGTCGAAGGCAAGGACGGCGCGGGCCAGGACGACGGCAAGCCCAAGATCACCGTGACCGTCCAGCTCGACGACCCGGCCGTGGCCGGCACGCTCGACTCGGCCCCGGCGACCGTCCGGTTCACCAAGGACGTCCACTCCGGTGTGCTCGCGGTGCCGGTCGGCGCGCTGCTCGCGCTCGCCGAAGGCGGTTACGCCGTCGAGGTCGACGAGAACGGCAAGCGGCGGCTGATCGCCGTCCAAACCGGACTGTTCAGCGGTGGCAAGGTCGAGGTCAGCGGCACCGGCCTGGCCGCGGGCATGCGGGTGGTGACGACGTCGTGACGCCTGTCCTGCGTGTCCACGAGGCCACGCGCACCTACCCCGGCGGGGTCGCCGCGCTCGACCGCGTCTCGCTCTCGCTGGAGGACGGCGAGATGGTCGCGATCGTCGGGCCGTCCGGGTCCGGGAAGTCCACGCTGCTGCACCTGATGGGCACGCTCGACCGGCCGTCCGCCGGCCGGGTCGAGCTGCGCGGCCACGACGTCGCCGAGCTGTCGGACCGGAAGGTCTCGGCGCTGCGCTCGCGCTGGATCGGGTTCGTGTTCCAGCAGTTCTTCCTCGACGAAGGGATGAGCGCGGTGGACAACGTCTGCACCGGCCTGCTCTACGCCGGGGTGCCGCGGCGACGGCGGCGCTCGCGGGCGCTGGCCGCGCTCGAGCGGGTCGGGCTGGGACACCGGGCGTGGCACCGGCCCGGCGAGCTGTCGGGCGGGGAACGCCAGCGCGTCGCGATCGCCAGGGCGGTCGTCAACGACCCGGCGATCCTGCTGGCCGACGAGCCGACCGGCAACCTCGACACCGGCACCGGCGCCGCGGTGCTCTCGTTGCTCGGCGAGCTGTCCACCGGCGGCACGACGATCGTCGTGATCACCCACGACCGGGAGATCGCGGCGGGCATGCCGCGGCGGATCGAGCTGCTGGACGGGCGCCTGCGCCTCGACACCGGACTGGTGGGTGCGCGATGACACTCGTGACGCTGCCGGAACCGGCGCGGCTCAAGCCGCCGGACGTCGTCGCGCTCGGCGCCCACGGCATGCGGACGCGCCCGGTGCGTGCCGTGCTTTCCGCGCTGGGCATCGCGATCGGTGTCGCGGCGATGGTCGCGGTGCTGGCGATCCCGGCGTCCGGCGCGCAGGCGCTGCACGACCGGCTGGCCGCGCTCGGCACCAACCTGCTCACCGCCGGGCCGGGCCAGACGTTGTTCGGGGCCGACGCGACCCTGCCGGACGACGCCGTTTCGATGGCGAAGCGGATCGGGCCGGTGACGGCGGTGACCGGCACCGGGACGACGTCGGCGAGCGTGCGGCGCAGCGACAAGATCCCGGTGGACGAGACCTCCGGGCTCGGTGTCTACGCGGCGCGCCCGGACCTGCTCGGGGTGCTGGGCGGGAAGGTGCGGTCGGGGGCGTTCCTGTCCCCGGGCAACCAGAACTACCCGGTGACGGTGCTCGGGTCGCAGGCCGCCGCGCGCCTCGGCATCGACCATGTCGACCCGGCGCGGCCGCCGCAGGTGCTGATCGGCACGCAGTGGTTCACCGTCGCCGGGATCCTCGGTCCGATGCCCCTGGCGCCGGAGATCGAACGGTCGGCCTTGGTCGGCTGGGACGTCGCGAAGCGGCTCCTCGGCTTCGACGGCCATCCGTCCACTGTGTACGTCCGGGCGAACGAGTCCGCAGTGGACGGTGTGCGGTCGGTGCTGGGCGCGACACTGAACCCGCAGGCGCCCAACGAGGTCGAGGTCCGCCGCCCGTCGGACGCGCTCGCCGCGCAGAAGCTCACCGACAACACCTACAGCGCGCTGTTCCTCGGTCTCGGCGGCGTCGCGCTGCTCGTCGGCGGGGTCGGGGTGGCGAACACGATGGTCATCTCGGTGCTGGAACGGCGTCGGGAGATCGGCCTGCGCCGCGCGCTCGGGGCGACGAAACGGCAGGTGCGCGGGCAGTTCCTGGCCGAGTCGGTGCTGCTGTCCGGGCTCGGCGGCCTGGCCGGCGTCGTCACCGGGGTGCTGGTGACCGCGGGGTACGCGCTGAGCCAGGGCTGGCCGGCCGTGCTGCCGGTCGGCGCGCTGGCGGGCGGAGTCGGCGTCGCGGCCCTGGTCGGGGCGGTCGCCGGGGCGTACCCGGCGGTCCGCGCGGCCCGGCTCGCCCCGACGCGAGCCCTCGCCTGAGACGGCACTTTCACGTGAAAGTGACGGAGGAGGCCCCCTCCGGGTCACTTTCACGTGAAAGTGCCGCTACCTTCACGCGTGCTCTGCACCGGGATTGAGCACGGTAAAAGATTCCCCGACCACGGCCCGCGGCGTTGAATACCGGTCACATCGTTGATCGAAGGGCGGCTGCCGTGCGGGTCGAGGCGAACAGACGAGACTTCCTTCGCTGGCTTGCCACGACGGGCGCGGGGCTCGCCGCCGCGGGGGTCGCCCCGGCGCTCTTCGCCCAGGAAGCCGCCGCGGCCGGCACGGACGTCGTGGTGGTGCTCGGGGCCACGGTCGTCGACGGCACCGACGCACCCGCCCGGCCGCACTCGGCGGTCGTCCTGGTCGGCGACCGGATCGCCTGGGTCGGCCCGGCCGCCGAGGTGCCGCACCACGCCGGGGCCACGGTCGTCGACGGCCGCGGGCGCTACGTCGTCCCCGGCCTGTGGGACATGCACGCCCACGGCATCGACTACGAGAAGCTGTGGCCGCCGATGTTCCTGGCCAACGGCGTCACCGGCATCCGCGAGATGCAGGGGTACGACGAGAACCGCGCCACCCGCGACAAGATCGTCCGCGGCGAGCTGCTCGGCCCGCGGGTCGCGCTCGCCAGCGCGATCATCGACGGCCCGGTCAGCCTGCTCGGCCCGCCGATCACCCAGGTCGCGACGCCGGAGGAGGGCCGCGCGGCCGTCCGGACCGCCCTCGCGCAGGGCTCCGACTTCGTCAAGACCTACTTCTACCTGCCGAAGGACGTCTACGCGGCGATCGCCGACGAGTGCCGCCGCGTCGGCCTGCCGTACGCCGGGCACTGGCCGTACCGGCTCAACCAGCTCGACGCCGCGAAAGCCGGGCAGCGCAGCTTCGAGCACAACTTCGGCGTGCCCATCCACACGTCCAGCCGTCGTGACGAGATCCTGGCCCGCCTCGACGCGACGCCGTTCGACCCGAACGCCAAGCGCGACTTCTTCAACCTCGCCCGCGAGCTCGACCGGCAGGCGGCCCAGGCCTACGACCCGGCCACCGCGGAACGCCACTTCGCCGGGCTCAAGGCGCTGGACTGCTGGATGAGCCCGACGTTCGCCGTCAACCGCGTGATCTCGCGGCCGGCCGACGCCTACACGCAGGACCCGCGGCTCAAGTACGTCTCCCAGGACATCATCGACTACTGGGCCGACCGGCTCCCGCTGTTCACGCCGGTCACGCCCGAGCAGATCGCCCAGCAGGAGGCCTACTTCGAGGCGCAGCTGCGGCTGGTCGGCGCCGCGCACCGGGCCGGGGTGGGCGTCATCGGCGGCACCGACTGCCTGAACCCGTACGTCTACCCGGGCTTCAGCCTCCACGACGAGCTCGACTTCCTCGTCGAAGCCGGGCTCTCGCCGCGGCGGGCGCTGCAGGCGGTGACGCGCGACGCCGCGCGGTTCCTCGGCCGCGAGTCGACCACCGGCACGGTCACCGCCGGCAAGGTCGCGGACCTGGTGCTGCTCGACGCGAACCCGCTCACCGACATCCGCGCGGTCCGCCGGATCAACACCGTCGTCACGGCGGGCCGGGTCCTCGACCGGGCGCGGCTGGACCACATGCTGGCGGACGTCGTCACCGCGGCGCAGCAGCCGACGGCGACCGCGAACAGCAGGTCAGTGGGCTTGCCGGTGCGTGGCTGCTGCTGAGCGCCCGGTAATCTCGGCCGGTCGAAGGACTGGCTGAGGGGGACGTGTGACGGTGGCGGGCTGGTCGGGGCGGAAGCTCGCGTGGGTGCTGGCCGTGCTCGAGATCGCGGCCGTCCTGCTGGTCCTCGTGCTGAAGCGGTTCGACGGTCTCGACCTGGAGGTCTACCTGGGCGGCGCGAAGGCGCTGGCCCAGCAGGGCTCGCCGTACGACGCCTGGGTGCCGACCACGCACCAGATCTTGCTGCCGTTCACCTACACGCCGTTCGCGGCGGCGGTGTTCCTGCCGGGCACGCTGCTGCCGTTCGCGGTGACGATGAAGCTGGTCAGCATCGCCTCGATCGTCGCGACCGGGGTGGTCGCCTACCTCTACATCGCGACGCTCAACGGTTCGCTGACCGACCCGTCGAAGGTCCACGGCCGGGCGGTGGCGGCGCTCGTCGCGATCGTCGCGCAGCTGGCCGGCGCCCTGCTCGAGCCGGTGCGCTCGACGCTCGGCTTCGGGCAGATCAACGCGCTGCTCATGCTGCTGGTGGTGCTCGACGTCCTGCTGCCGGGCGACCGCGGGCGGACGAAGGGCCTGCTGATCGGCGTGGCCGCGGCGATCAAGCTGACGCCGGCGGTGTTCGTCGTCTACTTCCTCTTCCGCCGCGACTTCAAGTCGGCCGCGCGGGTGGTCGCCGGGTTCGTGGCGGCCGGCGCGCTGCTGTGGCTGATCCGGCCGTCGGCGTCGTTCACGTACTGGACGAAGCTCGTCTTCGACGCGGGCCGCATCGGCGGTGTCGACTACGTCGGCAACCAGTCGCTGAAGGGCCTGGTGACGCGGATCGGCCTGCCGGAGACCGCCGGGAACGCCGGGTGGCTGCTGGCCGCGCTCGCCGTGATGGCCCTGGTCGCGGTGGTGATCGTCCGGGCGGCCGAGCCGGTGCTCGGGCTGACGGCGTGCGCGCTCGGCGGGCTGCTCGTGTCGCCGATCTCGTGGACCCACCACTGGACGTGGTGCGTCCCGATCCTGGTCCTGGCCGGCTACTACGGCGTCCGGTCCTGGCGCACCGACCGCGTGGTGACGTGGTGGGCGGGCGCGGTCGTCGCCGCCGGCCTGACGCTCTTCATCTGGGGTCCGATGTGGTTCGCCCCGCGCCCGGCGCCCTCAGTCGGCTGGTGGCTGGCCACCGAGTCCTACGAACTCTTCGGCCTGCTCCTGCTGGTCCTGGCGGCTTTCGCTGCCCCTCGCCTGAAAGCCGTGAAGGCCACCTTGAGGGACTCAGAGTCCCTCAAGGTGGCCTTCACGGACTAAAGCTGCCGGATCAGCCCAGGCGCTCGACGACGTACTCGATGCTCTGCGTGAGCTTCGTGATGTCGTCCGGGTCGATGGCCGGGAACAGGCCGACACGCAGCTGGTTGCGGCCCAGCTTGCGGTACGGCTCGGTGTCGACGATCCCGTTGGCGCGCAGCACCTTCGCCACCGCGGCGGCGTCGACCTCGTCGGCGAAGTCCACCGTGCCGACGACCTGTGAGCGCAGCTCCGGGTCCTTCACGAACGGCGTCGTGTAGCTCGTCTTCTCGGCCCACTCGTACAGCCGCGACGACGAGTCCTTCGTGCGCGCGGTCGTCCACTCGAGGCCGCCCTGGCCGTTCATCCACTCGATCTGCTCGGCGAGCAGGAAGAGCGTGGCCACGGCCGGGGTGTTGTACGTCTGGTCCTTGCGGGAGTTGTCCAGCGCGGTGGTCAGCGACAGGAACTCCGGGATCCAGCGGTCGCCGCCGCCGATCTCGCCGATCCGCTCGACCGCGGCGGGCGAGGCCAGCGCGATCCACAGGCCACCGTCCGCGGCGAACGACTTCTGCGGCGCGAAGTAGTAGACGTCGAAGTCCTCCGCCTTGACCGGGAGGCCGCCGGCGCCGGAGGTGGCGTCGATCGCGACGAGCGCGCCGTCGGAGCCTTCGGGACGGCGGACCGGGACGGCGACACCGGTCGACGTCTCGTTGTGCGCCCAGCCGACCAGGTCCGCGCCGGCTTCGTAGGCGATGTCCGGCGCGCTGCCGGCGTCGGCCTTGACGACGATCGGGTCGGCCAGGAACGGCGCGCCCTTGGTGACGGAGGCGAACTTCGAGGAGAACTCGCCGTAGGTGAAGTGCTGCGAGCGCTCGCGGACGAGGCCGAACGCGGCGGCGTCCCAGAAGGCCGTGGTGCCGCCGTTGCCGAGGATCACCTCGTAACCCTCGGGGAGGGAGAACAGCTCGGACAGCCCGGCCCGGACGCGCCCGACGAGCGACTTGACCGGCTTCTGCCGGTGCGACGTGCCGAGGTAGGTGGAGCCGGACTCCGCCAGGGCGCTCAGCTGCTCGGCGCGGACCTTCGACGGTCCGCAGCCGAAGCGGCCGTCGGCCGGCTTGAGGTCTGCGGGGATGGTCAACTCAGCGTCGGTCATGTGGCCAGTCTCTCAGGTCGGGACGGGGCAGGTTGAAGCGGTGCTGAACTGTCCGGAATGTGGAATCACCGCTGTTCCGGGCAGTGGGACGGGCGACCGTTTCGCCGGAAATCCGGTTTTCGCGGAGCTCCGTGATCGATGGTTTCACCCGCCGGGATCGGATACGGCTTGGCCGAGCACCCGCCGCGCGGCGCCGAGGTCGGGGTACGCCGCGGTGTTCCTCACGCTCTTCCTCGGCGTGACGGTCTACGGCCTGACGCGTCTCCTGCCGATGCGGCCGGTACAGCGGCGCGCGTCCTTGCGGCGCCGGCTGCTGGTCGCCACCGCGGCGGTCTGGGCGGTGGCGGCTGCGCGATCGGCCTCGTGGGCGTCCACGGTGACCGTAAAAACACGGGTCACAGCGCCTCGGCCCGCAGGTAGCTTCGCTTGCCAGAGGGCCCCGCTCACCTCGGCTGGGGGTGTGAGCGGGGCCCCTCCTCGGCGCTCAGCGCCAGCCTTCGACACCGCCCGGCACCGGCGCGGCCGGGTCGTACGGCGTGCGCGTGAAGACGAACGTCGCCAGGTCGAGGTGGGTCGCGACGCCGTCGCTGTCACGGCCCACCTCGAGCGTCTCGCCGGAGTAGTAACCGTCGAGGCCGAGGTAGGTGTCCTTGTCCGTCTCGCGGAAGCGCGAGCCGCGGCCGGGCCCCTCGGCCGGGGCCAGCAGGAGCAGGCCGTCACCCTGGATCCGCAGGTGGTACGGCGTCGGGCCCCAGTGCCAGAGCCCGGTCAGCGCCAGCAGCGCCGGGTCCACAGTGGACGGCTGCCACTCCGCGGGCAGGCGCGGTTCCAGCTCGTCGGTCATCGTGATGAGGTCCAGGGCCAGCGGCGTGATGCCGACCCCGGACGTCGAGTTGGCGAGCACCAGCGCGCCGGTCCCCGCGGCCGGGTCGACCAGGGACGCGGCGAGGAACCCGGGCATCGAGCCGGTGTGCCCGGCCAGCCGGCGGCCCTGGTAGCGCACCAGCATCAGGCCGAGCCCGAACCCGGTGGTCCAGACGTCGGTGTCGTCGACGGTCACCATCGTGCGCATCTGCTCGAGCGTGTCCGGGCTGAGCACGCCACCGGTGTGGCCGCCGAGGAACGACGTCCAGCGGCCGAGGTCTGTGGCCGTGGACCACAGCTGCCCGGCGGGCGCCATCGCGCCGGCGTCGGGGCTGGGCTCCGGCAGCAGGACGTCGGCGAAGGGGTGCACGGCGAAGCCGTCGGCGTGCGCGCCGACCGGGTGCGGCGTGGTGCGGGTCATCCCGAGCGGGCCGAGGATCTCCTCGTTGAGCACGGACAGCCAGTCCTTGCCGCGGTGGCGGGCGATGAGCTCGCCGAGCACGCCGTAACCGACGTTCGAGTAGTGGAACTTCGCGCCGGGACGGTGCTTGGTCGCGCCGTCGGCGAGGCTGCCGGCCAGCGCGTCCCAGTCGGCGCCGGGGGTGCGCTCCCACCACTGGCCGGGCGACTCGGACGTCAGGCCGGAGGTGTGGGAGAGCAGCTGGGCGACGGTCGCGGCGCCGAACGGCGTGCCCGGGACGTGCCGCTCGAGCGGGTCGTTGAGGTCCAGCAGGCCTTCGTCGCGCAGCCGCATGACGGCGGTGGCGACGAGGGTCTTGGTGATCGAGCCCAGGCGGTACTGGGTGTCGGTGCCGGGCACCTCGCCCCCGACGCGTCCGCGGCCCCCGGACCAGACGATCTCCCCGTCCCGCACCACGGCGGCCACCAGCGACGGAGCCCGGCTGGTCGCCTGCTCGCGGGCGATCCGGCGGAGCAGGGCGTGTTCGGTCGACTCAAGCATGCAGGCATTCTGCCGCGCGAGGATCAGGTGAGCAGGCGGGACGGGGTATCCCGGGTGTCCGGAGCGGCATCACGCGTGATCCGAGAGGCATCACGCGTGTCTGGGCAGGCATCGGCGTGATGCCCCCTGGATCACGAGTGATGCCCCGCCGATCACGCGCGATGCCCGGCGGATCACGCGTGATGCCGCGTTTCGCGCGGTTCCGGAACTCACACTCGGGCGGGTGGTCAGGTGAGCAGGTTCCGGGCCATCGCCGTGGTCACGGCGGCCGTGCGGTCCGACACACCGAGCTTGCCGAACGTCCGGAGCAGGTGCGTCTTCACCGTCGCCTCGCTGATGTGCAGCGCGCGGCCGATGTCCGCGTTCGTGCCGCCCTTCGCGACCAGGCGCAGCACCTCCACTTCGCGTGCCGACAGCGTCTGCGGCTCCGGGTTGCGGACGCGGTTGACCAGCTTCCCCGCCACCGACGGTGCCAGCACCGTCTCGCCGCGGGAGGCGGCGCGGATCGCGTTCGCCAGCTCCGTGCGGGACGCGTCCTTCAGCAGGTACCCCGACGCGCCGGCCTCGACCGCGCGCAGGATGTCCGCGTCCGTCTCGTACGTCGTGAGCACGACGATCCGGCGCGACGGCTGCTCACGCAGGATCCGCCTGGTCGCGCCGACGCCGTCCAGGCCGGGCATCCGCAGGTCCATCAGCACGACGTCCGGCTGCGCGACGCGGTCGAGCGCGACGGCTTCGTCCCCGGAGCCCGCTTCGCCGACGACCGTGAGGTCGGGTTCGGCTTCGAGCATGCCGCGCAGCCCTTCGCGGACGACGGGGTGGTCGTCGACGAGCATGATGCGGATCACGCGGGGACCTCCAGGGTCAGTTCGGTGCCGTCGGCGCCGCTGCGGACGCTCAGCGTCCCACCCACCTGTTCCGCGCGGGACCGCATGCCCCGCAACCCGAACCCGGTGACGCGGTCCGGGTCGAAGCCGGCGCCGTCGTCCCGGACGTCCAGCCGGACCGCGTCGTCCACAAGGGACAGCCGCACGACCACCGCCCCGGCCGTGGCGTGCCGCCGGACGTTGTTCAGCGCCTCCTGCGCCCCGCGCAGCAGGACCACCTCGGCGGCCATGGCCAGCGCGGGCAGGTCACTGTCCACTTCGTACCGGACGGCCAGCCCGGTCTCGTCGCCGAGCCGGTCGGTCAGCCGGCGGACGGCGTCGACGAGGGAGCCGCTGGTGAGGTCGTCCGGCGCGAGCGCGGCGACCATCGTGCGGGCCTCGGCGAGGTTCTCGCGCGCCGTGCGGGCGGCAAGTTCGGCGTGCCGCCGCGCCGCCGCCGGGTCGGTGTCCACTTCGGACTCGATGGCCTGGGCGAGGGTGACGATGCTGGTGAAGCCCTGGGCAAGGGTGTCGTGGATCTCGCGGGCCAGCCGCTCGCGCTCGGCCGCCGTGCCCGCCGCACGGGAGAGCCGGGAGACCTCCGCCTGGCTCTCCTCCAGCCGGTCGATCAGGTCGGCGCGTGCCCGGCTCTCCTCGATGACGTGCAGGATGAACTTGCCGGACAGCACCCCGAACACGACGAGGATCGCGGTCATCGGCAGCAGGATGTGCAGCACCGGGCCGTCGACCCCGTCGTTGACGATCGACGCCGCGGGGCTGAACAGGATCGTCGCCGTGGTCAGCACCGCCGCCGGGCGGAACTCGAGGGTCATGAACAGCAGCGGGCAGGCCATGAACAGGATGAAGCTGGCCGTCGTGTTGGCGAGCACCGCGACCGCGACCAGGGCCACGGCCACGGCGGCGAACGCCCACCGCTGCCGCACGTGCCCGTCGTCGCGGACGATCCCGCGGCCCCAGAACAGGTACGTCAGCACGAGCGCGGTGAGCGCCCCGATGGCGACGACGCTGCGGACCGGATCGGTCTCGTCCAGCAGCACCAGGACCGTCGTGGCGATGTAGGCGACCGCGAAGAGGATCTCCCAGAGCCAGTTGAACCGGTCCCAGGCGTCGCTCACTTCCCGTCGGTCCACCGGAAGCTCAGCCGCGCCAGCACCAGCCCCGCCACGCACCAGATCCCCAGCACCAGCGCCACCCGCGGCAGTTCCCATGAGCCAGCCATCTCCATTCCGACCGCGCCGTCCGGCAGGAACACCGACCGGAAGCCCTGGCAGATCCATTTGAGCGGGAAGAACGACGCGATGTCCACCATGATCTTCGGCAGGTTCGTGATCGGCGTGACGAACACGCCGGAGATGAACTGCAGCACCAGGTACAGCATCTGCACCACGGCCACCGCGCCGGTGGTCGACTTCGCGAGCGAGCTGAGCGCGATCCCGAGCAGCGTGCAGGACACGATGCCGAGCACGAACACCCACAGCAGCGTCAGCCACTTCGCAGGTTCGGTCGGCAGCTTGAGACCGAAGAGCAGCATGCTGACGGCGACCATCAGCACGGTCTGGGCCAGGCTGGACACCGCGACCAGCACCATCTTGCCGATGAAGTAGGACGACGAGGGCATCGGCGTGCCGCGCAGCCGCTTGAGCGCGCCGGTCTCGCGGTCGGCCGAGACCCCGGTGGCGATGCTGTTGAACGACGTCGAGACGATGCCCGACCCGATCATCCCGGCGGCGAGCAGCTGCCCCGACGTGACGCCGGCCAGCGCGGTGGGACCGTCCAGGATGGACCCGAGCAGGATCATGAGCACGGCGGGCAGGGAGAAGGTGAAGACCACCTGTTCCTTGTGCCGGAAGAACTGCCGTAACTCGGTGCCGCCGCGGGCGAGGCCGAGCGTGAGTGGGCCGGGGAGGGCGAGGGTGGTCATGCCTTGTCTCCGATCAGGTCCAGGTAGATGTCCTCCAGGCTGGGCCTGGTCACGGTGAGGTTCGCCAGCTCGCGCCCGCCCGCGGAAAGCTGGTTGACGAGCTTGGTCGGGTACGCCGTGCGCTCGGTGTGGTCACCGCGCTCGTCGGTCCAGCGCACGGTGGCCTCGGCACTCGCGCGCCCCCCGAGGTTCTGCGGAGTGTCCTGCGCGACGATCTCCCCGCGCGCGATCACCGCGACCCGGTCGGCGAGCGCCTCGGCCTCGTCGAGGTAGTGGGTGGTGAGCAGGATCGTCGTGCCCTCGCCGGCGAGGTCGCTGATCAGGGACCAGAACTGCCGGCGAGCCTCGGGGTCGAAGCCCGTCGTGGGCTCGTCGAGGAAGAGGAGTTCAGGACGCCCGATGATGCCGAGAGCGACGTCGACCCGCCGCCGCTGCCCACCGGAGAGCGACTTGACCCGGGACTTGGCCTTCTCGGTGAGCCCGACCTTCTCGATCACCTCGTCGGGATCGCGCGGGTCCGGGTAGTACTTCGCGAAGTGCCGCACGGTCTCGACGACGCTCAGCTCAGCGGCGTCATTCGCGGTCTGCAAGACGATGCCGATCTTGGAGCGCCATTCCCGCCCGGCCTTGCCGGGGTCTTCGCCGAGCACGGTGACTTCGCCGCTGGTCCGCTGCCGGTGGCCCTCGAGGATCTCGACAGTGGTGGTCTTCCCGGCACCGTTCGGTCCGAGCAGGGAGAACACCTCGCCCGGCGCGATGTCCAGATCAAGGCCGGCCACCGCGAGGTGACCGGGGTACTGCTTGCGCAGGCCGCGCACGCTCACTGCTGTGGTCATAGGTTCAGCTTGGCCCTGGCGGGCGCGGATTCCGACCAACGCGCGGCTGAACCTGGCTGTCAGCCGATCGGTGGACAGGGTTGTCGGCCGGGTTGCTTTGGCGGGCTCTGACCTGGGCTTATGTTCTGGGTCTGAGTTGCGAGTGGGCCCGGCATCGATGGGCCGCTCGTGCCGGGATTGGCGCGAGTGGCCCTTTCGCGCTGTTCTGGTCGCGGCGCGAGTGGTCCTTTCGCGTGGCTCCAGTCTCGGCACGAGCGGCCCTTTCGTACCTGCGATTCCCGGCGCGAGTGGTCCGTTGGTGCCCCGCC
>NZ_JBIUTB010000002.1:57559-140089 GCF_044741685.1 Amycolatopsis sp. NPDC088138
GCCGGGGCGCGCGAGTGGTCCGTTCGCTTCGGATCGGGCGCGAGTGGCCCTTTCGTGCTGCCTCTGGGCCTCGGCGCGAGTGGCCCGCTGGTGTCTTATCTGGCGCGAACGGTCCGTTCGTGCCGCTGCGACCCCAGCGCGAGTGGTCCGTTCGTGCCTCGCCGGGGCGCGCGAGTGGTCCGTTCGCTTCGGATCGGGCGCGAGTGGCCCTTTCGTGCTGCCTCTGGGCCTCGGCGCGAGTGGCCCGCTGGTGTCTCATCGGGCGCGAGTGGTCCGTTCGTGCCGCTGCGACCCCAGCGCGAGCGGTCCCTTCCTGCCCGGTCAGGCGCGAGTGGCCCGCCGGTGTCTCCTCCGGCGCGAACGGTCCGTTCGTGCCTCTCCGACCCCAGCGCGAGCGGTCCGTTCGCGCCCCCGTCAGGCCCGAACGGCCCGTTCGCGCCACCCCGACCCCGGCACGAACGGCCCGTTCGCGCCGCCCCAGCCGCAGTCCCAACCCCAAGCGACCCAGCCCCGACATCACCGATCCGTGGACCACCACCCCGGCGCGCCGCCTTGCAAGATCGCTCATGGTTTCCCGTGGAACCACAAAAACGCTGTCATACAAGGAAAATGCACGAAAGTCGACCATCCGGTAGCCCCCGCCCGGGTGAATGATCAGCCGACGTCTTATTGACAAGTTGTCTAACATGACGGAATGCCTCACACGTGGGTGACAGCCAGCGACGGTGTCCGCCTCTCGGTCGAGATCGACGGCCGCGATGACGGCCCCACGGTCGTGCTCGTGCACGGCTATCCCGACAACAGCTCGATGTGGGACGGCGTCAAAGCCGAGCTGCGCGGCAAACACCGTGTCGTCACCTACGACGTTCGCGGGGCCGGACAGTCGGGCAAGCCGTCAGGACGCTCGTCCTATCGGCTGGACCAGCTGGCCGATGACCTCAAGGCGGTCGTCGACGAGGTCCAGCCGGCCGGCAAGGTGCACCTGCTCGCCCACGACTGGGGCTCCATCCAGACCTGGCACGCCGTCACCGGCGATGGCCTGCGCGGGCGCGTCGCGTCCTTCACGTCGATCTCCGGGCCGAGCCTCGACCACGCCGGGGCCTGGTTCCGAGCGCAGCTGACCCGCCCGTCGCCGAAAAAAATCAAGAACGCGCTCACCCAGTTCCTGCACTCCTGGTACATCCTCGCGTTCCAGCTCCCGTTCCTCCCGCCGCTGCTCTGGCGCACCGGGATCATGCCCGCGCAGATCGCCCGGATGGACCCCGGCGCCGCGAAGCCGAGCACCAAGGACGGCGTCAACGGCCTCGAGCTGTACCGCGCGAACATGTTCACCCGGCTGAGCCGCCCGGCCCCCCGCGGAGCCGACGTCCCGGTGCAGGTGCTGGCCCCGACCGGCGACGCCTTCGTCACGACGCCGCTGCAGACCGAGATCGCCGAATGGGTCCCCGACCTGCGGGTTCGCCGGATCGTCGGGACGCACTGGGTGACCCGGGCCAAGCCCAAGGTCGTCGCCGACGCCGCCGCCGAGCTGATCGAGTACACCGAGGGCGGCGCGGAGAGCCGCGCCCTCCGGAGGGCGAAAGCCGGAAACCGAAGGTTCGCGCACCAGCTGGTCGTCGTCACCGGCGCGGGCAGCGGCATCGGCCGCGCCACCGCGCTCGCCTTCGCCGACGAAGGCGCCGACGTCGTCATCACCGACATCGATCCGGACGCGGCCGCGGAGACCGTCAAACTCCTGCAGGAAAAGGGGGTCGACGCCGCCGAGTACACAGTGGACTCCAGTGACGGCCCCGCCGTGCACCGGTTCGCCGAGCAGGTCAAGGCCGAGCACGGTGTGCCGGACATCGTCGTCAACAACGCCGGGATCGGCATGTCCGGGTCGTTCCTCGACACGTCCGTCGAGGACTGGGAACGCGTCATCGACGTCAACCTCTGGGGTGTCATCCACGGCTGCCGCGCGTTCGCGCCGATGCTCATCGAACGGGCCGAAGGCGGGCAGATCGTCAACCTGGCGTCCGCCGCGGCCTACCTGCCGTCGAAGATCCTTTCCGCTTACGCCACAACGAAATCCGCTGTGCTGACACTGAGCGTCTGCCTGCGTGCCGAGCTGGCCGCGGACCACATCGGCGTCACGGCCGTGTGCCCGGGCATCGTCAAGACCAACATCACCAACACCACGCGGTTCGTCGGAGTGTCCGAAGAGGAGCAACAGCGGCGGCAGAAGGAAAGCTCGAAGCTCTACGCGCGCCGCGGCTTCGGGCCGGAGGGCGTCGCGAAGGACATCCTTCGGGCGGTGGAGAAGGACACGGCGATCGCACCGTCCACTCCGGAGTCGAAGGTCGCACTGGTCCTTTCGCGACTGACGCCGGGCTTGCTGCGAGCGGCGGCGAAGCTGGACGTCACCCCTTGACCGTCCGCCGGCCGCGGCGGATGTCGCCGCAGGCCCGCCGCGACGACCTGATCCGCGCCGCGCTCGACCTCTTCGGGTCACGGCCGCCGGAACTGGTGACAGTGGACGACATCGTCGCGGCGGCCGAGGTGTCGCGGCCGTTGTTCTACCGGTACTTCCCCAACCTGCGCGAGCTGCAGGTCGAGGCGCTGCGCACGGTCACCGACGGCTTGATCGACGGCCTCGCCGGGCTCGACGAGGGCCCGCCGGAGGTGCGGCTGCGCGCGGCCGTCCGCGGCCTGATCGACGTCGCGGACAACTACCGCGCGGGCTACATCGCGTTGCTGCGCAGTGGATCCGTGATCGCGACGTCCGAAACGGACGCCGCGGTCGACGCCGTCCGCAACCGCGCGGTCGCCCTGATCCTCGACGCGCTCGACGTCACGGATCCGTCGCCGTTGCTGCTGCTGACCCTGCGCTGCTGGACGGCCGTCGTCGAAGGCGCACTGCTGAGCTGGCTGCAGGAACGCACCGTCGCCCGCGAAGACCTCGACGGCTGGCTCGTCGACCAGCTCACCGCGATGCTCGCCGCCACCGCTGCCCACGAAGGGAGCGGCACTTTCACGTGAAAGTGCCGCCCCCAGGTGGTCGTTAAAGTGACGCGTCAGTGCTTGGTGACCAGTTCCCAGCCTTCGACGTCTTCCGGCGTGCGCGGCGCCGGGCCGACGTACTTGGCCGACGGCCGCACCAGGCGTCCGGTCCGCTTCTGCTCCAGGATGTGCGCGGCCCAGCCGGCGGTGCGCGCCGAGCTGAACATCGACGGCATCATGTGCGGCGGGACCTGCGCGAAGTCCAGGATCACGGCGGCCCAGAACTCGACGTTCGTCTCGATCGGGTGATCCGGGCGCCGCTCGCGCAGCTCCTTCAGCGCGGCCAGCTCCAGCGCCGCGGCGACCTCGTAGCGCTCGGCACCCAGCTCCTGGCAGGTGCGCCGCAGCACGCGGGCCCGCGGGTCCTCCGCGCGGTAGACGCGGTGGCCGAAGCCCATCAGCCGTTCCTTGCGGTCGAGGATGCCCTTGACCAGGCCGGCGGCGTCACCGGTCCGTTCGACCTCTTCGATCATCGGCAGCACGCGGGCCGGGGCGCCGCCGTGCAGCGGGCCGGACATCGCGCCGATGGCGCCCGACATGGCCGCCGCGACGTCGGCACCGGTCGAGGCGATGACGCGGGCGGTGAAGGTCGACGCGTTGAGGCCGTGCTCGGCGGCCGACACCCAGTAGGCGTCCAGCGCCCGGACGTGGGCCGGGTCCGGCTCGCCGCGCCAGCGGACCAGGAAGCGCTCGGTGATCGACCGGGCCTCGTCGACGCGGGCCTGCGGGACGGCGGGCTGGCCGATGCCGCGAGCCGACTGCGCGACGTACGACAGCGCCATCACGGAGGCGCGGGCCAGCTGCTCACGGGCCTCTTCGTCGGTGATGTCGAGCAGCGGGCGGTAGCCCCAGATCGGCGCCAGCATGGCCAGCGCGGCCTGGACGTCGACCCGGACGTCACCGGTGTGCACCGGCAGCGGGAACGGCTCGGCGGGCGGGAGGCCGTGGCCGAACCGGCCGTCCACGAGAAGGCCCCACACGTCCCCGAAGGTCACCTTTCCGGCGAGGTCTTCGATGTCGACGCCGCGGTAGCGCAGCGCACCGCCGTCCCGGTCGGGTTCGGCGATTTCGGTGTGGAAGGCGACAACGCCCTCCAGACCCGGTCGGAAGCCGTCGTCGGGTTGGCCGGACGGCTGTGGCTTGCTGATCGTGGAGGTAGTCACTGTTTCGCGAAACCTTTCGGTGCGCTTTTTTCCCCGGCTGGTCGCGCTGACGGGATACGCACGGAAAGCGCGCGCACCATCGCACGGATGGATAGACCTTGCTCCCTCGATCGCCGGGGGGCAATCGAAAGATGTGGTGGTTTCGGTCACGATTACGAGAACGATTCAGTCACGCAGGACGTCCGGCCGGAGAATTTTCGCCACCGACTGTGACGAAGCCCAGGTAAATCCTGTGTTTCCGAACCGGGCGCCGCCGTGGTCCGGGTGATAGACCTAGCTGATGCACCTCAGCCCTCAGGAGCGCGACAAGCTGCTGATCCACGTGGCGGCGGACGTCGCGCGGAAGCGGCTGGACCGCGGGGTCCGGCTCAACTACCCGGAGGCGGTCGCGCTGATCACCGATCACGTCCTCGAAGGCGCCCGCGACGGCCGCACGGTCAGCGAGCTCGTCGCCAGCGGCCGGACCGTGCTCGGCCGGGCCCAGGTCCTCGACGGCGTGCCCGAGATGGTCGACTCCGTGCAGGTCGAGGCCACTTTCCCGGACGGCACGAAGCTCGTCACCGTGCACGACCCGATCGTCTGAGGGGGAGCTCGATGCGTCCAGGCGAGATCATCCCCGGCGACGAGCCGGTGGAGCTGAACCCGGGCCGCGAACGCGTCCGGCTGCTCGTGCGCAACCTCGGCGACCGGCCGGTGCAGGTCGGCTCGCACTACCACTTCGCGGCCGTGAACCCGGGCCTCGAGTTCGACCGTGACGCCGCCCGCGGGCACCGCCTGGACGTCCCGGCCGGCACGTCGGTGCGGTTCGAGCCGGGCGTCGAACGTGAGGTCGATCTCGTTCCGCTCGCCGGGGCCCGCCGCGTGCCGGGCCTGCGGTCCGAATTTTCGGGAGAGTTCTGAATGCCGCAGATCGACCGCGAGCGCTACGCGGAACTGTTCGGGCCGACCACCGGTGACCGGATCCGGCTCGCCGACACCGACCTGTTGATCGAGGTCACCGAAGACCGCTCGATGGGCCCGGGTGGCTCCGGCGACGAGGTCCTCTTCGGCGGTGGCAAGGTCATCCGCGAGTCGATGGGCCAGGGGATGGCGACGCGCGCCGAGGGCGCGCCGGACCTGATCATCACCGGCGCCGTCATCCTCGATCACTGGGGCGTCGTCAAGGCGGACGTCGGCGTGCGTGACGGCCGGATCGTCGGGATCGGCAAGGCCGGCAACCCGGACACGATGGACGGCGTCGACCCGGCGCTCGTCATCGGCCCGGCGACGGAAGTGCTGTCCGGCAACGGGAAGATCCTCACCGCGGGCGGCATCGACTGCCACGTCCACTTCATTTGCCCGCAGCTCGTCGACACGGCGCTGGCGGCCGGACTGACCACTTTGGTCGGTGGCGGCACCGGGCCGAACGAGGGCACGAAGGCCACGACCGTGACGCCCGGCGCGTGGAACCTCGGCCGGATGCTGTCCGCCATGGACGGTTACCCGGTCAACGTCCTGTTGCTGGGCAAGGGGAACACCGTCCGGCACGAGGCGCTGCGCGAGCAGCTGGCCGCCGGTGCCGGTGGGTTCAAGCTGCACGAGGACTGGGGTACGACACCGGCCGCGATTGACGCCTGCCTGACCGTGGCCGACGAATCCGGCGTCCAGGTGGCCATCCACACGGACACCCTGAACGAGGCCGGCTTCCTGGAGTCCACTGTGGACGCCATCGGTGGACGTTCGATCAACGCGTACCACACCGAAGGTGCCGGTGGCGGACACGCGCCGGACATCATCCAGGTCGTCTCGCTGCCGAACATCCTGCCGTCGTCGACCAACCCGACCCGCCCGCACACCGCGAACACCCTCGACGAGCACCTCGACATGCTGGTGGTCTGCCACCACCTCAACCCGTCGGTGCCCGAGGACCTCGCGTTCGCCGAGAGCCGGATCCGGCCGACGACCATCGCGGCCGAGGACGTCCTGCACGACCTGGGCGCGATCTCGATGATGAGCTCGGACTCGCAGGCGATGGGCCGGATCGGCGAGGTGATCATCCGGACCTGGCAGACCGCGCACGTGATGAAACGGCGCCGCGGCGCCCTTCCCGGCGACGGCGCGGCCGACAACCTGCGCGCCCGTCGTTATGTCGCCAAGTACACGATCAACCCGGCCATCGCGCACGGCATGGAAACCGAGATCGGCTCGGTCGAGGTCGGCAAGCTGGCCGACCTGGTGCTGTGGGAGCCGAAGTTCTTCGGGGTCCGGCCGCACGTGGTCCTGAAGGGCGGTTTCCCGGCGTGGGCGGCGATGGGTGACGCGAACGCGTCCATCCCGACGCCGCAGCCGGTCATGGCCCGGCCGATGTTCGGCGCCAACATCGGTGCCGCGCTGAGCCTGCACTTCGTCGCACCTTCCGCTTTGGACAGTGGGTTGCGGGAGACCTTCCGCATCACGCGACCTCTGGTTGCCGTGTCGAACACGCGCGCGCGGACCAAGGCGGACATGGTGCTCAACGACGCCACGCCGGACGTCCGGGTCGAGCCGGACAGCTTCGCGGTGCACGTCGACGGCGAGCTGGTCGAGCCGCAGCCGGTGACCGAACTGCCGATGGCCCAACGGTACTTCTTGTTCTGATGGACCTCTCGGCACTCATCCTCGCGGACTCGCGCTTCCCCGGCGGCGGGCACGTCCACAGTGGCGGGCTCGAAGAAGCCGTCTCGCGTCGCCTCATC
Source organism: Amycolatopsis sp. NPDC088138 (assembly GCF_044741685.1). Classification (NCBI taxonomy): domain Bacteria; kingdom Bacillati; phylum Actinomycetota; class Actinomycetes; order Pseudonocardiales; family Pseudonocardiaceae; genus Amycolatopsis; species Amycolatopsis sp. NPDC088138. Next base: position 64,476 of record NZ_JBIUTB010000002.1, read on the forward strand.
ACTTCCGAGCGCGACCTGCCGGGATTCCTTTCCGGACGGTTGCGTACAGCGGGCTTGCTGGCGGCGGTTTTCGCGGCGGCGTCGGCACATGCGGCCGCGCGGTCCGTCGCGAGTGGACACTGGTCCCGGTTGGACGCTGAACTGGACGCGCGGACGCCGTCGCTCGCGCAGCGCGAGGCGTCGCGGGCGCAGGGCCGGGGGACCGCGCGGGCCGGGAAAATCTCCTGGCCGTCACCGGTGCTTTCCTTGCTGCTGAAGGAAACTCCTCGGCCGCATCATCCGATCGTGCTGGGTGCGCTGGTCGGCGTCGCGGGTGGTTCGCCGCACGACGCCGCGATGGCTGTCGCCTACCTGGCGGTGAGTGGGCCGGCCAGCGCAGCGGTGCGGTTGCTGGGGCTGGACCCGTTCGCCGTCAACGCCGTCGTCGCGCGGCTCGACCTGCGGTCGGTGTGCGAGACCGCGGCCGCGGTCGCCGGCGACGATCCCGCGTCGCTGCCGTCACCCGGATCGCCCGGGTTGGATCTGTTCGCCGAGGCGCACGCCCGGCATCACCAGGAAGAGGTGCGTCTCTTTGCCAGCTGAAGGTCACGGCCACGGGCACTTTCACGAAGTCAACTTCGACCCGACGGCCGCCGAGCCCGACCACTACGACGCCGCGCCGACGGCCGGGCGCGCGTACCGGATCGGCATCGGCGGCCCGGTCGGCTCGGGCAAGACGGCGCTGACCGCGGCGCTGTGCCGCGCGCTGGGTGACGAGGTCAACCTCGCCGTCGTCACCAACGACATCTACACGACCGAGGACGCGGATTTCCTGCGCCGCGCGGGTGTTCTCGACCCGGAGCGGATCGAGGCGGTGCAGACCGGCGCGTGCCCGCACACGGCGATCCGCGACGACATCACCGCGAACCTCGACGCCGTCGAGCGCCTGGAAGAGAAGTTCCCCGGGCTGGACCTGGTGATCATCGAAAGCGGCGGCGACAACCTGACCGCGGTGTTCAGCCGCGGCCTGGCCGACAGCCAGGTGTTCGTGGTCGACGTCGCCGGCGGCGACAAGGTGCCGCGCAAGGGTGGCCCCGGCGTCACGACGGCGGACCTGCTGGTGATCAACAAGATCGACATCGCCCACCTGGTCGGCGCGGACATGGACGTGATGACGTCGGACGCCCACCGGATGCGCGGCGAGCTGCCGGTGATCACGCAGTCCCTTGTGGACACTCCGGACGCGCCGGCGGTGGCGGACTGGGTCCGGTCGCTGCTGCCGGTCCGCGCCGGGTGAAGGCCCACGCCCGGCTGACCGCGTGCTTCGACGGCTCGCGCACGGTGTTGCGGGAGCTGCGCTCGATGGCCCCGCTGACGCTGTTCCCGCGCCGTGGCGGCGGCCGGACGGCGGTGGTCCACCTGGTCAACTCGGCGACGTCCCCCCTGGGCGGCGACGACCTCCTGCTGACGATCCACGTCGGCCCGGGAGCGTCGCTGCGCCTCTCGGGTGTCGCGGCTACTTTGGCGCTGCCCGGCCTACATGGCGAAGGTTCGTTGTCCACAGTGGACATATCGGTAGCGGAGGGCGGTTCGCTGGAGTACCTCCCGGAGCCGACGGTCATCACGGCCCGGGCCCGGCACACGGCCGTCTTCCGGGCGTCGCTGGCGGACGACGCCTACCTGCACACGCGCGAGGTCCTGGTGCTGGGCCGCGCGAACGAGAAGCCGGGCACGCTCACGACGTCCCAGCAGGTCACGCGCGGCGCGGTGCCGGTACTGCGCCAGACGCTGACGATCGGCGACCCGGCGCTGGACGCCGGCCTGGCCCACCTGGCGGGCCGCCGGGTCCTGGCCACGGACCTGGTGATCGGCGGCCCGGCCCTCCCGGCGGCCTCGGGTGAGTGGTGGTCCCGCACGCCCCTCGCCGCGGGCGGCACGCTCACGACTTCACTGGCTCCGGACGTGGTCACGGCGATGGCGCCCCTGTCGTGAGGGGCACCCTCAGGGACTTAAAGGCCATGAGGGTGCCCCTCACGGCTTTCGGAGACTCGGGTGCCGCGTGTCGGGCCCCCTGCGGGCCCGGCGATCGCCAGCGTGGAGCCTGCGGTGCGGAAGTTCTTGGGCGCGGCGGGCCTCGGCTGTGGTTGCGCCGGTCGTGAGGGGCACCTTCAGGGACTTAAAAGCCATGAGGGTGCCCCTCACGACCAGCAGAACCCCGGTTGCCGCCGTGCTGGGGTCCGGGTGGACGCGTCGATCGCGAGCGTGGAGCCTGCGGTGCGGAAGTTCCTGGGTGCGGCGGGCCTCGGCAGTGGTCGCCGCTGTCGTGAGGGGCACCTTCAGGGACTTAAAAGCCATGAGGGTGCCCCTCACGACCGGTGGAAGTCGACGTGCCGCCGCTCGCCGGGGAAGGCCCCCTGCGCCGTCCCCGGCGAGCGGAAGTTGTCGAACGTCAACACGCGAAAGCGTTTGCGTGAGCGGGATGCGCTTGTTCTCGATACCGTGCGCCGGCGGGTTCGACGAGCGAATCCCGCGGAGCCTCTGGTAATGAAGATTTTCACAATTTACTCACCCGGGTAGGATCTGGCAATCCCTCGGAAGGAGGAGAGAATCGGTGGCTCGCACGTACGGCGGGGTCGCGCCCGAGCAACGTCGTGCCGACCGTCGCCAGCGGCTGCTCATGGCCGGCCTCGAGCTGTTCACCTCCACCGGTTTCCGGCACACCAAGATCACCGAGATGTGCGCGCGGGCGGGGGTGTCGACGCGGAACTTCTACGAAGAGTTCACGAGCAAGGAGGACGTGCTCCGCACCCTCCACGACCAGATCAACAGCCTGGCGCTCGCGCACGTCACGGCGGAGCTCGACAAGGTCGCCGACGCCGACGCGCTCACCCGCATCTCGACGCTGCTCGACGTCTTCATCGCGACGGTCACCGTGGATCCCCGGATGCCGCGCCTCAACTACGTCGAGGCGGTCGGCGTCAGCCCCGAACTGGAGGAGCAGCACCAGGTCTGGGTCGATCGCTGGGCGAACTTCATCGCCGCCGAGGCGAGCCGCGCGGCGGAGCACGGCGTCGCGCCCGTGCGGGACTACCGGCTGACGGCGATCGCGCTGGTCGGGGCGGGTACCGGGCTGCTGCGCGAATGGCAGGCGCACGACCCGCCGCTGCCGGTCGAGCAGATCGGCGCGGAGTTCCGCGCGATGATGTGGTCGGCCATCATGCGGCCGGAAAAGATCTTGGACATCGAGGGCAACCGCGGCGCGACGTCCGACGTTGAAGAGTCGAGCCGGGAGGGGGGTCCGGGGGGAACCCGGCCAACGTGAAGGCCCGCTCACCGCTGCGGACGCGGTGAGCGGGCCTTCTCGGACCTTACGCCTGGCGCGGCGTCGGCATCCCCAGCGAAACGGGGCCCGTCTCCTGGCACAGGTCGTGGCAGCTGTTGTCGAGAGTGCAGCACAGCGAACAGATCGGCCCGCTCTGCTTGGCGCAGTCGGCGACGTCCGGCAGTTCGTACGGATCGCCGCAGACCGAGCAGGTGTAGGTCGCCAGCAGGTCGACGTCCTGATCCGGGCCGGCCACGGTGTTCGGCCGGGCCAGGTAGTACTTCCCGTGCGTCACCACCGCCAGCGTCGGCACCAGCACGATCGCGATGACCAGCGCCAGCAACGGGCTGAACGCGGCCAGGAACTGCCCGAGGGCCCCGAAGTACGCCGCGATCGACACCACCGAGGCGACGAGCATCGAGCCGAACCCGACCGGGTTGATCTTGTGCAGGTAGGCCCGCTTGAACTCGATGTACTTCGGCGAGAGCCCGAGCGGCTTCGCGATCACCAGGTCCGCGCACACCGCGCCGATCCAGGCGATCGCGACGTTCGAGTAGAAGCCCAGGATCTTGTTCAGGAACCCGAACGCGCCGAACTCCATCAGCGCGAGCGCGATCCCGCAGTTCACCAGCACGTACCAGACGCGGCCCGGATGCTTGTGCAGCACGCGGGAGAAGAAGTTCGCGAACGACAGCGAGCCCGAGTACGCGTTGGTCGTGTTGATCTTGATCTGTGAGACGACGACGAACAGCGCGGCGAACGTCAGTGCGACCGGGCCGAGGGCCGGTTTCACCGCCTCGACGTACGGCGCGATCGGTTCCAGCGCGGCCGTCTTGCCGACGACGCCGAGCGCGAGGAACGCCAGCAGCGCCCCGCCGATCTGCTTCGCGGCCCCGAGGATCACCCAGCCGGGCCCGGCGGCGAGCACCGCGGTCCACCAGGACCGCTTGTTCTCCGCCGTTTTCTCCGGCATGAACCGCAGGTAGTCGGCCTGCTCGCCGATCTGCCCGATCAGCGACAGCGCGACTCCCATGCCGAAGCCGAACCCGATCGCGGAGAATCCGGATCCGGCGCCTTCCGTGCCGCCGAAGGCCGCGAAGTCGGCGAAGCGGCCCGGCTCGCGGACGAGCACGACGATGAACGGCAGCACTAGCCCGGCGAGCCACAGGGGCTGCGTCCAGGTCTGCATCTTGGCCACCGCGCCCATGCCGTAGAGCGCGAACGGCAGGACGATCAGCGTGGCCAGGAGGTAGCCGACGGCCAGCGGGATGCCGAGGGCGAGCTCGAAGGCCTGGCCCATGATCGAGCCTTCGAGCGAGAAGAAGATGACCGTGAAGCTCGCGTAGACGAGCGAGGTGAGCGTCGACCCGAAGTAGCCGAAGCCGGCTCCGCGGGTCAGGAGGTCCATGTCCACTCCGGACTTCGCGCAGGCGGCCGCGATGGGCACGCCGGTCGTGAAGATGACGACGGCGGCGGCGAGGATCGCCAGCACCCCGGAGGTGAAGCCGTAGGAGAGCACGATGCTGGCGCCGATCGCGAAGTCGGCGAGGTAGGCGATGCCGCCCAGCGCCGTCGTCGCGACCACGAACGGTGACCATTTCCGGAACGAATGAGCGGCGAAGCGCAGTGAGTAGTCCTCGCGGTTCTCGTTCGCCGCGAGTGGTGCGTACTGGCGTTGCGGTGGGACCGTTTCTTCGGCGTTCGACAGGATCTCGGTCATGCCTGCCTCCGGGGGTGGTGGGGAACGGGCCGAAAGATAGACGCGTCCTTTATCGATCCCGGTCCGGGAGGTAACGCGGGCGTAAACGCTTGCTGACGGGCGGTTACGTGACGATGGCGGCGAAGTCGTGTCGGGAGTCACCGTTCAGTGGGTTCCGCTGCAGCTCGCGAGGCCCTAACGTCACCTGGACCCAAGTGTCAGGGCCCCGACCGGGTACGGAGGTTTGGCGATGATGCCGGAGATCGAGGACAAGGTGGAAGACGCCGTAGTACGCCTGCCCGGGATGCGCGTCGCCTACGACGGCGCCGCGTTCGACGAGTCGGCGCTGGCGGCCACGTGGACCGACCAGTTGCAGGGCTGGCTGAACCAGGCCGTCGCCGCCGGGATCGCCGAACCCAACGCGATGGTGCTCGCGACCGCGGACGCCGAAGGCCGCCCGTCGTCGCGCACCGTGCTGTGCAAGGGCCTCGACGAGCGGGGTGTCGTGTTCTACACGAACTACACCTCGTCGAAGAGCCACGACCTGACGGCGACGCGCTACGCGTCGGTGACGTTCCCCTGGTACGCGCTGCACCGCCAGGTGCACGTCCGCGGCGAGGTCGAGAAGGTCGGCGTCAAGGAGACGGCGGAGTACTGGGCGCAGCGGCCGCGCGGCTCGCAGCTCGGCGCCTGGGCGTCACCGCAGTCCCGCGTCGTCGACGGGCGCCGCGCCCTGGACACCGCGCTGAACGGCATCGAGCGGCGCTTCGCCGACGTCGAGCAGATCCCGGCCCCGCCGCACTGGGGCGGCTGGCGGATCCGGCCCGACCTCGTCGAGTTCTGGCAGGGCCGTGAGGACCGCATGCACGACCGCCTCCGCTACATGCGCCACGAGGACGGCTGGAACATCGAGCGCGTCGCCCCCTGACCGGGTTGTCCACAGCCGGGCCGTGATGTGGACAACGCGGCCCGGCTGTGGTCTTTCCGGACTTCCGGTCGGCCGGCCCCGATAAACTGGGTGCGGGGCCGAACCCCCGGAGAGGGCGGGGGGTGCTCGCCGGCCGCGGCGACGAAAATCACGCGCCCCGGGATAGTTAGCCGAGCTAAGCTCGTTGGTTGTGAGTGATCAACCGGGGACGTTGCCGCCCCGCACGGGCATCCGCGGGCTCCTCGGTCGCATCATCGTCGATACCCGGCCGCTGAAGATCCCGGCCTTCCGCCGGCTCTGGCTGTCCACTGTGGTCACCGCGGTCGGCACCCAGCTGACCGCCGTGGCCGTGCCCAAGCAGGTCTTCGACATCACGGGCTCGTCGGCGTACGTCGGCCTCAGCGGCCTCGTCGCGCTCGTCCCGCTGCTGGTCTTCGGGCTCTGGGGCGGCGCCATCGCCGACGCCGTCGACCGGCGGAAACTCCTGTTCGTCACGAACGTCGGGGTCGCGATCACGTCCGCGCTGCTCTGGCTGCAGGCGTTCATGAACTTCGGCTCGGTGTGGCTGGTGCTCGGCCTGCTGGCCGTCAACCAGGCGTTCTTCGCGATCAACATGCCGACGCGCGGTGCCGTCGTCGCCCGGCTCGTGCCGGCCGAGCTGCTGCCGTCGGCGAACGCGCTGAGCACCACGATGTCGACGTTCGGTGCCGTGTTCGGCCCGCTGCTGGCCGGGGCGCTGATCCCCGTCCTCGGCCTCTCGACGCTCTACCTGATCGACGTCGTCGCCCTGACGATCACGCTCTTCGCGGTCTGGCGGCTGCCGTCGATCCCGCCGCTGAACGGGCCGTCGCGGCGCGCCGGCGTCCGCGACGTCGTCGACGGCTTCCGGTACCTCGCCGGGCAGAAGATCCTGCTGGCCTCGTTCGTCGCCGACATCATCGCGATGGTCTTCGGGATGCCGCGGGCGCTGATCCCGGAGATGGCCGAGCGCACGTTCGGCGACCCGCCGGGCGGCGGCCCCGCGCTCGGCTGGCTCTACGCCGCGCTGCCCGCGGGCGCGATGCTGATCGGGCTGTTCTCCGGCTGGCTGACGCGCATCCACCGCCAGGGCGTCGCGGTCGTCATCTCGATCTGCGCGTGGGGCGCCGCGGTCGCCGCGTTCGGGCTCGCGCACTCGCTGTGGCTCGCGGTCGTCTTCATGGCGGCGGCCGGCGCCGCGGACATGGTCAGCGCCGTCTACCGGATGGCGATCCTGCAGACCGCGACCACCGACGAGATGCGCGGCCGGCTCCAGGGGGTGTTCACCGTGGTCGTCGCCGGCGGGCCGCGGATCGCCGACCTCACCCACGGCTGGGGCGCCGCCGCGTTCGGCACCGCGGCCACGGCGACCGTCGGCGGGCTGCTGGTGATCGTGCTGGTCCTGGCCTCGATGCTGGTGCTCCCGGCGTTCTGGCGGTACCGGGCGCCGACCGCTTAGGCCGTTCGGACTAAGGTGCGGGAATGCGTAAGCTCGCCGTCGTTTTGGTCGCTTTTGCCACTTTGACCGCCTGCTCCTCCGGGGACCAGCCGGCGGCTCCGGCGCCCAGCTCGTCGAAGCCAAAGCCGACGCCGACGCCCAGCCCGAACGCCACGGCCGCGTCGCTCGACCCGTGCAAGATCCTGCCCGCCGACGCGGTCTCGAAGGCGCTGTTCCTGGACAACCTCACCGCGGTCGCGGGCCCGTCGCAGGACAACGCGGCCAACGGCGGCAAGTCGCGCAGCTGCGAGTACAAGCTCGGCGACAAGGCCGCCGGCGCGCTCGCCGTGACGCGGTTCGAAGGCCGGGAGGGGAAGCCGGCCGACATGGTCGCGTCGATCAAGAAGGGCAAGGCGGGCGCGCAGGACGTCGCCGGCTTCGCCGACGGCGCGGTCTACTACGTCGACGAGCAGAAGACGGCGACCCTCGCTTCGGCGAAGGTGGTGTCCGGGACGCCCGTGCTGATCAACTACACCGGCCCGGCGAAGATGACGCCGGAGCAGATGGCCCCGCTGGTCAAGACCGCCCTCGCGGCGAGCTGATCAGGCCCAGCCGACCAGCTGCAGGCCGCCCTCCGGGAGCTGCTTCAACGCGGGCCGCGTGATCGCGCCGGGTGTGACTGGTGAGTCGAACCACTCGCCCCGCGTCGACTGGTAGAGCACGGTGGCCCGGTCCGGCGCGGCGGCCGCCTTGCCGATCCGCGGCTCGGACCGCGCGACGAGCTTGGTGAGCTGCGCGGCCCCGCCGTCGAGCTTCAGCCGCGCGAGCACGCCGTGTGCGTCGGTGCCGGTGACGGCGGACATCAGCGCGGTCGTGGCGTCGAGGGCCGTGACCAGGTAGTAGCGGGTGCCCGCGTCGTCGTAGGTCGCGTAGGCGATCGCGCCCGCGGAGTCGGTCAGATAGGCCGCGGCGCCGGTGCGGTGGACGCTCTTCCAGGTGAGCACCCCACCCTCCGGGTCGGGCCACCAGGCCTGGACGCGCTGATCGTCCGGCGGCACGACATCGGCTTCCTTCGTGTTCTGGCCGGGCCGGGTGTAGTCGGTGGAGTAGACGGCCTTGCCGTCGTCGAAGTACAGCTTGGTCCCGGCCGGGCCGAACCGCGGGTTCCGGAAACCCGGCACGGCGCCGGTGCGTTCGTAGCGCCGATCGCGCTTGTTCAGCTTGAAGACGTCGACCTCGCCGCCGGTCTCGAGGGTGGCGTAGCGCCCGTCGGGGGAGACGAGGTCGAGCTTGGTGGCCGGCCCGTCGAACCGGGACGGCGAGGTGTCGTGCCCGGGCAGCGGGAGGGTGGTCTTCACGACGCCGGTGGCGGGATCGGCGAAGACGACGTCGTCGTGCCCGGTCCCGCGCTGGAGCAGCACCACCCCGGACAGGTCGAGCGGCACCGGGTCCGGCGCGGCGGCGGGAGCGGGCGGTGTGCCGCTTCCGCACGCCGTCACCAGGAGCGCGAGCAGCACCACGCCCCACCGAGTCCTCGCCGCCATCGGCTCTCCCGTCGTCCGCGGCTCAGATGCGGCGGGAGATCGTCCGGTTCCCTCGGGGTCAGAGGTGGTGCCACGCGTGGTGGCAGGTGCCGCCCTGCAGGTCCGGCCGCCCGGCCCGCAGGAGCACCGCCGCGGTGTCGCCGGTCTTGATCCCGGCGCGCGCGATCGCTTCGTCGCGGTCTTCTTCGGCCGCTCTCGCCTGGCCGGCGTAGAAGGCCAGTTCATCCAGGACGGCCCGGCGCTCCGCGGGGTTCTGCTGCTCGAACCAGCGGGTCCCGTCGTCGAGCGACCGGCTGCCCCGGGCCAGCTCGTTCAGCCGCGCCGAGTGCTCGCCGGCGATCATCGGCGCAGGGCGGCCAGTTCCACCGGGCTGTGGGCCGAGAACACCGTCACCTCGTCCTGGTGGTCCTTCACCAGCTCCTGCAGCCGCGCCAGGTTCTCCAGGCGGGCTTCGCGCTTCGTCTGGACGAGGTTCTGGAACGCCGTCATGCCCGGCGGGCAGTGCGGGGCGACCGGGTCGAGCTGGCCGTGGAAGAAGTACGCGTCACCCGCGTGCAGGAGCCAGCCGTCGCCGGTGTCGATCGCGACGCCGGTGTGGCCGAGCGTGTGGCCGGTCAACGGGACCAGCAGGATCTCCTCCGGCAGGCCCTTCAGCGACCGGACCGCCTCGAAGCCGAACCACGGCTCGCCCGTCTCGTCGTAGGTGCTCCACAGTGGACGGTGGGCGAACTGGGCCGCGCGGTAGCGGTTCTTCTCGGCGGCGTTCGACGGGGCCGTCGCCGCCCGGTGCTCCTCCGTGCGGACGTGCACCACCGCGTTCGGGAAGTCCGCCAGCCCGCCCGCGTGGTCGACGTCCAGGTGGGTCGGCACGATGTGGCGGACGTCGGCCGGGTCGAGGCCGAGCGCCTCGATCTGCGCGACCGCTGTCTCGGCCTTCTCGAGCCGGGCGCCGACCATCGCCATGAACGGGCGGCCCAGCCACTTGCCGGGCTGGGCGACCCCCTGGGTGCCGAACCCGGTGTCGACCAGCACCAGGCCGTCGCCGGTCTCGATCAGCAGGCAGTGGGCGACGAGCTCCGCCCGGCGCAGCAGCCCGGCCTCGCCGTCGAGCAGCTTGCCGCCCGCCGGGCGCATCGTGCCGCAGTTGAAGTGGTGCACCTTCATACGCTGCTCCTGGTGCTCAGCCGGAGGAACTGGGTCTCGTCGTGCGCGGCGAACACGCTCACCTCGTCGCCGTGCTCCTGAACAAGCTGTCGCAGGCGGGCGTGATTGTCCAGCCGGGCGCCCTTGACCGTCTCCATCCGGCCCTCGAACCACTTCAGGCCGGGCGGGCAGTGCGGCGCGGCCGGGTCGACCTGGCCGTGGAAGAAGAACGAGTCACCCGCGTTGAGCAGCCACCCGCTGCCGGTGTCGACGGCGACCCCGGCGTGCCCGCGCGTGTGCCCGCCGAGCGGGATCAGCAGGATCTCCTCCGGCAGGCCGTCCAGCCGCCGGACGGCGCCGAAGCCGAACCACGGTTCCCCGGTGTCCGCATAGGACGTCCACTGTGGACCATGACTGAACTGGATCGCCCGGTAGCGGCCGCGTTCCGCGGCGTCACGCGGTGACCGCAGGGCTCGCAGCTCCTCGGCGTAGACGTGCACGCGGGCCCACGGGAAGTCGATGAGCCCGCCGGCGTGGTCGAGGTCGAGGTGGGTCAGCACGATGTCCCGGACGTCCGCGGGGTCGAAGCCGAGCGCCCGGATCTGCGTGATCGCGGGCAGTGCGGCGTCCGCGACCGGGTTCGACTGCCGGACGAACCCGGCGCCGAGCCAGGCCTCGCGGTCGACGGCGGCCGGCGTGCCGGTGCCGGTCTCGACCAGCACCAGCCCGGTGGCCGTCTCCAGGAGCAGGCAGTGGCAGACCATGGTGGCGCGGCGGAACAGGCCCGGCCGGCCGTCGACCAGCCGGCCGCCGAGGGGGCGCATGGTCCCGCAGTTCAGGTGGTGGACGCGCATCAGGAGAACTCCCGCTCGAGGGTGGTGTGCAGGTGGGCGGCGACGGCCCGCAGCGGGGCGACGTCACGGCGGGTGCGGGCCAGCAGCAGCCCGCCTTCGACGGCGGCGAGCACGATGGTGCCCAGCTCGTCGGCGCGGTCCTCGCCGAGTCCTTGTGCGGCAAGGTAATCGGTGAGGATGTCGTGCCAGGCCGAGTAGCCGTCCGCGCAGGCCTCGCGGATCGGCTCGCTCTCGGCGGCGGCGTCCAGTGCGACCGTCGCAAGTGGACAGCCGCGCTGGAAGTCCGACTCTGTCAGGAAGTTCGCGAGTGCGTCGACGACCCGGTCGATCGCGGTCGCGACGTCCGGGGCGTCGATGACGACCGCGCGGAGCAGTTCGCCCGTGCGTTCGCTCGACAGCCGGACGGCCTCGGCGGCCAGTTGTTCCTTGCCGCCGGGGAAGTGGAAGTAGAGCGATCCCTTCGGCGCACCCCCGGCCGTCGTCAGCTGGGTGAGGCCGGTGGCGTGGTAGCCCTGCGAGTGGAACAGGTCGGCGGCGGTGTCGAGCATCCGCTGCCGCGTGTCGGTGCGGCGAACCATGGAAGGACCGTAACTCAAACTATGACGACCGGTCTAGTGAGTAACGCTGAAAATGCTGTCTGCGGCCATCCGGGTGAGGTTGCTGGTCTGACCGAGCGACAGAGCGCATCATCACTAAGCGTGAGCGAATCCGACTTCGTGGCACTGCCGGGTGGTGTTCGCCGAGAGCTGCCCAGGGCCGCCGTCACCTCGCGGCGGCGCATCACCGTGACGCTCGTGCTGCGTCGGCGTTCGTCAATCCCTGACCAGCTCATCGAGGGTCCGGACACTCTCGGACGAGAGCTGTTCGCCGAGCGGCACGGCGCCGATCCGGTCGACGTCGAGATCGTTCGCGCGTCCCTGCAGGGCCTCGGGCTGGAGGTCGGGGAGAGCGATCTGGGTACACGGAAAGTAGTCGTTTCGGCTCAGAGCGGGACCCTCGTGCGGGCCTTCGGGACCAAGCTGCACGTCGTCCACGACGGCGAGCGCGTCCGAACGGGTGAGCTGTGGATCCCCGCCGAGCTCGACGGGATCGTCGTCGCGGTGCTCGGCCTCGACGACGGGCCCGGCGATTTCCTGACCGCCCTGTCCGCCGCGGTGCACGCCGAGCCGACCCCGCCGGTGCTCGACCTCGGCGGCGCCCTCGCCGACGAGGACTGGGCCGGGCAGGAGCGCGCGGTGCTGGCCGACGTGCTGGCGGACGCGGCGGCGCTGGGCATCAAGGTCGTGCCGCCGCGTCGGTAAGGTCGTCCGCATGGGCAACCCGACCGGTCAGCAGTTCGAGATCACCCGCGGCAACGCGCGCGCCGTCGTCACCGAGATCGGTGCGGGCCTGCGCGCGTTCGAAGTCGGCGGAGTGCCGTACGTCGAGGAGTTCCCCGAAGACGCGAAGCCGCCGAAGGGCGCCGGGCAGGTGCTGCTGCCGTGGCCGAACCGGACCAAGGCCGGCAAGTGGACGTTCCAGGGGGAGGAACAGCAGCTCGAGATCACCGAGGAGGCGCGCGGCAACGCCATCCACGGCCTGACCCGCCACCTCGAGTGGGAGCTGCTGGAGCACGCCGAGTCGTCGATCACCCTGGCCGTCGACGTCGCGGTGCAGCCGGGCTGGCCGGTGCCGCTGCGCGCGACGATCACCTACGACCTCGCGCCGCGCGAGCTGACCATCACGCACGAGATCCGGAACGAGGGTGAGCAGGCGATCGGCGTCGGCGTCGGCACCCACCCGTACTTCCGGATCGGCGACGTCCCGACCGACGAGCTGACCCTCACCCTGCCCGCGAGCCGCGTCCGGCCCTACCTCGGCGACGAGCAGATGCCGTATTCGCCGGAGCAGGACGTCGAGGGCACCGAATACGACTTCCGCGGCGGGCGCGTTCTCGAAGGCGTCGACCTGGACACCGCGTTCGGTGGTCTTTCGACGGCCGAAGACGGACTGCACCACTTCGTCCTCGCGCACGGCGACCAGCAGCTGCTGGTCTGGACCGGCCCGGACTTCCACTGGGCGCAGGTCTTCACACCGGACGACCTGGTCGGCCGCGGCCGCGCGGTCGCGATCGAGCCGATGACCTGCCCGGCCGACGCCCTCAACACCGGCACCGACCTGGTCGAGCTGGAGCCGGCGGCGTCGTGGTCGGGCAGCTGGGGCATCCGGGTCAGGTGAAGCCGCTTCGCCTGGACGTCGCCGACGCGGGCGAAGTGCTGACGCTGCAACGCGCGGCGTACGTCACCGAAGCCCGCGCTCACGACGACTTCGACCTGCCGCCGCTGCTGGAGACCCTCGCGGAGACGCGCGCGGCGCTGCTGGGTCTTTCCTGGGGCATCCGGGACGCGGGCCGGCTGATCGCTTCGGTGCGCTTGACCGTGACGGACCACGTCGGGGTGATCGGCCGCCTGGTCGTGGCCCCGGACCGGCAGGGTTCCGGCCTCGGCGGCGGGCTGCTGCTGGCGGCCGAGGAGTTGGCCCCGCCGTCGGTGACGCTGTTCCGGCTGTTCACCGGGTCGAAGAGCGTCGGGCCGCTGGGTCTGTACGCGAAGCACGGCTACCGCGAGACGCACCGGACGCCGGAGAACAACCACGAATTGGTGCATCTGGAGAAGGCCCGGGTTCCGTAGGCTGCTCCGGTGCAGACGGTGTCGTTCTGGCAGGCCTTGGGGCTGTGGTTCGACGGCCGGTCCGTGTCGGGTTACCAGATGTGGGGCCTGCCGGTGCTGTGGTGGGGCCGGATCGGCAAGCTCGGCCAGTTCACCGGCGGGCTGGTGGCGATCATCGACATCGTGGGCGTCGCACGGATCACGGCGTGGGGCGAGCGGCTGCGGGCGAGGCCGATCGAAGGGCAGCGGCGGACGCTCACCGAGACCTGGCGCCGCAGCCGCGCGATCTTCCGCGCCGCCTACCGCGACCTGCTGGCCGACTTCATCCGCTCGAAGCAGATGAAGGAGCGGCGCATCGAAGGGCGGCCCGGCGAGCCGAAGCGAGAGCCGCTCGACGCGGAGACCCGCCGAGTGAAGCGCATTCTGTTCGTCGTCCTGCTCGTCTGGGGTGGGCTGGCGTTCACGGTGCTCATCTGGGCCCGCTCGACCTGGGACGGTCGGGCCGTCGAGGCGGAAGTGCCCTGGTACTGGGCTGTGCCGCTCCTGCTTGTCGCGCTGACGATTCCGTTCTCGCTGTGGGCCGTGTTCACCGGCATCTCGCTCGGCTTGAACCTGCTGGCCCGCGCGTTCCCGCTGGTCGTCTACGGCTTGTTCGTCCGGCCGCCGCTCGTGCTGCTTCGCGGCCCGCAGCCCGATCGGTCGCTGCGCGTCATCGGCGTCTTGCTGGTCGTCGCGGGATTCGGGCTCGATCTGCTGGCGAGCTGAGCCCCGCGTCGCGGCGCGCCGGCCAGTTCGTTAGCGTGGCGAACTATGGCGAAGGCAATTGTCGGGGGCTACGTCGTCCCCATCGACGGTGATCCCATCGACGGCGGCACGGTCCTGATCGACGACGGCAGGATCGTCGCCGTCGGCACCGAGGCCGACGTCGACATCCCGGAGGACGCCGAGCTGGTCGACGCGGCCGGCACCTGGGTGCTGCCCGGCTTCATCGACGCCCACGCGCACCTCGGCGTCCACGAGGACGGCGAAGGCTGGTCGGGCAACGACACCAACGAGATGACCGACCCGAACGGCGCCCGCTTCCGCGCCGTCGACGGCATCGACCCGTACGAGCCCGGTTTCGACGACGCGCTCGCCGGCGGGGTCACGAGCGTCGTCATCAAGCCCGGGTCGGGCAACCCGATCGGCGGCCAGACGATCGGCGTCAAGACCTGGGGCCGCAGCATCCTCGACATGATCTTCGCGGAGCACGTCAGCGTGAAGAGCGCCCTCGGCGAGAACCCGAAGCGCGTCTACGGCGAGAAGAAGCAGACGCCGTCGACGCGGCTGGGGGTCGCCGCGATCCTGCGCGAGGCGTTCACGAAGGCCCGCAACTACCAGGCGAAGCGCGACCACGCGGCGTCCGAGGGCAAGCCGCACGACGTCGACCTGACGCTGGAGACGCTGTCGAAGGTCCTCGACGGCGAGCTGTACTGGGACCAGCACGTGCACCGCGCGGACGACATCGTGACGGCCATCCGGCTCGCCGACGAGTTCGGCTACAAGCTGGTGATCAACCACGGCACCGAAGGCCACCTGATCGCCGACCTGCTGGCCTCGCGGAACGTCCCGGTCATCCTCGGGCCGCTGTTCACCACGAAGTCCAAGGTCGAGCTGCGCAACCGCACGCTCCGGTCCGCCGGCATCCTGGCCCGCGCGGGCGTCAAGATCGCGATCACCACCGACCACCCGGTGATCCCGATCAACTTCCTGGTCTACCAGGCGGCACTGGCGGTCAAGGACGGCCTCGACCCGCACACGGCCCTGCGTTCGCTGACGGTCAACCCGGCTGAGATGCTGGGACTGGACAGTCAGATCGGCTCGCTGAAGCCGGGCCTGGACGCGGACGTCGTCCTCTGGTCCGGCGACCCGCTGGACGTGATGAACCGCGCCCTGCGGGTCTTCGTCCGCGGCGCCGAGGTGTACCACTTCGACGAGCAGCTGGGCGAAGGCGTATCGGCGGACCGCCGCTACCGCGAGTCCCGCTGACCGTCCCCCTGAGCGGACGGACGACACGCCGGTTACCGGGCGGTTCCGGCGTGTCGTCCGTCTATTTCGTTCACGACAGCAGTGCGTCGAGGTCGAGTTTGACGGGGAACGGGACGTCGGTCGTGAAGGTCCCGGTGACCGCGGCGGCGTCCATGTAGCCGAATTCCCCGGCCTGGTGACAGACGACCAGGGAGACCGGCTCGGTGATGTCGACGATCCAGTAGTGCGGGATGCCGGCATCGGCGTACTCGTCGTGCTTCACCTGGTAGTCGGTGCGCTTCGACCCCGGCGAGACGATTTCGACCACCACGGCTACGTCGTCGGCGCGGAGCATGCTTCTGTCTTTCCGCACGCGGGCAAGCGCATCCTTCTCGACAACCAGCAGGTCGGGCCGTCGAGAATGGCCGGGTCTACCAGGTGGTGTCAGACCGAGATTCACATCGGTGTCGGGGACAACCTTGAGATGACCCGGAATCTGCGGAACAAGCTGTTGTGCCAGCTCGAGCATCACGATGTTGTGGTCCGGGACGGGGCTCGGGGACATTACGACGCGGCCTTCCACGAGTTCGGTGAAACCTGAGTCGGTTTCACCGAGCGCCGCGTATTCCTCGATCGTCAGCAGGTGATCGGGGATCTCCCACCGGCGGGCAGGCTCCGGCTGGGGAAGTGCAGTCACAGCTTCTCCTCACGTCGCCGGAATTGTCTCACGGCTCAAGTGCAACCATGAGTAACCGTATCTGTACTCTTCGTGAGACACCGTTCCCTCGACCGGGTCAAGATTCACGACAGCAGTGCGTCGAGGTCGAGTTTGACGGGGAACGGGACGTCGGTCGTGAAGGTTCCGGTGACCGCGGCGGCGTCCATGTAGCCCTGGCACGCGACCAGCGAGACCGGTTCGTCCAGGTCGACGATCCAGTAGTGCGGGATCCCCGCGTCGGCGTATTCGTCGTGCTTCACGCGGTAGTCGGTGCGGCGGGAGTCTGGTGACACGATCTCGATGACCACCGCCACCTCGTCGGCGCGGATCATCGTGTCGTCCTTGTCGATGCGGGGGATCGCGGAGCGGCTGAAGATCTGCAGGTCGGGTCGGCGGGAGAAGCCTGGTTCGTTGCGAGGTGCCAAGCGCAGGTCCACGTCGCAGCCGTAGACGAAATCGAGGTCGGGCGGCATCTGGGGATCGAGTTGGCGGGCCAGCTGGAAGGCAGCCAAGTTGTGCACCACGCCGGGGCCAGGCGTCGTTATCAGCCGGCCTTCCACGAGTTCGGTGTAACCGGCCTGGGTTTCTCCCAGCGCTACGTAGTCCTCGATGGTCAGCAGACGATTCACGACAGCAGTGCGTCCAGGTCGAGCTTGACCGGGAACGGGACGTCCGCCGTGAAGGTCCCGGTCACCGCCGCCGCGTTCTCGTAGCCGCGGCACGCGACCAGCGAGACCGGCTCACCCAGGTCGACGATCCAGTAGTGCGGGATCCCCGCATCCGCGTACTCGTCGTGCTTCACGCGGTAGTCGGTCCGCCGCGAGCCCGGTGTCACGATCTCGATGACCACCGCCACCTCGTCGGCGCGGATCATGTCGTCTCGGGTGATCGCGGCCCTGGTGAAGACCAGCAGGTCCGGGCGGCGGGCGAAGCCGGGTTCACCGCGAGGGGAAAGACCCAGGTCCAGGTCATTGCCGAGGACGAAGGCGAGCTCGCGCGGCAACTGCCGTTCGAGCTGGGCGGCCAGCCGGCACGCGGCCATGTTGTGCCGCCGGCCGGCGCCGGGCGACGGCACTACGCGGCCTTCCACGAGTTCGGTGAAACCGCGGTCGGTGTCACCGAGCGCCGCGTACTCCTCGACGGTCAGCAGATGGCCGGGCATGGAAAAACCGTATCCGTACCCGGCATGCGACACCCTTAATCAGGTCAGGCGCTCTTCAGCTCCCGGGCGATGACCATGCGCTGGATCTGGTTCGTCCCCTCGAAGATCTGCGGCACCTTCGCCTCCCGCATGTACCGCTCCACCGGGAAGTCGCGCGTGTACCCGGCCCCGCCGAGGACCTGGACCGCGTCCGTCGTCACCTTCATCGCGCCGTCCGTGGCCACCAGCTTGGCGATCGACGCCTGGCGCTGGAACGGCATGCCGCGGTCGCGCCGCCGGGCCGCGTCCAGGTACGTCGCCCGGGACGACTCGACCGTGGCGGCCATGTCGGCCAGCAGGAACTCGACGCCCTGGAAGTCGATGATCGGGCGGCCGAACTGGGACCGGCCCTTCGCGTAGGCAACGGCCTCGTCCAGCGCCGCCTGCGCCAGGCCCACTGCGCACGCCGCGATACCGAGACGGCCGGAACTGAGGGACGACAAAGCGATTTTCAGCCCCTGACCCTCCGCGCCGATGAGCCGGGAAGCGGGCACCACGGCGTTGTCGAAGTTCAGCTGCGCCGTCGGGGAGCCCGTGAGGCCCATCTTGCGCTCGCGCGGCGCCGCCGAGAGGCCGGGCGTCGAGCCGTCGACGAGCAGGCAGGAGATCTCCTGCTCGCTCGTGCGGACCATCGTCGTGTAGAAGTCCGCCACGCCCGCGTGCGTGATCCACGCCTTCGTGCCGTTGACGACGTAGTCCGAACCGTCCCGGCGCGCGCGTGTCGACAAAGCGGCCGCGTCCGAGCCCGCCTGGGTCTCCGACAGGGCGTACGCGCCGAGCAGACCGCCTTCAAGCATGTCCGGCAGCCACTCGTCGCGCTGCTCGTCGGTGCCCCAGTTGGCCAGGCCGTAGCAGGACATCGTGTGCACCGAGAGGCCGACGCCGACCGTCATCCACGCGGCCGCGATCTCCTCGAGCACCTGCAGGTACACCTCGTACGGCACGTCGCCGCCGCCCCAGCGCTCCGCGTACGGCAGGCCCAGCAGCCCGGACTTGCCGAGCAGCCGGAACTGCTCACGCGGGAACCGCTCGGCCTCCTCGGCCTCGGCCGCCCGCGGGGCGAGCTCGTCGCGGGCGATCTCGGTCGCCAGCGCGACCAGGTCCTCGGCGTCCGAATCGGGCAGCAGGCGTTCGGCGGGCATTGCGTCCTCCCAGACAACGGTACTGAAAACAGTACTGTGGGTCGGTCTAGAGTACAGTACGACAAGCCCGGGGTGGCCGGAAGACGTAGGAGATAGTGGTCCGATGGAAGCCAGTCGCAGGCCCACCGCGAGGCAGCGCGCCCTGCTCGCCGACCTCGAGGCGCTCTTCCTCGCCGAGGGCTTCGCCGCGTTCACCCTGGACGACATCGCCGCCCGCCTGCGCTGCTCGAAGTCGACGCTCTACGCCCTCGCGCCCAGCAAGGAACAGCTCGCCGTCAAGGTCGTGGCCCAGTTCTTCCGGGGCGCCGCGGAGCGGATCGAGGAGCGGATCGCCGGGATCGACGACGCGCCCAAGCTCATCGGGGAGTACCTGGCCGGCGTCGCCGAGCACCTCAACCGGGCGTCGGCGACGTTCATGCGCGACATCGCCGAGTTCGCCCCGGCGCGCGAGACCTACCAGGTCAACAGCCGGTTCGCGGCGCAGCGGATCCGCGCGTTCATCGACAAGGGCGTCGCCGACGGCGTCTTCCGCGACGTCCACGCCCGGCTCATCGCGGAGATGACCGGGCTGATCGTCGAGGGCATCCAGACCGGCGTGCTCGCCCAGCGCACCGAGGTGTCCGACGCCGAGGCGTTCACCGCTCTGGGTGAGCTGCTGCTCGGTGGGCTGAACAAATAGCGGACAGGAATTGTCACGACGTTCTCCCTTAAACTCGCCCGGTGATCGTCGTAGGCGGAGAAGCGCTCGTTGACCTCGTCCCGGGTGACCCCTTGGACTCCACTGTGGACGGTGGGCTGCGCGCGCTGCTGCCGCGCCTGGGCGGCGGGCCGTACAACGTCGCGCTGGCCGCGGGCCGGCTCGGCGTCCCGACGGCCTTCCTTTCGCGGGTGTCCACGGACCGCTTCGGCGACGCGATGGTCGACCGGCTGCACGCTTCGGACGTCGACACGTCGCTGCTGCAGCGCGGGGACGAGCCGACGACGCTGGCCGTCGTCGCGCTCGACGCCAAGGGCGCCGCGCGCTACACGTTCTACGTCGAGGGCACGGCGGACAGGCTCGTCGCCGACCCCGGCCCGCTGCCGGACGAGACGACCGCGCTCTCGCTCGGCACTCTCGGCATGGTCCTCGAACCCGGCGCGTCGGCGTACGAGGCGATGCTGCGGCGCGAGGCCGCGCGCGGGGTGCTGACCGTCCTCGACCCCAACATCCGCGAGGCCCTGATCACCGATCCGGCCGCCTACCGCGCCCGGTTCGCGTCGTGGCTCCCGGACGTCCGGCTGCTGAAGATCTCCGACGACGACGCCGCGTGGCTCACCGGAGGCGCCGACCCGGTCGCCGCCGCGAAGACGTGGGTCGAGTCCGGTGTGGACGCCGTGGTGCTCACCCGGGGCGCCGACGGCGTCGCGGTGATCACCGACGCAGGTGAGCTGGCCCACGTGCCGTCGCGGCGGGTCGAGGTCGTCGACACCATCGGCGCCGGCGACACCGTGCAGGGCGCGCTGCTGGCCTGGCTGACCACCCACGAGGTCTCGGACCTGGCTTCTCTCGACGCGGACGCGTGGCGCGAAGCGCTCACCTTCGCGGCGAAAGCCGCCTCGATCACGGTGTCGCGCAGCGGCGCGGAGCCGCCCACATCGGCCGATATGGCATCCACCGTGTGAACCTGGTCCCAAAGCGGGTACCAGGGGCAACGTCACCGCTGCGCGGTGCGGGGTTTCTCGACTAGCGTAGAGGGGCATTCTTCATACCCCAGCGGGGCGGTGTGCAGCGAGGCGCCAGTGTTTCCTCGCGTGAACACGTGGCTACCTGTGGAACCTACAGGCGCCGCCGTCCCGTGCCCAACGTGAGAGGGACTTGCATGTCCGACGCGACGACTGCGGGGCAGTCCGGCGGCGAAACCGCGAAGCTGAGCCTTCCGAATGGTGAACACGAGTTCAAGATCGTCCACCCGGTCGAGGGCGCGCCCGGGATCGAACTCGGGAAGCTGCTGGCGCAGACGGGGTACATCACCTACGACCCCGGGTTCGTCAACACCGGCGCCGCTTCGTCGGCGATCGCCTACATCGACGGCGACGCCGGCATCCTCCGCTACCGGGGTTACCCGATCGAGCAGCTGGCCGAGAAGTCGACCTTCGTCGAGGTCTCCTACCTGCTGATCTACGGCGAGCTGCCGACCGAGGCCCAGCTGGCCGACTTCACCGAGAAGATCCAGCGCCACACGCTGCTGCACGAAGACCTCAAGGAGTTCTTCGGCGGCTTCCCGCGGGACGCGCACCCGATGCCG
This sequence comes from Amycolatopsis sp. NPDC088138, assembly GCF_044741685.1. NCBI lineage: Bacteria > Bacillati > Actinomycetota > Actinomycetes > Pseudonocardiales > Pseudonocardiaceae > Amycolatopsis > Amycolatopsis sp. NPDC088138. Next base: position 85,402 of record NZ_JBIUTB010000002.1, read on the forward strand.
GTGCTCTCCAGCGCCGTCTCCGCGCTTTCGACCTTCTACCAGGACTCGCTCGACCCGTTCGACGAACCGAACGTGGAGCTGTCCACCATAAGGCTCCTCGCCAAGGTGCCGACCCTGGCCGCGTACGCGTACAAGAAGTCCGTGGGCCAGCCGCTGCTGTACCCGGACAACTCGCTCGGCCTGGTCGAGAACTTCCTGCGCATGACGTTCGGCTTCCCGGCCGAGCCGTACGAGGTCGACCCGGACGTCGCGAAGGCGCTCGACCTGCTGTTCATCCTGCACGCCGACCACGAGCAGAACTGCTCGACCTCGACCGTGCGCCTGGTCGGCTCGTCCGAGGCGAACCTGTTCGCGTCGATTTCGGCCGGTATCAACGCGCTGTTCGGCCCGCTGCACGGCGGCGCGAACGCCGCGGTGCTCGACATGCTCGAGGGCATCAAGAACGACGGCGGCGACGTCGCCAAGTTCGTCGAGCGGGTGAAGAACAAGGAAAAGGGCGTGAAGCTGATGGGCTTCGGGCACCGGGTCTACAAGAACTACGACCCGCGCGCGAAGATCATCAAGAACACGGCCGACGAGATCCTCGGCAAGCTGAAGGGCGGCGACCAGCTGCTCGACATCGCCAAGAAGCTCGAAGAAACCGCGCTTTCGGACGATTACTTCATCGAGCGCAAGCTGTACCCGAACGTGGACTTCTACACCGGCCTGATCTACCGGGCGCTGGGCTTCCCGACGAAGTTCTTCACGGTGCTGTTCGCGCTCGGCCGCCTGCCGGGCTGGATCGCGCACTGGCGCGAGATGATCAACGACCCGGCCACCAAGATCGGCCGCCCGCGGCAGATCTACACCGGCCACGCTTCGCGGGACTACACCCCGATGTCGGAGCGCTGAGCGGTCTGACCCCGACAAGCGCCCCGTCGTGCACTGGCACGGCGGGGCGCTTATCGTTGTCCGGCGTGACCAGAGAAGCTCCCGTCGTCCTGTGGTTCCGCCGCGACCTGCGCCTCGGTGACCACGCCGCGCTGCTCGAGGCGTCGAAGCACAGCAAGCACGTCCTCGCGCTGTACGTGCTCGACGAGGCGCTGCTCAAGCCGTCCGGCGACGCGCGGACGGCGTTCCTCTACGGCTGCCTGGAGAAGCTCGACGAGCAGCTCGGCGGGCGGTTGATGCTCGTGCGCGGCGAACCGGCGGCCGAGGTCGTGAAGGCCGCGAAGAAGATCGGCGCGTCCGCGGTGCACGTCAGCGCCGACACCGGCCCGTACGGCCGCCGGCGCGACGCCGAGGTCGCGAAGGCGTTGGCGGACAACAACATCGACTGGGTAGAGACGGGTTCGCCGTACGCGATCATGCCCGGGCGTGTCACCAAGCCGGACGGCGACCCGTACCGCGTCTTCACACCGTTCCACCGCGCCTGGATGGCGCACGGCTGGCGCGCGCCCGCCGACACCGGACCGTCCCTTGTGGACTGGGTGGAGCCGCCGAAGTCCTTGAAGATCCCCAAGCCGCCGCGCGTTGCCGCGACCCTCCCCGAACCGGGCGAGCAGGCCGCGCTGGACGTCTGGCACGCCTTCCTCGACGACGCACTCGAGACGTACGACTCCGACCGCGATCGGCCCGATCGTGAAGGCACCACGCGGATTTCGCCGTACCTGCGCTGGGGTTGCGTCCACCCGCGGACGCTGCTCGCGGACCTCGCCGGGAACGACGGCGTCGGTGCGAAGTCGATGCGGGGCGAGCTGTGCTGGCGCGAGTTCCACGCCGACGTCCTGTGGCACCGCCCGGAAACCGCGCGCAAGAACTACGACCGCCGGTTCGACAAGATGAAGCACGACAGCGACAACGAGGCCTTCGAGCGGTGGTGTGCCGGGAAAACCGGCTACCCGATCGTCGACGCCGGGATGCGGCAGCTGCTCGCCGAGGGCTGGATGCACAACCGCGTCCGGATGGTCGTCGCGAGCTTCCTGGTGAAGGACCTGCACCTGCCGTGGTGGCAGGGCGCACGGCACTTCATGAACCACCTCGTCGACGGCGACCTCGCGTCGAACCAGCTGAACTGGCAGTGGGTCGCGGGCAGTGGCACCGACGCGGCGCCGTACTTCCGGATCTTCAACCCGACGACGCAGGGGGAGAAGTTCGACCCGAACGGCGACTACGTCCGCAAGTACGTGCCGGAACTGCGTTCGGTGCCGGGGAAAGCGGTCCACAAGCTGAAGGACCGCCCCAAGGAGTACCCGGAGCCGATGGTCGACCACGCCCACGAGCGCCAGGTGTCCTTGGAGCGGTACGGCCAGATCACGTCGTGATCAGCCGCGCAGGGCCTCCGACAGCTTGATGCGGCTGCCGATGCGCAGCACGCTGTTGCCGTAGATCCGGCCGCCCAGCCAGGTCAGCAGCGCGACCAGCGCGACGGTCAGGCCGAGGGACAACCCGATCTCCCAGCCGGTCGCGGCGCCGGTCGCGATGCGGGCCGGCATCAGGACCGGTGAGAGCAGCGGGATCAGCGAGAGGACCTTGGTCCCCGTGCCGGACGGGTCCTGCAGCAGCAGGTTGAACCCGGCGACGAACCCGATGACCAGCACGATGTTGATCGGCCCGACCACCGACTGCGTGTCCTCCTGCCGGGAGACGAGCGAGCCCAGCGCGCCGTAGATCGTGGCGTACAACAGGAAACCGAGCAGGTACCAGAGCAGGCCCCACAGCAACGCGCCGCCGGCGAACCCGGACAGGCTGAACACCCCGCTGAGCGTCGCCGCGATCAGCCCGGCCGTGGCGAGGATGACCAGCTGGACCAGGCCGACCAGGCCGAGCCCGATCACCTTGCCCAGCAACAGCTGCCACGGCCGGACGCTGGCGAGCAGGATCTCCACGACCCGGCTCGACTTCTCCTCGACGACCCCCTGGGCGACCATCGTCCCGTAGGTGATGATGCTGATGTAGAGCAGGAACGCGACGATCAGGCCGACGACCAGCCGTTCGGTGTGGTCGGCCGGCTCCGGCGAAAGCGCGTCGTCCTGCACGTGGGTGCCGTTGACCTGCGCCATCACGTCGGCGGGTTCGAGCTGGGCGGCCGACAGCACGCCGTCGAGCACCTGCTGCTGCGCCACCTGATCGAGCACGGTGCGCAGCTGGCTGTCCAAAGAGGACTTGTACGTCGCGGTCAGCTTCGCCGCACTGCCCGAGACGAGGGCGTCGAGGTCGCCGTCCTCGACCTTCTGCCGTCCCTCGGCCGGGTCGGTGATCGTGACGGTCGAGATCTCCTGGCCCGCCTGCGCCGCTTTCGTCTGCAGCTGCTGGGCGATCCCGGTCGCCTGCCCGGTCAGGCCCACCGTGCTCTTGTCGGCCGACCCGGCCAGCGCGGCCTGGAACCCGACGTAACCCAGCAGCAGCACCAGCATCACGACGGTGCCGATCACGAACGAGCGCGTCCGCAGCCGGGTGTTCAGCTCGCGCTTCATCACGAGCCAGACGGCTCGCCGCCCACTCAGCGTCCTCATCGCGGTTCCCCCTTTTCGGCGGCGCCGTTCTGGGAGACGGCGTCGCGGAACAGCTCGGTCAGCGTCCGGCGGCGGTGGCTGAACTCCGTCACCGGCCCGGTCGACAGCGCCGCGGCGAGCACGGCCTGGTCGTCGGCGCTCGGTTCGAGACCGAGCACGGTGGTCGTGCCGTGTTCCTCCAGCACGCGCACGCCGGGCAGGCTCGCGGCCCAGCCGGGACGCGCGCCCGGCGCCGTCACCACGAGCTTGCTGCCGGCTTCGGCGGTCAGCTCACCGACCGTGCCGACGGCGACCATCCGGCCGTTGCGGATGATCCCGACCCGGTCGCAGAGCCGTTCGACGAGGTCGAGCTGGTGGCTGGAGAACACGACCGGCACCCCGGCGGCGGCCTTCTCGCGCAGCACCGCGCTCATCACGTCGACGGCGAGCGGGTCGAGGCCGGAGAACGGCTCGTCGAGCACCAGCACGGCCGGGTCGTGCACCAGCGCCGCGGCCAGCTGGACGCGCTGCTGGTTGCCGAGGCTGAGTTTCTGCACCTCGTCCTTGCGGCGCTCGGCCAGGCCGAGCCGGGTGATCCAGGTTTCGGCGTTGCGGTGCGCTTCGTTCGCGGTCAGGCCGTGGAGCTCGGCGAGGTAGACAAGCTGGTCCAGTACCTTCATCTTCGGGTACAGCCCGCGTTCCTCCGGCATGTAACCGATGTGCGTGCGGGTCTCGTGCGTGATCTTTTCGCCGTTGAACCGGACTTCCCCGCCGTCGGCGGCCAGCACCCCCAGCGCGATCCGCATCGTCGTGGTCTTGCCTGCGCCGTTGCTGCCGACGAAGCCGAACAGCTCACCGGCGCGGACGTCGAACGAGACGCCGTCCAGCGCGACTTTCGCGCCGTAGCGCTTGGAGATCCCGTCGATCTCCAGGTTCCCCTCACCCATGTGTTTCCCCCTCGTCGAAATCCTCGGGATCGTCGTCCGGCAGCGACCAGCCGAGCACGATCGGCGGGACCGTGGTGCCGGCGACCAGCAGCGCGGACATCATCATCACGCCGCGGAACGCGCCCTCGGCCTGCCCGGCGACGACCAGGGTGTAGAACATCGCGACCAGCATCAGCCCGACGAGCGCCAGGTAGCCGACGTAGGTGACGCGGTGGCGCCACTCGCGTTCGCGCTCGTCCAGCAGCCGCGAGAAGCTCCCGCTCATCCGGCCGGTCAGGATCTTCAGCAGGGTGAAGGAGGCGCCGCCGGTGAGCAGCGCGCCCATCCAGAGGCCGAAGTACAGCCACGGCGAGACCAAGGTGAAGACGGCCGCGCTGCCGACGAGCACGAGATCGGCGGCCGCCAGGACGACGGCCAGCGCGCGCCGGTGCCGCCGGTCGCGCCAGCCGGGCAACCGCTTGGCGTGCCGCAGTTCGCGTTCGTCCATCCTGTCGAGCTGACGTTCCCAGTAAGCCGCGAGCCGGCTCTGCTGCTCGGTCATCGTCATGCTCCCCCCTCGCGGTAGACCTGGGTGGACAGCGGCATGAACGGTTCGCGGCTGAACACCGCTTCGACCGGCAGGTCGAACACCGAACAGATCCGGAACGCCAGGTCCAGGCTCGGATAGTGGTCGCCGCGCTCGAGCGCCCCGATGGTCTGCGGGTTCACTTCGACGGCGTTGGCGAGCGCGGCCCTGCTCATCCCACGCTCGGCTCGCAACACGGCCAGCCGATTGTGGATCGGCAGCTCCTTGCCGCGTCTGACCGGACTCATGGAACATACTGTTGCAAAAACCCAACGACCCGTCAACCTAAGAGAACATCAAGCCTCAGTTGTTCGGACCCACGTGCGGCGGCCGCGGCGCGAGGTGCGGGAGCGAGGTCCACGCGACCGGGGGTGAGCGTGGTCGCTGGGTGACTTCACATGGTCGCGTCCTCGTGCTTCCATTTGTTGATGGAACCTTACGAGGCGCTGGCGGCGTATGGGGTCGAACAAGGCGGAGCAATCGAAGCTCGTCTGCACTCTGTCAGCAGTCCGTCGGATTCCGAGAGCGCTGACCGGCCGCACGAGCTTCTCGGCGCTCTTATGAACGGTGTGGTCCAGGGTGATGTGTTGCCGAATCTCGAAGTATTCAGGAGCAACTGGCACACCGCCGGTTTCATGGTCTACTACCTCGGCGTGCACGGGAGGTTCGGCAGTTTGCGCCTCCATGTTTGGCCAAGGGGGCTGAGAAGGATTCAGGTGCTCGGGGACGACCCGACGAAGGGCGGAATACACGACCACTCCTGGAAGGTTAACGGTTACTGCATAGAAAACTACAAGGACGAGGTGTACGAAGTCGCCCGCCAGGAAATCGGCGCGGACCGCCGTTTCGACCAGGCAAAACTCAGGGTGTCCGAGGTGGTTTACAGTCCTGACGGGCGAGACAGCATTCGCATGGGAGACGAGTGCGTCTCGGCCACCGTTCGGGAGGCGCGATCGATGCGACCGGGGCGAATCCACGTCATCGAGCCTGGCGTCTACCACTGTCCGACCGTGCCGGAGAACGAGTTCGCGGCAACCTTGGTGATGAATTCGCAACGAAAACTGAGGGGAGGTCCGCACGTATTGCTGAGCGGTCCGGTCGAGTCCTTTACGGTGATTCGTCGCGAGATCGACAGTGATGAGATCCAGTTGGCAAAAAGCCAACTGAAGGAGAAGTTGTAGTCATGGGTGCCGCGACTTGGCGGTGAGTAAGCTGCTGATATTCCTGGCGGCGTCAAAGCGCCCCTGCTTCTCGTAAAGTTTGCCAGCTTCTTTCCAGGCTTCATGTGCCTTTGTGTGCTGCTTAGACGCTGCGTGGGTGTGGCCGATCTGTTCCAAGGTATATGCTTCGGAATATGTGTAGCCGAGTTCGTGGAACAAGAAATGAGCGGCCTCGAAGTGCTGCAACGCCAATGTGTGGTCACCCAGTTGCCGGCTAATGATTCCCAGTCCTTCCAGGGCTGCCGCCTCGCCATCCGGATCATTGTGGCCACGATGCAGGTCAAGGGCCATGTGGCAATGGACCATTGCCTCCTCGGGCCTGCCCAGCTGGGCGGTCAGCAGACCGACGGTGTTGAGTGCGTCAGCCTCCAGGAGGCGGTTGTCCAGACTCCGGTACAGGGTCAGGGCCATGGTGGCGTGCTCGAGGGCCTCGTTGGCACGCTGGTCCTGGGTCGCGAGTACCAGGAGGCGGTGCGCCCGAGCTTGGTCGGGCAGGTCCCGAGTTTCCTCGGCCAAGGCCAATGCCCGGCCCAACTGGGTTCGCGCATCGTCGAACTTGCCGATCCGTGCATATGCTGCGCCGAGGTTCCGATGTGCCCGCGTGAGAGTCGCCACGTTTCCGAGTCGTTGAGCTGCCTGTAGTCCTGCTTCGCAGGCGACGACGTTGTCGTGGATATATCCTCGTTTCCAGCGATATACTGCCAAACTCCAGGCGAGCAGACAGGCCCTCTCGTGCCAGTTTTGCCGAACTGCCACGTCTTGCGCGGCCTGAAGGCAGGCGTACTCGGCATTGAACCACTCCATCGCATGAGCTTGATCCTTCAGCTCAATCGCGTGCGATGCCGGCGAAGTTGCTTTGAGTTCGCATGGCGTCGTCGCGTGCGGGTCCAGTAGCTGGTCGGCGTCGTTCGCGGTATGAAGGTAGAAGTCTAGTACTCGTCGCTGAGCTTCGACCGCTTCCCTTCGAAAGTTGTCGTCGTTACCGCGTTCTCTGGCGTAAAGGCGGATCAGGTCGTGCATTCCATACCGTCCAGAGGGTGCGTGGTTAAGCAGCGAGATGTGTGCGAGCCGGCGCAGTACCGCTTTGCTTGTTCGCTCGGGAAGACCGGTCAAATTTGCAGCCGTTGTGACACTGATATCGGGTCCGGGCGCGATTCCGACCAGCCTGAACACCCTTGCCTCTTGTGTCGAAAGAGATGAATAGGACCAGGACAGCACGTCAGGCAAACTCGAGATCGAATCGTCTTCCTCGAATTCGGCGAGCAGGTTGGAGGTGTCGCGCAGTTCGATGGCCAGGTCTGCGAGGGACATGGAGGAACGCATCTGTATGCGCCCGGCCACAATGCTCAGTGCCAGGGGGTATCCGGCACAGTGCTCGAGTAGCTCGTCCAAGGCTTCAGGTTCGGTCGCCACCCGTCTCGTCCCCAGCCTGTGGTTCATCAGGTTTCGCGCCTCGGTGGTCGTGAGCATGCCGACATCGACGTGTTGGGCTCCGTAGTTGTTGACCAGCCCTGGAAGCTGGGTACGGCTGGTGACGACCACCACGCAGTCCGAGCCACCGGGGAGAAGGGGAACAACTTGAGCTGCGTCGCTCGCGTTGTCCAGGATCATGAGTATTCGTTTCCGTTGAAGGAGGCTGCGCAGTAAGCCCGACTGTGCTTGCAGATCGACCGGAACAGTGGACGGCTCCACTCCGAGTGCGTCGAGAAAGCCGCGTATTGCGGCGGCGGGAGAAATCGGGTTCTCGGTAGGGGAAAATCCTTGAAGGTCGACGAACAGCTGTCCGTCCGGAAAATGGCCGAGATGTGCGAAAGCCCAATGGAGCGCCAGCCAGGTCTTCCCGGCTCCTCCCGGGCCGACCAAGGCGAACACGGTCACGCGTGGCTGTGCTTCCCCGTGTGTGCCGAGCGGGAAAGAGAGAAGGCTCAACTGCTGTTCTCGGCCGACAAACGATTGTGGTGCCAGTGGCAACTGGTGTGGCACCACGAGTCTGGGTGATCCGGTGCCGATGTAGATGTCCCCGGTGATCGACCCGGCCTGCACGACGTGTCCGGTCGACGGTCCGCTTTGTTGATTACTGACTGCCGGGCCCGGATGTCTGAGGTGTTCTTGTTCTGTCGTCACCAAATCACCGACTCTCGAACGTTGTGCCGAACCGTTTAGTCTCAGGGTGTATTTGGTCCCAGGCAACCGCCATTCGGTTAACTTGCCGCCTACGCTGCGTGGTTTGCGAAGGAACGAATCGAACGTTATCGTCTGCCTCGCAGAGTGGCTTGCGCGTATGTGGAGGATTGATGGCCGCATCAAAACTCACCATGGAAGATGTGGGCGAAAAGGCCTTTTTGTTTGATTTACTGAAAAAGCTTCCCGCGCACGAAGGCCTGATCACCGGTTTTGGAAACGACGCGGGCGTCCTGCGTGTTCCAGATGGTAACGAGCTAGTCTTCTTCAACACGGACCGTGCGGCGGCGCCGATGGCGGCCCGCAAGGGCTGGGTAGACCATCGAGTCTGGGGCCGCCTCGCTGTTACGTCCAGCTGTAGTGACATTCTGGCTTCTGGTGGTGCTCCAGCGGCGGTGATGATAGCGATGGTCGTCCCGCGGGACTGGCCGGTCGAGGTTGCTGAGCAAATTGTGATCGGTTGTTCCGAAGAGTGCGTTGCAAATCGGGTGGTCTTCGCCGGTGGTGACACGAAGGAAGGAATGAATGCGGAGCTGATCGGATCTTCGATCGGATTCGGGTCGAGTGCGGGAATGCTGAGCAGGAAGGGGGCCAGGCCTGGGGACAGCATAGTTGTCGCTGGTAAGACAGGCGGATTCGTCGGCGCCTACCTGCAGCTTGTCGAAAGCTATCAGGGCAATGGTCCCACGCCTCGTGAGGTGGACGACTGGCTGAGCTATGTCTCGCATCCGAAGGCGCGTTGGCGCGAATGCCGAAAAATGCGCGAGATTGGTGTGGCGACCGCGGCGATGGACGCCAGTGACGGATTGTACGATGCGATCTCGACTCTTGCCGGAGAATATGGTGCGGACGTGGATTTAGAGCTGATTCCTTATCATGAATTCGCGCTGACGTGTGCGGATCGACTGGGTGTGCCGTTGTTCAACCTGGCGACCGGCATCGCCGACTGGAATGTCGTGTTCGTGGTAGATTCCGAGCGATGGTCCACGGTGAGCGCGGCTGTGCTGAGCGATGATCTGGCGTTGGTGTCGGTCGGGCGTATCAGTGAAGAGCCTGGAGTTCGCTGGCATAACGACCGCGGAAGAGTTTTCAGTTGCCGACCGGCCAGGAACGAGCATTTCGCGGGAAGGTTGGAGGACGAGGCAAGTTTTCTCGACCGTATTCGGTTCGAGTCGCAGCTGGTTGAGCTGGGGAACCAGGGCGGGTGAGATCTTGTTGAAGAACTTCACCTGAAGCGTCAGGCCAGGCCGGCCAGTGCCTTGTCGACCAGCTCGGTCACTCGCGGAGTCGCCGCGGCGGCATCCGCGGGGATCAGCGCCAGCCGTGTGCGGCGTTCCAGCACGTCCTCGACGTCCAGCGCGCCCTCGTTGCGGACCGCCCAGACGATCTCCGCCGCCGTGATCTCCGTGTTCGGAGACACCGGGGCCGCGAACTCGGTGTCCAGCTCGCCCAGTGCCGCCACCCGGGGCGCCTCCGTGCCGTACTTGGCCACCAACCGGGCGGGTGCGTCCACAAGGGACAGATCCTCGCGGCGGGCCGCGCCCAGCAGGGGTAGCCGGGACGTCCGGCAGGGCGTGGACGGTAGCCCGGCCAGGCGCACCGCCGCGTCGACCGCGTCCTCGGCCATGCGACGGTACGTGGTGAGCTTGCCGCCGACCACCGTCAGCAGGCCGTCGGAGCCCGCGAGGACGGCGTGCTTGCGGGACAAGTCCGCCGAACGGCCCCCCGTGCCCTCGATCAGCGGCCGCAGTCCGGCGTACGAGCCCGCGATGTCCTCGCGGGTCAGCGGACGCGACAGAACTGACGAAGCCAGTGACAGCAAGAAGTCCACATCGGACGACGGAACCGTTGGCACGTCGGGCAGGTCACCTGAGACGGGCTCGTCCGTCAGTCCCAAGTAGACCCGGCCGTCCGGCTGGGGGAGCAGGAAGACGAACCGGTTGGTCTCGCCCGGCACGCCGATGTTGACCGACGTCGTGCCCATCGGCACCGTCCCCGGGGCGAGCACCAGGTGCGAACCACGCGACGGCCGCAGCTTCACCGAGCCGGTCAACGTCCCGGCCCAGACGCCGGTCGCGTTGACGACCTGACGGGCGAACAAGTCCAGCTCGTCGCCCGAGACGCCGTCGCGGACGCGAACTCGGTCGGCCGTCACGGAAACCGCCGACAGGCGGGTCAGGATCCGGGCGCCGAACGCCGCGGCCGTGCGCGCCAGGCTGATGACCAGGCGTGCGTCATCGACGAGAGCGCCGTCGTAGGCCAGCAATGCACCGCGCAGCCCGTGCGGCGACAACCCCGGCGCCAGCGCGAGGGCCTCCGCCGCCGGGATGGTGCGCGGCCGCGGCAGCACCGACGACGGCGTGCGTGCCGCCCGGCGCAGGGCGTCACCCGCCCGCAGGCCCCCCGCGACCAAGGCCTGCTGCGCCCGGGACGTGCTGGGGTACAACGGGAACAGCTGCGGCATGGCGCGCGTGAGGTGCGGTGCCGTGCGTGTCATCAGGACGCCGCGCTCGACAGCGCTTTCGTGCGCCAGGCCCAGCTCGCCGTGCGCCAGGTACCGCAGGCCGCCGTGGACGAGCTTCGACGACCAGCGTGACGTCCCGAAGGCGAGGTCACGCGCCTCGACGAGCGCCACCGACAGCCCACGGGACGCCGCGTCGAGCGCGATCCCGGTGCCGGTGACGCCGCCGCCGACCACGATGACGTCCACGCGTTCGCCCGACGCCAGTTCCGCGAGCTCGCGTTCGCGGCGCCGCGCGTTGAGCGAACCGGACGTCATGGCTTCAGGGCCGCGTCGAGCACGTGGGTGAACTCCGCCATCAGCGCCGCTTCGTCGACGTCCACCGTCGCCGGCCGCAGCGAAAACGCGAAGGACTGGACCAGCAGCAGCACCGCACGTGACTGGGCCGCCACCGGCGCGCGCCGGATCGAACCGTCGTGGTGGCCGGCCGCCAGCAGCTGGTGAAGCGCTTGCTCGGCGAACTTCTGGGTCGCGCCGAGCCGCTGCACGATGTACGGCAGCACCAGCTCGGGGTCGACGTCGAGCAGCGTGCGGAACAGCGGGTCGGTCGACAGCGCGCGGATCCCGGCCGAGGCGATGAGCACCAGCCGCTCACGGCTGTTCGCCGCGTCCGCACCGCGTTCGCTCGCGGTGCGCAGCAAACCGCTGAACTCCCGCGTCATCAACGCGGCGAGCACGCTGCGCACGTCCGGGAACCGGCGGTAGACCGTCATCCGGCTGACGCGCGCGGTGCGGGCGATCTCGGCGAGTGTGGTGCGGCGCACACCGACCGCTAGCACGCAGGTGCGCGCGGCGTCGAGCAGCACGTCATCGGCCACGCGCGTCGCCGTCTGGCGGTTGCGGGTGTCCGCGAGCGCGGACGATGCCGCGCTCTGCATGGTGTGACGTTTAACGTCCATATGTCACACTGTAGTCGTGAACGAGCTGATTGACCACCGTCTCCGACGGTCTTGGACCGCGGAAGCCGCCGACGCCGCCCAGCTTCCCGCGCGAGCGGCCAAGTGGCTTGAACAGCGTATAGGCCAGATGGCTCCCAGCGCTGCACCATCGGCAGAATTGACGGTGAAAATACCGTCGTCGAACCTGGCCGAGTCTGCTGTCACGGCGCTGTCGGAGGTCGTCGGATCGGCGAACGTGCTGGTCGACGACGCGGCGCGGCTCGCGCGGGCCACCGGCCTGTCGTACCTGGACCTGCTGCGCCGCCGCACGGCCGAAGCCGGGTTCCCGGTGCCCGACGCGGTGGTGCTGCCCGCGGACCCGGACGAGGTCCAGGCCGTGCTCGACGCCTGCGTCAAGCACGATGTCGGAGTTGTCCCGTTCGGCGGCGGCACCTCGGTGGTCGGCGGGGTCGCCGCGCTCAGCGGTGAGAAGACGTCGGTGATCGCGCTAGACCTGGTCCGGCTCGACGCGCTGGTCTCGATCGACACCGAATCACGCATCGCCGTGCTGCAGGCCGGCGTCCGCGGTCCCGAAGCCGAACGGCTCCTCGGCGAGCGCGGCCTGACGCTCGGGCACATCCCGCAGTCGTTCGAGCGCGCCACGATCGGCGGCTTCGCGGCGACGCGCTCGGCCGGGCAGGCGTCGTCGGGTTACGGCCGGTTCGAGGACATGGTCACCGGCGTCCGGCTGGCCACCCCGCGCGGCGAGTGGAAGCTCGGTGTCGCCCCGGCGTCCGCGGCCGGGCCGGACCTGCGCCAGCTCGCCGTCGGCAGCGAAGGCGCACTCGGGGTCATCACGGAGGTTTCGCTGCGCGTCCGGCCGGCGCCGCCGGTCAAGCGGTACGAGGGTTACGCGCTGCCCGGCTGGGAAGCCGGCGCGGCGGCCGTGCGCGACCTGGCTCAGAACCACGTGCTCGCCGACGTCACCCGGCTGTCCGATGTGGACGAAACCGAGGTGTCGCTCGCGCTGAACGCCGGGCTCAAGACGACCGCGCTGCGCAAGTACCTGGCCGCGCGCGGGGTGCGGCGGCCGTGTTTCCTCATCGTCGGCTGGGAAGGCACCGCGCACGACGTCGCGGTGCGGCGCCGCGAGACGACGCGCCGGCTCAAGGCGCTGGGCGCGGTGCGCGTCGGCAAGGCCCTCGGCGAGTCCTGGCGGCACGGCCGGTTCGGCGGCCCGCGCCAGCGCGACATGCTGATGGACCGTGGCGTCTGCGTCGAGACGCTGGAGACGGCGACCTACTGGTCCACTGTGGACGAACTGCGCGACGACGTCCGGGCCGCGCTCACGGCGTCACTGGGCCGTGCGATCGTCATGTGCCACATTTCGCACGCGTACGAAACGGGCGCGTCGCTGTACTTCACGGTGCTGACCGCGCGCGACGAGGCCGACCCGGTCGGCCAGTGGCAGCGCGCGAAGGCCGCGGCCAGCGAGGCGATCAGCGGCCTGGGCACGATTTCGCACCACCACGCCGTCGGTGTCGACCACGCGCCCTACCTGAGCGCGGAGATCGGCAAGCTCGGTGTCGAAGTGCTGCGCGCGGCGAAGTCGGCCGTCGACCCGACCGGTATCCTCAACCCGGGCAAGCTGATCTAGGGGAAGGTGTGCCCGTCCGGCGGCGCGACGACCTCGCACGCGATGCCCGGGCCGTCCGCTTCCTCGCCCTGCAGCTCGATGGCCTGCGCCTGCGGGACGTCGGCCGTGCGCACCGGCTTGCCGTCGACCAGCAGGGGGAAGCGGATCGGTATCGCGCCGATGTAGGCCAGGACGTCGGTGACCGCGCTGCCGTCTTCGAGCGTGATGTCCGGGTCGGTCAGCCGGACCAGGTGGTAGCGGTTGCCGCGGCCTTCGCAGACGTCCAGCACCGCGAGCTGGTCGGGCGTCACGAACCAGACGGCGTGCTCCTCGACGCCCGGCAGCGCGGTGAGCGTCGCCGGGCGCTGGCCGTCGCGGTAGCGCAGGCCGGCCGCCCAGACCGCGGCGAGGCCGTCGCAGCGGGCGTGCGCAACGACGACCGGGCCTTGGAGGCCCAGTTCGGCGCGCATCCAGCTGATCTTCGACGGGTTCGCGTTGGAGCCGTACGCCAGGACGGCTTGGCGCTCCCGCCAGCCTTCCGGCGCGGTGTCCAGCGGGTGCCCGGCGCCGTCGGTGTGCACGAAGGAGAAGCCCGGCCGGGTCCCCGGGTAGGGGTCGGCCGGGTAGTCCTCGTCGACGAAGAGCGTCAGAACGTCACCACGCTGCGCAGGACGTCACCGTGGTGCATGCGCTCGAAGGCCTGCTCGACGCCGTCGACGCCGATCCGCTCGGTGACGAACTTGTCGAGCGGCAGCCGTCCCTGCAGGTAGAGGTCCACCAGCATCGGGAAGTCGCGGCTCGGCAGGCAATCGCCGTACCAGGACGACTTGAGCGAGCCGCCGCGCGAGAAGAAGTCGATCAGCGGCAGGTCGTTGAGGCGCATCTCCGGCGTCGGCACGCCGACCAGCACGACGGTGCCGGCGAGGTCGCGGCCGTAGAACGCCTGCCGCCAGGTCTCCGGCCGGCCGACGGCGTCGATCACGACGTCCGGGCCGAAGCTGTTGGTGACGTCCTGCATGGCCTCGACCACGGCTTCTTCGGACAGGCCCTTGCTGTTGACGGTGTGCGTCGCGCCGAAGTCCTTGGCCCACTCCAGCTTCCGGTCGTCCATGTCGATCGCGACGATCGTGGTGGCGCCGGCCAGCTTCGCGCCCGCGATGGCCGCGTCGCCGACGCCGCCGCAGCCGATGACCGCGACCGAGTCGCCGCGGGTGACGGCGCCGGTGTTGATCGCCGCGCCCAGCCCGGCCATCACGCCACAGCCGAGCAGCCCGGCGACGGCCGGTTCGGCGTCACGGCTGACTTTCGTGCACTGTCCGCTGTGGACGAGCGTCTTCTCGAGGAACGCGCCGACGCCGAGCGCGGCCGACAGCTTGGTGCCGTCGGCGAGCGTCATCGGCTGGGTGGCGTTGAACGTCGAGAAGCAGTACCACGGCTTGCCGCGCTTGCAGGCCCGGCAGGTGCCGCAGACCGCGCGCCAGTTGAGGATGACGTAGTCGCCGGGCTCGAGGTCGGTGACGCCCTCGCCGACGGCTTCGACGACCCCGGCGGCCTCGTGGCCGAGCAGGAACGGGAAGTCGTCGTTGATCCCGCCCTCGCGGTAGTGCAGGTCGGTGTGGCAGACCCCGCAGGCCTGCACGTTGACGACGGCCTCGCCGGGTCCGGGATCGGGCACCAGGACCGTCTCCAGCGAGACCGGCTCGCCCTTCGCCCGCGAAACGACCCCCTGGACCTCGTACGGCATGCGAATCCACCTTCCCGGCTGCACTGCTGGTTCGTCCGCAGCTTGCCACGGATGATGCGGAGATGGCGACATCCGCATGAGTGAGGTTCGGTGATGAAGGCGCAACAGGTTGCGCTTCACGCAACTTCGGTCAGCCACTCGGCGATGACCCCGAGGTCAGCGGTGGTGATCCCGGCGCTCGCCGAGACGGTGTGGAGCAGCGCCGGGCCGGGATGGTGTTCGGCGACCCAGGCCCGGTCGGCGTCGGTGGTTTCGTCGTCGATCCAGGCGAAGGCGCGTCCCGCGGCCCGCTCGACGATCGGCCGGGTCTTCCAGTGCGGGCCGGGACCGGTGGCGTCGTCGTCGGGGAAGTCGAGCACCGGGAGCTGCGGCAGGCCCGCCAGCGGGGCCACGCATTCGTTGGCGTCTTCCATCCAGGTGGTGGCCCAGACGAGGTTGCACCCGAGGGCGAGCAGCCGCGGGCCGAGCCCCGGGTCGATCCGGGACAGCAGCGGGTGGCCGAGGTCGGCGTCCGTGAACGTTTTGTACTCGCCGGAAGTCCGCCCGAACGGGATCAGCGGACCGTCGACGTCGAGGAACAACAGGGGCGCGGCATGGCTCCGGCAGTCTGGCACGTGCCTCCGGCCGGCACCGACAGCAATCCGCCCTTTCCGGACAGAGCGGATGTGGCTAGGTTCCTCGCATGGCGTTTGTGATCGGGCTTCCGTGTGTCGACGTCAAGGACCGCGCGTGCGTGGACGAGTGTCCGCTGGACTGCATCTACGAGGGCGCCCGGAGCTTCTACATCCATCCGGACGAGTGCTTCGAGTGCGGCGCCTGCGAGGCGGTCTGCCCGGTGGAAGCGGTCTCCTTCGTGGAAGATCTCTCGTCCGCGCCGGACAACGGCCGGTTCTTCACCGAGATCCTCCCCGGGCGCGACGCGCCACTGGGTTCTCCCAGCGGTGCGGCCGCGGTCGGCCCGCTGAACGCCGACACGGTGATGGTCGCGGCCCTGCCGCCGCAGAGTCCGCTCCCGCGCAAGAAACCCCGCAACGGCGGCGGCTGCGCCTGCGATTCCCAGGGCGACCAGCACGACTGAAGCACGTGCCTCCGGCCCCCGGGTTCCACGCTACCGGGGAGCACTGACAGTCTCGGGTGGCTCCGGCAGCTCCATCGACGCCAGCCGCGCCGGGTCGGCCACCGCCGCGATGCTCGCGACCAAGCCGCCCACCACCGTGAACGCCACCACCGACAGCGGGCTGCCGTCCTCGCGCCACGCCACGACGCCCGGCAGACCGCCGACCAGCACCGCGCGTCCGCCTGAGGCCGCGCCGAAGCGGGCGCCCGCCGCGACGCTCGTCGCGCCGAGGACCACGACCACGCCGCCCGGTGTGTCGACCGTCAGCTGGACCTCGGGGTCGAGCACGCGCAGCAGTCCCTCGAAGTCGCCGTCGCGCGCCGCCGTCAGGAATGCCTGGACGACCTTGCGCTGCTCGGGTCCGGCCGTCGCCGGACGGGACGCCTCCCGGACCTTGCGGCGGGCCCGGCTGCCGAGCATCTTCGCCGCGCCCGGGGTCTTGCCGAGGATGTGGCCGATCTCGTCGAACGGCACGGCGAACAGGTCGTGCAGCGCGAACGCCACGCGCTCGCCCGGCCCGAGCGACTCCAGGACGACCAGCAGCGCGAGCCCGACCGAGTCGGCGAGAGCGACGTCGTCCTCGGGGCCTTCGAGAGCCACGACGACCTCGTCGTAGGGCGACTCGGGACGTGACCTGCGCGAGCGCAGGACGTCCAGGCTGATCCGGCCGACCACCGTCGTCAGCCAGCCGTCGAGGTTGTGGATCGTCGCCGCGTCCTGGCGCGAAAGGCGCAGCCACGCCTCCTGGACGACGTCCTCGGCGTCGGCGTGCGAGCCGAGCACCCGGTGGGCGACCGCGCGCAGCCGGTCGCGCTGGGCCTCGAACGCCTCGGCCTGGCTCAAGAGTTCGAGCAGCCCTGAAGTGGTCGGAGCGATCCAGCAGCTGTTCAAGGCGGTGCACGCCGGCGGGGTCGATCCGCTGCTGCTCGAGCTGGTTCACCTGCGGGCCAGTGAGGTCAACGGCTGCAGCCCGTGCGTGTTCGCCGGCGTCCAGTCCGCGAAGAAGCAGGGCGAGACCGACGAGCGGCTGCACAACGTCGTCGCCTGGCGCGAGACGCCGTTCTTCACCGAGCCGGAACGGGCGGCGCTCGCGCTGACCGAAGCCGCGACCCGGATCCAGGACGGCGAGCCGGGCGTGACCGACGAGATCTGGGACGCGGCCGCCGCCTGCTTCGACGAGAAGCAGCTGTCGGCGATCACCCTGAACATCGCGCTGACGAACTTCTTCAACCGGATCAACCGCACGACCCGGCAGCAGGCCGGCCAGGCCTGGTGAAAGGACGTGAAGGCCACCTTGAGGGACTCAGAGTCCCTCAAGGTGGCCTTCACGGCTCAAGCGGGGGTGACGATGTAGACGATCCCGCCCGGGCCGCTCGCCACGGTGCCGTCCGCGCGGTAGCGCTTCGTGCGCTGCCAGATCTTCTCGAACTGGTCCCGCTTGTAGACGTTGCGCACCCGGTCGTTGCTGCTCGACGCCGGGTCGTTGACGATCACGTCGCCGTCCTTCGTGAAGCCGACCACCACCATGATGTGGCCCGCCGTGCCGTAACCCGCGCCGTCCAGCTCCTCGGCCAGGAACGACTGCGACGTGATCACCGGGATGCCACGGGCGATGTAGGTCTCCAGCTCGTTCAGCGAGTGCAGCCGCGTGATGTGCCCGCGCAGGCCGCGTGACGCCGCATAAGCCGTGTTGAACGGCCAGTTGCCGGTGCCGTCGTAGGCGTGGTCGTAGGTGTAGCGCGCCGCGAACGCGACCGACGGGTCGACGTAGTCCGACGGGATCCACGACATCTCCGCCGCCGACGGCTTCTTGCCCCAGTACTCGGCCACCATCTCCGTCGACGTCGGGCTGCACCAGGCTTCGCCGCCCCCGCCGTACTGCGGGAACTGTCCCTTGTGGAGGTTCTGGGCGTACGCGGGCACCTTCAGCTCGATCCCGGTCGCGCGGCCCGGCTTCGTCGTCTGGACGTCGAAGCGGTCCGGCACGGCCGAGGTCATCGCGCCCAGCGACGTCACCGACGGGGTCGCGTTCGAGCCCTTCTCCCGGTAGAGGCTGATCCGCAGCTTGTACGACTTGAGCGTGACGCCCGCCTTCGTGACCAGTGTGTCGACGTCGACCAGGGCGTTCGCGTCGTCCTGGCCGTCGACGCTGGTGCGCAGGATGTCGGCGTCGCCGCTGGCCCAGCGGCCCATCACGTACCAGGCCGTCTCCGCGCCCGCCGACGTTCTGCCCTGCGCCTCGACCTGCAGCCAGGTCTTCGCCGGCGTCAGCGCGTTCCACGACGAGACGAGCTGCGTCGCGCCGAAGCCCTGGCGGTACGACGGCGACGTCCACTGGGCGTATTCGTACGTCTTCGTCGTGCCCAGCTCGGGCTCGGTGTGCTCGACCGTGCCGATCGGGCGCGTGATGCGCAGGCCGTCGCGGGTCAGCGCGAGCCCGGCGAAGCTGCCCTCGTGCAGGCGGCCGCCGGCCCACTCGTGGTAGTCGATCGACTCGTCGTCACCCGGCCGGCCAGGCGACGCCTCGGCGACCTGCGCGGTCACCGCCGTCAGCATCACCACGGACAATATGGAGAACAAACTGCGCACCCGCATCCCGGCTCCCACCGTCGACCCACCAGTAGCCAGGGATTTTCGCCGTTCCGGCCGGGTATGTAAACAGGTACCTAGAGCACGGCCTGCGTCTGTGTCACTTTCGCGACCAACTTGCCGTCGTCGTCGTGGACCTCGGTCTCCACCACGACGAACTTGCGGCCCGCGTGCAGTGGTCTGGACGACGCAGTCGCGTAGCCCGAACGCACCGCGCGCAGGAAGTTCGTCTTCGACTCGACGGTCGTCGTGCCCTGCCCGCCCTCGGGCAGGTTGAGGAACGCGCACACGGCGCCGGTCGAGTCGGCCAGCGCCATGAGCGCGCCCCCGTGCAGCGCGCCGCCGAGCGTGCAGAGGCTCTCGTCCCACTCCAGCCGGCTGCGCACGAGCGCGGGCCCGTGTTCCAGCACCTCGACGCCGAGGCGTTCGGAGAACGGCATGGAGCGGTGGAAGAGCTGCGTGCCCTCGGGATCGGTCATGCCCCGCAGCTTGCCGGACGCCGGCGCCGCGGGGCGATTACCACCGGGGTAATCAGCTGAGCGGGTTGACCAGCAGCAGTTCCGTGTTGTGGTCCACGGCCTCGCCGACCCGGCCGAGGTCGACGTGGATGTCGTTGTACGACAGCTCCCGGTAGAGGGACGCAAGCGCTTGCGGCGTCCGGGCGTCGTAGTCCACGGCATACGGCGCTTCGGCCTCGATCAGCGTCGTGAACAGCGACAACGTGCCGTCGGCGTTGTCCGCGACCTCGACGATCCGGGCCTGCTGCGGGAAGTCGACGTGCGACGCGGTGTTGATCTCCCAGAAGCTCTGCTTCGGCGTGCCGCCGGCGTGCGCGGTGATCTTGTTGAGGTGGGTGTGGCCGTTGACCCAGGCCAGGACGTTCGGGAAACGCTTGAGCAGCGCGACGAACGCGTTGCCGTCGAGGCGCGGGTCGAGCAGGTGGCGCGAGTCCGGCAGCAGGTTGCCCATCGAGCCGCTGGTGTGGTGGCTGAACAGGAGGAACAGCTCGTCGGTGACGCCGTGGGTGACCCGGCGGCCGAAGAAGTCGTAGTACGCCGAGCTGCCGCGCTTGAGCGTCGACTCGACCCAGTTGTACTGCGCGAGGCCGATCGAGCCGTCGGCGAACCCGGCGTCGGTCGTCGTGTCGAGGCTGATGCCGGTGATGCCGGGTGCGATCCGGAACGTGTAGTAGACGGCCTTGCCGTCGGCGTTGTCGGCACCGAAGCCGTGCCCGACCGGGCCGGGGCCGGTGTTGGCGGTGTCCAGGTGCGCGCGCACGAACTCGCCGGTGCTGAACGGGCGGCGGCGCGCGTCCGGCGTGATCTCGCGGATCGTGCCCCCGCCGCCGAACAACTCGGCGACCGGCACGCTCGAGCCGGGCTTCTTGATGGCCGCGGCGAGCTTCTTCGCGGTGCTCTCGTCCTTGCCGATCACCTTGTACTTGCTGGTGTACCAGGCGTCGATGCCGGGGATCTGGGCCGGCAGCGAGCCGACGATGCTGTCGTCGTGGTTGCCGAAGGTGCAGAACCACGGGACGTCGAGACCCGGCGCGGTGAACGTCCCGATGCCCGCTTCGAGCAAGCCGGGCAGCTGCGGGAAGCCCTTGGCGGAGTAGGCGTCGCCGCCCGGGGTGGCCGGGTTCCAGAACGCGCTGTTGCCCGAGCTCTGGACGCCCTCGTAGGCGTTGGGGTCGCCGGAGTTCGGCGTGACGCTGCCGCCGTTGAGCACCTTGAGGAACCAGTCGAGCTCGATCAGCTCGTGGTTGTCGGTGTTGTCGCCGGTGGTGACCATGAGGTCGAACGGCCGTCCGGTGAACGGCCCCTGCCGCACGCTGTTGACGCGTTCGACGAGCGCGCTGGTCGCGACGGTGCCGAGCGCTTCCTGCGGCCGGTGCGCGGAGCCGATGTAGGGGTGCAGGTACTCGAAGCGCGCGGGGCTCTCGGTGTCGGTGATGTGCAGGTCGGTGAACTGCACGAACGCGCTGAGCGCGCGGCGCCGGTCGTCGCGTCCGGCCTGCGGGGCGGCGAGGTCACCGCGGACGACGAGCGGCCAGCCGGGCCCGGCGCTCAGCCGGGAGTAGGTCGCGGTGCCGCCGCCGGTCGCGACCTGCTCGAGGGTCGTCCCGGCGGTGCTGACCGAGCGGGTGGAGGTGAGCCGCAGCGCCCGGTCGAGCGCGTTCGCGGTGGGTGTGCAGAGCAGCAGCCCGAGACCGGCGGCGCCGGCCGTGGCGAAGGTGCGCCGGGTGAGTTCGGCCATGTGTTTCGCTCCCCAGGTGTCTCGGTTGCCCAGCACCGTGCCGGACGACGTTGTCCACACGGTGAACATGAAAAATATTCACCGTGACACTTGGGTTCACCTTGTCACAGGCCTTGGGCGGGGTGTACCGCCGAAGGTCGTGGTCATTTCCGCCCGGACCGAGGTTCGAGAGGCCTTCGGCGCCGAGCGTGAAGAGGTCGTCGGCGGTGTCTTCGGCCGGTGAACCCGCCTAGGCAAGGACGCGGGCGGTTGGCTTGAGCTGGGCGAGCCGGGTGCTCGACTCGGCGAGGCCGCCTTCGTCAGCAGGCGATCCCGCACGCGGTGCCCGCGGCGGCGAACAAGCCGAAGAAGAACAGCATGATGACCAGGGCCGGGATGACCGCGATGATGCCGCAGAGCAAGCCCGCGATCGCCATGCCCTTGCCGGTGTAGCCGGGCCGGTCGCCCTGGATCATGCCGGCCCACGACAGGCCGATCGCCAGGAAACCGAGCAGCAGGTCGAGGAACGGAACCCAGAACAGGACCAGCGCCACGATGCCGATCACCATGCCGGCGACGGCCGTGCCGCTGGTGCGCAGCATCGGGTACGCCGCCGCCGCGTACGGCTGGCCGGCGTACTGCGGGCCCGGGTACGGCTGCACGGGGTACGGCTGGCTCCCGTAGGGCTGCAGCGCCGACGACGGGACCGGGTACGGCTGCGTCCCGTAGGGCTGCACCGGGGACGGCCCCGAGGGCGGGTACTGCTGCCACGCCGGCTCGGCCGGGTCGGGCTGCTGCTGGTAGGGGTCGTAACTCGTCACACCGCACCTGCTTCTGTCTGTACACACCGAAGTCGCTTCAGCGTCGTCGCACGTTACTCAGCCTTTCAGGCCCGATTCGGTCACCCCGCGCACCAGGTAGCGCTGCAGGAACGCGAACAGCAGCACGATCGGCAGGATCGACACCGCCGCCGCCAGGAACAGCAGGTTCAGCTGCGGGTTCTGCGCCGTCAGCAGGCCCGACAACGCCACCTGGACCGTCCACGAATCCGGGGACTGGGCGATGATCAGCGGCCACAGGAACGCGTTCCAGCTGCCGATCACCGTGATCACGGCGATCGCCGCGAAGAACCCTCGCGAGTTCGGGACGACGATGCGCCAGAAAACACCCCATCGGGTGAGGCCGTCCACCCGGCCCGCTTCCTCCAGCTCGCGCGGGAAGTCCAGGAAGTACTGCCGGAAGAGGAAGACGCTGAACGCGCTGAACAGCCCCGGGATCACCAGGCCGCGGAAGTCCGACAGCCAGCCGAGCGTCGAGACCACCACGAAGCTCGGCACGAACGTCACCGACGTCGGGATCATCAGCGTTCCCAGCACCGCGTAGAAGACCAAGCGAGAATGGCGGTACGGGATGCGCGCCAGGCCGTAGCCCGCCAGCGAGCACAGCACCAGCAGGCCGACCGTCTGCAGCACCGCCACGATCGCCGAGTTCAGCAGGCTTCGGGCGAAGGGGACGTCGTCCAGCGAGAACAGCTTGGCGAAGTTCTCCCAGTGCACTGTGGACGGGAAGAACGTCCACTGTGGAGCGGTGATCTCCGCGCGGGACGCCAGGCCGTTGCGCAGCAGCAGGTAGAACGGCAGCAGGAACAGCACTGCCGCGACGATCAGCGCCGTCCAGCGGAGGAACGCTCTCATGACGCACGTCCGAACCGGAGGACGCGACCCTGCAGGAGCGTCACCAGCGCGATGATCAGCGCCAGGATCACCGCGCCCGCGCTGCCGCGGCCGAGGTCCTGGCCGCCGGAACCCAGGGAGGTGTAATACAGGTAGACCAACGGTGGCCGGGCGAACGGCGGGTAGCCGCGGGCGTCACCCATGATGTTGTAGAACTCGTCGAACGCCTGGTACGCGTTGATCAGGTTCAACAGCAGTACCGCCACGGCCGTCGCGCGCAGCTGGGGCAGGGTCACGTAGCGGAAGACCTGCCAGCCCGGCTTCGCGCCGTCGAGCCACGCGGCCTCGTACAGGTGTATGGGGATCCGTTGCAGGGCCGCGATGAACAGGATCATGTAGAACCCGAGCTGCAGCCACAGCCGCGCCGTCACCAGGACGACCCAGTACAGCGGCGGGTGGACCGTGCCCGTCCAGGCGACCGGGTCGGCGCCGAAGAGCGCCAGCACCGAGTTCGCCAGTCCATATCGGACACCCGAGAACAGGGAAGTCTTCCAGATCAGCGACGCCACGACGTACGAGCACGCGAACGGCAGGAAGAACACCGACCGGAAGAACGCCCTCGCGAACCGCAGCTGGTTGACGCCGAGCGCCAACGCCAGTGACAGCACGAACGTCAGCGGCACGATGAACAGCGCGAACACGCTGAACGTGCCGAGACTGGACAGGAACGGCTCGTCGGTGAGCATGTGCCCGTAGTTGTCCAGCCCGACGAACTCCGTGGGCGTGACGGTGTTGCGCGCGTCGAAGAACGACAGGTACGCGCTCCAGCCGATCGGCAGGTACGCGAACACCGCCAGCCCCAGCAGGAACGGCCCGACGAACAGCCAGAACGCGCGTGCATCGCGCCGCTTCATCCGAACAGGCGCTTGAGTTCGGCCTGCGCGACCCCGACCGCCGTCTTGACCTGCGCGGCCGGGTCCGCCCCCTCCTTCGCGATCTTCGCGACGGCGTCGGACAGGGCCGTGTTCGACGGCTGCGTCCACACCGGACCGCCGACCAGGTGGCTGTTCTCCTTGACGAACTTGGCGGCGTCGGCCGCCGGGCCGGTCTTGAGACTGTCCGCGCGGTCGATCAGGCTCTGGCGCGCCGGGACGTGGAAGCCGAACTTCGTCGCGAACTCCAGCTGGTCCTGCGTCTGGTCGACCCACAGCCACTTCACGAACGCCTTCGCCTCGGCGACGTGCGCGCTCTTGGCGTTGACCATCGCGCCGTACGCGCCGACCGGCACCGACGGCGCGCCACTCGCGTCGAGCTTGGGGAAGGGCAGCACGCCGAAGTCGTCGTCGAAGGCGTCGCGGATCTTCGGCACGTTCCACAGCCCGGTCCACTGCATCGCGGCCAGGCCGTCGATGAACGCGCCGGGGTCCGACCAGTCGGCGGGCGCGCCGAGCAGCAGCGAACCGTTGGTGTTGAGCGTGTGCAGCTTGGCCAGGGCGGTCGCGGCGCGCGGGTCGTCGAAGCCGACCTCGCGGTTGCCGTTCTTCAGGTAGTCGAGGCCGGCCGACCACAGCAGCGGGCCGGTGAGCACGCCGACACCGCCGTCGTTGCCCGCGAAGAGGCCCTTCACGCCGTCCTTCGTGAGCTTCGACGCCGCGTCGATCAGCTCGTCGATGCTCTGCGGCGGCTGCACGCCGGCCGCCTGCAGCAGGCTCTTGCGGTAGAAGAGCACCTGCGTGTCGGTGGCCTGCGGGATGCCGTAGACCTTGCCCTCGACGGTCTGCGCGGCCAGCACCGCCGGGCTGAAGTCACCCTTGACCGGCCCGATGACGTCGTCGAGCGCGACGACCTGGTTCTGCCGCACCCAGTCGATCTTCACCTGGGCCTCGAAGACGTCCGGCACCTTGCTGTTCTGCAGCGCGGTGACGATCTTCGAGTCGTAGTCGCCCGGGTTCCACTGCACGGTTACGGCGGCACCGGGGTACGTCGCGGCGTAGCGCTTGACGGCTTCCTGGACGCCGTCCTCGCCGTAGGCGTGGTACCACTGCTGGAGCGCGACCTTCGGCGCGTCCGTGGGCGGCGGCCCGGCCGAGTACGCCGTCGACGGCGGCGGGTCACCCTGCCGTCCGGTGTTCGACCCGCACGCGGCGACCAGCGCCCCGACTCCCGCGAGCGCGAGAAAACTCCGCCTGTTCTGCATCCCCAGTACTCCTCCGTGAATGTCCGTGAAGGCCACCTTCAGGGACATAGAGTCCCTCAAGGTGGCCTTCACGGAACTAAAGGCACGCCGGAGATTTACCCGTTAGAGCTGTGAGATGTCGAGCTTTCCCTCGGAGTAGGACGCGCGGATCCGTTTCTTGTCGAACTTGCCGACGCTCGTCTTGGGCACTTCGTCCACGAAGGTCCAGTTTTCCGGCAGCTGCCACTTGGCGACCTTGTCGCTGAGGAACTCGCGCAGCTCCTCGGGGGTGGCGCTCTGGCCCTCCTTGAGCACGACGGCGACCAGCGGCCGCTCGTCCCACTTCTCGTCCGGGATGCCGACGACCGCGGCCTCGGCCACCGCCGGGTGACCCATGACCTGGTTCTCCAGGTCGACCGAGGAGATCCACTCGCCGCCGGACTTGATGACGTCCTTGGCGCGGTCGGTCAGCGTCAGGTAGCCGTCCGAGCTGATCTTGCCGACGTCGCCGGTGCGCAGCCAGCCGTCGTGGAACTTGTCCGGGTCGATGTCGGCTCCGCCGTAGTACGCCCCGGCGATCCACGGTCCGCGGACCTCCAGCTCGCCGACGGCTTCGTTGTCCCAGGGCAGTTCCTCACCCGAGTCGCCGATCAGCCGGGCCGTCACGGAAGCCGGGAAGCGGCCCTGCGTGTAGCGGTAGCGCCAAGCTTCGTCGCCGGTCGCGGACGCCGGCGGGCGCGCGACGCTGCCCAGCGGCGACGTCTCCGTCATGCCCCAGGCGTGCAGGATCCGGACGTTGTGCCGCTCCTCGAACGCGTGCATCAGCGACGGCGGCACCGCCGAGCCGCCGACGACGACCTCACGCAGGTGCGAGATGTCCTGCGGGTTCGACTCGAGGTGCGCGAGCAGGCCCTGCCAGACGGTCGGGACCGCGCCCGCGAACGTCGGCTCGACGTCGGCCAGCAGTGCGGCCAGCGGGGCGGGCTGGAGGAACCGGTCCGGCATCACCAGCGACGCGCCGACCATCAGTGCCGCGTACGGCAGGCCCCACGCCATCGCGTGGAACATCGGCACGATGGCCAGCGCCTTGTCGTGCTGGGCGAGGTTCATGCTGTCGCTCATGCAGACCTGCATCGAG
Source organism: Amycolatopsis sp. NPDC088138 (assembly GCF_044741685.1). Classification (NCBI taxonomy): domain Bacteria; kingdom Bacillati; phylum Actinomycetota; class Actinomycetes; order Pseudonocardiales; family Pseudonocardiaceae; genus Amycolatopsis; species Amycolatopsis sp. NPDC088138. The sequence goes on from NZ_JBIUTB010000002.1 coordinate 111,495, forward strand.
TGCAGCCAGATCGACCGGTGCGAGTAGACGACACCCTTGGGGTCACCCGTCGTGCCCGAGGTGTAACACATCGCGGCCGCGGAGCGCTCGTCGATCTCCGGCCAGTCGAACGTGTCGGGCTGGCCGGCCAGCAGCTCGGCGTAGGAGTGCACCTGGATGCCGTCGGGCGCCTGCAGCGACGCCGCGTCGCCGTTGGCCACGATGACGTGCCGGACCGTCTTGAACTCCGGCAGCTGCTTGGCCAGCAGCGGGACGAGGGTGCCGTCGACGATGACGACCTGGTCCTCGGCGTGGTTGGCCACGAAGACCAGCTGCTCGGGGAACAGGCGGATGTTCAGGGTGTGGAGCACGGCGCCCATCGCCGGGACGGCGAGGTAGGCCGCGAGGTGCTCGGCGTTGTTCCACATGAACGTGCCGACGCGCTGGTCGCCGGTGATGCCGAGGCTCCGGAGCGCGTTCGCGAGGCGGGCGGCGTTGCGGCCGAGCTCGCCGTAGGTCTCGCGACGGGCTTCTGAACCGGTCCAGGTGACGACTTCGCTCGCCGAGTGCACCGACGTGCCGTGGCGGAGCAGGTTCGCCAGCGACAGCTGGCCGTCCTGCATGGTGCTCAACATGGTCACTCCCGGGGGTGTTCGCCGGTGAACGGGGGTTGGGCCGACTCTAGTGCGGATCGGGTGAAGCGGGCATGGTCAACAATGGCTCCGTTCGGTCACGGTCGTCGCCCGATCGCGCGACGACCGAACGGTGATCATGATCATCAATTCTTGCGGTTTTCCTGGCATATAAGGAAATGCGCGCGGTATCAGCCTGTAGTGGAGGCTGCACTTCCGGGTGAGAGAGGCCACTTGGGGCCCTCCCTGGGAGCGTTTCCGCAGGCCGGAGCGGGTTGCCCGGCATCACCTCCAGGGGTAATAAGTGCGTGTCGGTTGCACGGCGGAGAACCCGGTGGCGTTTACTGGGGCCGTGGTAAGAGACGGCTGAGCAGCGCTTGCAGCAGCAAGCACGGCAAAAAGCCGTCGGCCGCGAAAGCGGAGACCTGAGAGGAAAGGACTACTACGTTGGCTCTGCCTACGTTGACTCCGGAGCAGCGCGCCGATGCACTCGCCAAGGCGGCCGAGGCTCGCAAGGCGCGTTCGGAGCTGCTCGCGTCGATCAAGTCCGGCAAGGAGAGCATCGAAAAGGTGCTCAAGCAGGCCAAGGAGAACAAGACGATCGGGAAGACGAAGGTCACCCAGCTGCTGAAGGCCGTCCCCGGCCTCGGCGCGGTGAAGGTCGCCGCCCTGCTCGAGCAGGCCGGCATCGACCCGGACCGGCGTGCCGCCGGCCTGGGCGAGCGCCAGCGCGAGGCGCTCATCGACGCGCTCAAGTAGCCCGTCACCAGGAGCTGACCGCGAGGGGAGTGTCGCTCGTGACACTTCCCTCGCGGATCTCCCGGATCCTGGGACTCTGGAGCTGTGGAAGAACTCCCAGTTGCTGATCTGGCCGCCCGCTACCAGCGCGGCGACTTCCTGTTCACGACCGCCCAGCGCGCGCTCCTGGCGCAGGGCACCCTCCGGACCGTCACGGAGACGGATCCCCGGCGGCTCGCCTCGGTGATCCCGGGTGTGCTGGCCGAGACCGGCGCTCCGCTGGCGGTCGGCGTCCTGCCGTTCGACACCGGGCCCGACACGAAGGTGCCGGGTCACCTGGTCGTGCCGCGGACCGTCCACCGGTCCGAAGGCGCTCCTTCGCTGCCCCGCGAGGTCCTGCCCGCGCCGTCACGCGTGCGCGAAGTGCCCTCGCCCGAGCAGCACATGACTTCGGTGCGCGCCGCCGTCGACGCTCTTCGTGAGCGTGACCTGCGGAAAGCCGTCCTGGCCCGCGCGCTCGACCTCGAGTTCGCCGCGCCGGTGGCCGCCGAGAGCATCGTGCGGAACCTGGCCGTCGGCAATCCCCGGCACTTCACGTACGCGGCCGAGCTGCCCGGCGGCCGGACGCTCGTCGGCGCCACGCCGGAGCTGCTGCTGCGCCGCACCGGCCTGACGGTGTTCTCCAGCCCGCACGCCGGTTCGATGCCGCGCTCGGCCGACCCGGCGACCGACCGCGCCAACGGCGAGGCGCTGCGGACGTCCCGCAAGGACCAGCTGGAACACGCCGTGGTGATCGACTACCTCGTCGAGGCGCTGCGGCCGTTCTGCCGGACCCTGGAGGTCCCCGCCGAGCCGGAGCTGGTGACGACGCCGGCCATCTGGCACCTGCGCACGCCGATCACCGGCGAGCTGGCCGACCCGGACGTCACCGCGCTCGACCTCGCGGCGGCCCTGCATCCGACCCCGGCGATCTGCGGCACCCCGACCGACGGCGCGCGCGACCTGGTCCAGGAGCTGGAGCCGTTCGACCGCGACTACTACGCGGGCGCGGTCGGCTGGGTCGACGCCACGGGCGACGGCGAGTGGGCGGTGGCCATCCGCTGCGCCGAGATCGCGTCGACGTCGATGCGGCTCTACGCGGGGGGCGGCATCGTGCCGGCGTCGGACCCGCGCGCGGAACTGGACGAGACGACGGCGAAGTTCCGAACCCTGCTGACGGCGATGGGCCTGGAAGACAGCCTCTGACTCAGCTTGGCGGCACGGGACCGGCTTCCGGCCGGCGCTTGCCCGGTCTGGAGGGTCCGGTCCGCGGCTTGGAGCATGCGCCGGTGCGCGGCCGGGTCGGCCTGCATGCCACCCGGCTCCACGAGGCGAGGGTCTCGACCAAGTCGGTCGGGCTCAGCTGCTCACGGGCGATGTCGAGTGCAGCAGGGCCGACCGGATGGCGGACGGCGAGGTGCTCGGACCGAACTCCGGCAAAGGTCACTGCTCCGGGTCTTCGTCAGGGGACCCAGTGTTCCTCGGTCACCGACAGTTCGTCGGTGGTCAGCACCGCAATGGCCGCCCGGTAGCCGTCCGCGGCTTTGAGGTCTGTCAGGCGAGTGCGGGCCGGGTCCAAAGCCGGGTCGCCCGACGTGATCAGGCGGGCCGGCTCGTCGTAGCGGGAGAACGTGATGCTCTGCAGCGGGATCTTCAGGCCCTTGCCCGTGGCCTTCATCACCGCTTCCTTGCGCGTCCAGTAGACGAAGAACGCCGCGGCCTTCTCCTCGGGCGGCAGGCCCGCCAGGTGTGCTGCCTCGGCCGGGCTCAGGGCGTACTCGATGAGGCCGTCGTCCGCGCGACGGGTGGCCGTCTCGACGTCGAGGCCGACCGGGACCGCCGGGGTGGCCGCGAGGCCGATCAGGTCGCCCGAGTGTGAGATGGACAACGTCAGGTCCGCGCCCGGGATCCGTGGCCTGCCGTGCGGTTTGCCGCAGTCTTCGCAGGTCGCGTCGAACTTCACCGACTCCAGCGGGACGCCGAGGCGCTCGGCCGTGACCGTCTTCGCCAGGACGCGGCCGGTGAGGAAGCGGCGCTTGTCCGCGTCCTGCCGGTACGCCGCGAACCGGCCCTGTTCGACGTCGTCGAGCAGGCGCAGGAACTGCGGCTCGGCGGGCAGGGGCGCTGACCAGCGGACGACGATCTCCATCACACCCCCGATCCTCCCGGGCGCCGCAGCGCTTGTCACGAATTAGGGGACAGGACTGGGGTAATCCCGCTCTCAGGAGGTACCCTCGGACTAAGCGGTCGCTTAGCCAGTGTCGGAGGAGCAGCTCGGATGGATTTCTCACTCAGCACCGAAGAACGTGAAGTGCGCGACTGGGTCCGCACGTTCGTCCAGCGGGAGCTGATCCCGCTCGAGCAGGAAGTCCTGCGCCGCGAGCGAGCGCACCAGCCCGGCCTCACCGGCGAGGAGCTGAGGGACCTCCAGCTGAAGGCCAAGGAGTCCGGCTTCTGGGGCGTGTTCACGCCCGAGGAGTACGGCGGCATGGGCCTGTCCGCCGTGATGGCCGCGCTGCTGGAGGCCGAGCTCGGCCGCACCTTCGTGCCGTTCCGCTTCGGTGGCGCCGCGGACAACATCCTGTTCCACGCCAACGAAGAACAGAAGCAGACCTACCTGCTGCCGACCATCTCGGGCGAGCGCAAGTCCTGCTTCGCGATCACCGAGCCGGGCGCCGGGTCGGACGCCAAGGCCATCCGGACCACCGCCCGCAAGGACGGCACCGACTGGGTCATCAACGGCGAGAAGACCTTCATCACCGGTGGCAACGAGGCCGACTTCACCATGGTCTTCGCCATCACCGACCCCGAAAAGGGCGCGAACGGCGGTGTCACGTGCTTCCTGGTCGACCGCGAGGCCGGCTGGAAGTCCGAGTACATCGACACCATGGGCGAGTGGGGCCCGGCGTCGCTGATCTTCCAGGACGTCCGTGTCCCGGAGACGCAGATCCTCGGTGAGGAAGGCCGCGGCTTCGAGCTCGCCATGCAGTGGATCGGCCAGGGCCGCTACCTGCTGCCGGCACGCGCGATCGGTTCGTGCGAGCGGCTGATCTCCATGGCCATCGAACACGCCAACACCCGCGAGACGTTCGGGCAGAAGATCGCCGAGCGGCAGGCCATCCAGTGGATGATCGCCGACTCCGGCGTCGAGCTCGAAGCCCTGCGCTGGCTGGTGCTCAACGCCGCCTGGCAGGTCGACCAGGGTGTCGACTCGCGGCACGCGCAGTCGATGGCGAAGCTGTACGGCGGCCAGAAGGCCAACGAAATCGTCGACCGCGTGCTGCAGATCCACGGTGGCATGGGGTACACGCGCGAGCTGCCGGTCGAGCGCTGGTACCGCGAGCTGCGGCTGCTGCGCATCTACGAGGGCACCGACGAGATCCAGCGCCGCACGATCGCGCGCAACCTGCTCAAGGGGCACGTGAAGGTCGGCGGCGTGCTCGGCTGAGGACCCCCGGACGCAGTCGAGGCCGCCTCCCGGATCTTCGGGAGGCGGCCTCGCGGCGTCGGTGCTACTTCTTGTTGCGGATGGCGATCGGTACGCCGGCCAGGTCCTCTTCGTTGCACAGCAGCTTCACGTCGTAGTACGGCGAACCCTGGCGGTCGTCGTAGTCGAGGTGGATGGCCAGGACGTCGAGGGGCTCGCCCAGCCACTCCTGCGCCTGCCGTAGCCACTTGGAGCACCGCTCCAGGGCGGTGGGGAGATCGTCATCGCGGAACTCGACCGGGCGGTAGGGTACGTCCTGCACCTGATCGCGGGGGCTTGCCGGCGTCGGGAGGCCCGGCGCGAGACCCGAGTCGTCCAGTTCCAGTTGGATCGTTTCCTCAGTCACCCTTCGAGCGTCCCCCACGCGCGCCGTCTGAGCAAGGCGTACACAGGTAAAAGCGGTGCTAAACGGACAGCCCCCACTCTTTCGCGACGATTTCCCGGCACCGTGCGAGGTTGCTTACACCGGGCGATGACGTGCAGCCCAGCGCCCGTGACGCCAGCTCCGCGTAGTGCTCGGCGAGCTGGTCCAGCGCCAGCGGGCCGCGCGGCGAATACCACCGCGCGACGCCACTGCACATCTCCAGCAATGCCAGCCGCGTCACCGCCGGGTGTTCGGTGTGGAACACCCCGGCCGCCACACCTTCGTCGATGGCCGTGGCCCAAAGCCGTTCGTAACCGTCGCGCAGGGCGACGACCGGTTCGCGCGCGGCCGGGGACAGGACGTCGACTTCGTTGTCCACCACGCGGGTTTCCGCCGGGCCGACCGCGTGCGCGAGCACGTGCAACGCGACGAGCGTGCGCAACCGATGCACCGGATCGGGGCTGCCGGCGGTCGCTTCGCGGGCGGCGTCGAGGAGGCGGGTCAGCGCGGTGTGCATGATTTCCGCGAGCAGATCCTCCTTGGTACCCATGTAGTGGTAGAGACTCGCCGACGAGAGTTCCGCCTCCTGGGCCAGATCCCGGATGCCGGTGCCGTGGAACCCCTTGGTGGCGAACAGCTTCACCGCCGCCGCGCGCACCCGGTCGCGACTGCTCACAGCCATGCTTCCGCCTTCGTGTCCCACGCGCCGGCGCGCAGGTCGGCCACCTTGCGCAGCTCGCCCTTCGCGACGCGCTCCGACGGCGTCAGCGGCAGCTCGTCGGCGAACGCCCAGAACCGGGGAACCTTGAAGTAGGCCAGTTTCCCGGTGCAGAAAGCGGCCAGCGCGGCCGGTTCCGGACGTTCGCCGTCACACACGACGTACGCCTTGATCTCCTCGCCGCGCAGCTCGTCCGGCACCGCGATCACGGCCGCGAGCCGCACCGCCGGGTGCAGCAGCAGCGCGCGCTCGACCTCGTCGGCGGAGACGTTCTCGCCGCTGCGGCGGATCATGTCCTTCGTGCGGCCGACGTAGTAGACGCGGCCCGCGTCGTCCATCCTGGCGAGGTCGCCGGTGCAGAACCAGCCGTTCTTGAACGCCTTCGCCGTCGCCTCCGGATCCTCGTGGTAGCCGTGCATCAGGCCGATCCCGCGGATCAGCAGCTGCCCGGTTTCCCCGCGCGGCAACGGCTTCCCGTCGTCGCCGGCGATCATCACCTCGCGGTCGCGGCTCGGCCGGCCGATGCAGCCGGTGCCGACGGTCTCGTCGTGGTCGGTGGCCCCCACCCGGATGTCGCCGCCCGTCTCGGTCATCCCGAACGCCTCGAACCACGGCACACCCCAGCGCCGCTCGAGCTCGGCGTGCAGGTCGTGCGGGATCGCGGACGCGCAGATCGCGCGGACCTTGTGGTCGCGGTCGGCCTCCGATGGCTCCTGGCGCAGCAGCAGCGTCGGCATCAGGCCCAGGCAGTAGAACCACGTGACGCCGTGCTCGCGGACCTTCGCCCAGAACGTGCTGGGGTGGAACCGGTCCAGCACGACGAGCGTGGCGCCGCCGGCCAGGCCCAGCGCGACGTTCCACTGTGGATCGATGTAGTGGAACGGCTGCGCGGTGAGGATGACGTCGTCCTCGCCGACGGCGGGGAAGTCGGTGGCGAGGCTGACGGCCAGCGTCGTCCAGTAGCGGTTCGGCAGCACGCAACCCTTGGGGGCCCCGGTGGTGCCCGAGGTGTACTGGATGTTGACCGGCGTTTCCGGCACCGGTGTGAAAGCGGCACTTTCACGTGAAAGTGCCGTTTGGAGCGCTTCGGGGGTGATGACCTCGGCCAGGCTGATCCGGTCGAGCAGCTCGGTGAACTCAGGTGCTGCGACGACCAGCTTCGCGCCGGAGTGGCGGAGGACGTGGGCGCCGTCGAACTCGCGGTAGTTCGTGTTGATCGGCACCAGGAGGGCGCCGATCTTGGCCAGGCCGAGCCAGATCAGCGGGAAGGCGGGCTGGTTGCGCAGCATCACGGCGACCCGGTCGCCCTGACCGATGCCGCGTTCGGTCAGGGCGGCGGCGATGCGCGACGTTTCGGCGTCCACCTGAGCGAAGGTGAACCGCTCGCCGGTTTCGTCGAAGATCCAGGCCGTGCGCCGCGGCCACAGTTCGGCGGCGCGCGTGACGAGCTGGGCGAGCGTCCCGATCTCGGCCAGGGGCGTCACGTCCGGCTCCGGAAGGCCTCCGTGGACGCGGCGACCGCGGCCGAGTGTTCGGTGATCAGCGCGTGGCTGACTTCGAGCTCCAGCGCGGGCTCGACGTCGATCGGGGTGTCGAGCACGCGCTTCGCCATCGCCGCGGCGGCCGGCGGGTGCTCGGCGATCCGCTTCGCCCAGCTCAGCGCCTCGGCCTGGAGCTGCTCGGCGGGCACGGCCGCGTTGACCATGCCCAGCTCCGCGGCCTTGCGGCCGTCGAAGCGCTCGCCGAGCAGCAGCAGTTCCTTCGCCTTGAGCGGGCCGACGAGCAGCGGCAGCAGTCGCGACGCCGCACCGGTGACGCTCAGGCCCAGCGAGACCTCCGGGAAGGCGAACACCGCGTCCTCGGCCGCGAGGATCAGGTCGCAGCCGAGCGCGAACTCGGCACCCGCGCCGATCGCGTAACCGTGCACTGCGGCGATCACCGGCTGCCGCAGCGCGCGCAGCCGCCGCGTGACGTCCTGGAGCCGGTCGAGGCGCGCCCGCGAATCACCCGCGGGGGTGGGTTCCTTGAGATCGTGACCGGCGCAGAAGGCCCGGCCTTCGCCGGACAGCACGACGACACGCGCGTCGCTGCGGGCGGCGGCGTCGAGAGCGGTGAGGAAGTCGTCGACCAGCACGGCGGCGACCGCGTTCAGCCGCTCGGGCCGGTTGAGCCGGATCTGCGCGATGCCGTCCTCGACGGCGAACTCCACGGTGGGCATGAGGCCGATGCTAGACGTTCGATCGATCGATCGATAGCCTCTGAAAGATGCGGGTCGATGCGGTCTACGAAAACGCCCTCGTCTGGACGGGCACGGGCTTGACCAGCGCACTCGCCGTGCTGCACGGCCGGGTCGTCGCGCTGGGGGAGGACGCTCTCGGGGTGTCCGCGCGCAGCCGCGTTGACCTCGGCGGCGGGTTCGTCGTGCCGGGCTTCCACGACGCGCACAACCACATGGCGTGGTTCGGGATGGCGCTCGACGACGTCCCGCTCAGCGGCTGCCGCAGCGTCGAGGAGGTCTACGACGCCGTCGCCGCGCGGGCCGCGTCGCTGCCTCCCGGCAGCTGGGTGATCGGGAGCGGGTACGACCAGAACAAGCTCGCCGGCGGGCACCCGGACCGGCACGGCCTGGACCGCGCGGCGCCCGGGATGCTGGTGCGGCTGAAGCACACGTCCGGGCACATGACCGTGGTCAACTCGGCCGTGCTCGACCAGCTGGACCTGGACAACGTGCCGGTCGGCGGCGACGTCGTGCACGCCGACGGCTCGCCCACCGGCCTGCTGCGCGAGCAGGCCCAGCTGCTGCTGCGGCCGCTGACCTACCCGACGCCGGTGGAGCAGGTCGTCCGCGGCCTGGACAGGGCTTCGGAGCGGTACCTGTCCGAAGGCATCACGAGCGTCCAGGAGGCCGGGATCGGCGGCGGGCTGGTCGGCGAGACACCCGCCGAACTGGCCGCCTACCAGGTCGCGCGCGACCGCGGGGTGCTGCGCGTGCGCAGCACGGTGATGGTCGCGGCGAGCGTGCTGCACGACCTGCCCGACGGCGCCGGGTTCGGCCTCGACCTCGGCCTGCGCACCGGCCTCGGCGACGAGTGGCTGCGCGTCGGCCCGATGAAGCTGTTCGCCGACGGTTCGCTGGTCGGGCGCACCTGCGCGATGCACGAACCGTTCGACGGCGAGCCGGACAACCGCGGCTACTTCCAGGTGCCCGAGGACGAGATCGCCCGCACGATCCGGCGCGCCCACGACGCCGGCTGGCAGATCGCGACGCACGCGATCGGCGACCGCGCGATCACCGTTGTCCTCGATGCGTACGAAGCCGCGTTGAAGGCTTCGCCGCGCGCGGACCACCGGCACCGCATCGAGCACTGCGCGGTGCTTCAGCCCGCGGAGCTGACCAGGCTCGCGTCGCTGGGGTTGCTCGCCTCGCCGCAGGGCCGGTTCGTCAACGAGCTCGGCGACGGGATGCGCGCCGCGCTCGGTGAGGCCCGCGTGCCGTGGTGCTACCGGCTGCGCAGTGTCCTCGACGCGGGCTGCGTGCTCCCGGCGTCGTCGGACCGCCCGGTGGTCGACGGCCACCCGCTGCTCGCCCTCGCGGACATGGTGCGCCGGCGCACGGCGTCCGGCGCGCCCTTCGCACCCGAAGAGGCGTTGACGCCGGAGCAGGCCTTGCGCGCGTACACGTACGGCTCGGCCTACGCGACCTTCGCCGAGCAGGACCTGGGCACGCTCGAACCCGGGAAGCTCGCCGACTTCGCCGTGCTCTCCGGCTCCCCGCTCGAGGAGTCCGCTTTGGACGACCTGCGCGTGCAAGCCACCGCCGTCGGCGGCGAACTGCGTTACCAGGCCTGATGTCTCACTTCGCCCGGATGAACTCGAGTGCCTCCTTCGCCAGGGCGGGCCACGGCTGCGGCGAGTCCGCCGCCAGGGCCAGCCATTCCTTCATCGGGGTGCCCTTGTTCGCGTCGAAGCGCACCCCGTGCCCGCCCTCGACCAGCTCGTCCACGCGTGCTTTCGGCAGCTTCAGCACGAGCTGCCCGCGGACGAACATCACGAAGATCCGGCCGTCCGCGCGCAGGGCGCCGCGCCCGAACCCGCCGGTCGCGCCGGGTGGCGTGATGCCCGGCTGTCCGGTGAACTCGTCGACCAGGTCCTCGAATTTCTCCTCCGGTGACATCGACCACCTCCTCCGCGCTCGACCCTAACGACCACCACCGACAGAAACGGGAGGCGAAATGCCCGTCCGCGACGCCGTCGCCGAAGACATCGAAGAGATCTGCACGCTCATCGAGGAGCACGCGGTCTACGAGGACAAGCACGACCTCAAGCTGGACCGCGCCGAGATGAGCGGGCACCTGTTCGGGCCGGGACCGAAGGCCTGGGTGCTGATCGCCACCCCGCCCGACGAGCCCGGCACGGTCGCCGGCTTCGCCTTCTGCAGCTGGAACTTCTCGACCTGGGAGGCCAAGCCGGGGATCTGGCTGGACGACCTGTTCGTGCGTCCCGCGCACCGGCGCCACGGCCTCGGCGGCGCCCTGCTCGACGAGCTGGCCCGCCGCACCGGCGGGCGCGTCGAGTGGGACATGCAGGCGGGCAACGAGAAAGGCGAGGCGTTCTACGCCCAGCTCGGCGCGGAACCCGTGCCCGGCTGGATCCGCTACCGCTGGCGGCCGTGACTTTCACGAGAAAGTAGGCCGCCCCGTATCGTATGCGGCATGGGAGATGGTTCGGTCCGGAGGTCCTCGTCGGTCGAGGACTACGTCCGGGTGATCTACGGCCTGGTCGAGCGGGGTGAGGCGGTCACGAACACCTCCCTCGCCGGACGGCTGGAGGTCAGTCCGTCCTCGGCGTCGGGGATGGTCACGAAGCTGTCCCAGCTCGGCCTGGTCACCCACGTGCCGTACCGCGGGATCGAGCTGACGGCCGACGGCAGGCTGCTCGCGCGCTCGGTGCTGCGCCGCCACCGGCTGATCGAGACGTACCTGGTCTCCGAGCTCGGCTACACCTGGGACGAGGTCCATTCCGAGGCGGACGCGCTGGAGCACGCGGTGTCGGACAGGCTGGTCGAGCGCATCGCGGCCAAGCTCGGCAACCCGGTCCGCGACCCCCACGGCGACCCGATCCCGGCCGCGGACGGCAGCGTCGAGGAACTGTCGGTCCGCATCCTGGACGACCTCGAGCCGGGCGCGGTCGGCGAGATCGTCCGGGTCTGGGACACGGACCCGGAGCTGCTGCGGTACCTGACGGAACACGCGATCAACCTGGGCGAACGCATCGAGGTCGTGGAGCGCCAGCCGTTCGGCGGGCCGATGGTGGTCAAGGTGGGGTCACCGCCGGAGGTGGCGACCCATGCGATCGGCAAGGAGATCGCGCAGGCCTTGTCGGTCACGCTGCGTTAGAGCGTCTGCTCACTTCAGTACGACCATTCCCAGCCGTGCGCACCCGGGCCGAACATCCCGGAGCCATCGGTCAGCTGAACCGTGCCGCTCTTCGCGGTCGTGCCGATCGCGATCTGGCCGGTGTAGGTGCGATTGGGTGCGTACGCCGAGGGCAGATCCTTCGGCATGATGCACATGTCGGTCTCTGCCTGATTGGTGACACCGTCGCTGCCCGTGGTCGAAAAGGCGTACGGATTGATCAGACCGGGCAGCACGCTGAACGCGCTGACGCCCTTGTCCACGTCGTGGTCGGTGTAAGTCTTGACGGTCACGTCCAAGAGCAGGGTGTGCTTGCCCGCCTCTCGCGAGGAGTATGGGCTGCATTTCGGATCAAGGGCGATCTTCGTGATCCAGAAGTCGACGGCATCGCTCCCGTCGGTGTTCGTGATGCCCGCCTTTTCGCCGACCTTCTTCGCGATGTAAGCGGGCGCTGCGGAAGTCGGGGCAGGCGACGACTGCGCAACGCTGGCAGGAGCCGCCGCGGCTGCGGACGTGGCAGCCGGAACCGGAGCTTGGTTGCCGCAAGCCGTCAGGCTGATGGCAGCAACAGCGGCTGCTGCGCCGAGGATGGTGTGCTTGATCATGTTGGAGCCCCTCGATGTGTTGTGATCAAGAGTCGCGGGCTGCGGCAGGGGTGTTACGTCGCGTATGCACGCGTTCGCCCGGCTGAGCACGCCTGACGTCGGGGCGCGTACGCCCGGGTGACGTCCTGGAGCGGATGTGGTTACACGCTCCCGCCGCCGACCATGGGCCGCATGACCTCTCACTTCCGCTTCGGCCTGGTCGCCGGTTACTCGCCGGATCTGGCCGCCTGGACCGCTCAAGCCAGGCGGGTCGAGGACCTCGGCTTCGACACCCTGCTCGCCACCGATCCTGTCGCCGGGGCCGACCCGTTCGTGCTGCTCGGGGCGGCCGCCGCGGTCACCGGGCGGATCACGCTCGGTACCTACGTGCTCGCCGATCCGTTCCGGGACGCGCGGGCGCTCGACTGGCAGGCGCAGACCCTGCACCGGCAGACCGGCGGCCGGTTCGAGCTCGGGCTCGGCGCCGGGCGGCCGGACGCCGGCGCGCACGCCGCCACGCTCGGGCGGGCGTTCCCCTCGCCGGGTGAGCGCGTCACACGGATGGCGGAAACGATCGCGCACCTCAAACGATCGATCGACCGCCCTCGGCTGCTGCTCTCCGCCAGCGGGCCGAAAATGCTGGCGCTCGCCGCGCAAGAAGCCGACATCGTCACCTTCTCCTGGCACCCGGCGACCACCGAGGACCAGGCCCAGTCCATTGTGGATCGATTCCGAGGGCTCGCCGGGCCGCGGCTGCCGGAGATCGAGCTGGGGGTGAATCTGATCGCCGTCGGCGAGGAGCCTTCGCCGCAGGTCGCGCGGTTCGCCGGGCGCGACGTCCCAGAGCTCCTAGCAGCAGGCGCTGTCACCGTGCTGCCGTCGGATCCGGGACGTGCCAGGGAAAAGCTCCGCCGCTGGCGGGACCGGTGGGGGATTTCCTACGTCACCGTCAACTCCGGCTACGCGGAACCCTTCGCCGCGATCGCGGACCACATCAGGGCTTCCGGGGCGTTCGCAGGTGGGTGAGTGGTCTTCCGATCTTGCCGAGGCGGGCCTACGCTCCAATTTTCCGTATTCGGGAGTGCTTCGGAGCGATGTGATGACCGGTCAGCGAACACACACGATCGACCGGGGGGAACTGGCGGAACTCGACCGGCTGCTGGCCGCCGGCCCCTTCGCGGTGGCACTGCGCGCGGCGATCCGGGTGCGCGGCCTCGGCCTCGACCGGATCCGCTATCGCTTGCGCGGCAGGGGAACCACGGTCAGCCTGGCCACCCTCAGCCACTGGCAGTCCGGGCGGTGCCGTCCCGAGCGGGCGGAATCGTTGGAGGCGCTGAGAAACCTCGAGGACATCCTGAACGTGCCCGACGGCTCGCTCAGCAAGCTCCTCGGACCACCGCGGGTGCGCACGCGCTTCCACCCGCACCCGCCGCCGCTCAACTGAGCGAACTTCCCTTGCGGGCGCTCAGGTGAGCGGATTTTCGGCGGTACCGCTCAGGTGAGCGGCTAGGCTCGCGGCATGCGAGCTGTGGTCATGGAGGAGTTCGGCGTACCGCCCGTCGTCCGGGAGGTGCCGGAACCGGTTGCGCCGCCCGGCGGGGCCGTCATCGAGGTCGACGCCACCGGCGTGTGCCGCAGCGACTGGCACACGTGGCAGGGGCACGACAGCGCGGTGACCCTGCCGCACGTCGCCGGCCACGAGCTCGCCGGCCGCGTCGTCGCGCTCGGCGAGGGCGTGCGCGGCTGGGCGCTCGGCGCGCGCGTCACCGTGCCGTTCGTCTGCGCCTGCGGCACGTGCGCCCAGTGCGCCCGCGGTGACCAGCAGATCTGCGACCGCGAGTTCCAGCCGGGCGCGACGCACTGGGGGTCGTTCGCCGAGCGCGTCGCGATCGGGCACGCCGAGGTCAACCTGGTCGCGCTGCCGGACTCGCTCGGTGCGGCCGAGGCGGCCGCGCTCGGCTGCCGGTTCGGCACGGCGTTCCGCGGGGTGCTGCGGCAGGGCCGGATCACCGCCGGGCAGTGGGTGTCGGTGTACGGCTGCGGCGGGGTCGGGATCTCCGCGGTCCTGCTGGCCGTCGCGGCCGGGGCGAAGGTGGTCGCGGTCGACGTCTCGCCGGCCGCGCTGGAGCTCGCGGCCAAGTCGGGGGCGGCGCTGACGGTCGACTCCTCGGCGTTCGACGGCCCGGAAGCCGTCGCCGCGCACGTGCGCGAGCTGACCGGCGGCGGCACGCACGTCTCGCTCGACTGCCTCGGCTCGCCGTCGACCTGCGCGGCCTCGGTGGGCAGCCTCCGCAAGCGCGGGCGGCACGTCCAGGCCGGGCTGATGCCGCCGGCGCAGGGTGTCGCGCCGATCCCGATGCACCGCGTCATCGGCGGCGAGCTGGAGCTGGTCGGGATCCACGGCCTGCAGGCCCGCGAGTACCCGGAGCTGCTGCGCGTCGTCGAGACGTCCGGGATCGACCTGGCCGCGCTGATCGGCGCCCGGATCGGGCTCGACGACGTCCCGGCCGCGCTGGCCGCGATGAACGATCCGGTGCCGGCGCGGGCGGGCGTCACCGTGGTCACGTTCGGTGAGTGATCGGCGGCGCCGTGGTCAAGTGATCGGTTCGTAGCTGATCCACGCTGGCATGTGACATTCAGGTGTGAGAATGTCCAATCGTGGCGGTCCAGTGCGAGGGGATTCGGCCGCAGGAGCGCCCCGTCGTTCCGCTGGGACGTCTCCTGCGGCTTTTTGCAGTGGCACAATCGACGTAGTGGACGCCCTTCTGCCGCGCCCCCGGGCCGAGCTCGCACCCGGTGCGGTGCACCTGCCCGACTGGCTCGACTTCGACGCGCAGCGCGAGCTCGTCGCGGCCTGCCGCGGGTGGTCCGGTTACCACCACACGCGGCTGCCGAACGGCGGCGTGATGTCGGTGAAGTCCGTCTGCCTCGGCTGGCACTGGTACGCCTACGGCTACTCGCGCACGACCGGCGAGGGCACGCCGGTGCTGCCGTTCCCCGGCTGGCTCGGCGACCTCGGCCGCCGCGCGCTGGCGGACGCGTACGGCGACCCGGCCGGCGGTTACGCGCCGGACATCGCGCTGGTCAACTTCTACGACGCCGCCGCGAAGATGGGCCTGCACCAGGACAAGGACGAGCGGAGCCTGGATCCGGTGGTGTCGCTCAGCCTCGGTGACACGTGCGTCTTCCGCTTCGGCAACACGGAGACCCGCGGCCGCCCGTACACCGACGTCGAGCTGCAGTCGGGTGACCTGTTCGTCTTCGGCGGCCCGTCGCGGCTGGCGTACCACGGGGTGCCGAAGACGCTGCCGGGCACGGCGGACCCGGCGCTGGGGCTGACCGGACGGCTGAACATCACGCTGCGCGTGTCCGGCCTCTAGTCCTCAGTGGACTCCGCCTCCGGCACCACGACCAGCCGGACGGCCATCGCGCGCGAGCCGGCCGGGTGCTTTCCCGGCTCGGTGACGTACTTCCAGACCAGGTTCTGGTACTCCTCGACGAACGACGCGACCTGGTCCTTCGTCAGGTGCAGGCCGGAGCGGTAGATCTGGTTCCAGCCCGCCGAACTGTCGTACCCGGCGTACGCCCGCGTCACCAGCCCCAGGTCGTGGCTCATCTTGAGCGCGCCGAGCTTGAGCGCCGCCTCACGTTCGTCGGGGGTCAGCTCCAGGCCCGGTGGGGTGTAGATGTCCTTCATCAGCGACGTCCACCAGCGTTCACGCCCGGTGGAGCGCTCCTCGATCTCCGCGATCAGCTCCAGGTCGGCGAGCTTGCGGAGGTGGTAGCTGGTCGTACCGGTGCTCTCGCCGAGGGCCTTCGCGACGCTCGTCGAGTTCGCTTCGCCGTGTTCGCCCAGGTAGGACAGGATGTCGCGGCGCACCGGGTTGGCCAGGGCCTTGGAGAAGGCCTTGAGATCCGCGCCGGTGAGGACGCGCCGTTCGGGACGTTCGACCATGGCCCGAGCGTACTACAGAGACTGTTTGCAAAGAATCTCTGCAATCGGCTACCTTGGGTTCCGGGGGTACGAGACTTCGGGGGTTGACGATGCGGAAGGTCTTCTGGGCGGCGGGATTGTGCCTGCTGCCGTGGATCGCGGTACTGGGGATGACGCTGCCGGACGTCTATCCGGCGCAGCACTGGCGCCTGGCGTGGACGGGCTTCGACGCGGCGGAGGCGCTCGGCCTGCTCGTGACGGCCTGGCTGCTCGGCCGCGGCGATCCGCGGATGCCGTTCGCCGCGATCGGCACGGCCACGCTCCTGCTGGCCGACGCCTGGTTCGACGTCGTCACGGCCGGCGACGACGTCGTGTTCTCGCTGCTCATGGCCGGGTTGGAGGTGCCGCTGGCGCTGGCGTGCCTTTCGGTGGCGCTACCGCGACCGGTGGTCCCGGCGCATGTCTGAGCTGAGCCCGCGGCTGCGCGACGAGATCGACGACCGGGTCGCGGAGGCCTTCGACGCCTACCTGGCCGAGCGCTTGGCCGAGCCGGGTCCGCTGCGCGACGCGGTCCGCGGGCGGTGGCGGTGGTGGGTTCCGGCGGTCGCGGCCCTGGCGGGGGTCGCCGCGACACTGCTGGTCTGCCACGGCTGGTCGTGAGGGTTCACGAGGCCTGGAAGCGGAGGGTCTGGCCGGGGCGCAGCTGGGCGGCGATGTCCAGGTCGCCCTCGTCGACGACGGCGATCACCGGGTAGCCGCCCGTGGTCGGGTGGTCGGCGTGGAACAGGATCGGCTGCCCGGACGGCGGGACCTGCAGCGACCCCGGCACACACGGCTCCGACGGCAGTTCGTCGTGGCGGGTGCGGTCCAATGGCGGGCCGGTCAGGCGGATGCCGACGCGGTCGGAGTCCGGCGAGACCGTGTACACAGTGGACAGCAACCGGGAAGGCTCGGTGAACCAGTCGCGACGCGGTCCCGGCGTCACGCGCAGGACCGGCGACGCGGGGAGAGCCGCGCGCGGCGCGAGATCGACCGTGGGGAACCCGGGCGGCGGAGGCCCGACCGGCAGCAGCATCCCCGCGGCGAGTGGTGGCGGGCCGAGCTTTCCGAGGGTGTCCGTCGCACGCGAGCCCAGCACCGGCGGTACGTCGATGCCGCCGCGGACCGCGACGTAACACCGCAGTCCGGTCGTAGCCATGCCGAGCGCCAGTTCCTCGCCCGGCCGGAGGGTGATCGGCCCGTTCGGGCCGCCTTTCGACAACGGGCAGTCCGCGCCGGTCACCGCCACCGTCGTCACCGCCGTCGCGCGCAGCACCAGGCCGCCGAGCGTGACTTCCAGGCCCGCGGCCCCCGGCGGGTTCCCGACGAGCCGGTTGGCCAGCCGGAACGAGCCGCGGTCGGCGGCGCCGGAACGTCCGACGCCGAGGGCGGCGTGGCCGGGACGGCCGAGGTCCTGCACGGTCGTGGCGAAGCCGGGCCGGAGGATCTCGAGCTTCACGAGACCTCCCGGAACCGGACCCGCGTCCCCGGCGGCAGCAGGTTCGGCGGGTCGCGCTCGACGTCCCACACCGGGATCTCGGTGCGCCCGAGCAACCGCCAGCCGCCCGGCGACGCGCTCGGGTACACCGCGCTGTACTCACCCGCGATCGCCACCGAACCCGCCGGGATGCGCGTGCGGGGTGACGACCGGCGGGACACGTGCAGCCGGGTGTCCGAACCGGACAGATAGGCGAACCCCGGCGCGAACCCGCAGAACGCCGAGACGTACGAGCCCGCGCTGTGCCGGGCCACGACCTCCTCGACCGACAGCCCGGCCTCGGACGCGACCTCCGCCAGGTCCTCACCGTCGTACACCACCGGGATGACGACCTCGGCGGCCGAAGCTACCTGACTGTCCACAGGGGACACCCGGCGCAGCAGGTCGCCCAGCCGGTCGGCGGAGGTCATCGCCGGATCGAAGCGGACCAGCAAGGTCCGGGCGGCCGGGACCAGTTCCTCGACACCAAGAGGCGGCGCCTGCGCCAGCGCAGCCTGAAAGCCCAGTACGTCGTCGACCTCCACGAGTACCGCGCGCCGTCCGCACGGCAGGAGCCGGACGGTCATCCGGTGAACGCGGCGAGCGGGACACCGGCGTCGGCCAGGCCGTCGCGGATCCGCCGGGCCAGCTCCACCGCGCCCGGGGTGTCCCCGTGCACGCACAGGGAGTCCGGGCGCAGGTCGAGCTTGCCGCCGTCGGCCGTGACGACCCCGCCGCCGGTCGCCATCGCGACCGCGCGCTCGGCGACCGCGTCCGGCTCGTGCAGCACCGCGCCGGGCTGCTTGCGCGACACCAGGCGGCCTTCCGCGGTGTAGGCCCGGTCGGCGAACGCCTCCGCGTACGCCACCACCCCGGCCTTTTCCGCCTCCCGCTGCATTTCCGAGTCCGGCAGGCAGAGCAGGGCGAGCGCCGGGTCGTACCGGCGCAGGCCTTCGACGATTGCCGCGGCCTGCTCCGGGTCGGCCGCCGCGGTGTTGTACAACGCGCCGTGCGGCTTCACGTACGTCACGCGGCTGCCGGCCGCGCGGGCGAACGCGTCGAGCGCGCCGATCTGGTAGAGCACCTCGTTGGCCAGGTCCTCCGGCGCGATGTCGAGCGCGCGCCTGCCGAACCCGGCCAGGTCGTGGTACCCGACGTGCGCGCCGATCGCGACGTCGCGGTCGGCCGCCAGCTCGCACACGTGCCGCATCACCGACGGGTCGCCGGCGTGGAAGCCGCAGGCGACGTTCGCGCTGGTGACGATGTCGAGCACGGCTTCGTCGTCGCCCATCTTCCAGGCGCCGAAACCCTCGCCGAGGTCGCTGTTCAGATCCATTTCAGCCCACCCGGTATTCGCTGTCGTGGCGGTCGGTGATGAACATGTACCCCGGCGCGTGGGTGATCGCGTACGGCGGCCGTGACGCCATCAGCGCCGCCTGCGGGGTGACCCCGCAGGCCCAGAACACCGGGACGTCACCGTCGGCCGCGTCCACCGGATCACCGAAGTCCGGCCGGGAAAGGTCTTCGATGCCGAGGGTACGCGGATCGCCGATGTGCACCGGCGCGCCGTGGACGGACGGCATGGCGCGGGTGATCCGGATGGCGTCGTCGACCCGGTCCTCCGGGATCTGCCGCATCGACACCACGAGCGGGCCGAACAGCCGCCCGGCCGGCTCGCACTGCCGGTTCGTCACGTACATCGCGACGTTGCGGCCCTGCTCGACGTGCCGCAGCGGGACGCCCTCGGCGGCCAGCGCCGTCTCGAACGTGAAGCTGCAGCCGATCGAGAAGGCGACCATGTCACTGCGCCACAGCCCGGTCGCGTCCGAGACCTCGCCGGCGAGCACGCCGTTCTGCCAGATCCGGTAACGCGGCAGGTCGGTGCGCAGGTCCGCGCCCTCGGCGAGCCGCGTGCCCGGGTCGCCGGGGTCGGTGACGTCGAGCAGCGGGCACGCCTGCGGGTTGCGGGTGCAGAACAGCAGGACGTCGTAGGCCCAGTCCTCGGGCACGGCGATCAGGTTGGTCTGGGTGAAGCCGCCGGCCCAACCGGTGGTGGGGCGGGCCGTGCCACGCCGGAAGGCGGAACGTGCTTGCTCCGGCGTGAACGTGGCGGGCTGGTCGAAGGTCGTCATGAGTTCCCCCTCAGTCAACGAGTTCGATCCCTCGGGTTTCGGGCAGGCCGAGCAGGGCCACCGCGGCGATGGCGTACCCGATCGCGCCGAACACGATCGCGCCGCCGGCTCCGAGGAAACCCACGACGGTCGGGAAGATCGCGCCGACCGCGCGGCCGAAGTTGTAGGTGAAGCCCTGGCCGGTGCCGCGCAGGGCCGTCGGGTACAGCTCGGCGAGATAGGCGCCGAAGCCGCTGAAGATCGCGGACATCGAGAAGCCGAGCGGGAAGCCGAGCACCAGCACGAGACCGTTGGCGCCCTTGGGGATCTGGGTGTACGCGACGATCAGCCCGGCCGACAGGATCGCGAAGGTCAGGAAGGTTTTCTTGCGCCCCATCAGGTCCGTCAGGTAACCGCCGCAGACGTACCCGGCGAAGGCGCCGGTGATGAGGAACGCGAGGTAGCCGCCGGTGCCGATCACGGTCAGCTCGCGCGTCTTCTTCAGGTACGACGGCAGCCAGGTCGAGATCGTGTAGTACCCGCCCTGGACGCCGGTCGCGAGCAGCGCGGCGAAGAACGTCGTGCGCAGGAGGTCGCGGTGGAAGATCTTGACCAGCGTGCCCTTGACGCGCTCGGCCTTCAGCCGTTCCTCCGCGCGGGGCGCGTCCTTGACGCTCTTGCGGACCCACAGCACCAGCAGCGCCGGGATGACGCCGGTCCAGAACATGATGCGCCAGGCCAGATCGGGGCTCGCGAGGCTGAAGACGACGGTGTAGACGATCACCGACAGGCCCCAGCCGACCGCCCACGCGCTCTGCACGAACGCCACGGTCCGGCCGCGGTAGCGCGCCGAGGAGTACTCCGCGACCAGCGCCGCGCCGGCCGCCCATTCACCACCGAAGCCCAGGCCCTGCAGGGCGCGGAAGATCAGCAGTGTCTCGAAGTTGGGCGCGAACCCGCAGAGCACGGTGAAGACCGTGTACATCGCGATGGTGATCTGGAGCGTGCGGACCCGGCCGATGCGGTCGGCCAGCATGCCGGCGCCGATCCCGCCGACGGCCGACACGACCAGTGTCGTCGTGCCGAGCAGGCCGGCTTCACCGCTCGATATGCCGAAGTACGCGGTGATCGCGGCGAGGCCGAGGGGCAGGGTCTGGTAGTCGAACGAGTCCAGGCCGTACCCGCCGAACGCGCCGGCGAACGCGCGTTGGCCGCGTTTCCCCAGCGTGCGGAACCAGTCGAACGGCCGGGCCTCGGTTGCTGTGGCAGTCATGTCGGGCACCTCCTGGCCAGTGTCTCATCGTGGCGTGCCTCACACAGTAAGGATTGTTCAACAATTCCACAAGACTGCAATTGGATCGTCCTCAGTGTGACGGGTACCATCGCCGCCGTGGTCATCGAAGACAGAGACGTCCCGGGCCTGGAGGCCGATCGCGGCCTCGTCAGCCGCAAGAGCACGGCCGAACGGGTGGCCGGAGTGCTGCGCAAGCGCATCGCGGAGGGCTTCTTCCTGCCCGGCGGACGGCTCTCGGAGCAGGACATCGGCAACGCGCTCGGCGTCTCGCGCAACACCCTGCGGGAGGCGTTCCGGCTGCTCACGCACGAGCGGCTGCTCGCGCACGAGCTCAACCGCGGGGTCTTCGTGCGGATCCCGAGCGTCGAGGACGTCGTCGACATCTACCGGGTGCGCAAGATCATCGAGTGCGCCGCCGTCCGCGGGGTGACGGCCAAGCCCGTGTCCTTCCCGAAGATCCGCGAGAAGGTCGAGATCGGCGACGAGGCCGCGCGCACGGGCAACTGGAAGGACCTCGGCACCGCGAACGTCTGGTTCCACCAGGAGCTGGCCGCGCTGTCGGGCAGCGAGCGCGTCAACGAGCTGGTCAGCAGGCTCATCGCCGAGCTGCGGCTGGTGTTCCACATCATGGCCGAGCCGCGCCGCTTCCACGAGCGCTACCTGCCGCGCAACCACGAGATCCTGGACCGGGTCGAGGCCGGCGACGGCTCGGGCGCGGAGCAGCTGCTGATGAAGTACCTGGAAGACGCGGAAGAGCAGCTGGTCGGCGCGTACGCCGAACGCGCGGCGGCCGCCCGGGCGGCGATCGCCGTCGAGTGATGGCCGAACGGGCAGGCTTGCCGTCCGGAGAGGCCGAGCCCCAGCCGGAACCGATGGCCGCTGGATAACCTCATCGCGGTTTCGCCGCCGGAACCCCCAGCGGTGGCCGAGACCCGGCTGCCGGGGCGTGGTTACCCCCCAGGGCCACCCCCGGCAGCTCCGGACGGCACCCTGGGACCCATGCGGATGAACTCGCGAGCGTGGTCCGACCGCTTCGACGCGGTCCCGTGGGCCGAAATCGCCACCTGGTTCCACGAGCTGGCCGCGGAGCACGCGGAGTTCCGCCCGATGACGGACATCGTCACCAGCGTCCTGGCCCGCGGGGGTGACCGGCACCTGGTCGCGCTCACGTCGATGCACGACCTGGTCGTCACGTCCCGGCCGGTGCCCGACGACCGGCCGATCGAGGTCGTCGTCGTCCGCTCGCCCTCTTCCGGGCACGCCGACGCGGACGCGGTGCCGCTCTTCTGGCGCCTGGTCCGCGAAAAGTTCGGCGTGGAGCCGGTCCGTCAGCTTTGAAAGCCGTGAAGGCCACCTTGAGGGACTCAGAGTCCCTCAATGTGGCCTTCACGGACTTTCGGAACTTAGCCGGCGTAGCGGGCGAAGATCCTCGTGAAGTCCCACGCCTGCTGGGAAACGCCCGAACACGTGTCGTCGTTCGGGTACGCCCCGGGGCACGGGCGGTCGCGGTTCGCGGACCAGAACGTCAACCGGGCCAGGTGGTGCGTGTTCGCGTAGGCCAGGATGGTGTTGAAGTCGTTGAGCGTGACCGTTTCGCTGTTGTCCGTGATGCCGTTCATCGACGAGATGCCCATGTGCCGGTAGGCCGTGTCGTCGTCGTAGCCGTAAGCCGACTTGACGACGTTCTTGAGGCCCTCGGCCGCGCGCTGCGTGAGCGTGCCCATGTTCTGGCCGGCCCCGCCGAAGTCGAACGGCATGATGACCCAGCCGTCGACCGTGAGGCCGGACTGCGCCGCCCGGTTGACCAGGCTGTTGTCCGGCCCCGACTGCCCGGTGCCGAACGTGACGTACAGCTTGATGCCGGCGTTGTTCGCCCGGATCGTCTTCAGCGCGTCGACCGTGCGCTGCTGCACGGTCGGGTTGCTGTAGGCGTCGGCCTCGATGTCGATGTCGATCGCCTTGAGACCGTAGGCGCTGATCACCTTCTGGTACGCCGCCGCCAGCTCACCCGCGCTGCCGCACGACGACTCCAGCTTGTTGCCGGAGTAGCCGCCGAACGACGGGATGACGTCGCCGCCACCCGCGCGCACGGTGTTGATGGTGTTCTGGTCGACGCCGCCGGTCAGCGCGCGCCCGCCGTCCCACTGCGGGTTGCAGTAGCCGTTGGACAGCACGAACGCCAGCGTGAACCACTTGACGCCGGTGGCGTTCTGGATCGTCGCCGGGCTGGGCGGGTTGCCCCAGCCGTTGTAGAGGTACGGCGCGACGGCCATCACGCCCGGCCCGGTCGGCGGCGGGGTCGTGCCGCCGCTCGGGAGCGTCCACTGCTGGTTGGCGCTGGTGGCGCACGTCCAGATCTGCAGCCGCGTCCCGTTGGCGGACGAGTTCCCGGAGGCGTCGAGGCACTTGCCCGACCCGGTGTTGACGAGGTTCTTCGCCGCGTTGGCCGTCCACTTCTGGGCGTTGGAGCCGTTGCAGTCCCAGAGCTGGATCAACGCGCCGTTCGCCGTGCCCGCGCTGGTCACGTCGAGGCACTTGCCCAGTGCCTGCAGGGATCCGTCGGAGCCGACCGTCCACTGTTGAGCGTTGGAGCCGTTGCAGTCGTACAGCTGGACGGCCGTGCCGTTCGTGGTGCTCGCCGCGTTGACGTCGACGCACTTGCCGGCGATGCCGGTGATCGGCCCGGTCGCCGCCTGTGCGACTCCTGGTGCGAGCACCAAAGCCGACGCTGCTGCTATGAGAGCGCCGAATGCTGCCAGTTTCTTCATGCGGGCACGTTCCACTTCTGGTTGGCGGCCCCGGTGCACGTCCAGATCTGCAGCCGGGTGCCGTTCGCGCTGGTGTTGCCGGTCGCGTCGAGGCACTTGTTCGACGCCGACCCGACGATGTCCTTGGCCGCCGTCGCCGCCCATCTCTGGTTGGCCGTCCCGCCGCAGTCCCACAGTTGCAGCTGGGCACCGTCCGCTGTGGACTGCCCGGTCACGTCGAGGCACTTGCCCAGCGCGCGGATCGTGCCGTCGGTGCCGACCGTCCACTGCTGGGCGCCGGAGCCGTTGCAGTCGTAGAGCTGGACCGCGGCACCGTTCGCGCTGCTGCCGCTCGCGACGTCGAGGCACTTGCCGCCGAGGCCGGTGATCGCGCCGGTCCCGCCGCCGCCACCGCCGCCGGTGCCCTGGTTGCCGGCCCAGGTGAACGTCGCCGACGTGTGGCCGGGCAGGCTGTAGGTGAACGACGAGTTGCCCCAGTTCACCCGCACGCTCTGGGCACCGGTGCCGGTGTTGTACGCGATCAGCGCCTTCGAGCCGTCCGGGTTCTTCCAGGCGACGTTGCGGACCGCCGAGTTGTCGTTCGAGTCGATCCGGACCGCGCCCGGCTTCACGAACTTCGTCAGGTGGCCCATCGTGTAGTACTCGACGGTGTAGTCGACCTGACCGTTGCGGCCGTCTCCGTTGTGGACGGTCACCAGGCCGGTACACGTGTCACAGCCGCCGTTGTGCGGGTTGTGCGCCTGGTCCATCGCCAGGCTCCACTTGGTGACCGTGCGGCTCCAGTTGCGCGTGTAGTCGACGATGTTGTTCATGTCCTCGGCCTGCTGGTTCGACACCCAGGTGCCGCCCGAGTGCTCGGTCGAGTACGCGTTCACGCTCGGGTACTGGTTGTGCACGGTCGTCTGCTGCGAGACGTTGCCGCCGTACCCGTGCCACGCCATGCCGCCGAAGTTCGGGTCGGTGCGGATGGCCGCGTCGTCCATCGTCGGCGCCGCGAACGCCTGGTACTGGTCCCAGTTCCAGTCGAGCGCGAGGACCTTTGTGGACAGTCCGGCGCTGTGCAGCGCGGGCAGCAGGTTGGTCTTGGTGAAGTAGGCCAGGCCCGCGCCGTTCCAGTTGGTCGACGGGTAGCTCGCGCAGCACGTCGGCTCGTTCTGGACGGTCAGGTAGTTGATCGGCACGCCCGCGGCCTGGTAGGCCTGGATGTACTTGACGAAGTACTGCGCGTAGGCCGGGTAGAACTGCGACTCGACCCAGCCGAGCAGGTAGCTGTCGTTGTCCTTCATCCACGGCGGTGCGCTCCACGGCGACGCCATGACCTTGATCTGCGGGTTGAGCTGCAGCGCCTGCTTGGTCAGCGGCAGCACGTCCGCCTGGTCGTGCGCGATGGAGAACTTCGTCAGGTTCGGGTCGGTCTGCCCGGCCGGGACGTCGTCGAACGTGTAGCTGTTGCGCGCGATGTCCGACGCGCCGATCGGGTTGCGCAGGAAGCTGATGCCGATGCCCGCGTTGGGGTCGAACAGCTTCTGCATCACCGAGTTGCGGGTGCTGGCGCTGAGCAGGTTGCTCGAGTTGAGCAGCCACGCGGCGGAGTCGGTGAACGACGCACCGGCGCCTTCGAACTGCTGGTACGTCGTGTTTTCGTTGACGTTGATGGTCTGGCCGCCGGTGCCGGTGCCCGCGGTGAAGCTGATCGGCGTCTGCTGCTGCAGGCCGCGGGTGACGTTGACCCCCTTGGCGTCGTCGGTCGTGGTGAGCCAGACGTTCACGGTTTCGCCCGCGGCCTGCGCGGGCACGGCGAAGGTGGCGGCGGCGAGGGCCGTCACGCCCAAAAGCGCTGCGAGAGAGCGTTTCCTCATGGGAGCGTCCACTTCTGGTTCGCACCGGACCCGCAGGTCCAGATCTGGAGCCGGGTACCGTTGGCGGAGCTGTTGCCGGTCGCGTCGAGACACTTGCCGGAGCCCGCGTTCACGAGGTTCTGCGATCCGTTGGCCGACCACTTCTGGGCGGTGGATCCGTTGCAGTCCCACAACTGGACGGTGGTGCCGTTCGTGGTGCCCGCGCTGGTGACGTCGAGGCACTTGCCGAGGGCGCGGATCGTGCCGTCGGAACCGACTGTCCACTGTTGAGCGGTGGTGCCGTTGCAGTCGTAGAGCTGCACGGCGGTGCCGTTGGTGCTGCTCGCGGCGTTGACGTCGACGCACTTGCCGCCGACACCGGTGATCTGCCCGCCACCGGCGGGCGGCGGGGTGGTGGTGCCGCCGGCGAACTGCGTGGCGACCTGCTCACCGAGGCTGGTGGCGTTGTTGTGGTTCTCGATCGGGTTGACGTGCGTGTTCGGGAACACGATGTAGGTCACCGGGCCCTCGGTGCCGCCGTTGCTCGGGTCGGGGTTGATACCGAGGTTGACCGCGGTGGCGTAGGACGCCTCACCGATGATGCTGGTCGGGCCGGTGTCGCCGACCACGGCGTAGGTGACCTGGTTGTTGTAGATCACCGCCACGACCGAACCGCCGTCGATGCCGTAGTTGCGGTAGTCCCATGTGGACGTCGGCTGCGGCAGCACGATGTAGGGCAGCTGCGCCGCGTTCAGGGGCTGGTCGGCCGACGTGTGGAACGCCGTGTCCGGGTAGAAGCAGCAGTCGGTCTGCTCGTTGCACTGCGAGGTGCGGACACCGTCGCAGTCGATGTCCATGTCGGCCTTGAAGAAGACCGCGCCGTTGGCCTGGCAGACGGGCACGGTGGCCGCGCCGCCTTCGTCGAAGGAGTACTTGCCGTTCGAGATCTGCTGACACGACGTCGTCTTCGCGAGCAGCTGGCTCGCCGACGGCCCGGCTTCGGGAGCGGCCTGGGCCGACCCCGTCGTCAGGCAGGTAAGCGCTATCAGGGCACCGCCCAAGAGCGCGAGGAGCTTTCTCCGCACTGGAATTCTCCTTGGGGAAAGGGAAAGAGGGCACGACGACCAGGCGGACCGAGCCGGTCCGCCTGGTCGAGGTGGTCAGATCAGGGCGTGGTCCACTTCTGGTTCGCGCCGCCGCCGCAGGTCCAGATCTGCAGGCGGGTGCCGTTCGCACTCGAGTTGCCGGTGGCGTCGAGGCACTTGTTCGCGTTCGGGTTCACGATGTCCTTGGCCCCGCTGATCGCCCACTGCTGGGCGGCGGTGCCATTGCAGTCGTAGAGCTGCACCGCTGTCCCGTCCGCGGTGCCCGCGGCGTTGACGTCCATGCACTTGCCCAGCGCGCGGATCGTGCCGTCGGTGCCGATGGTCCAGTTCTGCGCGGCGTTGCCGTTGCAGTCGGTGATCTGGATCGGCGTGAGGTTGGCGGTGCTGGCGCCCGCGACGTCGACGCACTTGCCGCCGATGCCGGTGATCCGCCCGGTGCGCCCGGACGGCGGCGGGGTGCCGCCGCCGGTGTCGTTCGTGACGTGGACGTAGTCGACGACCAGCTGCTGCGGGAACGTCGTGCTGCTGTTGGGGTCGCCGGGCCAGTACCCGCCGACGGCGAGGTTCAGGATGATGAAGAAGTTGTGGTCGTAGACCCAGCGGTTGCCGTTCAGGTCGGACGGCGTGCGGGTCTGGTAGAGGTTCCCGTCGACGTACCACTTGATCTGGTTGGGCGACCAGTCGACGGCGTAGGTGTGGAAGTCGTCGGAGAAGTTGGGGCCGTTGTAGGCCGCGCCGATGCCGCCGGAGCCGGAGTAACCCGGGCCGTGGATGGTGCCGTGCACGGTGTTCGGCTCGAACCCGACGTTCTCCATGACGTCGATTTCCCCGTCGGTCGGCCAGTTGCCGCCGCCGAGCATCCAGAACGCCGGCCACATGCCCTGCCCGCGCGGGAGCTTCATGCGCGTCTCGAAGTGGCCGTAGGCCTGGCTGAACTTGCCGGAGGTGTTCATCCGCGCCGAGGTGTACTCGCAGCGGCCGTACCAGCAGTTGTAGTTGCCGGGGTTTTCCTTCTTGGCCGTGATGACCAGGTGGCCCTGGCCGTCGAGCTGGGCGTTGTTCGTGCCCGACGTGTAGTACTGGCGCTCGTGGTTGTTGACGTTGTCGCCGGTTTCGAGCTGCCACTTCGAGCCGTCGACGGCGGACCCGGCCGGGCCGTTGAAGTCGTCGGTGAAGGTGGCCGCTGCTTCGGCCGCGGGTGCGCTCAGCGCCTGCTGGCCGACGAACAGGAGGGAGGCAGCGGCGAAGAGGGCCGCTGCTCTTCGGAACTTGCGGAACGAGGTGGACATCTTTGTCGCCTCTCTCACCGAGGGGACCGGCGTTCCGCGCGCAACACGGGAACGCGGGGAGGGGAGGTTGGCCGCGCGTGCCGGGGCGGCGGCAGGCGTGACCGTGCAGCGCGCTGCCGTCCGCGGTCCGGGGCGGGGTGGGTCGCGGGCGACAACGGGTTGTACCGGGCTTTGTTGTGCTTGGCAACAAAGTATGCATGGTCCAGACAAGTCCGGCAACCGTCGGCCGGTCATTTTTTTTCAACCCGAATTAAGGGTGGGTTGGTGACGGGGCCTGGTGGCGCGGGTGGTGCTGACCTGCGGTAGCCGGGTTCCCGCTGAGCGGGGCACGCGGGTTGTGCACAGGGTGGCTGGGTTGTGGACAAGTGGGTTGCCGGGGTCGGCTTTGGCGGGGTTTTGTCCGGGGGTGTCGATACGCTGGAGCGGGGATGGACCCCCTGGGAGGGTGGCCCTGCTCGGGGGCCGTGTTCTGGAGGATGGGTCCAGCACTGGGCCGTGGTTTGGAGGAGCGGGCGTTGCTTCGGTCGGGCTTTGGAGGTTGGGTCGGCGCCGGGCGGTGGTTTGGAGGAGCGGGCGTTGCTCGGGGGTGTGTTCTGAAGGCGGGGCCGTGCTCGGGTCGGCCTCTGGAGGATGGGCTGGCGCCGGGCCGGGGTTTGAGGGTGGGCATTGCTCGGGCCGTGCGTTGGAGGTTGGGTCGGCGCCGGGCAGTGGTTTGGCGGGGTGGGCGTTGCTCGGGGGCGTGTTCCGAAGGCGGGGCGCTGCTCGGGTCGGGCTCTGGTGGATG
>NZ_JBIUTB010000002.1:140186-162128 GCF_044741685.1 Amycolatopsis sp. NPDC088138
GTGGGCTGGCGCCGGGCGGTGGTTTGGAGGGGTGGGCGCTGCTGGGGCCGTGCGTTGGAGGTTGGGCTGGCGCCGGGCGGTGGTTTGGAGGGGTGGGCGCTGCTGGGGCCGTGCGTTGGAGGTTGGGCTGGCGCCGGGCGGTGGTTTGGAGGGGTGGGTTTTGCTCGGGGGCGTGCTCCGAAGGCGGGACCCTGCTTGGGTCGGCCCCCGGAGGATGGTCCAGCACCGGGTATGCCTTGAGGGGTGGGCCCTGCACAGGCGCGCGCCGGAGGATGGACCAGCGCCGGGCCGTGTTCTGAAGGGTGGGCCCTCTTCGAGGCTCGCGCCGGCCGGAATCGAGGGGAAGAGCTCATGGCCAGTGATCGTCCGAAGCCACCGCCCGGGATGCTGCCCGCCGCGCTGGTGCTGCTCGCGGCTGCCGTCGGCGGTGCCGTGCTGGCCTTCGCGCACACCAGCGTGCTGAACCTGATCCTGGGGATCGCCCTCTTCGCGGGCGGTGGGTTCCTCGGTGTCGTCTTCCTCTACGCCTGGTTCAAAGGCCGGAAGTAACTCAGGCCGCGTCGGAGTTGGAGGCTCCGGGCTTCGCGATCCGGGACGTCGCGCCCTGTTCCAGCAGGTCCGCCACCGGTAGCGTCGCCGCGCCCGTTGCGACCGCGTCCAGGCCCAGCGACCCGAGCTGGATCGACGTCTGGCTGAACGGGTGCCGCAATGCGTGCTCGCCGGCGGCGGAACGGATCTGCGGCAGCAGCTGCTCGCCCAGCGCCAAGCCCGCCCAGCCGCCGATCACTATGCGCTCCGGGTTGAACAGGTTGATCAGGTTCGCGATCCCGGCACCGAGGTAACCCGCCGTGTCCTCCAGGACGCGCGCCGCCGTCTTGGACTTCGGGGCCGCCTCCAGCAGGGCCGCGAACCGGGCCTGCTCGTCCTCGCCCGGGATGTCCTTGCCGCGGGCGCGCCGGTAGCGCGCGAGCACCCCGCCCGCGCCGATGTAGGCCTCCAGGCAGCCGCGCGCGCCGCAGCGGCAGTCGTGCCCGCCGTACGCGATCGTCGTGTGGCCCCACTCGCCCGCGCTGCTGGTCGACCCGCGGTACGTCGTGCCGTCGGTGACCACCGCCGCGCCGACGCCCGAGCCGATCAGCGCGATCACCGCGTGCCGCGCCCCGCGGCCGGCGCCGAACCACATCTCCGCCTGGCCCTGCGTCTTCGCGCCGTTGTCGACGAACAGCGGGAGCATCACGCCGGCGTCCTGCAACAGCGCGACCAACGGGACGGCGTCCCAGCCGACCGTCGGCGCGTGGACCAGCACCCGCTCGCCCTGCTCGACCGTGCCCGGCACGCCGATGCCGACGCCGAGCACGGCGGAGTCGTCGATGCCCGCGCTGGCGAACACCTCCCGCAGCCCGGACGTCACCTGCTCGACCGCCGTCGCCGGGTCCGGCGCCGCCGGGAGCGGGTGCTCGACCGTCGCGAGGCGGTTCATCGCCAGGTCGAACAGCTCGACCTTGACGCCGGTCTCACCGATGTCGACGCCGGCGACGTGCCCGTACGCCGGGTCGACGCGCAGCAGCACACGCGGCCGGCCGCCGTCCGATTCCACCTGGCCCGCTTCGGTGATGAGCCGTTCCTCGCCCAGCTCGGCGGTCACGTTGCTGACCGTGGCGGCACTCAATCCGGTCAGCTGGCTCAGTTCGTGCCGCGAGAGCGGGCCGTCGAAGTAGAGTTTCGACAGCAGCAGGGAACGGTTGTGCCGCCGCAGATCGCGGACGGTGGTGCGCTTGCTCGCCATGGGCAACCCATCTGAACTCTTACCGGCTACTGACAGGATGCCTGATCACCCTAAGTTGTGGCCATGTATTAACTGGTGAACTAAGTCCCGAACTGGTGGTCGTACAGCATGTATCTGGCACAATCCCCACCGTGACCCAGGTGGTGCGGCAGACGACCAGAGACCTCCGGCGGCACAATCGTGCGGCACTGCTCTCCACCCTCTACCTCCACGGCCCGGTCAGCAGACTGGAACTGGTAGCTGAATCGGGATTGTCGGCCGCCACCGTTACGAACGTCGTAGCCGAACTGATCGCCGACGGTGTCGTCGCCGAGGCCGGATCGGTCGAATCGGACGGCGGCCGCCCGCGGACGCTGCTCGCCGTGCGGCCCGATTTCGGGCACGTCGTCGGGGTCGACGTCAGCGAGACGCACGTCGAGGTCGGCCTGTTCGACTGCGCGCTCGGGACGCTGGGCACCGTGCGCCACCCGCTGGTCGGCACCCGGCTGGACCCGGGTGAGGTGGCCGCGCTGGTCCACACCGGCATCGCGGAGGTGCTCGAGGGTGGCGGGGCGGACGCGGTGTTCGGGGTCGGCATCGGCGTGCCCGGCGCGGTCCGCGACGGCGGGATCGTCCACGCGCCCACCCTCGGCTGGCGCGGCGTGGCCTTCGCCGACCTGATCCGCCCGCACGTCGTCGCGCCGCTGCACCTGGACAACCGTGCCCGCACGCTGGGCCAGGCCGAGAGCTGGCTGGGCGCCGGCCGAGGTGCCGACCGCGCCATCGTCGCCCTGCTCGGCGTGGGGGTCGGGGCCGCGGTCGCGACGGCCGGGCCGTCCCACCCGGGCATCACGACCAGCGAGTGGGGGCACACCGTCGTCAAGGCGGGCGGCGCGGCCTGCCGGTGCGGGTCGCACGGGTGCCTGGAGGCCTACGTCGGCACCGAGGCCGTCGTCCGGCACTACGCCGACCGGGTGGGAAAAGAACCGGTCATCGGGGACGAAAGTGACGCCGAACTGGCCCGTATCGTAGCCGAAGCCCAGGTCAGCGGCCCCGCCGCGGAGGTGCTGGCCGAGACCGGCGAGTACCTCGGGATCGGCATCGCGAACCTGATCAACCTGCTCAGCCCCGATCGGGTAGTGCTTTCCGGCTCCGCGGGGGCGATCATGGGTCCGGCGATCCTGCCCGCCGTGCGCGACGCGGTCGGCCGGCACGCGCTGGACTACCTGGCCGGGCGCACCGAGGTCGTCCTCGGCCGGCTCGGGCCGGAGGCCGTCGCGCTCGGGGCGGCCACCCTGCCGGTCGCCCAGCTGCTCGCCGCGGGTGGCCGGACCGGCTGAAATCCCTTGCGTCGCAAGGGGTAAACCGCCGGTCGGCCCAAGCCTGCGAGTTCTTTCAGTACTTAAACTTAGGTACAAAACGTTACCGCCGTGTTATTGACGTGACCCGAGTCACCCAGGTTGACTCGTGGCGTCGTTCGGTCGCCGGCGGTCGGGGCTCGCTACCAGTCGACACGGAGTAGTCGTCGATGACCAGGAGGAACCGATGCGAGTCAAGCGCTCCATCGTCGCAGCGCTAGTGGCAGTAATGGCCCTGGGGGGCTTGACCGCGTGCGGGGGAGGTAGCAGCTCTAGCGCAGGCCAGGGCAACCCCAACGCCGTGCTCAACGTGGGCATGCCGAACGGCCCGCAGTCGGAGAACAACAACCCGTTCCTCGAGACGTCGGCCGCGGCCAACCTCGGGTACCGCTGGACGATCTA
The DNA here is from genome assembly GCF_044741685.1 of Amycolatopsis sp. NPDC088138. NCBI lineage: Bacteria > Bacillati > Actinomycetota > Actinomycetes > Pseudonocardiales > Pseudonocardiaceae > Amycolatopsis > Amycolatopsis sp. NPDC088138. The sequence goes on from NZ_JBIUTB010000002.1 coordinate 143,712, forward strand.
CGAACCCCTGGTGATGCTCAACCGCGTCAAGCCGCAGGAGCCGGGCAAGCCGTGGCTGGCCACCAAGTGGGACTGGACGGAGAACTACAAGAAGCTCGTCCTGACCGTCCGGGACAACGTCAAGTTCTCCGACGGCCAGCCGATGACCGGTGACGACGTGGCCTACACGTTCGGCCTGCTGCGGGACAACAAGGCGCTGAACATCGACGCCGTCCCGTACAAGGACATCACCGCCGCCGGCAACCAGGTGACGCTGACCTTCGACAGCTCCCAGTTCGTCAACCAGGTGAAGATCCTGCAGACGATCGTGGTGCCGAAGCACATCTGGCAGGGCATCAAGGATCCGGCGCTCGACACGATCAAGAACCCGGTCGGCACCGGCCCGTACACGCTCAAGTCGTTCACCCCGCAGACGGTGATCGTCAGCCAGCGTGACGGCTACTGGCAGGAAGCGCCGAAGGTCAAGGAGATCCGCTACACGTCCTACACGGACAACAACGCGCAGGTCTCGGCGCTGGCCAGCGGTGCGGCCGAGTGGAGCTTCGTCTTCATCCCGAACTACAAGGCCGTCTACACGAACAAGGACCCCGAGCACTACAAGCTCTGGTTCCCCGCGCAGCTGGCCGTCCACGGCCTGTGGTTCAACACCGAGAAGGCCCCCTGGAACAGCGCGCCGCTGCGCCAGGCGATCAGCAAGGTGATCAACCGCGACGACATCTTCAACCAGGGTGAGGCCGGCTACTTCTACCCGAAGAACGACCAGGTCACCGGCATTCCGACGCCGGCGGGCGACCCGTTCATCGCGCCGCAGTACAAGGGCCAGACCGTCAAGGTCGACGTCGCGGCGGCCAAGGCGCAGCTCACCGGCGCCGGCTTCACGTTCAACGGCGACAAGCTGCAGGACCCGTCCGGCAAGCCGGTCACCCTCAAGCTCACGGTTCCGTCGGGCTGGTCGGACTACATCACCGACCTGGAGATCATCAAGGACAACCTGTCGCAGATCGGCATCACCGCGACGGTCGACAAGATGAACCAGGACGCGTGGACGAAGTCGGTCGACACCGGTGACTTCGAGGGCCTGATGCACTGGACCAACGACGGTGCGACGCCGTACGACCTGTACCGCGACGTCATGGACGGCAACCGCTACAAGCCGACCGGCCAGGGCAACATCAACGGCAACTACGGCCGCTTCAAGAACGACGAGGCGACCAAGGCGCTCGAGACCTACGCCAACGCCGAGGACGACGCCTCCCGCACCGCCGCCATGGCGACGCTGCAGAAGATCATGATCGACCAGCAGCCGATGATCCCGACGTCGGCCGCGAACTCCGGTGGCGAGTACAGCACGAAGAACTGGACGGGCTGGCCCGAGGAGGCGAACCCGTACGCCCCCGCGCAGCCCACCCTGCGCAACGCGCTGGACATCATCCTGCACCTGAAGCCCGCGGCCTGATCGATGGCGGACCCAGGTGTGAAGACCGAACACGGGGACGGCCGCGGCGACGCCGCGGCCGCCCCGGCCCCCTCCGATCCGGCCGTGGCCGGATCGGAGGGGGAAACCCCCGGTGCGGTCGTCCTCGAGGCGGAGGGCCTGACCAAGCACTTCCCGGTGCGGCGCAAGGGACGCGCCGGGCTCACCGGCCCGCGCCGCGCCGTCCAGGCCGTCGACGACGTCTCGCTGACGTTGCGGCGCGGGCGCGTCACCGCCTTGGTCGGCGAGTCCGGCTCGGGCAAGTCGACCGTCGCGCGGCTGCTCGCGCAGCTCTACCCCCGCACCGGCGGGGACATCCGGTTGCACGGCGAGACGGTGAACGTCCGCGGCGGCCGGGCCTTCCGCGCCTACTGCCGCAAGGTCCAGATGATCTTCCAGGACCCGTTCGCGTCGCTGAACCCGGTGCACACCGTGCGGTACCACCTGACGCGGGCGCTGAAGATCCACGGCCGCGACGGTGAAGACCTGGAGCAGGCGCTGCACGACCTGCTCCTGCGCGTCCAGATGACACCGCCCGAGCGGTACATCGACAAGTTCCCGCACGAGCTGTCCGGCGGGCAGCGCCAGCGCGTCGCGATCGCGCGGGCGCTCGGCGCCGATCCGGAGGCCCTGCTGGCCGACGAGCCGGTGTCCATGTTGGACGTCTCCATCCGGCTCGGCGTGCTGAACCTGTTGCGGGACCTCAAGGAGCGCCTGCACCTCGCGATCCTCTACATCACCCACGACATCGCGTCGGCCCGCTACTTCGCCGACGAGACGATGGTGATGTACGCCGGCCGGATGGTCGAAGGCGGCGACAGCGAGACGATCACGCAGAACCCGGCACACCCGTACACGCGCCTGCTGATCGACTCCGCGCCCGACCCCGACCGGCTCCAGGTCGCGGACGGCGACAGCGAGCTCGCGCCCGGTGAGGTGCCGGCCGAGCGCGGGGCCGGCGAACCGCCGAGCCTGATCGACCCGCCGTCCGGCTGCCGGTTCCACCCGCGCTGCCCGGTCGCGATGGAGCGGTGCAAGACCGACCTGCCGCCGCGGTTCGAGGTCGACGACGCACCCGGCCACTGGGCCGCGTGCTGGCTGTACGACGGGGCCGCCCGATGAGGTACCTGCTGCAACGGCTGGCCTTCTACCTCTTCACGGCGTGGGCCGCCGTCACCATCAACTTCTTCATCCCGCGGCTGATCCCGGGTGACCCGGTGCAGTCGCTGATCACGAAGAACCAGGGCACGCTGAGCGCGGACGCGATCCAGTCGCTGTACGTCCTGTTCGGACTGGACAAGAACGAGAGCATGGTGACCCAGTACTTCCACTACTGGGCCCAGCTCTTCCGCGGTGACCTCGGGCTGTCGTTCACGTTCTTCCCGACCCCGGTCACCGAGGTGCTCGGTGACAGTCTGCCGTGGACGATCATCCTGGTCGGCATCACCACGATCATCGGCTTCCTGGTCGGCACCGGCCTCGGCGTGGTCGCCGGCTGGAAGCGCGGTTCGTGGGTCGACGGCCTGCTGCCGGTGACGACGTTCCTCTCGTCGGTGCCGTACTTCTGGCTCGGCCTGATCGCCCTGACGCTGCTGGCCGGGCCGGGGAGCTTCTTCCCGTCGTCCGGCGGGTACGACCCGGGCCTGATCCCCGGCTGGGACCCCGAGTTCATCGGGAGCGCGATCCAGCACAGCCTGCTGCCCGCGATCACCATCCTGATCAGCTCGATGGGCAGCTGGATCCTGGGCATGCGCAACATGATGGTGACCGTCGCGTCCGAGGACTACGTCACCGTCGCGCACGCCAAGGGCCTGTCCGAACGCCGGGTCGCGGTCGGTTACGCGGCGCGCAACGCGCTGCTGCCGAGCGTCTCCGGGTTCGCGCTGGCGCTCGGGTTCATCGTCGGCGGCACCCTGCTGGTGGAGATCGTCTTCTCCTACCCGGGGGTCGGCTTCGAGCTGTTCCAGGCGGTCGGCTCGCAGGACTACCCGCTGATGCAGGGCATCTTCCTGATCATCACGCTGTCGGTGCTGGTGGCGAACCTCCTCGCGGACGTCGCCTACCTCGCGCTCGACCCGCGGACCCGGAAGGCGGGCTGACATGGCGGTACCAGCAGCGGACGTCAAGGCCGCCCAGGCCCTCCCGGTCGACGCCATCGCCGGGCGCGCCAAGCGGCGCAAGTTCCGGTTCCTCACCGGTGGCAAGACGATCACCGGGCTCAGCGTCATCGTGTTCTTCCTGATCATCGCGGTGATCGGGGAGTGGATCGCGCCGTTCGACCCGTCGGCCCGCAGCAACGACCTGCTCGAAGGGCCGTCGGGGCGGCACTGGTTCGGCACGACCCACCTCGGCCAGGACATCTTCAGCCAGGTCCTGGTCGGCACCCGCAGCGTCATGCTCGTCGGCCTGACCGCCGGCGTGGTGGCGACGATCCTCGCGGTCATCGTCGGCGTGACGTCCGGCTATCTCGGCGGGACACCGGGTGAAGGACTCTCCGCACTGTCCAATGTGTTCCTGGTGATCCCGGCGCTGCCGCTGATCATCATCATCGGCAGCGCGCTGCCGAGCGGTGGTGACTACCTGGTGGCGGTGGTCATCGGGTTCACGTCGTGGGCGTGGGGCGCGCGAGTCCTTCGGGCACAGACGCTTTCGTTGAGAGGCCGGGAATACGTCGAAGCGGCGCGCGCCACCGGCGAGTCGACGTGGCGGATCATCTTCTTCGAGATCCTGCCGAACCTGACGGCGGTGATCGCGTCCAGCTTCGTCGGCACGGTGATCTTCGGCGTGATGTCGGAGATCACGCTGGCGTTCGTCGGCGTCTCGAGCTTCTCGAACTGGAACTGGGGCACGATCCTGTTCTGGGCGCAGAGCCAGCAAGCGCTGGCGCAGGGCGCCTGGTGGTGGTTCGTGCCGGCCGGGCTGGCGATCGCCGTCCTCGGCACCGCGCTGTCCCTGCTGAACTTCGGCATCGACGAGTTCGTCAGCCCGCGGTTGCGCGGCAGCGGCAAGGCGAAGGTGCGGGACATCCACGGGCGCACCCAGCGCATGCGAGTGGGCTTCACGCCCGTGCTCGGGCGGGAGGAACAGGCATCATGACACCGGTCCTGGAGATCAAGGGCCTCGACGTCGACTACGGCGTCGGCGACGAAGCCGTCCGCGCGGTGCGCGACGTGCACCTGACGCTCAACCGCGGCGAAGTCCTCGGCCTGGCCGGGGAAAGTGGCAGCGGGAAGTCCACTTTGGCCTACGGGCTGACCCGGCTGCTCGCGCCGCCGGGCGTGATCCGCGGCGGCGAGGTGATCTACCACCCCGAAAACGCCGAGCCGTACGACGTCCTGAAGCTGAACCACAAGCAGCTGCGCGACTTCCGCTGGGCCGAGACGTCCATCGTGTTCCAGGGCGCGATGAACTCGCTCAACCCGGTGCACAAGGTCGTCACCCAGCTCGTCGACGTCATCAAGGCGCACGAGCCGGACACGACCCGCGCCGGGCGGGCGGCTCGGGCGAAGGAGCTGCTGAAGCTGGTCGGGATTTCGGCCGACCGGCTGGAGGCCTACCCGCACCAGCTCTCGGGCGGCATGCGCCAGCGCGTGATGATCGCGATGGCGCTGGCGCTCGAACCGCGCGTGGTCATCATGGACGAGCCGACCACCGCGCTCGACGTCGTGATGCAGCGCCAGATCCTCGGCCAGCTCGTGGAACTGCGCGAGCGGCTGGGCTTCTCGGTCCTGTTCATCACGCACGACCTTTCGCTGCTGGTCGAGTTCTCGGACCGGATCGCGATCATGTACGGCGGCCGGATCGTCGAACAGGCGCCGGCGGCGGCGCTCTACCGGGACGCGCTCCACCCGTACAGCTACGGCCTGCTGAACTCGTTCCCCGCCCTGCGGGGTCCGCGACGCGAGCTCAGCGGGATCCCGGGATCCCCACCGGACACGCGCGGGATGCCGGCCGGCTGCGCGTTCCACCCGCGGTGCCCCAAGGCCTTCGAGCCGTGCGACTCGAAGATCCCCGTGCTGGGCCTGCCCGGCGGGGACGCTTCGCGCGAAGTGGCGTGCTTCCTGCACCCCGTCGCGACCCCCTGAACGCCGTCTGCCCTGTCCGGTACCACTGGAGGAGACCTGCCTTGACCGAGACCACAGCCGCGACCGCCGAGCAGCAGGCGTTGATCGACAGCCTGCCGCAGGACTTCCGCTGGGGCGTGGCCACCGCCGCGTACCAGATCGAAGGGGCGGTTTCCGAAGACGGGCGCACACCGTCCATCTGGGACACTTTCTGCCAGGTCCCGTGGGCGATCGACAACAATGACAACGGTGACATCGCCTGCGACCACTACCACCGGATGCCCGCGGACATCGGCCTGGTGGACGAGCTCGGCGCCGACACCTACCGGTTTTCCGTGGCGTGGCCCCGGGTCCAGCCGCGCGGCCGCGGGCCCGTCAACGAGGCCGGCATCGGCTTCTACGACCGGCTGGTCGACGAGACGCTCGCCAAGGGCATCACGCCGTGGCTGACGCTCTACCACTGGGACCTGCCGCAGGAGCTCGAGGACGCGGGCGGCTGGCCGTCGCGCGACACGGCGTACCGCTTCGCGGACTACTCGATGCTGGTGTTCGACCGGCTCAAGGACCGCGTGCGGCACTGGACGACGCTGAACGAGCCGTGGTGCTCGGCGATGCACGGGTACGTGCACGGCGTGATGGCGCCGGGCCGCCGTGACTACGCGGCCGGTCTGCACGCGGTGCACCACCTGCTGCTGGGCCACGGCCTGGCGACGCAGCGGATGCGCGAGGCCGCGCCGCCGGACACCGAGTTCGGCATCACGCTCAACATGTGCACGGCCGACCCCGCGACGGACTCCGAAGAGGACGTCCGCGCGGCGCGCCAGGCGGACGGCCTCGGCGTCCGGATCTACCTGGACCCGCTGGTGCGCGGGGAGTACCCCGCGGACGTGGTCGAGGACCTGGCCGCACGCGGCGTGAAACTGCCGGTGCAGGACGGCGACCTCGAGATCATCTCGACCCCGCTGGACTTCCTGGGCGTCAACTACTACTTCGGCCAGCAGTTCTCCGGCGTCGACGAGCAGGGCAGCGCGGTCGATCCGGACGGCGTCCCGGCGTCCCGCACGGTCCCGTTCGGCGAGCCGACGACGGCGATGGGCTGGGAGATCCTGCCGGGCAAGTTCACCGAGCTGCTGACCCGCCTGGGCCGCGACTACCCGAACCTCCCGATGTACATCACGGAGAACGGCTCGGCCTTCGACGACGACCCGGACTCCGACGGTTTCGTCCACGACGAGCAGCGCACGGCGTACCTGGCCTCGCACATCGCGGCGGTGGCGGCGGCACGTGAGGCGGGCGCGGACGTCCGGGGTTACTTCGCCTGGTCCCTTTTGGACAACTTCGAGTGGGCGTACGGCTACGCGAAGCGCTTCGGCCTGATCCGGGTGGACTACGAAACCCAGGAGCGCACGATCAAGCAGAGCGGCTACTTCTACCGCGACACGGTGCGCCGGGTCCGCGGCAGCTGACTCAGATCGGGACGCCGGTCCGGCGCGCGAACGCGGGGAGCCCTGGGAGGCTTCTCGCGTTCGGGTGCCGGATCAGGCTCTCGGTGATCCGGTGGATCGTCTTGCGGTAGCGCACCTCGTCCGGTGACGCGTGCTCCGCCAAGAGCAGAGCTCGATAGCACTGCTCCGGCTTGCCCCATTGGTGGAACGCTCGAGCGACGTCCGAGTAGTACCGCGCCCGTCGTTCGACGACCGGGATGGCGGCAGGGTCGATGCGTCGTGCGTACTCGATGGCGGCGCCCGAATCACCGAGAACACGGGCGATGCTGATCTGGTAAAGACCGACGGCAGTGGGATTGAAAGCCGTCGCGTGTGGACCGGAGGAAACCCGCTCGGCCGCGTCAGCGGCTTCAAGGATCAGTGTTTTCGCGGTGTCGCGGTCTCCGTCGACGGCCGCGGTGTAAGCGCCCGTCTCGAGTAACGAGCCGTATACGGACAAATGCTCCGCTCCGCGATGCAGTTCCGGCTGCAGAGCGGCAGCAGCGTCGACGACGAGTTGACGAGCGGTTTCGGCACGGCCCGATCGGCGAAGCACGATTCCCCAGGTGCGGCGGGTGGTGGCCTGGGTGAGCACGTCACCGCCGGCGTCCGCGGCCTGGAGTGCGCGGTCGGCACTGGTCCAGGCCAGCCGATCGTTTCCGACCTTGATCATCAGCTCGGTCGTCAGCGTGTACAACTCGGCGAGGTGCCGGTTGACGGTCGCGACGTCCTCGGCCGAACGCGATTCCGCTCGAGTCGCCATCGCCCGGGCCAGCACTCGGGGGATCAGGGCCGCGAGGTCGGCGTATTTTGCCTGCTCGAAGACCGATCGGGTTCGCACCACCGTTTGCGCGAGTTCTGGCAGCGACGCGGGTCCCGCATTCGCGATCGGCGGGTTGAGCAACGCGCTTTCGAGCGAGCGGATCGGGTCGGCGGCGCCGAACGCGGGCTGCGCCCCGAGCAGGGCGCTCCCGGCCAGCCCGCCCACTCCGGCCAGCAAAGTGCGACGCCGCATCGGGTCGTCCTCCTCGAACATCGGCACCGGAACCGGGCCAACAGTAGGCCCACAACCAGGCGCCGTCTTGTCGGACACTCCGTGTGGGTTATCAGGAAGGAGACCGAAGACTTGGATCGGCAGGCCGAGCGCGACCGCCAAAAGCTGCAGGACACCGACGTCCCGAAGCGGTGACCTGCCCGTTTCCCACCGCGAGATCTGGCTGGCCGAACAACCGCACCGATGACCGAGCGCGCCTTGCGTCCACCCGGCGGCACAACGCGCGATCCGGACGACCTCGCGAGGTGGGCGAGGATGCCGGAGCAACTGGCCGAGTACGTCGTCGTGACTCATCAGGGCCTCCCCGAACGGGGTCCAAGCTCTCCAACGGTAACCCGGACCAGCACCTGAGAAGCGAATTTGCAGAATCCGCACACGATGTGCGTGATCGGTACGGCCGATAGGCCCAGCGTCTGCGCCGCGGTTCGGTGGAGGTCAGTCGCGGAAAGGAGAGGCGAATGGATCGGTCTCTGGTCATGGCCGTTTTCACGGCCGCCGATGCTCGGTTCGATCCGTGCGGCGCGGTCGCATTCGCGCACCGTCTCGGAGGCGAAATCGATGCGGGGCGGATCGTTTTTCCCCGACCGCTCGTCGTGGGTGGCGGTTGCCCGCACGGGTGTCTCGTGCTGGATCGCTTTCCCGCTGATCTGACCGGGCTGTCCCAGGCGGCGCGGACACTGGCCCGTGGCCTCGTCGACATCGCCGGAGCGGGGTTCACGATTCACGTGTGCGGAGCACCCGGCGTTGCTGCCGTGGCCATCGTGACACGTGCGGTGAACTGCGAATTGAAGGCTCATCGAGGATCGGCAGGGCCGGTCGGCTGGATCACCCGGCAGGGTAGAGCGGTGCTCTTCGCGGTGTTGTGAGATTCGGCGGTAGGGCGGGCCCCACCAGGGTGGCGGTGGTGGGCCCCATGGTCCGGACCCGGGGGTTTCCCTAGCTTCGTACGGGTAGCCGACCCTTGGGGGAGTCATGAGCGTCCGGACGGAGACCAGACCCGCACCTCGGAAGACGGCCTGGTGGCGGCGGCCCTGGATCGGGCCGCTCGCCCTGCTCGTCGGGGCCTTTCTCGCCTTCTCGCTACCGCCTTATCTCGCCTTTGATCCGGCGCGGTCGAGAGTGCCGCAGCCGGACGGGTTTCCCGCGCACTACTGGTTCCTCGTCGCGCACGTGATCTTCGGAACGGTCGCCATGGTGGGTGCCGTGCTGCAGATCTGGCCGTGGCTGCGGCGGACGTACCCCGTTTTCCACCGTTACGCCGGCCGCGCGTACGTCTTCGCCGGGGTACTGCCGGCCGGGGTCATGGCATTGGTCATCGGGTCGCAGAGTCCGTTCGGCCCGACGACGCGGGTCAGTGACGTCCTCTCGGCGCTGCTCTGGCTCGGGTGCACCTTCGCCGGTTGGCGGGCGGTGCGGGAACGGCGGTTCGACGACCACCGACGGTGGATGATTCGCAGTGCGGCGATGACGTTTTCGATCCTCGTCAACCGCCTCATCAGCCCGATCGCGATGGTCGTGCTGGAGCCCCGGATCCCGACCCTGTTCGGCGGCAGTGAACTCGCCTACTCGCAGAGCGTCGCCGCGATTTCGTCGTGGGGCAGCGTCGCGTTCGCGCTCATCCTGAGCCAGCTGTACCTGGATCGCCGTCCGACGCGGAAACCGGCGGGTGTGCGATGAGTGTCCAGTTGGAAGCCCCACCGGCGGTCAAGCGCTGGTGGCGACGTCCTTGGGTCGCGCCACTCGCCCTGGTCGTCGCCGCTTTCCTCGTCTACTCCGTGCCGCCTTACCTCACCCTGGATCCGGCGCAGGCGCGGGTGCCCGCACCACCCGGGTTCGCCGCGCACTACTGGTTCCTCGTCGCGCACATCCTGTTCGGCACGATCGCCATCGTCGGCGTCATCCTGCAGATCTGGCCGTGGCTGCGCCGCACGCATCCCGTGCTGCACCGCCGGATCGGGCGGGTCTACGTCTTCGGCGGCGCGATCCCGTCCGCGCTGATGGCGTTGAGCATCGCCCTGTCGAGCCCGTTCGGCCCGGCCGCCGGGGTGCTGAACGTCGTCGCCGCCTTGCTGTGGCTGGGCTTCACCATCGCCGGCTTCCGCGCGACCCGGCAGCACCGGTACGCCGACCACCGGAAGTGGATGATCCGCAGTTTCGCGATGACGATGAACACCCTGCTCAGCCGGGTGTACGCGCCGATCGCATTCCTCGCGCTGGGCCCGCACTACTCCGGCATGGAGACGCTGATGCCGGCCGCGGCCACCCTGAGCGGCACGCTGAGCCTGTTCACCCTGCTGCTGGTCAGCCAGTGGTGGCTCGACCGGAAGCCAGCCAGCGCGCGATGATCGTCCGCTGGATCTCCGACGCTCCTTCGTAGATGCGCGGCGCGCGGACCTCGCGGTAGAGGTGCTCCAGCAGGTGTCCTCGCCGCAGGGCCCGCGCGCCGTGCAGCTGCACCGCCGAGTCGACGACGAACTGCGCGGCCTCGGTGGCGAACAGCTTCGCCATCGCCGCGCGGCCGCCGAGGTTCTGCTCACCCGCGTCGTACGCGCCCGCCGCCGCGTAGACCAGCAGCCGTGCGGCTTCCGTGCGGGTCGCCATCTCCGCCAGCGCGTGCGCGACCGCCTGCTGCTTGATCAGCGCACCACCAAAGGCTTCGCGCTGTCCGGTGTAGTCCACAGTGGCGTCCAGCGCGGCCTGCGCCATCCCGACGGCGAACGCGCCGACGCTGGGGCGGAACAGGTCCAGCGTCCGCATCGCCACGGCGAAGCCGCGGTTCTCCTCACCGAGCAGCTCTTCGCGCCGGACCTCGACGCCGTCGAACGTGACCGTGCCGATCGGGTGCGGGCTGACCAGGTCGAGGTGCTCGCCACCCAGCCCCGGCCGGTCACCGGGGACGACGAACGCGCTGACCCCGCGTGAACCGGCGCCTTCCGTGGTGCGGGCGAAGACCGTGTAGAAATCGGCCTCGGGCGCGTTGGAGATCCACATCTTCTCGCCGGTGAGGCGCCAGCCGTCACCGTCGGCCTCGGCCTTCAGGGACAGCGCCGCCGCGTCCGAACCGGCGTCCGGCTCGGTCAGGGCGAACGCCGCCACCGCGTCCCCGGCCGCGACAGCGGGCAGCCACTTCGCAACCTGATCGTCCTGTCCGGACTGGAGCACGGGGTAGGTTCCCAGTCCCTGCAACGCCAACGCCGTCTCGGCCTCGGTGCTGACGGTGGCCAGGTTCTCCCGCAGGATGCACAGGTCCGTCGCGGCGGCCTGGCGTGACGGCGTTCCGGAAGCGACACCCGGGAAGAGCCGCGCGAGCAGGCCGAGCGCGCCCATCGCCTTGAGCAGCGGGCGGTTCACCGCACCCTCTGCACCGGACTCGGCGAGCGGGCGCAGCTGTTCCTCGGCCAATCGCCGGACGTCCGCCGCGAAGGCGAGCTGGTCCGCGTCCAAGGTGAAGGTCATGACGGAGCTCCCGGTCGCCAGCGGGCGTGTGCGGTGCCGGTCGGCCCCGACCGGACGAGGTCCAGCCGCGGTTCCGGGCCGTCGCTGCGGCCGGTCTGCGGCTTGCGGTTGCCCGCGGCGAACGGCTTCGGCCACGCCAGCGGGTAGTCCTGCTCGGCCGCCGCGTGCAGCGTCCACTGTGGATCGTAGAGGTGCGTGCGGCCCAGCGCGCACAGGTCCGCGCGCCCGGCCAGGATCAGCGAGTTGACGTCGTCGTACGACGAGATGGCGCCGACGGCGATCACCGCGATGCCGTACTCCTGCCCGATCTCGTTGCGGATCCGGTCGGCGTACGGCGTCTGGTAACTGCGGCCGTACTGCGGCTTCTCGTCGCACACCACCTGGCCGGTCGAGACGTCGATGCCCGCGGCGCCGTGGGACGCGAAGGCACGGGCGATCTCGACGGAGTCATCGGCGTCGATCCCGCCGTCGGCCCAGTCGGTCGCCGAGATCCGGACCGTCATCGGCCGCTCGGCGGGCCAAGCCGCGCGGACCGCGTCGAAGACCTCGAGCGGGAAACGCAGCCGGTTCTCCAGCGAGCCGCCATAAGAATCGGTCCGCCGGTTGGTCAGGGGAGAAAGGAAAGACGACAGCAAATAGCCGTGCGCGCAGTGCAGTTCGAGGACGTCGAACCCGGCGCGGGCCGCGGCCTCGGTGCACGCGATGAACTCGCCCAGAATCGACGCCATGTCCGTTGTGGACAGTTCACGCGGGACCTGGTTCCGGTCGGAGTACGGCAATGCGGAAGGCGCGCAGACCGCCCAGTTGTCCGTCGGCAGCGGCTCGTCGATGCCGTCCCACATGAGCTTCGTCGAGCCCTTGCGCCCGGAGTGTCCCAACTGGACACCGATCCGGGCGGCCGACTGGGTGTGCACGAAGTCGACGACGCGCTTCCACCCGGCTTCCTGTTCGGCCGTGTAGAGGCCGCCGCAGCCGGGCGTGATCCGGCCTTCGGGGGAGACGCAGACCATCTCGGTCATCACCAGGCCGGCGCCGCCGAGGGCCTTGCTTCCCAGGTGCACCAGGTGGAAGTCGCCCGGCACACCGTCCACAGCGGAGTACATGTCCATCGGCGACACGATGATCCGGTTGGACAGCTCCAACTCGCCGAGCTTGAACGGCTGGAACATCGGCGGCCGCGACGTCGTGCCGAGCGAGCCCGCGAACCAGTGGTCCAGCTCGCCCGCGAACTCCGGGTCGCGCAGGCGGAGGTTGTCGTAGGTGACGCGGCGGCTGCGCGTCAGGATGTTGAACGCGAACTGCGGCGGGTCCTGGTGGGCGTACTGCGCGATGTTCTCGAACCACTCCAGGCTGGCCTGCGCGGCGCGCTGGGTGGACGTCACGACCGGACGACGTTCCAGCTCGTACGCCTTGAGCGCCTCCGCCACCCCCGGCTGTTCGTGCAGGCACGCGGCCAGCGCCAGCGCGTCCTCCATCGCCAGCTTCGTGCCGGAGCCGATCGAGAAGTGCGCGGTGTGCGCGGCGTCGCCGAGGAGGACGACGTTGCCGTGCACCCAGGTTTCGCAGCGCACTGTGCCGAACGTGACCCACTTCGAGTTGTTCGCCATGACGGCGTGGCCCTGCAGCACGTCGGCGCACAGTTCGCGGATCAGCGAGATCGACTTCTCGTCACTCTCGCCCGGCTTGAGCGAGGTCGCGGCGATCGAGCCGAACGTCCGCTGCCAGACGTCCTCCTGCACCTCGAGGATGAACGTGCTGCCTTCGCGCCCGTACGGGTAGCCGTGGATCTGCATGATCCCGGCCGGCGTCTCGAGGACGTAGAACTTGAAGGCGTCGAACACGAGGTCCGTGCCGAGCCAGATGTAGCGGCACCGGCGCGTCTCGACGCTCGGCCGGAAGTGCTCGGCGAGCCGCGATCGCACGGCCGAGTTGACGCCGTCGGCGGCGATGACCAGGTCGTAGCCCGACAGGTCGGCCGGCGCCTCCTCGCGGAACCGCAGCTCGACGCCGAGTTCGGCGCAGCGGTTCTGCAGGATGCCGAGCAGGCGCTTGCGGCTCATCGCGGCGAAGCCGTGGCCGCCCGAGGTGGTGACCGTGTCGCGGTAGTGGACGTCGATGTCGTCCCAGCGGGCGAACTCGGCGCGCATGGCCTCGTGCACCGCCGCGTCGGCGTGCTCGATGCCGCCGAGCGTCTCGTCGGAGAACACCACGCCGAAGCCGAAGGTGTCGTCGGGCGCGTTGCGCTCCCAGACCGTGATTTCGTGACCCGGGCCCAGCTGTTTCGTCAGCGCGGCGAAGTACAGGCCCGCCGGGCCGCCGCCGATGACCGCGATACGCACGCCGTCCAGGGTATGTCGTCATGAGTACGACCGTCAATAAGGCGAAAGATGGTCTACGGTGTCCGCATGGAACGCATCAACCCGCCGGAGCTGGGCAAGCCCTCCGGGTTCTCGCACGCGGTGGTCGCCGAGGGCCGGGTCGTCTTCCTCGCCGGGCAGACCGCGCTGGACGCGTCGAACAAGATCGTCGGCGACGGCGTCGTCGCGCAGTTCGAACGCGCGCTCGGCAACCTGCTGACGTCGCTGCGCGCGGCCGGCGGTTCTCCAGGGGATCTGTGCAGCGTGACGATCTACATCGTCGACATGGCCGACTACCGGGCGCACGCGCGCGAGATCGGCGCGGTCTGGCGGCGGCTCGCGGGCACCGAGTACCCGGCGATGGCCGGCATCGGCGTCGACCGGCTCTGGGACGAGGAAGCGCTGGTCGAGGTCCAGGGCTTCGCGGTCGTCAGCCGAGGCTGATCGCCCGCGAGACGTACGCGCGGGCCGGGTCCTCCAGCCGGGCGTGCAGCTCGAAGAACAGCTCGGCCGCGCGGATGCCCGACCAGTCGCGCGGCAGGAACTCCGCGGGCAGGCCGGGGTCGAGGTAGGGCATCCGGCGCCAGCCGGTGAGCACCCGGACGTAGTCGCCGAAGGCCTCTTCGTCGGCGACGGACTTGCGCCGCTGCCAGCGCCGCAGCGCCGGGCCGTGCTCGTCGAGGAACGTCGTGTACAGCTCGTCGAGCCGGTCGAGGTCCCACCAGTCGCGGACCTTCGCCGCGACGTCGCCGAAGGCCAGGTGGTCGGCCCGGAACAGGTCGGCGTAGCTGGCGAGGCCGAGGCGGGTCAGGGCCTCCGCGGTGACGTCGTGCAGGTGCGCCGGGGCGATCCAGACGCCCGAGGCGGCGGTGCCGAAGCCCATCCGGGCGAGCTGGGTGCGCAGCAGGTGGCGTTTGTGGCGCTCGGTCTCCGGGACCGAGAACACCGCGAGCAGCCAGCCGTCGGCCGGGGTCGCGCGTTCGCGGCGGAAGATCCGCTCGTCACCCTCGCGCAGGATCCCCCGGGCGTCGTCGGACAGCTCGTACCCGGCTGTCGCGTTGCGACGGACCGCCTCGAGGATCCCGCGGCGCTTGAGCCGGGAGATCGACGAGCGCACGGCCGGCTCGTCGACGCCGACGGCGGCCAGCAGGTCGATCAGCGAAGCGACCGAGAGCCAGCCGCCCTCGTTGCGCGAATAGAGGCCGTACACCGTCACGATGAGCTGGCGAGGCTGGGCCGCACGGCCGGAGCCGTCCAGTTCGGTTGCCTCGGGTACGGCCGTCATCCGGCCACAATAACAACCGGCCGCCGGGGGCTCCGCTACGATTTCGCCGCGATGCTGCCAGCCACCAAGGGGATCTTCGACCGGCTCACCCGGCGCGGCCGCCTGATGTCCAAGCGGACCTGCGACCGGCAAGGCCATGTGGTGCGCTCCGGGCCCTTCCTGTTCCGCACGCCCACCGCCTGGGAGTACGCCGCCGCCGTCGCCTGCGGCAGCGATCCCGCCGCGCAGCGCTGGCTCGGCTGGCAGCGCGACTCGATCGTCGCCCGGGGGGCCCGCGCGGACGCGCTGCGGGTCGTGCCCGGCACCGGCCCGGACTGGGTCTCGCCCGATCCGCAGTCGATCGACCTGGTGATGATCGACGTCGAGGCCGGCCGCTGCGTCGGACTGGTCAGCGTGCACACCGGCGAGGACGGCGGGCCGGAGACCGGCGGTTACCTCGCCCCGGACTACCGCGGCCGTGGCATCGGCCGGGTGCTCTTCGCCGCCGGGCTGACCCTGGCGCACGACCACCTGGGCCTGCCGCGGGTGCGGGCCGGCGCCGAGGTGGGCAACGTCGCGAGCGCGCGGTCGCTGCAGGCCGCCGGGCTCGCCCGCGTCGCCGGCCCGCCGACCTACCGGCTGCCCGACGGCCGCGTCACCGAGGCGTGGTGGTTCCAGCACGACGTCCCGCGGGTGACCCGCTGCGCCGGCCCGCAGGCGACGTGGTTCCCGGCGTCCGCGGTGCTCTGAAACTTCGGCGGGCGCCGACGTTTCCCGCGCTTACGGTCATCGCATGACCCAGCTGACCGCCCCGGTGCCCCCTGTTCCCGCCGACGTCCCGGTCGGCGGTGTCGCCTGGCTGCGCGCGTCCGTCGCCCGCTTCAGCAACGGTGCCGATCACGCCCGGCGTCGGGCCTTGGCTGTTGAGCTGTTGGTGGGGATCGACCCGGAGTCGTTGCGGGACAAGGCTTTCGCGTGGACCCAGCGGATCATGGCGGACGTCGAGGACGTCGACGTGATGGCCGTGATCGCCCGGCCGGTGCCGGTCGGCGTGCTCGCGGAGGCGCTCGGGCTGCCCGACGTCTCGGCGGAGGTGGCGCTGGTCGCGGCCGCGTACCACCCGCACGTCACACCGTCGGAGGCGGCGGAGGCGGCGATGGCACGGCTGATCGAGGTGTGCGGCGGAGCCACCGAACTCGCGGCCGCCCGGATCGGCCTGCTGGTCCAGGCCTGCGACGCCACCGCCGGGCTCATCGGCAACGCGCTTTCCGCGGCACTGGCCGGAAAACCGGGCGAGCTCCTGGCCGACCCGCCGGTGCTGCGCACGCGCCGCCGGATCGGCGGCGAGGACGTCACGGTCGAACTGACCGCGACGCCGTTCGGTGCCGGGCCACGGGAATGCCCGGGTCCGGCGCACGCGATCGCCCTCGCCACCGGAGTTCTCGAGGCGCTGCGCGGGTTTCGCCTGACAGAAGCGGAAACGGCGTGGGTGTCGTCGCCGAATCTCCGGATGCCCGCGGTGCTGCGGGTGACCCGCGGAAGTTCCATTGGTGGCCTCTGCTAGAACTACCGCGTTCGTTTGTCTGGGGGAAGGCCGGAAATTGCTGTACATGGATGGGCTGCTGGGCTTCGTCACGCTCGGGTTGTGGATCTTCTGCCTGGTCGACGTGATCACCACGGACGAGTCGTCGTGCCGCAACCTGCCGAAGATGTTGTGGCTGCTGCTCGTGTTGCTCGTGCCGCTGGTCGGCTCGATCGTCTGGCTGGTCGCGGGCCGTCCGCAGCAGGTGTCGCGCGCCGCCGGCCGCTACGAGCGCAACGCGCCCGCGTTCCCGGAGTACGACCGGCCGGGCCGCTTCGCGGCGACCAGCGCGGACGACGACGAGGAGTTCCTCCGCAAGTGCCGCGAGCGCGCGGAGGCGCAGCGGAAGCTGGCCCGCGAAAAGGGCAGCGACGCCTGAGCCGTGTCGTCCGTCCAGGTACGCGTGTCGTCCGCCTGAGTACGTGTGTCGTCCGTTGCGTCACGCTTGATGATGGTGATGCCCAGCCGCGGGCGTACCTGCGTGGACGACACGCGTACTCAGCGGGACGACACGCGTACTCGGATGGACGACACGAGGCCTGAGTCAGCAGGTGGGGCCTTCGCAGGTGCCGCGTTCGTAGGCCTCCAGCGTCGAGATCACCAGCTTGCGCTGG
This sequence comes from Amycolatopsis sp. NPDC088138, assembly GCF_044741685.1. Lineage (NCBI taxonomy): Bacteria > Bacillati > Actinomycetota > Actinomycetes > Pseudonocardiales > Pseudonocardiaceae > Amycolatopsis > Amycolatopsis sp. NPDC088138. The sequence continues at coordinate 161,061 of NZ_JBIUTB010000002.1, forward strand.
GCCGGCGTCAGCGGGGCCAGGGCGTTGCTCCAGGCCTGCGCGCCGCGGGCCAGCCAGGCGTCGACGGCCGGGCGCTTGTCCGGCGTGATGCTGACGATCGTGCGGCGGCGGTCGGCCGGGTCCTCGTCGCGGTTCAGCACACCCTGGCGGCTGAGGTCGCCGACCATCAGGCTCGCCGTCGTCGGCGCCACCTCGAGGCGGCCGGCCAGTTCGGTGACCGTCATGGGGCCGTCGAAGAGCAGGTAGGACAGCAGAGACAGGTGCCGCGGCGCCAGCGTGCAGCCGTTGAGCTCGTCGGGGACCGGAGTGCGCTTCGCCCGGCCGACCAGGCGCGGCATGAGTAACAGGAGCTGCCGCACGCCGTCCTCGACACTCGGCCCGGCTTCCGTTGACATCGCACTCCTCCCGTCGGTAGCTTTGTTTGCAAAACAAACGCTTCGACCGCTCCCGAGCGTACCTCGGGGGCACCGATCGAGCGTACCGGCAAGAAACAGGGGTCGAGATGACGTCCGAGGTTCCGGGGTTGGCCGAAGTTCGTGAGATGAACAAGGGGGTCGTCGAGGAGTTCCGCGCGAACGCGGGCATCGTCGGCGGGATGTTCGAGGGCAAGAACGTGCTGCTGCTCACGACGATCGGGGCGAAGAGCGGCGAAGAGCGCCTGTCGCCGCTGGCCTACACCCGCGACGGCGACCGCATCGTGATCGCCGCGTCCATGGGCGGCGCGCCGAAGAACCCGGCGTGGTTCCACAACCTGGTCGCGAACCCCAAGGTCACGGTCGAGGTCGGCACCGAGAAGTTCGAGGCGACGGCCACGGTGATCGCCGACCGCGCCGAGCGTGACCGCCTGTACGCGGGCATGATCGCCCACGCCGAGGGCTTCGCCGACTACGAGAAGAAGACCGACCGGATCATCCCGGTCGTGGTCCTGGAGCGCTGACAGCCGGCCCCCGTGTCGTGGGTGTTTTGTGGGGGGGCCACCCCCCCCAAAACAAACCCCCCCCCCCCCCCGACCCCCCCGGCGCCCCCCCCCGCCGGGGAACCCCCCGGGACGCGGGCCCCCCGGCGGGG
>NZ_JBIUTB010000002.1:162138-305639 GCF_044741685.1 Amycolatopsis sp. NPDC088138
GTTGCGCCCAAAACTAAATCACCCCCCCCGTTATCCCCGGGGTGGTGGCCCGGGCGCGCTCCCCCCCGCCCCGCGTGTCGTGTGTGTTGGGGGGGTTACCACCCCCCCAAAACACCCACGACCAGCCGCGGCAGACCCCTCGGGCGACCCGGCGCGCTAGGAAACCGACGTCGTCGCGGACGCCGGGGCGGGCTCGACGCGGGGGTCGGCGGGTGGCTGCTCGACAGCCTCCCGCTCCTCGCGCCGGGCTTCCTTCCGGGCGATCACCCGCTTGCCGGCGTTGATCAGGGGCTTCTCCACCCAGCGGTGGATCAGGTCCGCGATCGCCAGTGCGACCAGGAACACCGTCACCGCCGTGACCGTCCGGTTCACCGAGAGCCCCGGCACGGCCTGGACGACGACGAAGTGCACCGGGCCCTGCAGCAGGTAGAGCGAGTACGACCGCTCGCCGACGAAGCGCATCGGGGCCGTGCCCAGCAGCCAGCGCAGCGGGCCCGGGCTGACCAGCACGATCAGCAGCAGCATCGTCAGCGCCGTGTACCCGACCAGCAGGAGCATGTTCTGGTCCGACGCGTGCCACAGGGTGTCGAAGTTCGTGTGCAGCACCGCGAACGCGGCGACGATCGGGATCGCGGCCAGCGGGTGGGTCAGCGGCTTCAGCACCGCGTACCCGCGGCCGTAGTGCAGCAGGATCGCCAGCAGGCAGCCGCCGGCCAGGATGAAGTAGTGGATGGTCGAGGTGTAGAGCGCGACGGGCGATGACCCGACCGTCCAGCCGCTGGTCACCGGCACCAGCGCCAGCAGCACGACCATCGCGGTGCCGACCAGCAGGAACTTGCGCTTGGCCGCGCCGATCCCGATCGCGACCAGCAGGAACGGCCAGACCAGGTAGAACTTCTCCTCGATGCCCAGCGTCCACGAGCCGCTGAAGAAGTTGTCGGCGCCGTTGCCGCCCGAGCCGGGGAAGAACTCGTTGAGGAACGTCAGGTAGTACTTCAGCGCGTGCGGGAAGTCCCGGGTGAAGAACTCCCCGCGCAGGAGCACGTACGCGACGATCCCGCCGAGGATCACCAGGTACGGCGGCAGGATCCGGAAGACGCGCCGGATGTAGAAGTTCGACAGCGAGATCCGGTCGGTGCGGTCCTGCTCGCGCAGCAGCAGCGTGGTGATCAGGAAGCCGGACAGCACGAAGAAGATGTAGACGCCGACCCAGCCCGACAGCCAGCCCCAGTTCGGGCCGCCGAAGTGGAAGAAGATGACCATCGTCGCGGCCAGCGCGCGCAGGCCGTCGAGCCCGGGGAAGCGCCGGCTGCCGAGGTAGTCCTCATGACTCATCGTGCGCAACTCGGTCCCCCGTCGGTGTGATCGTCGGGGGCGAGTATATGGCGTCGCGAAGCGTGATCGAGTCGTGCCGTCACCTCAGGAAGGCCGGGGCAGGTGCCTCCTGGCGAACGCGATCAAGGCCCTGGCCGCGGGTCCGGCGGGGCCCGGATCACGCCACGCCAGGGCCAGCACGCCGCGCAACCGCGGGCGGACGATGTCGAGCACCCGGACGTCGCCCTCGTGGTAGCGGGCGAGTGACTCCGGGACGACCGCTACGCCGAGTCCGCGCAGGGCCAGCTGCACCAGCACGTTCGGGTCGGCGGCCTCGAACGCGATCCGCGGTGTCAGGCCTTCGGCGGCGAACGCGCCGTCCAGCGCGGTGCGCAGGCCCGTGCCCTTCGGCAGCGCCATCAGCGGCGGCCCGGCCAGGTCGGCCAGCGCTACCTCCGTCCGGTCGGCCAGCGGGCCCGACGGCGCCGTGACCGCGAGGAACGGCTCGTCGATCAGCACCTGCGTCGTGATGCCCGGCGGCGGGTCCGTGGCGAGGCCGACCACCGCCAGGTCGAGCCGGCCCTCCCGCAGCGCCGTCAGCATCGTGTCGGAGTTGGCCTCGGCCAGCGTGATCTCCACCGCCGGGTACCGCTCGTGGAACCGGGCGAGCAGGTCCGGCAGGCCGACCGGGCCCGCCGAGGTCACGGCGCCGAGCGCGACCTGGCCGCGGACGAGCCCGGCCAGCTCGTCGACGGCCTCGCGCACCCCGCGCACCGCCGCGAGCGCGGCCCGCGCGTGCGGCAGCGCGGCCGCGCCGACGTCGGTGAGCCGGACCGTGCGGCCGGACCGGTCCAGCAGCTCCTGGCCGAGCTCCCGTTCGAGCCGCCGGATCTGCGCGCTGACCCCGGGCTGGGCGACGTGCATCCGCTCGGCCGCGCGCGTGAAGTTGCCTTCCTCCGCGACCGTGACGAAGTACGCGAGCTGGTGCAGTTCCATAAGCACTGATTCTAGCTACCAGACAAACCAGATCTTGGACTTCTGATCGTCGCAGGCCGAAGGTGGAAGGAGCACCGAAGGAGGAGTTCGCGATGGACGTCACCCCGCTCACCGGCCAGGTCTTCCAGCCCGGCCAGGACGGTTACGCCGAGGAGGTCGCCGGGTTCCAGCTCGCCGTCGCCAGCCGGCCCGCCGTGGTCGTCGGCGCCGAGACCGACGGCGACGTCGTCACCGCCGTCCGGTTCGCCGCCGCCCACGACCTGCCGGTTTCCGTGCAGGCCACCGGGCACGGCCTGACCGCGGGCACCGAAGGCCTGCTGATCAGCACCCGCCGGCTGACCGGCGTCGAGATCGACGCCGAGGCCGGCACCGCCCGCGTCGAGGCCGGGGTCCGCTGGGGCGCGGTCCTCGAAGCCGCCGCGAAGCACGGGCTCGCCCCGCTCAGCGGCTCGTCCCCGGACGTCGGCGTCGTCGGCTACACGCTCAGCGGCGGCTTCGGCCTGATGGCCCGGAAGTACGGCCGCGCCGCCGACCACGTGCGGGCGATCGACGTCGTGACCCCCGACGGCGAGCTGCGGCACGCCGAGGCGGGTGCCGACCTGTTCTGGGCCCTGCGCGGTGGCCGGGCGGACTTCGGGATCGTCACGGCGCTGGAGTTCGACCTCGTCCCGGTGGCCGAGCTGTACGGCGGCGGCCTCTACTTCGGCACCGCCGACATCCCCGCTGTGCTGCGGGCCTGGCGCACGTGGTCGGCGGCCGCGCCGGACACGCTGACGACGTCGCTCGCGCTGATCCCGTACCCGGACCTGCCGATGGTGCCGGAACCGTTGCGTGGCAAGCACATCGCGCACGTGCGCGTCGCCTACCTCGGCGACGGCGGTGACGAGCTGGTGGCGCCGCTGCGGGCCGCCGCACCCGCGCTGATGGACACGCTGAAGCCGATGCCGTTCAGCGAGTCCGGCTCGATCGCCGCCGAGCCGCCGCACCCGCACGGCTACCACGGCACCAACGCGACGGTCACCCAGCTCAACGACGCCATGCTCGACGCGGTCGTCGAGCACGCCGGCCCCGGGGCGGACGTCGGCACGGTGCTGATCGTCGACCGGCTGGGCGGCGCGCTCGCCCGGACGCCGGAGGTGCCGGGCGTGGGATGGGACAGTACGGCCGAGTTCGTCGTGCGAGCGCTTTCGGTGGTCGGCGACGACGGGATCGACCCGGTCCGCCACGCCCACGCGAAGCTGTTCGACGCGCTGGCGCCGTGGACGAGTGGCCGTCTCCTGCCGTTCGTGTACGGCGAGCATGACCCGGCGGAGGTCGCCCGGAGCGTCTATCCGGCCGACGACCTGCGGAAGCTTCGGGAGCTGAAGCCGGGGTTCGGCTCTTGACATGACGTCAACAGCGGCGTTTCCTGGGACGCGGAACCCGCTCACGCGAGGAGGCGTCCCGATGGCCGCGACCGCCCTCCGCGACGCCGTCCTCGGCGCCGGGCTGCTGGCCGGCAGCGCGAACGTGATCATGCAGCTCGCCCGCGCGCCGGTCGGCTACGGCGTGCTGGAGAGCCGCGTCGACAGCGGAAACCTCTTCCGCCACCCGGCGAAGCGGACGCGGACCACCCTCACCTACCTCGCCGTCGCGACCATGGGCACCGACGCCGAGCGCGCCGCCTACCGTCGCGGCGTCAACCGGGCCCACACCCAGGTCCATTCGACGCCGGACAGTCCCGTCGCCTACGACGCGTTCGACACCGATCTCCAGCTCTGGGTCGCCGCCTGCCTCTACAAGGGGTTCGAGGACGTCTACCTCGCGTTCGTGGGCGGCGATCCGGAACGCTTCTACCGCGAGGCCGCGACGCTCGGCACGACCCTGCAGGTCGACCCCGGGATGTGGCCGGGGGACCGCGGCGCCTTCGAGGAGTACTGGACCGACGGCGTCGCGGAGGTCGCCATCGACGACACCGTCCGCCGCTACCTGACCGACATCGTCGAGCTGCGGTTCCTGCCGCCCGCCGCGGCCGCGCTCGGCCGCCCGTTCCACCGGTTCGTCACCACCGGCTTCCTGCCGCCGCACTTCCGCGCGGAGATGCGGCTGACCTGGACCCGGGCCGACCAGCGCCGGTTCGACGCCCTGCTGCGCGCGCTCGGCGTGGTCGTCCGCCGCAGCCCCGGCCCGCTGCGGCGGTTCCCGTTCAACCTCTGCCTCTGGGACCTGCGCCGCCGCCTGCGTACCGGGCGCCCGCCGGTCTGACGAAGCCCCGCAGCGAGTTGACCGCTTCGCGCGCGGAGGCGAAGGTGGGCCGATGAGCAGCGATGAGCTCCGTCACGGCGTCAAGTTGAGCAGTCTCGACCAGGAGGTCTTCCCGGGTGCGGGGGCCACCAAGCGGGAGCTGCTCGACTACCTCGAAGCGGTCGCCGACCGGATGCTGCCGGAGCTGCGCGACCGGCCGCTGTCGGTGGTGCGGGTGCTGCGCGGCCAGGAGCCGTTCATGCAGAAGAACCTGCCGAAGTACACGCCGGACTGGGTGGCGCGGGCGTCGCTGTGGGCCGACCGCTCGCGCCGCGAAGTCAGCTACGGGCTGGCCAACGACGTCCGCACGCTGGTCTGGTTCGGCAACCAGCGGGCGATCGAGTACCACGTGACGCTGTTCCGCGGCGAGCCGGCGACCGGGCCGACGCACCTGGTCCTGGACCTCGACCCGCCGGAGGACGGCCCGTTCACGCTGGCGATCGACGCCGCGAAGCTGGTGCGGGAGGCGCTCAAGGCCGACGGTCTCGACGGCGCCGTCAAGACCAGTGGTTCGAAGGGCCTGCACGTCTTCGTCCCGCTCGCGCCGGGCCAGTCGACCGAGGACATCGCGGCGGCCACCCGGGCGGTCGCGGCCCGGGCCGAGCGCATCGACCCGGCCCGCGGCACGACGGAGTTCGTCAAGGAACGCCGTGACGGCAAGGTCTTCCTGGACTCGACCCGCTCCGGCGGCGGCACGGTCGTCTGCGTCTACAGCCCGCGCGTCCGCCCGGGCGCGCCGGTGTCGTTCCCGGTCCGCTGGGCCGACCTGGACGGCGTCAAGCCGTCGGACTTCACGGTCCACACGGCGCCCGGCCTGCTTGCTCAGGGTGACCCGTGGACCGAGGAGATGCCGGAGCCGTTCGTGCTGCCCGCGGACCTGGTCGAGGAGGGCCACACGATCCCGATCGCCCGGGTCGCCGCGATGCACGAAGGCAAGCGCCGCGCCAAGGCGGCCCGCGAATCAAGCTGAGGTTCCGCCCAAGTCCGTGAAGGCCACATTGAGGGACTCAGAGTCCCTCAATGTGGCCTTCACGGACTTGGCGTTAGGCGGCCTGGTTGTGGCCTGGCCAGGCGGGGCTGTGGCTGGGGGTGGTGCGCAGGCGGCGGGCGCGGGTGATCGTCACGATCGCGCTCGGGCGGGCGGCGGGGACTCGCGTCCGGGCCAGCCAGACGACGTCGCGGCCGAACGACCAGACCAGGGACGCCAGCGCCAGAACCACCGCGGCGAACGTCCAAAGAAGCGGCAGGATCTCGGAGACCGCCACCACCAGCACCACACCCTGGACCGCGGCCACCGTCTTGCGCGCCATGCTCGGGTACAGCGGCGCGGTCAGCCAGGGCATCGCCCACGAAGCCGCGACGAACGCGTACCGCATCAGGCCGATCGCGAGGACCCACAGCCCGGCCGTCTCGGCCACCTGGACGCACATCAGCAGGATCAGGAACGCGTCGACCTCCATGTCGAAGCGCGCGCCAAACTCGGACGTCGTGCCGGTGCGGCGGGCGACCTGGCCGTCGACGCCGTCCAGGAGCAGGGCGACGGCGATGAGCCCGACCAGCCAGGCGTGCGGGTGACCGCCGTCCGCGATCAGCTCGGCGGCGCAGCCGACCAGCGTCGCGCGGGCGAACGTGATCCAGTCCGCCGGGCCGAAGCTCCCGCGCCCGGTGCGCCGCAGGCCCCAGCCCGTCAGCAGCACCAGCGCGAGGCCGAACACGAGCCCGGTCGCCCAGGCGATCGGGCTGACGCCGCCGGCGACGGCCCCGCCGGTGAGCACGCACGCCGGCACCGCCGCACGCACGAGAAGTCCCTGCTTGATCATCGTCTGCTCCGCGAAATGCTCATAGGGTGGCGGCGACACCAGCCTCCGGTCGCCTGCTAGGAGAAACACGTGGAACGTGCTTTCTGGGTTCAAAGTCCCGGCGAAGGCGAGATCCGCGCCGTGCCGATCCGGGACCCCGGACCGGGCGAAGTTCTCGTCCGCACACTGTTTTCCGGCGTCTCCCGCGGCACCGAAACCCTCGTGTTCCGCGGCGGTGTCCCGGCCAGCCAGCACGACGTCATGCGCGCGCCGTTCCAGGAGGGCGACTTCCCCGGCCCCGTCAAGTACGGCTACCTCAACGTCGGCGTCGTCCAAAACGGAGAGCTCCAGGGCAAGACCGTCTTCTGCCTCTACCCGCACCAGACCGCGTACGTCGTCCCGGCGAGCGCAGTGACCCTCGTGCCCGACGACGTCCCGCCCGGCCGCGCGATCCTCGCCGGCACGGTCGAGACCGCGGTCAACGCCGTGTGGGACGCGCGGCCGCGGCTCGGCGACCGGATCGCGGTGATCGGCGCCGGGATGGTCGGCTGCAGCGTCGCCAAGCTTCTCTCCGGCTTCCCCGCGACGCGCGTGCAGCTCATCGACGTCGACCCGGAACAGCAGGAGGTCGCCGACGCGCTCGGCGTCGAGTTCACGACGCCGGAGGACGCGCTGGGTGACTGCGACCTCGTCGTGCACGCGAGCGCGACGGAAGCCGGGCTCACGAAGGCGCTGGAGCTGCTCGCGCCGGAGGGTGAGGTCGTCGAGCTGTCCTGGTACGGCGACCGGCGGGTGAGCGTGCCGCTCGGCGAGAACTTCCATTCGCGGCGGCTGACGATCCGCAGCAGCCAGGTCGGGACGGTCGCCCGCCCGGACCGCGACTACGCGCAGCGCCTCGCCGTCGCTCTCGATCTTCTCGCCGACCCGGCGTTCGAAGCGCTGGTCAACGGCGAATGCGCGTTTGACGAGCTGCCGTCCGTGTTACCCCGGTTGGCCGCGAATGAACTTTCCGCCCGCTGCCTCCGTGTCATGTATCAGCCGCAGTAACCACGTCCACCCGAACGCATCGGAGGTCTTGGTGTTCAGCATCACCGTCCGTGACCACGTGATGGTCGCCCACAGCTTTCGCGGGGAGGTCTTCGGACCCGCGCAACGCCTGCACGGCGCGACCTTCGTGGTGGATGCCACCTTCCGCCGCACCGACCTCGACGAGGACAACATCGTCGTCGACATCGGCAAGGCCACGGAAGAGCTCGGGGCGGTGCTGAGCGACCTGAACTACCGCAACCTCGACGACGAGCCGGTGTTCAAGGGCATCAACACCTCGACCGAGTTCCTCGCGAAGGTCATCGCCGACCGCCTCGCCGACGCGATCCAAGCCGGACGTCTCGGCGAAGGCGCGCGTGGCCTCGAAGGCATCACCGTCTCGCTGAAGGAATCGCACGTCGCCTGGGCGAGTTACGAGCGTGCACTGTGAGCGCCATTTACGTGATCCTGCCGGGTGACGTCGACGACCCGGCCGTCCCGAGCGGCGGCAACACCTACGACCGCCGGATGTGCGACGGCCTCTCCGCGGCCGGGCTGGACGTGCACGAGATCGCCGTCCACGGCAGCTGGCCGCGGCCGGACACCGAGGCCCGCGCGGTACTCGGCCACCTGCTCTCGGCGCTGCCCATCGGGTCCGCCGTGCTGCTCGACGGCCTGGTCGCGTGCGGGGTGCCCGAGGTGATCGTCCCGCAGGCGCGGCGGCTGTCGCTGTCGGTTCTGGTGCACCTGCCGCTGGCCGACGAGACCGGCCTGCCGCCCGCGCTCGCCGCCGAGCTGGACGCGCTGGAGCGCGAGACGCTGCACGCCGCGAGCTCGGTCATCGCGACCAGCGAGTGGGCCGCGCGTCGGCTGATCCGCCACCACGGCCTGGCCCCGCACCGCGTCCACGCCGTGACGCCCGGGGTCGACCCGGCGCCGCTGTCGATCGGCACCGACGGCATGTCGCGGCTGGTCTGCGTGGCCAACGTGACCCCGCGCAAGGGCCAGGGTGTGCTCGCCCAAGCCCTCGAAACCGTCGCCGACCTGCGCTGGACCTGCGAATGCGTGGGCGGGATCCGCCGTGAGACGAAGTACGTCGAGCGCCTGCGCGAACACCGCCTCGGCGCCCGCTTCACCCTCACCGGCCCGCGGTCCGGCCAGGCGCTCGCCACGACCTACCACACCGCCGACCTGCTGGTGCTGCCTTCGCGCGCCGAGACGTTCGGCATGGTCGTCACCGAGGCCCTCTCCCGTGGCGTGCCCGTGCTGACCACCGACGTCGACGCGCTGCCCGACACCGTCGGCGTCGCGCCGGACGGCTCGGTGCCCGGGATGCTCGTGCCGGGCGACGACGTCGAAGCGCTCGGATCCGCGCTGCGCCGCTGGCTGACCGAAGCCGACCTGCGCAAGCGTTTGCGCACCTCGGCGCAGCTGCGGCGCGAGACGCTGACCAGCTGGGACGACACCGCGCGCCGGATCGCCGAAGTCCTCCAGCGGCAGGAGGCGGCGGCATGAGTGCCTACTCGCCCGAGTGGCTGAGCCTGCGGGAGCCCGCCGACGCGGCGGCCCGCGCGCCCCAGCTGCTCGAACCGCTGCGGGACTACCTGACCGACGACGACGAGGTCGTCATCCGCGACCTCGGCTGCGGCACCGGCTCCCTCGGCCGCTGGCTGGCCGCGCGGCTGCCCGGCACCCAGCACTGGATCCTGCACGACCACGACACCGACCTGCTGGCCCACGCCGTCGCCAGCCTGCCGCGGACCGCGCTCGACGGCAGCCCCGTCGAGGTCGTCACCGAGCAGCGCGACGTCACGGCGTTGCGGGCCGCCGACCTCGACGGGACGTCGCTGGTCACCGCGTCCGCACTGCTCGACCTGTTGACCAAGGACGAGGTCACGGCGCTGGCCGGGGCGATCGTCGAGGCCGGCTGCGCCGCGCTGCTGATGCTTTCCGTGGTCGGCCGCGTGGAGCTGGCGCCCGCCGACCCGCTCGACGACGAGATCACCGCCGCCTTCAACGCCCACCAGCGCCGGATCACCGGTGGCCGCCGCCTGCTGGGCCCGGCCGCGCTGGAGGTCGCCGCGACCGCGTTCGGCCGGCTCGGCGCCACCGTGCTCCGCGCGGACAGCGCCTGGCGGCTCGGCCCGGACCAGGCGGAGCTGCAGGGCAAGTGGCTCGAGGGCTGGGTCGGTGCCGCCGTCGAGCAGGTCCCGGACCTGCTCCCTGCGGCCGACGTCTACCTGCAGCGACGGCTGGAGATGGCCGCCGCCGGGGAGCTGTACGCGGTGATCGACCACGGCGACCTGCTGGTCCTGCCGCCGAGCCTGGAGGTGGCGGCGTGAAGCGCGCGCTCGCCTGGCTGCGCATCCTCGGCGCCGTCGGCATCCTCGCCGTCCTCGTCTGGCAGCTCGGCAGTGACGCCTTCCTCGACGGCCTCGGCCGGATCGACACGGTCGGCGTCGTCGCCGCGCTCGGCATCGGCTTCGCGACGACGCTGTTCAGCGCGGGCCGCTGGCAGATCGTCGCCACCCGGCTCGGCCTGCGGCTTTCGCTGCGCACCGCGGTCGGCGACTACTACCGCGCGCTGTTCCTCAACGGCGTGCTGCCCGCGGGCGTCCTCGGCGACGTCCACCGCGCGGTCCAGCACGGCCGCGAGTCCGGCGACGTGCCGCGCGGCGTGCGCGCCGTCGTCCTGGAGCGCACGGCCGGGCAGGTCGTGCTGATCGGCTCCGCCGTCACCGTCGTGCTGGCGTGGCCGGGGGTCGTGCCGGGCGCGTTCCGCCAGGTCGTGACGCTCTGCGGGGTCGTCGTGGTGCTGCTCGCGGTCGCCGCGGTCGTGGTCGGCCGGGTGGCAGGCGGCCGCTGGATCCACAGCCCGTCGAAGGTGCGCCGCGGTTTCGCCGCCACCCTCGCCGACGTCCGGCTCGGCCTGCTGACCCGCGAGACGTGGCCCGCCGTGGGCTTCCTGTCGGTCGCGACGCTGGCCGGGCACCTGGCGCTGTTCGTCGTCGCGGCGCGGGTCGCCGGGGTGGACGCGCCGGTCGGGCAGCTGCTGCCCCTGATGATCCTCGCGCTGCTCGCGATGGGTCTCCCGCTCAACGTCGGTGGCTTCGGCCCGCGTGAAGGCGTCTGCGCCCTGCTCTTCGGCGCGGCCGGCCTCGGCGCCGCCCAAGGTGTCACCGTCGCCGTCGTCTACGGCGTGCTCTCGCTGGTCGCGAGCCTGCCCGGCGCCGGTGTCCTGCTCGTCCGGAGCGTCGCCGGGTTCCGCCTGGCCCGCGCTCCGCACGCCGGAACCGTCGTGCCCGCCCCGCGCAAGGCAGCCGACGCTCCTGTCGAATCGGAGATGGGATTGAAGTCATGACCGCAAGCGAAGCCGTCGAAAACCTGTCGCACCGGGCCGTGGTCGAGCGGGTGGTCGACACCCGGCTCCCGACGCGGCACGGGACCTTCCGCGCGGTCGGCTACCTCGACCGGACCGGCACCGAGCAGGTCGCGCTGGTCCACGGCGAGATCACCGAGCTCGGGACGCTCACCCGCGTCCACAGCGAGTGCCTGACCGGGGACGTCTTCGCCTCGACGCACTGCGAATGCGGCGACCAGCTGGCGGCGGCCCTGGACCGGATCGTCGAAGAGGGCGCCGGCGTGCTGATCTACGTCCAGGGCCACGAGGGCCGCGGGATCGGCCTGCTCGCCAAGCTCAAGGCGATGCGCCTGCAGGACGAAGGCCTCGACACGGTCGACGCGAACGTGGCCCTCGGCCTGCCGATCGACGCTCGCGACTACCACTCGGCGGCCGGCATCCTGGCCGATCTGGGGGTCCGCTCGGTGCGGCTGCTGTCGAACAACCCGGAGAAGGCCAACCAGCTCACCCGCTACGGAATCCGGATCAGCGAGCTGGTTCCGTTGCTGGTTCCGCCGAATCCGGAGAGCCTCCGCTACCTCCGGACGAAGGCCGAGCGGATGGACCACCTGCTCCCGCACCTGTCAGGCGCTTAACACCTCGAGCACCGCGGAGAAGCGCTGGACCAGCGTGTCCAGCACGACGTGCCCCTTCGCCGCGCTCGCCAGCGACGGACGGCCGACGACGCCCGACTCCGTGTACGCCCGCAGGCCCAGCGTCAGCAGGTGTTCGCGGTCGGTGACGTGGTCGGCCGTCTCGTAACCGGGCCGGACCAGGTGCGGGTGCGCGTGCAGCAGGATCGACGTCTCCAGCTCGCCCGCGTGCATGTCGTCGTCCAGCGACGTCCGCAGGCCGGCCGCGGTGTGCGCGGCCTGCCAGTCGGCGACGCCGGGGAACAGCGCCATCGACCCGTTCGACTCCTGGACCACATTGGACAGTACGTAGTTGCCGCCGTGCCCGTTGACCAGCACGAGCCGGTCCACGCCGGACGCTTTGAGCGAGTCCGCGACGTCGGTGACGAGGGCGTGCAGCGTGCGCGCGGAGATGCTGACCGTGCCGGGCCACGCGGCGTGCTCGTGCGAGCAGGAGATCGGGAGCGGTGGCAGGTGCAGCACGGGGTGGGCGTCGGCGACGGCTTGCGCGAGCGTCGCCGCGATGACCGTGTCGGTCACCAGCGGCAGGTGCGCGCCGTGCTGCTCGAAGCTGCCCACCGGCAGCACCGCGACCTTCGCGCCCCGCTGCAGCTCGTCGGCCGTGGTCGCGAGCGGGAACAGGTCGGTCATGGCGCGTCCCTTCTCTATGTTGGGTGGCATGAGCGAGCATGCCGCACTACTGGACGTCGCGCGCGAGGCCGTGGCGAAGGCGACCGGGATCATCCGGTCGCGCCCGAACTTTTCCGTTTCCGCGAAAGGCGATCGCGACCTGGTGACCGACGTAGACACCGCGGTCGAGGACGCGCTGCGCGAGTTCCTCGCCGCCGAGACACCCGAGATCGGCATCCTCGGTGAGGAGCGCGGGCGCAGCGGCGACACCGGTGACCTGTGGTGGGCGCTCGACCCGATCGACGGCACCGCGAACTTCGCGCGCGGAATTCCACTCTGCGGGATTTCCCTGGCGCTCGTGGACGGTGCGCAGAGCACGGTCGCGGCGATCACCCTGCCTTATCTGGGCGTCACCTACACGGCCGCGCAGGGCGAAGGGGCTTTCGCGAACGGAGAGCGGGTCGCCGCTTCCGCCGCGTCCGAGATGCCGGACGCCATGATCGCCGTGGGTGACTTCGCGATCGGCGAACTCGCGGACGAGAAGAACCGCGCCCGGCTGTTGCTCCTTTCGGACCTGGGCGCGCGGGCGCAGAAGATCCGGATGTACGGCAGCGCGGCGATCGACCTGGCGTGGGTGGCGGACGGAAAGCTCGACGCAGCACTGATTCTGTCCAACAACCCGTGGGACACGATGGCCGGCGTGCTGCTCGTGCGCGAGGCCGGCGGCGCCGTCGTCGACCGCGACGGGAGCGAGCATTCGGTCGATTCCGCCGCGACGATCGCGGTCGGTGCCGGGCTGCGCAAGGAGATCGTGGACGCGCTTGATCGTGCGTATGGGGTTGTTCGTTAAGATTTCGGGGTACACGGTGGGCAGCGCCACGTGCGTGATTGCACTGTCCGCGCAAGGTTTTCGGTTACGTTGGTACCGGTCGGCGGATGAGCCTGGCATGCTGGCCGGATCTCGTGGGCCGCTTCGGAGAATGGTGGATGCTCGTGGAAAGTCGCCGGATCCGCGATCGGTACCGGCTGATCGAGCCGATCGGCGGCGGTGCGATGGGCACGGTGTGGCGCGCGCAGGACGAGATGCTCGGACGCACGGTGGCGATCAAGGAACTCCTGCTGCCGCACGACCACGACGAGGACCGCACCGAAGAAGCGAAGAACCGCGCGATGCGCGAGGCGCGGATCGCCGCCCGGCTGCAGCATTCCCACGCGATCACGGTGTTCGCCGTCCTCGAGGAAGAGGACCGGCCGTGGCTGGTGATGGAGTACCTCGCGTCGAAGAGCTTCGCCGTCCTGATCCAGGACGAGCCGGTCCCGGTCGACGACGCCATCCGCATCGGCGCGCAGATCAGCTCCGCGCTGGCCGGCGCGCACCGCGTCGGGATCGTGCACCGCGACGTGAAGCCGGCCAACATCCTGGTCTCCGACGACGGCACGGCGAAGATCACCGACTTCGGCATCTCCCGCGCGATCGGTGACGTCAAGCTCACCGCGACCGGCGAGATCGCCGGAACGCCCGCGTACCTCGCGCCCGAGATCGCCCGCGGCGAGGACGCGAGCTTCGCCGCGGACGTCTTCTCACTCGGCGCCACGCTGTACGCCGCCGTTGAGGGCTCGACGCCGTACGGCACCTCGGACAACCCGATCGCCTTGCTCTACAAGGCGTCCAGCGGGGAGATCGAGCCCCCGGTCAAGGCCGAGCGGCTGACCCCGCTGCTGCTCCGGATGCTCGCCACCGAGCCGGACGAGCGGCCGTCGATGGACGAGGTCGAGCGGGAGCTGCGGGCGCTGCTGACCGACGAGGAGCCGGGGGAGGCCGTGCTCGCGGCGACGATCCCGGAGGCCCCGGCCGCCGTGCCCGACATGCCGGCCTCGGCCGCCATCCCGCCCCCGGCGGGCGAGGTCGCTGCCGTGTCACCCGGCGCGCGCAAGGGCATGATCGCCGTCGGCGCGGGCGCGGCGCTGCTGTGCGTCGCGGTCGTCGTGGCGATCCTGCTGGTCGTGCGCCAGAGACCGCCGCAGGACAACGCCGCCCCGGCGGCGCCGTCCGTGCCCTCCACCTCGGCTTCGGCCGCCCCCTCCAGCTCGCCGTCCCCGACACCCGCGCCCACGTCGGCGCCGTCGACCTCGGTGCCGCCCACGTCACCGACGGTGTCGACGGTGGCGTCCGCGAAGACCGCGGCCGACGCCCTGTCCGCCTACTACCAGTTGCTCCCGGGTAACACCGCGGAGGCGTGGAAGCTGCTCACGGACAAGTTCAAGGCGTCCCGCCACCAGACCTACGCGACCTACACGAGCTGGTGGCGGCAGTTCAAGACGGTGCAGGCCACCAGCGTCACCCAGGCCGGGCCGGACCGGGTCACCGCGCACGTCGTCTACGACGGCAAGCAGCCGGAGACGGACACCTTCACCATGGTCCAGGTGAACGGTGTTTGGATGATCGACGGCCAGAGCTGAACCGAACCGCCGCCGCCCGCGTGTGACAGATGAGCCGTCATCGTCGTCGACCGCGCTGGAGGTAGCCGTGTCCGATTCCACCGCTGTACCCCGGCGCTCACGATGAGGCCCGCGGACCCGATGGTCTTCATCCTGCCGGCCGCGCCGCCGGGCAGTGACACCTACGACAAGCGCATGTGCCAGAACCTGCCCGCCGTCGGGCAGCCGGTGCTGGAGCTGCCGATCGACGGTGACTGGCCGGAGCCGGACGCGACGGCCCGCAGACGGCTCGCGCGGTCCTTGACCGCGCTGCCCGACCGGACGGTGGTGCTGCTCGACGGCATGATCGCGTCCGGTGTGCCCGAGATCGTCGTCCCGCACGCCCGGCGGCTGCGGCTGGCCGTGCTGGTGCACCAGGCCCTCGCCGACGAGCCCGGTCTCGACCCCGCGCACCGCGCCGAACTGGACGCGTGCGAGCGCGAGACGCTGCGGATGGCCGGCATGGTCGTCGCGACCAGCCCCTGGCTGGCCCGGCAGCTGATCGACCGCCACGACTTGGACCCGGGCCGCGTGTACGTCGCCAAGCCCGGCACGGACGCGGCCCCGCTGGCCGCGGGCGCGGACGGCGTGTCCCGCCTGCTGTGCGTCGGCGACGTCACCCGCCGCAACGGCCAGGACGTGCTGGTCGAAGCCCTGGGCGAGGTCGACCACCTCGCGCTGTCGTGCGTCTGCGTCGGCTCGTTGTCCGTTTCTCCCGGCTACGTGGACGAGCTGGGCTGGTCGATCGAGCGCCTGGGCCTGGGCGGCCGAATCACCTTGGCCGGCGACGCAGTGGATTTGGGAGCGGCCTACAACGCGGCGGACCTGCTGGTCATCCCGTCCCGCGGCGGCGCGTCGGGCATGTTCGTCGCACAGGCCCTGGCCCGCGGCATTCCGGTCCTGGCGACCGAGGTAGGCGGGGTCTACGACGCACTGGGCGTCGACGCCGATGGTGAGATGCCGGGACTGCTGGTCCCGCCGAACGACCCGTTCGCCCTGGCGGACGCGCTGCACCGCTGGTACGCGGACCCGGAGCTGCGCCGCTCGTTGCGCACGGCGGCGTTGGGTCGCGGAAGTGCGTTGGAGGAGTGGGACGTAGCGGCGCGGCGGCTGACGCACGTGTTGTCGCGGCTGGCGTCGGAGCCGCGCATCGTGGCTTGACCCTTGCCGCGGGGGCGATGGGTCCGAGAACCTGGCCGGATGTGGCCCAGACGCCGGACCTCGTCGCCGACCGAACTCACTTCCGAGCGAGGCTATTTGGAGCTGGTCGGGCGGCAGCCCGACCTCCCGCTCCGGGACGCTTTCCTCGGCTTCCGCGATCTCGTCTCCGCGGACATCGAGTGGATCGACTCCCGGAAGAAGCGGTTCAAGCGGCCCGCTTCGCGGGTGCGGGTCGCCACGCTGGCGCTCACGGGGTTGTCCACGATCGTGCTCGGCATCCCGGAGATCCCGGCGCGGGCGTCGATCGCCCTGCCACTGGTCGCCTCGGTCACGCTGCTGGCCGGGCTCGAAACCTTCTTCACCTGGCGCTCGCGCTGGCTGCTCATGGAGGAAACGCAGTACCGGATGAACCGGCTGCGTGACGACATGGACTACTACCTGGTCACCACGCCTGCCGCGGATCTCCGGCGGGACCGGCTCGATGGCTTCTACGCCGAACAGCAGGACCTGTGGGCCGACGTGAGCCGCCGGTGGGTCGAGTTCCGGAAACACGACCGAGCACCCCAGCCGGAAATCCGGCCCACCTGAGGCGATTCCTTTCACCGCCCCCGCCGGTCAGAGCATCATGACCGTCGTGACTCCGGACTTCGAGGCCTTCCGGCGTGAGCTGCTGGCGCACTGCTACCGCATGCTCGGCACTCCCGACGAGGCCGAGGACGTCGTCCAGGAGACCTACCTCCGCGCCTGGCGTGCCTACGACCGCTTCGAGGGCCGCGCGTCGCTCCGCAGCTGGCTCTACCGGATCGCCACCAACGCCTGCCTGACTGCTCTCGAACAGCGCGGACGTCGCCCGCTGCCGTCCGGGCTCGGCGCCCCCACCACCGACCCGGACGCCCCGCCGATCGCGGCCGAGGCGGGTGACCTCTGGCCGAGGCCGATCCCGGACGCCCTGATCACCCCCGAAGACGAAGACCCGGCGGCGATCGTCGCGGCCCGCGACGGCGTTCGCCTCGCGCTCATCGCCGGGCTGCAACTGCTCCCGCCGCGGCAACGCGCCGTGCTGATCCTGCGTGAGGTGCTGGCGTTCCCGGCGGCCGAGGTCGCGGAGCTGCTCGGCACCAGCGTCGCCGCCGTGAAGAGCACCCTCCAGCGCGCCCGCGCGACCCTCAACACCACGCCGGACGTCCAAGAACTCACCGAGCCGGAACAGCGCGAACTCCTCGACCGCTACATGACGGCGTTCATGAACTCCGACCTGAACGCCCTGGAGCAGGTCCTGCGCGACGACGCCGTGATCGAACCGGTCCCGTCCCGCACGTGGTTCGCGGGCAAACGCACCTGCGTCGCCTTCCTGCGGCACGTCATGGGCGAGCCGGGCGAGTGGCACATGACGCCGACCCGAGCGAACGGCCAGCCCGCGGCGATCACCTGCTACCGCGGTGAGCCGTACGGCATCGCCGTCCTGACCGTCGCGCCCCGGGGCATCGCGCGGATCACCGTTTTCGGCTTCCCTGACCTGGTGGAACGGTTCGCCGGCGCACCGGCGAACCGAACCGTCACGCCAGGGTGAGCGCGTAGATCTCGACCCGCGGGTCGTTCGGCAGGCTCACCGACTGCAGTGTCTTGCCCGCGTCCAGCGCGGCCGAGACGCCGAACAGCCGCACCGGCGGTCCGTCGACGCCGCTGCCCGCCTTGATGCGGTGCGGCATCTCGAGCACCACCGGGCTGCCCGAGCCGGCCCAGTCGCCGAACGTCGCGGCCAGGTCGGCGCTCGTGCCGTCGGTGTAGTGCGCCGTCAGCGTCGTCGTCACCGGGCCGTTGTGCGACGACCCGGACAGCCGCAGCGCACCGTGCGCACCCGCCGGGAGCAGCAGCGACTGCCCCCGGGCCTCGACGAAGTTCGCCGCGGTGCCCGACGCGTCCGGCGCCGCGTACGTGACGCCGTCCCAGGTCACCGGGCCCGCCGGCGGCAGGAGCGAAGCGTCGTAGCTCCAGCCGCCGCCGTCGAAGTTGCCTTCGGTGGACGCCGCGACCGTCGCCGTGCCGTCGTGGTTGTAGTCACGGCCGAGGTCGACCGCGCACTGCGTCCCCGAGGTCACGCACGCCGACGGCGTCCGCACCTCGATCGTCACCGAGCGGGTCACCGTGTTCGCGCCCAGCCCGGCCACTTTGATCTGCACCGGGTACGTCCCGGCCGCGGCACCCGCGGGCACCGTCACCGTGATCGGCACCGCCTTCTGCACCGGCAGCCGTCCGGACCAGATCAGGTCGACCGGCTGGACCTTGGCCTTCCACCCCGACGGCGCGGTCGCCGTCACGGTCACCGGCTGCAGCAGCGGGTTCTGCGCGAGGACGTCCAGGTCGAGGTGCACCTGCTGCGCCGCGCCGGCGGGGATCACCACGGACGTCTGCCGCAGCGACGCGTCGACGTGCCGCCGCAGGTCACCGACGGCGTTGTTCACCGAAGGCGGCTGGGCGCCGGCGGAAGTCCCCCACGAAGACGGCTTCGACCCGAGTTTGTGCGAAAGCGTCCCGCCGTGGGCCAAAGCAGACCAGTCCAGCGACGTCTGCCGGACGTCACGGCCGTTGAGCGAAACGCTCTGCACGTACCGGTTGGTGTCGCTCGCCCCCGGCGCGTTCACCGTCAGCGTGCCGCCCTGCGAGCGCCCGTACTGTCCGATCCGGACGGTCGCCGACTCGAACTGCGGGCTCGACACGGCGAGGAAGTTCGCGCCGCTCATCGTCGGGTACAGCCCGAGCGACGAGAAGACGTACCACGCGGACATCGTGCCGAGGTCGTCGTTGCCGGTCATGCCGTCCGGGCCGGTGGTGAACAGCGTCATCGCCGCGCGGACGACCGTCGCCGTCTTCGCCGGCGCGCCGACCCAGTTGTACATGTACGGCGCGAGCAGGTCGGGCTCGTTGTTCGGGTTGTACGTCGCCTTGCCGTAGTAGTCGTACGGGCTGGAGATCCAGTCGTTGCGCGCGGTGCCCGCCGGGTCGGTGAGCAGCTTGTCGTAGGCGAAGAACGAGTCGAGCCGCTTCTGCGTCGCGGGCTTGCCACCCATCAGCGAGACGAGCCCGGCCGGGTCCTGCGGCACGAGCCACTGGTACTGGTAGGCGCCGCCCTCGTGGAACTGGTGATCGGCGTCGACCGGGTTGTACGGCGTGAGGAACGTGCCCTCGGTGGTGCGCGGCCGGAACTGCTGCGTTGTCGAGTCCCACAAATTGCGATACCACTGGCCGCGGTCGGCGAACATCCGCGCGTCGGCCTGGTGGTTCAGCCCGCGAGCCATCAACGCCAGCGCCGCGTCGGCCGCCGAGTACTCCATGGTCGCGGACGCCGGGTGCTCGCAGTCGTTGTCGCCGCCCTTGGCCGCGCAGTCCGTACCGAGCGTCAGGCCGCTCGGGATGTAACCGCGGTCGTTGTAGTAGTTGACGCCGGAGCGCCCGTTGTACGGCGAATCGGCGGGTGGCGTGCTCGTCGCGTTCTTCTTGAGCAGCGCGTACGCCTCTTCTTCGTGCCCGGCGAGAAGGCCCTTCGACCACGCTTCGACGAGGAACGGCGTCACCGGGTCACCGGTCATGATGTTGGTTTCGCTCTCGGCCAGCGCCCACCGCGGCAGCCACCCGCCGTCGCGCCCGATGGCGACGACCGACAACGCGACGTCCCGCGCGACCTGTGGTTCGAGCATTTCGAGCAGCTGGTTCTGCGGCCGGTAGGTGTCCCAGAGCGAGAAGTTCTGGTAAGGCGTGTAACCACTCGCCGTGTGGACCTTGCCGTCGAAACCGGTGTACGCGCCGTCCGTGTCGCCGGCGAGGTTCGGGTGCAGCTGCGAGTGGTAGAGCGCGGTGTAGAACGCCGTCTGCCGCTCGGTGGTGCCGCCGCCGATCTTGATCGCGCCGAGCCGGTCGGCCCACTGCTGGTGCAGTGCGGTCTTCGTGGCGTCGAAGTCGAAGTCCTTGGTCTCCGCCGCCAGGTTCTTCCGCGCGCCGTCGAGGCCGGTGTAGGACAGGCCGACCTTGAGGACGACGTCGTGGTCGGTGGTGGCGTCGAAGCTCGCCCAGGCGCCGTTGCCGCCGGTGCCCGCGGCGTCGCGGCTGCCCGGCGTGCGCGTCGAGTCGCGCCAGGTGCCGTACGAGCTGAACGGCCGGTCGAAGGTGGCGGTGAAGTAGACGGTGTGCTCGTCGTGCCCGGCGCAGAACCCGCCGGCGCGCACGCGGCCTTCGAGCGTCCGGTCGCCGACGACGTGGATCTCGGAGTCCTTGACGGACTGGTTGGCCTGCCCGGTGTTGAACAGGACGTTCGCCTGCCCGGTCGACGGGAAGGTGTAGCGCTGCCAGCCGGTGCGCGCGGTCGCCGTCAGCTCGGCGTTCACGCCGTACTTCTTGAGGCCGACGCGGTAGTAGCCGGGTTCGGCGTGCTCGTCGTCGTGGCTGTACTCGGACTTGTAGGCGTCCTTGTCAACGTTGTCGACGGCGCCGGTGGTCGGCATGATCGGCAGCTCGCCCATGACACCGCAGCCGACGCCGGACAGGTGCGTCTGGCTGAAGCCGTAGATCGCGTTCTGCAGGTAGTCGTAACCACCCTGGCCGCCGGTATCGGGGCTGACCTGCACCATCCCGAACGGCGCGCTCGCCCCGGGGAAGGTGTTGCCGAAGTTCTGCGTGCCGACGAAGGGATTGACCAGGCTCACCGGATCCACCGGCGCCGGCGCGGCCTGCGCCACAGCGGGCGCCAGCCCGGTGACCACCACCCCCACCGCCACCGCGGCGGCCAACCGTCTGCTCTGCGACCACATGGGCGCACCTCTCCAGAGATGACAACGTTGTCAGAAGCGGACCTTTGGTCACGTCCTCGGTCCGGTGAGCACCTTTCCACCTCGATGGGCGTTTGAGAAGCCCTCAACCGGCCGCTTCGCGCAGTAACCGGGCAGCGTCACTGACAGCGTTGTCGGCCAGGTTGCCGTACCCGAGCACCAGCGCCGGGTCGCCGGGAGTCACGCGGTAACCGTCGAGATCCGCCACCTTGACGCCCTTGGCGCGCGCGCTTTCCGTCACGTCGGCCGCGTTCCGGTCGAGGTGCAGGACGAGGTGCAGCCCGGCCGCGGCGCCGGAAAGCCGCGCGGGCCCGAGCGCCTCGACGAGCCGGTCGCGCCGCGCCCGGTACCGCAGCCGCGCGGCCCGCAGGTGCCGGTCGTAGCCGCCGTTGTCGACGAACTCGGCGAGTGCCAGCTGGTCGACCACGGGCGGCGCGTGGCCGGGGAGAGTCCCCGGAAGAGTCCACTGTGGAGGGAGGGCGACCCAGCCGAGCCCGAGCGCCGGGCTGAGCGTCTTGGAGACGGAGCCGAACAGCGCGACCCGCGTCGGATCCATGCCCTGGACGGTGCCGACCGGCCGCCGGTCGTACCGGAATTCGGCGTCGTAGTCGTCCTCGAGGATCAGCCCGTCGACGTCCCGCGCCCAGTCGAGGAGTTCGGCACGCCGCCGCGGGGAGAGGACGCTGCCGGTGGGGAACTGGTGGGCCGGCGTGACGAGCACGGCCCGCGTCCCGCGCGGGATCCGTCCGGCATCGATGCCTTCCTCGTCGACCGGCACCGGATCGATCGCCATCCCGGTCGCCGCGGCGGCGCGCCGCAACCGCGTCCAGCCGGGGTCTTCGACGGCCAGCCGTGTGACGCCCCGTTCGCGCAGGGCGTGGCAGACGCGCGTCACGCCGTCGGTGACGCCGCCGCAGATCACGACGTCGTCCGTTTCGGCGCCCCGGACCCGCCGCAGGTACCCGGCGAGGGTCGTGCGCAGCCGCGGGTGACCGGCCTGGCCGGGGAGCCCGAGGTCGGCGTGCGGCACGGTGGTGAGCACGCCGCGCACGGCGTCCGCCCACCGCTGCCGCGGGAAGTGCCGCAGGTCGGGCAGCCCGGGCGCGAGGTCATACCGCGGCGGGAGTTCTTTCCGCGCTGGGGCTTTCGGCGGCGGTTCACTCGCGACGCGGCGCACGCGGGTGGCCGACCCGGTACGCCCGTCGAGGTAGCCCTCGGCGACGAGCTGGGCGTAGGCCTGCGTGACGACCCACCGCGAGCACCCGAGATCGGCGGCGAGCTGACGGCTCGGCGGCACGGCGACGCCGTCTTCGAGCCCGCGGATCGCCCGGCGCAGGGCGCGCGCGAGCTGTTCGTGCTTCGGCCCCGGCCCGCTCAGGTCGAGCAGGACGTCCCAATTGGTCTGTGATCCGGCCACACCATTGGACTGTAGTACCGGACCGATTCTCTTCTAGGTTCGTGGCATGAAGAAGGTGGAACTGGGCCGCACGGGCCGGCAGGTGAGCCAGGTGTCGCTGGGCTGCATGACGATGGGCACGTCGACCGACGAACAGACCTCGGCGCGCATCCTGGACGCCTACCTCGACGCGGGCGGCGACTTCCTGGACACGGCGGACTGCTACGCCTGGTGGGCGGGCCCGTCGTCCGTGGGCGGCGAGAGTGAATCGATGCTGGGGAAGCTGCTGCGCGGCCGCCGCGACCGTGTCTTCCTGGCGACAAAGGTGTCGGCACAGCCCACGGACCTCCCAGCGGCGCGCGCGGCGGCCCGCTCCGATGGCACGACGGACTGGGAAGCGAGGGAACGCACCTACGAAGGGGCGAGCGCCGCGGTGATCCGGCGTTCGGTGGAGGAAAGCCTGCGGCGCTTGGGAACGGACCACATCGACCTGTACTACATCCACGTCGACCTCCGTCGCGAACCGCTGGAGGAAACACTGTCCGCATTGGACACTCTGGTACGCGACGGCAAGATCCGTTACACGGGCTGGAGCAACGTCCGCACTTGGCGCCTGGAGCAGATCCACGCGCTGGCGCTGGCGCACGGGTGGTCACCACCGGTGGCGGTCCAGGTGCAGCACTCGTACCTGCGCCCGACCGGCGCCGACGTCCCCTCCATCGCGGGCGGCGAGTTACTGGACTGGCTGGCGGCGCACCCGGACGTCTCCCTCGCGGCGTATTCCTCGCTGCTGCGCGGAATCTACGACGACACGGCTTACCGGGAGTCCACTCCGGTCTGGCGTGCGTACGCAGGCCCGGACTCAGAATCCCGTCTGGCCGCGGTTGCCAAGGTCGCCTCCACGCTGGGCGCCACAGGCAACCAGGTGGCGTTGGCGTGGTTGCTCCACAAGGGAGTGATCCCGCTGATCGGCCCGCGCACCTGGGAGCACTACGCGTCGATCGCGCCGGCCTTCACCTTGGAGCTGTCGGAGGAGCACATGTCCTTGCTGGACAACGCGTAGGCGAGCAGCGCGGCGACGCTCGGCTTGTGCTCGTCGCGCCGCCGCCAGGTCATGGTGACGGTCGTCGTCTCGCCCGCCAGCGGCACGGCGACCGCTCCCGGGTGGTCGACGACGGCGGGCACGATGCCGCACCCCATTCCGGCGGCGACACACCGGGCGAGCGCGGCGAGGCTGCCGACCTCGGTGTCGACGACCGGCCCGTCGATCCGGTCCAGCATCTCCCGGAAGCCACAGCCCTGCGGTGTGGCCAGAAATCCGACCCCGCGGAGATCGCCAGGCCGGATCTCTTCCTTGCTCGCCAACGGATGTGCTGGCGGCACGATGACAACAAGGGGTTCTTCGCCGAGTGACGCACTGGCGAAGGCGGGATCGTCCGGCGCGTCCCCGAAGGTGAAGCAGACGTCCATTTCGGACGTTCGCACCGCTCGGTAGAGCTCGCCGCGTCCGCCTTCCTTGAGGGAGAGCCGCACGCGCGGCCATCGGTCCCGGTAGGCGCTGAGCAGGCCGGGCATCCGGTGCGCACACAGGGTTTCGAGCGCCCCGACGGTCAGGTCGCCGGCTGGCTCCCCGCGTTCGCCGTCCACGGCGGCCTTGGCTTCCTCCACAAGCGAAAGCACTTGGCCGGCGTACCCGATCAGCCGCTCACCGGCGGCGGTGAGCCGGAGCCGCCGCCCGCGTTCGAAGAGCTTCGACCCGAGTTCGGCTTCGAGGGCCTGGATCTGTTCGGTGACACTCGACTGCGCGTAGTGCAGCTCGGCCGCGGCGTGGGTGAAGTTGAGCGTCCGCGCGACCACGCGGAAGGTGCGCAGGTGGCGCAGTTCCATGGTTTCCCCCATCGGAGTTCCCGATACCGGCCATCGTAACTCCCTGCTTCCGCCGATGTCACGGAGTGTCCAGGCTGGACGGGTGCCAAGACTCCTCACCGGCCTTTCGCTGGGTTACTTCCTCGTCATGCTGGACACGACGATCGTGACGGTCGCGCTCCCCGCGCTGTCCGCCGATCTGGCGGACCAGCAATGGATTTCGAACGGCTACACCCTGACGTTCGCGGCGTTCCTCCTGACGGCAGGAGCGTGGTCCGACCGCTTCGGCGCGCGAAGGGTGTTCTTCACGGGCTTGCTCTCGTTCGCCGCGCTGTCCTTGGTGTCGGCGCTGTCGGTCTCCGCGCCGATGTTGATCGCCTTGCGTGCGCTGCTGGGTATCGCCGGAGCGTTGCTCGTGCCGTCGTCGCTGTCCTTGATCGCGGTCGCCTACCCGGCACCCGCGTCCCGAGCGAAGGCGATGGGCGTATGGGCGGCGTTGAGCGGGACGGGTCTGGTGGCCGGCCCGTTGCTGGGTGGCGTGCTGACGGAGGCGTTCGGCTGGCGGGCGATCTTCCTGGTGAACGTCCCGGTGGCGCTGCTCGCCCTGGCGTTGTCGGCCGCCGCCCCGCTGACCCCGCCCAAGCCCGGCCGTGTCGACTGGACCGGCCAGGTGTCCGTGATAGTCGCTTTGTCGACACTGTCGTA
The DNA here is from genome assembly GCF_044741685.1 of Amycolatopsis sp. NPDC088138. NCBI lineage: Bacteria > Bacillati > Actinomycetota > Actinomycetes > Pseudonocardiales > Pseudonocardiaceae > Amycolatopsis > Amycolatopsis sp. NPDC088138. Next base: position 186,645 of record NZ_JBIUTB010000002.1, read on the forward strand.
CGCCCTGGTCGAGCACGCCTGGTGGGTGCTCCTGCCGTCCACGCTGGCGGCAGCGGTGTTCGTCGTGTCCCAACGCCGTCCGGACGCGATGCTCCCGCGCCGGCTCGTCTCCCGGAACCTGCTGGCCGGCGCGATCGTGAACTTCGGCCTGTCGGGTGTTCTCTTCGTCCTTTCCCTGTATTTCCAGGAAACCCGCGGCTATTCACCATCGGAGACGGGTTTGGCGTTTCTCCCGTTGACGATTCCGACGGCGTTCAACCCGATCTTCACCGGCCGCCTGGTGGCCCGGATCGGCCCCCGGATCCCGGCGGTGTCGGGCTTCCTGCTGATGTCGGCCGGCACGCTGCTCCAGGCATTCGCGCCCGTGCTCTCGGTGATCGCGTTGGCACTGCTGGGTTTCGGGGTCTCGCTGGCCATCCCGTCACTGCTGACCGCCGTGATCGGCTCGGCCCCGCCGGAACTGGCGGGCATCGCGGGCGGCGCGCTGAACGCGTCCCGGCAGACGGGCGCGGTCCTGGGAGTGGCGATCCTCGGCTCGCTGCTGACCGTCACCACGACTCCCGTTGTGCTCGCCGGAGTGGGTGCGCTCCTGCTCGTTTCCTGTTTCCTGTTCCAGTAGTAAACAGTCAACTCCTTGTCGCGCATTCCGGCGTGACGAATCCTGATTGCGGGGCGCGGAAATACCGCGAAAACCCCGGTCAATCACCTTTCCCCAGGAGGATTCGTCATGTCCTTTCCCAAGAAGCTGGCCAGCATCGGCGGCCCGGTGCTCGCGTTCTGCGTCATCGCGCTGGCCCCGCTGATCGGTTCCACCACGGCCTCCGCGGACGGCGACGGCGGGACCCCGCCCCCGCCGTCCACCAGCACCACCCCGCCGCCCGCGGGCACGGACAGCAACCCCTGGCACGGTTGACGGGCGCCGGGCCGGTCACGAGCGGTTCGTGATCGGCCCGGGAGATCACCGGAACCGGCAAGCACATTCCAGGGTCGCGCGTTCCGCACGCACTTCACCGGCCTCGGGCAGCTCGAGCGCGGCGAATCCGGTTTCGGCCGTGACCCAGTGCGTGACGGCGGTTTCGTGGTCGCCCATCGCGTGCAGCGTTTTCGCGATGCCGTGGTGGGCGTGGGCCACATAAGCGCGGTTTCCGTCCCCGGCGGCCAGGTCCAGGGCCGACTTGGCGGCGCTGAGCGCGTCCCGGTGCGCACCCCGGGCGAGGGCGGTCGCGCCGCGGTCGAGGTAGAGCTGTGTCTGCAGGTCGGCGTCGGGCGCGTTCGCCGCCACCTCACGAGCTTTGTCGTGGTAGCGCACGGCTTGCGTGAACCGGCCCAGCCGCCGGTGCACGTTCGCGATGTTGTTCAGCGCGTACGCCTCGACGCAGTGGTCCTCGACCTCGGCGGCGTGTCCGTGCGCCTCCGTGTAACTGGCCAACGCGTCCGTGAACAGGCCGAGTTTCTCCTGTGCGGTCCCGAGGTTGTTCACCGCGTGCGCCAGACCCTGGACGTGGCCGACCTCGCGCAGCATCCGCGCGGCCGCCAAGTGCTGTTCCAGCGCGACGGCGACGTTGCCGTGCTTTTCGTTGAGGTAGCCCAGCATGCTCAGCGCGTGGGCCTCACCTCGCCGGTCCTCGGTCTGCTCGTACTTCTCCCGCGCCGCTTCGAGGTGGGCGATCGCCTGGTCGTGCTTGCCCAGCTCCATCGTCGGGATCGCGAGCGCGCACAACGTCGCCGCTTCGCCGCGGGGGTCGCCGAGCCGGCGCCACTTCGGCAGCGCCCGGGCCGCGAATTCCAGCGCTTCGGCGAGCTGTCCGCGCCGGTCGTTCGCGGTGGCCAGCCGCAGCAGCACGTGCGCCTGGCCGTAGTCGTCGTCCGGATCGACGGTCTCCCAGGCGAGCTCGAGGGTGCCGATCCAGTCCTCGAACTGGCTGGTGGTGTTGAAGTAGCGCCACAGCAGCACCGCCAGCCGCCAGGTGTGCCCGGGCAGGTCGTGCTGGGCGGCGTAGCGGATCGCGGCCACGAGGTTGTCGCGCTCGGCGACGATCCACCGCAGCCCGGCGCCGGCGTCGGCGAAGCCCGGTGTCACCGGGGACGACCGGTCCGTCGCGGGCAGCTGGGCCTTGTCGAACGGGTACGCGGCGCCGACCGCGGCCGCCAGCGTGACCAGGTAGAAGTCGAGCAGCCGCACGAGCGCGTGCCGGGGCGCGGGCTCGGCGCCGGCGAATTCCTTGAGCGGGTCGAGCATCAGGTACCGCTCCGGCGCGGCCTCCTCCAGCAGGCTGACCTCGTGCAGGTCGTCGAGCAGCGATCGGGCCTCGCCGACGTCGCAGCCGGCCAGCGCCGCGCCGCCGGTGACGCCGACGTCCGGCCCGGGCAGGCTGCCCAGCAGCCGGAACATCGCCCGCTGCGGCTCGCCGAGCTGCTGGAAGGACACCCGGACGGCGGTGGCGCCGTCGTCCTCGCCCCACGGCCCGCTCTCCTCGAGCAGGTGGAGCAGGTGCTCCAGCGGCCACCCGCGGTGCCGCCGGAACAGCGCGGCCGTCACCCGGATCGGCATCGGCAGGTACCCGCACCGCTTGACGATCTCGGCCACCGTCGCTGCCCGGCCGCGCACCCGCGGCGGATCGGCCAACACGTGGAACAGCTCGACGGCTTCTTCCGGCGACAACGGGGAAAGCCGCACGGGATCGCCGGTGTCCGCGTCGCCCATCCGGCGGCTGGTGACGACGGCCAGGCAGCCGTCCGCCTCGGGCAGCAGCGGCCGGATCTGCTCCGGCGTCGCGGCGTTGTCCAGCACGATCAGCGTGCGCGTGCCCCAGAGCGTCGTCTGGTAGAGCGTGGCCTTCCGGCCGACGGTGGCCGGGATCTGCTCGGCCGGCACGCCGAGCTCGACGAGCAGTTCGGTCAGCGCGTCACCGACGCTCGCCGGAACTACACCGGGCGTGAACCCGTTGAGCCGGGCGAGGAGCTGCCCGTCGGGGAACCGGTCGCGCAGCCGGTGGGCCGCTTCGACCGCCAGCCCGGTCTTGCCGACGCCGGGCGCGCCGCTCACCCAGACCGCGCTCCGCCCGGCCACGGCCGCCGTCTCGATCGCGGTGAGCTCGGCCGCGCGGCCGGTGAACCCGCCGGGCCGCGACGGCAGTGAGCTCGGCGGTTCGCCGTGCTCCGCCCGCGCGGCGAGGTTGCGCAGCACGGGACCGGGCTCCATCCGCAGCTCGGCGAGGGCGGCGCGGGTGCTCCGGAACACCCGCAGCGCGCCGACCTGGTCACCGCCGGCGAGCAGGGCGCGCATGAGGAGTTCGGCGTGCTTCTGGCCGGCCGGGTCGGAGCGGACGAGCGGCCGCAGCCGGTCACGCGCCGAGCGGTGGTCCCCGGTTTCCAGCTCCAGCTCGGCCAGGTCGCCGACGACGTCGGGCCGGCTCTCCTCCGGGAAGACCACCTCCGGGCCGCCGACGCGGTCGATGTCGATGTCCTCGAGGAACGTCCCGCGCCACAGGCCGGCGGCCTCGCGCAGCAGCTCGACGGCGCGGCGCGGATCGCGCGCCCGGACGTCCGCGGCCTCGGTCCGCAACCGCTCGAACCGGACCGTGTCCAGCTGGTCGTCACCGATCCGCAGCAGGTAGCCCGTGGGGGTCGTCTCGATGGTGACGCCGGTGTCCTGCACGACGTCACGCAGCCGCTTGATGTACCCCCGCACCAGGGTGGGCTTGGTCTCCCGGCCGTTCCAGACGATCTCGGTGAGCCGCGTGGTCGACACCGGCTTGTTCGCGTTCAGGAGCAGCACGACGAGGACGAACCGCTGCTGCTGGTCACCCAGCGGCACCGGCACGCCGTCGTGCCACGCCTCGAGCGGGCCGAGCATCCGAAACTCCACGCCGCCTCCCGGCCGTCAGCTTGCTGTTCGCTGTTCTCATCGTGCAATCGGCCGTAAGGGTTTCGAAAATCCGCATTCATTGCACGTTCGATACACACGCCCTTGCCAGGCTGCGCCCGTGATTCAGGGGCGTGGGTTCAGGGGCGTGAAGGAGAAACCGGAATGCGGTCCGATGTGTTGCCGTGCTACGTCGTTTGCGACGTTTCGCTTTCGATGGCCGACCACATCGACGAGCTGAACACCGGGCTGCGGGAGTTCCGCGGCGCGGTCCACGCCGACGCGTCGGTCACCGACCGGATCCTCTGCAGCGTCGTCGGCTTCGGGGAGTCGCCGCACGTGGTGCAGTCCCTGCTGCCGATGGACGACCTCGCCGAGCTGCCCGCACCGCGCGCGTGCACCGGCACCGACTTCGGGACGGCGTTCACGTTCCTGCGCGAGGTCGTCGACCGCGACGTCAGCGGGCTGGAGCAGCACCGCCTGCGCGTGCACCGCCCGCTGGTGTTCTTCCTGTCCGACGGCCAGCCGACCGACCCGGTGACCTGGCCGGCGGCGTTCGCCGCGCTGACCGACCCGGCGTGGGCGCGGCGCCCCCACGTCGTGGCGTTCGGCGTCGGCGACGCGGACGAGGACGCGCTCGGCCGGATCGGCACGTACCGCACGTACCTCGGCCGCGACGGCGTCCGGCTGGGGACGGCGCTGATCGCCTCGGTGATGCACGTTCTGTCCACTTCCCGTCCACCGTCCGACCGCACGCTGTCCGGAAAGGAGACGTCATGGAAACGCACTGAAGGAGACCACCGTGGAGCGCTCTGAGCTGGTCCAGGAGCTGAAGATCCTCCGCAAGGGCCGCGGCCTGCAGGGCCGGATCGGGGAACGGGTCGGCCCGTTCCTGCGGTCGGCGTGCGCGGTCTCGGCGGACGACGGCCTGGTGGCGGTCCGCACCAAGGTGGCGGGCCGGCTCTCCGAGCTGGCCGCGCACCTGCCCGAGGACCTCCGCCTGGCGGCGCTGGCGGCCTTCGCGATCACCGTGGAGGCCCGCCAGCCGCTGTACCAGGACCGCGTCCGCTGGGCCGCGAACCGCGTCGACCGCGACCCGCGCACGGTCCGGCGTCGCGTCGACGAGGCGATCGACCTGCTGGCCGAGCTGGCGGCGGGATCGTCTTCGCCGCCGCCTTCTTCGTCCGACCGCTGGCACACGACGTCGCTGACGGTGGCGGTGGTGCTGGACCAGCCGCGGCCGTCCGTGCTGGAGCAACGCCGGATCATCGCCGACCAGGACGGGTTGACCGTGCTGGACCTGGCGATCTCGCTCCCGTCCGGGGCCGAGGACCTGTCGGTGACGGTGCTCTACGGCGGGACACTGGTGGACCGCGGGATGGAGGCGACCGACCGCTGGGGCTACGGGCTGGAGCTGCCCAAGCCGTTGTCCCGCGGCGAGTCGTGCGAGGTCGCGATCCTGTTCCGGCCGCCGTCACTGCGGCCGTACGCGGTATCCGTGCCCCGGCACGCGTGTGACCGATTCGACCTGCGAGTCCGGTTCGGCCGCGAGGCTCCCGAGGAGGTCCGGGCACTGGACGGCGTGTTCCAGAGCGACGTCACGGACCCGGGCTACCGCGGCCGCCGTCACGAAGTCGATCCGGCGGGAGAGGTGCACCTGCGGTTCCAGGGCCTCACACCCGGCATGGCGTACGGCGCGAGGTGGGACTCAGTCCAGTAGCCGTTGTTCCTTCGCCACGGCGACGGCGCCGGCCCGCGTGTCGACGCCGAGCTTGCCGTAGATCCGGCTGAGGTGGGTCTTGACGGTCGCCTCGCTGATGAACAGCGCGCGGGCGATCTCCCGGTTGCCCAGCCCCTGGCCGAGCTGCCGCAGGATGTCCCGCTCGCGATCGGTGAGCGCGGGCCGCGGGGTGCGCAGCTGCGCCATCATCCGGTCGGCGACCGGCGGTGACAACGCGGTGCGCCCGGCCGCGGCGGCGTCGATCGCGGCGTACAGCTCGTTGGCGGACCCGGCCTTGAGCAGGTACCCGGTGGCTCCCGCGGCGATGGCGCGGGTGATGTCCGCGTCGGTGTCGTAGGTCGTGAGGACCAGGATCCGGGGCGCGCCGGGCCCGGTGCGGATCCGCCGGGTCGCCTCGATCCCGTCGATGCCGTCGCCGAGCTGCAGGTCCATCAGGACGACGTCCGGGTGCACGGCAGCCGCGGTCGCGACGGCCTCCTCCCCGCTCGCCGTCTCCGCGACGACCTCGATGCCGTCCGCGCCCGCCAGCAGGGCACGCAGCCCGGCCCGCACCACGGCGTGGTCGTCGCACACCAGCACGCGAATACTCATGGGGCAGTCTCCAACGGGATCGCGGCCGAGATCACGGTGCCCTGGCCGGGAGCGGATTCGACGGCCAGCCGGCCGCCGAGCTGCTGCGCCCGGGCCCGCATGGCCGGCAGCCCGTGACCGCGTTCGCCCGGCTCGTTTTCGGTCACGTGGAACCCCCGGCCGTCGTCGGCGACGTCGAGTACGACCTGGTCGTCGAGGTAGGTGAGGGTGACCACGGCGCGGCCGGCCTGAGCGTGCTCGAGCGCGTTGGCCAGCGCGCCCTGGGCGATGCGGACCAACGCGGACTGGACGCGCTCGGGCAGGTGCCGCGAGGTGCCGTCGACACGGACCTCGGCCGGCAGCCCTGCGCGTCCCGCCACCGCGCCCAACGCCTCTTCGAGGGTGGCGTCGGCCAGGTCGGCCGGGGCGAGGTCCTGCACGAGGCGACGTGCCTCCGACAAGTTGCCGGCGCCGACGCGCAGCGCGGAACGCAGGTGCTCGCGGGCCAGCTCGGGCCGCTCCCAGGCCTGGTCGGCGGCCTGCAGCAGCATCGCCTGGCTGGACAGGCCCTGGGCGAGGGCGTCGTGGATGTCCCGGGACACCCGGTGCCGTTCGGCCAGCACCCCGGCGCGCCGCTCGGACTCGCGCAGCTGCACGGTCTGGCGTCGCATGAAGGTGATCACCGCGGCGGTGACCACGGCGATGGCGATCGGCACGATGGTCAGGTTCGGGTCGAAGCCGTCGGCCAGCCGGTTCTGGGAGACGACCACGAGCGCGGTGACCACGGCGACCAGCCCGAGGGCCGGCCCGGTCGGCAGGGTGCGCAGGCCGGTGACGAACAGCGGGATCGCCGACCAAGCGAAACTCGGGGCGAGGACGACCAGCACCACCCAGATCACCAGCACCGCGACCAGCCAGAGCCTGTTCTGGGATCTGATTCCGACGCCGTACGCGACGACGAGGGCCGCGGTCAGCGCGATCACCCACGGCGCCAGTGAGGTGCCCTCGTGGCGCGTCAGGTACCGGACGGCGGAGGCGAGCACCAGCAGGAAGAAGGCCGAGTGCATGGCCGCGGCGAGCCACCGCGCGTCTGTCATGGTCACCTCTTTCTCTTGCACCAGCGTCAGCCGGGCTCGATGCCCGCGCATCAGCCGATCGGCTGACCCGGTTGTCGGCCGATGCAACGACCGGATCAGCCTGGTGGCGGGCTGAAGCTGGAGTCATCGAACCGCACGACTCCGAGGAGCACACCATGATCTCGACCCGCATCGCCGCCTGTGCCGTTGCTCTCGCCGCCATCACGGCCGGCGCAGTGTCGGCCACCGCGGCCCCCTCGACCGGCCTCGTCCAGACGTCACACCTGTCGATCGCCGCGGCGCAGAAGGCCGGCCAGGCGGCACTGAACGCCGCGACCAAGGCGGGCCAGCACGTGTCGGTGGCGGTGGTGGACCGCGACGGCAACACGGTCCTGACCCTGCGCGGCGACGGCGCGGGCCCGCAGTCGTACAGCTCGGCGCAGCAGAAGGCGTTCACGGCGGTCTCGTGGAACGCGAAGACGTCCGAGCTGGCCGGCCGCCTCCAGCAGACCCCGACGCTGAAGGACATCGAAGGCACCCTGTTCCTGGCCGGCGCGGTCCCGGTGACCGCGGGCTCCACCCCGATCGCCGCAGTCGGCGTCGCAGGCGCACCGTCGGGCACCCAAGACGAGTCCTTCGCCCAGGCCGGCGTGGACGCGCTGGGCAAGTAACGTGTCAACGGTGTTGATCAGCGACGTCCGCCCCTGGGGCGGCCCCCGCAGCGACGTCGAGCTTCGCGGCGACCGGATCGCGGAGATCCGCCCGCACGCTCCTTCCGCGTCTCCTTCGGTAGAGGGCCGCGGCCGCCTGCTGTTCCCGTCGTTCAGCGACGTCCACGTCCACCTGGACTCGACCCGCATCGGCCTCCCGTTCCGCCCCCACACAGGCGGGCCGGGAGTGGTCGCGATGATGACAAACGACCGCGACAACTGGCGGACGGCGGAGGTCCCGTTACCGGAACGAGTGGCCGGAACCCTGGAGCGGATGATCGGGTTTGGTACGACCCGGGTCCGCAGCTACGCCCAGGTAGACGTCGACTGCGGCCTGGAGAAGCTGGACGCGGTGCTAGCCGCACGCGAGAAGTTCGCGGATCAGGCCGAGGTCCAGGTGATGGCGTTCGCCCAGGCAGGAATCCTGCGCGAACCAGGCACCCTGGAGCTTTTGGACGCCGCAATGCGCTCCGGCGCGACGGTCATCGGCGGCATAGACCCGTGCACGCTCGATCGAGACCCCAAAGGCCACCTGGACGCGGTCTTCGCCCTGGCGGAGAAGCACCAGGCAGAGATCGACATCCACCTGCACGAGCCAGGCCACCTGGGCCTGTTCTCAACGGACCTGGTGATCGAGCGAGTCCGTGCGCTGGGCATGCAGGGCAAGGTGACGATGTCCCACGCATACGACCTGGGCTCGATCTCGGAGTCGACAAGCCGCCGAGTAATCGACGACTTCGCAGCGTTGGACATCGCAATGACCACTGTGGCCCCCTCTGCCTCTGGCCAACTATCCCTGCTAGACCTGGTCTCGGCAGGCGTCCGAATCGGCCTGGGCGAGGACGGCCAACGGGATTACTGGAGCCCGTACGGCAACTGCGACCTACTAGATCGAACGTGGCAGCTGGCCTTCACCCGAGGCTTCCGCCGCGACTCGCACGTGGAGCTGGCCTTGGCGGTGGCCACAATGGGCGGCGCGTCAATCATGAGCCACGACGTCCCACGCCTGGCGGGTCTTGACGACCGCCCAGGTCTGGCCGTGGGCGACCGAGCGGACTTGGTCCTGGTGGACGGCGAAACCCCGACAAGCGCGGTAATGGACCGAGGTCGCGACCGCACAGTCCTCCACAACGGCGTGGTGGTTGCCGACGGTCTGGAGGTGCTCACGAAATCGGCCTAGCTGGTCATCTCCTCGAGAAAGGCCTGGGTCTCGGGGTCCGTGGAATAGACGGCAGTGCCGCGCATGCCCCGGGTGAGTAAGACCTTGTAGGTGTTCTTGACCAGCGCGGTGAAACGCGGATCGTCGGCGCGCTTGACCAATGGGTCTTTCGAGCCGGATCGGTCTGGTGTCCACATCCCGTCGCGGCGCACCAGATCCGGGCCGAAGATGACTCCGGACCAGTCGTATTCGAAGCCCTGCGCGGTGTAGATGCAGCCGACCTGGCCGAAACCGCGGGTGTCGGTGGCCCAGTAGTCCGACTCGGGGACGTCCGGTATTCGCTTGCCCTCGGACTTCGCGTTCCACGGTCGTTCCCAGGAGCCGATGCGAACGTCGTCGACGAGACGTCGCTCGCCTTCGTCGCCGACCGGGTCACTCCACCGCCAGCAATAGCCGGCCGTGAGCCGGGCGACCCCGCCGTGCGCGGCCTGCTGGCCGAGTACCCAGGCCTCCAGCGACTCCGGCGAGCTCGCACTCGCCAAAGTGATGCCCTGGTCGAGCGGCCCGGCGAGCTTGCTCCACGGAATCGGTTGTTCGGCGGTCCCGCCGAGCCCCAGCAACCGGGCGACCCACGTGTCGTACCAGACGGAACCGCCGCAACGCATCTGGTCGCGCAGCCGGACCACCTCGACTTCACAGCCGAGCGCCTCCGCCGCCGCGGTGATCTCCGTCAACGACCCCATCTCGCCCGGCCGCACGATCTGGTTCTCGTCGAGCAGGAAGACCGGCACGTTCGCGATGTTGATCAGTTCGTCGATCTGCCTGCCGGCTCGTTCTCGCTGTTCCTTCTTGGTGAACCGGTTGATTCCGTTTTCCCGGATGCGGTGTGCCTCGTCGCAGATCACGACGTCCAGCTCCCGTGGATGGCTGCCCACGTAGGAGTTGAAGTACTTGAACAGTCCCTTGACGCGCTGGTTTCCGCGTCCGGCGTACTTCCGCATGGTCTGGGTGAACGCCTTCGAGCCCGTGGCGTGGTGAACCGCCTGGCCCCGGCGTGCGAGCTCGCCGAGGAGGCTCAGCGCGATCACGCTCTTCCCCGAACCGGGACCGCCCTCCACCACCACGATCGTCCGGGTGTGCGCCGCACGCGATCGTTCGACTGCGTTCAGGACCAGTTCGTAGGCGACCTTCTGCTCGTCCAGGAGGACGAACTGTTCGCGCTCCTGTATCTCCTGCGCGGCCAGTGTCAGCAGTGGCTTGGTCGGCCGGTGCTCGAAGTTCAGGAACTCGTCACCGGCCGCGAGGCCGGCGGATCGCCCGGCGTTCGGATCGAGGAGCGACCGCAGGTGGTCGGCGAGCTTCGCGTTGTCGTCCATCGTGAACAGCCGGCCGTAGTCGTCGACCCGGTGGTCGAAGAGCGAGGCGACGTCCGCGCGCCGGGCGTTGTGCAGATAGGCGAAACCATGCAGGGCTCGTGACCGTTCGACCAGGGCGGGTGTGTGGTCGGCGACGTACTGGCAGTAGCCCCGTACTTGCTCGACGGGGTGTAGGTGCCGCCCGGGCATGCCAGGCACGTTCAGGACCTCGGCCAGGTAGAGCTCGGCCTTGGACCACTGCTTGAGCTCCACGAAAACGAAACAGGACTCGGCGGTGCGGGGATGGACACCGCACAACACGACATCGATCCGCTGGCGGCTGTGAGGCAGCTGGTGCTCCAGCAGGACTTCGGTCTCCTCGAGGCCGGCGTCCACGACCAGCTGCAAGAGGATGGGCAAGCTCCGCTGCCACGAGTTGACCTCACCGATCCCCGTGCGGGTCCCGATGACGTACCCAGCCCGTTCGCGGAGCCGGGTGTGCAGGTGACCGGCGCGCGCTTCGATCAGCAGATCACTTGCGCTGCCACGGATCAGAGCCAACGGGGTCCCCCTGGGCGTGCGTCATCGACGTACGGTTTTGGGGGCAGCAACGGAGTGCTCCGGTGCCCGTCGGGCCGTGATCGACAAGCCTAGTGGAAACCCGTCCCGCTGCCCGGAACCCTCGCCGCTGCCTGGCTGTGACCAACTGTGACATTGACTGTTCCGTTTGGTCTAGTGAGGCGGCCGAATGTCGCAACTTCCGAACCCTTCTGGAAATGATTTACGTCTTTTGGTTGCGAACCGTGGTCCCTGCTCGAATGATCGACCCGATCGAGGGGTATCGACGTTGTCGGGAGGGACAAGGTTGGTGCAGGGTTCGGCGCGGAATCTGCTGCGCGAGTTCGAAGAAGGAAAGCTGGTTCCCGCTCTGGCGGCACACGTCGGCGTTCGTTACCGGCCAGACGAGGAACACGGCGAAATCGGGGCGTGGCGGAGGAGTGTTCCGGCGTTGCTGGGGCTGCTCTGCGACTGCGGACTGGGTGATCTCCAGGTCATCCTCGAATACCAGCTGCCGTACAGCCCCAAGCGGGTCGATGCGCTGCTGTGCGGCGTTCACCCGGAAACGGGCTTGCCGGCGTACGTCCTGGTCGAGCTCAAGCAATGGGAAAATGCCAAGGTCGTAGGGCGTGGACTGGTCCGCTACAACAAGCGGAAGGGGCAACCGGTTCTGCACCCGGCGGAACAGGTGCGCCGGTACTGCCTGCACCTCCTCGGATTCGTGCCGGCGTTGGCTCGCACGCCTTCGTGTGTGAAAGGCCTGGCGTACTTGCACAACGCCCACCGCGGTGACGACTGGCAGCTGGACGACTTCGAATGCGACGACTACAGCAGGCTGTACACGGCCGACCAGCTGGGCGATCTTGCCACCGACCTGGTGACGTCCCTGCGAGCCGCCGACGATGCCGCGGACCGGTTGACCCGAGCCAGGCGGGCACCGGCCAGGGCGTTGCTGATCGCGGCCGCCGGTTCGGTGACGGCGCGCACGGACTTCGTGCTATTGGACGAGCAGCAAGTGGCTTTTGAGGCGGTCCGGGGAGCGGTTGCCGACGCCTTCGGCAACGGTGGCGGGCGGAAGAAGGTCGTCCTGGTCCGTGGGGGACCGGGAACGGGAAAGAGCGCCATCGCGCTGAACCTCTATTCGGCGATGGCGCGTCGCGAGGTCAAAGTCGTCCACGCGACCGGCTCGAAGGCCATGACGGAGACGCTCCGGCGATCCGTTTTCCGCGAAAACCAGCGGCAGGGCGAAGACGTCTTCAAGTACTTCAACAACTTCGCCCGTGCTCGCCAGAACGAGCTCGATGTCGTCATTTGCGACGAAGCGCACCGGCTTCGGGGGCAGGCCAACGTGCCCGAGCGCTGGCGCGGCCGGTTGCGCGGGCAGATCCACCAGCTCATCGACGCGGCGAAGGTGCCGGTTTTCCTCCTCGACGACCACCAGGTGGTGCGGCCGGGTGAGATCGGTTCGCCGAGGGACGTCCTGGAAATCGCCAAGGCGATGGACTGCCAGGTCGTCGAGGTGAACCTTGACGGTCAGTTCAGATGCGGCGGATCACCGTTGTTCGACCAGTGGGTCCAGCGCCTGCTCGGCTTGGCCGAGGAGGCGCCGGTCTCGTGGTCGGACCTGGTCGCGGACACCGATGACGAATACGTGGTGGAGTCGGTCGAAGCTCCGCACGCGCTCGAGGCCTGGTTGCGAGCGCGGACTAGGGACACCAAAACGGACGCCCGGATCGCGGCCGGCTTCTGCTGGAAGTGGAAGCCCCCGGTGGAGAAGAACGGGAAGCTCAGCCTGGCCGATGACGTCCGGATCGGCGGCTGGCACCGCCCGTGGAACGCGTGGCCGGACGTGGAAGTCCCGGACGTGCCCGCCACGTCGTTCTGGGCGTCGGACCCGAAAGGCTTCAACCAGGTCGGCTGCATCTACACGGCCCAAGGCTTCGAATACGACTGGGCCGGCGTGATCATGGGCGAGGACCTGGTGATCCGCGACGGGCAATGGGTGGCGCAACACGACCACACGGAAGACCCGGCGCTGAAGGAGACAACCGGGAAAAGGTTCGACCGCCTCGTCCGGAACGCGTACAAGGTGCTCCTCACGCGCGGGATGCAGGGAGTTTGCGTCTACTCGGCGGACCCGGAAACCAATGATTTCCTCCGGAAGCACACGGCATAGATCCCAGACGACGATGAGTGACTGTTCTGGAGCAACTGTCTATGTAGAACTGTGCCCCCGGCAGGATTCGAACCTGCGACACCCGCTTTAGGAGAGCGGTGCTCTATCCCCTGAGCTACGAGGGCCTTGCCGGTGCCAGCGTACCGGGCCCGGGACGGGTGCAGGCGAAGGGGCACGGATGGAGTAGCACGACCTACGTCGTCACCCGACTGAGTGGTTCTGACCGCGGCCCTACACCCCCAGGGTGGGCCGATGGCACCTGACCTGGACGGACCAGCAGGTCACCTGGTCGTGTCTGGTTTCGAACTGCTGAACAACAGTAGGTAACCTTCGTTAACGGGACGCGGGGAGCCGCCTCCTACTGGCTGTTGCGGAGGGCTTCGTTGATCAAGCTCATGTTCGCCGACGACGAGGAACTGGTGCGCTCGGGGCTGCGCGCGATGATGTCCGGGGCCCAGGACATCGAGATCGTGGGCGAGGCGAGCGACGGCAGATCCGCGGTGGAAGTCGCGCGCCGTTATCACCCTGACGTGGCACTTCTCGACATCAAGATGCGTGCTCCCGACGACGGGATCAGGGCGCTGAGGGCCATCCTCGCCCTGCCCGATCCGCCCACCGTCGCCATGCTGACCACCTTCGACATCGACGAGTACGTCAGCCTCGCGCTGCGGCTCGGGGCCAACGGCTTCCTCCTCAAGGACATCGATCCCGCCGCGCTGCTCCGCGCGGTCAGGGACCTGGCCAGGGGCGGGGCCGTCCTGGACCCGGGCGTCGCCGCGCGGATGGTGCAGTCCCACCGGGACGAACAACGCGCTGCTCAGCCTGCCCGGAAGCTGCTCGCCTCACTGTCCGAACGCGAGCGCGAGGTCGTCGCGCTCATCGGGCAGGGGCTGTCCAACGCCGAGATCGGCGGGCGCCTTCACCTGTCCGAAGCCACCGTCAAGGGGTACGTCTCCGCCGTGCTCTCCAAGATCGGGGCGGCGAACCGCGTGCAGGCCGCCCTCCTGGCCTACCGCGGTGGCCTGCTCGACCAGTAGATGCTGCTCACGGCGCTGGAGTTCCTCGGGCTCGTCGCCTTCGCGGCGTCCGGGGCGCTGGCCGCCGTGCGGGCCCGGCTCGACGTCTTCGGTGTCGTCGTGGTCGGGCTCACCACCGCGCTCGGCGGCGGGGTCATCCGTGACGTCCTGCTCGGCATCCACCCGCCGACGACGTTGCGGAACTGGCCCTACCTCGCCGTCTGCGCGGTGACGGCACTGGTCGTGTTCGTCTTCCACCCGCAGGTCGCGCGGCTGCGGCGGGGCGTGCTGCTCGCCGACGCGCTCGGCCTCGGCGTGTTCGCCACCGCCGGGACGACCATCGCGCTCAACGCCGGCGCGACCGTCTACGCCGCGTGCCTGATCGGCATGACGACCGGGATCGGCGGCGGGGCCGTGCGCGATCTGCTGCTCCGGGAAATCCCGCTGGTCCTGCGGAAGGAGATCTACGCCGTGGCCGCGCTGGCCGGCTCGGTGCTCGTCGCCATCGGTCACGCTCTGCGACTGCCGGAGGGGCCGGTGACCGTCGTCGCGGCCGCAGCCGTGGTGGCCGTGCGGATGGTCGCGCTGTGGCGGCACTGGAACGCCCCGGTCGCGCGCGGTCCGGAGTGAGGAAACTCTTTGTGTGTTCTGTGTGTGTTCTTAGGCGAGTCTCAGCACGCTGAGTAAAACTACCGCTATGCGCATCCTTGTGGTGGACGACGACCGCGCCGTCCGTGAGTCGCTCCGGCGGTCCCTGGAGTTCAACGGCTACCAGGTCGAGCTGGCCAGCGACGGTGCGCAGGCGCTGGAAGCCATCATCGCCAACCGGCCCGACGCGATGGTCCTGGACGTCATGATGCCGCGCCTCGACGGCCTGGAGGTCGCCCGCCGCCTGCGCAGCACCGGCGACGACCTGCCGATCCTCGTGCTGACCGCCCGTGACACCGTCTCCGACCGGGTGTCCGGCCTGGACGCCGGCGCCGACGACTACCTGCCGAAACCGTTCGCGCTCGAGGAGCTGCTCGCCCGGCTCCGGGCCCTGCTGCGCCGCGCCATCCCGGACGGCCAGAACGGGCAGGAGACGGAGAGCCTGTCCTTCGCGGACCTGACGCTCGACCCGGGCACGCGCGAGGTCCGCCGCGGCGGCCGCGAGATCAGCCTGACCCGGACCGAGTTCGCTCTGCTGGAACTGTTCCTTTCCTACCCGAAGCACGTCCTCACGCGGGGCCGGATACTGGAGGAAGTATGGGGTTACGACTTCCCGACGTCGGGCAACGCACTGGAGGTCTACGTCGGCTATTTGCGCCGCAAGACGGAGGCCGAAGCGGAGCCGAGGCTGATCCACACGGTGCGGGGGGTGGGTTACGTCCTGAGGGAAACTCCCCCGTGATCGACCCGCCCGCGGAGGAGGACCCGCGCGGCACCCGCTGGGGTACGCGCCGGTTCTCCCTGCGCGGCCGGGTCACGCTGCTCGCCGCGGCGTGTGTCGCCGGTGCCGTCGCGCTGGTTTCGATCGGCGCGTACCTGGTCGTCAGCAGCAACCTCTACCAGCAGCTGGACGACGGCCTCGTCGCGCGCGCCGAGGCGGCGGTCAACTCGCCGCAGGTGCAGACCGAGCTGCGGCAGGTTCCCGGCGCCTTCCTGGCGAGCGCCGACCTGCAGATCGGGCAGCTCAACGCCGCCCCCGACGTCCAGCACGCCGTGATGACCTACCCGCTGTCGAGCTCGGCGCCGCCGTTCGACCAGCGGGAGCTCGACGTCGCCAACGGTGATTCGCCGCAGTCGCTGCGGACGGACTTCCGCACGGACGCCCGGGTCGTCGCGCTGCCGTCCGGGCACGGCGAGGCGATCGTGCTGGCCCAGTCGATGGGCCCGACCAAGCGCACGCTGAACGAGCTCGCCCTCGTGCTGTTCCTCATCGGCGGCGCGGGCATCCTGGTCGCCGCCGCCGCGGGCACCGCGGTCGCGCGCGCCGGCCTGCGCCCGGTCGACAGGCTGACCTCGGCCGCCGAGCGCGTCTCCAAGACCGGCGACCTGCGGCCGATCCCGGTCAGCGGGGACGACGAGCTGGCCCGCCTCACCCAGACGTTCAACACGATGCTCGGCACGGTAGCGGACTCGCAGGAGCGGCAGCGCCAGCTGGTCGCGGACGCGGGCCACGAGCTGCGGACGCCGTTGACGTCGCTGCGCACCAACCTCGAGCTGCTGCTCGCCGCGAGCAAGCCCGGCGCGCCGCCGCTGCCGGACGCCGACCGCGTCGACATCGTCGCGGACATCAGCGGCCAGCTCGACGAGCTGACCCAGCTCATCGGCGACCTCGTCGAGCTCGCGCGCCAGGACGAGCCGCGCGAACGCTTCGAGCGCGTCGAGCTGCTGGACGTCGTCGAGCGGGCGCTGGACCGGGCGCGGCGCCGCGCGGGCGAGATCAACTTCGACGTCTCGCTGCAGCCGTGGGTGCTCACCGGCGACAACAGCTCGATCGAGCGCGCGATCCTGAACCTGCTGGACAACGCGGTCAAGTTCTCGCCGCCGGACGCGACGGTCTGGGTGCGGCTCTACCCGCTCGGCGACGGCACGGCCGTGGTCGAGGTGGCGGACGCCGGCCCGGGCATCGCCGAGGAGGATCTGCCGAAGGTGTTCGACCGGTTCTACCGCTCGTCGGAGGCGCGGACGCTGCCCGGTTCCGGGCTCGGCCTCGCGATCGTCAAGCACGCGGCCGAGCGCCACGGCGGGGCGGTGTACGCGGCGCGGGCGCCCGAGGGCGGCGCGCTGATGACGATCCGGCTGCCGGGTGCGCCCGGCTGAGCGGCCCGAAGCCTTGGTGGTGTTGTTCGGCTGGGGCTTGGTGTTGCCGATCGACCCCGCCCGGCTGTGACCTGGTCTTTCGAAGTTCACCCGGATCTCCGCACCAGATACCGTGTTGAATCGTGTAGGATTTTGTGTGGTTGGGGAGCGACTCGGGACGGAGTGAACGGTGCTGGCGCGTCAGCGACAGGCGGTGATCCTGGAAGAGGCACGCCGGACCGGTGCGGTCCGGGTCAGTGACCTCGTGACCAGGCTGGGCGTGTCCGACATGACCGTGCGCCGCGACCTGGACGTCCTGGCCGGCCGCGGGCTCGTCGAGAAGGTCTACGGCGGCGCCACGTCGATCGTCGGCAAGAGCACCGACGAACCCGGCTTCGAGGCCAAGTCCGTGCGCCAGCGCGCGCAGAAGGACGCGATCGCCGAGCTTGCCGCGACCCTGGTCCGGCCCGGCACCGCGATCGGCATCTCCGCCGGCACCACCACGTGGACGCTCGCGCGGGCGCTCGACGCGATCCCGGGGCTCACCATCGTGACCAACTCGATCCAGGTCGCCGACGTGCTCCGCGGGTCGACCCAGCCGGACCGCACGGTCGTGCTCACCGGCGGGGTCCGGACGCCGTCGGACGCGCTGGTCGGGCCGGTCGCCGTGCACAGCCTGCGGTCGCTGCACCTCGACCTCGTCTTCCTCGGGGTGCACGGGATGTCCGACGGGCCGGGCTTCACGACGCCGAACCTGACCGAGAGCGAGACCGACCGCGCGCTGGTCGAGGCCGGGCGCAAGCTCATCGTGCTCGCCGACCACACCAAGTGGGGCACCGTCGGCATCTCGACGATCGCCGACCTCGACGAGGCCGACGTCGTCGTCACCGACGACGGGATTTCCGACGAGGCCAAGGAAATACTCGCCGAAAGGGCAGGGGAACTCATGATCGCCGAGACGGCGGAGACGGTCGAGGCTGAGGAAGCGTGAAGCGCACGTCACGACACCTGGCCGACGGCCGGGAGATCATCTATTTCGACCAGCCCGGCGCGCCCGAGCGCGTCGCCGAGGACACCCGCGACCTGCCGCCGGTTTCGGCCGCGTCGGAGATCCGGCTCGACCCGCTGACCCACGAGTGGGTCGCGATGGCCGCGCACCGGCAGACGCGCACGTACAAGCCGCCCGCCGACTTGTGCCCGCTGTGCCCGAGCAAGCCCGGAAAACCGAGCGAGATCCCCGAAAGCGACTACGACGTCGTCGTGTTCGAGAATCGCTTTCCCTCCTTCGCCGAGGATGTCGTCGGCGAGCCGTCCACTGTGGATGGTCTGGGGCTGGTACCGACCGCGCCCGGCCGGGGTCGCTGCGAGGTCGTCTGCTTCACCAGCAACCACGACGGTTCCTTCGCCGGCTTGACGCCGAAGCAGGTGCGGGCCGTGGTGGACGCCTGGGCCGACCGCACCGCCGGGCTGTCCGAAGTGCCCGGTGTGGAGCAGGTCTTCCCGTTCGAGAACCGCGGTGAGGAAATCGGCGTCACGCTGTCCCACCCGCACGGGCAGATCTACGGGTACCCGTTCGTCACGCCGAAAACCGCCCGGATGCTCGACGTCGCCCGCGCCTACCAGGCCGAACACGGGCGCGCCGTGCTCGGTGACGTGCTGGCCGCCGAACGCAAGTCCGGCGCGCGCGTGGTGGCCTCCGGCGAGCACTGGACGGCGTTCGTGCCGCCGGCGGCTCGCTGGCCGGTCCAGGTGCAGATCGTGCCGCACCGGCAGGTGCCGGACATCCCGGAGCTGACCGACGCCGAGCGTGACGACTTCGCCGACGTCTACCTGGACGTCCTGCGCCGCTGCGACGCGCTGTACGACCGGCCGCTGCCGTACATCGCGGCGTGGCACCAGGCGCCGGTGCGCCAGGACCGCGACCTCGGCTGGCTCCACCTGGAGCTGTTCTCCGTGCTGCGCGCGAAGGACAAGCTGAAGTACCTGGCGGGGTCCGAATCGGGCATGGCGGTCTGGGTGAACGACGCGACACCGGAGCAAATCGCGGAACGGCTCCGCGCGGCGGGGTGACCCGGCCATACTCATCTCCGATGCACAGGTTCGGCTCAGGAACCTCTCAGGACCGTCCCGCAAGGTGATGACATGACCGAGAACGACCCCACCGCGCACGACCCCGCGACCCCGCGGCCCTCCGCGGACGCCCAGCCCGGCCAGGAGGCCGCTCAGGGCGGTTGGGCCGGGAGTCCCTACGGCGAGCAGAGCGCCACCGCGTCCGGCAGCTCGTACGGTGACCAGGGCGGCAGCCCTTACGGTGACCAGGGCGTCTCGTCGCCCGCGTCCGGCACGCCGCACTACGCGCCGCCGGCCGAGCCGTCCTACCACGCGGTCACGGGGGCCGATCCGTCCTACGGGGCGCCGAACGCGAACCCCTGGTCCGCGCCGGGCGCGCAGACGCCGCCGCACGGGCAGACCCAGCAGAGCGTCTACCCGCCGCCGAACCCGTACGCGCAGCCCGGCACGTCGATCTACAACGCACCCGCCGCGCCGCCGGCGCAGAAGCGCTCCGGCGGCAAGCTGCTCGCCGGTGTCGCGCTGGTCGCGCTGCTGGTCGGCGGGATCGCCGGCGGAGCGGTCGGGTACCTCACGGGCGGCACGTCGGGCCCGGCGAGCAACGCGCTGGACGCGCCGAAGCCGGCCCAGCAGACCGGCAACGCGCCGGCCGGGTCGGTCGAGTCCGTCGCGCAGAAGCTGTCGCCGAGCGTCGTCGAGCTGCAGGTCAGTGGGCAGCAGGGGGCCGGCGAGGGCTCCGGGTTCGTCATCAGCACCGACGGCTACATCCTGACCAACAACCACGTCGTCGAGGTCGCCTCGGGCGGCGGGCAGATCCAGGCCGTGTTCCAGGACGGCCGGAAGGCCGCGGCCAAGGTCGTCGGCCGCGACCCGACCACCGACATCGCGGTGGTCAAGGTCGACGGCGTCGGCAACCTGACCCCGGTCGAGATCGGCCGGTCCGACGACCTGCGGGTCGGCCAGTCCGTCGTCGCCATCGGTTCGCCGTTCGAGCTGGCCGGCACGGTCACCTCGGGCATCGTCAGCTCGCTGCACCGGCCGGTGCGGGCGGGCGGCAGCACCGGTGACCAGACGACGGTGATGGACGCCGTCCAGACCGACGCCGCGATCAACCCGGGCAACTCGGGCGGTCCGCTGGCGAACATGTCGGGCCAGGTCATCGGCATCAACTCGGCGATCTACAGCCCGCAGTCCGCGCAGCAGGGCCAGGGGCAGGGCGCGTCCGAGGGCGGCAACGTCGGCATCGGCTTCGCCATCCCGATCGACCAGGCCCGCCGCACGGCGGACACGATCATCAAGACCGGCCAGGCCGTGCAGACCTACATCGGCGCGCAGGTCAAGGACGCCCCGCAGGGCGGCGCCGAACTCGGTGCCATCACGCCGGGCAGCCCGGCGGACAAGGCCGGCCTGAAGTCGGGCGACATCGTGACGAAGATCGACGACCGCAACATCGACTCGTCCGACACGCTCGTCGCCGCGATCCGCACCCGGGCGCCGGACGAGAAGGCCACGTTCACCCTCCAGGGTGGCCGCACGGTCGAGGTGACCCTCGGCGGGCAGCCCGTCACCCCCAACTGATCCATTCCAGACGCTCGGCCGCCTCGGCGGCGGCCGAGACCAACTTCGGCTCGACCCCCGTAACTTTCGGGGCCGGACCCACAAGGCCACGCGCGACCGGATTTCGATGCCGGTCGCGCGTGGCCGCATTTATGGGGCCTCCGGACGGGCTTCTCGCATGTCTGGCGGGGCTTCTCGCGTGATTGGAGGGGCATCTCGCGTGGTTGGGGAGGCATCTCGCGTGATTGGAGGGGCGTCACGTGTGATTGGAGGGGCGTCACGCGTGTCCGGAGGGTCGTCACTCGTGATTGGGAGGTCGACACGCGTACCTGGACGGTCGGCTCGCGTGCCTGGAGGGGCGACACGTGTGCCTGGAGGGTCGGGTCGCGTGCCTGGAGGGTCGGGTTGCGTGCCTGGGTGGGCGGCTCGTGTGGCTGGCGGAGCGGCTCGGCGGTGGGGGATCAGGTGGTGGCGTAGCGCTGTGAGGATGGCGATCAGCCAGACGGCGGCCAACGTGAGGGTCAGGCCTAGGGCTGGATTGCCGTCGTGGAGACCGGGCATGGGGGCTGTGCCGTAGGGGCGCCAGAGGAGCGGGAACGCCAGGATTGCCAGGACGCCGGTGAGGACTGTGGCCGTGACTACCGGGGTTTTCCAGGGGGCGGGTAGCGCGCGGGCCAGGGTGAAGCCCAAGAGGGCTGTTAGTGGGGCGATTAGAGCATCGTTGAGGATCGGGCCGCCCACCAGCCAGCCGACGGTGCCGAACACGTCTGGGCGCAACGGCAGCGCGTATTCGGCGAACAGGACCGCGCCCCACGCAAGGGCTGCTAGCCCGGGTAGAGCGAGGAGTGCACGGGCGGTCTTCACAGCGCCTCCAGTTTGGTGACCCACTTCGTCTGCAGCACTCCGGGCCGGTTCGGCGCGATGATCCGACAGGGGAAGCCGTGGTCGATGTCGAGGACTTCGCCGTTCAGTTCCAGTGCGAGCAGCGTCAGGTCGTCGGCGGTGTGCTCGCCCGGGAGCACGCTGACGCCGTACAGCCCGGCACGCTCCAAAGAGGACACTCGCACCGCCGTGCCCGGTTGTGAGCCGGTGGCTTTCAACAGTGTCGGCAGGGAGATCCCGCGCCAGGTCGCCGACTGGCTCCAGCCCTCGACGCACGCGATCGGCAGCTCGGCGGTGGTCTGCGGGAGGGCGCGCAGCTCGTCGAGCGAGAACGCCGTGGTGCCGCGCGGGGTCACCACCGAGAGACGCCAGGTCGCCGCTCGCGCGGTCTGCGTGACACCCGCGGCCACCGCGGTGCGGTTCACCGGCAGGCCCTGCGTGCCCTTGCTCGTCTTCCACGCGAGCCCGGAAACGCCGCGCAGGAACGGAACCGTGGCCCCGGCCGTGGCGACCACCGCGACACCGGTCGCCAGCCCCGTGGTGCGCAGGAAGGCGCGCCGCGACAGTCCTGTGGTCGAAGGCTCTTCGCCGTTGATCCGGCTCAGCGCGCGGCGGATGACGGGCAGCTTGACCGCGACGTGCACCAGGATCGAGCCGATCGCCAGCCACGCGACCGCGTAGTGGACCTGCGGGAAGTAGAACGTCCACGGGTAGTTCTGCGCGACGTTCAGCAGCCCGGTCGTCAGCTCGAAGAACGCCGAGCCCGACAGCACCAGGATCGACAGGCGTTCCAGGGCGTGCGGCAGCGAGCGGACCAACGGCCGGCCGAACAGCTTCGGGTAGACGCTCCACAGTTTCGCCAGCAGCAACGGGATCGACGCCACTCCGGAGACCACGTGCAGCCCCTGCGTGACCCGGTAGAGCCCGGCCGGGCGGCTCGGCCAGAAGAACCACTCCGGCGGGTGCTGGATCAGGTGGCTGATCAGGCCCGTCACGAAACAGGTCGTGAACGTGACCGCCAGCGCCAGCCCGATCTTCGACGTCACGCGCTCGTTGTGGGCCGCCGCCTTGAACTGTTTCTCGTCGGGGATCGGCAGTTTCACGGTTTCTCCAACCGGGCGAACCAGCGGTGGCCGTGGCGGATGGTGCGGTCGACGTGCAGCCCGGCCCGGTTCGCGACCTCGGCGACGGCGTCCGCGCCGACCCAGGCCCAGGTGAACCACGCGACGTCCGCGTGGCCGGGCCGCAGCCGGACGCGCTCGTGCCGCAGGCCGCCGCCGGGCGGGTCCAGCTCGACCAGGACGTCGCCGTCCGCGGCGATCAGTTCGGCCGCCCGACGCAGCAACGTCGTGGGGTCACCGCCGATGCCGATGTTGCCGTCGGCCAGCAGGACGTGCTGCCAACGGCCTTCGCCGGGCACGTGGTCGAAGACGTTGCGGTGCAACGCACTCCCGCCGCGGCGGCGGGTCAGCCGGACCGCCGTGCGAGAGCTGTCGACGCCCAGCGCGACGACGCCGCGTTCGGCCAGCGCGGCGGTGAGCCGGCCCGGGCCGCAGCCGATGTCGAGGGTCGGGCCGGTACAGGCGTCGAGCAGCACGTCGTCGCCGTCGGACGCCTGGGCCCAGCGCTCGACCGGCAGTTCGATCCGCTCGCCGTTCGGCAGTTCGAGCCAGCAGTGGTGGCCGAGCAGGCCGTGGTCGAACTCGTTCCCGGTGCTCGCCGGCGCCGTCATCACGCCACCGCCCGGCCGCGGACCGCCGCGACGGCGCGGGCGAACCGGCCGCCCGGGCATTCGAGCACCACCCCGCGGGCGTCGGCCATGGTGTCCACATCGGACAGTTGTGCTGCCTGCGAGGGCTCCAACCCGCAGGCGATCAGAGCGCGCAGCGTGCGCGCGCCGGTGTCGTCGCGGGACATCGGGACGCCCGCGAGGACCTGGGCCCGGCGCGGGTCGGCGAGCCCGAGGGCCCACCAGCCGCCGTCCGCGGCCGGGCCGAGCACCGAGTCGTGGCCGTGCCGCACGATCGGCGCGATCGTCGTGGCCAGCGACTCCGGCGTGACCTGCGGGGTGTCCATGCCGATCTGGAGGATCGGCAATCCCGCGTGCACGGCCGCCGAGTCCGCATGCGCGTTCGCCAGCCGGGTGCCGAAGTCCCAGCCGCGTTGCGGGATCACGGTCGCACGGCGCAGTGCGAGGCCGATTTCGGCACCCCTCGTGGCGGCGTCGAGGTCGCCCGTCATCGCGACGACCGGCGCGGCGCCGGGCACCGCGCAGACGGCGTCGAGGGTGTCGAGCAGGGCGGCCGCGGCGATTTCTGCCGCCTGAGCCGGGGTCGCGGGCGGGCAGAGCCGGGTCTTGGCGAATCCCGGTACCGGTGCCTTGGCCACGACCAGCAGGACGAACCGGGCCGTCATCGCGCCAGCACCCGCCCGAAGTCGCGGACCGCGCGCAGCGTGCCCCGCACCGACCCGGACACCTTCGACCTCGTCCCCTTGGCCCGCTCGCCGTAACGGACGTCGAACTCGCGGACCCGCCACCCGGCGCGCTGAGCCTTGATCAGCAGCTCGAGGGGATAACCGAACGCGCGATCCGTGACGCCGAGCCCGAGCAGCGCCCGCCGGTCCGCGGCGCGCAGCGGCGCGATATCCCGCACCGGCAGTCCGCGGGTGCGCAGCAACAGGGACAGCACGACATTGCCCGCCCGCGCGTGCCACGGCCAGACCCCGGGCCCGGTCGGCACCCGGCGTCCGACGGCCAGGTCGGCGCCGTCCACGACCGCGGCCACCAGCCGCGGCAGGTCGGCCAGGTCCAGGGAGCCGTCGGCGTCGGCGAAACACACGATGTCCGCGGTCGCGGCCTCCAGGCCGGCGTGCACGGCGGCGCCGTACCCGCGACGCGGCTCGTGGATCACCTTCGCGCCGAGCGCGGCGGCCACTTCGGGTGAGCCGTCGGCGGAACCGTTGTCGACCACGATCGCGCGGTAACCCGGCGGCAGCGCCGCGAGCACACCGGGCAGGGCGCCCGCCTCGTCGAGGCAGGGGAGGACCGCGTCCACATCCAAGTCAGTCACGCCGCTGACCGTAGGTCTACCGTGGACAGTGGGAAAGCGTTGTGCCGCTTACCAAATCATGACAATGACCAACAGGGTGACGAGTTCTTACCGGCTCGTTACGGCTGCCGTCACCAGGCCGTGAAACCCGGCAACCGGCCCTAAGGTGGACGGCGATGAGCGAGCCGAATTCG
Source organism: Amycolatopsis sp. NPDC088138 (assembly GCF_044741685.1). Lineage (NCBI taxonomy): Bacteria > Bacillati > Actinomycetota > Actinomycetes > Pseudonocardiales > Pseudonocardiaceae > Amycolatopsis > Amycolatopsis sp. NPDC088138. The sequence goes on from NZ_JBIUTB010000002.1 coordinate 211,408, forward strand.
GCAGCCAGGCTCGCCGAGCCGCCTGCCCGCGAACCCGGAGACCCGGCACCCGATCGACCCGAGCGCCGCGCCCGCCGGGCCGATCTCCTCGCCGTCGCGGCGGCCGTGGTGCTCGTCGCCGCGGCCGCCGCGGTCGGCCTCTATTACAACCGCCCGAACTCCGGCGTGGTCATTTACGCGTCCGCGCCACCGTTGTTCGCGTTGCCGCTGCCGCACGTCGGACCGGGCACGGTCTTCGCCGTCGTGATCGCGGCCGCGGTGGTGCTCTGGGGACCGACGCTGGCCGCTCGTTTGCCGTGGCGACGCGCGCTCGCCGCGGGGTACCTGGCCTCGCTCGCCTGGATCCTCTCGCTCGCCATGGTTGACGGCTGGACCCGCGGCTTCACCGGGCGGCTCACCACGCTGCAGGAGTACCTCCACGAGGTGCCCGGCATCACCGACGTCCCGCGGATGCTGCGCGAGTTCTCCTCCCGGATCCTCGACTTCCAGCCGGATTCCTGGACGACCCACGTCTCCGGCCACCCGCCGGGCGCGACGCTCGTGTTCGTCTGGCTGGACCGCCTCGGCCTCCACGGCGGCGCCTGGGCGTCGACGGCCGTGGTGCTCGTCGGCAGCCTGGTCGCGGTGGCCGTGCCCGCCACGATCGCCCTGCTGGGCCGCCACGACGCGGCCCGCGTGGTGCTGCCCTTCGCCGTCCTGTCGCCGGGCGCGGTGTGGATCGGCGTCTCGGCGGACGGCCTGTTCGCCGGCGTGACCGCCACCGGCATCGCGCTGCTCGCGCTGTCCGCCACCGGGTTCACGCGCGGACGGCGGTACGCGGTCCCGGCCGGCCTCGCCGCCGGGCTGCTGCTCGGCTTCGGCATCTTCCTGTCCTACGGCCTGGTCCTGCTCGGCCTGGTCGCGCTGGCCGTCGCCGTGCTCGGCCGCCGGTGGCGCGCCGCCGCGCTCGCCGTCGTCGGCGCGCTCGCCGTTGTAGCCGCCTTCGCGCTGGCCGGCTTCTGGTGGCTCGAGGGCTACCACCTGGTCGTCGAGCGGTACTACCAGGGCATCGCGACGCTGCGGCCGTACTCCTACTGGGTGTGGGCCGACCTGGCCGCGGTCGCGATCGCCGCCGGCCCCGCCGTGGTCGCGGCCGCCCGCCGCGGGGTGTCGTTCCTGCCGAAGCCGCGGAAGGCGCTGTTCGCCGAGCCGGCGGTGCTCATCGGGGTCGCCGCGCTGGTCACCATCCTGTTCGCCGACGTTTCCGGGCTGTCGAAGGCCGAGGTCGAGCGGATCTGGTTACCGTTCGGGGTGTGGCTGCTGCCGATGACGGCGTTGCTGCCCCGGCCGGGCCGCCGGTGGTGGCTGGCCGCGCAGGGGGCGACCGCGCTGGCGGTCAACCATCTGCTGCTGACGAGCTGGTGAGGGAGACGTGATGAACGATCAGGCCGGGCGTGTGCTCGTGGTCGACGACGACGAGACCGTGCGCGACGTCGTGCGCCGCTACCTCGAGGTGGCCGGGTTCACCGTCGACATGGCCGGCGACGGCGCCGAGGGCCTGGCGAAGTTCGCCACCCACGAGCCCGACCTGGTCGTCCTCGACGTCATGATGCCCGGGATCAACGGCCTCGAGGTGTGCAAGCGGCTGCGCCAGGTCAGCCAGGTGCCGATCGTCATGCTCACCGCGCTCGGCGAGGAGGAGAACCGGATCGCCGGACTCCAGCTCGGCGCCGACGACTACGTGACAAAACCCTTCAGCCCCAAGGAACTCGCTCTCCGCGTGGCGTCCGTGCTGCGCCGCGCGCGGATGCCCCGGCCGCAGCCCGTGGCCGCGGAGCTCGTGGACGGCGCCCTGCGGCTGCAGATGACCGCCCGCACCGCGACCCTCGGCGGCCGTGAACTCCCGCTCACCACCCGGGAGTTCGACCTGCTGGCGTTCTTCCTCGGCCACCCCGGCGTCGCCTACTCGCGGGCGGACCTGCTGGAGAAGGTCTGGGGCTGGGACTTCGGTGATCAGTCCACTGTGACCGTCCACGTGCGACGGTTGCGCGAGAAGATCGAGCGCGAACCGGCCAAGCCGACCCGGGTCGCGACCGTGTGGGGCGTCGGCTACCGCTACGACCGGGAGCAACCGTGATCGAATCCGGTGAACCCTTCGCCGACATCCTCACGCACCTCTGGCACATCCTGCCGCTGGCGCTGCTGTTCGCGCTCCCGGTGGCCGTGCTGGGTGGCGTGGTGCTCTACGTGCTGCGCCGCGGTTCCCTGGCCACCACGCTGACCGTGCTGGTGCTGATCCCGGTGCTGGCGACCCTGGTCGGCGTGCTGGGTGTCAGCGGGTTCATGTTCACCCCGGCGCTGACCACGATGCTGCTGGTCTGCCTGCTCGTCGGGGTGGTCACCGTGCCCGCCGCGATCATCCTCGGCCGGGCCATCGCGCGCCGCAGTGTGTGGGAGCGGGAAGCGCGGGACCGCGAACGTGCGGCCGAGGCGTCACGGCGCGAGCTGGTCGCCTGGATCAGCCACGACCTGCGCAGCCCGCTGGCCGGCATCCAGGCGATGGCGGAGGCCCTCGCCGACGGCGTCGTCTCCGAACGCGACGAGGTCGCCGACTACGCCCAGCGGATCAGCGGTGAGACCACCCGGCTGTCCGGGATGGTCGGCGACCTGTTCGAGCTTTCGCGGATCACCGCGGGCGCCCTCGAGCTGACCATGTCCGCAGTGCCGCTGCGGGACGTCGTCAGCGACGCCGTCGCCGCCCAGAGCCCGGTCGCGGAGCGGAAGCGGGTGCGGGTGCTCGCCAACGCCGAGAGCTGGCCGATCGTCTCCGGCAGCGACCCGGAACTGGCCCGGATCGTGCGGAACCTGGTGTCCAACGCGATCCGCCACACCCCGCCGGACGGGACGGTCGCGGTCCAGATCGGCGTCGACGGTGACGAGGCCCTGCTGGCCGTTGACGACTCCTGCGGCGGCATCCCGGACGACGAGATCGGCCGGGTCTTCGACGTGGCCTTCCGCGGGACCCAGGCCCGCACACCCGAGCGCAGCGGGACGACCACCGGCGGCGGGCTCGGCCTGGCCATCGCCAAGGGCCTGGTCGAGGCGCACCGCGGGAAGATCGGCGTGCACAACCACGGCCCCGGCTGCCGGTTCGAGGTTCGTTTGCCTCTCGCGATGTCGTAGATCCGGGTGACACCCACATCGGTGGGAGTTCCGCTCGATCCGAGTCCCGGCCGCCGCGGCTGGTCACCTTCCGGTCAGAGGCTGGATCACTCTGACCAGGGAGGAACCATGAAACGGACGTTGACCGGGCTCGCCCTCTGCACGTTCTTGGCCTTGTCCAGTGCGGGGGTCGCGGAGGCGGCTGCACCCGCCTTTGTCCCGCCTACCGCCGCCGGCTGTGGTGGCACCGGCTACGCGCCGCCCGGTGGTGGCTGGGGCGCGGTCTCGAACTCGAGCTGCGGGCTGGCCGGTTCGCCCGGCCTGAAGATCAGCTACAGCTACACCTCGCGCTCCGACGCGAGCCCGATCCACGCCTCCGCCAAGCACTACACCACCGCGGCGGGCAGCAACCCGGGCCCGGAGAAGTGGACCGAGTTCGGCGCCGGGACGCGCGGGGACAGCGGCCCGCTGCCGTGGGGGAACTCGCTGGCCATGAAGTCGATCAAGTTCCAGTCGATCAACGTGCTCGGCGCGATCGTCGACTGGTCGTGATCCGGACGCTGTGCTGGGTCCCGGCCCTGCTCGTGCTCGCCGCGTGCGGTGCGCAGGCGGCGCCGGGACCCGGCGCGGTCGAAAGGACCGTGCGCGACTACGTGGCTTTGCGCAACAACGGCGACCTGCGGGGAATGCTCGGCAAGTCGTGCGGTGGCCTGTACACCGCGACGAGCAACCTCCTCGCGCAGAGCCCGGACCGGCAGCGGGAGATCACCGGGTCGATGCGCGGTCACCCTGTCGACGTCGCATCCGTCGTCGTCGACACGTCCGGCGACCACGTGTTCGCCACCACGATGACCGGCTCCGCGCAGACCGCCCGCGGCCGCGAGACGGCGAGTCAGCACGTGGAAGTCCGCCAGTACCAAGACGGTTACCGCGTCTGCGAGATGGAGCCTTAGACGGCGACCGGGGTCCGCCCCGGGCCGAGGCGGAGGAACTCCAGGCCGGGGAAGTGCGCCGGCGCGATCACCGCAGACGTGCGCTCGGCCTCGTCCAGCCAGCGTTGCCGGGTGCGCGCTGCTTCGGCCGGGTCGTGGTCGGCGATGAAGTGGACCCGGTCGTCACGCAGCTGCACCGGCGTGTGGATGACGTCGCCGAGCAGGATCAGCCGCTCGTCGTCCGCCTCGACGTCGAGGACGTAGTGCCCGGGGGTGTGGCCCGGCGCGTGCCGTGCGGTGATGCCCGGGGCCAGCGGGACGGCTTCGCCGTGGATCGCCTCGACGTTCCCGGCCGCGCGCACCGCTTCCAGCCCGACCCGGCTCCAGTCGTCGTGGCTCAGCCGTTCGACCATCGGGTGCCAGTCCGCCGCGCCGTGGACGATCCGCGCGCGGGCGAACGCCGGCGTGCCTTCCGGCGCCAGCCCGCCCACGTGGTCCGAGTGCAGGTGCGTGACGAACACCGTGTCGACGTCCTCGGGTCCCGCGCCCGCCTTGGCCAGTGCGGCCAGGAGGTCGCCGCCTTCGCCCATCGGCGGTGCCGGGTCGCCGATGGCCGGCGTGACGCCGTGCGGGAAGCCGGTCTCGCGTGGGCCGAACCCGGTGTCGACGAGGATCGTGCGGCCCTGGCCGCGGACCAGGAACGCGCCGATCGGCAGGTGCACGGTGCCGTCCGGGTCGAGGACGCCCGGGTGCTCGTCCGGGTCCAGTCCGGGGAAGAACGGGACCGGGATCCGGCACAGGCCGTCGGTCAGAGCTTCGATCGTGTAGTCGCCCACGGTGATCCGCTGCATGACAGGGACAAGTTCGGCGGTCGCCGGACCATTCCCGTCAGGCCGAAACCGGGTCCCGCAGTTCCGCCGTCGCGAAGCCGTCGATGCCGGCGGCGAACCCGACCTCCGCGGTGAACCCGAGCAGCTCCCGGGCCCGCGCGGGGTCGGCGACGACGTGCCGGACGTCCGCGGTCCGCGCGCCGCCGACGACCCGCGGTGCCGGGCCGTCGCACGCCCGCGCCAGCTCCTCGGCCAGCTCGCCGACCGTGTGCGGGATGCCCGAGCAGACGTTGACCGGGGTGATGTCGCCCTCCGGGCCGTCGGCGCCCAAGGCGAGCACGTTCGCCCGCGCGACGTCGTCGACGTGCACGAAGTCGCGCTGCTGACGGCCGTCCTCCAGCACCCGGGGTGCTTCGCCGCGGACCAGCGCCGACCGGAACAGGGACGCGACCCCGGCGTACGGGGTGTTCTGGGGCATCCGCGGCCCGTAGACGTTGTGGTAGCGCATCGCCCAGACGCTGCCGCCGGTCTGGCGCGCCCACGCGCCGGCCAAGTGCTCCTGCGCCAGCTTCGTCGCCGCGTACGTGCTGCGCGGGTTCAACGGCGCGTCCTCGGGCACCAGCTGCCACGCCAGCTCGGTACCGCAGACCGGGCAGCGCGGCTCGAACCGGCCGGCGTCCACATCGGACGCCCGCCGCGGCGACGGCGGGACGACACCGTGGTCCGGGCACGAGTACCGGCCTTCGCCGTAGACGACCATCGACGACGCCAGCACCAGCTTCCGCACCCCGGCCGCGTGCATCCCGGCCAGCAGCACCGCCGTACCGTAGTCGTTGTGCAGGGCGTACGACGGCGCGTCCGACGGGTCGACGCCGTGCCCGACGACGGCCGCTTGATGGCACACCGCGTCGACGCCGTCCAGCAGCTCCGCGACGATCTCGGTGTCGGTGACGTCGCCGCGCAGGAACCGGTGCCGCCGCGTGTAGGCCGGTGGCGTGCGGGAGCCGTGCGCCGTCGGGAGCAGGTTGTCGAGCACCACGACGTCGTCGCCCGCATCGGCCAGCCGATCGGCGATGTGGGACCCGATGAACCCGGCTCCGCCGGTGACCAGTACGCGCACAACGGACACGCTAGGTGCGCGCGCCGGGTGCCGTCGCGACGAGCGCGGTCACGTCACGGAATCGTCAGAACTCACCGGGCACCTCCCGGCGGCGGACCGCCGAAACCGACTACGGTGGGCGCATGGAACGGAGTGCACAACGGCTGGGCCGGGCCCTCGTGGTCATCGTGGACGATCGCGTGGCGCACGGCGAGCACGAGGACGCCACGGGACCGCTGGTCACCGAGCTGCTCGAAGAAGCGGGCTTCATCGTCGACGGCGTGGTGGTCGTCGAGGCCGAGACCGTGGGGATCCGCAATGCGCTCAACACCGCCGTGATCGGCGGTGCCGACCTGGTGATCACGGTCGGCGGCACCGGTGTGCTGCCGCGTGACAACACCCCCGACGCCACCGCCGGTGTGCTCGACCGCCCGATCCCGGGCATCAGCGAGGCGATCCGCGCGTCCGGCCTGGCCGCCGGCGCCGTCGACGCCGGGATCTCCCGCGGGCTCGCGGGCGTTTCCGGCAGCACGCTCGTGGTCAACCTCGCCGGCTCGCGCTCCGCGGTGCGGGACGGCATGGCGACCCTGACCTCGCTGGTGCCGCACGTGATCGACGAGCTTTCGGGCCTCGAAGAGGTGTAACTCCCTCGGCGTCGCCGAAATGGTGATCGTGGACTTTCACATCGGCGGGACCTGCGCGTGCGCCGGCTCGGCTTCGGGGCGATGTACCTGCCGACGGAGCCCGGGGCGACGCGCGAACAGGCGATCGTGGTTGCCCGTCGAGCTGGGCGTGACGCTGATCAACATCGCCCACCTCTCTGGCGGCGGCGCCAACGAGGAGCTGCTTGCCGAGGCGCTGTGCCCGTGTCCCGACGAGCTGGTGATCCCCACCAAGGCCTGAACTTCGCTCTTGAGTTGTCAAGGAACGCCTCGTGGGACACTGGGGGCATGCCGGGCACTGAACGCGACCCCCAGACCAGCAGCGAGCGGCGCCGCCGGGTCGACGAGATCTTCGGGGACGTGCTGCCCGAGACCACCTCGGACGAGTGTGACCCCGACCGGCGCACCGGCCTCCCGGACGACTGGTACCGGGAGAACCGGCCGCCGCACCACGACCGCTGAGCCGTCAGTCGCGGCGGTGGTTGCCGCCCTGGGCCTGCGCACGCAGCAGGTCGCGGATCTCGATGAGCAGCTCGACGTCGGTCGGCTCCGAGGGGCCCGGCTCCTGGCCGCGCTTGCGCCGCTCCTGCACGTGCTTCACCGGCAGCACGATCACGAAGTAGACGACCGCCGCGACCAGCACGAAGTTGATCGCCGCGTTGATCACGCTGCCGAAGTCCAGGAACGTGGCCTTGTTGTTGTCGAAGATCTGGTAGCCGAGGCCCTGCGCGGCGTCCGTGCCGCCGATCGTGCTGATCAGCGGCTTGATGAGGCCGGTGGTGAACGCCGTGACGATGGCCGTGAACGCCGAGCCGATGACCACCGCGACGGCGAGGTCGACGACGTTGCCGCGCATCAGGAAGTCCTTGAAACCCTTGAGCACTTGTTCTCCTCACGAACGGGGACGGTTGCTCCACCGCCCCGAAGCCTGCCGGGGGATGCCGTCGCCCGTCTCGGCGGGCGCGGGCTAGCGGAGAGTAACCGTTACCGGACGGTCCAGTGAAATCGCCGCCACCCGCGTCGCGATCGCCTCGGGGAGCCTCAGCAGAACGAGTGGTCCCTTGGCCGGACCGGCCATTGGACGCGCCCCGGCCGGGTCCGGCGACCCGATCGTCACCACCATCGCGCCACTGGCCAGCACGGAGGCGGACGCTCCCGGCTCCGGCGCGGCCACGACGTCGACGCGCTGTCCGGGCCGCAGCAGATCGGCGACAGCCGAATCGGCCAGCCGGACCGGCACGGTCGCCGTCGCGGGATCACCCGACGCGGGGATGGTCGTCGCCAGCCGGACGTCGGTCAGCGGTTCACCGGCGCGGACAGCGCCCGCGAGCAACCGTCCTTCGACGGCGTCGAGGGAGATCAGCGCACCCGACGGGCGTGCGTCGCCGGGGAGCTCGGTGAGCCGGACGTCGGACGCGCGGAGCGTGGCGCCGGAGGGAAGGTCGCGGGCCGCGACGACGGTCGGGGTCGTCGGTGCGCCGCGTGCGGAGCCGGGGTGCGCGACCAGCAGTGCCCCGGTCAGGACCAGGCCGACGGCGAGCCAACGGCGGAGCAGCCGTGTTCGCCGGCCCAGCAGCCGGGTGAGATCGAGTGTGCGGAGCTTCGCCAAGACGTCCACAGGTCCCCCTCGGTCGGATCGAGTGCGGCCACGTGCCGCACAAGATCGACGTTAGGAGCAGCGGACGGGCCGCCGGAAGGGCCTCGTCCGCAGCCTGTGGACAACTGGGGTGCTGTGAATAACTCCGGGCTCAGGAAGCCGCGGCGGCGGTTTTCGTCGTACCCGAGGAGGAGGATGCCGCGCCCGAGTCGGACTTGGGCTTCGACTCCGACTTGGTCTCCGACTTCGACTCGGACTTGGTCTCGCTCTTCGCCGGGGCCGCCGTGGTGCTCGACTTGCTCGCCTCACGCGAGTCCGTGCGGTAGAAACCGCTGCCCTTGAAGACGACGCCGACCGAGCTGAAGACCTTGCGGAGCGGGCCGGAGCACTGCGGGCAGACCGTCAGGCTGGGGTCCGAGAACGACTGCACGGCTTCGAACCGGTGGTCGCATTCTTTGCAGGCGTACTGGTACGTAGGCACTGAGGGCTCCTTTGCTGGCACTCATCCGACAAGAGTGCCAACTAGATTGTGCTTGAAAGCATTCCCCGAAAGCAATTCCGCGTTGCTCACATCGGCAGCTCGAGCACGCCTCGACCAGGAGTCAAGGCGCCGCTCATCCGCACGTCGTGAGGTTGCCCGGGCAGCCGGTCGACCAGCTCTTCGTCGCGGACGACGGCGAGCAGGTCCGCGCCGGCCGCGGCGAACACCAGCGAGCGATCGTAGTGGCCGGCACCCCGGCCGAGGCGGACACCCTGGCGGTCGACGGCCAGCGCGGGCACCAGGATCACCTCGGCCGCGCCCACGGCCTCGATACCCAGGCGCTTTCCGGTCGGCTCGAGGATGCCGCGCAGCCGGCCGGGCCGGAGATCGGCCTCGCCGGTGTACTCGGCCCAGTCGAGCGGACCCGGTTCCGGCCGGATGACCGGCAGCAGGACCCGGGCCCCGCCGGCGGCCAGCGCGTCGGCGAGCGCCGTCGTGCCCGGTTCGGTGCCGAAGGGCAGGTAGGCGCACACGGTCGTGGCTGTGACCTTCAACACGGCGCTGACCAGCGCGGACGCCTCCTGGGCGTGCGATTCGGGGGTCTGTTCCGCCCGCGCGCGGGTCAGCCGGGTACGCCACTCCGCCTTGCTCAGGTGCTCATTGCCCAGCGCATGCATGGCCTCACGTTAGGCTTTGCGCCCATGACGGGCGCCGCAACCTCCAAGACGTTCAGAACCGCCATCGTGCCTGCAGCCGGGCTCGGTACTCGCTTCCTCCCGGCGACGAAGGCCGTGCCCAAGGAACTGCTGCCCGTGGTGGACACACCGGGGATCGAGCTGGTCGCGGCCGAGGCGGCCGCCGCCGGGGCGGAACGCCTGGTCATCGTGACCTCGCCGGGCAAGGAAGCCGTCGTCAAGTACTTCGAGACCCAGCCCGAGCTGGAGGCGAACCTCGAGGCCAAGGGCAAGACCGAGCTGCTGGAGAAGGTCCGCCGCGCCCCCGCGCTGCTGTCCGTCGAGACCGCCATCCAGGAGCAGGCGCTCGGCCTCGGCCACGCCGTCGCGCAGGCCGAGCCGAACCTGACGCCCGAGGACGAGGCCGTCGCCGTGCTGCTGCCGGACGACATCGTGCTGCCGACCGGCGTGCTCGAGCGGATGAGCGAGGTGCGGGCCAAGCACGGCGGCAGCGTGCTCTGCGCGTTCGACATCCCGAAGGCCGAGATCTCGCCATACGGCGTCTTCGACGTCACCGACACCGATGACGAAGACGTCAAGCAGGTGCACGGCATGGTCGAGAAGCCGAAGCCGGAGGACGCGCCGTCGACGTACGCCGCGGCGGGCCGTTACCTGCTGGACCGGGCGATCTTCGACGCGCTGAAGCGCATCACCCCGGGCTCCGGCGGCGAGCTCCAGCTGACCGACGCGGTCGCGCTGCTGATCACCGAAGGACACCCCGTGCACATCGTCGTGCACCGCGGCGGACGCCACGACCTGGGGAATCCGGGTGGTTTCCTGCGCGCCGCGGTCGATTTCGCGCTTGAAACGCCCGAGTACGGTCCATCTTTACGGGCGTGGTTGACGGAACGGATCGGGACAGATCGCCCATGACGGAATCCCTCGACGAGGCGCGGCCCGAGGTGGCCGAGGAGGAGGCCGAGTTCCGCTCGGTCGACGCCCAGATCGCGATGACGCTGGACGCCGCCGTCCGGCCCCGGCCGGTGCGGGTGGCGATCTCCGAGGCCCAGGGCCTGCTCTGCGCCGAGGAGGTGGTCGCCGAGCACGCGCTGCCCGGGTTCGACCAGGCGGCGGTCGACGGGTACGCGGTGCGCAGCGTCGACGTGCGTGCGGCCGGGCAGGAGGAGGTACAGCTGCCGGTGGTCGGCGAGATCGCGGCGGGCTCGCGCCAGCCGCGGCGCCTCCAGCCGGGCCAGGCCGTGCGCGTCGACACCGGCGCGCCGCTGCCGACGCTGGCCGACGCCGTCGTGCCGCTCGCCTACACCGACGGGCACCAGGCCAAGGTCACCGTGCACCGCTCGGTGCCCTCGGCGGGGTACGTGCGCCGGGCCGGCGAGGACGTCCAGATCGGCGACGTCGCGGTCCGCAGCGGTGACACGATCGGGTCGGCCCAGGTCGGCCTGCTCGCCGCGGTCGGCCGCGCGAAGGTGCTGGTCTACCCGCGGCCGCGGGTCTCGATCGTGTCGGTCGGCGACGAGCTGGTCGACATCGACCGGACGCCGTCGGTCGGGCAGGTCTACGACGTGAACTCCTACGCCCTGGCCGCGGCCGCGCGGGACGCGGGCGCCGAGGTCAGCCGGGTCGGCATCGTGTCGAGCGAGCCCAAGCGGCTGCGCGAGATCGTCGAAGGCCGGCTGCTGATGTCGGAGATCGTGGTGGTCGCCGGTGGTGCCGGGGGCAGCACCGGCGACGAGGTCCACTCGGCGCTGTCCGACCTCGGCCGGATCGACTCGACGCGCGTCGCGATGCACCCCGGCTCCGTGCAGGGGTTCGGCAGGCTCGGGCCCGACTCGGTGCCGACGTTCCTGCTCCCGGGCAACCCGATGAGCGCGCTGGTGGTGTTCGAGGTGCTCGTGCGGCCGCTCATCCGGGCCGCTCGCGGCACGCGCAACCCGCACCGGCGGATCGTCGGCGCGCGGCTGCTTTCGCCGATCACGTCGACCGAGGGCCGTCGCGGCTTCCTGCGCGGGCAGCTCCTGCGCGACGAGGCCAACGGCGAGTACCTGGTCCACCCGCTCGGCCAGTCCGGGGCGCACCTGCTCGCGTCGCTGGCCGAGGCGAACTGCCTGATCAACGTGCCGGAGGAGATGACCGAGGTCGCCGCGGGCGAGCAGGTGCAGGTCACCTTCCTGGCGCAACGGGCCTGATGAACTCCGTGTCGGGCGTCTCCTACCCGGTCGAGAGCAGGCACCCGGGCTGGCCGGCGCGTCTCGGCCCGCTGCGGGTGCCCGCGGGGGAGGTCGCGATCCGGCCGGTCCGGCTGCGCGACGCCGGCGAGTGGAGCCGGATCCGGCTCCGGGACCGCGCGCACCTCGAGATGTGGGAGCCGACCGGCATCGGGCCGTGGCCCGAGCGCAACGCGTTCTGGTCGTGGCCGTCGCAGTGGGCGGCGCTGCGGTCGCTCGCGCGGCGCGGGCTCTGCCTGCCGTTCACGATCACCCTCGACGGCCGGCTCGCCGGCCAGATCACGGTCGGCAACGTCGTCCGGGGGTCACTGCGGTCCGCCTGGATCGGCTACTGGGTCTCGTCCGACGTCGTGCGCGGCGGGGTCGCCACAGCCGCTGTCGCCCTGGTCACCGACCACGCCTTCGTCTCGGCCGGGCTGCACCGGCTGGAGGCCACCGTGCGGCCCGAGAACGCCGCCAGCCTGCGGGTTCTCACCAAGGCGGGATACCGGCAGGAGGGGCTGTTCGAGCGCTACCTCGACGTCGCCGGCGCCTGGCGGGACCACTACTGCTTCGCGGTCACGCGCGAGGAGACCGGCGCCGGGCTGGTGTCGCGGCTGGTCGCGGCGGGTCGCGCCGACTACGCCTGACGGTGATTACCCGCCCGGGGCTGCGAGCGCGTTACCACATGCTGTGAGATTCACCTAATCCGGTGAGGCATTTCCGTGATCCAACCCGGCGAGCCTCCGTCCGATCTGTTACTCCTGTGACTAGCGTGATTTCAGGTGAAGGATTCGGGGGAGGTGACGGGGGATGCCCAGCTCCGTGATCATCGTCGCGCTCGCCGCGGCATGGCTCGTCGTACTCGTGCCCATGGTCGCGCGTCGGCGGCAGCAGGTCGCGAGGACCGCTGACTCCGCGTTGGCGGCCAGGGTCGTGCGCAGTGGTGGTGGACGCAACGAAGACCGGGAGGAATTCGCCATGTCCGACAATCCCGTGAAGTCCCGGCCCTCGGTCGAGGACGACCTCGCGGAGCTGGAGGCGGACCTCGAACTCGAGGACGACCTCGACGACGAAGAGGAGCCGGATCCACTCCCGCAGCCGACCCGCGCCGAACGGCGGGCCGAACGCGACCGCCCCGGCTACCGGCCGGGCCGAGGCGGCTTCGACCCCGAAGCCGCGGAGATCGCGGCCCGCGCGAAGTACAGCTTCCGGCAGCGCGTCGTCGTCATCCTGCTCGTCGTCGCGGTGGCCACGGCCGTCGTCGCCGGCTTCCTCGTCCCGCTCGTGTGGTGGGGCCACGGCCTCGCCGACGTCGTGCTGGTCGGCTACCTCGTCTACCTGCGCCGCCAGGTGCGCATCGAGGAGGAGATCCGCCAGCGCCGTCTCGCGCGGTTCAACAGCACCCGCGCGCCGCGTCACCCGTCGGGTCCGGCACCGGCACCCCGGTCCTCTGTTGAGGACTTCGACGCCGAGGAAGAAGCCGAGGACGCCGATCACGTGGAGGTCGTCGAGCCGGCCCGCCGCGAGGTCGTCGAGCGCCGCCCGTCGCCGACATCCCGCATCCGCCGCAGCGCGGTCGTCGTCGACCTGGACGACGAGGACCCGGCCTTCGAGGAGCTCGACGAGCCCGGGACCGGCCCGTATCGACGCGCGGTAGGCGAGTGACCCCCCGCGTGATGTGCTCGTAGGGCACTGCTAAGCTTTACGAGCACAACCAAGGGGCTGTAGCGCAGTTGGTAGCGCGTCTCGTTCGCATCGAGAAGGTCAGGGGTTCGATTCCCCTCAGCTCCACGGCACGTCAAAGGCCGTCCACAGTAGAGTGGACGGCCTTTTTCGTCGCCGTGATAGCAGCGAAGTACAGCAGTGGCGCTACTCATCGAGGCTCTCGCCAAGGCGCTTGAGCGCGTCCCGCGTCTTCTTCGAGGACGCCTGCGAGTAGATCTCCATCGTCATCGAGAACTGAGCGTGCCGCAGGATGCGCATGATCACCCGGGGGTGCACGTCAAGGTCTACCAGGAGCGTCCCGCAGGACCGCCGGCCATCGTGCACAGTGATCTTCCGGACCCCGGAGCGTGCGACGCGGTTGTCCCAGGACCGGTTGAAGTTCCGGGGTCGATCGGCAGCCCGTACTTGGTGGTGAACACTAGGTCGTTCGGGTGCCAGGCCAGCTCAGCTTCCTTCCGGTCGGCGAGCTGGTCCCGCCGGCGTGCAGGAGCGCATGGACGTGCTGGTCTTCTCTGGTGCGTTCCTGGTCGAGTAGAACGACTTGGTCCCGCTGATCCGCGAGAAAGCCACAGTGGGCGTGCAATTCCGCATCTTGGTCGGCAACGAGACCGCAGAGGCTGTCAAGCAGCGTGCGATCGAAGAGGGGACTCCGGGCGGTTTGGAGGGGCGAGTGCAGCTAATGCGTCGCTATCTCGCGGATCCGCGATAACCAAGGCATCCAATACTGGGCTGTCGGCGAACGGGAATTCGTCCAGTTGCTCGCTCATCCCTCGCTCTCCTGCCTCGAAGCGAGCGCCGGAGTGGTGCGCCACCAAGTTCACGATATCAGCCGGCCAACCGAGGTCCCGGAGGTGTCGCGCGCCGTCGAGGGGATGGAACTTTGTCAGGCCGATCTCGGGGGAGTACCCGATGTCGTGAAGCCATGCCGCGACTACCAGGTGTTCTGCCCTGTAGGGCTGCACAGCACCGGTCAGTTCGCATGCACGTGCTGCCACGGCTTGCACATGCGACCAGCGGCGCCCGAGCGGGCTAACGAGTTGCTCCGCAAGGCGTGCTGCGTCCTCAACGAGTGTGGCCATGGTCCTCGACTCTATCGTCCGTCGCGTGGCGTGATGCGTGCCTTGCGTCGTGCGTTCGCTGTTCCCTGAGCGGGGGCCGGTGGGTGCCCAAACTGGGTTCCAGTCGTCAGGGTCCGCGTCGGTTCACGGCCGTACGGTGGTGCCTCCTGACCTGCATCAACGCGCTTGGCGTACTGCCGTGAACGAGCTGCCCGAGACCTGAAAGCGGAAGGTCGCCGGTTTGACCTCCGGCCTCGGCCACGCGAGCCTTCGTCGCCGCCAAATCAGCGGCCGGTCGACGGGCCACGCGGCGGGATGAGGTGCGGCGTGTCTGGATAGTAGGCGGGTCGGCGGGCGTAAGGGTGCACGGCCCTGTGACTCCGTGCGCTCTTACGCCCTTGACCGCAATCCCGCAGCTCAAGCCCCCGGTTTCGAGGGCTCACTCTTCTGGAGTCGATTAGTCCGCGACGGGCGGAATGAATGCCTTGATCTTTTCGCGAAGTACTCGGTACTCGCGGCGGCCCACTTTTTCGACTAGTCCCATTTTCCATAGCTGGTTCATGTCGCGAGCGGGCGTTCTTTCGCCGCATACGGCGTACTTCTTTGCGAGATGAATGGTCGCTTCTGTGACTTCTTCCGGCGTGTAGACCTTCTCGGGAACCATTCTTAGCGCTACTTCTCGCTGTCGATCCCGTGCAGGGCTGGTCTGAAGACGGCTAAAGCGCTCAAAGACGTAGCTCTCCCAGTGAATTGCCAGATTTTCGGCTCGAACTCGGCCGATCTGTTCACGAATCTCGTCGACAAAACCGCGTAGTGCGTACGTGATAAAGCTGCGCACATCCTTCTGGGCTGCGTCCAGTGCCAAATAGTACGCGTTACGAGTCTTGTTGTAGTGGTCTGACAGCAGATTTGTAGTGACGATCGGAATTACGCCGGACTCGGAAAGTATTTGGACTTCGACGAGTCTGGCGAGGCGTCCGTTGCCATTGCCAAAGGGGTGGACCCATGCAATATAGAGATGTGCAAGGATTGCAGCGAGAACTGCGTTGATAAAGCGCTCTTCGCGTCGCGATTTCTTGGTGACTGTTCCGCGTAGTTCCTCTAGCCAGCTAACGAGCTGCTTGGCGAGGTCTGGTACGTCCTGCCAATCAGGCGCTCGGTATGTGCCAGCTGCCACGTTGTGTTGCCGCAACTTTCCGGGAATAACCTCCGGCTTATCAGGGATTCCTTCGAGAATTTTTCCGTTAAGGTAACACAACCTGTCTACATCAATAGGAAGACGCTCGCCGCGCTCTAATGCGTTATCTATTTCCTCCAAGCATAATGCGATATTCTTTACCTCGCGTTCCTGGTATTCACGCGATTCTGGAACCTGAGTGGAACCCTTTTGGACAATCTCTTTCACCTGCTCTTCGGAGAGCGTGTTTCCCTCTATTGCTGTGGTTGCCTGGACTCCTCGGGCGAGGTAGATAGCCGCCAGCTCCTGAGCGGCCTGGGGCTTCAGTGGGACGCCGCCAAGGTGTTCGCACTTGCTCATGGCTTCGCCGAGCATGAGCCAGTCCTCAGGCAGCAGGCTTGAAGTCGTGAACGCGAACGAGACGAACGCGTGCGTGCGTGGCGCGGGGGTCATGCAAGTAAGCTACCTAGGTTTCCGCTGGTCAGCTACCCCTTAATCCTAATCGAGATGGTTTTTCGTCCACTTAGCTGTCTAGGAGAACGTCCATAGGCCTGTACGAGCGACGGAGCGTCAGAGGGCACACAGCCACTTCACTCGTCGTGCACCCGTAAGTGAACAAGCGAACACCTAGTGTATCCGTCGACGCACCGGCTAGTCTTCGCCCTAGATCAACACTCTCGGGCGATTCGACGGGCGGAGGAGGTGGTGGACGCGTCGAAGTTGCCGCCTGAACGTCGTAGCCAGCTGCTCACCGATGTGAGCACGAGGCTGTAACCCAACGGCAAACGCGGAACGCTCTAGCGGCCCCCGCGCTTCCCCTGCGCCACCGTCTGCCAATTCGAAGGCCTAGGCGGCGCTAAGGGCGTACGGTCCGTCCTTCGGGTCGGCTCGGAGGATGCAACGGCCTGGCCGTCTGCTGTACAGCAGCGAAGTACGGCAACCACGCTGGCGCTCTGCGACCACGACCGACCAAGTTCAGCCCTGTGACCCAGGCAAAGACTGGCAGCGACCACTCCGCTGATAGTTCGCATCGAGAAGGTCAGGGGTTCGATTCCCCTCAGCTCCACGCTTTGGAGGCCCGTGCCCGCGGACCCCGCCCGGGGGCACGCCCCCGGACCCCCAGTGTGGTTGCGTTCTCGTGGTGGGTGCGGCGGGTTCGTGTGGTGGTTATGCCGGGTCTCGGTATTGGTGCAGCATTTTGTTGAAGCGGCGTAGCTTGTCCACTGCGTCTTCCGGTACTGGGTCCGGGTGGAAGTGCATGACCTTGTTGCGGACGAACCGGATCTCTTCCAGGCGGGCAATGAAGGTTGGGCGGTCCAGTGGCCACCCCAGCTTGTCCCAGACCTCTTTGTTCTCCAGGACACGCTGGTAGTCGCCCATCGAGAGCTGGTCGAAGCTGGTGATCTTCCGGTTGCACAGCCGCTGGATGGTCGGGAGGTCGACGGCTCGGTTCAAGACCCAGCGGAGCGTCTGGTCCAGCTCGCCCACCTGGAAGAACGGCGTTGCCATCTCGCCGTAGCGCTGCGCCACGTCCGCCGTGGTGACGATGCCTTTGACCGCCTGGCTTTCGTCCAGGACGAACACGAACTCGCGCTGCTGCAGTGTGGGGAGCACCTCGAAGAGGTCCCGGTCATACGCGACGAGTTCGACGTGGGGGTCGATCGCGTCGGCGACGGTGGCGTCCGGCTTTTGGTGCATGGCCTGGGCGATCGAGCGCCACGTCAGCGCGCCGCGCACGTTGCGAGGGCCATTGAGGACGGCGAGCTGCGAGTAGTCGTTCAGAAGCATCTTCGTGATCGCTTCTGTGAGCGTGCTGTTGGGATTGACGGCTTCCACGCCTTCGAGCGGGGACAGGTTCCCGACCGTGAGCCGGACGTTCAGGTCGCTGCCGCCTTCGTCGTCCTCGACGCCGGGCAGGTCGTCGACTTCCGGTGCTCCGGCCGGCGTCGTCTCCTCCGGTTCGTCGGGCGGGGTGATCAGCGATACCAGCGTGTCCAGGGTTACCGCCCGGAAGCTGGGTGACGTCATCAGGCCGTGGTTGGCCAGATCCGCTTCGATCTGACTGACCTGGTCGCCACGCTCCTTCGCGCCCCAGAGCGCCAGGAGTTCGCGAACGGAGATGCGCTCCGGGGCGCGCTCCTCGGCGCGACTGCGCGCTTGCCTCAGACGGTCGTGAACGCGCTGACGGTCGATGTCCTCGCTCTGCCGGTGCGCCACCCGGGAAATCGCCCGGTCGAGCAACTCCTGGCGTACTCCGTCCAGCAGCCGGTCCTGGCTGTCCACCCACCACGCCCGCCAGCCGTCGACCGCCCGCATGCCGGCGGCCACCATGGCGGCCCGTGACGGCGAGCGGAACTCCTCGCCTCCGGGCTCGAGACGAATCCGGCCCCGGTCGGTCACGGTCGCGTGGTAGGTCGCGCCGATGCGGACGCGTTTGAACCTGAGCTTCGTCCCGGCTTCGATCAGCCCGGCTTCCAGGAGGTCCGAGACCGTGACGCGGCGGCCGTCGATCAAGTACATGGCGCGACCGCCGAACTCGTCGCCTTCTCCTGCTGTTGTCTCAGCAGTCACTGGTGCTCACCACTTCCGCAAGCCGGCGAACCTGCGCCGGGCGCCGATCGCCTGCCTGAGGATCTTCTTCTGGAGCTCGGACTGAGACAGGCGTTCCACGCGCGTGAGCTGCAGTTCGGCTGCGACGGCGAGCAAGGTTTCCCGGTCCAGGTGCTGTGCCTTGAGGTAGGTGGCGCCTTCTGGCTCGGTCTCGATTTCGCTCAGGCGTGCGGTGATGGCTGTGACGTCGGCGCTCGGCTCCGCGGGGGCCGGCGGTGGCGGCTCCGGTGGGGCGGGCGGTTGTTCGGGCTTCTCGGCCATCGGCTCGCTCGTGGCAGGCTCCGGTTGGTCTTGGCGGGCCAGAAGATCCACTAGGGCAGGCTTCTTGAGACTCTTGTAACCGGTCAAGCCAAGCTGTTCGGCCATTTCCTTCAGCTTGGGCACCGTCAGCTTCTGAAGCTCCTGTGACCGGTCGTCGGAAGGGGCGGGGCGGTGCACCGTCAGCTTTGCCTCTCCGCTGACGATCGCCCGCAACGTCGTCTCGTCCTGTTGTTCCAGGAACTCGTAGATCCTGGCCTGCAGAACGGCGAAACTCTTCAGGTCACTCATCAACGATCACCCGACAGCGTGAGTGCGCGCAGCACCTCGTCGGTCAGCTGGTCGAACTCCTTGACGACCTCGTCCTTTCCGGACGTGCGCAGCATGGCCGGGACGCCGGTCTCGCCCGCGTCGCCGAAGTGCTTCGGGCTGTTGCGGATCTTGTTCTTCAGCACCGGCACCACCGAGTACCCGTTCACCTGCTCGATGTAGCCGTGCTGGGCCAGCGTCACCTGTTGCGAGTAGATCTGCACCATGGTGAAGACGACTCCGAGGAACGTCGGGTCTATCGGCCGGTACGTTCCGGAGTCTCGTTTGTGGTTGACGTATTCGTTGAATTGCTGCACCAGCCCCGCGCAATTGCCGGCGAGGTAGTCCAGGCCCAGCGTGGACAGGTAGTCCGCCTTGGCGGGTACGAGGATCTGTTCGCTGGCCACGATCGCCGTCTTGGTGACGAGGCCGAAGTTCGGGGCGCAGTCGATGAGCACCAGGTCGTAGTCGTCGAAGCGGTTGTCCTCCAGCGCATCCCGGAGGCAGCTGTGCAGGTCCAGGAACTTCCGCTTCGACCCGTCGAGGGTGGTGCTCCCGCCCAGCCGGGCGGCCAGCTCGAGGTCGATGTCGATCAGGCCGAGGTGGGAGGAGATCAGGTCGAGCCGGCCGGCGGAGTTCCGGAGAACGTGGTTGACCCGTTCCGGTGTGACGACCAGGTCGGCCAGGGCGATGTCCCGTCCGAGGATTTCGGAGTCGTACCACTGCTTGATCGTGCGGTTGTCCTTGAGCCGGTTTTGCCAGTCGTCGACGGTGAAGAACGAGAAGGTCAGGTTGGTCTGCGGATCGAGGTCGATGAGGAGCACACGCAGGCCGCGGGCGGCGGCCACCGCGCCCAGGTTGGCGGTGAGGGTCGTCTTGCCCACGCCGCCCTTGTAGTTCATGACCGCCACGACCCGCATACGCCACTCCCCGCTCGCCGATCCGGTCTACGACTTTCGCAGAAACCGGGCCGACGCGCGCGGGTGTCATCGAACTGACAATGCGTTGTCCCGTTTGTGTCACTATCAGGAAAGGGTCTTGAGCCAGTTCGTCACCTGGGCGAAGTACGTTCCCGCGTTCGGGGCGTAGTTGATCGCGTGGCCGTAGCCGTTCAGGATGTACGTTTGCAGGCGGGCTGCCGGAGCGAAGAACGGGGCTTCGGACGCGCGCAACGCCTCCGGGGACGAGCAGTCGCTCGCCAGGGGGCCGCAGAAGTGGGGGTCGTTGCCCACCACCAGAAAGACAGGCACCGTGATCTGCTGGGATGCCGGGATGACCACCGTGGTCATGGCGATCGTGTCCACCGCTTCTGTTGCTGCGAAGACGTCCTTTGTGGACTCGTCGTACGCGATTGCTCCCGGGTCGTTCGGGCCTGGGGTGTGGAAGGCCGTGTAGCGGGTTCCTGGCGACGTCGTCAGGTAGCCGGCGTCCAGACCTCGGCTGCCCAGCTGGGGGTCCAGCGGCGCGGGAATCATGTTCGCCAGTACCGGGATCACCGTGATGTAGTTCATCCGGTGGGTCATGTCCGTCACCAGGACGCCGTCGACGTCGTGGAACTTGGCTGCCTCGATCATGGCCATGGCCGAGCCGATCGAGTGGCCTCCGATGATCACCTTGGGGAAGCGGGCACGGATCGACTGGATCACCTGGTGTACCGCGTTCGCTTGGGCTGTTGCCGACAGCAGGGCACTCAGGGGTTTGGAGCTTGAGCCAGTGCCCAGGCGGTCGACCGCCAGCGCTGCGACGCCTGCCTGGTTCATCGCCAGGCGGAACGAGCGGAGCTCCGGGGTGTAGCCGATGTCCCAATAGGACGCGTTGTACGTCCCGCCCGGGATCAGGACCACCACCGTCTTCGCCTGGGACGGGGCGCAGAGGCGGCCGTGCATCGTGCCCAGTGGGACGGGGACGTAGAGGTCCTGGCAGGTGACCGTGTCCGCCTGGGCCGGGGTCGGCACGGACAGCGCCGCCGCGGTCAGCAGCAGGGCAGCACAAAGGCGGCGGAAGACTTGGCGAAGCAAGGAGAACTACCTCCAACTAGCGACGGACTGCCGTCATCGGCAGGCTTTCGGGGTAGGCGGCCGAGGTGAACTTCACGCGCACCGGCCGGTCCGACACCGGGACCAGCCGCCAGCGCGCGGCCACCGTGGCCACCGTGATGACGATTTCGTTCTGGGCGAAGACGTTCCCGATGCACTGGCGGGAACCCGCCCCGAACGGGACGAACGCGCCCTTCGGCGGCTGCTTCGCCCGGTCCGGGGACCAGCGATCCGGGTCGAACCGCTCCGGCGCCTCGAAACTGGCGGCGTCGTGGTGCAGGGCGTGCGGGCTGACGATCACCTCGGCACCCTCCGGGAGCCGCGTGTCGCCGAGGTCGACGTCGGTGAGGGTGCGGCGCATCAGCATCCAGAGCGGGTACTGGCGCAGCACCTCGTCGACCACCTGCCGGACGTAGGTCAGCCGGAACAGGTCGTCACCGGTGACCGGACGGCCGCCGAGCACCTCGTCGAGCTCGGCGTGCACCCGCTCCTCCACCTCCGGGTGCCGGCCGAGTTCGTGGAACGTCCAGGACAGGGCGAGCGCGGTGGTCTCGATGCCGGCCGTGAGCAGGGTGAGCACCTCGTCGCGCGCCTGCTCGTCGGTCATGCCGCCCAGCAGCAGCATCGACAGCAGGTCGCCGCGGTCGACGCCGTCGGTCCGCCACTCGCGGATCACCTCCAGCACGATCGCCTGCATCCGGGTGATCGCTTCGTCGAACCGGCGGTTGCCGGGGATCGGCAGCTTTTCGACGAATTTCGGCGACAGTGCGCGAATCATTCCCTGCTGGATGATCAAATAGATGGACCGGCGGGCTTCGGTGATCGCCGCTTTCCCCAGCTCGGTGGAGAACAGGGCCTCGCCGACGATCGTCACGGCGAGACCTTGCAGGTCTTCGTCGAGCATCCGGACGTCGCCCGGCTGCCACGAGTCGCCCATGTCGGCTGCCGCGCGGCGCATGGTCTCCACGTACCCGGCCAGGCGGTCGCGGTGGAACGCCGGCTGCATCAGCCGCCGCTGCCGCATGTGGAAGTCACCGTTCGAAAGCACCAGGCCATTGCCGACGAACGGCCGGAACTTGTCGAACATGGCGCCCTTGCGGAACTTCGGCCCGGACGTGACCAGCACTTCGTGGCTCAGCCGCGGGCTGGTGACGAAGTAGGTGGGCGAGGGGCCGAGGTAGATCTTGACGATCTCGCCGTGTTCGTGCAATGCGTCGGTGAATACGAAGCGTCGCCGCAGGAGCGCCGGGGTGTGCCCGAGAAAAGGCCACCGGCCCGGTGCGACCGGGACGGTCATGAGGACTCCTCGTTACGCCATTGTGTGGATTCCGCCAACGAGACGGCCTACGGTAGGCGCGTCCGGTCGAGTGTGACAGTGCCCGATCGGGTGGTCTGCCGTCATGCATATGGCGCAGCGAAGGAACCGTGAGGGGTCGCTAAACTCGTTGCCATTCCCGATGTGACTAGAAGGTGTTCTCTGTGACACGATCACCGGAATGGGTGCCACCGGGTGTCGATATCTCCGTGCCGAGCATGGCTCGTACGTACGACTTCATGCTGGGCGGAGGACACAACTTCGCCGTCGACCGCGCGGTGGGTGTGCAGATCGAGCGCGCGATGCCCGGCCTGCGCGAGGCCGCGCGCGTGAACCGCGCGTTCCTCGGACGGGCGGTGCGGTTCATGGTCGACCACGGGATCCGGCAGTTCCTCGACGTGGGCTCGGGGATCCCGACGGTGGCGAACGTGCACGAGGTGGCGCAGGCCTGCGACCCGGGATGCCGTGTGGTGTATGTGGATCGCGACCCGGTGGCGGTCGCGCACAGCGAACTGATGCTGGCGGGCAACGATCATGCCGCGATCGTGCAGGCCGACATGCGGGATCCGGAGAAGATCCTCGAGTCGCCGCAGGTCCGCGGCCTGCTCGACCTCGACGAGCCGGTCGGGTTGCTGATGTTGCTGATGCTGCACTGGATTCCGGACGAGTCGGATCCGCGGGACCTCGTCGGACGTTATCGCGCGGCGATGGCGGACGGCAGTCTCCTCGCCATCACCCACGTCACCGGCGACCACCAAGGCGACAATCTCACCGAGGCGACCGACGTGATCAAGGAAAGCCGCAGCCCGGACCAGGTGACTTTACGGACGCACGCACAAGTGACCGAGTTGTTCGCCGGTTTCGAAATCGTCGAACCCGGTCTGGTCGGTTGTGGCGAATGGCGGCCGGCGGGTCCGGCGGACATCTCGGACGCCTCCGACATGAACATGCTGGTTTACGCGGGAATCGGCGGCAAGAAATCGGCCGGGCACCGATAGTGACCAATTCAAGCACGCGTTTTACAAAGCAGGGCTGAGCACATGCCGAAACCCGATCACCGGCCGGACCGGCCCTCGGTGACGTTCGACCCGGCGCGCGGGCGGAACCTGCTCGCCCGCAAATGGGCGTACCTGCTCAGCGGCGTGACCGTCGTGTCGCTGGGCCGCGAAGGGCTCGAACGGGAGCTGCGCGAGCTGCTCGACACGTTTTGCACGATCTTGCTGGGCAAGCAGGCGGACGCCCCGTCCGCGGAACGGATCGGCGAGCGGCTGGTCGCGCTCGGGTACGTCGGCGAGCCGGGCCTGCGGTGCACGCTCGAGGTCCTCGGGAAGGGCCTGCCGACGCTGCCGGAGCTCCAGCCGCCGGACCGCTACGCCGGGCGGATCGTGCTCGGCCTGGGCGCGCTCTCCTGCGGGTTCCTGCTGGCGCACGAACGCAGCGTCCTCGACCAGCAGGAGATCATGCACCTGGCGCTGCTCAAGGCGGTGCGCGACGCCCAGTGGAACCTCAAGGAGAGCGAAGCCCGCTTCGACGAGGTCGTGACGTCTTCGGCGAGCGGCATCGCGGTGGTCCGGCTCGACGGCCGCATCGTGCGGGCCAACACCGCGCTCGCCGAGATGCTCGGGCATCCCTCCGGCGAGCTGACCGGGACCGGGCTCTACGACCTCGTGCACCCGGATTCCGTCGAGGTCTTCCGCGAAGCCATGCAGACGCTGCTCGAAGACGGCGGCCGCGAGCGGGTCCGGCAGTCCCTGCGGCTGCTGCGCAAGGACGGCGACGTCGCGCGCATCTCGCTCACCGCGTCCCTGCTGCGCAGCGCCGACGACCGGCCCGGCCAGTTCGTGGTGGTGGTCGAGGACGGCACCGAGCTGATGCTGCTGCAGGGCGAGCTGAGCCGGCAGGCCCTGCACGACGTGCTGACCGGCCTGCCGAACCGCCAGTACTTCGGCACCCACCTCGAAGCCGCGCTGCGGCGCGCGGACCCGGTCTTCGGCGTCACGCTGCTCCACGTGGACCTCGACGCGTTCGGCATGGTCTGCAACAGCCTCGGCCGCCGCGTCGGCGAACAGGTGCTCGTGCACTTCGCGAAGCGGCTGAAGGCCGTCGTGGCTCGCGAGCGGGCCATGATCGCCCGCTTCCACAGCGACGAGTTCGGCATCCTGATCGAGAACACGGCGTTGACGCCGGACATCAGCACCATCGTGCGCGCCATCAACGACGAGCTCGCCGAGCCGTTCTTCGTCGAGGGGCACGGACTGGCGCTGTCGGCCAGCGCCGGGGTCGTGCACCGGCCGGTGAAGGGCATCGAGCCGGCCGAGCTGCTGCGGGCGGCCGACCAGACGTTGCGGCGGGCGAAGGCCCGGCGACGCGGACAGTGGAAGATGTTCGACCCGGTGGCCGACGCCGCGGACCGGCGGGCGCAGGGGCTCGCCGTCGGCATGGCCGGGGCGTGGGAGAACGGCGAGATCACCGTGCGGTACCGGCCGATGGTGCGGCTGGCGGACGGCGGGCTGGCCGGCGTCGAAGCCCGGCTGCAGTGGGACCGGCCCGGCCGGACCCCGTTGGCCCACGACCGCTGCGCGGCGCTCGCCGAGTCGACCGGGCTGGTGCTGCCGCTGGGCGACTGGGCGTTGCGGACGGCGAGCCGGCAGGGTGAGTGGTGGCACCAGCGCCTGGACTTCGGGCTGCCGGTGGTCGCCGGCCTGACCGAGCACCAGGCGACGGACGAGGCGCTGGGCACCCGCGTCACCGGCCTGCTGGCGGACTCCGGCCTGCCGCCGGAGCAGCTGATGATCGGCGTCCCGGTCGGTGCGCTGGGGACGGCCGGGGTCGTCGAGAACCTGACCGCGCTGGCCGGGCTCGGCGTCCGCGTGCTGCTCGACGAGTTCGGCCTGGGGCCGGACGACCTGCGGGCGGTCGAGGACCTCCCGGTCGGGGTGGTGCGGGTCGCCCGGCGGCTCGCCGAATGGCAGGCGTGGACGGACTCGACGTTCCTCGGCGCGCTGGTGCCGCTGGTCCGGCAGGTCGGCGCCACGCTGGTCGTCGACGGCATCGACACCGAGGTGCAGGCGAACTGGTGGCGCGACGCCGGCGCGGACCTGGCCACCGGGGACTACTTCGGCACCGCCGGCGAGGCGGGCACGGTGGTGGAGCACTTCGTCGGCGCCTGAGCCTTCCACCGGGTGAGCGCCACCGCGGCCAGCACGACCACCATGCCGCCGACGATCCTCGGGGTCAGCGGTTCGCCCAGGACGAGCGCGCCCAGGGCCACCGAGACGACGGGGAGCAGGTAGCCGACGGTCGCGGCCGCCGTCGGGCCTTCGTCGGTGAGCACGCGGTAGTTCAGGTAGAACGTGACGCCGGTGCCGAAGACGCCCAGGATCGTCACCGCGAGCACCGCCGTCAGGTTCGGCTCGGGCGTGGGGCCGGCCAGCGGGAGGGCGACGGCCGTCAGCGCGGTCGCCGTCATCAGCTGGGCGGCCGACAACGCCATCGGGGCGCCGTTCGGCGGGAGTTTCCGGGCCATGTAGGCGAACGCGATCGCGTAGCTCAGCGCCGCTCCGACGAGCGACAGCGCTCCGGCGCCCAGCAGGCCGGACTGCTGCCAGGGCGCGAAGATCACGAGGACGCCCGCGAAACCTAGGACCAGCCCGAGGATCCGGGGTGCGCCGAGGCGGCGTTCCGTGCCCAGTGCCGCGCCGATCAGCACCGACCACAACGGTGTCGTCGCGTTCATGACGCCCGCGACGCCGGAGTCCACCGTGCGCTCCGCGATGCCGAACAGCGCGAACGGCACGGCGTTGCAGAAGAACGCCGCGACGACCAGACGGCCCCACGTGGCCCGGTCGCGCGGGAGGCGCTGGCGGCCCGCGATCGCCAGCGCCAAGAGCGTCAACGCACCCAGGGCGCACCGGATCAGCGTGAGGTGGACGGGGCTCAGCCCGGTCAGCGCCAGCTTGATCCACAGGAAGCCCGAGCCCCACAGCAGGGCCAGCACTCCGATGCGCACCCATCCACGGTTCACCGCTCCTCCGATCTCCTCCTTTCACGGTGCCGGAGGTGATCTATCAGGACAAGTGAAGAGTTCTGGACTGATCTTTAAGGGTTTCTACAGGTTTCCAGAGGCGGTCGCCGAACAGGGACAGGGCCGCGGGCAGCAGGACACCACGGACGACCGTCGCGTCGAGCAGGATCGCGAAAGCCATGCCCAGGCCCAGCATCTTGTATTCGATCGCCGCGAGGCTCAGGAAGATGCTGAACACGCCCGTCATGATCAACGCCGCGCTCGTCACGACGCCGGAACTGCTCGCCGTGCCTTCGACGATCGCCTCCTGCAGCGTGCTGCCCGCCTGACGGCGTTCGCGGATCCGGCTGAGGATGAAGATGTGGTAGTCCGTGCTCAGGCCGAACAACAGCACGAACAGGAACATCGGCAACCAGCCGAGCACCCCGCCGTAGGGGGTGAAACCCAGTAGTGGCGCGAGAAAGCCGTCCTGGAACACCAGCGTGAGGACGCCGTAGGCCGCGCCGACCGACAGCAGGTTGAGCAGGATCGACACCGCCGGTACCACCACCGACCGGAACACCAGGAGCAGCAGCACGAACGCGAGCAGCAGGATGAACCCGAAGACGTACGGCGCCCGGGCCAGGACCTGCGCGGTGAAGTCGTGCGCCTCGGCGGTCCGGCCCGCGACCGCGAAGTGGACGCCGTCGAGCTGCCCGATCGTCTGGGGCAACAGGGTTTCCCGCAACGCGGTAAGTGTGCGGTCGGCAACCTCGTCGTTCCCGTTGCTGCCGAGCGGGATGCGCACGACGAGCGCGTCGCCCACCGGAACCACGATCGCCGGCTTCGGCGTCCGGGCCGTGAGTTCCTCGACCGCCCGGCGGACGGCGGGGGTGTCGACCGGGCCGCGATCACTCCAGACGACGACGTGCGCGGGCATGGTGACGCCTGGGAAGGCGGCCTGGACGCGCGTGGCCGCGTCGATCACCGGGACGCTGCGCGGCAGGCTTTCGGTCGGCGCCGGGTCCTGCAGCCGGATCCCGGCCGCGGGCAGGGCGAGCAGGACCAGCAGCCCGGCGGCGATCCCGGTCCACAACGCCGGACGCCGCGTCACCGTCGAAGCGACGCCGGCCCAGAAACGCGAGCGCGTGCCGCGCTTGCCCAGCAGCGGGATCCGGAGGCGGTCGACGCGGGTACCGAGCAGCGAGAGCGTCGCGGGGAGCACGGTCACCGAAGCCAGCACCGCGAGCCCGACCACGAGGATCGTGCTCACGGTCAGGCCGCGGAGGTTGTCGAGCCCGGTGAACCACAGGCCCGTCACGCACAGCGCGACGGTCAGGCCCGACACGGCGATCACGTGCCCGGACGTCCGCGCGGCGATCCGGATCGACTCGCCGACACCGTGCGCGCGTTCCTCCCGGACGCGGCGCAGGAAGAACAGCGAATAGTCGACGCCGACCGCCATGCCGATCAGCAGGGTCATCGAGGAAGTGGCGCTGTTGACCGGAATCCAGTTGTCCACTGCGGACAGAAGGCCGAACGTCGCCAGCACGGTGGTGCCCGCCAGCAGCACCGGGATCGCCGCCGCGACCAGCGAACCGAAGACCGCCAGCAGGATCAGCAGGGTGAGCGGGAGCGAGCGCGTCTCGGACCGTCCGATGTCCTCCTTGATGCTCTTGTCGACCGCGCCGGACACGCTGAGGTCGCCCGCCTGCGCGAGCCGGGCGTCCGGGTGCCGGGCGGCCACCGCGTCGACGGCGGCGGTCGCCGTCGCGAGGTTGGCCCGGATTTCCGTACCGGTGCCGAGGATCCGGAAGGTGACCAGGCCGGACCGGCCGTCGGCGGAAACCTGGTCCGGATCGTCCAGCGGGCCGCGGATGTCCGCCACCGCGCCGGAGGCCGGCAACGTCGTCATCAGGTCGGCGACGGCCGGGGAATCCTTGGGTACCAGGACGTTCTCCCAGAACGGCTCGCGGGAGTCCTGGCGGTCGAGGGCGGCTTGGCCGGTGCCGGAGTCGCCGGCGGGACTCGAGCGCGCGTCGGTGCCGGGAGCGAACGTGCCGATGACCCAGGCGAGCGCGACGAGCGCCAGCCAGCCGAAGATCGCCGCGGCGCGGTGGCGTGACGACCAGTGCGCGACGCGTTCGACCACGGGCGTGCCTGCAGGCAGCATGAACTAAGGTCCTTCCGTGAAGGAGTGATCCGATGAGAGCTCGCCTTCGGGCGAGTGGGTGCTTCTTCTTCCTGGGCCGCCGAGTTGCCGCTCGGCGGCCCAGGGCCTCAGGTCAGTCGACCTCCTTGAGCACGTGCTCGATGGATCGCAGGCGGTCCTGGACGTCCCGCAGCTGCCGTTCGGTTTCTTCCTGCGTCCGGACGGCTTTCTCGGCCAGCGACCGGAATTCGGCCTCCCGAGCCAATGCGGCCTTGGCGCGCCAGGTCGAGGCCAGCTGCACGATCGCGACCGTGAGCACGACCGTGATCAGGACGAAGACCCCGGTCACGCCGATGATCTCCTGCCACTGGTGCCAGTTCATGTCCGTCCCTCCTCGCCGTCCCCGTGGACGGACTCCGGTGTGGTCAGCGTCGGCACGGCGGCCGCGATCGCCGTCGGTGTCAGCACGACGGAGAACGGGGTGAGCTCGTAGAAGCGCAGCGTCTTGCCGTCTTCGCCCACCTCGAAGCTGGCCGTGACCAGGCCCGCGGCCTCGAGCTTGCGCAGGTGCACCTGCAGCAGCGCGCGGCTGATCCGCAGCTCGCGCGCCAGCTCGCTGACGTAGGCGCGTTCGGCCAGCAGGGCCGCGACGATCCGCAGCCGGTGCGGGTTCGCCAGGGTCCCCAGCAGCCGGACGAGCTCGTCCCCGGTGGGCTCGGTCACGGCGTCCTCCACATGCAAACAAAAGCTAGCAGGTGGCGTCGCGGGGGACCATCAGGGTGATCCCTGAGTTCACATCGGGTGTTCCATCCAGACGTTCGGCTCGACGTAGGTCGCCGTGTCGTAGGCCGTCGTCGCGTAGACCGGGGCGATGCCGCCGGGGATGAAGTTCTCGCCTTCCCGCAGCTTGACGCCGGTCCACTCGCGCCAGTCGGCCAGCGAGCCCGCCAGCGTGACCGCGAACGGGCAGACCTTGACGACCCGGGCGCCCAGGCGCTCGTGGGTGCGCAGCCAGCGGTCGGCCGGCAGGCCGTCCTCGCGGCGGCGGGCCGCGTACTCCGGCATCGGGACGGCCGGCTCCTGCTCCTTGCCGATCGGGCGGACCGACACGATCAGCTTGCGCAGCTCCGTTTCCGCGGCTCGCGCCTTCAACGCCTTGAGCATCGGCGCGGACAGGCCGCTGCCACGCAGGTGCGGCGCGATCACGACTTCCAGCGCGCACAACGCGTTCGGCGCGCGGCCGTCCAGCACGTCCTGGGCGGCCCACTCGATGGCCTGGTCCCAGCCGTGGTCCGGCAGTTCCGCGCGGTTCTCCGCCGGGAAGGCCAGCGGGACCGAGAGGGCGCGGGCGATCGGGACGCCGTCGTCGTCCAGCGCGATCAGGAAGTAACGCGCCCAGTGGCGCAGGAACCGCTCGCCGGTGATCATCCGGCCGCTCGCGCCCTGGTAGATGAACCGGCCGCCGACGTCGCCGAGGTTCAAGGCCGGTTCGAGCAGGTCAGGGCGTCCGGCAAGATCAACCACGCGCATGCGCCCAGTCAAGCGGAAACGATCAACACCGGGATAGCGGCAACCGGGCGACACTCAGCGGACGGGCAGGGCCCGCCGCCGCCGGGTCAACGCGGAGGGATCGAGGTTCGCCTTCGTGCCGGCGTCGTGGCCGTCGAGGTAGCCGCTGCCGGACAGGCGCCGGGGCGCGGCCGAGCGCAGGTCGCCGTACTCCTCGTCGAACCGGTGCTGGACCAGCGCCGAGCGGTCGCGGACCACCAGCTCCGCCGAGCGCGCGCCGGGCGCGGCCGTGCGGACGGCCTCCTCCTCGGCCAGCGAAAGCCGCTCGTGGACGGCGCGCGCGAAGCCGTGCAGCCACGTGCGCCGGTACGCCGCCAGCGACTCGCCGGGGAAGAACCCGCCGGGCCGGACACGGGTCAGCTGGGTGCTCGCCTGCAGCAGGAGGCTGGTGAACAGCAGCTCGACGCGGCCGAGGTCGGACTGGTAGCCGAACACGGTGACGCTCTCGACCCTCTGGCCGACGCGGTGCAGCAGGGTCCGGCAGCGCAACGGGTAGGCGACCGAGGTGAGCAGGCTCGCCTTGTCGCGGCTGTACGGGTCGTTCATCGGGATGGTGAGCGTGCCGATGTCGTCGACGCTCGCGCCGGTCTCCGCGAGCATCGCCTGGTCGATGCCGTACCGGGCGACGAGCTCGGCGGCCTTCGTGTTGTACGCCTCGGCTTCCGCCTCGGTGACCGCCGGGTCCTCGGCCTTGGCCAGGAGCTTGCGGATGCGCTCGAGCTGCGGGTCTGACTCGGACATGGAGAGAGCTTATTCGATCAGGTGTTCGGACGTGTGCACCGGGTGAGCGTGTCGCGGCTCAAGCGCGGCGGGGGCGCGGGTTTGTCGGCAGAGGCCGGGGCCGGGGCGCCAGGGCTTCGCCGTCGGGAAGCGCTGCCGGACGGTCAGCTGCGTGATTCGGGCAAGTCCGTTCGCGAGGGAGGCGCGGACGGTGTGATGAAAACTCCTGGCCGGGGCCGGCGGGAGGGGTTCCGGCCGCCGGGAGGGCGTCACCGGGTGAGCGTGTCGCGGCTCAAGCGCCCGGGCGGACGAGCCCGGTTTCGTAGGCCACCACCACGGCCTGCGCGCGGCTCGAGATGCCGAGCTTGGTCATCAGCCGGTTGAGGTGGGTCTTCACCGTCGCCTCGCTGACGCGCAGCTCGGCCGCGATCCACCCGTTCGGGACGCCGGTGCCGACGAACCGCAGCACCTCGAGCTCGCGTTCGGTCAGCACCGACAGGCGCGTGGTGGGCAGCTGTGGCGGGGTCCGGGTGAAGGCCTCGACGAGCCGCCGGGTGATCGTCGGGCCGAACAGCATGTCGCCGCGGGCGACCGCGTGGATGCCGGCGACCAGCGTCTCCGTCGGGCTGTCCTTGAGGAGGAAACCCGCCGCGCCCGCGCGCAACGCCGTGTAGACGTACTCGTCGAGGTCGAACACGGTCAGCATGAGCACGCTCGGCCGCGGCGGCACGGCCTCGGCGAGGATCCGCTCGGTCGCCTTGACGCCGTCCAGGCCGGGCAGCCGGATGTCCATCAGGATGACGTCCGGCCGCAGCGCCGCCGCCTTCTCGACGGCCTCGAGACCGTCACGCGCTTCGCCCGCGACCTCGATGTCCGGCACCGCGCCGAGCAGCGCGGCGAACCCCGCGCGGACGAGGTCCTGGTCGTCGACCACCAGCACGCTCGTCACTCGGGCTCCTGCGGTTGGGGGACGGGCCGCGGGTACGGCAGCGTCAGCACGACGGCGAACCCGGCCGGGTCACGGGGACCGATCTCGATCACGCCACCGTACATCCGGGCCCGTTCGCGCATGCCGATCAGCCCGTGCCCGCCCGGGTTCGGCGGCTCGGACGACCGGCCGCCGGGGTCGGTGACGCCGAGGACCAGGTGCTCGGTCCCGTAGTCCAGCGTCAGCTCGGCCGAGGGGCCGCCGTGTTTGAGGACGTTGGTCAGCGCTTCCTGCGCGACGCGGAACGCGCACAGCTGCTGGCCGGGCGGCAGCGTCCGGGCCTCGCCGGTGACGCGGAGGTCGACCGCGACCCCGGCCTCGCGGACCCGGGTGGCGAGGATCCCGAGGTCGCCGAGCCCGGGCTGCGGCCGGTACCCCTCGAGCGGGTGCTGCGGCGGGCGAAGGACGCTCAGGAGGCGTCGCAGCTCGTCGAGCGCTTCGGTCGTGGTGCCGGTGATCGTGTCCAGCGCGGTCCGGGCGGTGTCCGGCGCCGAATCGAAGACGTACCGCGCGAGGTTGGCCTGCACCGCGATCACCGAAAGGTGGTGCGAGACGACGTCGTGCAGCTCGTGCGCGATCCGGACGCGCTCCTCCGCGACGGCCAGCTCCGTGTCGTGCTCGGCGTTGCGGATCCGGTGGCTGCGGACGTGGGCGGTGCGCCCGATCGCCGCGACGCCGACCGCGAGCAGCAGCGAGAGCAGGGTGTCGCCGACCGGGGAGACCGGGCTGCCGAACAGCATCGACGTCTCGTACGCGATCAGGCCGAGCACGGTGACGGCGAGCGCGTCGCGGAAGCGGCAGTGCGCCCAGACCGTGTAGGCCGCGACGATGACGGCGAGCTGGCCGAGCTGCGAGCGGAAGCCGAGCGCGTAGAAGACGCCCATCAGGGCCACGCAGGCGATCAGGGCCGGGATCGGGAACCGGCGGCGCAGCGCGAGCGGCAGTGCGCTGACGGCGGCGAGGACGAGCCCGAGCGGACGCGCGTGGGCGCCGAAGGGGTCGCCCAGCTCGGTGGCGCCGGCGAGCTGGTAGGCCGCGACGAGCACCGCGAGCACGGCGTCCACCAGCCGTGGCCGCGCTCGTAGCTCTCCCAGCAACGCCGTCACAAGGGGAAAGTTACCGGTGTACCGCGAAGGTTTACCCCGGCTACGTCGCCGGTTGCTTCCGCTGCGTGGCCGTTCGCCACTACGGTCGGCCACTGACTCGGCGGAGAGGGTGCCCCACCGGGGCCGGGGGAGGTCTCCGGAGCCCCCTCTCCGCCGGGCGTCACCCGAGGTACGCGTCGAGCGTGACGGCCAGCGCCGATTCCGGCGACGGCGCGAAGCTCGCCCCGGCCAGCCCGCCCCAGAGCCACAGCTGCGCGAGGCCGTGCAACGCGGCCCAGAGCGACGCGGCGACCAGCCGCAGGTCGGCACCGGACCGCGCGAGCGGCGTCGGCACCGCCGCCACCAGCACGGCGAAGGTGTCGAACACCGCGCTCGCCGCGGCGGAGAGCGCCGGGTCGGTCGCGTCCACCAGGTCACGGCGGAACATCAGCTCGAACATCGCCGGGTTCGTCAGCGCGAAGTCGACGTAGCTGTGGCAGGCGGCGGTCAGCCGTTCGCGCGGCGACGTCTCCGGCAGCTTGTCGCCGCGGGCGAGCAGCTCGGCGTACCCGCGCGTGGCCACGGCGGAGAGCAGCTCGGCGCGGCCGGAGAAGTGGCGCAGCGGCGCGCCGTGGGATACGCCCGCCGCCCTCGCGATCCCGCGCAGGGTCACCGCGTCGACGCCTTCGCCGGCCAGCAGCTCGGACGCGGTGTCGATCAGGCGTTGCCGGGTGCCCATGCCTCGTCCAGGCTCATCGGGAGTAGATCGGGGCGCTTCGGGAAGAAGCCGTCGCCGGGCTGGCGGCCGACCAGCCGGTTGCGTGTGCGCGTGACGGCGACCGGCAGCACTTCGCGCACCACCCAGTTCAGGTCCGCGCGCCAGCCGCCGCCGGACGGCGCGCCGGGCAGCGGCGCGAGCCAGCCGGGGTCGTGGTCGACGCCGAGCAGGCCGAGGACGTAGGCGGCGAGCCGGTGGTGCCCGTGCGTGGACAGGTGCAGCCGGTCGGCGCCGAAGTAGCGCGAATCGGTGACGGCCTGGTCCGGCCACAGGTCGACCAGCCGCGCGCCGTAGCTGACGGCGGCTTCGCGGATCGCCTCGTTGAGCGCGACGATCCGCGGCCGCATCCGCGCGCCGAGCGGCATCCGGTTCGAGATGTCGCTGAGGGTGAAGGTGACGACGGTGGGCGAGATCTCGGTGCAGGCGCGGATGGCGGCGTCGACCCGGCGGGCGACGGTCCGCGCGTCCCAGCCCCGGCTCATGACGTCGTTGCCGCCGCCGAAGAGCGCGATCAGGTCGGGTTCGAGCCTGGTCGCGGCGGGGACCTGCTCGGGCACGATCTGGTCGAGCCGCCGCCCGCGCACGGCGAGGTTCGCGTACTGGAAGCTCGGGTCCTCCTCGGCCAGCCGCGTGGCGACGAAGTCCGCCCAGCCGCGGTACTGGTGCCGCCCGGGGTACGGGTCGTCGAGACCCTCGGCGCAGCTGTCGCCGAGGACGACGAAACGGTGGTAGCTCATTCCCGATCTCCGTAACCCGTGGTTCACCTTGTGGACACTGTCTATCAAACTCCTGTAGACGCTGTCTACATCGGGGTGGCCGAGACGTGATCGTGATCCGAAGCGGGAACCCGGGCGCGGATCACGCGTCTTCTGGAGCGTTGGGGAGTTGAAGCCGGGCCATTCTCGCCCGAGCTCATTCAGGGTATTCACGAGGGGGATTCACCATGCGCGAAATCGCTGCCATTGCCGGAATCGCGGCCGGGGTCGCACTGCTCTTCCCGGCGGTCGCTTCGGCCGGGACCGCCGAGCAGAGCCTGTCGGTCAAGGTGTCCGGCACCAGCGTCACGCTGCACGGCACTTGTGTGGGGGAAAACGTTCATGCGGAAGGGAACTACGGCGTGCGCAACGGGCACGAGCCGATCGAAGCCGGTGTCATGAAGGCCGACGGTCACCGGCAGGTGATCACGTTCGAGCACATCAAGCCGGGCAAGTACATCGCTTTCATGTCCTGCGCGGATCAGCCGAGTGGAGAGTCGACGATCGTCGATTTCACCATTTCTTCCGGAAAGCCGACGTCGACGCCGACAGCGAAGCCGAAGCCGGAAACCACGACTGCCGCACCGGCCGCACCGCAGGTCGTCAAGACGCCTGCGGGGGCGCCGCAGACCGGCGGCGGGCCGGCTGACGACGGGTCCGGTCCCGGTGTGCTCGCCGTCGGCGGTTCGGCGGCCGGGCTGGCCGCGGCGGCGGGCGCCGGGTTCTGGTTCGTGCGGCGCAGGCGCGCCTGAGCGGGGGGATCCGGCGAGGTCGTGAGGGGCGGCCTCGCCGGATCAGGCCGTGCGGGCCAGGCGTCGGGACGCTTGTCCCGTGAACTGGGTCAGAGCAAGCGGGCGCGGTGGGCCGAGACCGCCGCGCGGCGGGGGTCCGCGGCCGGGAGCAGCTTCAGCAGCGTGTCCAGGACCTCGAAGTCGTCGGCGCCGCAGGCCGTCTCCCAGAAGGACCACAGGACCGCCGGGTCGGTGCTGTTCAGCGCCACCTGGCGGACCTGGGCGGTGAGCGTCTCGCGCTCCTCGCGGATCGCCGGGGCCTCGGACTCCGGCAGCAGCGGGCCGCGGAACGCCCGCAGGACGTCGGACGGGGAACCGGCGCGCAACGCCGAACGGGCCCGGACGAAGTCCGCGTCCACTTCGGCCGCCAAGCGGTACGGGCGGGTCTGCACCACCGACGCGCCCAGCTGGGAGCGCAGGCGGTGGATCTCCGCGCGGACCGTCACCGGGTTGCCCGTCTCGCCGTAGAGCTGCAGGGCCAGCCGTTCCGCCGAGAGTCCGTTCGGGTGCAACGCCAGCAGCGTCAGGATCTCCGCGTGGCGCAAGGTGAACGGCACGTCCCGACCGTCCACTGTGGTCAATCCGGCGCCGTCGGCCAGGTATTCGAGGCGCAGCCGGGGGCGGTGGCCGCCGCTGCCGCCGGACCGCAGCCGGAGGAGGTAACCCTCGGTCAGCGGTTCCACCGTCGCGAGGCGGCCGTCGGGGAGGGCGACGGTGCCGCCGCCGCGCCGGACGTCCACCGTGGCCGGCAGCAGGCACGCCTGCGCCGCCAGCACCCGCCCGCCCGCCGAAAGCAGGGCGCCGGGACGGCCGCGCAGGGCCTCCAGGTGGGGCATGTTGACGCGCCGCAGCCGTTCGTCGCGGACCGCGAGCTGGGCGCGCAGCTGCCCTTCGGCGAGCTGGGCCGTCGCCGTGACCAGGGACAACATCGCCGGGTGGACCGTGCGCAGCGGGCCGCTGACGTCGATCGAGCCGAGCAGTACGCCGGTCTCGGGGTCGCGCACGGGCGCCGCCGCGCACGTCCACGTGTGGTAACGCCGGACCAGGTGCTCGGCCGAGTAGATCTGCACCGGCTCCCCGGTCGCGAGGGTGGTGCCCATGGCGTTCGTGCCGATCGCCGACTCGCTCCACCGGGTGCCTTCCGACAGGCCGACGTGGTCGGCGCGCACCAGCTGGTTCGCGGCGCCCTCGCGCCACAGGATCAGGCCTTCGGCGTCGGTGACGATCATCACGTGCTCGGCGTCGTCGGCGATGCTCACCAGCATCTGCCGCAGCACCGGCAGCACGGGCGCCAGCGGGTGGGCCTCCCGCAGCGCGGCCAGGTCGTCCGCGTCGTAGACGAACGGGGCCTCGCCCTCGTCCGGGTCGACGTGCGCGGCCAGCGACCGGTCCCAGGACGCCGAGACCACGGAGCGTGGCGGCCGCGGCCCCGGGACGCCGGACAGCACCGCCGCGCGGACGTGCTCGAGCAGCCGCGCGTACGACTCCGGATCGCGCAGCAGTTCCGGCTCGGGCGCCTCTGCCACCTCTCCAGAGTAGAGACCCAGCTCACAGCGCTGCAACGTCCGTGCAACGTTGCCCGGCCTACGTTCGGCGGAGCCAGAGAAGAGCCGTCACTCCGAGCAATGAGGCAGGGAAGATGGTCCAGTACGCCGCACCGAACACCGAAGGCAGCGTCGTCAGCTACGAATCGCGCTACGACCACTACATCGGCGGCGAATACGTGCCGCCCGCCAGCGGCCTGTACTTCGAGAACCCGACTCCCGTCACCGGGAAGACCTTCTGCGAGATCGCCCGCGGTACCGCCCCGGACGTCGAGAAGGCCCTCGACGCGGCCTGGGGTGCGGCACCGGCCTGGGGCAAGACCTCGGTCGAGGAACGCGCCGGCATCCTGCTCAAGATCGCCGACCGGATGGAGCAGAACCTCGAGAAGATCGCGGTCGCCGAGGCGTGGGAGAACGGCAAGGCCGTCCGCGAGACGCTCGCCGCCGACATCCCGCTGGCCATCGACCACTTCCGCTACTTCGCCGGCGCGCTGCGCGCCCAGGAGGGCGGCATCTCGCAGATCGACGAGAACACCGTCGCCTACCACTTCCACGAGCCGCTCGGCGTGGTCGGCCAGATCATCCCGTGGAACTTCCCGATCCTGATGGCGGTCTGGAAGCTCGCCCCGGCGCTGGCCGCGGGCAACGCGATCGTGCTCAAGCCGGCCGAGCAGACCCCGGCGTCGATCCACCTGCTGATGTCGATCATCGGCGACCTGATCCCGCCGGGTGTGCTGAACATCGTCAACGGCTTCGGCGTCGAAGCCGGCAAGCCGCTGGCCTCCAGCAACCGCGTCCGCAAGGTGGCCTTCACCGGTGAGACGACGACCGGGCGGCTGATCCTGCAGTACGCCAGCGAGAACATCATCCCGGTGACCGTCGAGCTGGGCGGCAAGAGCCCGAACATCTTCTTCGACGACGTCGCCGCGCAGAACGACGCCTTCTACAACAAGGCGCAGGAGGGCTTCACGCTCTTCGCGCTGAACCAGGGCGAGGTCTGCACCTGCCCGTCGCGCGCGCTGATCCAGAGCGGCATCTACGACAAGTTCATGGGCGACGCCGTCGAGCGCGTCCGCAAGATCAAGCAGGGCCACCCGCTCGACACGGACACGATGATCGGCGCGCAGGCGTCCAACGACCAGCTCGAGAAGATCCTGTCCTACATCGACATCGGCAAGCAGGAAGGCGCCGAGATCCTGATCGGCGGCGGCCGCAGCGACCTCGGCGGCGACCTGTCCGGCGGTTACTACGTCGAGCCGACGGTGTTCGCCGGTGACAACAAGATGCGGATCTTCCAGGAGGAGATCTTCGGCCCGGTCGTGTCGGTGACGAAGTTCGCCGACTACGACGACGCCATGAAGATCGCCAACGACACGCTCTACGGCCTCGGTGCCGGTGTCTGGTCCCGCGACGGCAACACCGCCTACCGGGCCGGCCGCGACATCCAGGCGGGTCGCGTGTGGGTGAACAACTACCACGCCTACCCGGCCCACGCGGCCTTCGGCGGCTACAAGGCGTCCGGCATCGGGCGGGAGAACCACAAGATGATGCTGGACCACTACCAGCAGACGAAGAACATGCTGGTCTCCTACTCCGACCAGGCCCTCGGGTTCTTCTGATGGACACCCCCCGGCGGGTGGACCTGACCGAGGAATCGGCCGACCTGCTGCGCAAGCTGGTCGCCCTCCACGGTCAGGTGATGTTCCACCAGTCCGGCGGCTGCTGCGACGGGAGCGCGCCGATGTGCTACCCGGTCGGCGAGTTCAAGACCGGTCAGTCCGACGTGCACCTCGGCGACCTGGTCGTCGACGGCATCGACGACGTGCCGGTCTGGATGTCCGGGCCGCAGTTCGAGTACTGGAAGCACACCCACCTGACGATCGACGTCGTCCCCGGCCGCGGGAGCGGGTTTTCCCTGGAGGCGCCCGAAGGCGTGCGCTTCCTGATCCGCTCCCGCCTGTTCAGCGACGAAGAGTCGGCGGCGCTGAACTGAAGGCACTGAACAACGCCGTGGCGAGCACCAGCCCCTCCCGGGCGACCGGGGCGAGCAGGTGCTCGTCCGGCGCGTGCTGCAGGCACCCCGGGTAGGAGTGCGGCAGCCACAGGGTCGCCAGGCCGAGGACGTCGGTGAAGACGTGGTTGGGCAGGCCGCCGCCGAAGTTCGGCAGGACCGCGACGGGCTTGGCGGCGGCCTCGTCCAGCGCGGCCTTCGCCCAGGCGACCCACGGGTCGTCGACCGGGGTGCGGCTGGCGCGGAAGTCGCCGCCGACGCTCACCCCGACCATCGGGAACCCTTGTGCGGCAAGGTGTTCTGTGACGGCGTCGGGGATCGTCTCGACGTCCGTGCCGGCGACGTACCGCAGTTGCAGGACCGCCCGCGCGCGGCCGGGGATCGCGTTGACCGGCCGGTCGGCGTTGCCCGCGTCGAGCGCGAGGACTTCGAGGGTGTTCCAGCCGTAGAGCCGTTCCGCGGCGGTCAGCCCCGGCGCGCCCCAGCCCTCGTCCGGCACCGGGTCGCCGGGGGTGTTCGCGATCTTGAGGCCGTCCAGCGCCGCGCGGACGTTGTCCGGCAGCTCCGGCGGCAGCAGCTCGGGCACCTGGACGCGGCCGTGGCCGTCGACCAGGCTCGCGATCGCCCCGGTGAGCGTGGTGGCCGGGTTGCGCAGGACCCCGCCCCAGTTCCCGGAGTGGTAGGCGTCCGGGCGCAGGTCGACGTCGAGGGTGAACCGGATGGCG
The DNA here is from genome assembly GCF_044741685.1 of Amycolatopsis sp. NPDC088138. NCBI lineage: Bacteria > Bacillati > Actinomycetota > Actinomycetes > Pseudonocardiales > Pseudonocardiaceae > Amycolatopsis > Amycolatopsis sp. NPDC088138. The sequence goes on from NZ_JBIUTB010000002.1 coordinate 250,661, forward strand.
CCCCGCGCGCCGAGGAACAACGTCGGTGTCGCCGCGTCCAGGCGCGGGCCGTCGGAGGCGATGAGGACGTCGGCGTTCAGGAGGTCTTTTTCCTGTTCGGCGAACTCGGTGAGGCCGGGTGAGCCGATCTCCTCGCCGGTCTCGAAGAGGAACTTCAGGTTGAAGCCGAGTCTTCCCCGGTCGGCCAGCAGGAGCCGCAACGCCGTCAGGTTGATCAGGTGCTGGCCCTTGTTGTCCGCGGTGCCGCGGCCGTACCAGCGGTCGTCCTCGGCGGTCAGCGTCCACGGGCCGCGGCCTTCACCCCACTCGCCGGCCTCTCCGACGACGTCGGCGTGGCCGTAGCAGAGCAGCGTCGGCAGGCCGGGGTCCTCGACGCGGACGCCGACCAGGAACGGGCCGCCGGCCGGGTCCGGGTTGGCGTGCTGCGTGACCTCGCAGCCCAACGCCGTGAGTGCGGGTGTGAGGACGTCGTCGAGGTAGGCCTGGATGGCGACGCGGCCCTCGGGGGCGTCGCTCACCGTGGGGTAGGCGACGAGCGCGGCCAGTTCGGCGAAGAAGGCGCCGGAGTCGACGTGGGCGCGGGCCTGGTCGAGCAGTTCCATGACCGTCAGCCTAGAGGCAGAAAACAACACGAACGGTCGTGCTACCTTCGAGGTATGAACGTCGACAGCGTCTACGTGGGCGAACCGAGTGTGCTGGGGTACCGGCGCGAGCTGCCCGTGCTGAGCGGGATCACCAAGGCGCTGGTCACGGCGCCGGAGCTGAAGCTCACCGAGCTGAACCTCGACGGCGACCGGCAGGCCGACCTCGCCGTGCACGGCGGGCCCGACAAGGCGGTCTACGTCTACCCGGCCGAGCACTACGCGGCCTGGCGCGAGGACGGTTTCGAGGTGTCGACGGCCGACTTCGGCGAGAACATCTCCCTGTCCGGGCTCACCGAGGACGACGTGCGGATCGGGGACGTCTGGGCCTGGGGTGACGCGCTCGTGCAGGTCTCCCAGCCGCGGTCACCGTGCTTCAAGCTCGCGATGAAGACGGGCCGCAAGGACATCACCCCGGCGATGATCGACACGGGGCGTTCCGGGTGGTACCTGCGGGTGCTGCGGACCGGCATCGTGCCGACGTCGGGCGCGGTCGAGCTGGTCGAGCGCGCGGACGCGCCGACGGTCGCCGAGGTGTACGTCATCACGTTCGCGAACTACGGGCAGCTGCCACCGGAGCACGTCGGGGCCGCGCTGGAGTTCGCCGACCGCGTGCTGGCGACGCCCGCGCTGGCCGAGCAGTGGAGCTACGGGATCCAGTCCACTGTGGACCGCTGGCGGGCGCGGCATGCCGGTTGACGGGCGGCTGGCCCGCGGCGACGCGACCCGCCGCCTGGTGCTCCGGCGCGCGGTGGACGTCGCGTCGGTCGACGGCCTGGACGGGCTGTCCCTCGGCCGGCTGGCCACCGAGCTGGAGCTGAGCAAGAGCGGCGTGTTCGCGCTGTTCGGCTCCAAGGAGGACCTGCAGCTCGCGACGGTCGAAGCGGCGTTCGAGATCTTCCGCTCGCACGTCGTGACACCGGCTGCGGAGGTGCCGCCGGGGCTGCCGCGGCTGCGGGCGATCTGCGAGAACTGGCTGGACTACTCGGAGAAGCGCGTCTTCCCGGGTGGTTGCTTCTTCTTCAACGTCGGCGCGGAGTTCGACGCGCGCCCGGGCCGGGTCCACGACGCGGTGGCGGCGGCGAACGGTTCGTTCGCGACCTTCATCCGCTCGACGGCGCTGGACGCGGTGACCCTGGGCCACGTCGACACGGACCCCGAAGTCCTGGCCTTCGAACTGCACGCGCTGGGCCGCGCGGCGAACGCGGACTCCGTCCTCACGGGCACCACCACCCCCTACGCCGTGGCCCGCCGCGCCATCCACGCCCACCTGGGGTAAAGCCGTGAATGGCCCATTGAGGGACTTAGAGTCCCTCAATGGGCCATTCACGGACTTGGAGCTACTTCCAGTCGACCTGGGGGCTGCGGTAGAAGTTGATGCCTTGGAGGGTCCAGCGGGGGGACTGTTTTGCCAGGCGGAGGCGGTAGGCGTCCCAGTTGTGCGTGGACTTCGGGGACCAGCCGATCTCCGCGATGCCCGGCAGGCGCGGGAACGCCATGTACTCGATGTCGTCGCTCGTGCGGATGGTCTCCGTCCACAGTGGAGCTTCGACGCCCGCGACCTGGCTCTCGCCGACGCCGTCCACCAGCGAGGCCGGGTCCCAGTTGTAGCCGTCCTTCACCTCGACCAGCGCCGCCCAGTCCTGGCCCAGCGGGGTCGACTCGTCGTACTTCATGTCCAGGTAGGCGTAGTTCGCCGGCGACATCAGGATCTTGTTGCCCCGGGCCGCCGCGGCCGCGACGGACGCGTCCTCGCCGCCGAAGTCCCAGTACTGCGGGATCGCCGACACCGGCGGGGTGCCCTTGGCGATCTCGTGCCAGCCGGTGATCTTCTTGCCGTACTTCGCGACGATCGGCTGCACCTTCTGCTGGAAGGTCACGTAGTCGGCGGGCGGGGTCGCGTGGGCCTCGTCGCCGCCGATGTGGATGTACTGGCCCGGCGTGATGGCCGACAGCTCGCGCACGACGTCGTCGACGAACTTGTACGTGATCGGCGACGAGATGCACAGCGAGCTGTAGCCGACCTCGGTGTCGGTGCGCACCGGGACGGCCTTGCCGTCGCAGTTCAGCTCCGCGTAGGTCGACTGCGCCGCGTTCGTGTGGCCCGGCATGTCGATCTCCGGGATCACCGTGATGTGCCGCGAAGCGGCGTACGCGACGATGTCCTTGTACTGCTTCTGCGTGTAGTAGCCGCCCGGGTCGCCGTACGCGGCCGTCTTGCCGCCGACGGTCGCCAGCTTCGGCCAGCTCTTGATCTCGATGCGCCAGCCCTGGTCGTCGGCCAGGTGCAGGTGCAGCGTGTTGAGCTTGTACTGGGCGATCTGGTCGATGTACAGCTTGACCTGGTCCGGCTGGAAGAAGTGCCGCGCGACGTCGAGCATCGCGCCACGCTCGCCGAAGCGCGGGTAGTCGAGGATCGTGCCGCCCGCGACGGTCCACGTCCGGTGCTGCACGCGCTTCGCCTCGATCGCCGACGGCAGCAGCTGCCGCAGCGACTGGACGCCCTCGAAGAGGCCGTCCGCGGTGTTGGCACTGAGCTTGACGCCGTCGCGCGCGACCTTCAGCTGGTAACCCTCGGTGCCGATCCGGGCGTCGTGGCCCAGTTCGAGCGAGATCGCGGGCAGGCCCCACGCGCGGGGCACGACCGGCAGCGGGTAGCCGGTGGCCGGGCGCAGCAGGCCGCGCAGGTAGTCCGCGACCTGGCCGGCGCCGCGGTCGGCGCTGATCACGGTGAACGGCGTGAGCCGGAAGTCCGACCGGGGATCGGCCTTCGCCGACACCGGCGCGGGGACGACGTCGGTCACGCTCCGTTCAGGAGCCGCCGGCGTGGCTTCGGCGGTGGCGGCGGGCAGGCCGACTGCCGTCAGACTCACGACAGCCGCGGTCAAGACGGCTCTGGACAAGCGCATCAGGGCACCTCCGGTCGGGGACTCCCTCGCAAAGGTACAGACCAGCCGGTGAATTTGGAACGGTACTTTACGAAGTGCGCAGCGCGGCCCGGATCGCGTCCAGCACGGCGGGGTCCTCGATGGTCGACGGCACGGCCTCGTCGCGGCCGTCGGCGATCGCGCGCATGGTCTTGCGCAGGATCTTCCCGGACCGCGTCTTCGGCAGCGCGTCCACAATGGACACGTCACGGAACGCCGCGACCGGCCCGATGTCCCGGCGCACCAGCGCCACCAGTTCGTCGCGCAGCTGGTCCTCGGGTGTGTCGACGCCCGCCTTCAGCACGACGAACCCGCGTGGCAGCTGCCCCTTGAGCTGGTCGGCGACGCCGATCACGGCGCACTCCGCGACCGCCGGGTGCGAGGCCAGCACCGCCTCCATCGAACCCGTCGAAAGCCGGTGGCCGGCGACGTTGATGACGTCGTCGGTGCGGCCCATGACGAACAGGTAGCCGTCCTCGTCGAGGTACCCGGAGTCGCCGGTCAGGTAGTGGCCGTCGTAGCGGGAGAGGTAGGCCTCGCGGTAGCGCTCGTCGTCACCCCAGAGCGTCGGCAGCGAGCCCGGCGGCAGCGGCAGCTTGACCGTGATGGCGCCCTCGCGCCCCGCGGGCAGCTCGTCGCCGGCCTGGTCGAGGATCCGGACGTCCCAGCCGGGCACGGGCTTGGTCGCCGAACCGGGCTTGACGTCCATCGGCTCCAGGCCGCGGAGGTTGGCCGCGATCGGCCAGCCCGTCTCGGTCTGCCACCAGTGGTCGATCACCGGCGTGCCCAGCTTCTCGTGCGCCCAGTGGTAGGTCTCCGGGTCGAGCCGCTCGCCGGCCATGAAGAGGGTCCGGAACTGCTTGAGGTCGTACTTCTCCAGTTCGCGAGCGTCCGGGTCGACCTTCTTGATGGCCCGCAGCGCGGTCGGCGCGGTGAACAGCGCCTGGACGCCGTGCTCGGCGATGACCCGCCAGAACGCGCCCGCGTCCGGCGTCCCGACCGGCTTGCCCTCGTAGAGCACGGTCGTCGCGCCCGCGAGCAGCGGCGCGTAGACGATGTAGGAGTGCCCGACGACCCAGCCGACGTCGGAGGCGGTCCACCAGACGTCGCCGGCGTGGACGTCGTAGATCGCGTCCATCGACCAGGCCAGCGCCACGGCGTGGCCGCCGGTGTCGCGGACGACGCCCTTGGGCTTCCCGGTCGTCCCGGACGTGTAGAGGATGTAAAGCGGGTCGGTCGCCTTCACCGGCACCGGCTCGGCCGGCGACGCGTTCGCCGCCAGCTCCCGCCAGTCGACGTCCCGCTCGGACAGCTCGGCCGGGGCCTGGTCGCGCTGCAGCACGACGACGTGGTCCGGCTGGTGCTCGGTCAGCTCGAGGGCGGCGTCGATGATCGGCTTGTACTCGACGACACGCGTCGGCTCGATCCCGCAGGACGCGGCCAGGATGACCTTCGGCTTCGCGTCCTCGATCCGGGCCGCGAGCTCCTTCGGCGCGAACCCGCCGAAGACCACCGAGTGCACCGCGCCGATCCGCGCGCAGGCCAGCATCGCGATCACGGCTTCGGGGACCATCGGCAGGTAGACGATCACCCGGTCACCGCGCGTCACCCCCAGGGAACCCAGCGCACCGGCGAACCGCGCGACCTCGTCGCGGAGCTGCTCGTAGGTGAACGTGTGTTGCTGTCCGGTCACGGGGGAGTCCCAGATCAGCGCGTCCTGGCCGCCGCGGCCGGCCTCGACGTGGCGGTCCAGCGCGTTGTAGGACGTGTTCAGCTCGGCGTCCGGGAACCAGCGGTAGAAGGGCGGGTGGGAGTCGTCCAGGGCCCGTTCCGGGGCCTTCGTCCAGCTGATCGTCCTGGCCGCTTCCAGCCAGAACGCCTCCGGCTCGGCCAGGCTCCGCCGGTAGGCCTCGGAGTACGCGCCCATTCCCGCTCCTTCGCGTCGAACGTCCCGCCTGCCCCCATCATGACCCGGGGACGGCGGGCACGCCGGATTCGCGCGCCGGAAAGACCCGGCAACCCAACGGCGGCCGGGAGCGTCCTAAGCTGGACCGCGGGGAAATGCCCGCGTGAAGGTACGACAAGAACACGGACAGTGAGGGGAGCCCGGCGGTGAACGGACTCGCGAGCGCGTTGCTCTCGCTAGCCCATTCCTTGTTCGGCCCGGGCTTCTGCCCCGGCGAATGGGTCTGGGCGACGAGTGCGGCCGGCGCGCTCGTGGCGCTGCTTCCGCCGATCGGGGCGCTGGTCGTCTCGATCATCCGGAAGGGCACCGGCAACCGGTACGACCTGACGACCCTGTCGGTGTTCGGCGCGATCGGCCTGATCAGCACCCTGGTGCTGCCGTGGCTGTTGTCGAACGGCGTGTCGGGCGTCTACCGCATGGTGTTCGCCGGCGAGAAGTCCGGGCTGTCCGCGAACGAGGTCTCGACGCTGAAGGGGCCCGGTGGCTGCTGGGTCGACTCCCAGGTGAACTACCTGGGCGGCCGTCAGACCGTCTTCGACGTGCTTTCCTCCGGCAGCACCGGCGCCGACGACCTGCCGTTCTTCGTGTACCTGGTGGCTTTCGTCGTGCTGCCGGCCGGTTCGCTGCTGTTCGTGATGCTGCAGGGCCGCACGGCGTTCCGCCGCGGTCCGAAGTGGCCGTCCCGCCTCTTCTGGATCCCGTTCGTCGCGATGGCGCTGTTCAGCGTCGGCATGGAGGCGAACACCGCGCTGCACTTCTGGCTCGGGTTCCTGCCGTTCAGCGTGCTGGGCCTGATCCCGGTCGCGATGGTCGGCCCGCCGCCGTGGTCGGTCATCAACCGGCCGGACGTGCCGCCGCGCCGCGACCAGGAGCCGTACCGCCCGCCGCCGTCGCAGGTCCAGCCGCGGCCCACCCCGCCGCCTCCGCCGCCGCCCCCGATCAACAAGCCGTACCCGAAGACGGCGCTGGCGTCCGCGCCCGAGCCGCCGCCGATGGCGGGCGCGCTGGCCGCGGCGCCGGGCCCGATCCCGCCCCCGCCCGGCTCGCGCAACGCCGGCGGCAGCCGCTACCGGCGCGTCAAGCAGCTCGGCGCCGGTGGCTTCGGCACGGTCTGGCAGGCCGTCGACACCCAGCTCAACCGCACGGTCGCGCTGAAGATCGCGCACGCGCCGGACCGCGACACCGCCGAGCGCATGCAGCGCGAGGCCCGCGCGCTGGCCGTGGTCAGCCACCCGAACTGCGTCAAGGTGTACGACCTGGCCGAGGAGCCCGACGGGCTCGCGCTGGTCATGGAGTACCTCGAGGGCCGTCCGCTGGCCGAGCTGGTCGACGGGCAGGGCCCGCTCGACGACATCGCGGCCGGCCGCCTCTGGGCGACCATGTCGGGCGCGCTCGCCGCGGCCCACGAGAAGGGCGTCCTGCACCGCGACATCAAGCCGTCGAACATCGTGCTCGACCCCAGCGGCCTGGCCCACCTGATCGACTTCGGCATCGCCCGCAGCCAGGGCGACTCCAAGATGACGGCGACCGGGATGATGATCGGCACGCCCGACTTCGTCGCCCCGGAGCAGGCGATGGGCGCGACGGCGTCCCCGGCGTCGGACGCCTGGCAGCTGGCGGCGACGATCAGCTACGCGCTGTCCGGCCAGCCGCCGCGAGGCACCCGTGAGACCCCGATGGCCGCGCTGATGGCCGCGGCCCGGGCCGAACCGGTGTCCCGGCTGCCCCAGCGCAGCGCGCACGCCCGCCTGCTGGCGGCGTCCCTGGACCCCGAGCCGCGCCGTCGCCCGACGCTCAACGCCGTACGGCGTGAGGTGGAGGGCTGGCTGTCGAGGGCGGGCAAGTCCGCGGACGGCCCGGTGACCCGAGTGGTGCCCCGCCAGCACCACCGCTAGCCCGGCTTCACGGCCGAGAAGATCACCAGCTGCTTCGGCTCCAGCTGGACGTCCACCTGCCCGAAGCCGGCCTTCTCGAGGCGGGCCGGGAACGTGCCCGCGTCGACGACGTTCATCGTGTCGCCGATGTGCAGCAGGCGGAACCGCAGGTTGAGCTGGCCGTCGCTGCCGCAGTACGTGCCGCCCGGGCGCAGGACCCGCGCGGCCTCGGCGAAGATCGCGTCCTGCAGCTGCGTGGTCGGGACGTGGTGCAGCATCGTGAAGCAGACGACCGCGGAGAACCGGCCGGACTCGAACGGCATCTCCGCGCCGCTGCCCTCGACGACGTCGGCGCGGTCGCCGTACTTCGCGCGCAGCAGCTCGGTCGAGGCGTGGTCGATCTCCAGGACCGTCAGCTTGGGCACGACGTTGAGCAGCACCTTCGTCGTGGCGCCGAACCCGGGCCCGATCTCGAGGACGTCGTCACCCAGTTCCCGCTCCGCGAGCCACGGCGTCAGGCGCTCCTCGACGGTGGCCGCCCACTTCTCCGAGCTGCAGATCTTGCGGTGGATCAGGTTCATCGGCATGACTGCGACGTTAGGGAGACACCGTGGTGACCGGTAGCCGATAGGCTGCCAACCGATGTCGCAAATCGGCCAACCCCGCGCCATGCTGCTCGGCCAGGTGCCGCTGCCCGCGAGCACCTGGTTCCCGTGGCACCAGCACGAGCTGCACCAGCTCGTCTGGGCCGCCAGCGGCGTCATCGCGGTCAAGGTGGGTGACGCGGGCTGGGTCATGCCGCCGACCCGCGCCCTGTGGATGCCCGCCGGCGTCCGGCACCGGACCGGCGCGCTCGGCCGGGCGGCGCTGCGCGGGATCTACGCCCACCCGGACCGCAGCCCGGTGTCGTGGCCCGAGCCGCGGCTGGTCGCCGTCCAGCCGCTGCTGCACGAGCTGCTGGAGTACCTGACCGGTGACGGCGTGGCCCCGGACGCCCGGCTGCGCGCCGAGGCCGTGGCCTTCGACCTGCTGGAACCGCTCGACGTCGTGCCGATCGTCGTGCCGTCACCCGCCGACCCGCGGGCCCGGGACGTCGAGGCGGCGGTGCTGGCCAACCCGGCCGACCGGCGCGGCCTCGCCGAGTTCGGCCGGGACGTCGGCGCGGCCGAGCGCACGCTCGCGCGGATCTTCGTCCGCGAGTGCCGGATGCCGTTCGGGACGTGGCGCACCCAGGTGCGCCTGCGTGCGGCCCTGCCGTTGCTGGCGCAGGACCTGCCACTGGAGACGGTCGCGCACCGCGTCGGCTACAGCTCGGCGAGCGCGTTCGTCGCCGCGTTCCGGCGCGCGGTCGGCGTCACCCCGAGGGCGTACTTCGCAGGTTGAGCGCTACCGCCAGGACGGCAGCCAGCGCTCGGCCTCCCACTGGCCGTTCGTGATCGCGATGCCGTTGAGGATCGGCCACAGCCAGGCGAAGTTCGCCACCACGAGCCCGACGTACAGGCTGACGACGAGCAGACCGGTCCCGCGTCTTTCGAACCCGCGTTTCGCGCTGCCGAGGATCTGGCCCAGGCACAACGTCAACCCGAGCACGAGGAACGCGGCCAGCGGCGTCGCGTAGAAGAAGTACATCTGCCGGTCGATGTTCGTGTACCAGAAGACGTACCCGCCGAGGTAGCCGACGAGGACGGCGGCGTAACGCCAGTCCGCGCGGAAGATCGAGCGCCACGCCGACCAGGCGAGCATCGGGATGGCCAGCCACCACATCGCCGGCGTCCCGATCAGCATCGTCGCGCTGACGCAGCGGGACTCGCCGCAGCCGGTGACGTCGCCGTCGTAGCTGTAGAGCATCGGGCGCAGCCCCATCGGCCACGTCCAGGGTTTCGACTCCCACGGGTGCGGGTTGTCCTTGGGCGTGACCAGCGTTTCGTGGAAGTGCAGGACGTTCGCCGAGTAGTCGCCGAGCGAGCGCAGCGACGCCGGGATCCAGCCCCAGGCGCCGGGCGCGATGTCCTTGATCTCGGTGTAGTGCCGGTCGGTCGCCGTCTCGCTGGCGAACCACGCCCAGTACGCGCCGAGGTACATCACGAGCGGGATGAGCAGGATCGCCCACAGCGCGGGCGCCACGTCCCGGCGGATCGTGCCCAGCCAGGGCCGCTCGACGCCGGCCGTGCGCCGCGCCGCGACGTCGAAGCCGACGCACAGCAGCCCGAACGCGACGATGTAGTACAGCGCCGACCACTTGACGCCGAAGGTGAGCCCGATCATCAGCCCGGTCGCGAACCGCCACCAGCGGAAGCCGAGCTTGGGCCCCCACACCGACTCGTTGACCCAGCCCTCGCGCACCGCCGTCGCGAGCCGGGTGCGCACCTGGTCGCGGTCGACGAGCAGGCAGGCGAACGCGGCGAGCACGAACAGCGCGATGAAGATGTCGAGCATGCCCATCCGCGACTGCAGGTGCAGGACGCCGTCGCTGATCACGAGGATGCCGGCGATGCCGCCGAGCAGCGTCGAGCGGGTCAGGCGGCGCGCGATGCGGATGGTCAGGAAGATGATGAGCGTGCCGGCCAGCGCCGGCATGATCCGCCAGCCCCAGCCGTTGTAGCCGAACAGCCATTCGCCGACCGCGATCAGCTGCTTCGCCAGCGGCGGGTGGACGACCAGCTCGTAGCCGTAGTTGTCCTCGTAACCGCCGTTGCGCAGCACCTGCCACGCCTGCGGGACGTAGTGCTTCTCGTCGAAGACCGGGCTGCCCTTGTCGGTCGGGCTGCCGAGGTTCTGCAGCCGGACGATGCCGCCGATCACGGTGAGCACGATGGTCACGAGCCAGGCGCGTAGCCGGTCGTCCGGCATGCCGCGGCCGAGCAGGGTCGTCTCGCGGTCGGTCGGCGGCCGGAGCGCCTCGACCGGGCCCGGCCGGACGCTTTCGTCGTCGGGACGGGTCAGCACGGCGGTCACGGGGCGATCCTACGGGCGGGACAGGGCGTACGTCGTCCGGATCCGCCGACCCGCCTAGGCTGGCCCGGTGAGCTCATCGGTGACAACCGGCCGCCTGGTCCTGGCCGCTACCCCGCTCGGCGACGTCCGCGACGCCTCGCCGCGCCTGGCGGAGGCGCTGGCCGAGGCCGACGTCGTGGCCGCTGAGGACACCCGCCGGTTCCGGTCGCTGGCCGCGGCGCTGGACGTCACCCCGCGCGGCCGGGTGGTGAGTTTCTACGAAGACGTCGAGACGGCCCGCCTGCCCAAGTTGCTCGAATCGTTACGAGCGGGCGAGACGGTGGTGCTCGTGACGGACGCCGGTATGCCCAGTGTGTCCGATCCGGGCTTCCGCTTGGTGGCGGCGTGCGTCGAGGAGGATCTCCCGGTGACGTGCCTGCCCGGCCCGTCGGCGGTCACGACGGCGCTCGCTTTGTCCGGTTTGCCGTGCGACCGCTTCTGCTTCGAGGGGTTCGCCCCGCGCAAGCCGGGCGAGCGCACGAAGTGGCTCACCTCGTTGCGCGACGAGCCGCGGACGGCGGTGTTCTTCGAGTCCCCGCACCGGCTGGCCTCGCTGCTGGAGGACGCGGTTTCGGTGCTGGGCGCGGACCGGCGGGCCGCGGTCTGCCGCGAGCTGACGAAGACGTACGAAGAGGTGAAGCGGGGCTCTCTCTCGTCGCTGGCCGCGTGGGCCGAGGAGGGCGTGCGCGGCGAGATCACGGTGGTCCTCTCGGGCGCCGAGCCGCGCTCGGTCTCGGTGGCCGATCTGGTGGGCGAGGTGGCCGACCGCGTGGCATCGGGCGAGCGCCTGAAGTCCGCGGCGGCGGAGGTCGCGGCGGCGACTGGAGTGTCCAAAAAGGAGCTTTACGACGCGGTGCTGGCCGCGCGAAAGGCGTAGCCGCACCGGAATACGGCCATTCGCCAGGACGTAAATGTCCTGTTTGCACGGCTTGTGACGTGTGAGATCAAGATTAAGCCGTTCGGCCGCTACCGCCGGAGTCGATCATCGGCGATCGTTTCTGCTGGGCGCGGCCGGGACTGTCCGGTCGCGGAGTGAGGGGTCATTCGCGTGTCTGTTGTCGTGCGTTCTTCCGGGCTGAGATACAGACCGGGTGTTGTCGTCCTCGTGCTGGCCGTGGCGTTCGGGATCCTTCCCGCCACGGCTTTTTTGCGCCCTCCACCGGCTTCGGCCGACACCAGCGCGCAGGTGCCGGACGCCGCTCCGGACGAAGCGACCGCCGCGCGATTCGCGGGACAGGGCCGCAAACGCGTTCAGGTCACCGGGGAAACGACCGAAACCGCGGAGACCGTCGCCAACCCGGACGGCACGTTCACCACGACCCGGAACGTGCGGCCCACGCGCGTCAAGCGGGACGGCGGCTGGGTGGCCCCGGACTCGACTTTGGCGGCCAAGGACGGTGTGCTCGCCCCCAAGGCCGCGACCACCGGAATCACGCTCTCCCAAGGGAATCAGCGCGCGGTCAAGTCCGCCGGCGCGCAGCCGCTGCTGCGCCTGACGCGTGACGGCACGTCGGCCGGCTTCGACTGGCCCGGCGCGCTGCCCGAACCGGTCGTCACCGGGTCGACCGCCACCTACGCCGAGGTCCTTCCGGGTGTCGACCTGCGGGTGCAGGTCGACATCGACACCGTCCACGAGGTCCTCGTGGTCAAGACGCCCGAAGCGGCGAAGAACGTGGCGAAGTTCGACTTCGGTGTCCCCGTGCAGAACGGCGCCGTGACGAAGGACACCGACGGCTCCCTCCACGTCCGGAACGCCAAGGGCGACGAGAAGTTCACCGCTCCGCCGGCGATGATGTGGGACTCCTCCGGCGCCGAGGCCGGGGCGCAGGACTTCACCCGCGGCCCCGCGCCGGGCGGTCACCGCGCCGCGGTCGGCGTCGACCTGGCCGGGACGAAGCTCACGCTGACGCCCGACCAGAAGCTGCTGACCGGCGCCGAGACGGTGTACCCGGTGTACGTCGACCCGACCTGGCACGACAACTTCTGCACGTGGTGCGGCCGGAACCACTACCTCGTCCAGTACGCCTGCGGCTCGGGCAAGACCCCGGGTGACGCGGTCTGGGACACCGACGACAGCCTCCGCGCGGGGTACTACAACGACCCCAGCTCCAGCTGCAGCGGTCACCTGGTCACCGCGCGGTCCTTCGTCGAGATGAACCTCAGCGGACTGGCCGGGAAGAAGATCTACGGCGCCCAGCTCAGCCTCGGGCTCACCAACCCCGGCAACTGCGGCGCGAGCAACAACATCGTCTGGGCCGGCGGGATCAGCCCGGGGCTGAAGTTCAACAGCGGCCCGGCCTGGTGGCAGACCGTCGCGACCGTGTCGGGCTGCCCGGCGAACGTCGGGTTCGACATCACGGGCACCATCCAGTCCGCGGTCTCCGGCTCGACCTGGACGTTCGGCATCGTCTCGCCGGACGAGGGCAACACCGCGACCTGGAAGCGGTACTCGCCGCAGGTCGGCTTCTCGGTGACCTACAACTCGCCGCCCAACCAGCCGGCGAACCTCGCGCTCTTCAACGGCACGCAGTCCTACCCCTGCGTCCAGGGCGCGTCGCGGCCGGTCCTCGGCCCGACCAGCACCGGTTACATCACCCGCGCCAACGTCTCCGACCCGGACGGCTACGGCCTGGACGCCCGGTTCCGCGTCTACAAGGGACTCGTCAGCCAGGGCGGTTACACCTGGGACGGCCAGGAGTTCGGCTCGGACAACATCGTGAGCGACACCAACCAGGCGAACCGCAACGCGGCCGCGACGCTGCCCAAGACGGAGATGAACGCGAACGGCTTCTACTCCTGGGACGCCCATTCCACCGACGGCCGGGAAACCACGTGGTCGGTGCCGTGCGAGGCCGAGGTCGAACTGACCCCGCCCGCCGCGCCCGTGGTCGCCTCGCAGACGTACCCGTCCGGCGCCTACGGCGGCGGCCCCGGCCGGCCCGGTGACTTCACGTTCACCGCGTCGAACACGGCGGTTCCGGTCGACCACTACGTCTGGAAGATCGACAACACGGCCGCGCCGAGCTGCAACGGCACCGAGGCCGGCTCGGTGAAACCGCAGGCGTTGAGCGGCCCCGGCACCACGGCGATCGCACCCGGCGCCTCCGGCTCGCACGTGCTCAGCGCGTGGGCCTGCAACCGGGCGAAGACGCCGTCGACCCGCGTCGACTACGCGTTCACGGTCAAGGACGCCGCGGCCCCGGTGGCCGCCTGGCAGTTCGAGGGTGACGGGCGGTCCCAGCAGGCGGGCCTGCGTTACGCGGGTGCCGGCACCGGCGCCTACACGGCCGGCAAGCTGGGCCAGGCCGTCACCGTGACCGACCAGCCCGGCGACTACTTCGCGACCAGCGCCCGGGTGCTGGACCTCGGGAAGTCGTTCTCGGTGTCGGCCTGGGTCAACGCCGCCGACCTGAGCAAGCGCCGCGCCGTGCTCTCCGAAGACGGTGACCAGAGCAGCGGGTTCGCCCTGCAGTACCTGGAAACCGGCAAGTGGGCGTTCAGCCTGAGCAACGCCGACGTCGCGAGCCCGACGCTCACCTCTGCGGTCTCGACCGCCGCGCCGTCGGCCGGCACCTGGACCCACCTCACCGGGGTCTACGACGCCACGGCGCACACCGCGACGCTGTACGTCAACGGCCAGGCCCAGCAGACGGTCAGCGCCACGGCGGCGGGCGGCACGGGTCCGCTCGTCCTCGGCGGCGCCAAGTCCGCCGGGGTCCGGGGCACCCTGTTCAAGGGCTCGATCGACGAGGCCGCGGCGTTCGGCCGCGCGCTCACCGCGTCGGAGGTGACGACCCTCTACGGCCAGAACGGCATGCCGACCGGGTTGTCCGCGGTCCGTGAGTACACATTGGACGGTGACACCACCGACGCCACCGGCACCGACGGTGTGCTGACCACGAAGAACCTCACCTACGGCCAGGGGTATTCGGACTCGGCGGGCCAGTCCGCCACCGACGACGGCATCGGCCACGGGAGCGGGCAGGCCCTGGTCGACCAGGGGCCGGGCTACGCCGTGACCTCGGCGCCGGTGGTCGACAGCAAGCAGAGCTTCACGGTCTCGGCCTGGGTGAAGGTGAATTCCGCGACCAGCTACACGATCCTCGGGCAGCAGGGCACGCGGGGCAATTCCTTCCAGTTCAGCAACTCCACGACCACCATGGGCTTCGGCATGAGCACCAGCGACGTCGCCGACCCCAACGCCGCGGGCTGGCGGTGGGCGACCACGCCCATCGCGTCGCACGTGGGCGTCTGGACCCACATGACCGGGACCTACGACACGGTGGCCGGGACGGAGCGGTTCTACGTGGACGGTGTGCTGGCCGCCGAGGTGCCGATCCCGGCCAGTACGGTCTGGCGCAGCACGGGCCCGTTCACCGTCGGGAAGGTGGCCGACCAGGAGCTGGGTGTCTTCAACGGCTCCGTCGACCAGGTCCAGGTCTGGGACCGCGCGCTGCCGGCCGCCGAGGTCGCCGGGCTCGCCAACTCCGCGGTGCTGCGGGCGAACTACCAGCTCGACGGCACCACGACCGACACCGTCAGCGGCACGACGGCGACACCGTCCGGCGGGGTCGCGATGACGACCGACGACACCGGTGCGAACGTGGCGCGGTTCGGCAGCCAGGTGGGCGGCCAGATCCACGGGCCGCGTCCGCAGAACTTCCGGTCCGACCGGAGCTTCACCGTCGAGGCCTGGGTCAAGCACACCTGGACCGCGGCCGACATCGCGGCGGCGAAGCAACAGGACCCGGCGAACACCGCCGGCGTGGACAAGCCCGGTCGCACCGCGCTCGCGCCGAACTCCGCGCAGTTCTCGCCGTACCTGCTCGGTTACCGGGGTGCGCAGGACGCGAACGGCGTCTGGCACCCGCGCTGGAGCTTCGTGCTGCCGGGCGCGGACACGACCACCGCCAAGCCGACTGGGTGGTTCGTGCTGCCCGACGCCGACGCGGAGTCGAACGTCTGGACGCACCTCGCCGGTACCTACGACGCCACCACGCACCGGGTGTGCGTCTACGCGACGACCGACGCGTACATCTACAGCCCCAAGTGCGCCGACAACGTGACCGCCTGGAACGGTGCCAGCGACCTCGAGGACCTGTTCCTCGGCCGGGGCCGCTGGACGGGTGCCGACTCCGACTACTGGTACGGCGATCTCCGCGGCATCCGGGTGTACAGCGGTGTGCTCGACATGCAGCACATCAACGCCGACGTCGTGCTCGACCACCCCTGATCCTTCCCAGTCCTTCCCGACTTTCGCAGAACGGGTAGATCTTCCATGCGCAGAAGTGCCAGATGGGCCAGGCTGGGCCGGTTCTCCCGGCCGACGGCGGCGGTGCTCGCGGCGGTCATGCTCGCCTCCGGCGGGACCGCGGTCGCGGCTCCGGTCAAGCCCGGCGGTAACTGGACGGTGCCGGCGGGCCAGAAGGACAAGAGCGTCCCGGTCAGCCCGGTGGCGGCGAAGAAGCTGCCGCCGATCGCGATCGGCAACGCGCCGATCGCGCAGCCGGTCTGGCCGGCCGCGAAGGACACCGACGTCGACCTGGCGCCGGCCGCGGACACCCAGCAGGTCCGCGCCGCGGACACGCCGGTGCGCCTCGGCCGGGTCAAGGCCGCGGCCCAGCCCGCCAAGGTGCACGTCAAGGTCGCCGACCACAAGGCGGCGGAGGCGCTGGGACTCGACGGCGTCGTGCTGTCGGTCACCGGCGCCACCGACGGCCCGGTCCACGTCGGGCTCGACTACAGCGGGTTCGCGAGCGCGTTCGGCGGTGGCTGGAGCGACCGGCTGCGGCTGTACACGCTGCCGGCCTGCGCACTGTCCACACCGGACAGGCCGGAGTGCCGCGAGCGCACGCCGATCGAAGGCGCGGGCAACGACGCGAAGACGCGGCAGGTGACGGCCGACGTCACCCCGGGCGCGCAGCGGACGCAGGTGCTGGCGGCCGCGGCCGCGGCGTCCGGCTCGGGCGGCTCGACCACGGCGCTGCCGCTGTCGGCCGCCGGCGACTGGTCGGCAGGCGGTTCGGGTGGCGACTTCTCCTACAGCTACCCGCTCGCGACGCCGAAGGCGCCGAACGGCGCGGCCCCGAACCTGTCGCTGTCCTACTCCTCGGGCAGCATCGACGGCCTGACCTCGGCGACCAACAACCAGGCGTCCTGGGCCGGCGACGGCTGGGACTTCACCCCCGGCGGCTTCATCGAGCGCAACTACAAGGGCTGCAGCGAGGACCTGGGCGGCAACAACGGCCAGACCAAGACCGGCGACCAGTGCTGGAGCCTCGACAACGCTTCTCTCGTGCTCGGCGGCCGGTCCACCCAGCTGATCAAGGTCAACGACACCCTGTGGCGGCCCAAGAGCGACGACGGGTCCAAAGTGGAGCTGCTGACCGGCGCGGCCAACGGGGTCTCCCACGGCCAGCACTGGCGCGTCACCACCGGTGACGGCACGCAGTACTACTTCGGCCTCAACCACCTGCCCGGCTGGACCAGCGGGAAGCCGGAGACCCAGTCGGCGTGGACGGTCCCGGTCTTCGGCAACAACGACGGCGAAGACTGCTACAAGGCCAACGACTTCGCGCACTCCTGGTGCCAGCAGGGCTGGCGCTGGAACCTCGACTACTCCGTGGACACCCACGGCAACGTCAGCAGCTTCTACTACCAGCCGGAAACGAACTCCTACGGCCTGAACCAGAACGTCACCACCGCCGGCACGTCGTACGTCGCGGGCGGCTACCCGCTGCGCGTCGAGTACGGCCTGCGCCTGGTGGACGGCAGCGTCTACGGCAGCGGCCCGACGAACCAGGTCACCTTCGACACGGCCGAGCGCTGCGTCGCGGACGCCTCCTTCGACTGCGCCCCGGCGAAGCTCACCGCGGCGAACGCGTCGCACTGGCCGGACGTCCCGTTCGACCAGATCTGCGCCGCGGGCGCGACCTGCGACTACGGCGCACCGGCGTTCTTCACGCGCAAGCGGCTGACCGCGATCCACGCCCAGTACCTCACCGGCACCACGCCGCACGACATCGACCAGTGGGACCTCGTCCAGTCCTACCCGGGCTCGGGTGACGCCGCGCCGCCCGCGCCGTGGCTGAACTCGATCACGCACACCGGCAAGGCGGGCGGCAAGGCGGGCAGCCCGCCGATCACCCTGCCGCCGACGCTGTTCGACCGGTACGTCTTCGCCAACCGCGTCGACACCCTGAACGACAAGTACGCGGCGATCACCCGCAGCCGCCTCAAGGAGATCCGCACCGAGACCGGCGGCCGGATCACGGTCGCTTACTCGGCGCAGGACTGCGTCGCGGGCAGCCGCATGCCCGCCTCGCCCGAGACGGACACCTACCGCTGCTACGCCTCCTACTGGAGCCCGCCGGCGGCGAAGGACCCGGTGCTGGACTGGTTCCACAAGTACGTCGTCGTCGACGTCAAGGAGGAGGACCTCACCGGCGGCTCGGTGCCGGTCGAGACGCACTACGACTACCCCGTCGACGGCGCCGCCTGGCACTACGACGACAGCCAGTTCACGCCGGACACCCGGCGCACCTGGAACCAGTGGCGCGGCTACGACGTCGTGACCACCTCCACCGGAGCCGTCGGGAAGACCCGGACCGTCACCGAATCCCTGTACCTGCGCGGGATGGACGGCGACCACCTGCCGTCCGGCACCCGGCACGTCTCGGTCACCGACTCCGACGGCGGGTCCATCGTGGACCAGGACCCGTTGCAGGGTTTCGTGCGCGAATCGCGGACGAAGCTGGCGGACGGGAAGACGATCGACTCGTCGTCGATCAACGACCCGTGGCTGCGCGGCCCGACCGCGACCAGCTCCGACAGCCGCCTCAAGGCGTACATGACCGACACCGCCACGGTGCGCGGCCGCACCCTGCTCTCCGACGGCAAGACCTACCGCCGCACGCAGGTGAACAAGA
Source organism: Amycolatopsis sp. NPDC088138 (assembly GCF_044741685.1). Taxonomy (NCBI): domain Bacteria; kingdom Bacillati; phylum Actinomycetota; class Actinomycetes; order Pseudonocardiales; family Pseudonocardiaceae; genus Amycolatopsis; species Amycolatopsis sp. NPDC088138. The sequence continues at coordinate 268,991 of NZ_JBIUTB010000002.1, forward strand.
AGTTCGACGACAACGGCATGACGACCCAGCAGGAGGACCTGGGCGACACGTCGACGCCGTCGGACGACACCTGCACCAACACGACCTACCTCGCGAACACCGCCGGGATGTTCGACCGGTCGAGCACGGTCACCATGTTCGGCGGCAACTGCGCCGGCACGCAGACGGCGACGAACAACATCACCGACGTCAAGGTGGCCTACGACCACCAGGCCGTCGGGCAGCCGCCGACCAAGGGTGACATCACCGAGCAGGACACCCTCGACACCTGGGACGGCGGGGGCAAGCACTACGTCGCGACCGCCAAGAACAGCTACGACGACCTCGGCCGCGAAACCGAGTCGACGGACGTCTTCGGCAACGTGACGAAGACCGGGTTCGTCCCGGCGACGGGCGGCCCGCTCACCGCGACCACGTCGACCAACCCGCTCGGCTGGACGTCGACGACCAACCTCGAGGTCGCGCGCGGCAACCCGACGTCGTCGGCCGACGTGAACAGCGTCACCACGACCATCGAGTACGACTCGCTGGGGCGCAAGACCGCGGTCTGGAACCCGGGCAGCAGCTCGGCGGCCACGCCGACGGCGAAGTTCGAATACGGCGAGAGCCAGACCAGCCCGACCTTCGTGCGCACGATGACGTTGCAGGACACGGGTTCCTACACCGACGCGTACACGATCTTCGACGGCCTCGGCCGGGCCCGGCAGACCCAGGTGCCGGCGCAGGGCGGCGGCCGGGTCGTCTCCGACACCCTGTTCGACTCGCGCGGCCTGCAGTTCAAGAGCAACGCGCCGTACTTCAACGACGCCTCGGGGCCGAACTCGACCCTGGTGGCGGCCGCGGACAACACCGTGGTGGCGCAGACCGTCACCGAGTTCGACAGCCGCGCGCGGCCCACCGCGTCGATCCTGATGTCCAAGGGCGTCGAGCAGTGGCGGACGAGCACCCTCTACCAGGGTGACCGCACGACGACGATCCCGCCCGCGGGTGGCTCACCGTCCACAGTGGTCACCGACGTGCAGGGGCAGACCGTCCAGCGGCTGCAGTACACCAACGGCTACACCCAGGGCGGGGCGAACCCCGCCGACGTCACGAACTACACGTACAACGCCGCCGGCGCGATGACATCCCTGCAGGACTCCGCGGGCAACGTCTGGTCGACCAAGTACGACCTGCGTGGCCGCAAGATCGAGCAGACCGACCCGGACGCCGGACGCTCGACCTACACCTACGACCAGGCGGGCCAGCTCAAGTCCACCACGGACGCCCGGAACCAGACGCTGGTCTACACCTACGACACGCTCGGCCGGAAGATCCGCGAGAACAAGGACTCCGACACGGGCGCCCAGCTGGCGAGCTGGTCGTACGACACGCTCGCGCACGGTCTCGGGCTGCCGGTGTCGTCGACCCGCTGGAACGGCACGAACGCCTACGTGAACCGCGTCGTCGCGTACGACGGGTTCAGCAGGCCGACCAAGACCGCCGTCGACATCCCGTCGACGGAGGGCGCGCTCGCGGGGAGCTACGAGTTCTCGACGAAGTACACCCCGACCGGGGCGATCGGCGAGACCGTGAGCCCGGCGGCGGGCAACGTGCACCAGGAGCACGTGCTCCACACCTTCACCGACCTCGGCCTGCCGGCGACGAGCTACGCGCTCGACTCCTCGACGGGTGCGCGGACGGACCTGGTGTCGGCGACCGGCTACACGAGCCTCAACGAGATGTCGACGCTGCAGCTGGACGGCGCGACCTCCACGTCGAACGTCGGGCTGACCCAGACCTACGACGAGGTGACGCGGCGAGCGCAGACCACGACGGTCAGCCGGGAGACGCAGGTCGGGGCCGAGCTCAGCAAGCGGACCTACACCTACGACCCGGCGGGCAACGTCCGGAAGATCGCCGACACCCCGTCCGGCGCGGCGGCGGACGTCCAGTGCTTCGACTACGACTACCTGCAGCGGATGACGGACGCGTGGACGCCGTCGTCGAGTGACTGCGCGGCGGCGAAGTCGTCGTCGGCACTGGGTGGCGCGGCGCCGTACTGGGACACCTACACGTTCGACAAGACCGGCAACCGCAAGACGCAGGTCGAGCACAAGGCGACCGGGGACGTCACGACGTCGTACAACTACCCGGCGTCGGGCGCCGCGGCGGTGCGGCCGCACGCGCTGCAGGACACCGGCACGGCCGGCCCGACCGGCACGTCGACCACGGGGTACACCTACGACGAGGCCGGCTCGGTCCGGACGCGCAACGTCGGCGGCAACACCCAGACCTACACCTACGACGCCGAAGGCCACACCGCGAGCGAGACGGACAGCGGCGGCTCGAGCTCGTACGTCTACGACGCGGACGGCAACCGCCTGATCGCCCACGACCCGACCGGCGCGACGCTGTCGATCGGCGACCTGGAGATCTTCCAGACCGCGGGCACACAGGCGGCGACGGCCATCAGGTTCTACTCCCACGGCGGCGCGCAGGTGGCCGAGCGGGTCGGGTCGTCGGGCCTGCGGTGGATGCTGGGCGACCTGCACGGCACGAACGGCCTGTCGATCACGCAGGGGACGCTGCAGCCGAACCAGCGCTACACGGACCCGTTCGGCAACGTCCGCGCGCAGACGTCCACGTGGCCGGACAAGCACGGTTTCGTGGGCGGCTACCAGGACACCACGGGCCTGACGCACCTCGGTGCGCGTGACTACGACCCGACAACGGGCCGCTTCACGAAGACCGACCCGGTGCTCACCCCGGACCTCCCGCAGACGCTGAACGCGTACGCGTACGCCAACAACGCGCCGGCGACGGAATCGGACCCGTCGGGCCTGTCGGCCTGCTACAGCATGGGTTCGGACGGCCTGCTCTGCAACGCGGGCACGCCGCAGGCCGAGGGCTGTTCGTGGAACAAGAACTGCAACGTCCAGGGCCACCACACGGACGCGGAGATCGACCACCGCAACGGCAAGGACCAGTACGACAAGACGGTTCGCGACAAGAACGTCAACATGGCCGGCTACAAAGCCGCCCAGGAAGTGGTGAAGAAGACCAAGTGGGACGTCTTCGTCGAGGCGGCGGGTGAGCTGGTCAAGGGCTTGATCGGCTGGGACGACATCAAGGACTGCGTCACCCAGGGCGCGTTCGGCGCGTGCGTCAAGACGATCATCAACTTCATCCCGTGGGGCAAGGTCCTGAAGGCCGGCGAGATCATCGCGGACTTCTGGCGAGGCGCAAAAGCCCTGGTCACGTTCGGCCGTGAGGTGGAGAAGGCCGAGAAGGTCATCGTCGACACGGAGAAGGTCCTGGCCGACGCGGACAAGGCCGCGAACGCGGCGGCTGATGCGGAGCGGGCCGCTTCGGAGGTGGCCCACGGGGCCGAGGAAGCCAAGGGAGCGGAGAGCGGCGCGTCGTGCGCGTTGCACAGCTTCGTCGCCGGAACGCTGGTGCTCTTGGCGGACGGTTCGACCAAGCCGATCGAGCAGGTCCACGACGGAGACGTGGTCAAGACGACCGACCCGGCGACGGGTCTGGTCGAGCAGCACAGGGTAGTGGGCACGCTCGTCCACAGCGACGAGAACCAGCGCACCGAGATCACCTTGGACTCGGGCGGCACGGTGGTGGCCACGGACTGGCACCCCGTCTGGGTGGAAGAAGCGGGCGGCTGGGTAGCGATCGGTTCGCTGACGCCGGGTGAGCACCTAAGCTCGGCGGATGGTCACCCGGTGGTCGTCAAGGCGGTCCGGCACTTCGAGCAGCAGGCGCCGGTCTATGACCTCACAGTGGACTCGGCTCACGACTACTACGTGGGCGCCAGCGCGGTCGCGATCCTGGTCCACAACTGCGGTGAGAAATCCTACGACGCCAGCGGCAAGCACTTGGGCTCGGAACGCCCCAGCTCGCGAGGCCCCAACAGCGCTGAGCCTGCGAACGGTCAGGCTGCTTTGGAGAACTCGGTGCAAATCAAGGACACGGCACCACGACGTGTGGGCATGAGTGAGGGGGAGGTCGTCATTCTCGACCGCACGAGGGTGGTGCCGTGTGGGTGCACGGTCGAAGACGGGTTCAACGAACTCTTCCACGGCCATGTCCGTTCAAACATCGCCACGGACCCTGGTATGGCCAAGGCGTTCAGCGTGCTGAACAAAGCTATTCGCAAAGGGCTGATCGACCCGAACAGGTAGAGGCTGGCATGACAGAGGGACCTTGGCGCTCGAGGATGGTCGCGCTGGTTCGGCAGGGAAGCGTAGCGGACGCGACGGACGCGTTGCTCGCCCTCACGTACAACGAGCCGGACCGGCGCTGGCTGCAGGGATTCCTGCTGGAGTGCCTCGAGCCAGAAGTCGAAGGGCAGGTTCGAGCGCTCGCGGTCACGTGCGTCGGTCACGTTGCCCGCCTGGATCACGAGGTCGGACCGGCGCTGCTGGGCAGGCTTCGGGAACTGGAGGAAGATCCCGTTCTCGCGGGGATCGTCGAAGATGCATTCAGCGATATTCAGTCCTTTGTGGGCAAATAACATCGCGGCGAGAACTTCGGCGGCGGCTGATCGATTCAGGTCAGCAACGCGGTCACCGCGGCATGCGCCTTCTCCGCATCGGGCGCATCCCCGGTGATCACGTCCGTGTAGACGAACGACTCCCCGATTCGCACCAAGAGGTAGGCCAGATCCGGCACCGGCAGTGGCGGCACCAGCCGCCCTGCCGTGACCTCCGCCGACAGCAGCGACTCCAGTTCCGCGGTAGTCCGCCGCTGGCACACGCTCGCCCGAGTCGTCAACAGCCGCAGAGCCCGCTCAGGTTCCCGCCGCAGGAAGTCCCGGAACGGCGGTGAGTCGTTCGCGAACCGGACGTACCCGCTCACGAAGTCCGCGACCCCGGCGGCCCCGCGCCCCACGCACGAAGGCCACAGCCGGGCGATGGAGGCAGCAGAAAGCGACCACAGGATCTCCCCGAGCAGGAGGTCCCGGGAGCCCACCCTCCGATGCAACGTCGCCCGGCTGATCGACAGCGCCTCGGCCAGTTCGCCCATGTCCACGCGCCGGCCGGTCAGGAACCAGTCGCGGGCGAGGTCGAACGCTGCCGAGTGAGACATATGTCAGAATGTCTCACATCGAGCAGTGAACAGCCAGGAGGGACGGCAGCAATGCGTGCAGTGCAGGTGACCGAGTTCGGCGGGCCCGAGGTGCTCACGCCGGTCGAACTGCCGGATCCCGTCGCCGGGCCCGGTGAGGTGCTGATCGACGTCGAGCGGATCGGGGTCAACTACGCCGACACCCACCAGGCCGAGAACAGCTACCTCGCGCCGTCGAAGCTGCCGCTCGTGCCCGGGGGTGAGGTCGTCGGGCGCACGCGCGAGGGCAAGCGCGTTGTCGCCCTGCTCAACGGCGGTGGCGGGTACGCCCAGAAGGCCGTCGCGCCCGAGGCGACCACCTTTCCGGTGCCCGACGGCATCGACGACCTGACCGCCCTGTCCATGCTGGTCCAGGGCGCGACCGCCTGGGTCCTGCTCCGCAAGAACGCCCACCTCGAGCAGGGCGAGTCCGTCGTCGTGCACGCGGCCGCCGGCGGGGTCGGGACGATCGCCGTGCAGCTCGCCAAGGCGTGGGGCGCCGGCCGTGTCATCGCCACCGCCAGCAACGACGAGAAGCGCGCGCTCGCCCTCGAACTCGGGGCCGACGTCGCGGTCGACTCGCGCGCCGAGGACATGACGGCGACGCTGCTCGAGGCCAACGGCGGCCGCCGCGTCGACGTCGTGCTCGACATGGTCGGCGGTACGACGACCGACCAGAGCATCGCCGCGCTGGCGGCGTTCGGCCGGCTGGCGTTCTACGGCATGGCCGGGCGCGAGTCGCCGAAGCCGGTCGACCTGCGCAACATCCTCGGCCACAGCACCACGATCAGCGGCATGTGGCTGCCGCACGTCTTCCGCCTGCCGGGCAACGTCTTCGGCACCGCGCTGACCGAGCTGTTCGACCTCGTGCTCGCGGGCAAGCTCAAGGCGATCCCGGGCGGCGAGTACTCGCTGTCGGACGCCCGCGGCGCGCACGAGGCCCTGCGCTCGCGCGGCACGGTCGGCAAGCTCCTCCTGGACCCGACGAAGTAAAGCCGTGAATGGCCCATTGAGGGACTTCAAGTCCCTCAATGGGCCATTCACGGCTTTGAAGCGAGGAGTGCCTCCAGAGGCGCCGCCTTGTGGAGGCACTCCTGCCACTCCGCCTCCGGGTCCGAATCCGCCGTGATGCCGCCGCCGACCCCCAACGCGATCTCCCCCGAGCGGATCTCGAACGTCCGGATCGCGACGTTCAGCTCCAGCCCGGCCGCCGGTGAGGCCAGCCCGATCGCTCCCGTGTAGACGCCGCGGCCGCAGGGTTCCAGCGAAGCGATCAGGTCCAGCGCCCGGATCTTGGGCGCGCCCGTCACCGAGCCCGGCGGGAAGGTCGCGGCCAGCAGCGCAGCGTCGGACACCGCGGGGTCCAGCACTCCCGAGACCGTCGACTCCAGGTGCCACACCCCCGGCGCCGGGCGCACCCGCAGCAGCGACGGCACCGTCACCGAGCCCACCTCGCACACCCGGCCGAGGTCGTTGCGCACCAGGTCCGTGATCATCACGTTCTCCGCGACGTCCTTTGCGGACTGACGCAGCAGAACCGCGTTCCCGTCGTCCGAAGGGCCGCGCCGGGGGAGCGTTCCCTTGATCGGCGTCGAGCGCACCGAACGGCCGTGGCGGGCCAGGAACAGCTCCGGCGAGAACGAGACCACCGATCCCCAGTCGCCCGCCAGGAAGGCCCCGCGGCGGGGCGCCAAAGTGGACACCCCGGCGGCGAACAACGCAGCGGGAGAACCCGAGAACGTACCCGTGAAGCGGCTGCAGATGTTCGCCTGGAACAACTCCCCGGCCTCGATCGCGTGCACGCACGCCTTCACCGCGTCCCGGTGCTCCGACGGCAGTGGACGTCGTAGCGGCTCGGCCTCCCAGGAGAGTGACGGAGCAGGCCTGGCCAGCAGGGACTCCATTGTGGACACCGACGGCCCGCCGCCGTCCAGGGACTCCAGGTAGCACTCGCCCGAGGCGGACCACCGCAGCACGTGGTCCGCCCAGCCCCACGCCGACGGCGGCAGCGCACCCGATCGCCGCGACGGGTCCGCCGAGTCGTACGACAGGTACCCGAACCAGCCGCCGCCCAGCACGCCCGGCGGGGCGTCTGCCGGTGCGGGCCAGGTCACGGGCCCGGGAGACACCTGAAGCGACGGCGCGATCACCGCACGTGACCCGAACCACTCGCCCGACAGCATCGCCGGCGGCGGCAGTCCGCGGGAGCGCGCGAAAGCCGTCAGCACCAGCAGCGCGCGCGACGGCGTCACGTTCGTCCGAAGTGCCCTGCTCGTCACGCGCATGGGCACATTGTCACCGGGCCTACAGCAAAAGGTCGCCCAATGTGAACGGATACACGACGGCGTTCTGCTCGACCGGCCCGGCGATGCCCGGCACGTCCGGCGCGCACGCGTGCTGGTGCACGCCGAGCCGCGAGTGGAACCAGCCGGCCCGGCCCGGGATGCCGTTGTGGCGGATCAGCCACAGCACCACTTCGGAGTCGGCCCAGCGGTCCGGGTGCAGCCGGCGCTGCCAGCAGTCGTAGTCGGCGTACACCAGCACGCGCTCGATCCGCGCCGCGTGCCGGACGTACTTGATCCACGCCTTGATGAACCGGTCGTCGACGCTCGGCGCCGCCACCTCCAGCGCCGGCGCCAGCGAGCCGGGCGAGAACGCGCCGAGCCGGCTCGCGGTGCGCACGAAGTGGTCGGCCTGGTCGTGCACCGCGCCGGGCCGCGCGTAGTGACGGCCGCCGACGTGCAGGCCCGCCTCCTGGGCGTCGTGCATGCTCCGCTCCGCGGCCAGGCTGGTCCAGTTGACGTTCTCGCTGATCGTCACCGAGACGAACCGGGCCTGCGCGCCGCGCACGGCCTGCCAGTCCGTGACGCGCTCGCGGTGGGACAGCGAGATGCCGAGTTCGGCTTCCGGCTCCGTCACAGTCCGCCCCCGGCGCGTCGATGAGAGCACACCATACGTCGCCGGAGGCGGACCCGCAGTGACACCACACCGGGTTGATCAGGCGTTTTCTTCTCCAGGTGGCGGGCCGGCGGGCTCCGCGTACCGCCCGACAACGCCGTGGACGGCATCCGTAGGCTAATAAGGTATGAGCACCCCAGTGTTGACTGCGGTGGCCTGGCCCTACGCCAACGGCCCCCGCCACATCGGCCACGTGTCCGGATTCGGCGTCCCGTCCGACGTCTTCTCCCGCTACCAGCGAATGGCCGGCAACCGGGTGCTCATGGTGTCCGGCACCGACGAACACGGCACGCCGATCACCGTCCAGGCCGACAAGGAAGGCCTCACCTCCCAGCAGACCGCCGACAAGTACACCCGCCAGATCGGCAACGACCTGCAGGGCCTCGGCCTGTCCTACGACCTGTTCACGCGGACCACCACCGGCAACCACGCCGACGTGACGCAGCAGATCTTCCTGGCGCTGCACCGCAACGGCTACGTCGTGCCGAAGACCACGCGCGGCGCGATCAGCCCGTCCACCGGCCGCACGCTGCCCGACCGCTACGTCGAGGGCACCTGCCCGATCTGCGGGTACGACGGCGCGCGCGGCGACCAGTGCGACAACTGCGGCAACCAGCTCGACGCCGCGGAGCTGATCAACCCGAAGTCGCGGATCAACGGCGAGACGCCGAAGTTCGTCGAGACCGAGCACTACTTCCTCGACCTCCCGGCGTTCACCAAGACCCTCGGCGACTGGCTCTCGACCAAGACCGACTGGCGCCCGAACGTCCTCAACTTCACCAAGAACCTGATCGACGACATGCGGCCCCGGCCGATCACCCGCGACCTCGACTGGGGCGTCAAGATCCCGCTCGACGGCTGGCGCGACCAGCCGATGAAGCGGTTCTACGTCTGGTTCGACGCGGTGATCGGGTACTTCTCGGCCAGCGTCGAGTGGGCGCGCCGCTCCGGGAACCCGGACGCGTGGCAGGAGTGGTGGAACAACGCCGACGCGCGGTCCTACTACTTCATGGGCAAGGACAACATCACCTTCCACGCCCAGATCTGGCCGGCGCTGCTGTTCGGCCACAACGGCGAGGGTGACAAGGGCGGCGAGGCCGGGAAGTACGGCAAGCTGCACCTGCCGGACGAGATCGTCTCCAGCGAGTTCCTCACCATGAGCGGCTCGAAGTTCTCGACCTCGCGCGGGCGCGTCATCTACGTCGAGGACTTCCTGCGCGACTTCGGCCCGGACACGCTGCGGTACTTCATCTCGGTCGCCGGCCCGGAGACCCAGGACACCGACTTCACCTGGGACGAGTTCGTCCGCCGGACGAACTTCGAGCTGGCCAACGAGTGGGGCAACCTGGTCAACCGGTCCATCTCGATGGCGCACAAGAACGTCGGCTCGATCCCGCGCCCGGAGGCGCCGGCCCCGGCCGACGAGGAGCTGAAGGCGCTGTCCCGCAAGGCGTTCGACACCGTCGGCGGCCACCTGGCCCGGTCGCGCTTCAAGCAGGCGGCCGGCGAGGCGATGCGCGTCGTCACGGCGGCGAACAAGTACCTGTCGGACCAGGAGCCGTGGAAGCTCAAGGACGACCCGGCCCGCCGCGACAGCGTGCTGCACACGGCGCTGCAGGTCGTCAGCGACGCCAACACGCTGCTGACGCCGTTCCTGCCGCACTCGGCCCAGAAGATCCACGAGGCCCTCGGCGGCACCGGCGTCTGGGCCGCGCAGCCGGAGCTCAAGGAGGTCGAGGACCTCGACATCGCAGGCCGGGTCAACCCGATCCTCACCGGTGACTACGCGTCGGAGCAGGCCAAGTGGGAGTCGAAGCCGATCGAGGTCGGCGTCCCGCTCGCCAAGCCGTCGCCGCTGTTCACGAAGCTCGACCCGGAACTCGGGGAGAACGGCCCCGAGTGGGCCCCGATCACGAAGTAAGAGGTACGCGAGTTGGGTGACGAGAAGCGCGAGCTGCCGCCGGTCCCGGACCGGCTCCCGGTATCGGTGGTGGACGCGCACACCCACCTCGACGCGTGCGGCGCGGTCACCGCGGCCGATGTCACGGCCATGGTCGACCGCGCCGAGCGCGCGGGCGTCGCGCGCGTGGTGACGGTCGCGGACGACCTCGCGTCCGCCCGCTGGGCGGCCGAGGCCGCCACGTGGGACCGGCGGGTGTGGGCCGCGGTCGCGGTCCACCCGACCCGGACCAAGGCCTTCGGCGACGCCGAGAAGTCCGAAGTGGAGCGCCTGGCGTCGGCCGAGCGGGTCGTCGCGGTCGGCGAGACCGGCCTCGACTACTACTGGGACTATTCGCCCCGTGACGCCCAGCAGGAGGCGTTCCGCTGGCACATCGACCTCGCGAAGCGGCTGGGCAAGCCGCTGATGATCCACGACCGCGAGGCCCACGAGGACGTGTTGCGCATTCTGGCCGAAGAGGGTGCGCCGAATGCCGTAATCTTCCATTGTTTTTCCGGGGACGCGGAAATCGCGCGCCGCTGCCTCGACGCGGGGTACGTCCTTTCGTTCGCGGGCACCGTGACGTTCAAGAACGCGAAGGGCCTCCACGAGGCGGCGCGGCTCTGCCCGCCGGACAGTTACCTCGTCGAGACCGACGCGCCGTTTCTGACCCCCCACCCGTTCCGTGGGCGGCCGAACGAGCCGTACGGCGCCGCCTACACCGTCCGTCACCTGGCGGCGCTCAGGGGCGAAGCTGTTCACGAGGTCGCAGAATCGGTCCGGACCACTGCGGAGCGGATCTACCGACTCCCCAGTGTCACAACGGGTTGAACGCATTGCGACAACCGGGTTCCTTGATCGCCCACCTGATGGAGTGACCCAGATCACGACACTCCGGGGGGTGTTTGCGCAACCCGGCGGGACCCGTTACTGTCCCGTGATCGTGCCGGTCGGTACTGCACCATGCAGTTGCCGGCTGTTACGCCCTCAGTCACGTCAGTGCACGTCGGGGAAGCGGAACCGGGTTGGTACGACCGGGACCGTGACGATGGCGCCGGCTGCGGGCCCAGACGTAAAGACGCCGCCCCGAACGGTGTCTTGGGAAAGGGAACGACCCGGTGACAGGTAGCAGACAGGCTGGAGCACGCTCCGCCGCCGTCCTCGACCGCAATTACTTCGAGGACACCGCGTACGGCCAGCTCGACTTTTCTGACGACCCGAACATCACGCAGCAGGACATCCTCGCCGCGCTCGGCCCCGACGCCGACGCGATGATGGCGTCGATCGACGTCGACGTCGACGAACTGATCCGCCTCATCAACGCGGAGACCACTTACCTCCCGCCGATCGTCATCCCGGACGAGATCGAGGCGGACCGCACGGCGTCCCCGCAGGCCAAGAAGGCCGCGATGGACGAGAGCATCCGGGCGACCTCCAAGGTCTGGAAGCGCCGCTTCCTCAAGGGCGCCGTCCTCAGCGTCATGATCAGCGTCGCCGGTGGCGGCGCGGCCGCGCTGGCGATGAACAAGAGCGTCACCGTCGACGTCGACGGCCAGCAGACCACCGTGCACTCGTTCGGCGACACCGTCGGCGAAGTGCTGGAGGACGCGGGCCTGTCCGTCGGCGCGCACGACTCGCTCTCCCCGTCCCCGCAGGCCGAGGTCGGCGACGGCGGCGTCATCAAGCTCGAGCGCGGCCGCCAGCTGAAGCTGGTCGTCGACGGCGCGGAGCACACCTCCTGGGTCCGCGCGACCCACCTCGGTGACGCGCTCACCCAGCTCGGCATGAAGCAGGCCGAGCAGGCCGGCACCTGGATGTCGATGCCGAAGGACGGCGAACTGCCGCTCGACGGCGCGACCGTCCAGATCAAGACCCTCAAGCACATCACGCTCTACGACGGCGCGAACCAGCCGAAGCAGGTCACCACGACCGCGGTCACGACGAAGGAGTTCCTGGGCGAGTACAAGCTCACCCTGGGCCCGGAGGACGCGGCCGAAGGCGGCCTGGACGTCAAGCTGACCGACGGCGCCGAGGTTCACATCAGCCGGACCGGCGTCTCGATGGTGAACCAGAAGGAGACCATCGCCCCGCCCGAGCAGAAGGTCGACGACCCGGACCTCGACAAGGGCAAGACCGAGGTCGAGGACCCCGGCGCGCCCGGCGAGAAGATGGTGACCTACAAGGTCACGCAGAAGAACGGCAAAGAGGTCTCGCGCCAGTCGATGTCGGAGCAGGTGATCACTCCGGCCAAGCCGAAGATCACCCACGTCGGCACCAAGAAGGCCGCGACCCCCGACATCGGCGACGGTTCCGCGTGGGACCGCATCGCGCAGTGCGAGTCGGGCGGCAACTGGGCCATCAACACCGGCAACGGCTACTACGGCGGCCTCCAGTTCGACAAGCAGACCTGGAACGCCTATGGCGGCTCCGCGTACGCCGCGCTGCCGAACCAGGCTTCGCGTGAAGAGCAGATCGCGATCGCCGAGAAGGTCAAGGCCGGACGTGGCGGCAGCTACAGCGCCTGGCCGGTCTGCGGCAAGAAGGCCTGATTTTCTATCTTCCCGAAACGGCCCCCGCCTCTCGGCGGGGGCCGTTTCGCGTACCAGGCAAGGCATCACCCGTGTCCGGAGAGACATCACGCGTGTCTGCGGGGGCATCGCGGTGATGCCCGCCCAATCCACGAGTGATGCCCCTCCAATCACGTGAGATGCCCGCCTGATCACGCGAGTCCAGGGTCTGGGCCGAGCCGCTGCGTGCGCGATATTCGGGTGCCTCGCCCTCGGGGCCTGGTCAGACTGGGTCCGTGGAGGGCTACCGGCGGAACCACCTTCGGAACTTCCGCGAGGCGCTCGCCCGGCTGACGTGGCCCGCCGGGCGGCAGCAGGAGTGGCTACGCGAGATCGGCATCCCCGTCTGCGCGGACGAACTCGCCCTGGAGTTCGACGACTTCTACGAGGTCATCGGCGCTTGGGGTGGCCACGGCGAGGCCGCGCCGGCCCTCGCCGAACTCGATCGGCTGCTTGCGCGGATGAGCGGTGAGGTCAACGCACACCTGTGGACGCCCGAAGCCCTCGTGGCCGAACCGGACTGGCAGCGGGTGCGCGAGCTGGCCACCGCCGCCCTCGCGGTGTTGCCGGACCACGCTGGGTAAGCTCACCCGGTGGTTGAACTGCTGGGACCTGCCGAGATCCGCGGGCTGGCGGCCGAGCTCGACGTGCGGCCGACGAAGAAGCTCGGGCAGAACTTCGTGCACGATCCCAACACCGTCCGGCGGATCGTCGAGCTCGCGCACGTCGGGCCGGACGACGTCGTGCTCGAGGTCGGGCCCGGGCTCGGCTCGCTGACTCTCGGGCTGCTCGCCGCCGGCGTGCGGGTCGTGGCCGTCGAGATCGATCCCAAGCTCGCCGAACGCCTTCCGAAGACCGTCGCCGAGCGCGCGCCCGATGCCGCGGGGCGGCTGGACGTCGTCGAGGCCGACGCCATGCGCGTCGCGAAGGGCGACCTGCCCGCCGAGCCCACCTCGCTCGTGGCCAACCTGCCCTACAACGTCGCCGTGCCGGTGGTGCTGCACCTGCTCGCCGAGCTGCCGTCACTCCGGTCCGGCCTCGTGATGGTCCAGACCGAGGTCGCCGACCGGATGGCCGCGGGCCCGGGCAGCCGGATCTACGGCGTCCCGAGCGTCAAGCTCGCCTGGTACGGCCCGGCACGCAAGGTCGCCGCCGTGCCACGCTCGGTGTTCTGGCCGGTGCCGAACGTCGATTCGGCGCTCGTCGCCTTCGAACGCGGTGACGTGCCGGCGTCCGAGGACCGGGATCGGCTGTTCGGCCTGGTGGACGCCGCGTTCTCACAACGCAGGAAAACCCTCCGCGCCGCGCTCGCCGGCTGGGCGGGGTCGGCCGAGCGGGCCGGCGAACTGCTGGTCGCCGCCGGTATCGACCCGAAGACCCGTGGCGAGCAGCTGGACGTGCACGCCTTCGCCCGGCTCGCCGCCGTTCGCTGACGCGTCCACAGAGGTCGCCGTCGCGGCGCGAAAATACGCCCTCCTCGGTGCTGATCCCGCGATTCGGACACCTCCAGTCGTGTGATCTGGCCCAACGGGCTTGCTTTCGCTCCTCGGGATCGGTTTTACTCAATACGTCCATCCCGAGCGACTGAGAGACCTGGCTCGCCGAAGTCGCAGCAACCACCCTCCGCAGGGCAGGTGCTACCGCCAGGACCGATGGAGGCCGTCCCGATGAAGAGGGTTGCTCGCCCGCTGCTGCTGACCAAACGCCGCGTAGTCGACGAGGGTCGCCGCTCCGTGACCGCATGTCGACGCTCCAACTGAGCTTGATCGACCCGTCACACCTCTTCTTCATGCACCGTCCATAGAGGACGGACACTCGCTTGCGGCCGGACGCGTACAGCAACGCGCCCCGTTTTCTGGAGCCTTCGTGATCACCGTCGAAAACCTGTCCAAGTCCTTTGCCCTCAACGGAAATCCGGTCGTCGCGCTGCGCGACGTGAGCGTCGACGTCCAGGCCGGCTCACTGTTCGGCGTGGTCGGCCCGGCCGGGTCCGGCAAGTCCGTCCTCGCCCGGTGCATCGCGCTCCAGGAGCGGCCCGACCGCGGTGTCGTCCGGCTCGACGGCCTCAACACCGGCACTCTCGACGGCCGCCGGCTGCGCGAGATCCGCCGCCAGCTCGGGGTCGTCGGCACCAAGCCGGAGCTGATCGCCGAGCGGACCATCGCCGGCAACATCGCCTCCCCGCTGGAGCAGCTCGGCATCGACGGCCCGCAGCGCCGCAGCAAGGTCGGCTCGCTGCTCGACCTCGTCGGCCTGACCCCGCGTGCCGCGCAGCGTCCGGGCGAGCTGACCGCCGGGCAGCTCCGCCGCGTCGCCGTCGCGAAGGCGCTGGCCGCGGCCCCTGCGGTGCTGCTCGCCGACGACCCGACCGCCGGCATCGACCCGGAGGAGGCCGGTGCCGTGCTGACCGTCCTCGACCGGGCGCGCGCCGAGCTGGGCGTCACCATCGTGGTCACGACGCCGGACGCGAGCGTCGTCCGCCGCGTCTGCGACGACGTCGCGGTGCTCGAAGACGGCACCGTCGTCGAGCGCGGCACCGTCCTCGACCTGGTCTCGGACCCGACGAGCCGCACCGCGCAGGCGCTGCTGCCGGCCATCGAGACGACCCGCTCGCAGGCTTCGCGCTACGACCGCTCGGTCGACGTCGTGCTGGTCGGCTTCGCTTCGGTCGGCGCGCTGCTGCCGGAGGCCGCGGGCCGTTTCGACGTCGAGTTCGCCACCATCGGCGGCGGCCTGACCCGGATCGGCGACACCCCGGTGGGCCGGTTCCGCCTGGGCGTCCGCGGTGAGCGGGCCGACGCGGCGCTGGCGTGGGTCGCCGAGCGCGGCGGCCACGTGACGCACACCGCGCGCGGCCCCCAGGGCGTCGCCGCAGCCTGACCCGAAGGTCCGTGAATGGCCCATTGAGGGACTCTAAGTCCCTCAATGGGCCATTCACGGCTTTCAGCGGGTGCCGCGCGGGAGCAGCAGAAGGGCGGCGAGGGCGGCCGCGCCGACGATGCCCGCCGCCCAGGCCGCGGCCGTCGTGTAGCCGTGGACGATCGCTGTTGACGTCGTGAGCCCGGCCGCCGCCGCGGTGGCGATCGTGTTCAGCGTCGCCGTCCCCAAGGACGCGCCGACCTGCTGCGACGTCGTGACGAACGCCGATGCCGCCCCCGCGTCCCGCGCGCCGACGTCCCGGGTCGCGACGTTCAGCACCACCGGCATGCACAGCCCGGCGCCGAGGCCCAGCAGCAGCTGCATCGGCAGGATCACCGCGGCGTACGAAGCGTCCGGCGTCAGCCGGACGGCCAGCAGCAGCCCGCAGGCGAGCACGAAGAGGCCGCCCGCCAGCAGCGGACGCGGGCCGAACCGCGCCAGGAGCCGTCCGGACAGCTGGGTCGACGCGAAGAGGTTCGCGCCCAGCGTCGGCAGGAACGCCAGCGCCGCGGCGAGCGCGCCGTACCCCATCACCACCTGCAGCTGGTAGGTGAGGAACAGGAACATCCCGAACGCGCCGAACGACGCCGTCCCGACGGTCAGGTACGCGACGGCACGGGCGCGGTCGCGCACCACCGCGAGCGGCAGCAGCGGGTGCGGGTGCCGGGCCTGCCGGACGACGAACGCGCCGAGCAGCGCCACCGCCAGAGCGAGGAAACCCAGTACGGTCACCGAGTTCCAGCCGGACGTGGCCGCTTCGGACAGCGCGTGCACCAGCACGACGACCCCGCCGCAGCTGAGCGCCGCACTGGTCCAGTCCAGTCTCGTCTCGCGGTGCCCGGCCGTGGTCGGCACGGCGAACCAGGCGCCGAGCCCGGCGACCACGGCGAGTGGCACGTTGATGTAGAGCGACCAGCGCCAGTCGAGGAACTCGGTCAGCGCGCCGCCGAGCGTGAGGCCGAGCGCGGAGCCGGACATCATGATCGCGCTGAAGATCCCGTACGCCTTCCCGCGTTCGCGCGGGTCGGTGAAGGTGAGCGACAGCAGCGACATCGTCGACGGCGCGAGCAGTGCGGCGAACACACCCTGGGCGGCGCGCGCGGCGATCAGCCAGCCGGCCGACGGTGCCGCGCCGCCCAGCGCGGAGGCCACGGCGAACCCGGCGACGCCGACGAGCAGCGTCGTGCGGCGGCCGAACCGGTCGGCCATCCGCCCGCCGAGCAGGAGCAGGCCGCCGAACGCCAGCGTGTACGCGGAGATCGTCCACTGGCGGCCGGTGTCGGACATCCCCAGCGCGCGTTGCGCCGAGGGCAGGGCGATGTTCACGACGGTCGTGTCGAGCACGACCATGAGCTGGGCCAGTCCCAGCGCGGCGAGCGCGAGCCAGCGGCTTACGGCGCGTGGTGGCGCGAGTGCGGTCATGGTGGACCCCCGAGGTAGGCTGTGGATGCATTGCTTGACGGCCGACTAGCAATGCCGAAGGTAAGTCATTGCTAGTCGGCCGTCAAGTAAGTTGAGGGGTGGAGCATGGCCGGGCGGCGCACCGACACGCGCGAACGCATCCAGCGCGTCGCGCTCGAACTGTTCGCCGAGCAGGGGTACGAGGGCAGCTCGCTGCGGGAGATCGCCGAGCGGCTGAACGTCACGAAAGCCGCGCTGTACTACCACTTCCGCACGAAGGAGGACATCGTTTCGAGCCTCCTCGAGGACTGGGGAACCGCGCTCGACGACCTCCTCGAGCGCGAGACGCGCCCGGCCGAGCTGCTCACCGCCTACGCCGGTCTGGTGGAGACCCGGTTCGGCCCGGTGATGGGCCTGGTCCAGCGCAACACGTCGGCGCTGAAGGCCATCGCGGCCGGCGCGGGCCTGGCCGATCGGATGCTGCGGCTGCACGAACGGCTCCGCGGCGGTTCGGCCGACCCCGAGTCGGACCTGCGGGCCCGGCTCGCCCTGGTCGCCGTCCAGCTCAACAGCGCCGAGGGTGGTCCGGGCACGCCGCCGGCCGTCGCGCTCGCCGTCGCGCTCGACGTCCTTTCTCCTGACGGGAAGGCGGCCGGTGCGGGCACGTAGGCTGGTCGGGTGCTCGCTGTAGTCCCGCCCCCAGTCACCGTCCGGGTTCCGGCCAAGGTCAACCTGCACCTGGCGGTCGACGACCTGCGTGAGGACGGTTACCACGAACTGGTGACCGTGTTCCAGGCTCTGTCGCTGACCGACGAGGTGACCGTCGCGGTCACCGACGAGCCGGGACTGGAGATCTACGGCGAAGGCGAGGGCTCGGTCCCGGCCGACGCCACGAACCTGGCCTGGCGCGCCGTCGAAGCGCTGGCCGCGCACGTCGGCCGCACCGAGGAGCCGAAGGTGCGCGTGGTGCTGCGCAAGGGCATCCCGGTCGCCGGCGGCATGGCGGGCGGCAGCGCCGACGCGGCGGCGACGCTGGTCGGCCTCGCCTCGCTCTGGAACCTGGAAATCACCCGTGACGAGCTGGCCGGGATCGCCGCCGGCCTGGGCAGTGACGTCCCGTTCGCGCTCTACGGCGGTACGGCGCTGGGTACCGGCCGGGGCGAGCAGCTCGTCCCGGTGCTGTCGCGCCACACGTTCCACTGGGTGCTGGCCTTCGACCAGCGCGGCCTGTCGACGCCGAAGGTGTTCGGCGAGCTGGACCGCCTGCGCGCGGAGGGCAACCCGCCGCGGATCGGCTCGCACACCCCGGTCGTCGAGGCGCTGGCCTCGGGCGACCCGCGTCAGCTGGCGCTCCTGCTGGGCAACGACCTCCAGGCGGCCGCGGTGTCGCTGCGTCCGGGACTGCGCCGCACCCTGCGGGCCGGTGTCAACGCGGGCGCGCTCGCCGGCACGGTCTCCGGTTCCGGCCCGACGTGCGCGTTCCTCTGCGAAGACGCGCAGTCGGCGGTCGAGGTCGCGGCCGAGCTGTCGGGCGCGGGGGTGTGCCGCACGGTCCGCGTGGCCCACGGCCCGGTCCCGGGAGCGCGGGTGGTCGGCGGGGACGACGCACCCAAGCCCGCGCCGCCGCGGGTGCACGCGTGAAGCGCGCCGAGTTCGCTTTCCCGGGGCCGTTGCGGGACAAGCTCGTCGCGGCCATCCTCGACGGCACGAAGACGACGACCTCCGCGCTGGTCGTGGGCTACGAAGCCGACGGCGAGGCGCCGCCCGTGGCCGGCGAACGCGAACTGGTCGTCGACTCCGCCGACCGGGGTGTCGCGATCATCGAGATCCGCGAAGTGCGGGTCATCCCACTGTCCGAAGTGGACCTCGCGCACGCGGTCGGTGAGGGCGAGGGCTTCACGACCGTCGCCGAATGGCGCGCGGACCACACCTCCTTCTGGCACACGGCCGAAGTGCGCGCCGAGCTGGAGGATCCCGAATTCACCGTGGACGACACGACCCCGATCGTGGCGACCCGGTTCACCCTTGTGGAAAGGATCGGCTGAGCGCATGGCCAACCTGGTCAACCTGGAGGCGGTGAGCAAGTCCTACGGGGTGAAGCCGCTGCTGGACGGCGTCTCGCTGGGCGTCGCGGCCGGGCAGCGCATCGGTGTCGTCGGCCTCAACGGCGGCGGCAAGACCACGCTCCTCGAAGTCCTTTCCGGACTCGCCGTGCCGGATTCCGGGCGGGTGAGCCACGTCGGCGGCCTGCGGATGGCCGTGGTCACGCAGCGCACGGAGCTGCCGGACGGCAGCAGCGTCGGTGAGGTCGTGCTCGAACGTTACGGCGCCGAGCACGAATGGGCCGCCGACGCGCGCGTCCGGTCCATTGTGGACGGCCTGGGGATCACGGCGATCGGGCTCGAGACGCCGACCGCCAACCTCTCCGGCGGCGAGCGGCGGCGGGTTTCGCTGGCCGCCGCGCTGACCGGCGAGCTCGACCTCGTCGTGCTCGACGAGCCGACCAACCACCTGGACGTCGAAGGTGTCCAGTGGCTCGCCGACCACCTGCTGACCCGGCGGATCGCGGTTGTGGTCGTCACCCACGACCGGTGGTTCCTCGACACCGTCGCGAGTGTGACCTGGGAGGTCGCCAACGGCCGCGTCGAGAGTTACGAAGGTGGTTACGCCGACTGGATCTTCGCGCGCGCCGAGCGGGCGCGGCTGGCCGCGACGGCCGAGGACAAGCGGCAGAACCTGGCGCGCAAGGAGCTCGCGTGGCTGCGCCGCGGGCCGCAGGCGCGCTCGTCCAAGCCGCGCTACCGCATCGACGCCGCCGAGGCGCTGATCGCCGACGTGCCGCCGCCGCGCGACACCGTCGAGCTGATGGCGTTCGCGAAGCGGCGGCTCGGCAAGACCGTGCTGGAGCTGGAGGACACGACCTACACGGTCGGCGACCGGACGCTGCTCGACCACGTCACCTGGCGGGTCGGCCCCGGCGACCGGATCGGCCTGGTCGGCGTCAACGGCTCGGGCAAGACGTCACTGCTCAAGCTGCTCGGCGGGGACGTCGAAGGCTCGACGGGCCGGCGGATCGAGGGCAAGACCGTCGCGCTCGCGCACCTGCGCCAGGAGCTCGACGACCTGCCCGCGGACCTGCGCGTGCTGCAGGCGATCGAGCAGGTCGCCGGGCGCGTGGTGTTCGGCAAACAGGAGATGACGGCGTCGCAGCTGGGCGAGAAGCTCGGCTTCCCGCAGGCCCGCCAGTGGACGCCGGTCGGCGACCTCTCCGGCGGCGAGCGGCGCCGGCTGCAGCTGTGCCGGCTGCTGATGGCCGAGCCGAACGTCCTGCTCCTCGACGAGCCGACGAACGACCTGGACATCGACACCCTGCAGCAGCTGGAGGACCTCCTCGACGGCTGGCCGGGCACGATGATCGTGGTTTCGCACGACCGGTACCTGGTCGAACGCGTCTGCGACACGATCGTCGCCCTCTTCGGCGACGGCCGGATCACCCACCTGCCGGGCGGCATCGAGGAGTACCTGAGGCGCCGCGCCCTGGCCAAGGAACCGGCGGCCGCGCCGGGCCCGACGGCGGCGAAGACGGAAGCCAAGAAGTCGGCGGCGGACCTGCGCGCGGCCCAGAAGGACCTGGGACGCCTGGAGCGCAAGCTCGACCAGCTGCACTCGAAGGAAGAGAAGCTCCACGCGTCGTTGCTCGAGGCGGCGACGGACCCGGCCAAGCTGATGGAGCTGAACGCGCAGCTGAAGGGCGTCCAGGCCGAGATCCAGGACGTCGAAGCACGCTGGCTGGAGACTTCCGAGCTGCTGGAGTGAGCTGTTCCCGCCGGCCGGCTCGATCCGCCGGGTCGCGGTGGCGGGCCCGGCTGAGTAGCAGGGCGAAGAGAGGTCCGGGAGCGGACGACTGCGCACCTCGACGTGCTGGTGTGGCTCGACCACTCGCGGGCCATGACCATGGCGCGGGTCCCGCAAGGTCGCCATCCCGGGCTCGTCGTCGTCCGGCTGCGTGGGCAGCGGCAGGTGGACGCCTGGCTTCGAGGGCCTGTTTCCGCGTTGGTCGGCGGATGTTGACAGCGAGACAGTAATCTCTGGCCATGAGCAGGTTCGTGGACACGCTCGTCGCCACCGCGGCGGGGCGAGGTCAGCAGCGTGGCATGGTCACCGGGGAGCCCAAGGAGCCGGTGCGCCGGACCTGGGCCGAGGTGCACGAGCAGGCCCGGCGGATCGCCGGTGGCCTGGTCGCCGGCGGGTTCGAGCGGGGCGGGGCGGTCGCGGTGCTGGCCGCGGCGCCGGTGCTGATCGCGCCCACCGTGCAGGCCGTGTGGCTGGCCGGGGGCAGCGTCACCATGCTGCACCAGCCGACCCCGCGGACCGACCTCGCCGAGTGGGCCGAGGACACCGTGCGGGTGCTCGGGATGATCGGGTCGGACCTGGTGCTGCTGGGCGAGCCGTTCGACCAGCTCGCGCCGGTGCTGGCCGAGAAGGGCATCGGCTTCAAGCTGATCAACGAGCTGGCAGGCGCCGAGCCGCTCGCCGACGTCGTCGTCACCGGCGAGGGCGAGACCGCGCTGCTGCAGCTGACCAGCGGGTCGACCGCCGACCCGAAGGCCGTGCGGATCACCTACGGCAACCTGTACTCCAACGTCAAGGCCATGGTCGACCGCGCGGAGTTCGACTTCGACACCGACGTGATGGTCTCGTGGCTGCCGACGTTCCACGACATGGGGATGGTCGGGTTCCTGACCGTGCCGATGACGTTCGGCGTCGAGCTGGTCAAGATCACGCCGGTCGAGTTCCTGACCGGGCCGCTGATCTGGCCCGCGCTGATCACGAAGTACAAGGGCACGACGACGGCCGCGCCGAACTTCGCCTACGCGATCGTCGGCCGCCGGATGGCCCGCGTCGACAACGACGACGAGTACGACCTGTCGACGCTGCGGATCGCCCTCAACGGCGCCGAGCCCGTCGACGAGACCGCCGTCCAGACCTTCGTCGACGCCGGTGCCCGGTTCAAGATGCCCGCCGAGTGCGTGTTCCCGGCCTACGGCATGGCCGAGGCGACGCTCGCGGTGTCGTTCGCGCCGCTGTTCACCGGGCTCACCCTGGACGTCGTCGAGGCCGACGCGCTGGAGGCCGACAACCGCGCGGTCCCGGTCCCCGAGGGTGACGAGCGGCGCGGCACCGACGGCGTCCGGTCGTTCGCGGTGCTCGGCCGTCCGCTGGACGGGCTCGAGGCGGAGATCGTCGACGACAAGGGCGAACGGCTCGGCGAGCGCGAGGTCGGCGAGATCCGGTTGCGCGGCGAGGCCGTCACGCCCGGCTACCTGACCATGGACGGCCCGCTCGACACCCAGGACGCCGACGGCTGGCTCAACACCGGCGACCTCGGTTATCTCATCAACGGCCAGATCGTCATCTGCGGCCGCCGCAAGGACGTCATCATCATGGGCGGCCGGAACCTGTACCCGACGGACATCGAGCGCGCGGCGACGTCGGTCGAGGGGGTGCGCGCGGGCAACGCGGTGGCCGTGCGGCTCGACGCGGGCAGCCGCCGCGAGCGCTTCGCCGTGGTCCTGGAGTCCAAGCTGGCCGGGGACGCCGAGGCCGAGAAGAACCTGGTGAAGCAGGTGTCGGCCCGGGTCCGCGACGCCGTCGACATGCGGCCGTACGCGGTGGTCGTGCTGCCGGCGGGCAGCCTGCCGAAAACGCCGTCCGGCAAGGTCAAGCGCGCGGCGACGGCCACCCAGTTCGCGGACAAGATCAAGAAGAACGCGGACGCCTGAGGCGTCGCTTTCACGTGAAAGTGCCCACCTGGAGGCGGCACTTTCACGTGAAAGTGACGGTCTAGCGCTGCTGGAGGTGGTCCGCCAGCTCGGCCGGCGGGGTAGCGCGTTCCGCCATCGCCTCGTGCTCGGAGCGAGCGCCCGGGAGGTCCGGCGCGCGGCCCGTCCGGGCGGCGAGCTGGTCCTCCACGGAGTCGAGGAACTCGTCGACCTCGCGCTCGTCGTACCCGCGCTTGCCGATCAGGGGCTTCGAGAACATCACGTGGTGCACTTCGGCGGCGGTCAGGTCGTCCTCCTCGGCGAACGTCTTGGCGACGCGCCGGACGAACTCGTCGACCTCGTGCTTGGCGTAGCCACGGCGGCCGATCGGGGCGTTACCGAAAGAGACCTCGGTGAGGTCTTCGGCGGTGAACGACATGGAACTCTCTCCGATTCCGGGGTTGGCGGTGCGAACTCCGTACACCGTCCTAACCCGTGAACAGGCTCCCCGGAAGGGGCAGACCCCAAGCTCACCCCGACGGGCAGCCTCGCGCCCGCCATCGAGTGAGCGGAACTACCGAGCGCCATGTGGCGGGTTTCACACTTCGACCTGGGGGTTCAGCTCCGGCCGAACCACTTCCGGGTGCCCTCGGGACGCCGTTCCTCGACCACCGGCGGCGGTGGCGGGTTCCGCAGCAGGACCAGCGCGGCTTCGGCCTCGTCGAGGAAGAGGTCGACCTGGGCCTGGTCGTAGCTGCGCGCGCCGAGCGGCATGATCGTGAACTCGACGTAGTGGATGTCGTCGGGCGTCAGGATGTTCCGCCCGGCCAGCGCTTCGGCGATGAGGTCGAGGAAGGCGTCGACCTGGTCCTCGTCATAGCCGCGACGGGCGAACCGGGGTTTGCCGAACGCGATCGCCCGGACTTCGTCAGGGGTCATGGCTTCACCTTGCCACCCGTGTCAGCCTGCGTGAAAGGTGTTCTGCGCGGCCGCGAGGCCGGTCTCGACCAGCGCCTCGGTCGCGTCCGCGCACCGGTCGACCTCGAACGGGAGCTCCTTGCGCTCGACCGTCGAAAAGTCCTTCAGCACGAAGTCCGCCGGGTCCTGACGGCCCGGCGGGCGGCCGATCCCGAACCGCACCCGGTAGTACTCGCGGGTGCCGAGCGACTTCGTGATCGAGCGGAGCCCGTTGTGGCCGTTGTCGCCGCCGCCGAACTTGAGCTTCAGCGCGCCGAAGTCGACGTCCAGCTCGTCGTGCACCACGACAACCCCGGTCGGCGGGATCTTGAAGAACTTCGCGGCGCCGACCACCGGCCCGCCCGAGAGGTTCATGAACGTGCGCGGCTTCACCAGCACGACCCGGCGACCGCCGAGACGGCCTTCGAGCACTTCCGCGCCGCTCTTGTGCGCCTTGAACTTGCCGCCGACCCGGCCGGCCAGCTCGTCCAGCACCATGAACCCGACATTGTGCCGGTTTCCGGCGTACTGGGGTCCGGGATTGCCGAGGCCGGCGAGCAGGATCAGCTCGCCGGCCCCGGGCAGGTCTTCGGTCATGCGGAAATGCTATTCGGCGGCTTCGGCCGACTCGCCGCCCACCTCGGTGGCGGCGTCCTCGTCCTCGGCCTCTTCACGCTGCGGCTCGTTGACGGCCACGACGAGGGAGTCCGGGTCGGTGATCAGGACGGCGCCCTGGGGCAGCTCGACCTGGGACGCGGTGATCTGGGTGCCGATCTCGGCGCCCTCGATCGAGACCTCGAACTGGTCCGGGATGTGCAGCGCCTCGACCTCGACCTGCAGGGTGTCGACGTCCTGGTTGACCAGGCCGCCGGGGCCGGGGTTGCCGGTGACGACGACGGGGACGTCGACGACGATCTTCTCGCCGCGCTTCACGACCAGCAGGTCGACGTGCTCGATGTAGTTCTTGAGCGGGTGCACGACGATGGTCTTCGTCAGCGCGAGCTCGTCGGAGCCCTCGATGGCCAGGGTGATGACGGCGTTGGAGCCGTTCTCACGCACGACGCGGGCGAACTCGATGGCCGGCAGCGCGAAGTGCCGGGGGTCCGAGCCGTGGCCGTACAGGACGGCGGGGATCTTGCCGGCGCGACGCGTGCGACGCGCGGCGCCCTTGCCGAACTCGGTGCGCGGCTCGACGGACAGACGTACCTCGGACACGGTGTGGCACTCCTTCAAATCACGAACATGGTGCGGTGAACAGCATGCTGCGGCGGGGATGCGGTGGTCTTGTCGTTCAGGTGGTTGTGTTCGGCGGCGAGATTTCCGGGCGTGCACGACAGCCGGGAGGGCTACTCGAGCCGCCGCGTCGATCACGCCGGGCACCCTGGAAGGGCCCCGCCTCGCCGAGACAACCTCAAGAGTGTAAACCAACCTCATCACGGTGGGTTGCGGCGGGTGCCCGGACCAGGCTAGAACCCTCCTAGAGCCCAGGATGTGACGACACAAATCCGGTGGCGGGACTTCGCCTGCCGAGGTGTGCTCGGCGGAGCGGAAGAGCAGGGGGCGGAAGATGCGGGCTCGAGGCACGGTGGCGGCCGTGTTGGTGCTGAGCGGGCTGCTGGCCGGTTGTCAGGTGGCGGTCCCGGGCACGCCCGGTGTCTCCGCGGCCGACCAGGAGAAGGCGGACCGGCGCGCCGAGCAGCGCACGGCGGTCGACGCCGCACTGGCGGCGCTGGAGCAAGCGCCGGCGCTCGCGTTGAAGTCGACGCTCAAGGGCGCCGAACAGCAGTTCCGGATCACCCGGGGCGGCAGCGCGGTCGGCGCGCTGCCGCTCGAGGGCCGCGCCGTCCAGGTGACGGTCGCTGCCGGCCAGTTCTACCTGCAGGCCGACGCCGACTACTGGAAGGCGCACGCGATCGACGAGGGCACCCAGTTCGGCACGAGCTGGGTGCGCTCGCTCGGCTCCGAGCTGCCGATGGACCCCGCGGCCAAACTCGCTCCCGCCGCCCTCGCCGGCGCGCTGCGCAAGGCGATCGCCGGGATGGACCAGACGCGCGAGCCGGTCAAGGCCAAGCTCCCGGACGGCACCGAGGTGTTCCAGCTCGGGGCCGCGCCCAGCGTCGTGCGCGTCTCGACCGCCAAGCCGAACCGCGTCGTCAGCTTCGCGCCGGCGCTGCTCGACCCGCAGGCCGGGCCGAAGTTCGGCGCCGAGTTCCAGGTCGCCCCGCTCACCGGGGACGCGATCAAGAAGTTCCACACCGACCTCGACAACACCGTCGGCGGCCTCGGGCAGCCGTTCGAAGGGCTGGTGCAGGCGAGCGCCGTCGTCACGAACGACAACCTCGACTGCAAGGACTTCGTCGGCTCGTGCACGACGACGGTGGACGTCTCCAACAGCGTCGTCGGCACGCCGGCGTCGGGTGAGAAGAGCACCGTGCACCTCAACCTCTCGGTCGAGGTGAGCGCCGACTCGCTCGGCTCGCAGATGTGCACGGCGGCGGCCGACGCCGAGCCGTACGCGACGGTCAAGATGTCCTGCACGGTCACCTTCCGGCTGCCGAACCGCACGGCCAGCTACCAGGTGCTGTCCAAGCCGAGCGCGACGGCGGAGGTCCGCGCGGCGCTCGACGTCAACGCGGTGAAGCAGAAGCTGGCCACGGAGTTCGCCGCGCTGGGCGGCTGACCTGGACACCTACCCGGCGGTGCGTTGCTTCCGTTGAAGTAGGTGATCTTCCGTTCCTAGCATCGGCTGTGCTTTATGGGGGCGCGGCCCCCAAACCCCGCTCAAGAGGTGCGGGACAGCCGACTTCGAACGGAGAAAAAGTCATGGCCAAGCTGGTGGTTTTCGGGGGGACCGGGTACGCCGGGGGCAGGATCGGCACCGAGGCGGTGCGCCGCGGGCACGAGGTGGTCGGCGTCGCGCGCAACCCCGGCTCGGTGCCCGAGGGCGTCGAAGCGGTGCAGGGTTCGCTGCACGACGAGGAGTTCGTGGCGCGGGTGGCCAAGGACGCGGACGTCTTCGTGGTCGCCACCCCGGCCCGCGCGATCGACGGCGAGAAGCTGATCGACGCGGTGCCCGGACTGGTCCGGATCGCGCGTGAGAACGGCGTCCGCCTGTCGTTCGTGGGCGGCGCGTCGAGCCTGCTCGTCGCCGAGGGCGGCCCGCGGCTGTTCGACACCCCGGAGTTCCCGGACGAGTACAAGGAAGAGGCCGGCAACCACGCCGAGGTCCTCTACCTGCTGCGCGAGCAGCCCGAGGACCTCGACTGGTTCTACGTCAGCCCCGCCGCCGAGTTCGGCGCCTGGATCCCCGGCGAGCGCCGGGGCGGGTTCCGGGTCGGCGGCGACATCCTGCTGACCGACGAGGACGGCAAGTCGCACATCGGCGGCGACGACTACGCGACCGCGTACGTCGACGAGATCGAGCAGCCGAAGCACCGAGGGAAGCGTTTTACCGTCGCCTACTGAAGCTCTTTCAGCACCGGCGCGAACGTCTCGAGCATCGGCTCGAAGACCGTGATGTACGTGAAGCCGTAACGCTTTCGCCGTTCCTCCAGCTGTCCGGCGATCTCCTCGACCGTGCCCAGCAACAGCTGGGGCGCGTCGAGGAGTTCGCGGGCATCGGCGACGGCGCTGCGCTCGGTCTTCTCGTGCCACCCCTCGGCTGCTTTCTCCCGGTCGCCGGTGACTTCCACGTGCTGGACCAGCATGTTGTACTCGACGTCGCGCGCACCCGCGCGAGCCCGGAAGTACGCGACGCGCTCGTCCATCGCCTCGGCGTTGTCGAGTTTGAAGGTGCCGGGAGGCTTGCCAGGCTGCTGCCGGAGCCCGGCGAACCCGACGACGTCCGCGTGCTCGGCGGCCAGGCCGAGCACGCCATCGCTGTTGCCCGCGATGAGCAGCCGCGGCTGGTCGACACCCTCGTCTTCGCAGTGTTTGCGCAGGTGGCCGAGGCTTTCTTCGAGGTAGCCGATGCGGCCCGCGGCGTTCTGCCACGGCAGCCCGGCGGCGTCGAACTCGCGTTTCATGTGCCCGGAGCCGAGTCCCAGATCCAGGCGTCCGTCGAGCAGCCTGGCCGTCGAGGACACTTCCCGGGCGAAGAGCGAAAGGTTGTAGAAGGGCACGTTGGACACCAGCGTGCCGAGCCGCGGCCGTTCGGTGACGGCGGCGGCCATGGCCAGCGCCGGGAACGGCGCCGGCGACCCGGTACCCAGGTGGTCCGGGATGGTGATGACGTCGTAGCCGAGTTCCTCGGCCCGCCGGCACTTCGCGATCCACGCGTCCCGGCTGTCGATGCGGCGGAGGCTGACACCGAACTTGAAATTCCCCATGCCGGCGACGCTAGCGCCGGGAACCCCCGCCGGGCGCGGGATTTCGCGCCCGGCGGAAGGGTTGGCAGGTCAGGCGTTGCCGTCGAAGAGCGACGTGACCGAGCCGTCCTCGAAGACCTGCTGGATGGCTTCCGCCAGCATCGGGGCGATCGACAGCACGGTCAGGCCGTCGAACCGCTTCTCCTCGGGGATCGGCAGCGAGTTCGTGACGATGACCTCGCGCGCCTTGCACTGCGAGAGGCGCTCGGTCGCCGGGTCCGACAGGATGCCGTGGGTCGTCGCGATGACGACGTCCGCCGCGCCCTCGTCGATCAGCGCTTCGGTGGCCTTGACGATCGTGCCGCCGGTGTCGATCATGTCGTCGATCAGCACGCAGAGCTTGCCCTCGACCTTGCCGACCACGCGGTTCGCGACGGCCTGGTTCGGCTTGTCCGGGTCGCGGGTCTTGTGGATGAAGGCGATCGGGCGGTCACCCAGCTGCTGCGCCCACTTCTCGGCCAGCCGCACGCGGCCAGAGTCCGGCGAGACGACGGTGATGTCGGCGTCGCCGTAGGTCTTCTTGATGTGGTCGGCCAGCACGCTCTGGGCCATCAGGTGGTCGACCGGGCCGTCGAAGAAGCCCTGGATCTGCGCGGTGTGCAGGTCGACCGTCATGATCCGGTCGGCGCCAGCGGTCTTGAACAGGTCCGCGATCAGCCGGGCCGAGATCGGCTCGCGGCCCTTGTGCTTCTTGTCCTGGCGCGCGTACGGGTAGAACGGCATCACGACGGTGATCCGCTTCGCGCTCGCCCGCTTGAGCGCGTCCACCATGATCAGCTGCTCCATCACGTACTCGTTGATGGGCGTGGTGTGCGCCTGGATGACAAAGGCGTCGGTCCCGCGGACGGACTCCTCGAAGCGGACGAACAGCTCGCCGTTGGCGAACGTGTGAGCCGTCTGCGGGGTGATCGTCACGTTGAGGTGCTCGGCGACCTCTTCGGCGAGCTCCCGGTGCGCCCGTCCGGAGAAGAGCATCAAGTTCTTCTTCGGCGTACCTGACTTCGGACTCATGCTGGCGACTCCCCGTCGGTTCCTGCTGCTGAATCGGCGTCGAGGGCGGCCTGGGCCGCCTCCGCCGCGGGTGTACCCGGCCGGCGCCGGATCGCCCAGCCTTCGATGTTGCGCTGCGGCGGCGCCGACACCGCGAGTGTGCCCGGCGGGACGTCCTCGCGGATCACGGCACCCGCACCACTGTAAGCGCCGTCACCGATCCGCACCGGGGCGACGAAGGTGTTGTCGGCGCCCAACCGGACATGCGACCCGATAACGGTCTTGTGCTTGTTCACCCCGTCGTAGTTCACGAACACGCTGGAGCAGCCGATGTTGCTGTTCTCGCCGATCGTGGCGTCGCCGACGTAGGTCAGGTGCGGCACCTTCGTGCCGGCGCCGATGTCGGCGGCCTTCGTCTCGACGAACGCACCGAGCTTGGCCTTGACCCCCAGCTTGGTGCCCGGACGCAGGTAGGTGAACGGTCCGACGTTCACGCGGTCGCCCAGCTCGGAGTCGGAGCCGTGCACCCGCACGACGGAGGCACCGGCCCCGATCGTGACGTTGGTCAGCGTGCTGTCCGGGCCGACCGTGCTGCCTTCGCCGACCGAGGTCGTGCCCTTGAGCTGCACACCCGGCTCGATCACGACGTCACGCGAGAGGGTGACGCCGGCGTCGATCCAGGTCGAGGCCGGGTCCACGACGGTGACGCCTTCGCGCTGCCAGCGGCGGACGATCCGGCGGTTCAGCTCGGCGCCGAGCACCGACAGCTGGACGCGGTCGTTGACGCCCTCGGTCAGCCACGGGTCGTCGACGACCAGCGCGCCGACGTTGAGTCCGTCACCGTTCGCGATGCCCAGGACGTCGGTGAGGTAGAGCTCGCCCTGCGCGTTGTCGGTCGACAGGCGCGAAAGGCCGTCGCGCAGCACCGCGGCGTCGAAGGCGTAGACGCCCGAGTTGATCTCGGTGATCTCCGCTTGCGCCGGGGTGGCGTCCTTCTGCTCGACGATCCCGGTGACGTGGCCGGCGTCGTCGCGCGTGATGCGGCCGTAGCCGCTCGGGTCGCCGACCACGGCGGTGAGCACGGTGACGGCGTTCTTCGCCTCGGTGTGCTCGGCCAGCAGGGCCGAGAGCGTCTCGGTGTCCAGGAGCGGGACGTCGCCGTAGCTGACGATCACCGTGCCGGTGAGGTCGGCGGGCAGGGTCGCGAGGGCGCAGCCCACGGCGTGGCCGGTGCCCTTCTGCTCGGCCTGCACCGCGGTGCCGACCGCGCGGCCGAGGTGCTCCGCGACGGCGGCCAGGTGCTCGCCGACGGCCTCGCGGCCGTGGCCGACGACCACGACGAGGTGCTCGGGCTCCAGGCCGGCGGCGGCCCGGACGGCGTGCTCGACGAGGGGCCGCCCGGCGATCGGGTGCAGCACCTTCGGCGTCGAGGAACGCATGCGGGTGCCTTCACCCGCGGCCAGGATCAACGTGCTCAGCGGGCCGGTCAACGACGCTCCCAACGGTTACCAATGAATGGCTTCTGTCGGGCACCGATCCTACTGTGCCGATTGTTAGCAATCCGACCGGCAGCCACGGCGGAACAGGTGCCGGTGAGCGGGTTCGCTCGCCGAACGTATCCGCCTACTTTCGGCCGGATTGCTAACTGTGCTCTTCAGGGTCCCACGCCGGGTCGGTCGGTAGACCTTCGCTCGTCCACGCCGCAGCGGGGTCCGCGGCCATCGAGTTGGCCGACGCCACCTGGTTGCCGCCGCCGCGTTTGGCCTGGTACATGGCCGCGTCCGCGCGGGCGAGGACCTGTTCGCCCCGCTCCTGCGGGCGCAGGGAGACGAGCCCGATCGACAGCGTGACGCCGTGCGAGAGGTGGTGCGGCAGGCCGGCGACGGACTTCACCGCGCGGCCGAGCGCCATCTTCGCCGCGGACGCCGGGGTGCCCGGCAGCAGCACGATGAACTCGTCACCGCCGTAGCGCGCCACCAGGTCGTCACCGCGCAGGGCGTCACGCAGTGTGCTCGCGACGACACGCAGCACGTTGTCGCCTTCGGCGTGGGACTGCTTGTCGTTGACCCCCTTGAAACCGTCGAGGTCGACGAGCGCGACGGCGAGGGGCTGCGCGTCGGCCGAGGACGCGAGCTGCCGCAGCTTCTCGTCCAGCGCGCGGCGGTTGGGCAGGCCGGTGAGCGGGTCCTGCAGGGCCTGCTGGGTGATCGCGCCGTGCTCGGCCGAGAGCCGTTCGTGCTCGCGGCGGGCGTTCAGCGTGGCGATCTGCGACTCGCGCAGGCTCCACATCTCCGACTCCAGCCGGGTCGCGTAGTCGATCAGCGACTGGCTGGCGCCGGACGCGTAGTCCGGGCTGGTGTCGAGGCGGGCGAGCTCGCGGGCGATGTTCAGCCGCATCGACGGCTGGGAGCCGTCCTCGCCCAGCGACTCGCGGGCCGAGCGGAGCACGTCCAGCGCGTCTTCACGCCGGCCGGCCTTGTCGAAGCAGCGGGCCAAGGCGATCGTGACGATCTCGCGTTCGCCCGGGTAGCCGATGCCCTCGTGGAGCCCGCGGAGCCGGTCGATCTGGTCCTCGCTGGGCCGGTGCAGCGCGAGCGCGGCGGCGAGCACGCCGACCTGCTCGACGGCTTCGACGCCGGCCCGGCGCGGGAACAGCGACTCGCTGTAGGGCCCCTCGATGGCCATCGCCATCGACGCGGCGGTGCGGAACTTGTCGGCGCTCTCGTCGTACTCTTCGATCCGCTCCAGCCGCAGACCCCAGCCGAGCAGCATCTTCACCCGGTTCAGCAGCTGCAGGGTGATCTCGTGCGGGGTCGCGCTCTCGCGGATCGCGGACGCGGCGCGGCTGCTGACCTCTTCGGCCGCTTCGTAGACGCCGAGCTGGTTGAGCACGATCCAGCAGTCGTTCAGCGTCGACCACAGCATCCGGTTCCAGGTGCGGATGCCGACCTGGCGGTCCGGGATCGCGGAGTCGTCGAGGATGGCCAGCGCGCGGGCGATCTCGGTGAGCGCGGCGTCCTCCTGCGCGGCGAGCACGAGGCGGCGCCCGCGCAGGGCGTGCGCGTCGGCCCGCAGCAGCGCCAGGCCGTGACGCCGGGTGTGCGCGAGCATCTCGTCGAGCCGCGGCTCCGCTTCGGCGGCGAGGCCCTTGGTGATCAGCCGGGCGGTGGCGGAGGAGCGCAGCAGCTGCGCGACCAGCAACGGCTCGCCGCGGCGCTGGGTCTCGTCGAGCAGCTCGTCCATCTGCGCGACGATCTCGAGCTGGTGGGGGTAGTCCGAACGCTGGACCGCGGCGGTCAGCTCACGCGCGCGTCCGACGAGCCAGGCGTCGGACATCTCGATCAGCGTGGGCCGCCTGGCCGCTACCGGGTCGGTCGCCTCTTCGGTCAGCGCCAACCTCCCGGTGTCGTGGTTCGGGGTCCTCAGCTTGGTGTTTTCGCTGCTCCGCCGCCAGGATTCGAACCTGAACTGTCAGAACCAAAATCTGAAGTGCTGCCGATTACACTACGGCGGATTGCTCCTGGTCAGGATAGCGACGATCGGGTGTCGTCCGCGCGGGGGATGCGTTACCGGCCAGTCCGCGGGGTACTCCGGTCCGAAGTACCGGTGAGAGGTTCAGCCACTCCCCAGCCGGCGGAACCTCCTGTACCGTAACTTACGGCATCGTAGGTTAGGTAACCCTTTGTAGGGGCACCACGCAGGAAGAAGTGAAGCGTATGACGGCCACGCTCGACCGTTCGCAGCCCGCCGGGGAGCCTTCCGCTCCCAAGGGGCCCAAACCTGTCACCGAAGGCACCCGCGGAATCGGCGTGCAGCTTTCGGTCTACTTCGGCGTGATCGCGCCGTTGGTGGCACTGCTCGTCGCGGTGCCGTTCGCCTGGGGCTGGGGACTGAGCTGGGTCGACGTCGGCATCTTCGTGGTGTTCTACGCGATCAGCGGGCTCGGCATCACGGTGTCGTACCACCGCTACTTCACGCACGGCTCGTTCAAGGCCAAGCAGTGGCTGCGCGTGGTCATGGCCATCGCCGGCAGCATCGCGCTGCAGGGCCCGGTCATCACCTGGGTCGCCGACCACCGTCGCCACCACGCGTTCTCCGACCGCGACGGCGACCCGCACTCCCCGTGGGCGTTCGGCACCTCGCCGTGGGCCATCGCCAAGGGTTTCTGGCACGCGCACATGGGCTGGCTGTTCGAGCGCGACCAGACGAACGCCGAGCGCTTCGCGCCGGACCTGGTGAAGGACCCGGCGATCAAGAAGGTCGACGACCTGTTCTGGCTGTGGGCGCTGGTCAGCCTGGCGCTGCCGGCGCTGGCGGGCGGGCTGATCTCGTGGTCGTTGTGGGGCGCCGTGACGGCGTTCTTCTGGGCCGGGCTGGTGCGCATCTGCGTGCTGCACCACGTGACCTGGTCGGTCAACTCGATCTGCCACATGATCGGCGAGCGCCCGTTCACCGCGCGCGACAAGTCGGCGAACTTCTGGCCGCTGGCGATCTTCTCCTTCGGCGAGTCCTGGCACAACCTGCACCACGCCGACCCGACGTCCGCGCGCCACGGCGTGAAGCGCGGCCAGATCGACATCTCGGCGCGGCTGATCTGGATCTTCGAGAAGTTCGGCTGGGTGCACGACGTGCGCTGGCCGACCCCGCAGCGGTTGGCCCGAATCGCCACGGAGAAGAGCTAGCCTCACTGTAGGGTTCGGCAAGTGGCGGGGAGACGACGTTCAAAGCGTGAGCAGCAGGTCACCGGGGCAAGACCGGCCGCCCCGGTGACCCGCGTCCGGATGACCGGCAGCGAACGGCGTCAGCAGCTGCTGAACGTCGCGCGGGCGTTGTTCGCCGAAAAGGGTTTCGACGGCACGTCGATCGAGGAGATCGCGCACCGCGCCAACGTGTCGAAACCCGTGGTGTACGAGCACTTCGGCGGCAAAGAGGGCATCTACGCGGTGGTCGTCGACCGCGAAACGCAGCTCCTGCTGGAACGCATGGTCTCGACCCTCCACGGCGGTCACCCGAGAGTGATGCTGGAACAGGCGGCGATCGCGCTGCTGTCGTACGTGGAGGATTCCCACGACGGCTTCCGCATCCTGGTCCGCGACTCCCCGGTGGCGAGCTCCACGGGCACGTTTTCCACGGTGCTCAACGACATCGCGAGCCAGGTCGAGCACATCCTGGCCCAGCAGTTCGCGGCCCGTGGGTACGACGAAAAGCTGGCGGCGCTGTACGCCCAGGCGTTGGTGGGCATGGTGGCGTTGACCGGGCAGTGGTGGCTCGACGCCCGGAAGCCGAAGCGCGACGAGGTCGCGGCGCATCTCGTGAACCTGGCTTGGAACGGGCTGTCCCACCTCGAGGACAAGCCCAAGCTCCGGCTGAGATGACGGTCTCCGTCGAGGGTCCGGGCGTGACGGTCACCCTTTCGGACCTCGACCGCTCGGAAGGCGACCTAGTGGTCTTCTCGGTTCGCGCCGAAGGCGCCGGACTGACGGCTTCGGCGCGGGTCGAGACCCTGCACGGCGACGATTTCGGTCTCTTCGTGACCGGTCTCGAACGCGACTTTCGCGGCTGGCCGGGCGAGCGGGTCTGGATATCCTTCCGCGGCGACCTCGAACTACGCGCGGCACACACCGGCGGAGTCGTCGAGCTGGCGTGGACGCTCCGCGGACCCGAGTCGGTGGCGGATCGGGCGCGCGATTGGGAGTGCGTGGCACGCACGTTCCTGACGCCGGGCGAGGAACTGCGCCGCTTCAGCGCCGACGTGACCGAGTTCCTGGCTACTTGAGCAAACCGGACTCGTGCAGGTGGTCGAAGATGAGCTTGTCCACCGCCGACACCCGGTCGCGGTCCGCGTAGCCGAGCCAGGCGATCTCTTCGATCTCGCTGCTCGCCGCCAACGTGCCCGTGTACTCCGCCGTGAAGCACGTCATCCGGACCACCACGCCCGATGCCTTGCCGTCCGCCTGGGCTTCGAAAACTCCGGCCGGCCGGATCGTCGGCTCGTCGATCGCGACGGTGACCTCTTCGCGGATCTCGCGCACCAGGGTCTGCTCGTCCGTCTCGCCCGGCTCGCGCTTGCCGCCGGGCAGGTAGTAGGCCTGCTTGCCGCGGGAGCGCGTGCTCAGGATGCGGCCGTCCACCAGGTGCAGCCAGGCGATCTTGTCGATCACGCCAGCCCCGCCAGCGCCTCGTCGGTGGTCACGACCGTGCCCAGGCGCGGGAAGATCTTCGTGATCGCGTTCTCGTGCGAGATGTCCGACAGGGCGGTCATCGCGTCCGAGACGGCCACCGTGTCGTAACCGTGGTCCGAGGCCGCGCGCAGGGTCGACTCGACGCCGAACTCCGTCGCGATGCCGCCGAACACCACCGTGCGGACGCCCTTGCCACGCAGGTATTCGTCCAGGTCGGTGCCGGCGAAGCCGCCGATCGTGAACTTGGTGACGACCTTGTCGTCCTGCGGGTCGAACACCAGCTCGTTGCCCGGCGGGTTGTCCGGCCGCGACACCTTCACGACCACGACCGGCGCGCCCGCCGCGCGGAACGCCTCCCGCAGCCGCAGCGAGTTCGCCAGGACCGTTTCGCCGGTGTGCGGCGTGGTCGGCAGCACCACGATCCGCTCCTGCAGGTCGACAAGCACCAGGGCGGACGTGGCCGGATCGATCTTCGTCATGCCCCGATCCTAGGCAGTAGGCTCTCCGGACATGGGGAACAGCAGGGAAATTGTGGTGACGGGCGGCGGCACGGGCATCGGGTACGCCGTCGCGGCGGCCTTTGCGCAGGCAGGCGACCGGGTCACGATCACCGGACGCCGGGAGAAGGTCCTCACCGAGGCGGCGACGCTGCTGAGCGCGCGGCCGGTCGTGTTCGACGCGGCCGATCCGGCGGCCGTCGAGACCGCACTGGGCGAGTTGCCGGACCGGGTCGACGTGCTCGTCAACAACGCCGGCGGCAACACGGACTTCGCCGGCGAGGAAAGCGAAGGCCTCGCCGGGTTCGCGGCCGCGTTCGAGCGGAACCTCCGGTCCAATGTGGTCAGTGCGGCGCTGGTGACGCACGCGCTGCGCGACCGCCTCGCCGACGGCGCGCGGATCGTGACGATCGGCTCGATCGCCGCCCACACCGGCGCCGGTTCGTACGGCGCCGCGAAGGCCGCGGTCGAGGCGTGGAACGTCAGTGTGGCGCAGGAGTTCGGCCCGCGCGGGATCACCGCGAACGTCGTCGCGCCGGGACTGATCGGCGAAACCGAGTTCTTCCACGGCAAGCTCAGCGACGGCCGCCGCGAGCGGCTCGTCGGCAACACGATGAACAAGCGTCCCGGCACGCCGGAGGACGTCACCGCTGTGGTGACGTTCCTGGCGAGCCCCGCCGCCGGGCACGTCACCGGACAGGTGGTGCACGTCAACGGCGGGGCTCACCTGGGCGGCTGAGCGTCGCCGATCGGTTCGGGCGCAGCGGCCGTGCGCACGTGACCGTTCGCGTCACCGCTGTGGTGACGTTTCTGGCGAGCTCCGCCGCCGGGCACGTCACCGGGCAGGTGGTGCACGTCAACGGGGGCGCCTACCTGGGCGGCTGAGCGTCGCCGATCGGTTCGGGCGCAGCGGTCGTGCGCACGTGACCGTTCGCGTCACCGCTGTGGTGACGTTTCTGGCGAGCTCCGCCGCCGGGCACGTCACCGGGCAGGTGGTGCACGTCAACGGC
>NZ_JBIUTB010000002.1:305737-1212284 GCF_044741685.1 Amycolatopsis sp. NPDC088138
TCGTGCGCACGTGACCGTTCGCGTCACCGCTGTGGTGACGTTTCTGGCGAGCTCCGCCGCCGGGCACGTCACCGGGCAGGTGGTGCACGTCAACGGCGGGGCTCACCCCGGCAGATAGCTGGAAGCCGGTCCCCGGACGCCAGGTCGGCGGTGGCGTCCGGGGACCGGCGCGGTGCTGCCGCGGGAACGCTTTCTTCGGACCGCGTCCAACACTCGTCGGTGGCGGGCGAAAACTCCTGGTGCACACCATGTTCCGCGCTCGCATCGCGGCACGACAGTGTTCCCGGCACCGACCGGGTGTGTCTTTTGCACGCCTCAGGCGGGCGTGACCTTCAGCAGCTTGTCGTTCGTCCCGTCCGAGGTGGTCACGTACAGCGCGCCGTCCGGGCCACTGCGGACCGCCCGCAACCGGCCGAACTTGTCGTCGAACTCGGGCGGCAGGGAGACGTCGAGGACCTTGCCCGCGGGGTCCAGGTGGAACAGCAGCAGCTTCTGTCCCTTGAGGGCGACGACGACGAGCGCGCCGTCGTTCGGGCCCCACTGGGCGCCGGTCAGGAACGCGTCGCCGCTGATCGCCTCGGTGATCTTGCCGGACGTCCACAGTGGACTCACCGCGTCCGGGAAGCGCTTGAGGTCGGTCATCGGCACGCTCTCGTCGTAGTCCGAGTCCGTGCCGCCCTTCGAGGGGTCCCAGCCGTAGTTCGCGCCCGGCTTCAGCAGGTTGACCTCGTCGTCGAACGTCGGGCCGTGCTCCGCGGTGATCACCTGGCCGCTGCCCGGCCGGATCGCCACGCCCTGCAGGTTGCGGTGCCCGTAGGTGTAGATGAGCTGCTCACGCGGATCCGATGAGGTGATGAACGGGTTGTCCGGCAACGGTTTCCCGGTCTTCGCATCCAGCCGCAGCACCTTGCCGCCCAAGGCGTGACGGTCCTGCGAGACGGTCGACTTCGCCGTGTCGCCGGTGCCGACCAGCAGTGCGCCGTCCGGCGCGAACGTCGGACGGCAGCCGGAGTGCCGGCCGCTCGGGTTGACCGGCAGCCCGGTGAGCAGGTTCTTGACCTTCGCCGCGCTCGCGCCGTCGTCGGCCAGCCTCCAGGTGACCAGCCGGATGTCGACGGCCTTGCCGCCCTCCTGGTGGTCCTGGCAGGTGATGAACTCGCGGCTGGTCGTGAAGTCCGGGCTGATCACCATGCCGAGCAGTCCGCCCTCACCCTGCACGAGGACGTCGGAGAAGTCCGCCTTGACGTCGGTGGCCTTGCCGTCGCGGACCAGCGCGAGCTTGCCGGGCCGCTGCGGCACGAGGTAACCGCCGTCGGGCAGGAAGCCGATGTCCCAGCCGTGCTCGAGGCCTTCGGTGACCGTCTCGACCTTGAACTTCCCGCTGGTCGCCGCGGGTGTGGACGCGGGTGGCGGGACGCTCTGCACCGGGGCGCTCGACGCCCCCGAACAGCCCGCGACCAGCAGGGACACCACACCGATGAGACCCAGCACACACCGCATAACGGCTCATCCTGCCATCAAGCGGTGAAATCGCCGTTCGCTGCGGCGCGCGTGAGGAACTCCAGGTCCGCGTCGCCCGGGAGGTAGTGCCCGGTGCCGGGAACGAGGTCGACGACGGCGTCCGGCGCGACGGCCTCGAGCCGCCGCTTGGTCGTCGCGGAGTCGACCATGACGTCGTCCGCGCCGGCGACGGCGTACACCGGCATGGTCAGCCCGGCCAGCGCGGCGTCGTCGAACGCCGGGAACGGCCCGGTGCGGTAGCGGTAGTTCGCCGACACGAGCAGCTGGTGCTCGACGACCGGCGACGATCCCGCGTCACCGAGCACGCCGGCCACGGACCTGCGGCGCCCCCATTCGCCCAGCATCGCCAGGAGTACGGCCTTGACCAGGAACCCCTTTTTCATCGGGCCTAGGCCGATCGGGGACCGCAGCGCCAGCGCCGTGACGCGCCCGGGCCGCCGGGTCGCGTAGTCGAGCGCGAGCCAGCTGCCGAGCGACGACGTCAGGAAGGCCGCCGACGCGACCCCGAAGTGGTCGAGCACGGCGTCCAGCCAGGTCGCGTACCGGTCCGTGCCGAGCGGCGGGCGCGTCTCGGCGCTCAGTCCCGGCTCGCCGATGACGTCGACGGCGTACACCCGGAACCGCCCGGCCAGCTCCGGGAGCCGGTGGGCCCACTCGCCGGAGTTGCTGCCGGAACCGTGCAGCAGCACGAGGGCCGGGGCGCCGGCCGGGCCGGAGACGAGCACGAACGTCTCGCCCTCGGGGGTCGGCACCCGCACCTGCTCGTGGGGGACGGGCCACGCCTTCAGGACGTCGAGGTAGCGCTCGCGCAGCAGCCGGGCGCCGGCTTCGGACTTGTATATCGTCATGCAAAGTACTCTAACCTTCCCTATCAAGGGGTTAAATAGGGAGTATTAGGTCCCTGGTCGGACGAGGCCAGATTCGTAGGCGAACACCACCGCGTGCACCCGGTCGCGCAGCCGCAGCTTGCCCAGGATCCGCCCGACGTGCGTTTTCACCGTCGTCTCGCCGATGTACAGCTTCGCCGCGATCTCGCCGTTCGACAGCCCGCGCGCGATCAGCCCCAGCACGTCCTTCTCGCGCTCGGTCAGCACGCCGAGCTTCGCCACGTCCACCGGGTCGCGGTCGTCGTCGAGGTAGCGGTCGAGCAGCCGCCGCGTGACCGAGGGCGAGACCATCGCGTCACCGCGCAGCACCCCGCGGACCGCGACGAGCATCTCCTCCGACGGCGCGTCCTTCACCAGGAACCCGCTGGCCCCGGCGCGCAACGCGGCGTAGGCGTACTCGTCGAGGTCGAACGTCGTGATGATCAGGACCCGCACGTCCGGCAACTCGGCGCAGATCCGCCCGGTCGCCGTGACGCCGTCGAGCACCGGCATCCGGACGTCCATCAGGACCAGGTCCGGCCGCAGCTCCCGGGCCTTCTCGACGGCTTCCGCGCCGTTCGCGGCCTCGCCGACGACGGCGAGGTCGTCCTGGCTCTCGACGATCATCCGCAAGCCGACTCGCACCAGCTCCTGGTCGTCGCAGAGCAGCACCCGGACGCTCACGGCCCGACCACCAGGCTCGCGCACACCCGGTAGCCGCCGCCGGGGAGTGGCCCGGTGGCCAGCTCGCCGTGGTACATCTCGACGCGCTGGCGCATCCCTTCCAGCCCCCGGCCGGACGACGGCAGCACCGGCGAAGGTGCCGCTTCACCGCCGGTGTTCGTCACCTCGATCCGGGTCTCGCGGGGCCCGAAGGCGACTTCGACGCGGCCGGTCGCGTCGGCCGGGGCGTGCTTGATCATGTTGGTCAGTGCCTCCTGGACGATCCGGTACGCCTGCAGCGCGGCGCTCGCGGGCAGGCCGCCCGGGTCGCCGGTGACGTCGAGCGTCACCTCGCGCCCGGACTGCCCGACGAGCTGCCGCAGCTCCGCGACCGTCGGCTGCGGGCTGCGCGCGGCCTGGCCGGCGTGCAGGACGTCGAGGAGCCGCCGCAGCTCGGCGAGCGCGTCGCGGCCGGTGCGGCCGATGGTGTCGAGCGTGCGGTCGACGACGGCGGGGTCGCGATGACGGGCCAGCTTCGCGCCCTCGGCGTTCAGCACGATCACGCTCATGCTGTGCGCCAGCACGTCGTGCAGCTCCCGCGCGATCCGCGCGCGTTCCTCGGCGGCGACCGCGCGGGCCTGGGCGTCGGTGCGCTTCTCCTCTTCCGCGGTGAGCTGTTCCTTGGCGTGGAAGAACTCCCCGAGCGCCCAGGCGGCGATGTGCAGCGGGAGGGTCCCGACGATCGTGATGGTCGGGTTGTCGGAGTAGGTGCCCCAGGAGAAGCCCCACAGGAGGTCGAGGGCGACGACGCAGGCGGCGATCAGCGCGCCGAACCGCCGGTCGCCCAGCTTCACGAGGGTGAACAGCACCACGGCCATGCTCAGCTCGGCGCGGCCGCGGTCGAACGCCCAGATCTCGTTCGTGTACCCCACGGTCGCCCCGGCGATGATCAGCACCGCGGCGATCCGCGGGTAGCGGCGGCGCACGAGCAGCGGCAGCAGGAACAGCATCGGGATCGCGCGGGTGCTCCACGGCGCGTCACCGTTCCAGTTGGGTGCCAGGGAGACGAACACGGCGTACAGCGGCAGGTCCACCGTCCACCGGTGCCTCCGCACCCACATCACCAGTCGTTCCACGGACCGAACGTAACGCGGCGGCCGGGCCGGTGGCGTCATTCCTCCGGTCGGACCTTGTCCTCCTTCGGGAGGACAAGGTGGGCCGGACCGGCGGATCCGCGGCCACCCCGGCGGTTCCTAGCGTCGGGATCATGTCGATCACCAGCGAATTCCTTCGCCACCCGATGCTGACGGGCGCGATCGCGGCCAGCTCGCCACGGCTCGCCGTGACGATGACGGCCGGCCTCGGCCTGGAACGCGCGTCGCGCGTCGCCGAGCTGGGTCCGGGCACCGGCGTCTTCACCGAAGCCGTCCTCGCGCTGCTACCCGTCGAAGCGCGCTTCACGGCCGTAGAGATCAACCCGCGTTTCGCGGACGCGCTGCGGGACCGGTTCCCGCGGGCCGACGTCGTGACGGGCTCGGCGGAACACCTTGCGCCCGAACAGTTCGACGTCGTCGTGTCCGGTCTGCCGTGGACCGCCATGACCGCGGACCGGCAACGTTGCATCCTCGACGCGGTCACGGCTTCGCTCGCCGCGAACGGCCGGTTCACGACGTTCGCGTACGCCCACGCGGCCTGGACACCACCCGCGCGACGCTTCGCCGCTTCACTGCGAAGCCGCTTCGCTGTCGTAGAGCGGACTTCGGTCGTCTGGGGGAACCTGCCGCCGGCGTTCGTCTACCGCGCGGCGCTGCCGGTGAGCGTGGGGAGGACCTGGCGTGGACAGCCTGCTGCGGCCTCTGCTTGACGCGCCAGCGGCGGTCGTCTACCTGGTCTGCGGCCTGCTGATCACGGCGGAAACCGCGCTGCTGCCGGGAATCGTGCTGCCGACGCTGTCGGCGTTGCTGCTGATGGGTTTCCTCGCCGAACGCGGCACGCTCCACCTGGGACTCGCGTTCGCGGTGGCCGTGGTGGCGGCCGTGCTGGGGGACCAGCTCGCGTACCTCGAAGGACGGCGGTGGGGACGCCGGTTGGCGCGCCGCGTCGGCCAGGACCGCTGGGACCGCGCGGAATCGGCCGTCGCACGCCACGGCGTCCCGGCGGTGATCGCCGGGCGCTGCCTGGTCGGCGTGCGCACGCTCATGCCGCGGGTGGCGGGGTCGGCGGCGATGCCGTACCGGCGGTTCGCGGCGGGCAGCGTGTGCGCGGCCGTGCTGTGGGCTGGCGCGGAACTGCTGGTGGGTCACTTGACGGCATTGGTCGTCTGAAGCAGGGCTTCTGCGGTTTCCGCGTCCGCG
The DNA here is from genome assembly GCF_044741685.1 of Amycolatopsis sp. NPDC088138. NCBI lineage: Bacteria > Bacillati > Actinomycetota > Actinomycetes > Pseudonocardiales > Pseudonocardiaceae > Amycolatopsis > Amycolatopsis sp. NPDC088138. Next base: position 311,142 of record NZ_JBIUTB010000002.1, read on the forward strand.
GGCAGGAAGGTCTCCAGCTTCAGCTCCGACACCGTGACGTCCGCCGCGGTCGCGAACGTCGTGATCGCGGTGATCAGCCGCAGCTCACCGACCGAAGTGGACAGTCGGACCGGCACCGCGAAACCCAGGTGGTCCGGGGCCGGCGGGGGTGCCGGCGGCAGGTACGACTCGAGTTCGGCGAGCTGGGCGGCCAGCCGGTCGTCGGGGGTGCGGGCCAGGTCGTTGCGGATGCGCTCGAGGATGTGGCGCGCCCAGTCGTCCAGGTTGCGCACGCGCGGCGCCATGCCCTGCGGGTGCAGCGCGAGCCGCAGCGTGTCCACCGGCTCCTCCAGCAGCTCCGGCGCGACGCCCTCGGTGAGCAGGCCGAACGCGTCGTTGCTCGCGACCAGCACGCCGTAGCGGTCGACGACGATGGCCGGGTAGGGGCGGTGGCCGTCGAGCAGCCGCCGCAGGCCGTCGAGGACCGGCTTGATCGCCGGGTCGTCGAGCTTCGTCTCGGGGTACGACGGTGCGAAACCGGCGGCGTAGAGCAGGCCGTTGCGTTCGCGCAGCGGCAGTTCGAGGGACTCGGCGACGCGCAGCACCATCGCGCGCCCGGGCAGCGAGCGCCCGCTCTCCATGAAGCTCACGTGCCGCTGCGTCGTCCCGGCCCGCAAGGCCAGGTCGAGCTGGCTGATGTGGCGCCGTACGCGCCAGTCCTTGAGCGCCGTTCCGAAGTTCACCCGCCCATCATCTCGGCCCGCGCCATTCCCCGCGAGGAATTGAGCGCATACCCCGCCGCGGCGAGGCTGGCGGCATGACGAACTACGGCCTGGTCGTACCGACCTACCAGCCCATCCTCGACGCCGGGCGGACCGCGCCCGAGCTGGTCGAGACCGCCGTCGAGGCCGAGCGGCTCGGCCTCGACTCGGTGTGGGTGGGCGACACGCTCGCCCGCGCCCCGATCGACGCGCTGGCGATCCTGAGCGCGTTCGCCGCGCGCACCTCCCGCGTCACGCTCGGGACGGCGTCGCTGCTCCCGGCGCTGCGGAACCCGGTTCTCACGGCGAACCAGCTGCTGAGCATCGACCTGCTCAGCGGCGGACGGCTCACCGTGGCGGTCGGCGCCGGGTTCACCGGGCGGAGTGAACCGGAGTTCGCGTTCGCGGGTGTCCCGTGGGCGCGGCGCCGGGCGCGGCTGGACGACATCGTCGCGCTGTGGCGGGCCGCGTGGGGCGGCGCGTCGTCGTTCCACGGGCCGGTCCTGCAGTACGACTCCCTGCCGGTCTTCCCGGCGCCGTCCCGTCCGGGCGGCCCGCCGGTGTGGCTGGCGGCGCACACGCCGACGGCCCTGGAGCGCGCCGGGCGGCTGTACGACGGCTGGCTGCCCTACCCGCCGGACCCGGCGGACTACGTCTCGGGGCTGGCCACGATCCGGTCGACGGCGACCCGCCCGGTGACGCCGGCGCTGTTCGCGACGGTCCTGGTCGAGGACGACGCCGAGCGCGGGAAGGTGCTGCTGGACGAGTACTGCCGGCGGAACTACGGCATGCCGCCGGAGTTCGTCCAGCGGATCCAGATGCAGGTCACGGGCACGGTCGCGGAGGTGGCCGCACAGCTGCGCGAGTACGCCGGGGCGGAGCACGTGCTGCTGCGCATCGCGAGCACCGAGCCGAAGGTCTTCGACGAGCAGCTGCCGCGGCTCGCGGAGCTGGCGGAGCACCTGCGCGCCCAGCGGTGACCGGAAATGTGTCGGGGGTGGCACGTAGGCTGGGACCGTGACCGACGCTTCACTGTCCGGACTCCTCACCGCCACCCTTCCCGACCCGGCCCTGCGCGGAGTGGTCGAGCGCGCCGGCGCGCCGCTGCTCGAACTCCAAGGGCCGATCGCCGCGCGCCAGCTCGTCGCGGCCGCCCTCGCCAGTGACGACGGTGCCGGGAAACCCGTGCTCACCGTGACCGCCACCGGCCGCGAGGCCGACGAGCTGACCGCGTCGCTGGGCGCCCTGCTCGGCAAGGGCCGGGTCGCCGACTTCCCCTCCTGGGAGACGCTGCCCCACGAGCGGCTCTCGCCCCGCGCCGACACCGTCGGGCGGCGGCTGGAGGTGCTCCACCGGCTCAAGACCGGCGACGACGAGCTGCGCGTCGTCGTCGCCACCGTCCGGAGCCTGATCCAGCCGATGGCGCCCGGCCTGGGCTCGCTGGCGCCCGTCGACCTGGTCGTCGGCGAGGAGCAGAGCTTCGACGCCCTGCTCGAACGGCTGGTCGAGCTGGCCTACACCCGCGTCGACATGGTCGAGAAGCGCGGCGAGTTCGCCGTCCGCGGCGGCATCCTCGACCTGTTCGGCCCGACCGCGCAGCACCCGGTCCGGGTCGAGTTCTGGGGCGACGAGGTCAGCGAGATCCGCGCGTTCGCCGTCTCCGACCAGCGGTCGCTGCCCGGCGAGATCCCGCGCGTCACCGCGCCGCCGTGCCGTGAGCTGCTGCTCACCCAGCCGGTCCGGGAGAAGGCCGCGGAGCTGGCGAAGACCTACGAAGCCGACGCCCACCTGGCCGAGATGCTCACCAAGCTGGCCGACGGCATCCCCGTCGAAGGCATGGAGGCGCTCATCCCGGTGCTCTGCGAAGGCGAGCTGGAGCTGCTCACCGACGCGATGCCGGTCGGCACCCACGTGCTGCTCACCGACCCGGAGAAGATCCGCGCCCGCGCCGCCGACCTCGTCCGCACCGGCCAGGAGTTCCTCGAAGCGTCCTGGACGACGGCCGCGGCGGGCGGCCAGGCCCCGATCGACCTCGGCGCGTCCGCCTACCGCGGTCTCGAAGGCATCGCCACCCACGCGCGGGACACCAAGCGCACCTGGTGGACGCTCAGCCAGCTGACCAGCGAAGACCCCGACGTCTACCGCGTCACGGTCGAGTCCGCACCGTCGTACCGCGGCGAACTCGAACGCGCGATGACGGACCTGCGCGCGCACACCGCTGCCGGCGGCACGGCGGTGCTCGTCGTCGCCGGGCACGGCACCGCGTCGCGTGCGGTCGAGCAGCTCTCGAGCGCCGACGTCCCGGCGATCCTGGCCGGTGACGGCGTCACCGGCCCGCTCCGGCCCGGCACGGTCACGGTCACCTGCGGCGCCCTCACCGACGGGTTCGTCGCCCCGGAGCGCGCCCTCGTCGTGCTGTCGGAGGCGGACCTCACCGGCCGCGGGGCCGGCGCCGGAACGTCCACAAAGGACCTCACCACCAAGATGCCGTCCCGGCGGCGCAACGCCGTCGACCCGCTGGCGCTCAAGAATGGCGACTACGTCGTGCACGAGCAGCACGGCATCGGCCGGTTCGTCGAGATGGTGCAGCGCACGGTCGCCGGCGCGACCCGCGAGTACCTGCTGCTGGAGTACGGCTCGTCCAAGCGCGGGCACCCCGGTGACCGCCTGTTCGTGCCGACCGACCAGCTCGACGAGGTGTCCAAGTACGTCGGCGGTGAGCTGCCGACGTTGAACAAGCTCGGCGGCTCCGACTGGAAGAACACCAAGGCGCGGGCCAAGAAGGCGGTCAAGGAGATCGCCGCGGAGCTGGTGCAGCTCTACGCCGCCCGCCAGGCCGCGCCCGGGCACGCGTTCGGCCCGGACACGCCGTGGCAAGGGGAGCTCGAGGACGCCTTCCCGTTCACCGAAACCAACGATCAGCTCGCCGCGATCGACGAGGTCAAGGGCGACATGGAGCGCGGGGTCCCGATGGACCGCGTGATCTGCGGCGACGTCGGGTACGGCAAGACCGAGATCGCCGTGCGCGCGGCCTTCAAGGCGGTGCAGGACGGCAAGCAGGTCGCGGTGCTCGTCCCGACCACGCTGCTCGCCCAGCAGCACCTCAACACCTTCACCGAGCGCATGCACTCCTTCCCGGTGAAGATCCGTGGCCTGTCGCGGTTCTCCGCCAAGAGCGAGACCGACGCGACCCTGGAACAGCTGGCCAGCGGCGAGATCGACATCGTCATCGGCACGCACCGCCTGCTGCAGACAGGCATCCGCTACAAGGACCTGGGTCTCGTGATCGTCGACGAGGAGCAGCGTTTCGGTGTCGAGCACAAGGAACACATCAAGGCGCTGCGCACGCACGTCGACGTCCTGACGATGTCCGCGACGCCGATCCCGCGCACGCTCGAGATGTCGCTGGCCGGCATCCGCGAGATGTCGACGATCCTGACGCCGCCGGAAGACCGGCACCCGATCCTGACCTACGTCGGCTCGTACGACGACAAGCAGGTCGGTGCCGCGATCCGCCGTGAGCTGCTGCGTGACGGCCAGGTCTTCTACGTCCACAACCGCGTTTCGTCGATCGAGAAGGCCGCGCGCCACATCCGGGAGCTGGTGCCGGAGGCGCGGGTCGTCACCGCGCACGGGCAGATGAACGAGGACAAGCTCGAGAAGATCATCCAGGGCTTCTGGGAAAACGAGTACGACGTCCTGGTGTGCACCACGATCGTCGAGACCGGCCTCGACATCTCGAACGCGAACACGCTGCTGGTCGAACGCGGTGACCTGCTGGGTCTCGCGCAGCTGCACCAGCTTCGCGGCCGCGTCGGGCGCGGGCGCGAGCGCGGGTACGCGTACTTCCTGTACCCGCCGGAGGCGCCGCTGACGGAGACGGCCCACGACCGCCTCGCGACGATCGCCCAGAACACCGAGCTGGGCGCGGGCATGGCGGTCGCGATGAAGGACCTGGAGATCCGCGGCGCCGGCAACATCCTGGGCGCGGAGCAGTCCGGCCACATCGCGGGTGTCGGCTTCGACCTGTACGTGCGGCTGGTCGGCGAAGCGGTCGACGCGTTCCGGAGGCACGCGGGCGCCGAGCCGGCGGAGGACGAGGAGATGGCCGACGTCCGCGTCGACCTCCCGATCGACGCCCACCTCCCGCACGACTACGTGCCGGGCGAGCGGCTGCGCCTGGAGGCGTACCGCAAGATCGCGGCGGCGCCGGACACCGCGGGCCTGGACGCGGTGCGCGAGGAGCTGATCGACCGCTACGGCCAGCCGCCGGCACCGGTCAACCGGTTGCTGGCGGTGGCGAGGTTCCGGCACACGTGCCGGGAGGCGGGCGTGACGGAGGTGGCCGTCCAGGGCAACACCGTCCGGTTCGCGCCGCTGCCGTTGCAGGACTCGCAGATGGTGCGGTTGAAGCGGCTGTACCCGAAGGCGATGTTCAAGGCCGTGACGAACACGGTGTCCGTCCCGAAGCCCACGGAAGGTCCCGCGGGCGGCCGGATCGGCGCGCCGACGTTGCGCGACGAAGAACTGCTCGACTGGTGCACGAAACTGCTGACGCAGTTGACGAAGAAGCCCGCGCCGGTTTCGTAGCGGGGCGCGGGAAAAGGGCGGCGTGTCCCTTCCGGGAAACGCCGCCCTGGCGGTCAGCCGACTTCGCTGAACATCGGCGGCATCGGCTCCGCCAGCCCCATCCGCACCTGCTCCATCGGCACCGGAACCGCTCCGGCGCCCGCCATCGGCAGCGGCCGTGGCCTGCGTGGTTTACGCGCCCCCGCGCCACCGCCGCGTCCCGGGTACACGAGCAGTCCGCGCGCCGGGTCCGGTACCGCGTCCAGCGCCGCCGTCACGACCGGCAGCGTCCGGAACGCGTCCCGGCTTTCGTCGGAACGGAATTCGATCTCCAGTACGACGCCCCAGCGGTGTTCGTGCCACACCCACTGCTCGGCGCCGTTCGTCAATGCTGCTTCGGTCAGTGCGTCACCGCGGGCGAGGCGCCACAACGTAGCCGTGGACTCGCCATCGAAGACCTCGATGGTCAGCCAGTGGTCCATGTCATGGACGTTACGCCCGCCGACACCGCACCTGTGTTGCGTTTCGGGTGCGATGGTGTGAGAGGGTATGCGCTGTGATGCGGATCATGGGGCGCCCTCGCGCGCTGGTCGCGGTTGTTGCCGGTGCTCTTCTGCTCGCCGGCTGCGGCACGGGCCCCAGTCAGGTCGGCAGCGCCGCGATCGTCGGCGACACCTCGATTTCCATCGACCAGGTGCAGAACCTGATCGACAAGGCCGTCCGCGAGCACCCGTACGCGCAGAAGCTGGCCTCCGAGCACAAGCTCGACCTGCTCGGCCGGGCGTTCGTCGGCCAGCTCGTGCTGCACGAGCTGCTCCTGAAGGCCGCGCAGCAGGAGGGCATTTCGCCCAACTACGGGCAGATCGACGCCCAGCTGGCGAAGGACCCCCTCGCCGGGGCGGTGCCCGCGAACTCGGCCAACGAGGCCCAGGCGGTCAGCCAGGTGGCCACCCGGGCGCGCGACCACCGCGAGGAGCTGACCGACGCCAACCTCGCGCAGGAGCTGGCCGACAAGACCATGCCGGACCTGGCGGTCACGTTCGACTACACGTCGATCGGTTCCCTCCCGACCGCCGACGGCCAGGAACCGCCCCAGGGTCCCGCCGCGCAGAAGGCGGCCTACGACCTCGGCCGGCAGTTCGCCGCCGACCCCGCGGCCGCGACCAAGCGCATCGGCGGCGACAACCAGTACGAGCAGTCGCTGCGGCAGCAGGCGGCCTCGCAGGGCCAGAACGTCGACTCCATCCCGCCGCTCACCGGCCTCGGCGTGGCGCTGCCGGCGGCGCAGGCCGGGGTGCTCGCCGCGACCCCGCTCTTCGGCTCCGCGGCCGGCACCGTCGCGGTCTTCCCGTACCCGAACCAGCAGGGCACGTGGTTCGTCGCCGTCGTCCGGCAGCGCGCGGACGACAAGCCCGTCGCCACGGAGCAGCCCCAGCCGCTCGACCCCGCCACCAAGGGCGCCATCGGCATGCGGCAGCTGCAGCCGTACTTCGACCGGCTCGGCGTGCGCGTCAACCCGCGGTACGGCGTGTGGGACGTCGTCGGCCTGACCGTCGTGCCGAACCAGGACGCCGCCCAGGGCCTCGTGCTGTCCTCGGGTGCTCCCCAGCAGCAGTGACCACCGGCGTCGTCGTGGTCGTCCGCGGGGCGACCCTGCCCGCCGCGGCGCTGAAGATCCTGCGTGAGTCCACCGCCGTCTACGCGGCCACGGACGTCGATCCCGCGGTGTTCGGGGTCCCGGCCGTGACGACGGCGTCGTCGCTGAAGGACATCGTGCTGCTCGCGACGTCCCGTGACGAGCCGGCTGCGTCCCTGCTCATCGCGACCGGTGCGCGGGTGATCGACACCCCGGTCCCGCCGCTGGTCGAGGCCGCGGACGTGATGGACCGGCTGCGCTCGCCCGGCGGCTGCCCGTGGGACGCCGTCCAGACGCACGAGTCGCTGCGGCAGTACCTGGTCGAGGAGACCTACGAGCTGCTGGACGCGATCGAAGACGGTGACCGCGAGGCCCTGCGCGAGGAGCTCGGCGACGTCCTGCTCCAGGTGCTGTTCCACGCCCGGGTGGCCGCCGAAGACGCCGACGACCCGTTCGGCATCGACGACGTCGCCGCCGCGCTCGTCGAGAAGCTGGTCGGCCGGCACCCGAACGTCTTCGCCGACGCCGACGAGGTGCGCACGGTCGAACACCAGAACCTCAAGTGGGAAGAGCTGAAGCAGCGCGAGAAGCAGCGTCAGTCCATTGTGGACGGTGTGGCGCTCGGCCAGCCCGCGGTCGCGCTGGCGGGCAAGCTCGGGCAGCGCAGCGGCCGTGCGGGCATCCCGCTCGACCTGTTCCCCGAGGGCTCGAACGCCGCCGCCCAGCTGTTCCGCATCGCCGCCACGGCGCGCCGCGCGGGTGTCGACGCCGAAGGCGAGCTGCGGGCGCTGGCGAAGGAGTTCGCGCTCGAGATCCGCGCCGCCGAGCAGGCCGCGCGCGACGCCGGCCTCGAGCCGACGACCCTGGAGGCGGACGGCTGGCGCAAGTTCTGGCCGACCCGCGAGGTGTGACGCAGCACACATTCGGGTGAGAACCGAATCCGATCATCCGGCGTCTTCCCTGGTGTGAGGACGAAGCCACTGGAGGACGCCGACGAGGAGCACCTCGTCCGGCGCACGGCCAAGGGCGACCGCGCGGCGTTCGAGGAGCTCTACCGCCGCACGTCGCCCTGGCTGGCCGTGCGCCTGCGCCGCCGGTGCGCGGACGAGCAGGTCGTCGCCGAGGTCATGCAGGAGACGTACCTGGCGGTCTGGCGCGCGGCGGGGTCGTTCGCGGGCGCCGCGACCGGCGGTTCCGCGGTCGGCTGGGTGTGGACCATCGCGGTGCGGCGGCTGGTCGACGCGTTCCGCCGCCGGGCGCACCACGCGCAGCCGCCACCGGTGATGGCGCTCGACGTCGCGCCGGTGCCGGGTGCCGAGGAAGAGGCGCTGGCGGCGGCGGTCGGCGACGAGGTCGGTGACGCGCTGCGCGACCTCGCGCCCGAGCTGCGGGCCGTGCTGCAGGCGATGGTGCTCGACGGGCTGACCGTCCGGGAGACCGCCGTCCTGCTCGGACTGCCGGAAGGAACCGTCAAGACCCGGGCCCGCCGGGCCCGGATCGCGATGCGGGAGGCACTGTCATGAACCATGCGTCGGACCGGCTCATCACCGGGTACGCGGCGGGTGACGACCTCCCCGGTGACCAGCTCTGGGGCCTCGAAGCGCACCTCGAAGCCTGCGCGCAGTGCCGGGCGCGGCTGGCCGCGCTGACACCGATGCAGCCGGTGGTGGACCTCGTCTGGTCGCGGCTCGCGGTGGACATCGAGCTGCCGAGCGCACCCGCGCACCCGCGCCCGGTCCGGAATCCGAAGCGGCGGCGGTGGCTGTCCACCTGGGTCACCCCGGTGATGGTGCCGTGGCTGGCGATGATCGTGCTGCTCACGCTGCTCGCGGTGGTGTTCGACCAGGTCTGGCGCACGGTGTTCGACACGACGGCGGTGCAATTGTTCGCCCCGGTGCTGCCGGTGCTGGGGGTCGCCGCGTCGTGGGCGCGGGGGCTCGATCCGGCGTACGAGGTCGTCGTCTCGACCCCGCGGGCCGGGCTGTACCTGATCTCGCGGCGGACGGTGGCGGTGCTGCTCGTCGTGCTGCCGGTGCTCGGCGTCGCCGGCTGGCTGACCGGGACCGGTGTCGCGCTCTGGCTGCTGCCGAGCCTGGCCTTCACCACCGGCACGCTCGCGCTGGGCGGGCTGATCGGGGTCACCCGGGCGGCGTACGCGCTGATCGCGGTCTGGGTCGCGCTGGTGGTGCTGCCGTCCGTGGCGGCCCAGCAGCAAACGTTTGCGCTCACCACCGGCGCGTTGCCGGTGTGGGCGGGGGTCTTCGCGCTGACGACGGTGGTGGTCGCCCTGCACAAGGGCGCCTTCACCCGGCTCGGCGTGCGCAACTAGGGAGGAAGACATGCGTGCTGTCGGGGCCGCCGAGATCGCGCCAACGGCCTACGCCTGGGAGATCCAGGCCGAGGGGCTCAAGGTGCGGGTGGGGCGTCGGAAGATGGCGGTGGACGGGGTCGACCTGTCCCTCGGCAAGGGGGTGCACGGCTTGCTCGGGCCGAACGGCGCGGGCAAGACGACGCTGATCCGGGCACTGGCCACGGTGCTCCGGCCGGCGGAAGGAACGCTGTCGTTGCTCGGTGCGCCGGCCGGGGGGCGCACCGGGCAGCGCGGCCTGCGCCGCCGGATCGGCTACCTGCCGCAGAACTTCGGGTACTACAAGCGGTTCACGGTCCGCGAGTTCGTCGAATACCTGGCGTGGCTCAAGGAGATGCCGAAGGCGGGCATCCCGGGCGCGGTGCAGCGCGCGGTGGAGCGGGTCGGGCTGGCCGACCGCGCCGACGACCGGATGAAGACGCTGTCCGGCGGCATGGTGCGGCGCGTCGGGATCGCCCAGGCGATCGTCAACGACCCGGACATCCTGCTGTTCGACGAGCCGACGGCCGGCCTCGACCCGGCGCAGCGCGTCCGGTTCCGCGAGCTCGTCCAGGAGCTGGGGCAGGACTCGTGCGTGCTGATCTCGACCCACCTGGTCGAAGACGTCGCCACGGCCTGCTCCGACGTCGTGCTGTTCGACGCGGGCAAGCTGGTTTTCCAGGGCACCCCCGGCGAACTGGCCGCGGCGGGGACGCCGGACCACGTCGGCGACAGCCCGATCGAGCGCGGCTATTCGGCGCTGCTGAACCACGAACCGGGCAAGGGGGCCTGGTGATGGTCTTCCGCATCGAGCTCCGGCGCTCCATCGCGCCCTGGGCCGGGCTGGCGCTGGTCGTCGTCGCGCTCGGGTTCCTGTTCCTGCTGTCCGGCCCGTGGTGGAAGGTGCCCGCGCCGTGGACGGGGAACACGACGACCACCGCGCTGTGGCTGCGGTTCCTGCTGGTGTTCCTGTGGCCGATCGCCGTCGGCGCCGGGGCGATCCAGGGCATGCGCGACAGCCGCTCCGGCATGGTCGAGCTGCTGTCCACGACATCGCGGCCGGGCTGGCACCGGGCGGTGCGGCTGGCCGGCGCGGTGGGGGCGCTGTGCGCGCTCGGAGTCGTGGTGGTGTTCGGTGTCGGCTTGGCCGAGGTGCTCGGGCACGGCGGGTTCGTCTCCGCGAGCTTCCTGCCGGTCCTCGTGGTCGGCCTGCTCGCCGTCGTGGCGGGCAGCTGGGCCGGCCTGGCGATCGGGCGGCTGCTGCCGCACCCGCTGACCGCGCCGGCGCTGGCCGTGCTGACCCTGGTGGTGTCGGTGCTGGCCTGGACCTCGATCGAGAGGAACGTGGTCCCGTTCTCGTACAGCCGGTTCGAACTGCTGGCGCCTGTTCTCGGGGAGCCACGGGGCGCGCTGGTGACGACGTCGACCGCGGTGGACCTCGGGCAGACGGCGTGGTTCGCGGGGCTCGCGGCGACGGGTTTCCTGCTGCTGGCGGCCGGTTCCACGCGGGCCAGGGTGCTGAGCCTGCTGCCGGTGGTGGTCGGCGCGGCGATCGCCCTGCCGGTCTTCCCGGCTTCCGCCGACGGGCTACTGGCCCCGGACGGCATCGCCGCCCAGAAGCTCTGCGACGGCCCGATCTGCGTCAGCCGGGCGCACGAGGACAGGCTGGCCGCGCTGGCCGGGCCGGGGCGGGAAGCGCTGGCCATGCTGGCGAAGCTGCCCGGCGCGCCCACCCGGATCGAGGAGCGGACGTCACCGGCCTCGGTCACCGACCCGCCCGCTCGTGATCCCGGCGTCGTCTACCTGGACTTCCAGCTCAACGACGTCCTGCTCACGGCGGACGCGAGCACCCTGCGGACGGCGGTGCTGTCCGGGGCCGGGCTGCCCACGTGCGTGCGACCGAGCTACGGCGACCTGGCCGACCTGGGCGGCCGCATGATCGCGGCGGCGTACTTCACCGGCGAGCTGAAGCCACTGCCCGAGTACGGCGGCAGCTGGTTCCGCCGGGAGTCCAGCCCGGTCGAGCAGGCGTGGCAGAAGTTCCGTGCGCTCCCGGCAGAGGTCCAGTTCGCGCGGATCGTCGCGCTGCGGCATGTGCTGCTGACCTGTCAGGGCGACCCGCTGGACACGTTGGTCCCGGGAGCGTTGCGATGAGGTGGGTGAGGCTGTGTGTCCGGTCGCGACAGCTTCCGGTGGAGGTCGGGTTCTCGCGGTTCGTGGCGTTGCGGCGAGTGCTGGTGACTTGCCAGGGTGATCCGTTGGTGCCGGGGGCGTTGCGATGAGGTGGGCGGGGCTGTGTGGTTGGTTGCGTCGCCTTCCGGTGGAGGTCGGGTTCGCGCAGTTCGTGGCGTTGCGGCGCGTGCTGCTGACCTGTCACGGCGATCCGTTGGTGCCGGGGGCGTTGCGATGAGGTGGGCGGGGCGGTGTGTCCGGTTGCGTCATCTTCCGGTGGAGGTCGGGTTCGCGCGGATCGTGGCGTTGCGGCGCGTGCTCCTGAGCTGCCAGGGCGACCCGCTGGTCCCGGGAGCGTTGCGATGAGGTGGGCGACGCTGTACGCCCGGTCGAGACAACTCCCGGCGGCGTTCGCGGCGCTGGTGGTGGCCACGGCCGTGCTGTGGTTCGTGGCTCGCGGCTCGTGGTCGCCCGTGCCGGTCATGCTGACGCTGACGGCCGGGATCGCGGTGGCGGCGATCGGACTCAGTGGCCAGGACCTGGACCTCGACCGCATCGCGGCGCTGCCGTGGCCGGTCCGCCGGCTCGTGCACCTGACGCTGATCGGCCTCGCGGCCGGGGGCGCGGTGCTGGCGGTCCAGGAGCTGGGCATGGCCATTGTCGACTTGTCGCTCATCGCGCGCGACACGGCGGGCCTGCTGGGCCTGGCCGGCCTGGCGGCGACGCTCGCGGGCGGCCAGTTCGGCTGGACCCTCCCGCTGCTCTGGGCGGCGATCACCCCGTTCGTCCAGAACGACGGCTCGACGACCAGCCACATCGTGGGGTGGATGCTGCAACCACCGGGCGCCCCCGCCGCCACGTGGACGGCGGTGGTCGTGGGGGTGGCGGGAGTGGTGGCCTACACGGGCTGGGGTGGTCGCCGCTAGCGAAACGGCTCAACCGAAAGCCGCGGTCGGGCGTGGGTACGGCAGCCGGACGCGGGTGCCGCGTGACCGGTTCCGCCGAGTCATGGGGGACTCCGCCGGAAACGGCTCAACCGAAGGCCGCGGTCGGGCGTGGGTACGGCAGCCGGACGCGGATGCCGCGTGACCGGTTCCGCCGAGTCACGGGGGACTCTGCCGGAAACGGCTCAACCGAAGGCCGCGGTCAGGCGTGGATGCCGTGGCCGGACGCGGACGACACGCGTGACCGGTTCCGCCGAGTCACGGGGAACTCCGCCCCGGAAAGGAACTTCGTTGCGCGTACTCAAATCCTTGCTGGCCGTCGCCGCGGTCGCCGCCGCCCTGCTCACCGGGACCACCGCCGCCCAGGCGGCCGGAACCGGCTGGACCATGACCTACGGCGCCACCCAAACGAAGGGGGCCGTCACCTGGACCGGCGGCCGCACGATCTACATCTCCGGCTCGCTCCACGCGGCGAGCGGCCTGCGCCGGGTCTGCTACTGGGGCGTCAACGGCAATTACGACACCGGCATCTCGAAGTGCCATGCCGCCGTCGCCGGCGAGACCGTCACCTGGCAGGACGACCCGCTCTCCATCAACATCCCGGGTGGCGTCCAGAAGGTCTACGCGGTGCTGTACATCGACGACTACGTCGGCGTCCACCAGGTGTGGTGCACCCGCGCCGCCTGCGGCACCCTGATGTGACCCCGCGGTGCGGGCACCCCCAGTGCCCGCACCGGCGGCCGTCAGACGTTGCGGATGTTCGTTTCCAGCTCCAGCGGTTCCCGGTCCCAGTCCTCGACGCCGAAGGCGAGGATCCGCTCCGGGTGGATGCGGATCACCGCGTCGTCGAAGTGGTTGTCCGGGAGGCTGACGCCGACCAGCGCCTCGGCGCGGCCGCGGATCTCCAGGCAGCGGACGCGCCACGGGTTCGTCGACGGGAGGTCGTCGACGACGAACGCGACCCGGTCGTTCGTCGCGATGTTGCGGAACTTCTTGCTGGTGCGCAGGTTGTGCCCGGTGACGTCGACGGTCTTCTCGTCCGGGTTGTAGCGGAAGCCGACCGGGTTGACCTGGAGTTTGCCGTCGGGCTGGGCCGTCGCCAGGCGGCCCAGGGGCTGGTCAGCGAGGTACGCGAGCTCTGCTTCGGTGAACATGCGCCCAGCATTCAACTTCAAGCGAGCTTGAAGTCAAGAGAAGACGCCGTCCGAGAACACGAGCTTCGTGAACCGCTCGCCGATCCGGCGGTGCGCCGCGGGGTCCGGGTGCAGGTTGTCCGGCAGCGGGAACTCCGCGAAGTCCGCTTCGCCGTACAGCGCGCGGCCGTCGAGGTAGTGCAGGGCCGGATCGCGGCGAGCCGAAACGATCCGCGCCAGCTCGCTCCGGACGACCTCCAGCGTCAGCTTGCCCGCGGCCGTCTCGGCGGGGTCGCCGGTGGCCCGGAACCGCACCTGCCCGGCGGCCAGCGCCTCGTGGTCGAAGTCCCCGGGCCCGGGGGTCTGCTCGTGGATCGGGCAGAGGATCGGCGAGACGACGAGCAGTGGCGTGTCCGGGTGGCCGTCGCGGATGGTGTCGAGGAACCCGTGCACGGCCGGGCCGAACGCGCGCAGGCGCATCAGGTCGGCGTTGACCACGTTGATGCCGAGCTTGACGCTGATCAGGTCGGCCGGGGTGTCCCGCAGCGCGCGGGCGGTGAACGGGTCGAGCAGCGCGTTGCCGCTGAACCCCAGGTTGATCAGGTCTGCGCCCGCGGCCGTCGCGGCGAGCGCGGGCCAGGTCCCCGACGGGGTCGCGGCGTTCGAGCCGTGGCTGATCGAGCTGCCGTGGTGCAGCCACACCCGGCCGAGCGCCGGCGCGGCCTCGACCGGCGCGTCGGTGCGCAGGGCCACCAGCTCGGTGATCTCGTTGTGCGGCAACCAGATCTCGACGTCCTTGAGGTCGGTGCCCAGCCCGGCGAACCGGACGGTGCCGGCCGGGCCGTCGGCCTGCGAGCCGTTGCCGGTGAGCGGGTCGACGGTCAGCGTGCTGCCGCCCTCGACCACGCCCGACTGCGCGAGCCGGCCGTCGACGAGCAGGTCGTAGACGCCGTCCGGGCGTGGCGGGGTGCCCGCGTAGACCAGTTTCGTGGGCCGGGTTTCCAGCTCGACGACGTCGGCCCGGGTCCGGAACCGCAGCCGGACGCCCGCGGGCTGCGCCTCGGCCATCGCGAGGCGCGGGTCGGTGTTCTGCTCCCGGGCCCGCGCGGGCAGCCGGTGCGGCATCAAGCCCAACTCGGTGGGCTCGAGTTCGAGGGCGCCGCGAACCAAAGATGCGGTGATAGGTGTGGTGATCATGTCTGAGGCCAATCGCGAAGAAGGGTGTCGAGCACGGCGAGGATCCGGGTCCAGGACTCCTGCGAGGCGGGGGAGCTGTGGTCGAAGCCGCCCTGGGACTCCAGGTCGACGTACCCGTGGAAGACGCTGCCCAGCAGCCGGACGGCGTGCGTCTCGTCCGGCCCGGCGAGGTCGTAACCCCGCAGGATCGCGCGCATCATCCGCGAGTGCCGGACCCCGGCACTCGCGGCGGCGGTCTCCGGGTCGAGCCGGAACCGCGCGGCGGCGTACCGCCCGGGGTGTTCCCGGGCGTAGTCGCGGTAGACGTCGGCGAAGGCCACGAGCGCGTCGCGCCCCGCCCGCCCGGCCAGCGCGGCGGCGGCCCGGTCGGCGAGCTCCTCCAGCGCGAGCAGGGCGATCTTCGTCTTCAGGTCGTGCGCGTTCTTGACGTGCGAATAGAGGCTCGCGACCTTGACGTCGAACCGCCGCGCCAGCTCCGACGGCGTCACCTGGTCGAAGCCGGCCTTATCGGCCAGCTCCGCCCCGGCGCGCACGACGCGTTCCGTGGTCAGACCGGCTCGAACCATAACTACACTCCCTTTTGCCTAAAGCGAGTGTAGATCAACCTAAAGGCTTTAGGCAAACAGGGCGTCGCCCCAGGAGCCGGTCGGCGAGACGCCCGGCGGCACCGCGAAGTGCGCCGAACCCGTGTGCTGGACGTACTCCATCATCGCGTCCTTCGCGGACAGCGCCTGCTGCATCGGGACGTACTGCTTGCGGGTGTCCCGGTTGAACGCCAGGAAGAACAGCCCGGCTTCGAGGTGCCCGACACCGTCCGAGCCGTCGACGAAGTTGTACCCGCGGCGCAGGATGCGCGTTCCGTTCAACGCTTGGTGCGACGCGAGCCGGATGTGGGCGTCCTCCGCGATCAGCTTCTCGCCGCCCGCGCCGCCGACGTCCAGGTCGATTTCGTCGAACTCGTTCTGCTGGCCCAGAGCCGCGCCGACGCCCTTGGTGCGGCCGATGATCTGCTGCTGGCCGTCGAGCGTCTCGCGGTCCCACGTCTCGATGTGCATCCGGATCCGGCGCGCCACCAGGTAGCTGCCGCCGGCCATCCAGGCCTGCCCGTCGGCGGGCGTGGCCCACACCTGGTCGCGCAGGTAGTCCGTGTCCTCGGACTTGATGTTGTTCGTGCCGTCCTTGAAACCGAACAGGTTCCGCGGAGTCTGCTGCGCCCGCGACGTCGACGAGCTGCGGCCGAAGCCGAGCTGCGACCAGCGGACCTCGGTGACGCCGAAGCCGAGCCGCACCAGGTTGCGCACCGCGTGCACGGCGACCTGCGGGTCGTCCGCGCACGCCTGGATGCACAGGTCGCCGCCGCTGCGGGCCGGGTCGAGCTTGTCCTTCGGGAACAGCGGGAGGTCGATCAGCTGCGGCGGCCGCTTCGACGCGAGGCCGAAGCGGCCGTCGAACAGCGACGGCCCGAAGCCGATCGTCAGCGTCAGGTGCGACGCCGGCAGGTCGAGTGCCTCGCCGGTGTCGCCCGGCGGGGCGAACTCGCCGCCGCCGACTGCGCCGTTCGGGACGACCTCCTGGCCCGCCGTCATCCGGCGGGCCGCGTCGGTCCACGTCTTGAGCAGCTGCCGCAGCTTCTCGCGGTCGGTGGTCGTCACGTCCAAGGCGGCGAAGTGCAGGTTCGCCTGGGCCGGCGTGACGATCCCGGCCTGGTGCTCGCCGTGGAAGTCGACGGTGGTCACCGACGCCTCGGCGCTGCCGCCGGTCGCCTTGTCGATCCCGATGCCCGCCGCGGCCCCGGCCCCGGCGAGCGCGACACCCGCTCCCGCCAGGCCGAAGAGCTTCCGGCGGGAGACGCGGGTGCCGTCTTCGGTCACTTGGAAACAACCTCCGCAACCTTGCTCAGCGGCTCGCTCAGTGCGTCGACGGCACTGGCGAACGCCTTGATCTCGTCCTGGGACAGCTGGTTGTAGAACTTGTAGCCGTCACCCACGCGCGTCTTGTCGAGCAGGCCCTGCACGTTCGCGAACTCCTTGTCCAAAGTGGACACGAGGGCGGCGTCACGCTCCTGCAGCAGCGGCCGCAGCGAGGCGATCGCGCCCTTCGAGCCGTCCACGTTGGCCTGGAAGTCCCACAGGTCGGTGTGCGAGAAGGTCTCCTCCTCGCCGGTGATCTTGCCGGTGGCGACCTCGTCGAGCAGGCCCTTCGCGCCGTTCGCCAGGTCGAGCGCGGTCAGCTCGAGGGTCTTGGTCTTCGAGACCAGGTCCTTGACGTCGGTGAGCAGCTTGTCCGCGATCTGCGAGCTGTCCGGCTTGAGGCCGGTCACGTAGAGGTCCTTCTCCAGCCGGTGGAACCCGGTGAACTGCTGGTTCGGCTCGAGGTCGGCCTCGCGCACGTCGATGGCCGGGTCCAGGTCGCCGAACTTCTCGGCCACCGGCTCGATGCGCTCGTAGTAGATGCGGGTGGTCGCGTACGCGGCCTTCGCCTCGTCGACCTTGCCGGCCTTGACGAGGTCGACGAACTTGCCCGTCTGCTCGTCCAGCGCGGCGGTGTTGTTCGCGACGTAGTCGGCGTAGCTCTTGGTGGCCGCGGCCTTCTGCGCGTTGGCGTCGGCCTGCTTCGGCGCGCCACCGGTGATGGTGAAGTCGCCGCGGATGCCGTTGCCTGCCATGCCCGGCTTGCACGCGGTCTGGTACTTGCCCGCGTCGGAGGCCTCGACGATCAGCCGCCGGTTGAGGCCCGGGGCGATGTTCTCGACCTCGCCCAGGATCCGGTCGCCCTCGGCGTAGAGGTAGAACTCGGTGACCTTGCTGCCCTTGTTGGTGATCTCGAAGGTCACGTTGCCCGCGGCGGCGGTGTTGACCGAGACGTTGCACGCGGTGTCCGAGGCTTCGACCTTGATCGGGCCGCCGGCGGCGCCCGTTTCGGTGCCGGAGCCGGTGCTGCCCTGGCCGTCGCACGCGGCCAGCGTCACCAGCGCGGCGGCACCGGCCACCAGGGCCAGCGGGGTTCTGTGGGTCTTGCGCACGGTCACTCCTTCGGGGCGGCCGCGGCGGCGGGCGCCGGCGCGGTCTTCTTGCTGGGCTTGAGGAAAAGGGGCAGCACGATGACGACGTAGGCGACCCACGCGATGGCCTGCAGCACGGTCGTCTGCTGCGAGTAGTTGAGGATGCCCTTGAGCAGGGCGCCGTACCAGGACGTCTCCGGCAGCACGTTCGAAGCGTCGAAGGCGAGGGTGTTGATGCCGGGCAGGAACGCGGCCTCCTGCAGGTCGTGCAGGCCGTAACCGAGCACGCCGGCGGCGACGAACACCAGCAGCACGCCGGTGATCGTGAAGAACTTCGACAGGTTGAACCGGACGGCGCCGCGGTAGAGCAGCCAGGCCAGCACGACCGCGGCGAGGATGCCGACGGCGAACCCGATCAGCGGCTGCACGGTGTCGGACTGAGCGGTCTGCACGGCGGAGTAGAAGAACACCGCGGTCTCGAGACCTTCGCGGCCGACCGCGAGGAAGGACAGCAGCAGCACGGCCATCGGGCCGACGTCGAGCGCGTCGTCCATCTTCCCGCGCAGCTCGGCGGCGATGCTCTTGGACGCCTTGCGCATCCAGAAGATCATCGCCGTGACGAACACGACGGCGACGATCGAGAGGCTCCCGCCGAGCAGCTCCTGGTGCTCGAACGACAGCTGGGCGGTCGTGTAGGTGAGCACGGCGCCGACGGCGACCGACAGCAGCACCGCGGCGCCGACGCCGGGCCACACCCAGCGCAGCGCGTGGCGCCGGTCGGTCTTGACCAGGAAGGCCACGAGAATGCTGACGACCAGCGCGGCCTCCAGGCCTTCACGCAGTCCGATCAGCGCGCTCGAGAACAACAACGGTCCGCCTCCTGTTTTCGTCCGCCCCCGTGAAGTTTTTAGGTAAGGCTCACCTGTAAGTCCAGCGAGGGTACGTCCGGGAGAGACGGCGGAACCGGGCAAAACGGACCGGAAAGCGAAGTTAGGTTAGGGTAACCGCAGGTCAGCGTGCTGCGCGTCGACTCGATAACAAAATCTGTGACGTCGCTGGCAGCGGACCTGTTTTAACCGTGCGTTTGCCTGGTCAGGCGATCGGGGTCCCTCTTGAGTGGCTCCGTAACCTGTTCGGGTGGCCGATACCGCTCAGCCGACCGTCACACCTCCGGACTCGCCGCCCTCGGGCGGTCCACCGAGGCGCTATCTCAGCCGGGCGGCTCTCGCGGTGGTCCTCGTGGTCGCCGGGGTGGTCCTGGTGCTCACCATCGGTGTCCGGAACCCGAAAGCGCCGGCGGCGCCACCGCCGGTCCAGCCGGCGCTGGCCATCCCGCAGCAGCGCCCGCAGCCCGGTGCGGAGTCACCACGGGCCGGGCTCGCCGCACCGGTCGACCGGCCCGCGGTCTCCGACCAGGCCGAGCTCGACGCGTGGGCGGCCAGGGTCGCGGGCAAGACGCACATCCCGGCACGCGTGGTTTCGGCGTACGGCCGGGCGGAGATGTGGATGCAGCGGCAGAAGCCGTCGTGCCACCTCTCGTGGGCGACGCTCGCCGGCATCGGCCGGGTCGAGGCCGAGCGCGGGAAGTTCGACCTCTCGGCGATCCGGCCGGACGGGCGGCTGGTGATGCCGGTCGTCGGGCCGCCGCTGGACGGCTCGCCCGGCGTCCCGGCGGTGCACGACACCGACGGCGGCAAGCTCGACGGCGACAAGTCGTGGGACCACCTGATCGGCCCGCTGCAGTTCCAGCCGTCGACGTGGAAGAAGTACCAGGAGCGCGCCAACGGCGACGGCGGCACGCCCGACCCCCAGAACGTCGACGACGCGGCCTTCACGGCGGCGCGCTACCTGTGTTCGGGCGGCGACGACCTGGGCACGCCGGCGGGCTGGTGGCGCGCGGTGCTGTTCTACAACCCGGCCGTGACGTACGGCCAGGACATCTTCAGCGCGGCGGACGCCTACGCGGAGGCGAGCGTCGCACCCTGACGCGAAGGCTCCGCGGCGTCGTCGACGGGCATGCGGCCAAGACGTGCCCGGCGCCCGACGCGGCGGAAGCTCGCGTCGATCACAGCTCGCGGTCGGCGAACAGCGGCGTCACGGCCATCAGCACCAGCAGCAACAGCCCGGCGTACGCACCCAATGTGGCGAAGATCGACATTTCCGGTTCCTCCCTGTTCGGTCTGGAACCAGCTTCTCCCGGAACGGGGTGCGCGCGGATCGGCCGAGGGGCCCGCGAACATCAGCCGAAAGTACGGTCGTCCGGCCCTGGTCGTCGTCCTTCCGGAGGACTTCAGTCCCGGAGGGCGATGTGCGCCTTGACCTCGCTGATCGCTTCCAGGTACTCCGGCACCGGGTTCATCGCCGAAGCGATCTTCAGCTGCGCCAGCGCCTCGACGAACCGGCCGAGGCGCTGCAGGGTGCGGCCGAGCAGGAACCGGGCGTAGTGGTCCGTCGGATCCAGCTCGAGCACCCGGGTCAGCGCCTGCTCCGCCCGGCGCAGCTGCGCCGAGTGGAAGTACGCGCGGCCGGCCAGCAGGTGCACCGATGGCTTGTCCGTTTCGGATTCCAGGAGCGGTTGCAACGCCTTCAGCGCGTCGAGCGGGCGACGGCGGCCGACGAGCTCTTCGGCCTGGCGGAAGGCATGGAACCGCGACTCCTCGGGAGGCTGCGAAGCAGCTGCGGCGTCCGTCATGGTCACTCCGACTTTACCTCGGGAGAGGGCCTAACACACGTCCGTGAACGGGACGTGATGGACTCTGGCGCCATGAGCAGCGGGTACCGGGGCCTGGCGCCCTACCTCTACTACGCCGACGCCACCGCGGCGCTGGCCTGGCTGACCAGGGTCTTCGGGTTCACCGAGGAGGTCCGCTTCTGCGACGCCGCGGGCGAGGTCTTCCAGGCGACGCTCCGCGCGGGCGAAGCGCGGATCCAGCTCGCGGGCGTCGGCCCGGACTACTGGCAGGCCAAGGGCGTCGACAGCCCGGTCGGGCAGCTCAACATCCTGTACGTGGACGACGTCGACGCCTGCTACCGGCGGGTCGAGGCGGCGCTCGGCGAGGAGGGCGAGCTCGAACCGCCGCAGGACCAGCCCTACGGCGCGCGGGTGTTCACCGTCGCCGATCTCGGCGGCAACAGCTGGACGTTCTGGCAGCAGACGTCCGACACGGTCGAGCTGCCGCCGGGCTGGCAGGCGGTCCGCGCGGAGGACTGAGAGCCGCCCGCTACCGGCCGTGCCTCCAACGGGTGAACCGCGGTCACGGCTAGGCTGGCCTCGTTATCGCAGGCACGACGCACCGAGGAGCATGGCGTGGCTCTCATCGAGCAGGTAGGCGCGCGCGAGATTCTGGACTCGCGCGGCAACCCGACCGTCGAGGTGGAGGTGGCTCTCGACGACGGCACCCTGGCGCGGGCCGCGGTCCCGTCGGGTGCGTCCACCGGCGAACACGAAGCGGTCGAGCTCCGTGACGGCGACACCGGCCGCTACAACGGCAAGGGCGTCGAGCGCGCGGTCGCCGCGGTGCTCGACGAGATCGGCCCGGAGATGGTCGGCATCGAAGCCGTCGACCAGCGGATCGTGGACCAGAAGCTGGTCGACCTCGACGGCACGCCGTCGAAGTCCCGCCTCGGCGCGAACGCGATCCTCGGCGTCTCGCTGGCCGTCGCGAAGGCCGCCGCCGAGTCGGCCGAGCTGGAGCTCTTCCGCTACCTGGGCGGGCCGAACGCGCACGTGCTGCCGGTCCCGATGCTGAACATCCTCAACGGCGGTTCGCACGCGGACAGCAACGTCGACGTCCAGGAGTTCATGATCGCGCCGATCGGCGCGGAGACCTTCCGCGAGGCCCTGCGCTGGGGCGCCGAGGTCTACCACTCGCTGAAGTCGGTGCTGAAGGGCCGCGGCCTTTCGACCGGTCTGGGCGACGAAGGCGGCTTCGCGCCGAACCTGGCGAACAACCGCGAGGCGCTCGACCTGATCCTGCAGGCCATCGAGAAGGCCGGGTACGCACCGGGCCGCGACGTCGCGCTCGCGCTCGACGTCGCCGCGACGGAGTTCTTCGCCGACGGCGCGTACACCTTCGAGGGCAGCAAGAAGAGCGCCGAGCAGATGTCGGCCTACTACGCCGAGCTGATCCGCGACTACCCGATGGTCTCCATCGAAGACCCGCTGAGCGAGGACGACTGGGACGGCTGGGTCACCCTGACCGCCGAGGTCGGCGAGAAGGTCCAGATCGTCGGCGACGACCTGTTCGTCACCAACCCGGACCGGCTCGAGGAGGGCATCACCCGCCGCGCCGCGAACGCGCTGCTGGTGAAGGTCAACCAGATCGGCACCCTGTCCGAGACGCTCGACGCGATCTCGCTGGCCACGTCGTTCGGCTACAAGTCGATGATGAGCCACCGCTCCGGGGAGACCGAGGACACCTTCATCGCGGACCTGGCGGTCGCCACCGGCGTCGGCCAGATCAAGACCGGTGCCCCGGCCCGCGGCGAGCGGATCGCCAAGTACAACCAGCTGCTGCGCATCGAGGAGACCCTCGGTGACGCCGCCCGGTACGCCGGCGAGCTGGCCTTCCCGCGGTTCAGCGCCGAGGGCTGAGCATGGCGGACCGGGGGAGGGCACCACGCAGCCGGGGCGGCAGCCGCGCCGCCGGTGGCGGTGCCACGCGGGTCGGCGGGTCTTCACGGGCTCGCCGCCCCGAGGCGGCACGGGCCCGCCGCACCGGCGACGCGGAGACGACCAGGGCCCGGCTGCGCCGGGGCTTGGCGCAGAAGCGCGCGTCGGGTGCGGCGAAGGTGCTCGGCATGTCCACCACCCGCCGCGCGGCGGTGGTGGCGATCGTGGTGTGCGCGCTGGCGTTCACCATCGCCGTCCCGCTGCGCACGTACCTCTCCCAGCGGACCGAGATCCGCCAGCAGCAGGCCCAGCAGGCGCTGCTGCAGCAGACGGTCGCTCAGCTCCAGGGCCGCAAGGCCGAGCTGAGCGACCCGGCGCAGATCGAGGCGGAGGCCCGCCGGCGGCTCCGGTACGTCAAGCCGGGCGAGACGCCGTACATCGTCCAGCTGCCGGAGGACAAGGCGCCGGACGCGGTCCCGCAGTCGGGACAGCAGCAGATCCCGGACGGCTCCTGGTACGACAACCTCTGGAACCAGGTCTCGGGCGGCTAGCCGCGCTCGGGGCCCGGCTCGGGTGGTGAGCCTCACGCACTAACCTTGAGCGCGTGAACAGCACGCAGCAGCACCGGTTCGAGCCCGTCACCGACGCCGACCGCGAGATCATCGCGGAGCAGCTCGGGCGGCCGCCGCGGGCGCTGCGGGCCGTCGCCGCGCGGTGCCCGAGCGGGCACCCCTCCGTGGTGCAGACCAGCCCGCGGCTGGAGAACGGCACGCCGTTCCCGACCCTCTACTACCTCACGTGCCCGAAGCTGAATTCGATGATCGGCACGATCGAGGCGTCCGGGATCATGAAGGAGATGACCGAGCGGCTCTCCACCGATCCGGAGCTGGCCGCGCTGTACCAGCGCACCCACGAGACGTACCTCGCCGAGCGGGACGCGATCGAGCCGCTCGGCCACCAGGTCACCGCCGGTGGCATGCCGGGCCGCGTCAAGTGCCTGCACGTGCACGTGGCCCACTCGCTCGCGGTCGGTCCCGGGGTGAATCCGTTCGGTGACGAGACGCTGGCGCTCCTTAAGGCGAACGGGTGGCCCACGGGAGAGTGTGCCGAGTAACGAACGCGGGCTGTGAAGAGATAACTGGGCTGGGTGAGCTAAATCCCCGGTTCGGGAAGATCCCGACTCCCGAAGGGGTGAAACCGCGCCCCGGGTACGGCAGGCTGTCACCCGAGGGTGGGGACCGGTCCGGCCAGGAGGGTTTCGAGTTATGCGCGTGCGGCGACTGCCTGACGCAGTCGGCAGCTACACCCGAAGATTCGGGATCCGCCACCGCAGCGCGTACCCGCTGATCACCGGTGTCCTCGCGGTGATCCCGGCGCTGGTGGCCGGAGCGGTCACGCTCGGCTGGCTCGGCGGGAGCGGTGACCACACCCGCGACGCCGCGCTCGGCCAGGGTTACGACCCCGGACACGCCGCCCTCCAGCAGATCGCCGTCGACGGCACCCTCCCCGGCGCGCCCATCCCGCTGCCGCTGCCGGCCTACGAGCTGCCCGACGGCCCCCTCGGCATCCCGGCCACCGCGCTCGCCGCGTACCACAACGCCGCCGACATCCTCGGCCGCGAGCAGCCCGCGTGCCACATCGACTGGGCCCTGATCGCCAGCATCGGCCGCATCGAGTCCAACCACGCCCGCGGCGGGTACGTCGACGCGAACGGCACCACCCGCGAGCCGATCCTCGGCCCGGAGCTCAACGGCCAGGGCGGCTTCGCCGCGATCCCGGACACCGACCACGGCCTGCTCGACACGGACCCGGTGTGGGACCGCGCGGTCGGCCCGACCCAGTTCATCCCGGGGACCTGGCGCGGTTACGCCTCCGACGGCAACGGCGACGGCAAGTCCGACCCGAACAACATCTTCGACGCGGCCCTGGGCACCGGCCGCTACCTCTGCTCGGGCGGCTTCGACCTGACGAACCCGGACCAGCTGCGCGGCGCGATCTACCGCTACAACAATTCCGACACGTACGTGAACACGGTGATCCTCTGGGCCGACGCCTACCGCAGCGGCATCATGCAGATCCCGGACAGCACGGTCCCGATCGGCGCGCCCAACGCGGCGCTGGGGCCCCCGCCGCCGTCGGTCCCGCCCCCGCCGGTCCCCACGACGACGCCGACCGCCCCGCCGACGTCCACCACCACGCCGCCGCCGGGCACCACGTCGACACCGCCGTGCGCTTCGCCGACGACGACGGTGACCACGACGACCGAAACGTCGACCACGACCGTTCCGTCGACCACACCGAGCGGCCCGAGCACCGAGCCGCCGGCTTCCTCGTCGCCGACGCCCCCACCCCCGACGTGCGGCGAGACGGTCACCTCGGTGACCACGACGACCACCCCGACCACGACCACGGTGACACCCACCAGCTGAGGAGCCCGTGACAGCTAGGGTGATCTCATGCCTCGTGTTGCCGCGATCGACTGTGGGACCAACTCCATCCGCCTGCTCGTCGCCGAGCTGACCCCGCGCCACGACGGCACGGTGGACCTGCGCGACCTGCACCGCGAGATGCGGATCGTCCGGCTCGGCCAGGGTGTCGACGCCACCGGCAAGCTCGCTCCGGAAGCCCTGGAGCGGACGAGGGCCGCGCTCGCCGACTACACGATCGCGGCCCGCCGCAAGGGGGCCGAGAAGGTGCGCATGGTCGCCACCTCCGCGACCCGCGACGCGAGCAACCGCGACGAGTTCTTCCGCATGACCCGCGAGACCCTCGGCACCGAGGCCGAGGTGATCAGCGGCGACGAGGAGGCCCGGCTGTCGTTCACCGGCGCCGTCGGGGAGCAGGACCCGGACGACGGCCCGTTCGTCGTGGTCGACGTCGGGGGCGGCTCGACCGAGCTCGTCCTCGGCACCTGGGACGGCCGCAAGGCCGAGGTGCTCGCCGCGAAGTCCGTCGACATCGGGTGCGTCCGGATCACCGAGCGCGCCCTCAAGAGCGACCCGCCGACCGCCGAGGAGATCACCACCGCGCGCGAGCTGGCCGGGAAGGTGCTGACCGAGGCCTTCGACGTCGTCGACGTCTCGCGCGCCCGCACGTGGGTGGGCGTCGCGGGCACGGTGACCACGCTCTCGGCCATCGCGCTCGGGCTGCCGGAGTACGACAGCGAGCGCGTCCACCTGTCGAAGCTCGGCCCCGCGGACATCGACCGGCTCGCCTCGGAGCTGCTCGCCGCGGACCACGCCACCCGCGCGGCCAACCCGGTGATCCACCCGGGCCGGGTCGACGTGATCGGCGGCGGCGCCGTGGTGGTCCAGACCCTCGCCGAGCAGCTCGCGGCCCGCGGCGGCCCGACCGAGCTGGTGATCAGCGAGCACGACATCCTCGACGGCATCGCGCTGTCACTCGCCTGATCCGGTAGCCGCCGAAGGGCGGCGCTCCCGCTCCTGCCACGCGCGAACCGCCGACGCGGTTTAGGTGGTGGCCCGCTCTTTCGCTCGTCCAGACCAGTCACAGCCAGTGCCTTCGACGTTACGCGTCCGCGGCGGTGGTCCAGGCCACCGCCGTCCCGTTCGCGTGCCCGAAAGGGCTTGTGCCACAACGGAATTCGCGGCCAACCCTCGGTGAGCGCCCGATGACCCGGCGTCCGCGCTGGGCCGTCCGGAGTATCCGAATTCCAACCTTTGTTGTGCTCCAACCAGGTGGTCCTGACGGTCGTCACACATTTGCAACACCGCAGTCCTGTGATCGGCTTCGCCGCCCCCGATAGCGTGCGTCCCATCTTTCGGACAGCCGGATAGTGGAGGGGATCATGCGTCGTTCGCGCAGGCTCTGGGGAAGTTCCGCGGTGGTGACCACGCTGGCATTGGTGCTCGCCGCCTGTGGCGGCGGGTCATCGGGTGACTCCGCGGGCGCGGGCGGGACGGACCCGGACGGCACGGTGAGCGTCTACGGCACCGAACCGCAGAACTCGCTGGTCCCCACCAACACCAACGAGCTGGGCGGCACCAAGGCGATCCAGCCGATGTTCGCCACCCTGGTCGGCTTCAAGGGAGCGGACGCACAGCCGTTCAACCTGATGGCCGACTCGATCACGACGACCGACTCCAAGGTCTACGACATCAAGATCAAGCAGGGCTGGAAGTTCCACGACGGCACCGAGGTGAAGGCGCACAACTTCATCGACGCCTGGAACTACGGCGCCTACGCCCCCAACGGGCAGCTCAACACCGACTTCTTCTCGAACATCGCGGGGTACAAGGACGTCCACCCCGCCGACGAGAACGCCAAGCCGGCCACGGACAAGATGTCCGGTTTGGTCGCCAAGGGCGACTACGAGTTCCAGGTGACGCTGGACGCGCCGTTCTCAGTGTTCTCGATCAAGGTCGGGTACACCGCCTTCGCGCCGCTGCCCGACTCGTTCTTCAAGGACCCCAAGGGCTTCGAGGCGCACCCGATCGGCAACGGCCCGATGAAGTTCGTCTCGCGGTCGCCGAACCAGAGCATCAAGCTCACCCGCTTCGACGACTACAAGGGTGAGGACAAGGTCCACTTCAAGGACCTCGACATCAAGATCTACGCCAGCCAGGAGACGGCCTACCAGGACCTCCTGAGCGGTCGCCTCGACTTCATGGAGGCGCTGCCGCCGTCGGCCGTCGCGGGCGGCAAGTACAAGGCCGACCTCGGCGACCGCCTGGTCACCGGCCACCTGCTGGGCATCAGCACCATCGCCGTGCCGTACTACGTCCCGGGTTACGACAACCTCGAACTGCGCAAGGCGATCTCGATGGCGATCGACCGGGCGCAGATCACCAAGACCGTCATGAACGACACCTACGTGCCGGCCGACGGCTACATCTCGCAGGGCATCGCCGGCGCTCGCGCGGGTGTCTGCCAGTTCTGCAAGTTCGACCCGGCCGCGGCGAAGGAAGCCTTCGCGAAGTCCGGCTTCAAGGGCAAGCTGACCATCGCCTCCAACGCGGACGGCGGCCGCAAGGAACCGCTGGTCGCGGCGTGCAACAGCATCAAGAACACCCTCGGCGTCGAGTGCGACTTCGTGCCGGCCACCGACTTCGGCCAGTGGCGCAGCATCGTGACCGGCAAGAAGCTGACGGGCATGGGCCGGTCGGACTGGTCCGCGGACTACCCGTCCATCGAGGACTTCCTCAACCCGATCTACAAGACCGGCGGGTCCTCGAACGACTCCGACTACTCGAACCCGCAGGTCGACGCGGCCCTCGCGCAGGCCGACGGCACGGCCGACAAGGACGCCGCCGTCAAGCTGTACCAGCAGGCCGAGGACCTGATCGCCAAGGACCTGCCCTCGATCCCGGTGTGGGACGAGAAGGGTGTCGCGGCGAAGTCGAAGAACCTCAAGTCGGCGGCCCTGGACTTCCGCCGCATGCCGGACTACCCGTCCATCGAGGTCCTGAAGAAGTAGTGCCGCGCTGATCTGCCGCAACCACCACCACGGCGTCGTGGGCGGGAGCACCTTCCCGCCCACGGCGCCCGGCGCGCACTAGGAACTCGTCATGATCCGTTATGTCCTTCGACGGCTGCTCCAGCTGATCCCGGTCTTCTTCGGCACCACGTTCCTGATCTACGTGCTGGTCTGGGCCGTGCCCGGCGACCCGTTCGCCGGCAAGTGCGGGCAGACGGCCTGCCCCGCGGCGTACGTCGCCCAGATGACCGAAAAGTTCCACCTGAACGACAACCTGTTCGTCCAGTACTTCAAGTACCTCGGAAGCCTGTTCACCGGCGAGTGGGGCGAAACCTTCAACGGCACCTCGGTCGGCGAGCTCATCGCGACGTCGTACCCGATCACCCTGCGCCTGGCCGTGGTCGCGGTCGTCATCGAAGCCGTGATCGGCCTCGCCGCCGGCGTGCTGACCGGCCTGCGCGGCAAGGGTTTCCTCGACAACCTGGTGCTGGTCTCGACCACCTTCCTGATCTCGCTGCCGGTGTTCGTCACCGCGATCGTGCTGCAGCTGGTCCTGGGCACCAACGGCCTCGGCCTGATCGAGGCCAGCGTGTCGGACAACCCCAGCGTCGGCGAGCTGATCGTGCCCGGCATCGCGCTCGGCAGCCTGTCCATGGCCTACGTCGCCCGGCTGTCGAGAACGAGCATCGCCGAAAACCGCCGCGCCGACTACGTCCGGACGGCGATCGCGAAGGGCCAGCCCACCCGCCGCGTCGTCGGCGTCCACCTGCTGCGCAACTCGGTGATCCCGGTGCTGACGTTCCTCGGCACCGACCTCGGCGCCCTGATGGGCGGCGCGATCGTCACCGAAGGCGTGTTCAACATCAACGGCCTGGGCGGGCTCATCTTCCGCGGCATCCAGAACCGGGAGAGCGCCACCGTCGTCGGCGTGGTCGTCCTGCTGGTGCTGGTGTACCTGCTGATGAGCCTGATCGTCGACCTGCTCTACGCCGTTCTCGACCCGAGGATCCGCTATGACTGACCCGAACCTGGTGGGCGGCGGCGGGGCCGACGCGGCCGAGCTGTCCCGTGTCGACGACTCCGCCACCGGCCAGCAGAAACCCCGCAGCCTGTGGGCCGACGCCTGGCGCCAGCTGCGCCGCAAGCCGGCGTTCGTCGCGTCGGCGGTGATCATCCTGGTCATCGTGCTGATCGCGATCGCGCCGGGCCTGTTCAGCTCGCGCGACGCGGGCTTCAGCGATCTGGCGCACGCCAACGAAGGACCGTCCGGGGACGCCTGGTTCGGCTACGACAACCAGGGTGCCGACGTCTACGCCCGCACGATCTACGGCACCCGCGCGTCGCTGCTGGTCGGGGTGTTCTCGACGCTGCTGACCGTCCTGTTCGGCTCGCTCGTCGGCATCCTCGCCGGCTACTACGGGCGGTTCGTGGACAGCCTGCTGTCGCGGTTCGGCGACATCTTCGCCGGCCTGCCGTTCGTGCTCGGCGCGATCGTCATCCTGACGACGTTCAACGCGCCCGGCACGAACCCGGGCGCGGTCACGATCATCGTCCAGGTGGTCTGCTCGATCGCGGTGCTGAGCTGGCCGGTGGCCATGCGCATCATGCGGTCGGCGACGCTGGTGGCCAAGCAGCTCGACTACGTCAAGGCCGCGCGCGGCCTCGGCGCGAGCACGCCGCGGATCATCTTCCGCCACCTGCTGCCGAACACGCTCGCGCCGGTGCTGGTGTACGCCACCATCGCGCTCGGCGCGTTCATCGGCGCCGAGGCGACGCTGGCCTACCTCGGCATCGGCGTGCGCGCGCCGGTGATCTCGTGGGGCGTGATGATCAGCGACTCGCGGGACTACTTCCGCAGTGACCCGCACATGCTGCTGTTCCCCGGTGCCTTCGTCACCCTGACCGTGCTGGCCTTCGTGATGCTGGGTGACGGCATCCGCGACGCGCTCGATCCGAAGTCGAGGTAGATCCCCTTGTCCGACAACGAACTCCTGCTCGAAGTAGAGGATCTGCACGTCGAGTTCCGGACGTCCGACGGTGTGGCGAACGTGCTCAACGGCGTCGGCTACTCCGTGCACGCCGGGGAGACGCTGGCGGTGCTCGGCGAGTCCGGCTCCGGCAAGAGCGTCACCGCGCAGACCGTGATGGGCATCCTCGACATGCCGCCCGGCGTGATCACCGGCGGTGCCGTGCGCTGGCGCGGCGAGGACCTGCTGACGGCGTCCGAAGACCGCCGCCGGGAGGTGCGCGGCAGCGAGATCGCGATGATCTTCCAGGACGCGCTCTCCGCGCTGAACCCGGTGTTCACCGTGGGGTTCCAGATCGAGGAGCAGCTGCGCGTGCGGCTCGGGATGTCCAAGAAGGACGCCCGCAAGCGCGCGATCGAGCTGCTGGACATCGTCCGCATCCCGGCCGCCGACCGGCGGATCAAGGACTACCCGCACCAGTTCTCCGGCGGGATGCGCCAGCGCGCGATGATCGCGATGTCGCTGGCGCTGGACCCGGACCTGCTCATCGCCGACGAGCCGACCACCGCGCTCGACGTCACCGTGCAGGCCCAGATCATGGACCTGCTGGGCGAGATCCAGGCGGAACGGCAGATGGGGCTCGTCCTCATCACGCACGACCTCGGTGTGGTCGCCGAGGTCGCGGACCGGATCGCGGTGATGTACGCGGGCCGGATCGTGGAGCAGGCCGACGTCGTCGAGCTGTTCCGCGCGCCGGCCCACCCCTACACCGCCGCGCTGATGGACTCCCTGCCCCGCCTCGACCTCAAGGGACAGACGCTGGAGACCATCAAGGGCCTGCCGCCGAGCCTGCTCGACGTCCCGCCCGGCTGTCCGTTCCACCCGCGGTGCAAGCGGGCCGAAGACCGGTGTTCGTCGGAAGTCCCGCCCTCGCGCGGGATCGGCTTCGGCCGGACGAGCGCGTGTCACTTCGCCGATGATGTGGTGGTGAACTCCCGTGGCAGTGTCTGATTCCGCCTCCGCTGAGAAGCGCACGTCGGCGGACCCGATCCTCTCGGTCAGTGACCTGACGAAGTACTTCCCGGTCCGCACCGGAATCCTGTTCAAGCGCACGGTCGGCCAGGTCAAGGCGGTCGACGGCGTCTCGTTCGACCTGCTGCCCGGCGAGACCCTCGGGGTCGTCGGCGAGTCCGGCTGCGGGAAGTCGACGCTGGCGCAGGTCCTGATGCGCCTGGAGGAGCCGACCGGCGGCACCGCGAAGTTCGAAGGGCGCGACATCTTTTCGATGCGCGGCAACGAGCTGCGCAAGCTGCGGCGCGAGATCCAGATCGTGCTGCAGGACCCGTACACGTCGCTGAACCCGCGGATGACCGTCGGCGACATCGTCGGCGAGCCGTTCGAGATCCACACCGACGTCGCACCGAAGGGCTCGCGGGCGAAGAAGGTGCAGGAGCTGCTGGAGGTGGTCGGGCTCAACCCCGAGCACCTCAACCGCTACCCGCACCAGTTCTCCGGCGGGCAGCGCCAGCGCATCGGCATCGCGCGGGCGCTGGCGCTGCGGCCCAAGGTGATCATCTGCGACGAGCCCGTGTCCGCGTTGGACGTCTCGATCCAGGCCCAGGTGATGAACCTGCTGGGCGACCTGCAGGACGAGTTCGGGCTGTCGTACGTCTTCATCGCGCACGACCTTTCGGTGGTGCGGCACCTGTCCAACCGGGTCGCGGTGATGTACCTCGGCAAGATCGTCGAGATCGGCACGGACGAGGAGATCTACGAGCGACCGTCCCACCCGTACACCCAGGCGCTGCTTTCCGCGGTACCGGTGGCGGACCCGTCGGTGCGCGGGCAGCGGCAGATCATCCGGCTCGAGGGTGACGTCCCGAGCCCGCTGGATCCCCCGTCCGGCTGCCGGTTCCGGACGCGGTGCTGGAAGGCGCAGGACCGCTGCGCCGAGGAGGTCCCGGAGCTGGTGCCCCGGACGGACGGTCACTTGTCAGCATGTCACTTCGCCGAACAGAAGTCGGTTGTTCCGTAACGTACGTTTGGCCGTTGTAACCACAATGTCCGATCTATACGGTGCAGGAAACCGCTTTCCGAGGAGGAGAAACGTGAAGAGACCCAGGCTTCTCGCCGCGGTGCTGGTCGTCCCGTTGTTCGGGGCGATCAGCGCGGTGGCGGTCCCGGTCGCGTCGGCGCAGCCCGCGCTGGCCGGCCCGGCGACCGAGTTCACCGTGCTCGCCAAGGACGTCCAGAGCGTCGCGAGCGCGCAGAAGGCGATCCGCGACGCGGGTGGCACGGTGCTGGAGACCAACTCCGCGGTCGGCCTGATCAAGGCCAGCGCCCCGGCGTCCGGCTTCACCGAGCGCGTCTCGGCGAACCGGTCCGTGTTCGGCGCGGCCAAGGCGCAGGTCATCGGCTCGGTGCCGAAGGACGGCAAGAAGGCCAAGAACAACAACGTCGAGAAGGAAGGCCGCGGCACGGCGAAGGGGAACGCCGCCGCGAAGAAGGCCGTCGGGATGGACCCGCTGGACGACCAGCTCTGGGGCCTCAAGTCCGTCCGGTCGGACCTTTCGCGCACCAAGCAGCCGGGCAGCAAGCAGGTCAAGGTCGGCATCATCGACACCGGCGTCGACGGCACGCACCCGGACATCGCGCCGAACTTCGACGAGACCGACTCGCGCAACTTCGTCAAGGACATCCCGTTCGACGTCAACGGCGTCGAGGTCGACGGCCCGTGCGAGTTCCGCGGCTGCGTCGACCCGGTCAACCACGACGACGGCGCGCACGGCACGCACGTCGCCGGCACCATCGCCGCCGCGGCCAACGGCTTCGGCGTCTCGGGTGTCGCGCCGAACGTGTCGCTGGTCAACATCCGCGCCGGCCAGGACTCGGGGTACTTCTTCCTGCAGCCGACCGTCGACGCGCTGACCTACGCCGGCGACGCCGGCATCGACGTGGTCAACATGTCGTTCTACACCGACCCGTGGCTGTACAACTGCACGGCGAACCCGGCCGACTCGGCCGCGGAACAGGCCGAGCAGCGCACGATCATCGAGGCGACGCAGCGCGCGCTCAACTACGCGCACCGCAAGGGCGTCACCATGGTGGTCGCGCTGGGCAACCAGCACACCGACCTCGGTGCGCCGCAGCCCGACACCACCAGCCCGGACTACCCGGCCAACACGACGCACCCGCGTCAGGTCGACAACGCCAGCTGCCTGAGCCTGCCGGTCGAGGGCAACCACACGATCGGCGTGAGCGCGTTCGGGCCGTCGCAGGCGAAGGCGGACTACTCGAACTACGGCACCGAGCAGATCTCGGTTTCCGCGCCGGGCGGCTACTACCGCGACGGTTTCGGCACGCCGTGGTTCAGCACGGTCCAGAACGAGATCCTCTCGACGTACCCGAAGAACGTCGCCCTCGCCGACGGCAACATCGACGCGGCGGGCAACCTGACGCCGGCCGGTATCGCGGCGGGTGTCGAGAAGGCGACCGCGCCGGACGGCCGGGTCGGCTACTACCAGTGGCTGCAGGGCACGTCGATGGCGACGCCGCACGCGACGGGTGTCGCGGCGCTGATCGTCTCGCAGTACGGCAAGAAGTCGGGCGCCGGTTTCGGCCTGGACCCGGACAAGGTCCAGCGGGTCATCGAGGGCACGGCGTCGAAGATCGCCTGCCCGGTGCCGCGGACGGTCGACTACCTGAAGGAAGGCCGCGACGCCACGTTCACCGCGACGTGCGCGGGTGACCCGTCGTTCAACGGCTTCTACGGCCACGGCGCCGTCGACGCCTACACGGCGGTGACCCACGGGTCGCAGTACCTGAAGTAGTCCTCACGCGAACGGCCCGCTTCCCGGTTGGGAGGCGGGCCGTTTTCGCGTCAACCTTCCGGCGCGTTCGCGCGTGTACTCCCCGAGGCGAGGGGAGCGGGGATGGACTACGCGGGATCGACGGAGGCCGAGGTCAAGGCGGCCAGGAAGCGGCTGCCGGTGCGGGGAGCCGACCGGCGGGCCGTGGCCCACCTGGCGGGCCGGGGGATCTACCGGCCGCGGCCCTCTTGGCGAGCGTCCCTGAACGGGCGGAACGCGGCTTCGGCGCTGATCACCTTCGGCGGTGGTGCCGTGCTCGCCGTCGTGATGGCCGTGACGGCGTCGAAGCCGATCTGGGCGCTGAGCTGGCTCGGCCTCCTGACGCTCGGCGCGGTCGTGGTGGCGGTGTACCTGAGTGGTGTGCTCGGGCGGCCGGTCATCTTCGCCCTCGCCATGGCGACCATGCTCATCGGCCTCTGCACGCAGTACCGGCGCCGGAAGCTCCCGGCGGGCGACCACGGCACCTTGGCGGTGGCCCGATGATCATCGTGACGGCCAGGGAGCAGGACGAAGCCCGGCGCTGGCTGGCCAGGCGCGGGCACCCGGTCGGACGGCCGACGCCGCTCATCGCCGCGCTGATCGGGACGAGACAGGCGTTCCGCGGCCGCGGGATGGTCCGCTACTTCGTCTATATGTTGCTCGCCTACGGCGCCGGGGTGGGTTACGCAGCGCTGTTCGGCTCGGGGATCACCCAGAGCTGGTTCGTGTACTTCCTCTTCTTCGCGTTGTCCCTTTCGAGCTGGGACACCGTGCGCCTGCGTGAGCGGGACTTCCGCGACGACGTCGCGGCCCCGCACCCGCCGGATCCGTGGTGGCGCGTCCTGGGTGGCTGGTACCTCGTCTCCCTCGTGCTCGTGTTCGGCGGCGGGTTCGCGCTCGCCGGCGCGATCTACTTCGGCACGACGGCCCGGACGTACGCGGTGAGCTGGCTCGTGCTGCTCGTCCTGAGCGGGCTCGTCATCGGCTGGGTTCTGGCCCGGTTGCTCCGGAGCCCGCTCCTGGCCGAAGACACCGCGTCCCTGGCGGTCGCCCGCGCACTGCGCGCGGAGGCGCTGTACACCGCGTCGCCGGCGATGGTCGTCACCCCGCTGGTGCTGGACTTCCTGCTGCACAGCGTGCCGCCGGGCTTCACCCCGTGGCTGGGCGTGTACTTCGCGGCGGGCGCGCTGCTCCAGATCATCGGTTACGCCGTGCACTGGAGCCGGCACCGCACCCTGCCACCGGGCCACTACGGCACCCCGCCGGTGCCGGATCCGGGCACCCCGGCCGACTGGTCACCACCCCAGGAGGCCCGATGATCGACGTGACGTCGTCCGAGGAGGGGGCCGCGCTGCGGTGGCTGGCCAAGCGGGGGCAGCGGGTCGGGCGGCCGACGCCCCTGCTGACCGCGCTGATCGCGACCAGGCAGCCGCTGCTCGACCGCGGATTCTGGCGCTACTTCGCGATCGTGGTGGGCGTCAGCGTCATCGGTGGTGGATATCCGCTGTTGTTCGGTCCTGGAGCGACCCAGAGCGGCGTCGGGTACTCCATCTTCTTCGGGATCCAGCTCGGGTTGTGGGACAGCATCCGGCGGCGTGAGCGGGGACTGCGCGCGTCGGTTCCGTCGCGCAGCCCGGTGGAGCCCTGGTGGCGGGTCCTGGGCGGCTGGTACATCGTGTCCCTCGTGGTCGCGTTCGCCGGCGGGATCGCGCTCGCGGTCACGATGTACTTCACGACGGCGGCCCGGACGTACGCGGTGAGCTGGCTGGGCCTGCTCGTCCTGAGCGCGCTCTGTTCCGGCGTGATCCTGACGAGTGTCCTCCGCGGCCGGATCTTCGGCGAGGATCCGGAATCTCTGGCCGTCCAGCGGGCGTTGCGCACCGAACGGATCTACCTCGCGATGCCGGTGTTCGTGATCTTCCCGATCATCATGGAGCTGCTGATGCTGTCGGGCAGCCGGCCGCCCGCGGAGTCGATGCCGTGGCTGGTCCGCTACATCGTGGCGGTGGTGGTCCTCCAGGCGATCAGCGGCACCTTGCACTGGCGCCGGCAGCGGAGGCTGCCACCGGGCGACTACGGCAGGCCGCTGCAGCCGGATCCGGGCACGCCCGTCGACTGGTCGCCACCGGCATACTGAACCGGTGATCGAAGACTTCCTGGTGGCGCTGCGGGCCGAGGGCCGTTCCCGGGTCCAGTCGATCCGGGCGCTGCGGGAGCGTGAAGGATGCTCGCTCGCGGAGGCGAAGGAGATCGTCCACACGAGCCGCGCCTGGGCCGACCTCCGTGAGGACACCGACCGGTTCCACGCTTCCCTGGAGCGAACCCTGGTCCGCGACGCCGTGCTCCGCGCTTTGCACGCGGCGTGGTCCCCGGTGGCGGCGGACGACCTGGCGATGGTCGTCTCGTTGGTCGGCGGGCCCGCGGCCGGCGAAGCGACGCTCGCGGAACTGGCGGCCGAGGACCGGGCGGCCTACTTCGCCGGGGAGGAGCGGCCGGTCTGGATCTGCCCGGCGCTGGAGTACCCGAACGGCGAGCCGAACGACGAG
Organism: Amycolatopsis sp. NPDC088138; assembly: GCF_044741685.1. Lineage (NCBI taxonomy): Bacteria > Bacillati > Actinomycetota > Actinomycetes > Pseudonocardiales > Pseudonocardiaceae > Amycolatopsis > Amycolatopsis sp. NPDC088138. The sequence continues at coordinate 347,291 of NZ_JBIUTB010000002.1, forward strand.
TTCTTCACGCGGTCCGACTGGCCGAGCCGCGGCCGAACGGTCCGGGAGGTGCTTTCCGAGACCCAGGAACTGTGGCTGTTGAGGGTGTTCTGCGGCTTCGCGATGGGTGCGGACCCGATCCCGCCGCGGCTGGCCGAGCGCATCGACGACCTGACGATCCACCTCCCCGCGGGGCGGCTGGCCGAGCACGCCGCCGGGCGCGGCGAGACCGTCCCGAGCTTCGAGGCCCACCGGGAAGTCGCCGCGGATCGGTTCGGCGTGCTGGTGGGCCAGGAACGCGTGGCCCACCAGCACGTCTACGAAGCTCTTGATGCCCTGCCGGAAGCGGAACGGCTGTTCGGCAGGCCTAGCGGTTCGACGCCTTCTTGACGAACTTCGCCAGGTCCTTCGCCTGCTGCACCCGGCTCGGCTCGTGGACGTACATCATGTGCCCGGCCGGGTAGTACGCCGTGTCGATGTTGTCACGCAGCTCCTCCGGGATCTGCAGGTGTGCCAGCACGTGCTCGGACGCGAAGTACGCCGTCGCGCCGTCGTAGTGGCCGAACGCCACGTGGACCTGCAGGTGCGGGTTGGCGCGCATCGCCGCGCTCACCGAGTCGACCACCGAGACCGAGCGGCCCTCGAACTCCTTGTACGACCACGCCTTGAACGTGTCCTCGTGGATCAGCTCGTACGGCAGGTCGTTCTCGTACCCGAGCTCGGCCCGCACGTAGTGGTTGAACGCCGCCGCGTACGCGCCGATGATCCGGGAGATCGACGGGTCGTCGCTCATGTGCTCGCGGCCGCCGTCCGGCTCCCACGTGGTGAACCGGCCGTCCATCCGGCCGACCGTCAGGCCGCGGTCGCGCAGCAGCTCGGTGAAGAACCGGACGTGCTCGATCCGCAGGTTCACCCGGTCCACATAGGACTCGGTCAGCCCGGTCAGCGACGCCAGCGTGGCCACCGCGTCGGCCCGGTCCTGAGTGGACAGCCGGGCCCCGCGCGCCAGCGCCCACGGCAGGTCCTTCGCCGCGAAGTCCTCGGCGTCGGCTAGTACGTCGTCGAGCGGGCGCTCGCCGTGCAGGCCGTGGTAGTGCGCGATCGCCGCGTACGTCGGCACGTACAGCGTGTACGGCAGGTCGTTGCCCTCGGTGAACTGCAGCGTGCCCAGGTCCAGCACCGAGGAGATGAGCAGCAGGCCGTTCAGGTAGAGGCCGTGGCGGTCCTGCAGGTGCGCGGCCAGCCCGGCGGCGCGCAGCGTGCCGTACGACTCGCCGGCCAGGAACTTCGGCGACAGCCAGCGCTCGTGGCGCGACACCCAGAGCCGGATGATCTCGCCGACCGACTCGATGTCGCCCTTGAAGCCGTGGAAGTCCTTCGTCTCGCCGCCTTCGGCCGCGCGCGAGTAGCCGGTCGACACCGGGTCGATGAACACCAGGTCGCTGTGCACCAGCAGGGTCTCGGGGTTGTCGTCCAGCCCGTACGGCGGCGGCACCAGGTCGTCGACGTCACCCGAGAGCACGCGCCGCGGCCCGAGCAGCCCCATGTGCAGCCAGATGCTCGACGAGCCGGGCCCGCCGTTGAAGGCGAAGGTCACCGGCCGCGAGCCGGGGTCGGCGTCGTCGAGGGTGTAGGAGGTGATGAAGACCTCCGCCTTCGGCTTGACCCCCTCGGACTTGCCGTCCTTCACGATCTCCTTGCGGAGGACGATCCGCCCGGCTTTCGCCGTGTAGGCCAGCTTCTTCCGCTTCACGGTCAGCGTGTGCTGGGTCGTGACGATGTCGTCGGCCGGTTCGGCCGGGAGCTCCTTGGTGTCCGGAGCCGTCGTCGTCTTCTCGGGAGCCTCTTCGGGGGTCGTGTCCGCCATGGACTCCAACTTAGCCTTGCCGCTGTGGCAGGGTGACTTGGTGCACACCGAGGACTGGCCGACGACCATCGCCGACGCGCTCGCCGTGCAGGAACGGCTGCGCGGCCTGGTCGACGTCACCGACGACTGCCCCGAGCTGCCGCCGACGGTGACCGGGCTCGACGTCGCCTACGACGCCGCCGACGGGATCGCCGCCGCCGTCGTCACGCTGGAGACCGCCGGGCTGACCGTGGTGGAGGAGCGGACGGTCCGCGCGAAGGCCGTCTTCCCGTACGAGCCGGGGCTGTTCGCCTTCCGCGAGCTGCCGCCGCTGCTGGACGCGCTCGATCGGCTGGACCACGAGCCCGACGTCCTGGTCTGCGACGGTCACGGCCTCGCCCACCCCCGGCGGTTCGGCCTCGCCTGCCACCTGGGCGTGCTGACCGGGCGGCCCGCGTTCGGCGTCGGCAAGACCCGGTTCGTCGGCACGCACGATGCGCCCGCGGCGTCCCGGGGTGCTTCGGTGCCGCTGGTCGACGCCGGGGAAGAGGTCGGCGCGGTGCTGCGCACCCAGGACGGCGTCAAGCCGGTGTACGTCTCGGCCGGGCACCGCATCGACCTGGCCCACGCCTGCCGGCTGACCCTGGCGCTCGCCCCGCGCTACCGGCTGCCCGAGACGACCCGGCAAGCCGACCGGCTGTCCCGGGTGGCGCTGCGATGAGGACGCTGCCCGAGCTGGACGCCGCCGTGGCCGGCTGCCGCGCCTGCCCGCGGCTGGTCGAGTGGCGCGAGGGCGTCGCGGGCACGAAGGCGGCGTTCCGCGGCGAGGAGTACTGGGCGCGGCCGGTGCCCGGCTTCGGGCCGGCGGACGCCACGCTCGCCGTGGTCGGGCTGGCGCCGTCGGCGCACGGCGCGAACCGCACCGGCCGGATGTTCACCGGTGACCCGTCGGGCGACTTCCTCTTCCGGGTGCTGCACGAAGTGGGTCTCGCGTCGCAGCCGACGTCCACCGCGATCGGCGACGGCCTCGAGCTGTACGGCACCCGGCTCGTCTCGCCGGTGCGCTGCGCCCCGCCGGAGAACAAGCCGACGCCGGCCGAGCGCGACACGTGCCGGGCGTGGCTCGCGGAGGAGCTGACGCTGTTACGTCCGACACTGCGCTCGATCGTGGTGCTCGGCGCGTTCGGCTGGCAGGCGTTACTGCCCGTGCTCGCCGCGGCCGGCTGGCCGGTGCCGTCACCGCGTCCCGCGTTCGGACACGGCACGGTCCTGAAGCTCGGGGACCTGCGTATTTTCGGCTGTTATCACGTCTCACCACGCAATGTCCAGACCGGGCTCCTGACCCACACGATGGTGGCGGACGTCTTCCGCGCCGCGACCTCGGTGACGGCCTCGGACTGAATCGTTACGGAAGGTGCAGCGACGCTGGTCACAGCCGGATGGGGTCCCCGCGCAAGGTCCGTGTGAAGGTGCCACTATGAGGTCATGGCTGCTGCGAAGTCGAAGTCGGAACCGACTCGGATCCTCGTCCTCGGTGGTGGGTACGTCGGGCTCTACACGGCGTACGGCCTCCAGAAGATGCTCCGGGCCAACGAGGCCTCCGTGACCGTCGTTGACCCGCAGCCCCACATGACCTACGCGCCGTTCCTCCCGGAGGCCGCGGCCGGCGCGATCGAGCCGAGGCACGTGGTCGTGCCGCTGCGCCGCGTGCTGAAGCGCTGCCACGTGCTGACCGCGCGCGTCACCAAGATCGAGAACGACAAGAAGTCCGTGACGGTCGAAGCCGCCGACGGCCACATCGAGCAGCTCGGCTACGACGTCCTCGTGGTCGCGCTCGGCGCCGTCGCCCGCATCCTGCCGATCCCGGGCCTGGTCGAGCAGGGCATCGCCTTCAAGACCATCGGCGAGGCGATCTACCTCCGCAACCACATCATGACCAAGCTCGACGAGGCGGCCAGCACGCTCGACCCCGAGCTGCGCAAGCGCCTGCTGACGTTCACCGTCGTCGGCGGCGGGTTCGCCGGCATCGAGGCGCTGGCCGAGCTCGAGGACATGACCCGGTTCGCGGTCGAGAACTACTACCCGAACATCCAGCCGGCCGACGTCCGCTGGGTGCTCGTCGAGGCCGCCGGCCGCATCCTCCCCGAGGTCCGCGAGACGCTCGGGGTGTACACGGTCGAGCAGCTGGAGAAGCGCGGCATCGAGGTCTACCTGTCGACCGCGGCGAAGTCGTTCGAGAACGGCCACGTCGTGCTTTCGGACGGCACGGAGTTCGACACCGACACGCTCATCTGGACCGCGGGCGTGAAGGCCAACCCGGTGCTGGCCAACTCGGACCTGCCGCTGGACAAGCGCGGCCGCGTCGAGGGCACGGCGGCCATGCAGGTCGTGGGCCACCCGGACGTCTGGACCGCGGGCGACAACGCGGCCATCCCGGACCTCTCGCGCACCGAAGAGGACCCGACGGCCACCTGCCCGCCGAACGCCCAGCACGCGGTCCGCCAGGCGACGCTGCTGGCGAAGAACATCATCAAGGTGATCCGCGGCGGCAAGCCGAAGGACTACTACCACAAGAACCTCGGCGCGGTCGCCAGCCTCGGCCTGCACAAGGGCGTCGCCGACGCGCTGAACCTGAAGATCAAGGGCTTCCCGGCCTGGCTCTTCCACCGCGCGTACCACCTCAAGGCGATGCCGACCTGGAACCGCAAGATCCGCATCCTGTTCGACTGGATCCTGGGCGGCCTGTTCCGGCGCGAGGTCATCTCGCTGGGCCAGATCAACAACCCGAAGGACGAGTTCGCGCGCGTCTCGAAGTCCTGAGTCTTCGGTCTCCGGTAGGAAGAGCCCCTGTCCGCTTCGGCGGGCAGGGGCTCTTTTCGTTTGACGGCGACGCCGCCATCGGATCAGGCCGCCCGACGCGACCACCAGGCCGGGCTCGAGTGGTCGATCGTGAAGCCTCGCCACGCACCGCGGCGGCGCCGTAGGCCTCCGTGGTGAGCGCACGGAAGCCGGTCATCCGCGCGAAACTCGACGAATTCCGGCGAATCCGGGACCTCGCCGACTGGGGTATCGCCGGAGCGCGGAGAAGCGCCGCAAACCCGACTGTTAAGGGCCTTTTGGGGCAGTTGACAGGAAATGACCGACTGTGTGCCGGTGAGCGACATGGTCTGGACAACTGGGCCAGTGAGCGGGTATCCCTTTCTTCACTACGAAGAATAAGTCGGCGAACCTCCCCCTCGCCGACAGCGATCCGACCACTCCGTACCGCCCGTCCCCACGGTCCCAGGAGCTCCCATGCGCTTTTCCCGCACCAAAGCGGCACTCATAGCGGCGTTGCCCGCCGTGCTGAGCGTCGCCGTCCTCGCCGGCACGCCCGGCACCGCGGCCGCGGCCGGTGGTGCCTTCCCCGCCCACTACTCCGCTCCGTACCTGCAGATCAGCGACTCCGACGCCGGCCAGATGTCCGCCGACATGAACGCCACCGGCACCAAGTTCTTCACGCTCGCGTTCCTCACCCCGCAGTCCGGCTGCACGCCGGTCTGGGAGGCGAACGGCACCGGCGTCGGCTCGTTCAAGACGCAGATCAGCGCGCTGCAGGCCGCGGGCGGCAACGTCATCCCGTCGTTCGGCGGCGCCGAAGGCGGCGAGCTGGCCCAGACCTGCACGAACACCGCCAGCCTGACCGCGGCGTACGCGAACGTGGTCAACACCTACGGCACCCCGCGCCTGGACTTCGACATCGAGGGCGGCGTCCTCGGCGACACGGGGTCCAACCAGCGCCGCAACTCCGCGCTGGCCGCGCTCCAGCAGCAGAACGGGGCGGTCCAGGTCGACTACACGCTGGCCGTCGACCCGTCGGGCATCCCGGGCAACGAGCTCGACCTGCTGCGCGACGCGAAGAACAAGGGCGTCAAGGTCAGCGTCGTCAACCTGATGGTGATGGACTTCTACGACGGCCAGGCGGTCCTGGGCGACGCCCTGTCCGCGGCGCGCGCGTCGGCGTCCCAGCTGGCGAGCCTGTACGGGATCTCGACGTCGGCGGCCTACGCGATGATGGGCCTGACCCCGATCGCCGGCCGCAACGACGACGGCGCCCAGTTCAGCCAGTCCGACGCCCAGCAGCTGGAGACGTTCGCGGCGCAGAACGGCGTCGCGGAGCTGTCGTTCTGGGAGCTCCAGGACTACGACCGCGCGACGGGTTACGCGTACTCGCGGATCTTCAACGCGATCACCGGCGGCGGCACCACGACCCCGCCCCCGGCGGGCGGCGGCACGATCACCGGCTACGGCGGCAAGTGCGTCGACGTGGCGGGCGCGTCCTCGACGAACGGCACGACGGTCGACCTGTACACCTGCAACGGCACGACGGCCCAGCAGTGGTCGTCGACGTCGGGAACGCTCCGGGCGCTGGGCAAGTGCCTGGACGTCAACGCGGCGGGCACGGCGAACGGCGCGAAGGTCCAGCTGTACGACTGCAACGGAACGGGCGCCCAGCAGTGGACCCACACGGGCAACCAGCTGGTGAACCCGGCCTCGGGCAAGTGCCTGGACGCCACCGGCCCCAGCTCGGCGGACGGCACCCCGCTGCAGATCTGGACGTGCACGAACGCGGCGAACCAGTCCTGGACGCTGAACTGACTCCTGTGAGTCCTCAGTGGACACGAGGCCGGATCCGGTTCGCCGGATCCGGCCTCGTGGCTTGAGCGGGGCGCGGATCGCCTAGAGTGTGCGGTGCCCCCGTAGCCCAACTGGCAGAGGCAGTCGACTTAAAATCGACAAAGTGCGGGTTCGAACCCCGTCGGGGGCACCACGCAGACCATCATCGCCCTGAGCGGCCCCGGATGACCGGCACGCTGGTCATCGGCTGGGTGGAAGTCGGTCCAGTCCTGCGCCGGGTTGCGCATAGCGGATATTTGCCTGCGTTATGCGGACAATCACGGTGAATTGATGCGTGATTTGGTTACTGTGCACGGGTCGGCATTCGGCCTATTCGGCGCTTGGGGTAATGCATGTCTCTGCACGTCATTGTCGGAGCCGGACCGGTTGGCTCGGCCACCGCGCGGTTGCTCGCCCGGGAAGGCGAGCAGGTCCGGCTGATCACCCGTCGCGGCGGCGGGCCGGACGAAGCCGGCATCGAACACGTCGCGTGCGACGCCTCCGACGCCGACGCCCTGGCCCGGTACGCCGAGGGCGCGGTCGCTCTCTACAGTTGCGCCGGCCCCGCCTACCACCGCTGGGTCATCGACTGGCCACCGATGGGAGCCGCGCTGATTCACGCGGCGGAGAAGAGCGGGGCGGTGCTCGTCACCACCGGCAACCTCTACGGCTACGGACGAGTCGACGCCCCCATGACCGAAGACCTCCCGCCGCGGCCCAACTCGGTCAAGGGTGAGGTCCGGGTCAGGCTGTGGGCCGACGCGTTGGCCGCGCACAACGCCGGCCGGATCCGCACCGCCGAGGTCCGCGGCTCGGACTACCTGGGCGCGGGCACGATGTCCCCGTTCAGTGTCATGGTGCTGCCCAAGATCATTGCCGGCCGCCGCTGTTCGGTGCCGGCGGACCTCGACGCCCCGCACAGTTGGACCTGCACCGGCGACATGGCTCGCACCCTCGTCGCGGTCGCCGCCGACGAGACCGCGTGGGGCCGCCCCTGGCACGCGCCGACCGCGCCACCCCTGTCCATCCGCGCTCTCGCCACCCGCGCCGCCGACCTCGCGGGAGCGCCCGCCGCCCGGCTGTCGACGATGTCCGGTATCGCTCTCCGGGCCGCCGGGCTCTTCACCCCCGCCGCCAAGGAAATGCTCGAAATCCAATACCAGCTGCGACGCCCTTTCGTGCTCGATTCCACGGCGGCCACCACCGCTTTCGAAATCGAGCCGACACCGACCGATGACGCACTGCGGCAAACAATCGAACACCTCCGCGCGCCGGCCTTCCCGTGAAGACATCAGGTATAGTCGCCGAAAGTCAATCGGAAGAGAAGCGAGAAGTTCGTGGATTCACCGACGGTGGGGGTACTGACCGACCAATCGCCCGTGCGGACGATCGAACTCGGTGACACCCGGCTGACCTACGTCGTCGACGGCGCGATGGCGTTCGCCCCGGCCTACTTCTTCCCGACGGTGCCGCGCGACGTCTGGACGGCCGGCTCCCTGCTCGACGCGGGCGGAATGGTGCCGATGACCGCGGGTGGCCTGCTGGTCGAGAAGAGCGGCCGGCGGTTGCTCGTCGACGCCGGGCTCGGCCTCGTCGAGAACAGCCGGGCGGAGGGAGCCGCGAACAGCGGCTCGCTGCCGGACACCCTCGCGCTGCTCGGTCTCGACCCCGCCGACATCGACGTGCTCGCGCTGACCCACCTGCACCTCGACCACGTCGGCTGGGCGGCACGACGCGACGGCGACGGCCCGTACCGCAAGACGTTCGCCAACGCCCGCTACGTTGTGGCCGCCGCGGAGTGGGCCGCATACCCGCCCGGCGGCGGAACGCAGCCCCTGCCGGTCGCCGCCGACGCCCTCGAGTCGTTCAAGGACGCGCTCGAACTCGTGGAGGACGGCGACGAGGTCTTCCCCGGCGTGCACGCGATCGTCACACCCGGGCACAGTCCCGGGCACACCTCGTACGCGATCGACACCGGCGCCGAGCGGATCATCGCCTTCGGTGACGCGTTCCACCATCCCGTGCAGCTCGCCCACCCCGAATGGGGTTCGGGGCCGGACTCCGACAGCGACGCGGTCCCGGCCGCGCGCGAACGTCTCATCGGGGAGCTCACCCGGCCGGGCACCTTCGCGTTCGCCACCCACTTCGGCGACCAGGTCTTCGGCCGGGTCACCACCGGTGACGGCGGCCGCGCCGCCTGGACGCCCGTCCCCAGCACGGTGCTCTCCCCGCATCCCAGGCCACTCGACCGGACGTAGTCACCCCCTGCCGGCCGACCTGCTCGAAACCGGCCCGCGGCAGCCGTGATCACTGTGGAGGGAAGGTGCGGGAACCCGTGGATCGAGTGACCAGCGTCCGAGGTCCGACAATCGAATCGACGTTCTCGATGGGTGATCACCTTCCCGTGACCGCGCAGTTCGCCCAATTCGGCGCAGTCACCGTCGGGGACATCAAGTTCCTGGGCGCATCCACAGTGGAGGCTGAGGACGTAGGGGCGAGTTATTGTGTGCAGCTCCCCCTCTCGGGCCGACTGGAGGTCCGGCATCGCGGTGTCGAGGTGACCTCGACCCGGGAGCTCGCGACGGTCTTCCAGCCGGAGGGCGGGGCGTGTCACTGCCGATTTCCGGCTGACTGCCGAGTGCTTTGTGTCGTGCTGGACCGGACTTCGGTCAACGCGGCGCTGACCAAGTTGCTCGATGACGAGCCGGGTTCACAGCTCGGTTTCACCCAGGTTCTCGATGTGGGCCACAGGGTCATGAGCACCTGGCTGGCCACGGTGATCTCCTTGAGCCGCCAGGCGGCCGTAGCGGGCGGTGTGCTGTCGCACCCGATGGTCGCCGGCCCACTTGCCGAAGGCCTGGTGAACGGTTTCCTGGTGGCGACACAGCACAAGTACTCCGAAGCCCTGGCCGACTCGGCCGCTCCGGCGCGGCCGGCAGCCGTACGGGCCGCGATCGAACTCGTCGAAACCGAACCCCGGCGCCCGTGGACGACTTCGGCAATTGCGGAGCACTGCGGGATCCCGGTGCGGACGTTGCAGCACGGATTTCGGCAGCACCTGGGCATGTCGCCGATGGCGTACCTGCGAGAAGTCCGGCTACGACGAGTACACGCCGAACTGCGAGCCGCGGACCCGCACGTCCACAGTGTTGCCGACATCGCCCGGCGATGGGGTTTTGTGCACCTGGGTCGATTCGCCGCCACGTACAACGCCAAATACGGCAGGACGCCCTCGGCAACGCTGCGTTCCCTCCGGTAGCTCCCGCTACCCCGCGACGGAGTTCGTGAGCTGGCCGGCGCGCTCGACGAGCGGGCGGCGGCGCAGGCTCGCATTCTGCAAGGCCGGCGGTACGAAGTCCTGGTCCAAAGCGCTCACGTTGGTGCCCGGCGGAACGATTTCGTCGATGCGGTCCAGGATCTCGTCCGGCAGCACGACCTCCAGGCCGGCCAGCAGGTCGTCCAGGTGGGCCATCGTGCGGGGGCCGATGATCGCGCTCGTCACTCCGGGGTGGGAGATGGCGAACGCCATCGCCAGGTGGGTCAACGGCATGCCCGCCGACTCCGCCAGCGGGATCAGCTGCTCCACGACGTCGATGCGGCGTGCATCGTTCAGGTGCTTCAGCAAACCCGCTCGGCGCAAGGTGTTCTCCTGGCCTCGGCGGACGCGGCCGGTGAGCATTCCCTGCCCCAGCGGGCCCCAGACGAGGGTGCCGATTCCGTGGCGTTGCGCGGACGGGAGGACTTCACGCTCGATGCCCCGGCTCAGGATCGAGTACGGCGGCTGCTCCGTGTGGAAGCGCTCGAAGTTGCGGCGGGACGCGGCCCACTGGGCCTCGACGATGTCCGACACCGGCATCGCCGACGTGCCGATCGCGCGGACCTTGCCGCTGTGGATCAGGTCGTTCAGCGCCGAGAGCGTTTCCTCGATGTCCGTCGACGGGTCCGGGCGGTGGATTTGGTACAGGTCGATGTGGTCGGTCTGCAGGCGGCGCAACGAGTTCTCGACCGCGGTCATGATCCAGCGGCGTGAGGTGCCCTGGTGGTTGGGGTCGTCGCCGGTCGGGCGGCTGAACTTGGTCGCCAGGACCACGTTGTCGCGGCGGCCCTTCAGGGCCTGGCCCACCACGTCTTCGGAGTCGCCGTAGGCGTCGGCCGTGTCGACGAAGTTGATGCCCGCGTCCAGGGCCTTGTGGATGACGCGGATCGAGTCCGCGGGGTCGGGGCTGCCGATGGACGTCGCGAACATCAGGGTGCCCAGCGCGTAGGGGCTGACCTTGATGCCGGTGCGGCCGAGGGTGCGGTACTGCATGGGAGGCGCTCCTGGAGGTAGTCTGGACGTAAGCGGAAAGCTCTTCCGCTACTATACGGAAAGGCTTTCCGGTTATGCAACCGCGCAAGCTGCGCGCCGACGCCCAGCGCAACGTCGACGCCCTGCTCGAAGCCGCGAAAACCGTCTTCGCCACCTCGGGTGTGGACGCGCCGGCGAAGGAGATCACCGACCTGGCGGGCGTCGGCGTCGGGACGCTCTACCGGCACTTCCCGCAGCGCGCCGACCTGGTCGTGGCGGTGCTGCACCGGGGGATCGACACCTGCGCCGCCGCCGGGCCGGCGCTCAGCGCCGAGCACGAACCGGACGTGGCGCTCGCGGAGTGGCTTCGCCGGTACACCGAGTTCGTCGGGACCAAACGCGGCCTCGCGACGGCCCTGCACTCGGGTGATCCGGCCTTCGACGGCCTGCCCGGGTACTTCATGGAACGGCTCGAACCGGTGCTCGCGGCGCTGCTCGACGCCGCCGTCGCGACGGGGCGGATCCGCGCGGACGTCAGCGCGAAGGACCTGATGCACGCCATCGCGCTGTTGTGCCAGCCGGTGCGCGGCGAGGAGATCGAGTACAACCAGCGGATGGTCGCCGTGCTCGTCGACGGGCTCCGGCGCGCCTGAACCCCGATGTACGCCGGGTGTACCCGCCCTGGACCTTCCCCGCCCACGCTGCACGGAAACCCGCATTCCGCGAGGTCATCCGTACGGGGAGAGCAGCATGACAACATCCAGCAAGGTGGGCCGCGCGGCCGTGTACGGCGTCGCCGGACTCGCCACCGCGGCGGTCGGGGCGACCGCCGCCGGGGCCTTCGCCTCCGATGACGTGACGCCGGTCGCCGCGGCCACCGGACGGCCCGCCGTCGCGCCGGCCGCCGTCGCGCCCGTCAAGGTGGCGCCGCTCGCGGCACCGGCGCCGGCCGCGAAGGTCGCCCAGCCCGCCAAACCGGCGAAGCACGTGCCGGCCAAGCACACTCCGGCCAAGAAGACGGTGGCCAAGCCGGTGTCCCACAAGAAGCCTGCTCAGCGGCCGGCCGTGAAGCACCAGACCGTGCAGCCCGGGCAGGCGAACCACATCTCGCTGCCGCACCTCGTCGCCAAGCCCGTGGAACTGCCGAAGCCCGCGAAGCCGTCCGCGCTCGACCAGGCGACCGCCGAGGTGGGGGCGGCGAAGAAGGCCGTCGACGCCGCCGACCAGGCACTGCACCAGGCGAAGGACCACCTGTCCAAGGCCGAGGCCCACCTCGCGGACCTCAAGCACCACACCCAGCACCGCAAGTCGCCCGCGAAGCCGACGCGCGACTCCGACCAGAAGCTGCTGGAGCAGGCCGGGTTCTCGCCCGCCGTGGCGAAGAAGATCGCCGACCACGAGCACGGCACCGTGACGACGACCACCGCGAAGTCCACTTCGGACACCGGGCCGTCGTCGTGGTCGTCCTCGACGGTGGTGCACCGATGAGCGCCCGCCGGGCGCTGCTCTACACCGCTTCCGGCGGCTTCGTCGCCCTCGGGTTCGGGCTGCTCAGCGCGGGCGCGGCGGAGGCGAAGTCGACGCCGAACCCGTGCGCGTGCACGATTCCGGGGGCCAGCGGGAGCACGGGCGGGAAGCTGATTCCCAGCGGCCCCGGCGGGGCGCTGCGCGACGACGGCCCGCTGAAGAAGCTCGACGCCGAGACCAAGGGGCAGCCGGTGAAGCCGCCGCCGGCGGCGAAGAAGGATCCCGCGCCCAAGCAGCAGGCTCCGAAGAAGCCGGCGCCGAAACCGGAGAAACCGGCGCCGAAGCAGGAGAAGGCGAAGAAGCCGGAGCCGGAACCGCGCAAGCAGCCGCAGGACGACAACAAGAAGAACAGCGACCACGAGGACCAGCCGAAGCAGCGCGACCGGCAGCAGGACAACGACGACCGGAAGAACGACGACGACCGGAAGAACGACGACCGCCAGGACAAGAAGAACCGGGACGAAGACCGGAAGCAGGGAGACGACAAACAGGACCGCGACGACCAGCGGAAGCAGGACTCGCCGAAGCAAGACAAGTCGAAGCAAAACAAGCAGCAGCAGGGCAAGCAGTCCCAGCGGAAGCAGGAAAAGCAGCCCGACTACCGGCAGGTCCGCAAGCAGGACGCCATCCCCGCCGGCTACCGCCACCAGGCCGACGACAACGACGACCCGTGGCCGCAGCCGAACGCCGGTGACCCGTACCCCGAGGACCCGATTCCGATCACCCCCGCCTGCACCCAAGGGGACTGCCTGCGCACCCAGGGCATCCTCCGGCGGTACGTGCAGGACGCGATGGACCGGCTCGACCAGCTCGGCGTGAAGGTCCAGTCACAGGGCACGGACAGCGGCGCCGAGATCACGGGGCCGGACAAGAAGGGCGGGATCGTCCACGCCGAGGCGTACTACGACTTCGACCACGGCACCTGGTCCGCCCTCGACGGCGGGGTCCAGAACGGCGAGTACGCGCTGACGGCCAAAGCGGAAGGCGGGGTCGAGGTCGGCAAGGACGGCGTCAGCGCCAAAGCCGAAGCCAAGGCCGGGCTCGACGTGAAACTGCCGCAGGTGTCGAGCGGCCCCGGCCCGGTCACGGTGTCCGCCCAGCCCGGGCTGATGATCGGCCCGGGGGTCACCGCCGAGGCGACGCTGGGCAAGGACGAGGACGGCAAGTACCGCGTGCACGTCAAGGCCGGCTTCTCGCCGCTGGTCGGCGGGTCGATGGGCCTCGACCTGGAGGTCGATCCGAAGGCCATCGAGGACGGCGTGCTCAGCAGCGACGTCTTCAAGGACTTCGTCTCCGCGGTCGCGGGCTGAAACGCTGAAAAACAGAACGGGGCGGGTGCCGGTCGGCACCCGCCCCGTCAGTTTTCGTGACGGCGTTCGTACAGCTCGCCGGCCAGTTCACGGCCCATCAGCCCGCCGAACAACCCGGCCGCGACGCCGGCGACGATCCCGCCCGGCGCGCCGATCAGCATCCCCGGCAGGATTCCGGCCGCGATCGCGGCCAGCACCCCGCCGGTCGCGCTCGCCGCGGCCTGGCCCATCGGCGTCCGGACCGGGTGCTGGTAGTAGTACTCCTCCGCCGGCGCGTCGTCGGGCGGGTACTCGTCGTCCTCCGCCACGGCCGCCCGCTGCCCCAGCCAGACCTGCGCGGGCACGACGATGTAGCGCGGCGCGCGCGGCCGCCGCAGCAGGCCGGCGCGGACCAGGGCGGACTGGACCGACAGCCGCGGCCGCTCGGCGACGGTGGTGCCCACGTCAGCCCACCTTCACGGTGCCGTTGCCGCACACCGAAGCCGTCGACGCGCTGTGCCCGTCGGCCGACACCTTCCGGACGGTCTTGCACGGCCCGATGTCCCGCTGCTGCCCCGTCTTCAGCGTCGCGAGGTCCGCCCGCGCCCGCGTCAGCTCGGCCTGCAGGTCCTTGACGCGCTGCTCGGCCTGGGCGACGCTCGGCCGGGTCGCGGCCTGCACGACGAACTTCTTCTTCGGCGCCGCCTTCGTGTGCTGAGCCGCAGGCTTGACCGCCTGGTGCCGCACGCCGGTGACCTGGTGCGCGGCGGGGGCGGCGAGGTGCACCTTCGGCGCGGCCTTGTGGGTCGAAGCGGCCTGCCGCACCACCGGTTTCGCGGCAGGCTTCGAGATGGGCTTCGAGACGGTCTTGGCCATCGGCTTCGCAACGGGCTTGGCGACGGGCGCGGCGACCGGCTTGGCGACCGGCTTGGCCTCGGGCGCCTTGACCGTCGGGGCCTTCACGTCGGGCGCCTTCACTTCGGGTGCCTTGACGGCCGGAGCCTTGGCCTCGGGCGCCTTGACCGTTGGCGCTTTCACCTCGGGCGTCTTCACAGCCGGCGCCGCGTGCGGCGAGACGACTGGCGCCGCGGGTGCCTGGGTCATCGGGGCCTGGACCGCCGCGGCCTGGGGAGCCGCCACGGTGTCGCTCTCGGCCGCCATGGCGTTCGCCGCGGTCGCGCCGATCGCGGCCGTCGCCAGGCCGGCGACGCCGTACACCGCCGCCCGGCCGATCCGGTTCGGTTTGCTCATCACAGTGCTCCCGGGAATCGAAGAAAGTCCTACCCGGAAATGGTGCGCGACGGCCGTCCAACCGCGATACAGCGCGGATACATCAGGAAAGCGCGAAACCGGTTCCCCGCACGGTCCGCACCACCGGCGGCGGGCCCAGTTTGCGCCGCAGCTGCGCGATCACGACGTCGAGCACGTTGGACGACGGCGCGACCAGTTCGTCCCACGCCGCCGCCTCCAGTTCGCGACGCGTGACCGTGTTCCCGGCCGCCTCCAGCAACCGCCGCAAGACCGCGAACTCCTTTGCGGTCAACAAAAGCAAAGAACCGGCGCGATGGGCTTCGTGCCGGGAAACGTCCAGGGAAAGGTCTCCGTGACGCAGGATTTCCGGCCCTGACGCGACGGCCCGGCGGCACAGGTTCCGCACCCGCGCGATCAGCTCGGCGACGGCGAACGGCTTGCCGAGGTAATCGTCACCTTCGGCCAGCCCGGCGACCCGATCGGCGACGCTGTCGTGCCCGGTCAGGAACAGCACGGGAACCGTCCAGCCGGATTCCCGGTGCCCGCGGACAAAACCGAGGGAATCGCCGTCCGGCAGTTTCCGGTCGAACACCGCGCAGTCGTAGGAATTGACGAACAACGCCTCGTCCGCGGCCGCCAGGTCGGGGGCCGTGTCGACGGCGAACCCGGCGTCACGCAACGCCAGCTCGACGGCGAGACGGATGTCCTCGTCGTCCTCGGTGACCAGTACCCGCACGGGTACCGACCCTAACCGGGTCATGCCACGTGCACCCCTTGGTCACCGAGGGCGGTCACCAAAGCGCGATAGCGGCCGGGACCGGGTGCGGCGAGCAGGTGGACGTCGACCAGCCGCTCCAGCAGCCGCCGGGCCTCGGCCTGGCTCACCCGCAGCCGCCGCGCGACCAGCGGGACGCCGACCTCGCCCGGCCGCGCGGCGAACGCGCGGAACGCCGTCCGTTCCGCCGGCGCCAGCCGCTGCACGGACGCGTCGAGCCGAGCCGGGGAGACCTCCGCGGCGAGCCACGCGACGACGTCGGCGATCCGCCAGTGCGGCCGCGCGGCGAGCCGGTCACCGGCCGCACGCAGCAGGTCCGGCAGTCCGCCGCAGAAGGCGAGCAGTTCGCCGAGCGGCCGGGTGTCGCCGGTGCACGCGTGGACCAGGG
This sequence comes from Amycolatopsis sp. NPDC088138, assembly GCF_044741685.1. Lineage (NCBI taxonomy): Bacteria > Bacillati > Actinomycetota > Actinomycetes > Pseudonocardiales > Pseudonocardiaceae > Amycolatopsis > Amycolatopsis sp. NPDC088138. The sequence goes on from NZ_JBIUTB010000002.1 coordinate 363,290, forward strand.
CGGCGGCGGTCTTGTCGTCCAGCGGTTCGAGGGTCACTCGACGCGCGCCGGGGACGTGCCAGCCGCCGTCGCGGGTCGTGATCAGGGTGCGTGCCGGGCCCGCGCCCGGCAGCAGCGGCGCGACCTGGCGCGCGCTCACGGCGTCGTCGAGAACCAGCAGGATCCGGCGGCCGGCGATCTCGGACCGCCAGAGCGCCGCGCGCTCACCGAGGTCGGCCGGCAGCGCGTCGACGCCGATCGCGCGCAGCAGCCGGGCGAGCACCGCGCCGGGGTCGCCGTCGGCACCCAGCTCGACGTGGAACTGGCCGTCCGGGAACCGGTCGGCCAGCTCGTGCGCGAGGCGCACCGCGAGCGCGGACTTCCCTGCGCCCGGCATGCCTTCGAGCAGCACGATCGGCTCGGGCGCGTCCCGCAGCAGCGCGAGTTCGGTGTCGCGGCCGGTGAAGCCGGGGACGTCCCGGGGGAGTTCGCGACGCGCCGGAGCGGGCCCGGACAGCGCCCGCCGGTAGGCCGCGGCGAGGCCGGCACCGGGCTCGACGCCGAGCTCCGCGGCCAGCACCCGCCGCGCGTCGCAGTACGCCGAGAGCGCCTCACCCCGGCGGCCGGCCGCGGTGAGGGCGTCGACCAGAAGGGTCCACGCACCTTCGCGCAGCGGGTCTTCGGTGACCAGTTCCCGAAGCAGCACAACGGCTTCCCCCGCGCGCCCGGCCGCTTGCCGGGCGCGGGCCAGCAGTTCCCGCAGCTCCCAGCGCAGCTCGCCGAGCCGGACCGCCGCCGCGACCGGCGTTTTCCCGGCCACCCCCTCGAACGGCCGCCCGCGCCACAGCGCGAGTCCCCGTCCCGCCAGTGCGGCGGCGGTCTCGTGCGCCCCCTCGGCCAGCGCGGCTCCCGCCCGCGCGGCCAGGTCGGCGGCCAGGTCCGCGTCGAGCTCTCCCGGCTCGACGCGGATCCGGTAGGCCCCGGGCCGGTGCTCGATGCGCCCGCCGTCCGCCGGTGACGGCAGAACCCGCCGCAGGCGCCAGATGTAGGTCTTGAGGTTGGCCTCGGCCGACGCGGGCGGGCGGCGGTCCGCCCAGGTCGCGTCGACCAGCTCGTCCACGCTCACCCAGGCGCCCGCGTGCCGCAGCAGCGTCGCCAGCACGGTGACCGGCTTGCCCGGTCCCAGCTCGAGCGCCGCGCCGTCGCGGCCGCGGGCCGTCACCGGCCCCAGCACCTGGAAGAGCACCGTTTCCTCCTCGCGGTCCGGGCCGTCCGGCCCGTCGTCGCACCACCGTGCCGCGGCCCGCATGAGGTTTCGATGACATGATCGGCTCGTGAGCCGGGTGCTGGTGGTGGAGGACGACGAGGACCTGCGCACGGCCGTCGTGGTCGAGCTGCGGGCGGCCGGGTTCGACGTCGACGAGGCCGGCGACGTCGCGAGCGCCGACACGGCGTTCGCCCGGGGCGCCTACGACTGCGCGGTCGTCGACCGGAAGCTGCCCGACGGCGACTCGATCGGCTACGTCGCCGGGCGACGGCGGACCGGCTGGACGGTCCCGGTGCTGTTCCTGACCGGCCACGCCGAAGTCGCGGACCGCGTCGCCGGGTTCGAGAGCGGTGCCGACGACTACCTCGGCAAGCCGTTCGCGGTCGCCGAGCTGACCGCCCGCGTGCACGCGCTCTGCCGCCGCCCGGCCACCCGGCCGCCGGTGCTGCGGGTGGCCGACCTCGAGGTCGACACCGCCCGCCACGAAGCCCGCCGCGGGGGCACGCCGCTGGCGTTGAGCGCGCGGGAGTTCGCCGTCCTGGAGTTCCTGATCTCGCGGCCCGGCCGGGCGGTGGCCCGCGCCGACCTGGTCGAACACTGCTGGGACGCCGCGGCCGACCCGATGTCCAACGTCGTCGACGTCGTCATCCGCCGGATCCGCCGCAAGCTCGGCGAGCCGGACCTCGTGCACGCCGTCCGCGGGCTCGGCTACCGGCTCGGGGCCCCGGCGTGAGCGTGACGTCCGCGGCCCGGCTGCGCCGCCTGCGCTGGCTGCTCGTCTGGCTGTTCACCGGGCTCAACGCGGTCGGCCTCATCCTCTACTGCTGGCTGCTGGTCCGCGACGACGGCCGCAGCCGCGACCTCGCGCTGGACGCCCAGCTCCAGCGTGTCACCTCGACCGTGACGCGGCTGATCCACTACGACGGCGCGATCGTCACCGCCGACGTCGCCCGCGACCCGATGAACGCCGGCTGCCCGCAGTTCGCCGTGCTGCCCGGCGCCGACGTCCGGTTCACCGGTTACCAGTCGGCCCGCACCTGCGTGGCGGTCGACAACGCGACGCTGACCGGGCTCGCGCGGCAGGCGACCGCGTCCGGGACGCTGCTGAGCGGCACGGTCCAGGGTGGTGGCGGGCTGGTCCGGGTGGCCGCGCAGCCGTTCCGCGTCCAGCAGGACGGCCCGTACGTCGGCGCGGTCGTGGCCACGCTCGACGCCCAGGAACCGGCCGACGCGCACAACGAACGCGTGCTCCTGCTCATCGGCGGCTGCGTGCTGCTCGTCGGCGTCGCGGGAGTCGCCGGCTACCTGATCGCCGGGCGGGCCCTGCGGCCGGCCACGGAAGCGCTGGCCCAGCAGGAAGTCCTGATCGCCGAGACCGCGCACGACCTGCGCACGCCGGTCGCGGCCCTGCGCGCGCTGGCCGAGACGGCGGTGCGCAACCCCGCGCACAGCGCCGACCTGCTGCCGCGCACCGTCCGGCTGGCCGGGCGGATGGGCGAGATCATCGACGGCCTGCTCGTGCGCGCCCGGCTGTCGGCCGGCGCCGACCAGCTCGCCGTCCGGCGCGTCCGGCTCGACGAGCTCGTCGCCGGCGTCGTGCGCGAAACCCCGGCCGCGGGGGCCGAAGTCACGCTCACCGCGGCCCCCACCGAGATCGACGCCGACCCCGTCCTCGTGCAGCGGGCGATCGCGAACCTGCTCGACAACGCCCTGCGCTACGGCCACGAGCCCGGGGCGCGAGCGGTTGTGCACATCACCGTGGCCGGCGGCCGGGTCATCGTCGCCGACCACGGCCCCGGCGTCGACGCGGCCCGCGCGGAAGCGGCCTTCGAGCAGTTCACCGGCGAGGGCTCGTCCAGCGGGCTCGGGCTGTCGATCGTGCGGTGGGTCGCCCAGGCCCACAACGGCGAACTGCGCGTCTACAACGCCGAACAGGGTGGCGCGATCTTCGAGCTGGTGCTGCCGCTCAGCGCACCGTGAACGGCGCCCACGGCGGCAGGCTCAGCGGGCCGTCGCCGGTGTCGTAGGCCAGGTAGGCGAAGTAGCGGCCGGGGGCCGGAAACGTCGTGGTGACGGCGAAATCGGCGGCCGACTGCGTCAGCGGGAAGTCCGGGCGGGCCGGGAAGTCGTGGAACGCGCCGCGGTCGTCGCGGACCTTCACGACGAGCGTCCGCAGCCGGACCGAGCGATCGCCCGCGACGCGCACGCGGGCGGTGACCGGCTGCCCGGCGGCGGGCGTGGCCGGCTCGAGCGTCACCGATCCGACGACCGTCAGCGGGCCGGCCGCGGCGGCCACGGGCAGGACCGGATCGTCGGCGGCGCGGGCGAGCGCGAAGGTCAGCAGGCCGGTCAGCACCGGTACGGCCAGCAGCCCGGCCACCGCCGTGACCGGCCGGTTCGCCGCCATCCGGACCCCCTCGGTGTACGCGGAATGGACCCGGACTGTATCGGATGGCTTACGCTGAGCGGGTGCAGGGAAGTGGCGTGAAGGGTGGCGCGCCGCGGGGGGCCGGCCGTGGTTTGCGGTCGAGACTGCCCGTGGCGCTGGTCGCTGTCGGCGGGGTCGCGGTCGTGACGCTGGCGCTCACGGGAGCCGTGAGCCCGACCCCCGGCCTGTCGTTTTCGCCGTCCGGGCACTGGGTGGTCAACCCCGGGCTCGGGCTCGTGCTGCACGTCAACGGTTCCTCGCGCGGCGTCGACGCGAAGGCCGCCGTGCCGGGTCTCGCGCCCGGGGATTCGGTGGTGCAGGGGGATTCCAGCGGGTACGTCGTCGGGCCGTCGCAGGTGACCGAGTTCGGCAAGTCCGACCTCGCGGTCACCGGCAGCACCCCGACACCGGTCGTTGGCGAACGCCCCGTGCTGCTCGAAACCGACGGCGGCCCCTACCTCGTCTACCGCGACGCCGGCAGCGTCGTGCGGCTCGGCCCGGCGATGACCGTCGTCCCCGCGGGCGGGAAGCTCGGCGATCCGGTGGCCGCCAAGGACGGCACGGTGTGGGTCAACCGCGTCGACACCGGCTCGGTCTGCGACCTGCCGAAGGCGGCCGACCAGCTCGTCTGCCCCGCCGCGGCCCCGCCCGGGCACGCCGGGGCCCTCACCCTGGTGGGGGAAAAACCGGTCTTCGTCGACACCACCGCCGACACGTTCAGCGTGGTCGGCCCCAGCGGGCTCGAACCGGCCGTCGCCCTCGGCGTCGACGTCCCGCCCGGCGCGCGCGTCGCGGGCTCGGACGCGCAGGGCCGCGTCGCGATCTTCGACCCGTCGGCCAGCCGGCTGCACCTGATCGACACGGCCGCGCTGACCCGCGACCGGCCGGGCGTCCCGCCGATCACCGTCGACGTCCCGCCCGGCGACTACGCGACCCCGGCCGCCACCGGCGACACCGTCGCGCTGCTCGACACGCACGGCCGGACGCTGCGCACCTACGGCGCCGACGGCCGCGGCCGCGCCGTGACGCCGATCCCGGCCGAGCCGGGCGATCCGCGCCTGAGCAAGGGCGAGGACCAGCGGCTCTACATCGACGGCGACGCCGGCAAGCACGTCGTGGTCGTCGACCCGGACGGCTCGGCCGTCGACGTCCCGGTCGTCGCGGACCCGCCGAAGGAGACACCGCCCGTCGCGCCACCGCCGGTCACTCCGGTGCCGCCTCCGTCGCAAGGCCGGCCGGACCCGCCGCGGCCGCCCGCTTCCACGGTGCCGCCCAAGCCGACCTCCAACCGGCCCGCGCCGCCTTCGCGGACCGTGCCACCCGTACCGCCCGCGCCCCCGCCGGTGGTCGCCGCGCCCGCGACGCCGCCGGGTGTGCCGGGCGGGCTGTCCGCCACGGTCAGCGGGTCGGCCGCGCAGGTCCGCTGGTCGGCCGCGGCCCCGAACGGCGCCGCCGTCACGGCCTACCACGTCAACTGGTCCCGCACGGACGGCTCCGGCGCGGGCTCGCTCGACACCGCCGGCGGCGGCCGGTCCGCGTCGATCCCGGGCCTGGTGGCGGGGGCGGCCTACCGCGTCCAGGTCGCGGCGCAGAACAGCGCCGGACGGGGTGCGGCGGCGGCCACGACCTTCACCCGGCCGGCGCCGAAACCCTCGATCAAGCTCAGTCAGGGGACCCGTCCCCAAGGTGCTGACCGAAACTGTGGCCGGGACGAAGAGACCCCGGACTGCGCGTGGATGCACGTCGTGCTGACCGGGTTCGCCCCGAACACGAGCTACCACGTCCAGCCGCACGCGAACAACAGCGGTTACAGCAACCCAGGTGTCACCGAGAGCACGGACGAAAACGGATCCATGACCTTGAACGCGTTCTACTACTACGGCGTCGGCAACACGGTGTGGGTGACGGTCGGCTCGTACACCTCGGCGCGCCTCGTCTGGCGGGCGTCGTGAGCACTCGCGCCGCCGAGGTCTACCGCGCGATCGCCGACAACGTCAGCCAGGTCGTGCGCGGCAAGCCGGAGCTGATCCGGCTGACCGTCGCCGCGTTGTTCGCCGAGGGGCACCTGCTGCTGGAGGACGTTCCCGGCGTCGGCAAGACGACGCTGGCGCAGTGCCTCGCGCGCAGCGTCGGCGGCACCTGGCACCGGATCCAGTTCACGCCCGACCTGATGCCCGGCGACATCACCGGCGTCACGGTCTACCGGCAGAAGGACGAGGACTTCGTCTTCCACCCCGGCGGGGTGTTCGCGAACGTCGTCGTCGCCGACGAGATCAACCGCGGCACGCCGAAGACGCAGTCGGCGCTGCTCGAGGTGATGAGCGAGCAGCGGGTGACCGTCGACGCCGTCGGGCACGACGTGCCACGCCCGTTCCTCGTGGTGGCGACGCAGAACCCGATCGAGATGGAGGGCACCTACCGGCTGCCCGAGGCCCAGCTCGACCGGTTCCTGATGCGGCTGACCGTCGGCTACCCCGACCTGGCGGCCGAGGTGCTGGTGATCATGAGCGAGGCGGCCGGGGTCAGCCCGCGCGACCTGCCCGCGGTCGTCGACCTGCCGACCGTGACGGCGGCGATCGCCGAGGTCCGGGCGTCCCATGTGGACCGTGGGGTGTGCGAGTACGCGGCCCGCCTGGCGGCCGCCACCCGCGTCCACCCGGCCGTGCGGTTCGGGGCCAGCCCGCGCGGCAGCATCGCGCTGGTGCGGGCGGGGCAGGGGCTGGCGGCCACCGCCGGCCGCGCGTTCGTCACCCCGGACGACGTCAAGGACGTCGCGATCCCGGTGCTCGCGCACCGGCTGGTGCTGACCGCCGAAGCCGAGCTCGGCCGGCGCGGCGCCGACGAGATCGTCCGCGAGGTGCTCGACGCCGTCCCGGCACCCGGCCCGCTGCCCGCCGCGCGGTGAACGTGCGGCTGACGCCGCGCGGCGTGGCCTTCCTCGTCGTCTCGGTGCTGCTCTTCGCCGGTGGCCAGGGGGGTGGGTACCCGCTGCTGCGGGCGCTCGGCGCGGCTGGCCTCGGTGCGGTCGCCGCCGCGATCGCGCTGACCGCCCGGCGCGTGCGGGTCGAGGTGACGCGGGCGGTGCACCCGGACCGCGTCGAGCGGGGCGAGCCCGCGCTGGCCCGGTTGACCGCAACGGCTCCCGCCCGGCGGCAGAGCGCTTTCTTCGCGACCGACCGGTCCGGCCGGTTCCGGCGGACCGTGCGGATCCCGCCGCTGCACCCCGGCGTGAGCCGGACGCTGCACTACGAGCTGCCGACGTCGGTGCGCGGGCGCCAGACCGTCGGCCCGCTGAGCCTGCACCGCGCGGACCCGTTCGGGCTGGCGCGCAACCGCGTGCCGACCGGCGAAACCGCGACGCTGTGGGTGCACCCGCGCCGGTACGCGGCCAAGGCGCCGTCCGCGGGCCATCCGCGGCACCACCACGAGGGCGTCACCTCCGACGACTCCCTGCGCGGCTCGACCGACCTGCAGGAGATCCGCGAGTACCAGCCGGGTGACGAGGTGCGGCACCTGTACTGGAAGGCCACCGCGCGCACCGGCCGGCTGATGGTGCGCGACTACGCCGACCCGGAGCAGCCGCGGTTCACGCTGCTGCTCGACACCCGCCGGGACGTCTTCCCGCCGGCGCTGTTCGAGGAAGCGGTCGACCTCGCGGCGTCACTTCTCGTGGCCGCCGCCCGGGCCGGCCGGCACACCCGGCTCGTCACGCCCGGCGGCACGGATCGGCCGTCCGCGGGCGGGATGGCCGCGGTACTGCCCTTGCTGGACGAACTCTGCGAGCTCCGTCAGTCCGAAGTGGACACGGCACTGGTGCCGGCCGAGCTGCTGCACGGCTCGGGCGGTGGCTGTCTCGCCGTGGTGACGGCGACGGCGGACCCGGCGACCCTCGCCGAGCTGCGGCCGCGTTACCGCGCGGCGTACGTCCTCGAACTCGGGCCGCCCGCCCCGCCGCGCGCGGGGTCCGGCGTCCTGGTGCTGCGCGCGGGACAGGCTCGCGAGGCCGTCGCGCGGTGGAACGAGGTCGCGTGACCGCCCGGCTCGCCGTGGTCGCGGCCATCGCCGTCGCGGGCCTGTTGTTCGGGCCGGTGTTCGGCTGGACGCCGGTGCTGCTGCCGGTGCTCGTCACGGCGGCCGTGCTGTTCGGCGTCGCGCAGCTGTGCGAGCTGCGGCCGGGCCTGGCGACCTGGCGCCCGGTGCTGCTGGTCGTCGCTGGCTTGCTCGCGGTCGTCGGGACGACGCTGGTCCCGATGTCCGTTGTGGACATTCCGGCCGCGCTCGGCACCGGCGTCACGCGGTCGTGGCGGCTGGTCCTGCAGTCGACGTGGCCCGCGCGGCCCGACCCCGCGCTGCTGGTGTTCGTGCCGTTGCTGGTGGTGCTGGCCGGGACCGCGGCACTGGAGCTGCTCTCGCGCCTGCGCCGTCCGCTGGCCGCGCTCGCGCCGAGCGTCGTGGTCCTCGTGCTCAGCCAGCTGTACTCGGCGGCGTCCGGGCTGACGGCGCTGGTCGCCGCGGTCGCCTACTTCGCGTGTGTGCTCGCCGCGTGCGTCACCGCGCGGGTGTTCACCGCGGCGGTCCCGCTGACGGCGTTGGTGGCGGTCGTGCTGGCCGGGACGCTGCCTTCGGCGGCGGCGTACTCACTCCAGGAGCAGGAGGCGCCGCGCGTCGACGTCCGCACGGCCAGCCCGCTCGACGAGATCGCCGCCCGGCTCGCGCGGCCGGACGTGCCGGTGTTCGACGTGCGCGGCACGAGCCCGGACCGCTGGCCGCTGGTGGTGCTGGACGACTTCGACGGTGTCGAGTGGACGGCCGGCCACGACTACCGCCGGCTGGGCCGGGAGCTGCTGCCGCCGCCCGCGGTGCCGGTGCGGCGGGACAGCGCGGAGATCAGCGTCCGGCCCGGACAGGGCCCGTGGCTGCCGTCGCAACCGCTACCCGCGGCCGTGACCGGCGCCGATCCGCTGGTGGAGGAGACCGAGGGGTCGCTGCTCGCGCCGGTGCCGGACGCGCCCACGACGTACTCGCTGAGCTGGTGGACACCGGAAGTCTCCGCCGCGACCCGGCTGGACGGCTCCGCGCCGGGCGGCCTGGCCGACGTCGGCGCGGTCCCGGACGGCATCCCGGAGCTGGCCGCCCAGGCGGTGCACGGCCTGCGCCCGACGTTCGAAAGCGCGCTGGTGCTGGAGCGTTTCTTCCGCGACGGTTATCGCCGGGCGACGGGCACCGCTCTCCCCGCCGGTCACGGCTGGCCGCAATTGCGAGATTTCCTGCTGGTGACCAAACGCGGAACAAGTGAACAATTCGCGGCGGCGTACGTCGCGTTGGCCCGCATCGTCGGCATCCCGGCCCGGCTGGTGGTCGGCTACCGGCCGCCGCCGGGGGCGACGACGGTGCGCAACGGCGACGTCCTGGCGTGGCCGGAGGTGGCGGTGACGGGCGTGGGCTGGGTGCCGCTCGACCCCAGCGGCTCGGCGTCGTCCTCGTCCGGCTTGGCCGGCCTGACCGACCGGGCGCGGGCCGCGTTGCCGCCGTCGCAGGAGCTGAAGGACCCACCGGTGGCCCCGCCGACGGCGCCGGTTTCCCCGGCCGCGGCTTCGGGTTCGTTCTCGTTCCCCTTCGGGGTCGTACTGGTGGTGCTGGGCCTCCTACTGGTGCTGTGGCTGGTGGGGGTGCCGTCGGCGAAGACCCTCCGGGCGTGGCGACGGCGATCGCGTGCCGGAGCCGGCGCGGTACGGGGAGCGTGCGAAGAGGTGCGAGACCGGCTGCGGGACCGGCGCGTACCCCTGCGCCCGGGGATGACGCTCCGGGACTACGCGGGGCTGGTCCCGTCCGCCGGGGGCGGCCTGGCGGAGCTGAGCTCCGTTGTGGACAGTGCACTGTGGTCCGGCCGCCCGGCGGGCGACGAAGCCGGCCGGGCCTGGGCGGCGGTGCGTGCGGTGCGTGCCGGACTGCGCGGCGGTGTCGTGGCCCGGGTGCGGGGTGCGCTGAACCCGAGGTCGCTGTTCACCCGCGGCTAGTGGCCGCAGGTGGCGCCGCGGATCGGCTGGGGCCGGCTTTCCACGGGGTGGATCCCGTCGGTGGCCTGGACCAGGAAGCAGTACTTGCGCGCGGGGTCCACCGGGACCCGCATCGTGCGGTTCCGGTCGGCGTACCGGGTCTTCGCCGGTTCGCCCTCGGCCGCCACGATGACCGCGAACTCCAGCGTGCCCGTCGCGTGCCAGGTCAGGTCGACGTAGCTGCCGCCGTCGGCCGGGGGATCGAGCACCAGCGCCGGGCCGCTCGCGGTGCCGGTGGGCGCCGGACCGGACGCGGGCCCCGGCGCCGCCGGGGGCGGGGTGAGCGGGGCCGGATCGTCCCGCAGCAGCACCACGGCCACCACGACGACCACCGCGACCAGCGCGGGGATGCCGAGCAGCACGCCGAGCCGTCCGGTGCGCCGGGGCCGCGCGGCCGGCCCGGAGACCGCGACCAGCGAACGGGCCTGCCCGGTTCGGTCTCCGGCGGGCGGGGGAGCGGATTCGGCCCGGTCGCCGATGAACGGACCGGTGGGTTCGCCGGCGGGCGCCTGATCCGAAGCGGCGGGCGAGTGGGCGGACGCTCGATCCCCGGCACCCGGGCGCCGGGGAGCACCGGCCTGGTCCGCGGCCAGCTCCGCCAGGCGCCCGGCCACGTACGCGGCGTCGATCGGCCGGTGCGCCGGATCGGCCGACAGCAGCGCCGCCACCAGGTTTTCCAGGCCCGGCGGCAGGTCCGGCCGCCCGGTCCCGGCCAGCGCTCCGTGCAGGATCCGCAGCACGTGCTCGGCCCCGCCGTCGCCGGGATACGGCGGTCGCCCGGTCGCCGCGAAGTACAGCAGCGCGCCCAAGCCGTACAGATCCGCCCGCTCGTCGGTGACCGCGTCGCGGACCGTCTCCGGGGCACGGAACCCCAGCTCCGACGTCTCGCCGCCGAACGCCGTCCGCAGGACCGAGCCCGCGTCCGTCAGCACGGGTTCGCCGTCCGGGCGGAAGAGGACGTTGCCCGGCGTGAGACCGCCGTGGACGACGCCCGCCGCGTGGATCGCCGCCAAGGCCGTCGCCAGTGCTTCGCCCAGGGCGATCGTGTCGGACGCGTCCAGGGGGCCCGCGTCGGCGAGGAGATCCGCCAGGGACTGCGAACACAACGGCAGCCGCAACACCGCGCGGCCATCGGGTAACGAGTCGATCTCCGGCAGGAGAACAGGAGCACCCCGCAACCGGGCCTGCTCGCGCTCCAGGGCGCTGCGCGTCGGGCGGTCCAGCGGGCCGGGGAAGATCTTCAGCGCGAACGCCGTGTCGGCCTCGACACCCGCGTACACCTGGGCGACCGGCCCGGCCCCGACCAGCACCAGGTCGTCGAACGGCGTGTCGATCGTCATCGCTGGCGCGGTCCCCCCGGTCGTGCGAACGGTTCAGGCCGATTCTCCCACGGCGACCGCCGCGTATTTCCGGGGTGGCAATCTGCACTTTTCCGGCTTCTTCTTGCCCTTCTGAACAACACATTCGAGTTAACGGGGGCGTCAGATGTGGACCCTGTGAGGTCCATGTATGCTCCGGTGTCGCTTGACCGGGTGATAACTCACTCGAATCGGTGGCCGTCGTGATCGGGGCTTGGTCTCACGCGGTCCCCCACGTCGTGGTTCGGGCTCGGATAGGAGATTTATGCAGGTCAGGTCAGCTTTCGTGCGTGGTGGGATCGCGGCTCTCGCCGCGGCCGCCGCGGTCATGGTCGGGTCCCCGGCCGCTCTCGCCGACGACGGCGCCGCGCGCGGCCGGGTCATCGAGGTCAAGGACGCGAACGGCAAGACCGTTCCCAAGGCCACCGTCGGTTACCGGCTCAACCTCGGCCAGGGCGGCGACTACATCGCCGAACTGTTCGAAATGAAGCTGTCCAACGGCAGCACGCTGAAGCTCTACTGCGTGCAGATCACCGTCGGCCTGCGCACCGACGTCGACATGGTCGAGCGCCCGTGGAACAAGTACCCGGCCAAGGGTCCGTTCAACGCGAACAGCGCGAAGATCAACTGGGTGCTGCACCACGGTTACCCGGGCACCGGCCTCGACGCCATCGGCTCCGCCCTGAAGAAGGCCGGTGTCACGGTCCACGACGGCGTCTCCGAGCGTGAGGCCATCGCCGCCACGCAGGCCGCGGTCTGGCACTTCAGCGACGGCGTGAACCTCGACGCCAAGAAGCCGCTGGCCGAGGAAGACGACGCCAGCGCGAACGCCGACGTCGCCGCCCTCTACGCCTACTTCACCGGTGACCAGAACAAGGGCCTCGACGCGCAGCCGAAGCCGACCCTGAACATCGCCGCGGACAAGACCGAGGGCACCGCGGGCAGCAAGATCGGCCCGTTCTCGGTCGCGACCTCCGGTGACATCACCGCGCTGACCAGCCAGCTGCCCGACGGCGTCAAGCTCACCGACGCCGACGGCAAGGAGCTGAAGGCCGCGGACGTCAAGGACGGCACCAAGCTCTACGTCGACGTCCCCGCCGGCACCAAGGCGGGCAAGGGCGGCTTCGAGCTCAAGGCCAGCGGCGAGCTGGACACCGGCCGCCTGTTCGTCTCCGAGAACTACGCGCGGCAGCCGGCCCAGTCGCTGATCGTCGCCGACTCGGAGAAGACCGAGGTGACCGCGAACGCGGCCGCCAGCTGGACCGAGGTCGCTCCGGCCACCACCCCGGCGCCGACCACGCCGGCCGGTTCGAACGGCGGTGGCGGCGAGCTCGCCAACACCGGTGTCGACGCGGCCGTGCCGTTCACCGTCGGCGGCCTGCTGCTCGGTGGCGGCGCGCTGATGCTGCTGGTGAACCGTCGCCGCAGCCGTGCGTGACTGAACTGAGTTAACCCGGAACGGGGCCGGTCCACTGTGGACCGGCCCCGTTTTCGTACCCGACGAACGGATTGCGATCTTCGGGGCGAAACCGGCGAACCGTGCACGCAGTGGTCTAGACTTTTCCGCCGACCGGCGAAGGGACCAGACCATGCGTGGTACGACCGTTCCGCCCGGGACGCCTTGCCTCCCGCCAGGGGCGGGGGAGCTGCCGGTGCACCGGCTGGAGCTGCCGGCGCCGGGCGCGGTGCCTTTCGCCGTCGGGACGTTCGACACGATCGGGCCGCTGTCGCGCGCGGAGTTCCCGCACCGGCACACGTTCCACGAGCTCGTCCACGTCACCGGCGGCACCGGCAAGCACGTCGTCGACCTGGCGCGCTGGCCGCTGCGGCCGCCGCACCTCGGGGTGATCACCGCGGGTCAGGTGCACCACTGGGCCGGCGTGCGCGGCCTGACCGGGCACGTCGTGCTGTTCACCGACGACTTCCTGCTCGACCACCCGGCCGACCGCGACCGGCTGCGACGGCTGGGCGAGCGGCCGTGGCTGGAGCTGGACGCCCGCGCCGACGCCGACGTCACGCGGCTCGTCACCGAGCTGGAGGCGGAGTACCGGCGCGGCGCGGACTCGGTCGTGCGGGCTCTGCTGCACGTCCTGGTCGTGCGCGTCGGACGGCTGCCGGGGACGCCGGAAGCGCCACCCGCCCGGGCCGGCGCGGTGGCGGCGGAGTTCGCCCGGCTCACCGGGCGCGCCGACCTGGGCCTGTGGTCGGTGCGCGCGCACGCCGAACGCATCGGCGTCACGCCGGAGCACCTCACCGACGCCGTCAAGGCCGCGACCGGCCGCACGGCCGCGCAACTGGTGCGCGAGGCGCGGATCCGGGAGGCCCAACGGTTCCTGCTCCGCACGGACCTGACGGTCCGGCAGGTGGCGAGCCGGGTCGGGTTCGCCGATCCGGCGTACTTCTGCCGGTTCTTCCGCCGCGAAACGGGCTCGAGTCCCGGCGATTTCCGGCGGGCCGGGGAGAAGCACCACGACTGACCGTTCCCGTCCATCGCCCGCGACCCGGTGCGCTGCTTACCGTCGAGGGCATGGACGAAGAGACGAAGCTGAGCCGCAAAACGGTGCTGCGGGCCGCTCTGGCCGCCGGCGTCGCGGCACCCGTCGCGCTGCTCGGCGGCCCCGCGCTCGCCCGTACGGCTGCCACGAGCGGCCAGGTCCCGGCGCTGACACCGTCGTGCCACGACGACGACGATCCGACGCCCGAGCAGATCGAAGGGCCGTACTTCAAGCCGAACTCGCCGGAACGGACCTCGCTCGTCACGCCGGGCACCCAGGGCACGCGGCTGACCTTGACGGGTTACGTCTTCGGGCTCGCCTGCCTGCCGGTCGACCGCGCGCTGCTGGACTTCTGGCAGGCGGACGTCAACGGCGCCTACGACAACACCGGTTACACCTTCCGCGGCCACCAGTACACCAACGCCCAGGGCGCGTTCACGCTGTCGACGATCGTGCCCGGCCTCTACCCGGGGCGCACCCGGCACATCCACGTGAAGGTCCAGGCGCCGGGCCGGCCGATCCTGACCACACAGCTCTACTTCCCGAACGAGCCGCGCAACAACACCGACTCGATCTTCGACGCGCGGCTGCTGATGACCGTGCGGGACAATGGAAGCGCCAAGGAGGCCGCGTTCGACTTCGTGCTGAACGTGCCGCAGAACCCGCCGTCGACGACCGGGACACCACCGACGTCCACCCCGCCCGGCGGCACGACCTGGGCGGCGGGCACCGCCTACACGGCCGGTGCCCGCGTCACCTACAGCGGCCGGGACTACGTGTGCTTGCAGGGGCACACGGCCCAGCCGGGCTGGGAGCCTCCGAACGTCCCCGCGCTGTGGCGGACGGCCTGAGGCTCCCAGCGGGGGTCAGCAGGAGAGGTTGGCGCCGGGGTCGACACCGAGGATGGACGTGATCTGGCGGTACTTGTCGACGCGGCTCTGCACCTGCGCCGGGTTGCCGCCGTTGCACTCGATCGAGCCGTTGATGCTGCGGATCGTCTCGCCGAAGCCGCGGCTGTTGACCATCGCGTTGTGCGGGGTCATCGTGCCGGGGCCGCTCTGGGTGTTCCAGTACCAGAGGCCGGTCTTCCACGCGACGGCCGAGTTCTGCTCGACCTGCCACGGGTTGCCGAGCAGGTCGATGCCGAGCGCGTCACCGGCGGCCTTGTAGTTGAAGTTCCAGCTGAGCTGGATCGGGCCACGGCCGTAGTACGCCGCCTGGCCTGCCGGGCAGCCGTAGGACTGGCTCCAGTCGCAGTAGTGCGGGTAGTTGGCCGTGTTCTGTTCGACGATGTAGACGAGGCCGCCGGTCTCGTGGTTGACGTTCGCGAGGAACGCGGCCGCTTCCTGCTTCTTCACCGTGTCACTGCCGGTGTTCGCGAAGCCGGGGTAGGCCGACAGCGCCGCGGTCAGGCCGCTGTAGCTGTAGAAGCCGTTGCGGCCCGGGAAGATCTGGTTGAACTGGGCCTCACTGACGACGAACGAACCCGGGTTGCCGGGGGGCGTGCCGCCGCCGTCGCAGCTGTAGGGCTCCCAGTACCAGGTGCTGATGATCGGGTCGTAGCCCGGGTTCGCGTTCTTGGCGCGGTAGTAGCCGCCGTTGGTGTACTTGACGACCGCGCCGACGTCGTACCACTGGCCGGCGACCCAGTTGGGCGCGTTGCAGGTCGTCCCGCCACCGCCGCCGTCACAGCTGTAGGGCTCCCAGTACCAGGTGCTGATGATCGGGTCGTAGCCCGGGTTCGCGTTCTTGGCGCGGTAGTAACTGCCGTTGGTGTACTTGACGACCGCGCCGACGTCGTACCACTGGCCCGCGACCCAGTTGGGCCCGCTGCACGCCGCGGCGGCGGCCTGCGGGGCGGCGGTGGACAACGCGGGGACACCGAGCACGAGGGCGGCTGCGGCCGCAAAGGCCGAAAATACCGCGACAAGACGTCTTCTCAAGGCTCGCTCACTCCTTCGGCCACGACAGGTTCCGGACGTGGGGGGCGTCCGGTTGTCGAAGAGGGGTGCTCATCCGGCCGGAAGAACGTGACACCAGTCACTAGAGCAGATTGGTCTAGTCCAGTCAAGAAACCTGACAATGCGGGCAACGGGTCTGCGCGTTCGGCCCTGGCATGATGCGTCCATGACCGGACTTGTCACGCGTGCCGCCGCGGGCAGCGAAACGGGGCGGCGCTACGCCGCCAACTTCGATGTCGTGCACCTGACCGAAGATCCGTTGCTGGCGGTGGTCGCCGACGGCATGGGTGACGGTGAAGGCAGCCGGATGGCCGGACGGACCGCGGTCGACGTCTTCGTCGCGCGGGCGGGCGAATCCGCGGACTCGTTGCGGGAGGCGGTCGCCGCGGCGCAACGCGAGGTGAACGAGGCCGGCAGGCGGATCGGCGGGCTGGCCGGGTGCACGCTCACCGCGCTCGTCGCGTCCGCCGGCGGGCACTGGCTCGTCCAGATCGGCGACTCGCGTGCCTACCGGCTGCGCGACGGCCTGCTCGAACTGCTGACGACCGACCACACGATGGCCTGGCTCGGCGCGGTCAACGGCTGGTACGCCTTCGACTCGCCCCAGGCGTCGGCCGCGCGGTACCAGCTGACGCGCTACGTCGGGCACCCCGCGCACCCGGAGCCGGACGTGCTCAGCCTCGCGCTCCGCCCGGGCGACGTCCTCCTGCTGTGCAGTGACGGCGTCGCCGAGCAGGTGCCCTACGAGCGGATCCGCGAGATCCTCGGGCGCCCCGACGAGCCGGGTGAGCAGGTCCGGCAGCTGCTGGCCGTCGCCGAGGCGGCGGGCGGCCAGGACAACGCGACGGCCGTCGTCGTCCAGGCGTCCTAGCTCCCCCTCGTCACAGCGATCGCGGTAAGCCGAACGACGGCAGCACGGTGTTCTCGAAGCGGGTCATGGCGCAGATCCGGTCGCCCGCGAGCGTGAGGACGTACAGGCCGGTCCCGTGGCGGACGCCGGTGGGGGCGACCAGGTAGGACCCGAACGCCGGCTGGCCGTTGGCCCGGGTCGGCACGAGCCGGAACCGCCGTCCCGCGCCGAAGAGGTCGGCGCAGAAGCGGGCCACGACGTCCCGGCCCTGGTATTCGAGCGGCAGCGGTGGCATGGACATGAACACGTCGTCGGTCAGCAGGGACACCAGCGCGCCGACGTCGGCGGCCTCCCAGGCGTGGACGAACTCCGCCAGGATCGTGTTCTCGGCGGGGGAACCGGCGGCGGGCGGCGGGTCGTCGAGGGCCGGCCGGTGGCGCCGCAGTCCGGCACGCGCTCGCTTGAGCGCGCTCTTGACCGAGTCCACGGTCGTGTCCAGCAGGTCGGCGACCTCGGTCTCGGGGAACCCGAGGACGTCGCGCAGGACGAGCACGGCGAGCTGGCGCGGCGGCAGGACCTGGAGCGCGGTCACGAAGGCCAGCGACACGGATTCCGCCTGCTCGTAACGAGCTTCCGGGTCGAGGAGGACGTCGGGATACGGCTCGAGCCAGACGACCTCGCCGAGCCGGGTCGGTTCCGGCGGCTCGACGCCGGGGATGTCCCATTCCTTGGCCGGGCGCCTGCTGGCCGCGCGAAGCGTGCTCAGGCACCGGTTGGTGGCGATCCGGTAGAGCCAGGTGCGCAGCGACGCGCGGCCGTCGAAGCCGCCGAGCCCCCGCCAGGCGGCCAGCAGGGTGTCCTGGAGTGCGTCTTCGGCGTCCTGGAACGACCCGAGCATCCGGTAGCAGTGCACCTGCAGCTCCCGGCGGTGCGGCTCGGTCAGGGCCCGGAACGCGTCGCCGTCGCCGGCCCGCGCCCTGCTGATCTGGTCGGTGCTCGCCGGTTCCACCCTCGCCACCCTTCGCCTGGTCGCCCGTTCATCTTGTACGGACGCCGCCCGAGGACTGAAGGGGGCGGCCGCCCCTTCCCGCGTTTTCGCGGCGTCTCTCCGGTGGCCGGCAACACGAAGAAGGAGATCCGCCATGGGAAAGATCGTCATCAGCGAGAACGTGTCGCTCGACGGGGTCGTGCAGGACCCGGTCGGCGCGGAGGGCTTCCGGTTCGCCGGCTGGTTCGACCGGCTGGAGCGCAAGGACCGCGAAGCGTGGGCCGGGGTCGAGTTCGAGGAGGCGCTGACCACCGACGCGCTGCTGCTGGGCCGGCGGACCTACGAGTGGTTCGTCGCGCAGGGGTGGGCGACCCGCGACGGTGGCTGGGCGGACCGGCTGCGTGCCGTGCCCAAGTACGTCGTGTCCTCGACTCTCACGGACCTCGAATGGAACTCGACGGTCCTCAAGGGCGACCTCGTGGACGAGGTCTCGCGGCTGAAGCAGGAGGTGGCCGGCGACGTCGTGCTCTACGGCAGCGGCCGGGTCGCGCACGCGCTGATCGAGCACGACCTGGCCGACGAGCTGCGGCTGATGGTCTGCCCGTTCGCGCTCGGGGAGGGCGAGCGCCTGTTCGGCCGGACCGATGCCTTGAAGGCGTTGCGGCTGGTCGAGCACCGCGCCGTCGGCGACAGCATCGTCCGCCTCACCTACCGGCCGCTTCGCGACGCTTAGGCCGGTTGCCGGACACGCCGTCGGGCGTGTCCGGCACGTGCGGGGTCATCGGGCCTGCGGGATCCGCACCCTCGTGACCGGGGCGACCTGCAGGATCCGCTGCAACCGGGCCCGGCCGAGCCGGTGGAGCATCTCCCCGAGCTCCTCCGGCGCGATGCTGTTCTCCAGGTCGATGCGCGTCACCTTGATGACGCGGTCGATCTCCGTGGCGGGGAGCCGGGCCCCGAACTCCCCGGCCAGCCACACCCCGACCTCGTCGACGACGTTCTCCGCCTGGTGGTGGCTCCGTACGGTCATCGCTCTCCTCGTTTCGGGTCGCCTTGTGCCCAGGTCGAGGCCGGAAAATGCCGGCCTGACGCGGGTTCGACGACCGAGCGCGGGAGCCATGACGCCGAACGGCGAAATTCTTCGCGAGAAAGCTTTGCGTGGTCGGGCGGGTGAAATCCGTGACGAAGGCCGTCACTCACATGGGCGGAAACGCGACCCCTGGTGTCGGCCGATCGGGTGGAAAACGGGGGAACGTCGCCGATCGGCCGTACGTCCCAGGACTCTGGAGACGTCTGGTGGTGCGGGTGTTCCCCAGCGGGACGCGGAAACGGAGACGCGATCGATGGGCCGGTACGACCGGACCGACCTCGGGGCCTACAGCCTGGGCCTGCTCGACGACGCCGAAACGGCGCGGGTGGAGCGGCACCTGGCGGCGTGCTCGGACTGCCGCCAGGAGGTCCGGGAGTTCGAGGCCGTCCGCATGATGCTGGACAACCTCGAAAAGTCCACTTAGGACTTCCGGCGGAAACTGTCGGTGCCCGCCGCTAGCTTGCCGGGCGTGACCGATGACCTGTTCCTGAACCCGACCCGGGCCACGTACGCGACCGTTGCGGAGAGTTACAACGACTTCGTGCCACCGATTCGCGACGACATCGAAGACCGCGCGCTGCTGACGGCGTTCGCCGACCTGGTCCGCGGCGGCCCGGTCGCCGACCTCGGCTGCGGTACGGGCCTGGTGACGGCGTTCCTGGCGTCGCTCGGCCTCGACGTCTCCGGCATCGACCTCACGCCGGAGATGCTCGCGGTCGCCCGCCGGAACTATCCCGAGCTGCGGTTTTCCGAGGGTTCGTTGCTCGCGCTCGACCTCCCGGACGGCGGTCTCGCCGGGGCGGTGGCGTGGTATTCGATCATCCACACCCCGCTGTCGAGCCTCCCGGTGGTCGCGGCGGAGCTGTTCCGGGTGCTGCGCCCGGGCGGTCACCTGCAGCTGGGCTTCCACGTCGGCGACGAGCTTGCTCATCGAACGAAGGGCTACGGGCACGAGGGCTTTTCGCTGGACATCTACTGGCTCCCGGTCGACCGCGTCGCCGACCTGATGAGCGACGCCGGTTTCGAGATCCTGACCAAGGTGCTCCGCAACCCGTCGGCCCGGGTACCGCAGGGGCGGGTGCTGGCTCGGAAACCCGCCTGACGCGCCCTCGCAACAAGTCCGTGAATGGCCCATTGAGGGACTTCAAGTCCCTCAATGGGCCATTCACGGACCTTGACCAAAGCAGCGCGGGTCAGTGGGTGGCGGCGGCTTTGAGGGTGCGCAGGACCGGTGCCGTCTCCAACGTGCGGATCTCCTCCAGCGACCCGAGACGCTCGGTCAGGTAGCGGTGCAGCGCCGCCGCGTCGGGGCAGAGGGCGTGGGCCACCAGGTTCGCCGGGCCCGTCGTGGCCAGGACGACCGCCAGCTCCGGGTGGGTCGCCAGCGCCTTCCCGACCCGGTCGACGTGGGCCGGTGACACCGACATCCACAGCAGCGCCTGCGTTGTCGCGCCGAGGACCGCCGGGCTGATCTCCAGGTCGAAGAACATCGTGCCGCCGGCTTGGAGGTCGGCCAGGCGGCGGGCGACCGTGGCCGGGGACCAGCCCGTTGCCGTGGCCAGCTCGGCCAGGCCCGTCCGGCCGTCCTGCTGCAACGCCGCCATCAGGGCGTCGTCGTCCGGCGTCAACGGGCGGCCGCCACCCGCGTGGACCGGTGTCAGCAAAGCGATCTGGGACGGGGACAGCGAAGACGTCCGGCCGGTCCACGCCGTCGGGCCGCCGAAATAACGGTGCAGCACCTGGTGTGCCGACACCGCCGTGATGCTCGCCGTGCGCGGGATGTCCCGCAGCAGCAGGGAATGCCCGCCCACCGGCGCCTGGACGTTCACGCAGATCTCCGTCCCGCCGGAGGTCAGCTTGATCCACGCCGTGTCGCCGCGCCGCGCGAGCTGGTGGGCGAGGTCCTGCGCGGCGTGCGGGGTCGCCGTCAGCCGGACCATCCACTCCGTGTGCCCGCTCCGGTGCGGGTCCGGCAGGCCGACCACACGAAGCGACGCCTCGGCGCGAAGACGGCGATAGCGCCGGGCCACGGTCTGGGCCGAGACGCCGAGGACGTCGCCGATCTTCGTGAACGGCGCCCGGCCGTCGAGCTGCAGCGCGTGCACCAGCGCCCGGTCGACATCGTCCATATTTCTCATTCAAGCGCACTCGATGGAAGAAATCAGCCAACTCGAACCAGTACATGGAACCAACCGGCGCCAGTCCGCACAGTGGGCGGCATGCTGACCAAGACCCGCTGGGCCGCACTCGCCGTGCTGCTCACCGCCGAGGCGATGAACCTGCTCGACGCGACGATCGTCCAGGTCGCCGGCCCGGTGATCCACACCCACCTGCCCGGCCCGGCCGCCGACGTCCCGTGGTTCAGCGCGGCCTACACCCTGCCGTTCGCGGTCTTCCTCATCACCGGCGGCCGCCTCGGTGACGTCCTCGGCCGCGCCAGGGTGTTCAGGATCGGCGTGACGGCCTTCGTGCTCGCCTCCCTCGCCTGCGCGGCCGCGCCCGAAGCAGGCCTGCTCATCGGTGCCCGTGTGGTGCAGGGCGCGGCGGCGGCGCTGATCATCCCGCAGACCATCGGCCTGATCCGCGCGCTCTTCGACGGCGACGAGCTCGCGAAGGCCCTCGGCACCATCGGCCCGGTGATGGGCCTGTCCGCCGTCTCCGGCCCGCTGCTCGGCGGCCTGCTGACGCAGGCGGTGTCGTGGCGGGCGGTGTTCCTGGTGAACGTTCCGCTCGGCCTCGCCGTCCTCCTGGCCAGCGGGCTCCTCCGCGAGGACCGCGCCGAAACCCGGCCGAAGCTCGACGTCGTCGGCACCGTGCTCGTCGTCGCGGGCACCGGGTTGCTGGTGTACCCGCTGATCCAGCCCGGTGAGACGCCGTTGCTGGCCGCGGGCGCCGCGATCCTCGGGGTCTTCGCCGTCCACCAGCGCCGGACGCGCGCGCCGCTGGTCGAGCCGAGCCTGTTCGCCCACCGCGGGTTCCCGGCGGCGCTCGCCGGGTCACTGCTGTTCTTCGCCGTGATGACCGGGCTGATGCAGGTGGTGCCGATGCAGCTGCAGCTCGGCCTCGGCGTGGACGTCCGCACCGCCGGCCTGACGCTGCTGCCGCTGTCGGCCGGGCTGGCCGTCTCGTCGTGGTTCGCCGGGACGTGGCTGGTGCCGCGGTTCGGCGCGCGCGTGATGTACGCCGGTCTCGCGCTGCTGCTGGCCGGCCTGCTCGTCGCGCTCGGCGGCTACCCGTGGCCGCTGCTCGGCGCGATGGCGTTGTGCGGCCTGGGGATGGGGACGTTCACCGTGCCGTTCTTCAGCACGGCGCTGCACCGCGTCCGGCCGCACGAGACGGGCTCGGCGGCCGGGCTGCTCAACGCCGTGCAGCAGCTCGGCGGCACGCTCGGGGTCGCGTTGCTCGGCGGGCTCTACCTGAGCAGCGGGACGGCGACCGCGGCGCTCGGCCTCGCGGCCGGTCTCACCATCGCGGCCGCGGTCGCCGTAACCCCGATGCTCAGTAGTCGTCCCGCCCGGTGAACTGCTGCTCCAGCAGCTCGGCCGCGCCCGCGACCAGCTCCAGCGGATCGATGAACTCGTTGATGTCCAGGTTGACCAGCGGGAGCGAGTGCCGCAGCACGATGTGGTCGCCCATCACCGCGAGCCCGCCGACGACGGTCGACTCGCCGACCTCGATCAGCACATCGAGGAGGTCGACCTCGTCGTGCCGGGCGAACGGCGTCGCGATCTGCACCCAGTCCTCGCGCTTGTCGAGGATCTCGCGCGCGATCACGACGATCTGGGCCCGCTGCTCGGTGTCCGGGTCGTCGCCGTACACCAGCCGGATGCGGATCTCGTCGGGCTCGTCGCGCACCACCCGGTACGCCTGCCTGATGTAGGCGACCAGATCGCCCCAGTCCGCCATCAGATGACTCCGATCCGGTCGAGGTCGGCCAGCACGTCGGCCGGCAGCTCCAGGTCGGCCGCGGCGAGGTTCTGCCGCAGGTGCTCCAGCGAGGACGTGCCCGGGATGAGCAGCATCGACGTCGACCGCTGCAGCAGCCACGCGAGCGCGACCTGCATCGGCGTCGCGCCGAGGCGGGCCGCACAGTCGTCGAGGATCCCGGACTGCAGCGGGCTGAAGCCGCCGAGCGGGAAGTACGGCACGAAGGCGATGCCCTCGGCGGCGCACCGGTCGACGAGCGCGTCGTTCTCCCGGTGCGCCAGGTTGTACTGGTTCTGCACGCACACGACCGGCGCGATCGCCTGCGCCTCGGCGAGCTGCTCGGCGGTCACGTGACTGACGCCGAGGTGCCGGATCAGCCCCTTCTCCCGCAGCTCCGCGAGCACCCCGAACGGCTCGGCGAGCGACATCGCCACCGGGTAGCCGCCGGTCTCGTCGCTCAGCCGCAGGTTGACGACGTCGAGCGCGTCGACGCCCAGGCTCCGCAGGTTGTCGTGCACCGCCTGGGTGAGCTCGTCGGCCGACAGCGCGGGCGGCCACCCCTTGTCCTCGCTGCGGCGCGCCCCGACCTTCGTCACCAGGTGGACGTCTTCGGGGTACGGGTGCAGGGCTTCCTTGATCACGGCGTTCACCGTGTGCGGGCCGTAGTAGTCGCTGGTGTCGATGTGCGTGACGCCCGCTTCGACGGCCTCGCGCAGCACGGCGACCGCGGTGCCGTGGTCCTTCGGCGGTCCCCACACGCCGGGCCCGGCCAGCTGCATCGCGCCGTACCCCATGCGGGTCACGGGAAGTTCTCCCCCGAGGGAGAAAGTACCGCCGAGATCGGACATGTCACTCCTTGCCGTAGGTGCCGCGAAGGAGTCTAGGGAGGATCCGGCTCAGCCGCAGACACCCTTGCCGCGCAGCACCCGCGTCACCGACTCCTGGACGCGGGTCTTCGGCAGCTCGCCGGAGGCGACGGCCTTCTCCAGCCGGTCCAGCACCTCGTTGACACGGCCGCCCGACGACCACAGCGCCTGGTCCGCGCCGGCTTCCAGGGCCTTCAGGACCGCGTCCGGCAGCGAATACTGCGCCGTGATCGCCTTCATCGCGCCCAGGTCGTCGGTCAGGATCGGCCCGGTGAAGCGGAATTCGCCGCGCAGCAACTGGTACGCGGGCGGCGAAAGTGACGCCGGGACGCCGTTCGTCAAGTCCGGCACGTCCAGGTGGCCGACCATCACTGCGACCGGGCCGTAGTCGGCGATGTTCCGGTAGGGCGCGAGGTCGACCGCGCGCAGCTGCGCGAGCGGTGGCGTGACGACGGTGCCCTTGTGGGAATCACCCGATCCGTGGCCGTGGCCGGGGAAGTGCTTCAGCACCGGCTGGACACCCGCGTCGCGGAGGCCCTCCGCGAACGCCGTGGCGTACGTCTTCACGCGGGCCGGGTCGGGGCTGAAGGACCGGTCGCCGATCACGTCGTCGTCCGGCGCGTCCGTGACGTCCGTGTCGGGCGCGAAGTCCACGGTGACGCCGCGGGCCTTGAGCTGACGGCCGCGGTCGGCGGCGATGCCGCGGACCTGGTCCGGCGTCTTGGTCCTGGCCAGCTCCCGCGCGGAGGGCATGTCCCCGTCGAGATCGTCGATGCGCTGGACGCGGCCGCCCTCTTCGTCGACCGAAACGGCCACCGGGAGCTTCGCGACGCCCTGTACCGCGTCAAGTGAGTGATCTTTCAACAACGCTGTTGCGTTACCCCCGATGAAGATCCCGCCGACCTGGTTGTCACGCACCAGTGAGACCGTCGAGGCCGGGTTGTCCCCGGTCACGCCGACGACGACCAGCTGCGCGACCTGACGGCGGACGTCAAGGCTCTTCACGAGCGATGCGCAGTCGCCGGGACGCGCGAGACCCGAGGTCGGCGCGGGTGCGGGTGATGCCGCGGGCACGGGCGTGGGTGACGGAAGGGGCATCCGCGGGACCGCCAAACCGGACACGATCCGCGGCTGCAGGCCGATGACCAGCAGGCTCACGACCACGATGCAAAGGACGGCCCCCACAGCGGCCAGACGTCGGCGGTTCATCGGTCCCTTCAGTCGTCGGAGTGCCCCATGACGGTAGTCGACGGCCCGGCTTCACCGTGTGAAGAGGGACCGTGAAGACGATCGTGAAGAAGGGGCACTGCGCCATTAGAGAATTCGTGAAGGCGGTCTCACCAGACTGGGCGGCGTCAGGAAAATCGATGACGGTTACCAGGAGGCACGATGGACCAGGTGCGCGTGGCGGCGTGGGCGTCCGACCCGATCGCCCTCACCGGGCTGATCAACCACCTGCGGTCCCGTCCCGAGCTGCTGGTCCTGCCACGCGCCCGCCGCGGGGAAGCCGCTGTGCTGGTGTTCGCCGCGAACCAGGTCGACCGTGACGTCATCACCGCGCTGCGGGCCGCCGCCGCCGAGTCGCCCGCCGCGATCGTGCTGGTGGCCGGGCACGTCGATCCGGCGCACCTGGGCCTGCTGGCCGACTGCCACGTCTCCGCCGTGCTGCCGCGGACCGCGCTCGACCGGCTCACCGACAGCGTGCTGTCCGCCGCGCGGGGGCGGACGACGTCGCTGCGCGACCAGGTCGAGGCCCTGGCGCACGACGGAACCGGGGCGTCGCTGACGCCGCGCGAGGTGGATGTGCTTCGCTTGATGGCGGAAGGCTGGGACACTGCCGAGATCGCGGGCAAGCTGTGCTACTCCGAGCGGACCGTGAAGAACGTCATCTACGCCATGACCAACCGGCTCAACCTGCGCAACCGGCCGCACGCGGTCGCGTACGCCGTGCGCGCGGGTGTGATCTGAGGGAAGCTCACCCACGTGGGAACGATCATCCGCCGTGCTGCCGCGGCGGCTGCCGCGCTGGCCCTGCTCGCCGCCTGCAGCCCGAGCGACGCCGGGG
This sequence comes from Amycolatopsis sp. NPDC088138, assembly GCF_044741685.1. Classification (NCBI taxonomy): domain Bacteria; kingdom Bacillati; phylum Actinomycetota; class Actinomycetes; order Pseudonocardiales; family Pseudonocardiaceae; genus Amycolatopsis; species Amycolatopsis sp. NPDC088138. The sequence goes on from NZ_JBIUTB010000002.1 coordinate 388,620, forward strand.
GCAAGACCAAGCTCACCATCGCGACCTTCGGTGAGTTCGGCTACGAGCCCCTGATCGCCGAGTACCAGAAGCTGCACCCGGACATCGAGGTGCAGAACCGCGTCACCGACTTCGACACCCACCACAAAGGCCTCGCGACGCAGCTCGCGACCGGCCACGGTGCCGCCGACGTCGTCGCGATCGAAGAGCAGTACATCCCGCAGTACCTGAAGGCCAAGGACAAGTTCGCCGACCTCGCCTCCTTCGGCGCGCGGGACCTGGAAAACCAGTGGGCGCCCTGGAAGTGGGCGCAGGGCACCGACGGCGATTTCGTGCTGGGCCTCGGTACCGACATGGGCAGCCTCGCCCTCTGCTACCGGCGCGACCTGTTCGCGGCGGCCGGGCTGCCGACCGACCGTGACGCCGTCGCGAAGCTGATCCCCGACTGGAACGCCTACGCCACCACGGCCCAGCGGTTCACCGCAAAGACACCGGACGTCAAGTTCGCGGACTCCGCGGGCACCGTCTACACGGCGATGCTGAACCAGTCGCCAGAGAACTACTTCGCGGCGAAGGACGACGCCTTCATCGGCGGCACGAACCCGACGGTGCGCAACGCCTTCTTCCTGTCGGGCGGGATCGCCGAGAAGGGCCAGACGGCGGCCGCGACCACCTTCACGCAGGCCTGGAACGTGGCCATCAAGCAGGGTTCGTTCGCCACGATCGCGTGTCCCGCGTGGATGCTCAGCCAGATCAAGCAGGCGGGCGGTGACGGCAACAGCGGCAAGTGGGACGTCACGACCGTGCCCGGCGCCAGCGGCAACCAGGGCGGCTCGTTCCTGACCGTGCCCAAGCAGAGCGAGCACCCGCAGCAGGCGTACGACCTGGCCCGCTGGCTGACGGCGCCGGAGCAGCAGAAGAAGCTGTTCCTCTCCGACGGCATCCTGCCCAGCGAACCCGCCGTCTACAAGGATCCGCAGGTCGTCGCGCACACCGACCCGTACTTCGGGGACGCGCCGATCGGGAAGATCTTCGCCGCGTCGGCGGACTCCCTGCGTCCCAACTACCGGGGCCTGCACGACGCCGACGTCCGGCCGGAGTTCGGCCGCGCGCTGGGGCGGATCGAGGACAAGACCGAAAACGTCGACCAGGCCTGGGCGGACGCCGTCCAGCAGGCTCAAGCAGCACTGAAGTAGCTCCGAGTGCAGCACCGGCTCGCCCGTTTCGACCGCAAGGTCACGCCGTTGCTGCTCATCGCGCCCTTCTTCGGGTTGTTCGTGGTGTTCGGCGCGTTCCCGCTGCTCTACACGATCTGGGTGTCACTGCACGACTGGAACCTGCTCGACGGCGACCAGGGCTACCTCGGGCTCGCCAACTACGGCGAGCTGCTGACCGATCCGCGGTTCTACAACGCGCTGGCCAACACGGTCGGCATCTTCCTGCTCGCCGCCGTCCCGGAGTTCCTGCTGGCGCTGGGGATCGCCGCGCTGCTCGACCGGCCGCTGCGGGGCGCGACCTGGTGGCGCACCGGGATCCTGCTGCCGAACGTCGTGTCCGTCGTCGCGATCGGGCTCGTGTTCGGGCAGCTGTTCAGCCGCGACTACGGCGTGGTCAACGAAGTGCTCGGCTGGTTCGGCGTCGCGCCGGTCAACTGGCAGGCGACGACCTGGTCGTCCCACGTCGCGGTGGCGTCGATGGTGCTCTGGCGGTGGACCGGCTACAACGCGCTGATCTACCTGTCCGCGATGCAGGCCGTGCCGGCCGATCTGTACGAGGCCGCGGCGCTCGACGGCGCGTCGCGGTGGCGGACGTTCTGGTCGATCACCGTCCCGGGCATCCGGCCCGCGCTGGCCTTCACCGCCATCGCGGGCACCGTCAACGGCCTGCAGCTGTTCGCCGAGCCGCAGCTGTTCGACGCCGGCGGTTCCGGCGGGACCGGCGGCAACGACCGGCAGTTCCAGACGCTCACGATGTACTTGTACGAGAAGGGGTTCACCCATTTCGACGCCGGTTACGCGGCCGCGCTGACCTGGGTGCTGTTCGTCATCTGCGCGCTGTTCGCGCTGGTCAACTACCGGCTCGTGCGCCGGTTCGTGAGGTCGGCGTGAGGGCCCGGCAGCGCCCGGGCGCCTGGGTGTACGCGGTGCTGGTCGGGGTGCTCGGCGCGTCGATCTTCCCGCTGTACTGGTCGTTCGTGGTGTCCACAAGGGACAACTCGGCGATCGGGGAGACGTCGCCGCTGCTGCTGCCGGGCGGGCACCTGTTCGAGAACGTGCGGCGGGTGTTCGACACCGTCGACTTCTGGCTCGCGATCGGCAACTCGCTGATCGTCTCGGGCACGGTGATGGTGTCCAATGTGGTCTTGGCCAGCCTGGCCGGGTTCGCCTTCGCCCGGCTGCGGTTCCGGGGGCGCAACACGCTGTTCCTGCTCGTCGTCGGGTCGGCGATGGTGCCGGCGCAGCTCGGCGTCATCCCGCTCTACCTCGTTGTCGGTGACCTCGGCTGGTACGGCCGGCTCGAAGCGGTGATCGTGCCCGCGCTGGTCAGCGCGTTCAGCGTGTTCTGGATGCGGCAGGCGTGCGAGAACGCGATCAGCGCCGACCTCGTCGACGCCGCGACCGTCGACGGCTGTTCGATCCTGCGCACCTACTGGCACGTGGCGGTGCCGTCGCTGCGCCCGCAGGCCGCGGTGCTCGCGATGCTGACGTTCATGGCGACGTGGAACGACTACTTCTGGCCGCTGGTGGTACTCGACCCGAACGAGACGCCGACGGTGCAGGTCGCGTTGTCGCAGCTGGCCAGCGGCTACTTCACCGACTACGCGCTGATGCTGACCGGGGCGACCGTGGGAGTGCTGCCCGTCATCGTCCTGTTCCTGCTGCTCGGCCGCTACATCGTCCGGGGGATCCTGAGAGGGGCGCCAGTATGACCGAGTTTCCGGCGGGTTTCCTGTGGGGCGCGGCGACCGCGTCGTACCAGGTCGAGGGCGGCGTCACCGAAGGCGGCCGAGGACCGTCCATCTGGGACACTTTTTCGGCGACCAAGGGCAAGGTCCTCGACGGCGCGTCCGGCGAGGTCGCCTGCGACCACTACCACCGCTACCCCGAGGACGTCGGCCTGCTGGCCGGCCTGGGCCTCGGCGCCTACCGGTTCTCGGTGGCGTGGCCGCGGGTGATGCCGGACGGGCGGACCCCGTCGTCGTCCGGGCTGGCGTTCTACGACCGGCTGGTCGACGAGCTGCTGAGCCGCGACGTCGTCCCGGTGCTGACGCTGTACCACTGGGACCTGCCGCAGGTGCTGGAGGACGCGGGCGGCTGGCCGTCGCGGGACACGGCGTTCCGGTTCGCCGAGTACGCGGCGGTGGTCCACGACGCGCTGGGCGACCGCGTCAACCAGTGGACGACGATCAACGAGCCGTTCTGCGCGGCCTTCCTGGGCTACGGCAGCGGGGTGCACGCGCCGGGCGTCCAGGACTACGACACGGCGCTGGTCGCGGCGCACCACCTGCTGCTCGGCCACGGCCTGGCCACGCGCGCCCTGACGGAGCAGGCACGGCCGGGCCACGAGTTCTCGCTGGCGCTGAACTTCGCCCCGGCCATCGCGGACGGCTCGTCACCGGCGCATGCGGAGGCGGCCCGGAAGTTCGACGGCATCCACAACCGGTTCTTCCTGGACCCGGTGCTGGGCAAGGGTTACCCCGCCGACGTCATGGCGGACGTCGCCCACCACGGCGGCCGCTTCGCCGCGTCGGTCCAGGACGGTGACACGGACATCATCGCGTCGGCCATCGACTGGCTGGGCGTGAACTACTACGCCCCGGCCCGAGTGACCCCTCTCGCGGATCCCTTGGCGCCGAGCAACTGCCCCCTGCCGGGCCTGCGGGGCCTGGACGTGCTCCCGGCCGTCCCGCCACTGACGGCGTTCGGCTGGGAGCAGACACCGGCGTCCCTGACTTCGCTCCTGGGTTGGATTTCCACCCGATCCGGCGGGCTCCCGCTGGTGGTGGCCGAGAACGGCGCGTCCTTTGTGGACGAGGTCGTCGACGGCCGGGTCCACGACACCGACCGCATCGCCTACCTGGACTCCCACGTCCGAGCAGTCCACGACGCGATCCGCGCCGGCGCGGACGTCCGCGGCTACTTCGCGTGGTCCCTGCTGGACAACTTCGAGTGGGCGATGGGTTATTCACAACGCTTCGGCCTGGTCCACGTCGACTTCGACACCCAGATCCGCACAGTCAAGGACTCCGGCCACTTCCTGGGCCGCATCGCCAAGTCCAACGCCCTCCCGACCTAACCGACCCCCCGGCACGCGACCCGACCCTCCGGGTACGCGTGTCGACCCTCCAATCACGCGTGTCGACCTTCCAATCACGCGTGTCGACCCTCTGATCACGTCGCCCACGGGGCCAAGACCCGGCCGCGCGGGCTCGAAGGGTCGACACGTGTGATTGCCGAGCCGACACGTGTGATTGGCGGGTCGACACGGCGTCGGTCGCCGTACCGGAACGGTCGGCTCGCGTACCTGGAGGGACGACTCGCGTACCCAGGCGGACGACTCGCGTACCTGGGTGGACGACACGGCGTCGGGTCAGGTGCGCTGGCGGAAGGCGTCGGCGACGCCGGAGCGGGACGGGGTTTCCAGCTTGCCCAGCAAGCGGGCCACGTGGGCCTGCACCGTGCGGCGCGGCAGGGAAAGCTCCGCCGCGATGTCCGGGTTCGAGCGGCCTTCCGCGACCAGGCTGGCGATGCGGACCTCGATGGGCGTGAGGGACTCCCAGCCGTGGCCCGGGCGGATCGGGGAGAACAGCGCGCCGCGGCGGACGCCCAGCCTGCGCAGGCGCGTCTCCGCGCGGCGCAGGTCCCAGCGGGCCGACAAGGCCGTGTACAGCTCGGCCGCTTCCTCGAACGCCGCTTGCGCCGCGTCCAGGCGGCCGGCGCGGGCCAGCAGGACCGCGCCGTCCTCCAGGGCCGATGCCAGTTCCGGACGACGGCCAACCGTGCGGAAGTGCTCGGCCGTGTCCAGCACCGGTCGCGGGTCCTCCTCGATCAGGCCGCGGCACCACGAGACCGCCGCGTGCGCCCGCGCCGGGCGGCGTTCCTTCGCCGCCTCCTCCTCGCAGACGTCCAGGGCCCGCAACGCGCGATCGCGGTCGTCCTGCTCCATCGCCAGCCGGACGAACGCCGGGAGCCACTGGTGCCGCAGCATCATCTGGGCGTACGTCGGGTTCAGGATCGGCTCGAGCACCTCCAGTGCCTTCGCCCGGTCGCCGCGCTGCTCGGCCGCGAGGGCGTCGGCGACCAGCAGGAAGTCGAAGCTCTCCCGCTCGGCGCCGGTCGCCGGGGCGTACTCCTCCGCCGCGTCCAGGTGCGCCGCCGCCTGTGCGCGGTCGTCGCGGCGGCCGGCGATCAGGGCCGCGACGCCGTGCAGCAGCAACGCCGCCGGGCCGGGCTCACGCAGGCCGTAGAACGTGATCGCCGGGCCGTCCTCGGTGACGGTGTCCAGCTCGACCAGTGCCTCGTCCCAGCGCCCCTCCCAGTACCGGTGCACCGCGACGGACACCTGCAGCCCGACCGGCATCGCGTGCCGGGCCGCGACCTCGCCCGCCGTGCGCAGCGCTTCGCCCGCCTCGGCGAGCCGGTCGAGGTTCTGCAGCGTGAAGACGCGGTTGTCGAGCAGGTCCAGGTGCAGGTCGGCCAGTTCGTGCTCGTCACCGACGGCGTCGATCGCCGCGTCGATGTGCTCGAGCGCGCTGTCGTGCTCGCGGCGCACCGAGTCGACCAGCCACAACGACTGCAGCGCGTGCGCGGTCAGGTAACGGTCGCCGCCGGACTGCGCCTTCGTCTCGCGCGCCGCCTTCTCCGCGGTGTCCAAATCGGACAGATCGCCGCGGCGGAAGTTCGCCAGCAGCTGCCGGTGCCGGACGCGCCACAGTTCCGGCACCGCCGGGTCGTCGGCGGACGCGCCGAGCGTCGCGACCGCACCTTCGGTGTCACCGCGGCGGTGCCGCAGCGCCGCGAGCACGTGCCGCATCTCCTCGACGGCGTCCGGCTCGGTGGCGACCTCGAGTGCTTGCTGCGCCAGGTTTTCCGGGTTGCGCTCCAGCCGGAACAACACCTTGACCAGCGCGACGAGCAGGACCTCCCGGCGCGGGTCGTCGCTCGCGCCGGCGGCCAGCGCGCGTTCGAGCAGTTCGACGGCGATCAGCGGCGCCCGGTTCGACACGGCCGCGTGGTGCCCGGCCAGCCAGTCGAGCACCCATTCGTCCACTGTGGCCGGTGCGGCCACGAGCTGCTCGGCGACGCGCTTGACCGGGGCGCCGATCCGGGCCAGCGCCTCGGCCGCCTGCCGGTGCAGCGCCGCCCGCGTCCCGGGCAGCAGCCGGTTGTACAACGCCTGGCGCAGCAGGGGATGCCGGAACGCGAGCTGCGTGCCGGTGTCGATGAGGACGTTCGCCGCGACGGCCTCTTCGAGCGGCTCCAGCAGGTCCGACGGCCGGGAGCCGAGCACCGCGGCGATGTCGCCGACGGCGAACTCCATGCCCAGCAACGCGCCCCAGCGCAGCACCTCCTGCGTCCGCGCGGGCAGGAAGTCGAGCCGCCGGTCGACCGCGGCGACCAGCGACTGCGGCGCCTCGAACTCCTCGGGATCGTCGACGTCGGCCTCGCCGCCGGTCACCTCGACCGCGCCCGCGCGCAGCAGGACGTCGACCATCTCCTTGACGTACAACGGGTTTCCGGCACCACGGGCGGCCAGCTCGCGCAGGCCGGGCCCGGGTGCCGCGCCGATCTGGTCTTCGATGAGCCGCCCGACGTCGTCGCCGCTCAACGGCGTGAGGTCGAGCACGACGCCGTCGCGCGCTTGGACACCGCGACGCAGCTGCGCGAGCTCGGCGCGGTCCGGCGCGGGCCGGGTCGCGGCCACCAGCAGCAGGGGCAGCTGCCGGGTCGCCGCGCAGAGCCGGTGCCACACCAGCACGGACGCCTCGTCGGCCCACTGCAGGTCGTCGACCACCAGCACCTGCGGGGTCTGCGCGCAGAGTTCGTCGACCAGGGCGAGCAGGCGGTCGACGGCGCCGAGCACCGGGTCGGCCGGGCCCCAGCTGCGGCGCACCGGACCCTCACCCGCGAGCTCCTTCGCAACCCGCGCGCGCCGCGGGTCGGCCGAGTGCGCGTCGATCTCCAGGCACTCCAGCATCACCTGCAGCGGGAAGCGGGTGCTCAGCTCGTCGGCGGCCGCCCAGAGCAGCTGGAAACCGGGGCCGGCGGCCAGGGCGCTGGTGAGCAGCTCGGACTTGCCGATCCCGGCCTCACCCTCGATCCACACGGCCCGGCCGCGCCCGGCCCGGACGTCCGCGACGAGCTCCGCGAGCCGCGAGGTTTCTGTCTCCCGACCGAAAAGCCGGTGCCGCGGCACCTGGACCGGCGCGACCGCCGCGGGTGCGTCGAGCGCCGGATCCTGGGCGAGGATCTGCTGCTGGAGCCGCTGCAACGCCGGTCCGGGCTCGACGCCCAGCTCGCCGATCAGCGTCGTGCGGGCGTCGCGGAAGACGTCGAGGGCGTCGGCGTGCCGGCCGCTGCGGTAGAGGGCCAGCATGAGCGACTCGCGCAGCGATTCCCGCAGCGGGTGCTCCCCGGCGAGCACGGCGAGCTCGGGCGCCAGGTCGAGGTGACCGCCGAGGGCGAGCAGCGCCTCGGCCCGCCGCTCCAGCGTGCCCAGCCGCAGCTCGGCGAGGTATTCGCGGTGCCGCTCGGCGAAGCCGCCCGGGACCCCGGAAAGCGCTTCGCCTTGCCAAAGGGCCAGCGCCGCGTCCAGCTCGGTGACGGCGGCCCGCGGGTCACCCCGGTCGAGGTGCTGCTGGGCGAGTTCGCGGTGCCGTTCGAAGAGGGCCGAGTCCAGCGCGTCTTCGTCGAGCAGCAGGGAGTACCCGGCGGTCTCCGACACGAGCAGGCTCGACGCCGACCAGCGCGACCGGTCCGGTTCCAGCGCCCGCCGCAGGCCCGAGACGTAGGTGTGGACGCTGCCTTCGACGCTCGCGGGCGCGGAGTCGCCCCAGACACCGGCGATCAGCTCGGCGCGCGGGACGGGACGGCCGGCGTTGACCGCGAGCACCGCGAAGATCGCGCGCTGACGAGCGGGGCCGAGGCCGATTTCGGCCTCCCCGCGCCAGGCCCGCAGCGGGCCGAGCACGCCCACCCGCAGACCGGTGTCCGCTTCCCCTGGCATGTCGTTCCGTTCTCGGTACCGACTACTCCGCCGAGCTTACTGTGCCGTTCGGTACCAATCCGACCACAGTCACGGCCGAATGGCCCTCCTGGCAACGGTTACCTGTCGCTCAAGGGCGGCCTCCTTTTGGCCGGATTGGTACCCATCTGGCAACACCCGATCGGGTTCACTCTCGGAGGGGAGCTTACTGATCCGGCAAGCCCGGGATCAGCCCCGGCGGCCGGAATCGCGGGGTATTCGTGCGAATCGGCGTCGACGGCGTATGCCCTGGTAGACGGCCCAGGTCAGGGCCTCGGAACGACCATGCCCGACGGGGCGGTTCGGGTGTTGAGAAGGGCGGATCCGTTGTGGGACACCGAAGGCGTCGGTGTCACTCGCCGGCGGCGCGAGAGCGGACCGAGTTCGCCCGCCGGATCCCGAAGGGCTGCATCCGGGACTCCGCGCGCCGGACGTCCCAGACCGCGCCGATGCTCGTGTACGCCGTCAGTGCCGCGCGGAACGCCGTCCTCGCGTCGTCGAGGCGGCCGGACTCGGCCAGCAGGATCGCCGCGTCCTCGGTCGCCTTGGCCTGCTTGAGCAGCCGGCCCGCCGCGCGGTAGTGCTCGGCCGCCGTCAGCACCGGCTCCGGGTCGCCGGTGACCAGGCCCCGGCAGTGCGCGGCCGCGGCCGCGTGGGCCGGCGGCACGTCACCCTCGGGTTCGAGCAGCCGCAACGCCTGGTGCGCGTGCTGCTGGTCGCCGAGCTGCCCGGCGAGCCGGACCAGGTCGGGCAGCCACTGGTGCCGCGCGGCCGGCGGGTAGTTCTCCTCCAGCAGCGGCAAAAGGGCCGCCAGCGCGGCCTCGGGCCGGCCGTCCTGCTCGGCCAGCAACGACTGCGCCGCGAGCAGGAAGTCCCCGCCGTCGGGCTCGAGCCCCTTCGGCCACTGCTGCCGGCCGGCCGCGTCGATATGGGTCCTGGCCTGCTCCGGCTCGCCGCGGTGGCCGGCGATCAGCGCGCCGACGCCGTGCACGAGCAACGCCGAACCCGGGCTGCGCAGGACGTAGGAAGCGGTTTCCGCGCCGTCGCGGATCACCGCGTCGAGCTCGGCCAGCGCCTCCGGCCAGCGGCCCAGCCAGTAGTAGTGCACCGCGCCGGCCAGGTGCATCTCGCCCGGCACCGCGCGGGTCGCGGCGAGGCGGCGGGCGGCGTCGAGGGGCTCGGCGGCTTCGTCGAGGCTGTCGAGGTTCGGCACGGACAGCGCGGCGTCGTCCAGCGGGTGCAGCCCGGCGGGCACCAGGACCGCGCCCGGGTCGTCGCCCAGCCGCTCCAGCGTGGTCAGCAGCGACTCGTGCCGCCCGCGCCACATCTCGGGGACGTCGACGTCGTCGAGGGTCCGTTTCACCTCGGCCGTCGCCTCGGCGAAGTCGCCGCGCCGGTAGTAGATGTAGGCCAGGATCCAGCGCATCTCGGCCGCGCGCCTGCTGTCCGACGTCCGCGCGACGACCGAGCGCGCCTCGGCCTCGGGCTCGCGGCCGAGCCAGAACAGCAGCCGCGCCAGGGTCGCGGTGAGCGTTTCCCGCGCCTCCGGCTGCAGCGCGCCCTGCGTGACGGCGTGGCGCAGCAGATCGACCGCGATGCGCGGGGTTTCGGTGGCGACCGTGCCGATGTTCTCCAGCAGCCAGGTGACGACCCACGGGTCGACCTGGGCCGGTGCCGCCGCGAGCTGCTCGGCGACGCGGTCCGCGGGCGCGCCCGCCGTCGCGAAGGCCTCGGCCAGCTGCCGGTGCAGCGCGACGCGCATCGCCGCGGGCGTCTTTTCGTAGAGCACCCGGCGCAGCAACGGGTGCCGGAACGCCACCCGGTCGCCGGACTCGACGAGCACGCCGGAGGTGATCGCCTCGTCGACCGCGCCCACCAGTGACGTCGGCGTCCGTTCCGTCGCGACCGCGATGTCGGACAAGGAGAACTCGCGGCCCAGCAAGGCGGCCCAGCGCAACGTGTCGCGGGTGCCGCTGGAGAGGAAGCTCAGGTACAGCGTGATCCGCGAGCCCAGCGGGGACGGGATGTTCTGGCACGAGTTGCCGTCCAGGTGCGCGTGCACGCCGTCGAGCACGATCATCGACTGCGCCAGCAGCGTTTCGACGACTTCCCGGACGTAGCGCGGGTTTCCGGCCGCGTAGGACACCAGCAGCTGCAGTCCCGGCCCCGGCGGCGCGCCCACCAGCTCGGTGGCCAGCTCCCGCACGGCGCTCTCGGCCAGCGGCGGCAGCGCGAGCACGGTGGTGCCGTCGGCGTCCAGCTCGCCGCGCAGGTCGTCCAGCGCCGACAGCCGCGGCACCGGGCGGCACGCGCCGACGAGCAGCAGCGGCAGGTCCCGCGTCTCCCGGCTCAGGTACCGCCAGACGCGCAACGTCGTGTCGTCGGCCCACTGCAGGTCGTCGACCGCGAGCACGAGCGGGCCTTCCGCGCACAGCTCGCGGACCAGCCCGAGCAGCCCGTCGACCGGGTCCTCGCCGGGGTGCTCGGTGAGCCGGACGGCGAGGTCGGCCCGGCGTTCGTCGGTGGCCCGCGGGTGCACGCCCAGCGCGTCGAGCAGCGGCCGCAGCGTGAACCGCTGGTCCAGCGCGTCCGCGACGGCGAAGGCGGGTTTCACGTCGGCGTCCTGCGCCGCGGCGAGCACCTCGGCCAGCAGGGCGGTGCGGCCGCTGCCCGGTTCGCCCTCCAGCCACAGCGACCGGCCGGTGCCGTCGGCCAGGCCGGCGACGGCCTCGCGCAGCAGCGCCAGCTCGGCGTCCCGGCCGACGAAGACGTCCGTGCGTTCCGGAAGTGACGTGACGGGGAACCGTGTCACGCGGGCGGGCGCCGCCGGTTTCCGCGCCGGCGGCTCGGCCGGCTTCTCCAGCAGCTGCTCGTACAGCCGCCGCAGCGCCGGGCCCGGCTCGGTGCCCGACGACTCGACGAGCTTGTCCCGGACGTCGGTGTAGACGGCGATCGCCTCGGTCCGCCGGTCGGACCGGGCCAGCGCGCGCATCAGCAGGCCGCGCAGCGTCTCGCGGAAGGGGTGCTCGCGTGTCAACGCTGTCAATTCGGCCACGAGCTCGTGGTGCCCGCCGGATTCCAGCACGATCTCGGCCCGGCGTTCGATCGTCGCCAGCCGCACCTCGCCGAGCCGCGCGCGCTGGGCGGCGGCGAACGGCCCGGGCAGGCCGGACAGCGGGACGCCCTGCCACAGGCTCAAGGCCTCGTCGAGGGTTTCGCGCGCGCCGCGCAGGTCGCCGGCCGACTGCAACCGCTGCGCCTGCTCACGCAGGGATTCGAACCGGTGGACGTCGATCGCCTCGGCGTCCAGGCAGAGCGAGTAGCCGGACCCGATCGACGCGAGCAGCTGCGGGCCCGCACCCTTGGCGCGGCCGGGCTCGAGCGCCCGCCGCAGCCCGGAGACGTACGTGTAGATCGAACCCTGTGCGCTCTGCGGGGGTGCCTCGCCCCAGACGGCGTCGATCAGCTCCTCGCGCGAGACCGTGCGGTTCGGGTTCATCGCCAGCGCGGCGAGGACCGTGCGACGGTGCGCGGAGCCGAGATCGAGCTCCGTTTCGCCTTGCCAGGCCTGCACAGGGCCGAGCAAGCGGAGTCTCGGTGCGGCGCTGTCCGCAGCCGACATCGGTCTCCCTTCGTGCGCTGACGGATCGTCACGCGCCGGATGCCTCAGGTGAGCATACGCGGCGGTCGTGAACCCCCAGGCAAGGATGGCGGACATTCGGGCAACGGCCGTCGGGCGGGGTTTCGTTCGGCTGCCCGGTACGCCACTCTCGGATGCCGGACACGTGAGGAGCCACGAATGAGTTCAGCCGCGCCGACGGACGACATGAAGCGCGCCGCCGTGCGTTTCGCGTCCGCCATCGAGGCCGCGAACTCCCAGCTCCGCGACGTCAACAGCGAGATGGCGACGCTGCAGGCGGCGTGGCGCGGCGAGGCTTCGGTGCGGTTCGGCCAGGCGATGAACGACTGGGAGCAGGAGTTCGACGTGATCCTCACCCGGCTCGCGTGGCTGCTGGAGGCCACCGGCGGCCGGGTGCCGCGGCAGCGGTCCGGCGGGCCGGGCGGGACGTGACGGTGTCCCGCCAGCGGTTCGACTTCACCCTCGCCGATCTCGTGCTCGACCGGATGGGGTCGATCACCGGCGGCATCGGCGAGCTGCTCGCCGAGCTGGAGTCCACTGTGGAGCCGGGGCTGGCGGGCTGGACGGACGAGGCGCGGGAGCGGTACCTGCAGGCCAAGCGCGACTGGGTCAAGGCCGCGGAGCGGATGCCGGACTGCCTCGACCGCGCGCGGGACGCGTTCGGCGAGCTGGCCCGCGGCTACGACGAGCCGGGTTCCTGAAGCGTCTTCAGCCGCGCGTGAAGACGGAATAGGGAGGGCGTGAAGACACGCCGTCCACACTGCTTCCATGAAGCCCGTCGAAGTGACCGTCCTCGCCTCGGACCCGATCACGCACGCCGGCGCGGTGAGCCTCCTGGAGTCCCATCCGGATCTCCGGATCACCGACCTGGTGCCCGACGTGCTGCTGGTGATGGAGGAGCACGTCACCGAGGCGGTGCTGGGCGAGATCCGCGCGGCGAAGGCGTCCCACGTCGTGCTGGTCGTCGAGCACTTCCGCGAGAGCGACCTGATGGCGGTGCTGGAGAGCGGCGTCGTGGCGATCCTGCCGCGCCGCGAGACGGGCGGGGCCGAGCTGGTCACGGCGGTGCTGGCGGCGGGCGACGGCACGGCGAACCTGCCGCCGCGGCTGCAGGGGGCGCTGCTGTCGCAGGTCCAGCGGATGCGCCGGGACGTCCTCGAGCCGAACGGGCTGACTCTGTCCGGGCTCGCCGCGCGCGAGTGCGACGTGCTGCGGCTGGTCGCCGAGGGTTTCGGGACCGAGGAGATCGCCGCGAAGCTGTGCTACTCCGAGCGGACCGTGAAGAACGTCCTCTACGGCCTGATGACCCGCTGCGGCCTCAACAACCGCGCCCACGCCGTCGCCTACGCGCTGCGAGCGGGCGCGATCTGAGCCTTTCGGGGGGCCGGAGCATCAGGAACGGACCCGGTCCGCGGGCGCGGTCCAGCCGGTGGAGCGGATCCACCCGGCCAGATCCCGGTCGGCTCGATCGCCTTCACCGCTGCGAGGTCCGACGGGTGTTCGGACGCCTTGGCGAACTGGCGGAACATCGCCCTGTCGAGGTCGTTGCCGAGGACGCTCAGCGGCAGGGCCTCGTAGCGTGACGGCAGCCCGGCGCGCGCGCCGAACGCGGCGGCGATCTCAGGGCCCGTCGGCTCGTCGCCGATGACCTCGATGGCTCCGCCGGGCACGTCCGCGGTGCCGAGCAGGATCGCGGCGGCGACCTGGCCGATGTCCTTGATCGAGATCATCTTCAGGGCGACGTCGTCCGGCAGCGGCAGCCTCAGCACGATCGTCCCGTCCTCCAGGCTCGGCGCCATCACGGTCGCGAAGTTCTCCATGAAGGCGGTCGGGCGAACCATCGTGGCCCTCAGGCCGGAACGCTTCAGGTACTCCTCGATCCGGTGCTTCGAGTCGTGGTGCGGCACGCCCGTTTCGCGATCCGCTCCGAAGACCGAGTTGAACACGACGTGCGGCACACGCGCCGCGGCCGCCGCGTCGACGAGGGCGGTGCCCACCCGGACCTCCTCCTCGATCTCCTCGAGGCTGTTCGCCTCCGGGGTCATGAAGGAGAACGCGTCGACCGCCTCCAGCGCGGCGACCGTCGACGCCGGGTCGTCGATCCGGACGGTCGCCAGCTCGACGCCGCGGGCGGCCAGCGCCCGCGCTCGATCGGACTCGGGGGTGCGGACGAGGGCCCGCACCCGCGCTCCCCGGGCCAGCAGCGCGTCGACGACCGCGCCGCCCTGCTGTCCCGTCGCACCGAAGACCGCGATCGCACCGTTTTCCCGCGTGCTCATGTCGTCACCTCTCGCTGGGGCAGGCCGTGAACCCGGACTGGTTCACGGCATGAACAATACTAGTTCATGCCGTGAACTAACGCCAGGCGCGAGGGTGCCCAGGAGGACTGCGCGGTGTGTCAGGACGAGGTGGACGCCGAGACGCCCGACGCGTCCACGATGGCGGTGGCCAGGCGTTCGAGGTCGCGCTGGCCGTCGGCGCCGAGGTTCTCCGCGACGTCGGGCAGGCGCTTGGTGGTCTCGGCGAACACCGCCTCGGCGAGGACCTTCCCCGTGGGCGTCACGCCGAGCATGATGACCCGCCGGTCCTGCTCCGAGCTCGCCCGGCTGACCAGGTGGCGCCGCTCGGTGCGATCGACGAGCTGGCTCAGCGCGTTCTTGGTCATGCCGAGCGCGGTGGCGAGGTACGCCATCTGCCGCGGCTCGTCCTTGACCGCGCACAGCAGCGTGGCCTGCAAGGAGGTCAGGTCGTGTTCGGCGCAGATCTGCGCGTACCGCCGCTGGATCAGGACCGAGAGCCAGAAGAGCTTGTCGCCGTAGTCCACGCCCGCCGCCCCTCGTCCGGTGCCGAACGCCCAGTCTACCGACGGCGACCGGCTTGCCCGGCCGTTCCAGCTGCCCGTGAAGTCCGCCTTGCCTGGCTTCACTCGCTACAACGATCCACGGCTGGAGTACTAGGGTCGCGATCATGGTGTCGACCGCCGCAGAGATCGCAGCCTCCGTCCGGGCCGGGACGCTCGATCCGGTGCAGGTGACCAAGGAAGCCCTCGCCCGGATCGCGGCCGCCGACAGCGGCGCGTTCCGCCGGGTGCGCGCCGAGGAGGCGCTGGCGGAAGCCGCCGAAGTCGCCGCACGGCCCGATCTGGCGTCGCTGCCGCTGGCCGGGGTGCCCGTCGCGGTCAAGGACGTCACGGCGATCGCCGGGGAGTTCGCGTCGCACGGCTCGGTGGCGGGACCGTCCACGCCGTTCGGTGAGGACGGCGAGATCGCCGCCCGGCTGCGCGCGGCCGGCGCGGTGCTCGTCGGGCTGACGCGCGTGCCCGAGCTGTGCATCTGGCCGATGAGCGACACCCCGGACGGCATCGCCCGCAACCCCTGGGAGCCGACGTACGTCTCGGGCGGCTCGTCCGGCGGCAGCGCGGCGGCGGTGGCGGCCGGGCTGGTCCCGCTGGCCCACGGCACCGACGGCCTCGGCTCGATCCGGCTGCCGGCGGCGATGTGCGGGCTGGTCGGGCTGAAGCCGGGCGCGGACCGGCTGGCCGAAGGCGGCTGGTTCGGCATGTCGGTGCACGGGCCGCTGGCCACGACGGTCGCCGACGCGGCCGTGCTGCTCTCGGTGCTGGCTTCGGATCCTTCGCTGGCGACCGTGCCGTCGCCTTCGGGGGTGCGCATCGGGACGTCCACGACGGTGCCGGTGCTGCACTCGCCCGTCCCGCGCGAGCTGGTCGCGGCGGTGACGCAGGCGGCGGACCTGCTGACGGCGGCCGGGCACACGGTCGCGCCGGGTGCGCCCAAGTACCCCGTGTCGGCGATCCTGGGCATCTCGGCCCGCTGGTGCGCGGGCCCGGCCGAGCAGGCCCGCGACTTCGACTTCTCCCGGCTGCAGCGCCGGACCCGCACGCACGTCCGTCTGGGGCAGCTGTTCGAGAAGGCCGGCTTCATCCGCGAACGCACCCGGCAGCGCTGGCTCGCGCGGGCGGAGGAGTTCTTCGCGGACCACGACGTCCTGATGACGCCGACGCTCTCGCACTGGCCGGCGAAGGCGGGCCGGTGGCACGAGCGCCGGTGGCCGTCGAACGTGGTGCCGTCGCTGCGCCTGGCGGGCTTCACGGGCCTGTGGAACCTCGCGGGCTACCCGGCGATCTCGGTCCCGGTGAGCCGGGCTCCTTCGTCAGGCTTGCCGACGTCCGTCCAGCTGATCACGAAACCCGGCGGCGAATCGCTGCTGCTGGGCCTGGCGGCCCAGCTGGAGTCCGCGAACCCCTGGCCCCGCACCGCACGCGCGTAGCACCCCGGAAAGCCGTGAAGGCCACCTTGAGGGACTTAGAGTCCCTCAAGGTGGCCTTCACGGCACATCAAACGATCAGGAGCCGGGCTTGCCCGCCGCGGGGGACAGCGGCTTGGCGCCGTTGCCGTTCCCGTTCGCCGGGCGGGTCGCCGGGCCGTGCTGCTTCGCCGGGGCGTTGTTGCCCGGCTTCGCGGCCGGGGGCGCCTGCTTCACGGGAACCGCGGCCTTCGTCGCCCCCGAGGGCACCGGAGTCTTGGCCGGGATCGACGGCTGGACCACCGGGACCACCGGCGCGGCCGGGGTCGTCGGGGACTCGCCGCGCTCGTCGCCGCCCACCAGCTTCGACGCCTGCGGGATGACGGCTTCCTCGGGCAGCGTGGCCAGCTGCGTCTCGCTGCGGTTGAGGATGTCCTCGGCGGCCGCCAGGCTCTTGCGGGCCTGCTCGCGGATCTCCGCCAGGCGCTCGACCTTGCGGTTCGCCGCCGTCGTGCGCTGGGCCGCCTGGGTCGTCGCCTCGTCGAGCCGGCGCTTGGCCTCGCCGGTGGCTTCGTCGAGCCGGCGCTTCGCCTCGGTGGTCGCCTCCGCGAGGCGGCGCTCGGCCTGGTTCTTGCTCGCCGTGCGCTGGTCGGCGACGTGCTTCTCCAGCGCCGCCTTCTGGGCCGCCTGGGACGCCTCGAACTCGCGCTCGAGCTTCCGGCGCTTGCGCTCCGCCTCGTTGTCGAGCAGTTCCCGCCGCTGGGCCGCCTCGACGGTGAGCCGCTGCACCTCCGCGCGTGTTTCGGAAAGCGCGTTCTCGTGCTCCGAATGGAGCAGGTCGGCCTGCTTGTCGAGTTCCGTGACGAGCCGCGTGTAGCGCTCACGCAGCTTCGTCGACGCCTCGGTCGAGCCGGCCCACGTCTTCTCCGCGGCGGCTTCGGCGCGCTTGACGATCTCGTCCGCGCGGGCCTGCGCGAGCGTCACCGTGCGCTGCATCCGCTCGTCGAGGTCCTCGAGCCGCTCCGGCGGTTTCTTGAGCTCCTCGACGCGCGCCTCCAGCTGCGCGACCTGCCCGCGGACGGACTCCAGCTCGCGCGCGACCGCGGCGGTCTGCGCCACCGCGGCGTCACGGTCGCTGACCACGCGGCGCAGCTGTGCCTCGACGTGGTCGAGGTACTGGCGCACCTCGTTCCGGTCGAAGCCGTGCCAGGCCTGGGTGTACTCGCGACGGAGGGGGAGCAGGCCGTTGAGGGCGCTTGCGGCATTCTCGCGCTCAGGAACCATGGGCCCGACCGTACCCGGGCACGCTGCGCTTCCGCCGTCCGGCTTAACAAATCACCAACACGTGTCGCGGACGTGGCGGCGCGTCGCCGGAACGGCCGTACCCGGAAAACTCTGAGTTACCAGTGGAAGCCGCGGGACAGCCGCGCGAGCGCCATCGCCGCGCGCGAGAGGTGTTTCTCGCCACGTCCGATCTTGAGCTGGCCCGAACCGCCCGCCGCGGTCGAATCCGGGAAGATCCGGAAACCCTGGTACGCGACGGCGTCGGTGAGGCCCGGCGTGAGCGTGTAGGCCAGCCCGATCGCCTGCCCGGCGGGCGTGCCGATGTGCTTGGGACGTTCGAGCAGCGCCTTCATCACCATGTCCGCGGCCTGCTCCGGCGACTTCGTCGGGAACGCGTCGTAGATCTTCGTCGGCCGGATCATCGGCGTCCGCACCAGCGGCATGTGGATCGTGGTGAAGGTGATCCCGTCGCCGTGCGTCTCGGTCGCCGCGATCCGCGAGAAGTAGTCCAGCGCCGCCTTCGACGCCGCGTACGCCGAGAAGCGCGGCGCGATGCCCTGCACGCCGATCGACGAGACGTTCACGATGTGCCCG
Source organism: Amycolatopsis sp. NPDC088138 (assembly GCF_044741685.1). Lineage (NCBI taxonomy): Bacteria > Bacillati > Actinomycetota > Actinomycetes > Pseudonocardiales > Pseudonocardiaceae > Amycolatopsis > Amycolatopsis sp. NPDC088138. Next base: position 406,624 of record NZ_JBIUTB010000002.1, read on the forward strand.
AACTTCCGCTCGGACATGTGCGGCAGCACCGCGAGGATCAGCCGGACCGCGCCGAAGTAGTTGATCGCCATCGCGCGCTCGTAGTCGTGCATCCGGTCGTACGACAGCTTGATCGACCGGCGGATCGACCGGCCGGCGTTGTTGACCAGCATGTCGATCCGGCCGTGCTCGGCGAGCATCGCGTCGACGGCCTTGTGCACCGAGTCCTCGTCGGTCAGGTCGGCCGGGTACACCGACGCCGTGCCGCCGGCCGCGATGATCTCGTCGCGCACCTCTTCGAGCTCGTGCTGCCGGCGCGCCACGAGCAGCGGGACCCCGCCCGCCGCCGCGACCTTCAGCGCGGTCGCCCGGCCGATGCCCGACGACGCGCCGGTGATGATCACGCGACGGCCGTCCAGCTCGCCCCGCGGGCCGTGCTTGCGCGCGCGGAACGGGTCGAGGTGCTCGCGCCAGTACCGCCACAGCGTCGCCGCGTAGTCCTCCAGCCGCGGCACCTCGACGTTGCCGGCGAGCGCCTTGCGCGTCGCGGTCGAGGAGAACACCGACGGGAACGCCATCGTCTCCAGCAGCACCGGCGGGATGCCGAGGCGCTCGAAGACGGCGTCGCGCGCGATGGTGAAGCCGGGGATGTGCTCGGACAGCTTGACCAGCCCGACGATGCCCTTCGAGAACCGCTCGTTGAGCTGCACGGTGATCGTCGGGGCGCCCGCGGCCTTCGCGAAGGCGTTGTACACCGAGACGACCGGCTGGGGCTCCGGGTTGACCAGGTGGAAGGTCTGGCCGTCGTGGCCGGGCTTGGTCACCAGCTCCAGCAGCGCCTTGGCGACGTAGTCGACCGGGACGACGTTGGTGTCGCCCAGGCCGGGCCCGACGATCGGCAGGTCCGGCAGGCCGGCGAGCCTGCTGATGGCCGGGAAGAGGTAGTACGGGCCGTCGACCTTGTCCATCTCGCCGGTCACGGAGTCCCCGACGACGACGGCGGGCCGGTACACCCGCCACGGCACCCCGGTCTGCTCGCGGACGATCTTCTCGGCCTCGAACTTGGTCCGGTGGTACGGCGTGATCAGCCGCTGCCCGGCGTCGAACATCTCCTCGGTGAAGACGCCGTCGTGATCGCCCGCGACCGCCACCGAAGAGACGTGGTGCAGGCAGCCGGCGCGCAGGTCGGCGGCCAGGTCGACGACGCTGCGCGTGCCGTCCACATTGGCCTTGACGCTGGCCTCGTCGTCGGCGGTGATGTCGTAGAGCGCGGCCAGGTGCACGATGTGGTCGACGTGCCCGCGCAGGTCCTCGCGGTCCTTCTCGGACACGCCGAGCAGCGGCTCGCCGAGGTCGCCGGTGACCAGCGTGACGCGGTCGGAGTGCGGCCACTGGTCGACCAGCGCGGCCAGCTTGGCCTTGCTCGACGCGCGCACCAGCAGCGCGACGCGGTCGTCGTCGGGGCGGGAGAGCAGCCGCCGGGTGAACTGGCGCCCGATCAGTCCGGTCGCCCCGGTCACCAAGAACGTCGCCATCGTCGCCTCACCTCTCGCAGCCCTGCCTGACCCTGGGCATTCTGCTGCATCCGGGCGTCACTGACCACCGTGGCGCCACGTGATGTTACCCACGAGTAACTTAGACGGGGTCCGCGATGACGACGCGGTTCTCCTCGTAACCGTCCGAACCGCCGACCCAGCGGCCCCCGCAGGTCACCAGGACCACCCGGTGCGGGCCGGACTGGCCGAACAGGTCGGCGGCCCGCGCGGGCAGGTCGTTCTTGTGCACGGTGACCAGCTGGGAGACGCGGTAGCGCCAGGCCTTGCCGGTGCTGTCCACAATGGACACGTCGCCGCCGATGCGGTCGGTCCACAGCTCGGCGAACGGCCCGGTCGCGCCCCGCCAGTTCACGTGGCCGGCGAACACGCTCGCCCCGCCTGCGGCGTCCAGCTCGGCACCCCACCAGGTCGCCTGGCCGAGGTCGGCGGGGATCGGCAGCTCGGCGTTCGGCCCGAGTTCCTTGCGCACCAGCGTCGCCGTGCCGCCGCCGGGCAGCCGGACGGTGCCGGGCTCCTGCGGCGCGGACGCCCTCGGGGTCTCCGCCGCCGGCGCCGCCGCGGTCGTCGAAGCCGGTGGAGGCGCGGACGACGGAGGCGGAGACGAAGGGGCCGCCGAGGACGGTGCCCCGCCCGGCGCCCGCCCGGCCACGGGCACCGGCTGCGCGACTCCCGCGACGACGGTGGTCGCCGGCGGCGCGTCGACCACCCCGGTGGCGACCTCGACGGCCAGCACGGTCACGACGCCCACCGCGAAACCGCCGAGCAGCTTGCCTCTTCCGGTCACGGCGTTACCTGCGCGAGGCGCGCCGCGCGGCGAGACCGACCAACGCGGACCCCACCAGGGCGAGCAGGCCGAGCCCGGCGACACCGGCCGTCGAGTAGCTGGTTTCGACCGCGCCCTGGGCCAGCACGGTCGGCGGGCCGCCCGCCGGGATGGCGTGCGGGACCTCGTTCGGCTTGTTCGACACCGTCAGCGCCAGCGTCTTGCCGGATTCGATCTTCCCGCAGGCCGACGGCGGGTTCTTCGGGTCGAACGCGTTCGTGTAGCCCGGCGGCGCGCTGACCTCGACCACGCAGACGTCCTGCGGGGCCCGCAGGTTCTCGACGGTGACGGCGCCGGTCTTGCCGTCGGTGGTGACGACGGCGGGCTTGCCGTCGGCGCCGTTCAGCGGCTTGCCGTCCTGGTCGAGCGCGGCCGTCGTCTTGTCCGCGCCGGTGATCCGCAGGACCGCCCCGCCGACGCCCTTGCCGCTGTCCGCGTCCACCTTGCTCACCTGCACCGCGCCCGGTTTCGCGACGGCGACGACGCCCTCGGCGGTCAGTTCCTTCTCGCCGCCGGTCGACACGACCCGCTGGACACCGGTGTTCACCGGCGCCCGCACGTACGGCCGGTCGGCGGGCGCGGTGAGCGACGCGGCCAGCGCCGGCTTGTCGCCGGTCGGCGTCAGCGAGACCTTCACCGTGCCGTCCGCGCTGGTCTTGAGGGTGACGTCCTTCGCCGCGGCCTGCGGGCTCGAGTTGCCCGCGTCCGCCGTGGTGTCCGTGCCCTCGGCGAGGGTGGCAGCGGTTGCCGTCAGCTTCACGTCGACGTCGGCGACGCCCTTGCCCTTGGCGTTCTTGACCGTCACCGTCCACTCGCCGGGCGTGCCGACGTGCTGGTCGTCCTTCGGCGCGGTGACCGACGCGGTCCACGGGCCGCGGTTCGTCTCGGCCTCGGTCGTCAGCCGGTCCACGGCGGCCTTCGCGTCCGCGGGCAGCTTGCCCAGGTGGAAGTCCGCGTCGTAGCCGATCTTGTCGGCGGTCAGCGACGGGTCGAGGTCGGCGGCCGAGCGCGGTGCGGCCGTCCAGGAGTGCAGCAGGTGCGCGAGCGCCGCGGCCTCCTCGGGCTTCTTCGTGTCGCCGTAGCGCAGCAGCAGGTAGGAGATGTTCGCCGCCTGGTCGGCGGGCAGCTTCGTGCCCCACTTCGTCAGCAGCTCGTCACCCGGCTTGTACTCCTCGTCGGTGTTCGGGGCCTTGAGCTGGAAGCTCACGCAGAACACCTGCTGCCCGCCGACGATGTAGGAGCCCAGCCAGTTGCGGCTCGGTGTCGGGTTCATCGGCTGGCCCGGCTTGACCTCGTAGCCGATGCCCTCCTGTGACGCCGCCGACGCCGCCGGGGCGCCGACGGTCACCGAGAGCGCACCCAGCAGGGCCACGGCGATCAGGCTGGTGAGCGCGCGACGACCCGCGCGGGGGTTCGGGGACCACACCATGGTGTGTCGGCTCCTTCGCTGGTCCGCGCCGACGTCGGGGGCGTCGTCGCAGGTCACACGTTTGATCACAACCCAGGCACGCTTTCGGTGAAGAACCGACCACGTGAGGTGAGCGTCTCGCCGCAGGGTCCAGAATGTCTAGCGTCCATCGGGTGCCTGTCGGTGAACGGTCGTGGCGTCCGTCGCATACGGTGTGCGCGAAGACCGCTGATCAGACGTCGAGTAAAGTTGTCTTTACTCGACGGGAACCGCGCGTCCCCGGCGGTCGTTGGACCCTATGCAGCCTTGATTCACGCAGCGTTGATTCACAGAGCAGCAGATCCAGGAGGATCAGGTGCGTTCCAGTAGCAACCCGGCGTTCCGCAACCTGCCAAAGGGCGGAACTCAGACTTACGGCCAGTACGGCCCCCCGGTGGGCTTCAACCAGCCCCAGGGTGGCGTGCCCGGGTACGGCCCGGGACAGGTCTCCGCCAACGAGGGCGACCGCCCCATGACCGTCGACGACGTCGTCGTCAAGACGGGCATCAGCCTCGGCGTGACGCTGCTCGTCGGGATCGTCACCGCGATCTGGGCGCAGAACCAGCTGGCCGACACCGGCCGGCTGCCCGGCGCGCTCATCGGGGCGATGCTCGGCGGCCTGGTCGTCGGGCTCGTGATCTCGCTGGTGATCATTTTCAAACAGAAGGCGAGCGCGCCGCTGACGCTCGTCTACTCGGCCGCCGAAGGTCTTTTCCTCGGCGCGGTGAGCGGCGTGTTCGAAGTGATCTACCCGGGTATCGCGCTGCAGGCGATCATCGGCACGATGGGTGTCTTCATCGGCATGCTGGTGGTCTACAAGACCGGCGCCGTGAAGGTCACCCCGAAGCTGACCAAGTGGATCGTCGGCGCCGTCGTCGGTGTCGCGATCCTCATGCTGTTCAACCTGATCAGCGCGGTGGCCTTCGGCTTCAACCCGCTGCGTGACGGCGGCCCGATCGCCATCATCTTCAGCATCGTCTGCATCGGCATCGCGGCGTTCAGCTTCCTGCTCGACTTCGACCAGGCGGACCGGATGATCCGCGAGGGCGTGCCGTCGAAGTGGGCCTGGTACGTCGCCTTCGGCCTGATGACGACCCTGGTCTGGCTGTACCTGGAGATCCTGCGGCTGCTGTCGTACCTCCGCGAGTAATCTGGCTCACAGTTCCGCATTGAGGGCGCTCCGTAATCAACGGGGCGCCCTTTCTGTCGGTTAATGCCCCATACGTGGACCCCGCTGCGGATGCTGATCACACTGCGTGTTTGATGTGCCGGTCGGTTCTCTTATTTCACATGTGTGAGGTTCACAGTGAGCGTTCCCCCTCCGGCCCCCGGGGGCCAGCAGCCGGTGGGTCAGCCCGATCCCTACGGGCCGCCTCCCGGCGGCCAGCCGCAGCAGCAGTATGGCCAGCCGCAGTACGGCACGCCGCCGCAGGGCCAGCCGCAGCCGCAGTACGGCACGCCGCCCCAGGGCCAGCCGGTCCAGGGGCAGCCGGGCCAGTACGGGCCGCCGCCCGGGCAGCCCGGCCAGTTCGGCCAGCCCGGTTACCCGCCCGCGCCGCCCGTCGCGCCGAAGAAGTCGAAGGCACTCTGGATCCGCCTCGCGATCGTCGCGGTGATCGTGGTCGTCGGCGGCACGCTGGCGATCATCAACTTCGCCAAGTCGCCGGGCAGCTCCGCCGTCGGCGACTGCCTGACGATCACCCAGTTCACCACGGGCGGCGACGACCCGGTCAAGGCCGACTGCGCCGACGTGAACGCGAACGTGAAGATCGGCGCCAAGCTCGACAGCGCGAGCGACGAGTGCCCGGGTGGCATCGAGTCGCCGTACGACACCTACTCCGTCACGGGCCGCAGCTCCTACAAGCTGTGCCTGATGGTCAACGCCAAGCAGGGGGACTGCCTGGCGAACCTGACCTCCAAGACCGAGGGCTACAAGAAGGTGCCGTGCAGCGACCCGAGCGGTGAAGCCGAGGTCGTGAAGGTCGTCGAAGGCCAGGCCGACAAGAACGCCTGCGGTGACAGCCAGGACGTCATCGCCGTGGCGTACCCGCAGCCCGCACTGACGATGTGCTTCAAGGCGAAGAAGTAGATAGTTCTCAGCCCGTCGAAGGCCTCCTCGCGTGCCCGCGAGGGGGCCTTCGGCGTAACCGTGGTTGATCCGTTCGTCCCACACTGTGCGACGAGCTGCGGCGGACCCGGCACCGGACCTAACTTTGATCGTCCTGCTCCGCCGACCCAAGCCTGGAGTACTGGTGGCGACGACCGAATCCCCGGCCGGTGACAAGAAGTTCCTCGAGTTCCCCACCTCCTGCGCCGCACCCGTGCCGCAGCCGGAAGAGCCCGTCCGCGCGGTGCCGCTGGCCGTCGCCGGCGTGCTGGCGGTGGGCCTGACCTGGTACGTCTGGGCGAGCTACGGCGCCAAGTTCGGCGTCCTCCTGCTGCTCGGCCTGGGCCTCGGGCTCGCGCTGTTCCACTCGCGCTTCGGCTTCACCTCGGCGTGGCGGCAGCTGATCGCGGTCGGCAACGGCCAGGGCCTGCGGGCCCACACCGTGCTGCTCGGCACCGCCGCGACGCTCATCGCGCTGATCGCCGGCACCGGCACCGGGCTGTTCGGCAGCAAACCCGCGCCGACGGCGAGCCCGCTCGGGCTCGCCCTCTTCGTCGGCGCGACGCTCTTCGCGATCGGCATGCAGCTCGGCGGCGCGTGCGCGTCCGGCACGCTGTTCGCGGTCGGCTCCGGGCAGTCGACGATCGTGCTGACGCTGGGCGGGTTCATCACCGGGTCGGTGCTCTACACCTGGGCGTACCCGGTGCTCAGCGGCTGGCCCGAGCTCAAGGGCGTGCTGCTGGCCGACCACGTCGGCTGGTTCGGCTCGTGGGCGATCACGATCGCCGTGCTCGCCGGGATCGTGCTGGTCACCCGCGCGGTGCAGCGCCGCCGCACACCGCCGCCCGCCGACGTCGTGCCGACCGCGCGCGGCTTCGCGCGGGTCTTCCGCGGCTCGTGGCCGATGCTGGTCGGCGCGGTCGTGCTGGGCGTGCTCGCCGGTGCGGTGTTCCTCGTCTCGGGCGGGATCTGGGGCGTCACCAGCGCGTTCTCGCTGTGGGGCGCGAAGATCCTGCAGGTGTTCGGGCTGCACCCGGAGAGCTGGGAGTTCTGGCAGCAGAAGTCCAATGCGACATCGCTGGCCAACCCGATCTGGAAGGACAAGAACAGCCTCACCGACATCGGGATCATGATCGGCGCCGCGGTGGCCGCCGCGGCCGCGGGCGCGTGGAAGATCCACAGCTCGATCCCGTGGCGCACGGCCGTCGCGGCGGTGCTCGGCGGGATCATGATGGGCGTCGGCGCGCGGATGGCCGGCGGCTGCAACATCGGCGCGTACCTCGGCGGCATCTCCACCGGCAGCCTGCACGGCTGGCTGTGGGGCGTCTTCGCGCTCGGCGGCACCTGGATCGGGCTGAAGCTGCGGCCGCTGTTCGGGCTGTCCAACCCCGTCCCGACGGACAGCATCTGCTGAGACGTTTTTTGTCGGTGGCCCCCGGTACCCTCGCGCAGGAAACCACCAACTGGGGGAATTGTTCCTTATGTCAACGGAAAGTACGGCCACCGCGCCGCAGGGTGACGCGCTCGACGCCGGGGTGCTGAAGATCGCCTCCGTGGTGGTCCTCGGCGCCATCATGGCGATCCTGGACACCACGGTCGTCAACGTCGCGCTGCAGAAGCTCACCATCGAGTTCTCGACGTCGTTCGACGTCATCCAGTGGGTCTCCACGGGGTACCTGCTCGCGCTCGCCACCGTGATCCCGGTCACCGGCTGGGCGTCCGACCGGTTCGGCACCAAGCGGCTCTACATGATCGCGATCGTGCTGTTCCTGGCGGGCTCGATGCTCGCGGGCGTGGCGTGGAACATCGAAACGCTGATCCTGTTCCGCGTCCTGCAGGGCTTCGGCGGCGGCATGCTGATGCCGTGCGGCATGACGATCATGACCCGCGCGGCGGGCCCGCAGCGGATCGGGCGCGTGATGGCGGTGCTCGGCGTGCCGATGCTGCTGGGCCCGATCGGCGGCCCGATCCTCGGCGGCTGGCTGGTCGACGCGGTGAGCTGGCGCTGGATCTTCTTCATCAACGTGCCGATCGGCGTCGTCACGCTGCTGCTGTCGTGGCGGCTGCTGCCGAAGGACGCCCCGGAGCCGTCCGGCCGCTTCGACTTCGTCGGCATGCTGATGGTCTCGCCCGGCCTGGCGGCGCTGATCTTCGGTGTCTCGAAGATCCCGTCCGCGGGCGGGATCGGCGCCGTCGAGGTGTGGCTGCCGGCGCTGGCCGGGCTGGTGCTGCTGGCCGGGTTCGTGGTGCGCGCGCTGAAGGTGCCGAACCCGCTGGTGGACCTGCGGCTGTTCAAGAACCGCACGTTCACGGTCGCGATGGTGACGATGTCGCTGTTCTTCGTCGCGTTCCTCGGCGGGATGATGCTGCTGCCGACGTACTTCCTGCTGGTGCGCGGCGAAACCACGCTGCACGCCGGGCTGCTGCTGGCCCCGCAGGGCTTCGGCGCGATGATCATGATGCCGATCACCGGGCGGCTGGCCGACAAGGTCGGGGCGCGGAAGATCGTGCTGCCGGGCCTGGTGCTGATCGTCGGCTCGATGGCGATGCTGACCCAGGTCACCGCGACCACGCCGTACCCGGTCCTGCTGTCGGCGCTGTTCGTGATGGGCCTCGGCATGGGCTGCACGATGATGCCGATCACGACGTCGGCGCTGCAGACGCTGCAGCCAAAGGACATGGCCCGCGCGTCCACGGCGACGAACATCGTCCAGCAGACCGCGGGCGCGATCGGCTCGGCGGTGATGGCGACGATCCTCGCGGCCCTGCTGGCGGGCAAGTTCGGCGTCCCGACGGCCCAGGGCCAGCTGGCGGCCACGGCGGCCATCCTGAGCCCGCAGTCCCACACCGCGGCAACAGGCCTGGCGGCGGACGCCTTCTCGACGACGTTCGTGTGGTCCCTGGTCTTGGTGTCGCTGTGCCTGATCCCGGCGTTCTTCCTCCCGAAGTCCCGCCCGGCCCTCCCGACAGCCCCGTCGGAAGACGGCGACGAGATCACCCCACCGGTGATGGTCCACTAGCCGACCGCCCAGACACGCGAGCCGACCCTCCGGATCACCTCCGCGACGTGATCAGCGGGTCGGCACGCGTGATTGGCGAGCCGACACGGCTCCGCGGACCGGGATTCGCCGTGTCGACCCTTCAATCACGCGAGCCGACCCTTCAGGCACGCGAGCCGACCGCCCAGGCACGCGAGCCGACCCTCCGGATCACCTTCGCGACGTGATCAGCGGGTCGGCACGCGTGATTGGCGAGCCGACACGCGTGATCAGAGGGTCGACACGGCTCCGCCGGCCAGGATTCGCCGTGTCGACCCTTCAATCACGCGTGTCGACCTCTGAATCACGCGTGTCGACCCTCCGGACACGGCGAAGGCCACCACCGGACTTCCGGTGGTGGCCTTCGCCGTCGAAGGGTCAGCGGGTCAGGAGAGGCGCTCGATGATCATCGCCATGCCCTGGCCGCCGCCCACGCACATCGTCTCCAGGCCGAACTGCTTGTCGTGGTGCTGCAGGGAGTTGATCAGCGTCGACGTGATGCGCGCGCCCGTCATGCCGAACGGGTGGCCGACCGCGATCGCGCCGCCGTTGACGTTCAGGCGGTCGACGTCGATGCCCAGGTCGCGGTACGACGGGATGACCTGCGCCGCGAACGCCTCGTTGATCTCCACCAGGTCGATGTCGCCGATCGACAGGCCGGCGCGGGACAGCGCCTGGTTCGACGCGTCCACCGGGCCGTACCCCATGATCTCCGGCGAAAGACCCGTGACGCCCGTCGAGACGATGCGCGCCAGCGGCGTCAGGCCCAGCTCGCGCGCCTTCGTGTCGGACATGACGACCAGCGCCGCCGCGCCGTCGTTCAGTGCGCAGCAGTTGCCCGCCGTGACGCGGCCGTCCGGGCGGAACACCGGCTTCAGGCCCGAGACGCCTTCGACGGTGACGCCCGCGCGGGGGCCGTCGTCCTTCGAGACGACTGTGCCGTCCGGGAGCGTCACCGGGGTGATGTCCTTGGCCCAGAAGCCGTCCGCGATGGCCTTCTCGGCCAGGTTCTGCGAGCGGACGCCGAACTCGTCCATGTCCTCGCGCGTGACGCCCTTCAGCCGCGCCAGGTTCTCGGCGGTCTGGCCCATCGCGATGTAGACGTCGGGGACGTCGCCGGCGGAACGCGGGTCGGTCCAGGAGTCGGTGCCGGACTCGGCGGTCGCCACCGTCCGGTGCTCGGCGTCGGCGAACAGCGGGTTGTGGGTGTCCGGCCAGGAGTCCGAGCTGCCCTTCGAGAACCGCGACACGGTCTCGACGCCGGCCGAGATGAAGACGTCGCCCTCGCCGGCCTTGATCGCGTGGAACGCCATCCGGGTGGTCTGCAGGCTCGACGAGCAGTAGCGCGTGATGGTGCAGCCGGGCAGGTGGTCGTAACCGAGCTCGACGGCGACTGCGCGGCCCATGTTGAACCCGGACTCGCCGCCCGGCAGGCCGCAGCCCAGCATCAGGTCGTCGATGTCGGCGGGGTCGAGCTGCGGCACCTTGGCCAGTGCCGCCTGGATCATCTGCACGGTCAGGTCGTCGGGTCGCATGCTGACCAGCGAGCCCTTGTTGGCCCGCCCGATCGGCGAGCGCGCGGTGGAGACGATGACGGCTTCAGGCATGACGTGACACATCCTCGTATCGCGAGCTAAGCGGTTGCTCACCATAGTGCCGCCTGTGGCCCCGGTCGCAAAGCCGAACGCGACCAAGGCAACACGACGCCTGGCAGGATCACCCCGTGGGGACCGAGACGCGGGTGCTGGGCACGAGGACGATCCTGCTCTGGGGAGCCGGGCTGCTGGTCGTGGCGGGCGTCGCCGCGACGCTGCTGCTCACCCTGCTCGGCGGCGGCCGCCCCGAGGACTCCGCGCGGCTGGAGGCCCTGAAGACCGCCGCCAACATCGTCGTCGGGACCGGGGGCGCCGCCGCCCTGCTGCTCGCCGCGCGGCGCCAGCGGTCGGCGGAGCTGGATCTCGTGCAGAAGGACCACGACGCCACCGAACGCCGGGTCACCGAGATCTACAGCAAGGCCGCCGACCAGCTCGGCAGCGACAAGGCGCCGGTCCGGCTCGCCGGGCTGTACTCGCTCGAACGGCTCGCCGGCGGTTACCCGCCGCACCGGCAGACCATCGTCAACGTCCTCTGCGCGTACCTGCGGATGCCCTACGACGCCGAGGGGGAAGACATCGAGGAGCTGCAGGTCCGCAAGACCGCGCAGCGCATCCTGATGCTGCACCTGCGGACCGGATCCGTCGAACAACCGAACGAAGGTTTCTGGCCGGACGTCGACCTGGACTTCTCCGGGGCGACGCTGGTCGGGCTGACCCTCTCGCACTGTTCGATCCGGTCGATCGTGTGCTTCGGCGCGAAGTTTTACGAGCTCACGTCCTTCCGCGGCACCGAATTCGGCACCAAAGCCGACTTCAACCAAGCGGAGTTCATCGGCCTTCTCGATTTTCGCGGCACGGTTTTCGGTGGGAGGAAGGACTCGTTCAACGGTGCCGTTTTCGCTGGTCCGGTCGATTTCGGCACGAAGACCGTGGCGCGGCTCGCCGGGGCCGAGGCGGTGCCCGGGCCCGCCAGGACCTGGCCCCAGGACTGGGAAGAGCGCCCGATCGACGGCAATCCGGACCGGACCCGGTTGACTCGAAAGGGTGAACCGCGTGATCCCGGCGCCCGATAGAATCGGCCCCGGAAAGAGCTTCGTCATTCCGGAACGGGGGAGGTGAACCGGTGAACGCCGAACGTCGACGCACTTGCTGGGCCTTCCTGACTCCGATGGGTTTCCGCACCGCGCGCAGCGCCGGGCGGGATCTCCGGGACGGGATGACGGCTCAGCGTGCAGCGACCCTCGGGTCCGGGATCGGCACCGGTTAGCGGCTTGGTGGCTTAGCGACACGCCGGCGCCGGAACGGCCCGACCTCGCGCACAACGCCCCGTCACTACCCGACGCGCACCCGGAGTCCGCCCGGGTCTGCTCCGTGCTGGGTGGACAACGCCACCGGTAGGCCGTTTAGGCTGACGGTCGTGGAGTACGCAGAGCACATCGCAGACCTCGTGGGCAACACCCCGCTGGTCAAGCTGAACTCGTTGACCAAGGGGCTCAAGCCGCTCGTGCTGGCCAAGGTCGAGTACCTGAACCCGGGTGGCTCGGTCAAGGACCGGATCGCGCTGCGGATGATCGAAGCGGCCGAGAAGTCCGGTGCCCTGCGCCCGGGCGGCACGATCGTGGAGCCGACGTCCGGCAACACCGGCGTCGGGCTGGCCATGGTCGCCCAGCGCAAGGGCTACCAGTGCGTCTTCGTCTGCCCGGACAAGGTCAGCGAAGACAAGCGCAACGTGCTCAAGGCGTACGGCGCCCGGGTCGTGGTGTGCCCGACCGCGGTCGCGCCCGAGCACCCGGACTCCTACTACAACGTCTCCGACCGCCTGGTCCGCGAGATCGACGGCGCCTGGAAGCCCAACCAGTACGCCAACCCGCAGAACCCGGAGAGCCACTACCTCTCCACCGGCCCGGAGCTGTGGAAGCAGACCGACGGGAAGATCACCCACTTCGTCGCGGGTGTCGGCACCGGCGGCACGATCTCCGGCACCGGCAAGTACCTCAAGGAGGTCAGCGACGGCGCCGTCCAGGTCGTCGGCGCCGACCCGGAGGGCTCGGTCTACTCCGGCGGCAGCGGCCGCCCCTACCTGGTCGAAGGCGTCGGCGAGGACTTCTGGCCGGAGACCTACGACCGCAACGTCGCCGACGAGATCATCCCGGTCTCCGACGCCGACTCGTTCCAGGTCACCCGCCGGCTCGCGCTCGAAGAGGGCCTGCTGGTCGGCGGCTCCTGCGGGATGGCCGTCGCGGCCGCGCTGAAGCTCGCCGAGCGCCTCACCGAGGACGACGTCGTGGTCGTGCTGCTGCCCGACGGCGGCCGCGGCTACCTGACGAAGGTCTTCAACGACACCTGGATGTCCTCCTACGGCTTCCTGCCCCCGGACTCCTCGGGCGCGACGGTCGCGGACGTCCTGACGAAGAAGAGCGGGCAGCTGCCGGCCCTGGTGCACTCGCACCCGAACGAGACGGTCGCCGAGGCCATCGCGATCCTGGCCGAGTTCGGCGTCAGCCAGATGCCCGTGGTCAGCGCGGAGCCGCCGGTGATGGCGGCCGAGGTCGTCGGCGCGGTCAACGAGCGTGACCTGCTCGAAGCGCTGTTCACCGGCAAGGCGCAGCTGGCCGACCGGCTCGACCGGCACATGTCGCCGCCGCTGCCGACGATCGGCGGAGGTGAGCAGGTGGGTTCCGCGATGACCGCGCTCGAAGGGGCCGACGGCGCGCTCGTGCTGGTCGACGGCAAGCCCGCCGGCGTCGTCACGCGGCACGACCTGCTGGGTTTCCTGGCCGGCCGGTGAACTCGAGCCGAGAAGAATCTTAATCGGCGGACCCGGCCGGGGCGTTACGAGCGCCCCGCCGGGTGATCCGATAGCGTGGGCGCAAATAGAACACTTTCGCGTCCTCGTCAAGGGGGTTCAAGACCCACATGAGTGCACCGCAGCCACCGAACCAGCCGTGGGGTGGCGGCCAGCCACCTCAAGGCCCGCCGAGTGGCCCCCAGCCGCAGCAGGACAACCCGTTCGGTAGTCCGGAGCCGACGCAGGTCGTGCAGCCCGGTCAGCCACAGGGCGGTTCTCCGTTCGGAGAGACGCCGGAGCCGACGCAGGTCGTCCAGCCCACCCGGCCGGGTGAGGGCGGGGCGGGCGCTACTCAGGCGCTGCCCCCGGTCGACGCGAACGCGACGCAGTGGGTGAACCCGGCCGGCGGTGACGCCCCGGTCGGGGAGTCCACGCAGCTGGTCCCGCCGGGTTCCCAGCCGCCGCCGTCGATCCCGTACACCCCGCCGCCGAGCGCGGCCGACAACCCGGCCGCGGCCTTCGGCCAGCAGCAGGGTGGTTACGGCCAGCCTGGCGGCTACGGCCAGCAGCAGCCGGGCGGCTTCGGCCAGCCGGGTCAGCCGGGCCAGCCGCCGCAGGGCTTCGGTGGCCCGCCCGGGTTCGGCGGTCCGCAGCAGCCCGGGTTCGGCGGCCCGCCGCAGTTCGGCCCGCCTTCGGCCGGCGGCGGCAACGGGATGTTCGGCTACATCGCCGGTGGCGTCGTGGCCCTGCTGGGCCTCCTCTCGCTGATCTTCGCCTTCGTGTACTTCGGCGACGCCAGTGACTACTCGAAGCTGTTCGACGGCGCGCCCGCCGACCAGGTCGACAAGTTCCTGGACGACGCGGGCACGGTCGGTTCGGGCACGTTGTGGCTGTACGTGATCCTGCTGCTGGTCTTCAGCCTCGTCGCGCTGGCCGCGGGGGTCGGGCTCGCGATCGCCGGGCGGCTGCCCGCGTCGATCAAGAAGATCCTGCCGATCGCGGTCGCCGCGGGCGGCGCGCTGGTCACGCTGTTCTCGGTCCTGATCCTCACCGGGACCACGCCGAGCTCCGACTACCTCGACAAGCTCAAGGGCCTCGGGGCGAACATCGACAGCGCGACGGGCATCGGCATCCCGCCGATGATCTGCGGCATCCTGATCCTGATCGTCGGTGTGCTCGGGCTCATCCCGGCGACCGCGCAGTTCGTCGGCCTCGGGGCCGGCGGTGCCGCGCCCGCCGGGCCGGCGAACCAGGGCTTCGGCGGTCCGCCGCCCGGGTTCGGTGGCCCGCAGCAGCCCGGGTTCGGCCACCAGCCGGGGCAGCCCGGTCCGCCGCCGCAGGGCTTCGGCCAGCCGCCGCAGGGTTACGGCCCGCCCCCGGGCTACGGCCAGCCGGGCGGTCCCAACCCGGCCAGTGGCGGGTTCCCGCAGCCGTCGAGCGGTGGGTTCCCCCAGCAGCCGCAGCAGCCCCAGCAGCCGGGTGGTTTCGGTCAGCCGGGCCAGCCGCCGCACGGCTACCCGCAGCAGCCGGGCCAGCAGCCGGGTCAGCCGCCGCAGGGCTGGGGTCAGCCGCCGCAGCAGCAGGGTCCGCCCAACGGTGGGTTCGGCCAGCCGGGCCAGCCCCCGCAGCAGTGGTGACACTGAGCCGTTCGGGTTGACCGGCAGCACACACCGTGACTCGCCTTCCGGCGGTCGTCCCGGGTGTTGTCGGAAGTTGACCGGATCTTGGTGAACACCGTTTTCGTGCCCCGGAGCCAATTCGGCTCCGGGGCACGCTGCATTTATAGCCGGACACGCAATTGTCCGAATAGGACAACCGGTGGCTAAACCGCTCGCCGCGATCGCGTGACAGGATTTCTGCCGCTACCGCAGGAAAATGATCTTGGGTTCCGCCGTCCGGCCGAATTCCGATCTTTTTCCTGACTCCTTCCACTTTTCCCGACTAGGGTGAGCGCCGTCGACTCGTGCTCTGTTGATGGGGGAGTTGTGACCGGTCCACGCGGTTACCCGGTAGCGCATTCGCATTCGTATTCATCCGCTAGGCCGTCCGGAGTAACGGCGGTGCTGGCCGGGGTGCTCGGTTTACCGGCCGCGGTCGCCGCGGGTTTCGTGCCGGTCAAGATCTTTCTCGACATGCCCGCCGAATTCAGCCTCGGCATGCTGCCCGCGTTGGTTCTCGTCGATCTGGCCGGCTTTCTCGTTGCCGGTCTCGTGCTGTTGCTCGGTTCGCTCGCGACGTTGTTCCGCGCGACCGCCGGCGCGATCCTGCTCGGGGTCGGCGCGCTGCTGGCGATCGGCGCCCTGCTGGTCGAGCCGCTCTCGGCCGGGGTACCGCTCGCCCGATACGTCGACGCGATGTTCACGCACGGTGGCCTCGCCATGGTCGACCGGGTGGGCCTCGCCGGGCTCGCGGTCCTCGTGCTGGTGCTCGCGTTCCTGCCGCCGACCTTCCGGTACCTGCGCTACCGCAGCACGCCCACGCTGCCGGTGTTCAGCGGCCAGGGCGCGTACACGTCACGGACCTGGTGAGCCGGGGCCCTATCCTCGGGCCCCGTGATCACGATCGACGACGCCGGGACGGCGCGCGCCGCCGGCGGCCTCGCCCTGCTCGGCGGGCTGCTCTACCTGGCGGGACTGCTCCTGGACGTCGTCACGCTGTTCCGGTTCCCGGACGACGCGGCCCGCACCGCCGTTCACGCGGTGGTCGGCCTGCTGCTCACGGCCGCCCTCCTGCCCGGCGGAGTCCTGCTGCTGCGCCGTGACCCCCTGGGCAGGCTGGGCTGCATCGTCGGCAGCACGACGGCGATCGTCGCGACGCTGACGTCGCTGCTGCTGTCGGCGACGGGACTGGCGTCCCTCGACGTCGGTCCCGGTGGCCTGGTCGCAGGCGGGGTCCTGGCGCTGCTCGTGGTACTGCCGCCCGCCGTCGCCACCCTCGCGCTGGCGATCTCGGCGCCGGCCGCGCGGTGGTGCGGGCTCCCGCGATTCGAGCGTCAGGCCTGAGATATATCCCACCTGACGGGAATGCCCGGGCCGGGCCGTACGCTGAACGGATGGTGGACGACTACTCCGAATTGGGATTCGAGACTCGCGCGATCCACGCCGGTCAGAAGCCCGACCCCCGCACCGGCGCGGTCATCGTGCCCATCTACCAGACCTCGACCTACGCGCAGGACGGCGTGGGCGGGACCCGTGAGGGCGACTTCGAGTACTCGCGCACCGCGAACCCGACCCGCAGCGCGCTGGAGGAGGCACTGGCCTCGCTGGAAGGCGGCCGCCACGCCCTCGCCTTCGCGTCCGGCATGGCCGCGTCCGACGTCGTGCTGCGCAGCACTCTCCGCCCCGGCGACCACCTCGTGCTCGGCAACGACGCGTACGGCGGCACGTTCCGCCTGATCGACAAGGTACTCAGCCTCTGGGGCGTCGAGCACACGGTCGCGGACCTGGGCAACCTCGACGAGGTGCGCGCCGCGATCCGGCCCGAGACCAAGCTGATCTGGTGCGAGTCGCCGACCAACCCGCTGCTCGGCATCGCCGACATCGCCGCGCTGGCCGGGGTCGCGCACGACGCCGGCGCCCGGCTGGTCGTCGACAACACGTTCGCGACGCCGTACCTGCAGAACCCGCTGTCGCTCGGCGCGGACATCGTGCTGCACTCCACCACCAAGTACCTCGGCGGTCACTCCGACGTCGTCGGCGGCGCGATCGTCACCAACGAGGACGAGCTGCGCGAGCAGTTCTTCTACCTGCGCAACGCCGCCGGCGCGGTGCCCGGCCCGTTCGACGCGTGGCTGACCCTGCGCGGCATCAAGACCCTCGCCCTGCGCATGGAGCGGCACAGCGACAACGCCGAGCTGGTCGTGCAGGCGCTGCTTAAGCACCCGAAGGTCGCGAAGGTCTACTACCCGGGCCTGCCGGAGCACCCCGGCCACGAGATCGCGGCGAAGCAGATGCGCCGCTTCGGCGGGATGGTCTCGTTCAGCCACGTCGACGGTGAGCAGGCCGCGCTGGACGTCGCGTCCCGCACCAAGCTGTTCATCCTCGCCGAGTCGCTCGGCGGCATCGAGTCGCTGATCGAGCACCCGGGCAAGATGACGCACGCGAGCACCGCGGGCTCGACGCTGCAGGTGCCGTCGGACCTGCTGCGCCTGTCGGTCGGCATCGAGGACGGCACCGACCTGGTCTCGGACCTGCTGACCGCCCTCGGCTGACCTTCCCCAGACGCGGAAACGGCGCCGGAGCAAGCAGCTCCGGCGCCGTTTTCGCGGGCTTTGCGCAGGTCAGGGGTTGTAGTTGCCGTGCACCACGGTGCCGGACTTGGGTGTACCCGTAGCGGGCAGGTCCGCGCCATCGACGCAGCCGCCGACCAGCTCGACGTGGCTGTCGTGGCGGATGTACTGGGCCGGCGACGCGCAGGAAGCGCTGTCCACCGTGATGTACGCGGCACCGGTGAGGGCGGCGGCCGACGCCAGCCCGATCACGAGCGGGACCAGCCCGGCGGAGCGGGTGGCGCGCGCCCGTTTAGCGGCGTTCGCGTCGTTCCCCCGTGCCATGGTTGCTCCCTGTTTACCGCGAGTTGACACGCCAAGGGTACCCGGCTCCCGGTCCGATCAACCTGTGGATCTCCTGAGTGGCATCATCCGGCTCATGGAACTCGTCACCATCGAGCGGATCCAGGCCGCCCGCGAACTCCTCAAAGGAGTGACCCGGGTGACGCCGATGGAGCACGCGCGCGACCTGCGCCGGCTCCACGGCGGTCCGGTGCACCTGAAGTGCGAAAACCTGCAGCGCACGGGGTCGTTCAAGATCCGCGGGGCCTACACCCGCATCCACGGCCTCACCGACGAAGAGCGCGCGCGGGGCGTCGTCGCGGCCAGTGCCGGCAACCACGCGCAGGGCGTCGCGCTCGCGTCGTCGCTGCTCGGCGCCAAGTCGACCGTCTTCATGCCGCTGCGGGCGCCGCTGCCGAAGCTCGCCGCCACGCGCGGTTACGGCGCCGACGTCCACCTGCACGGCGCGCTGCTCGAGGAGACCCTCGCCGCCGCGATCGAGTTCGGCGAGCGGACCGGGGCGGTGTTCATCCACCCGTTCGACCACCGGGACGTCATCGCCGGCCAGGGCACGGTCGGCCTCGAGATCCTGGAGCAGGTGCCCGGGGTCAAGACGATCCTCGTCGCCACCGGCGGCGGCGGGCTGGTCGGCGGGGTCGCGTCGGCCGTGAAGGCCGTGCGCCCGGACGTCCGGGTCGTCGGCGTCCAGGCCGAGGAAGCCGCCGCGTATCCGCCGTCGCTGGCCGCGGGCACGCCGGTCCGGCTGAGCCAGACCTCGACGATGGCCGACGGGATCGCCGTCGGCGAGCCGGGCCCGGTCAGCTTCGCCCACGTCGAATCCCTGGTCGACGACGTCGTGACGGTGTCCGAGCAGTCGCTCTCGCGGGCCGTCCTGCTCTGCCTGGAACGGCGCAAGCTGGTCGTCGAGCCCGCCGGCGCGGCGACCGTCGCCGCCCTGCTGCAGCACCCCGGCGCGTTCGAGCCGCCGGTCGTGGCCATCCTCTCCGGCGGCAACGTCGACCCGGTGCTGCTCCTGCAGATCATCCAGCACGGCATGACCGCCGGCGGCCGCTACCTGCGGCTCCACCTGCGGGTCCCGGACCGGCCGGGGTCGCTGGTGGGCGTGCTCTCGTGCGTCAGCGGGCTGGGCGCGAACGTGCTCGACGTCGAGCACTCCCGGATCTCCGGCAGCCTCGACCTCGGCGAGGCCGACGTCGTGCTGGCGCTGGAGACCCGCGGTCCCGAGCACTGCAAGGAGATCGAGATCGCGCTGACGAACGCCGGTTACACCGTCGTCTGAGGCCGTTCCCCGGTGATCGCCGCCAGGGCCAGGACCGTGGCCTCGGCGGTGACCTCCGACGGCGGGACGAACCGCCGGGCCCGGATGTGGGCGACCAGCTCCGGGTCCGGTGGCACCCCGTGCTCACGCAGGTAGTACGCGACCGCGCCGGGCCACGCCCACGCCCCGTCGGTGCGGAAGTTCATCGGCACGGCGTCGGTCCGGTCGGGCGCGAACGCGTCGGTCCCGTTGCTGCGCGACGCCAGGATGACCGGCGCCCCGTCCAGGTAGGCGAGCACGCGCTCGATCTCGGCCGGGACGAGCGGCTGACGCCGGATCAGCGGCCGGCCCGACGCGTCGAGGCCGTCGTGGATGCGGGGCGTGTGCACCGGGCCGTCCGGGATGGGCGGCGGTGGTGGTGGCGGCGACGGCAGCCCCGCCCGCTCCCGCAGCCAGCCCGGGATCCGCTCCTCGGCGCGCGGGAAGAACCGCAGCTCGTCCTGGAAGCCGATGGGTGGCGGCGGCCGCCGGAACGGCGGTTCGAGGTCCGGCCGCCCGAAGTCGACCTCGGGCGGCTGCCCCGGGTCGACGACGAGGACCGCGGTGAGCCAGGTGCCGAGGCCGGGCTGGTACATGCCCGCCCGCAGGACGCCGAGCAGCCGCACGGCCTCCGGGTGCGGCGGCAGCGTCCGGGGCAGCCCGTCCGGGGCGGTCACCAGCAGATCGGCTTCGATGTGCCGGCCGGCGGCGCGGTACTCGACCCGCAGCTGCCGCCACCCCGGTGGCACCTGCCCCGTCAGCACCGCGCCGATCTGCCGGACGAGCTCGTGCTGCTGCTCCGGTCGCAACGGCCCCGGTGGCTGGCTCATGTCGTCCCTCCTGCTGCTGTCAGGATCCGTCGGCACCTTGCCGCAACCAGTCGGGCGTGCGCCGCTCGGAGCGCGGGTAGCGCCGCAGCTCCTCGGCGTACTCCGCGGCCGGTGGCGCCTGCTGGAAGCCGGGGTCTTCGTTCGAGTTGAACTGCGCCTTGACCGTCTCGGGGAACTTGACCTCGTACTTGAGGCTGACCCAGGTGCCCCGGCCGTCGGACAGCGAAGCCGCGCGGTGCCGGCGCAGCAGCTCGAGCACCTGCTCCGGCGGCGTCCACGGGTACACCGTGCCGGTGATCGAGTGGACGACCGCGCCGGACTCCTCGTAGTCGCCGATGGCGCGGAACTGGAGCTGGAGGTAGTCCCACCCCGCGGGGAGGGCGAACGCCAGGTGGTCGGCGATGCCCCGCAGCATCGCGTTCGGCTCGTCCTCGATCCGTTTCCCGCCGCTCTCGCCCTTGCTGTCCAGGTACCAGCCGGGCAGCCATTCCGCGTCGCGGTCGAAGACCTCGAAGTCCTCCTCGTAGACGCCGATCTCGACCGGCGGGTCCCACATCGGGTCGAGGTCGTAGTTGTAGGTCACCCCGTAGTCGCCCGACGGCTGCAGGGCCAGCCGCATCGAAAGCCAGGTCCCGCGGCCGCGGGTGTACTTCTTGTTCCGCAGCTCGTGCAGCAGCGGGCTGACGTCGGGCGGCGGGTCCATCCGCGCGGCGCTGCCGTCCGGCATGACGACGGCCAGCGCGATCTCCTCCACCGAGGTGGTCAGCCGGACGGTCATGTCGATCCTCAGCCAGCCTTCCGGGGCGGCGTCCATCAGCCAGCCGCAGATCCAGCGGACCACCTGCGCCGGCTCGGCCTGCTGCAGGTCAGGTCCGGGTGGGGGGTACCACGGTGGCTGGGTTCGGGACATTGCGGAAACTCCTGTAGTTGTAGGTGCGGGTGCCGTCGGGGTGGATTCTCTCGGACATCACGTGCAGGCGGTCGGGAGTCTCCCCGACCGACGGCGCGTCGGCGTAGACCTGGACGGGCCCGTGGGTCCCGAGACCGCGGTTCTGGAAGGTCTGGCGGTCGATCTCCATCTGCCGCCAGTTGTCCGGGTTGCCGACACTGTGGTTCTGGTAGTAGTCCTGCGGGACCATGCCCATCCGGCCCTGCAGGCCGCCGGAGCGCTGGTCGGCCGTGTGCCCGCCGCGGTTCACGCTGCTGCCGGGGTGGTCCTCCAGCCCGGTGTGCCCGAGTTCGCGCTGCACGGCCACGTCCACCCGCGGATTCGCGGGGTTGGAGTAGTCGGGTGTCCACGACACGGCCGCGTTGCCGTACTCGTCGGCGTGGAAGTGCATGTCGCCGATCTCGTACTTCGCGCCCCGCACCGGCATGCCCTCGGGCCGGCCTTCGTGCTGGTCGTGCATCGTGTGCTTGTCACCCGTCTCCGGGTTGATCATGCCGCGTTCGTTGTCGTGCCACGTCTTGATGTGCGTGAACTCCGGCGGGTTGTCGCCGTTCGTGTAGAAGGTGCCGTGCCACTGGTCGGTGCCGTCGGGTGCCTTCGAGTAGACCTCGTAACGGCTGTTGGGCTTGAGGTCCTCCGGGGGCGTGGCGCCGAACGGCCCGTCGCCGTCGTGGCTCGGGTCGTAGTCCGTGATCCGGCGTTCGACGGGCGGCGGCGTCATCGGCGGGTCGAAGTGGTCGAGGTCGATCTCGGGACGCCCGTCCGCGCCGGTGTGGAACTCGAACTGGCCTTCGCCGGTGTTGACCCGGTAGTCGACGTCGCCGAGCAGGTGGGTCGTGTCGGGGTTGCCGACCTCGTGGACGTCGTTCCCGACGCGGGTGTTCGGCACGTCGGCGTCGACGTGCGTGATCCGCGGCGGCTCGTCCCCGTTGGTGTAGACGCGGGTGAACCGGCCGTTCGGGTCGGTGACCTCGTAGCGGGTGTTCGGCTCGAGGTGCCGGGGGTTCGCCGGGTCGTAGAACCGCTCGTTCGGCGCCAGTGTCACGGGCTCGTGGCGCTTGACCTCCGGTTCCGTCCAGCCTTCCTCGAGGTCGTGCATGTCCGGGTGTTCCTTGCCCCGGGCCAGCGCGCTGTCGGCGTCGACGTCGTGCGGGTCGCCGTGGTGGCTGTCCGGCGCGAAGCCGTCGTCGCCCGCGCGGTGCGCCGAGCCGTCCGGGTGGTGGGTGTTCCACTCGCCGTCCGGCGGGATGCGCGGGCGCATCTTCCCGTCGGGGCCGATCTCGTAGTCGGAGGAGAAGACGCGGCCGTGCGCGTCGGTCCACGCCGGCTTGGTCGGGGCCATCACCTCGGTGTCGAGCTCACGCGAAAGCCGGTGCGCGAAGTCGTTCGAGCTCGCGTCGCAGCCGATCAGCCGGACCGGCCTGCCGTCGTAGTCGGCGTTGCGGCGCAGGACGTCCGCGAACTCTTCGGGGGTGTAGAGCCGGTCGCCGATCCGCGCGTGGCCGTCGGGCGTGACGTGCACGTCGACGGTGTAGCGGCCGTCCGGGTCCGGCTGCACGCGGTGCGGCAGGTCGCCCATCTCCGGGTCACCGGCGTGGTAGGAGCTGCCGGCCGGCGTGCTTTCGGCGTGCCGGGCGTTCACCTCGTCCGGGCTGAGCGGCTCGTGGTGCGGGACGTCGCCGTCCGGGCTGCCGTCCGGATCGTGGTGGCCGTGCTCGTGGGGCGCCGCGCCGTCGGGTCCGGTGTGCCCGGGACCGGTGTGGTCCGGTCCGCCGGGTCCCGTCCGGCCGGGTCCGGTGTGGCCGGGGCCGCCGGGGCGGGTGCCGGGGGTGTCGGGCCCGTGCGTGCCGGGGCCGAAGCCGCGGGCCGCCGGTTCCGGGGTACGCGGCCGCGGGGTGTCGCCACCGCCGGGCCGAGGGCGTCCGGGCGCGTCCGCGCCGTCGCCGACGCGGGGCCGTCCGGGCGCGTCGGGTGTGTGCGGGGTGTGGGAGCCGGGGCTGCCCGGGGTCCCGGTCCAGCCGGCGTTGCCGCCGCCGGCGCGCGGGGAACCGCCACCGGGCGCACCGCCACCGGGAGCGCCACCCTGCGGCGGCATCCCACCGCCGCCCATCGGAGCCCCGCCTTGCGGGGCGGCGGCACCGTCCCCACCTCGCGGCGACGGCACCTGGGTGTCACCGGTGCGCGGGGTGGCGGGAGCGGTACCGCTGGCCGAGGTGGTCCCCTCGGCCCGCGGCGGCGCGGCGCTGCTCGGGCTTTCGGTGCCCCCGTGCGGCCCGGCGGCATCGGACCGGGCGGCGGGCGAGGAGTGCGCAGGGCTGCCGCCATCGGAGTGGCTCGGCGACCCGGAGTGCGTGGGCGCCGGGCTGTCGGCTGCGCGCGGTGAGGGGCTGGAGTCCCCGGCGTGGGAAGGAGAGCTGTCGGCTGCCCGAGCGGAGGGACTGGAGTCCGCAGCGTGGGACGGCGAGTTGTCCGCAGCGCGGGGCGAGGGGCTGGAATCTCCGGCGTGGCCCGGTGAGTTGTCGCCAGCTCGAGTCGGAGACGGGCTGCTGTCCGCCGCGCGGGGCGAGGGGCTGGAGTCTCCGGCGTGGCTCGGCGAGCTGTCGCCAGCTCGAGTTGGAGACGGGCTGCTGTCGGCTGCGCGGGGTGAGGGGCTGGAGTCTCCGGCGTGGCTCGGTGAGCTGTCGCCTGCCCGAGTCGGAGGCGGGCTGCTGTCGGCTGCGCGGGGTGAGGGGCTGGAGTCTCCGGCGTGGCTGGGCGAATTGTCGCCAGCGCGAGCCGAGGGGTTGGAATCTCCGGCGTGGCTGGGCGAGTTGTCGCCAGCGTGGGCCGAGGGGCTCGACTCCCCGGCGTGGCTGGGCGAGCTGTCGGCTGCGCGAGCTGAGGGGCTGGAATCCCCGGCGTGCGAAGGGGAATTGTCTCCGGCGCGGGCCGATGGGCTGCTGTCCGCCGCCCGAGCCGAGGGGCTCGAGTCCCCGGCATGTGAAGGAGAGCTGTCGCTTGCGGAGCTGGAATCCCCGGTGCGGGAAGGAGAGCCGTCACCGGATCGGGCCGACGGGCTCGACTCCCCGGCGTGCGAAGGAGAGCTGTCGCCCGCCGAGCTGGAGTCCCCGGCCGAGGAAGACGAACCGTCGCCCTCTCCCGCGTGGGTCGGCGAGCCGTCGCCGTTCGACGAACCGGACTCGTCGCGGCTCGCACTGCGGCGGGATCCCGGATCGGTGTCCGGCGACGAGTCCGGGTTCATCGGGTCGGAGCTCGGCGAGTCCGAATCCCCATGGCTGCCACCGGAATCACCCGAATCGCCGGACGAGCCGGAGTCACCGGACGAGCCCTCCGAGCCGCCATGGGCCCGGGCGTGGACGCCACCCTCGCCCTTGGGGATCTTGTGGACGAAGCCGCCTTCCTTGACCTTCAGCCCGTCCAGGCCGCTGACCTTGCCCAGCACCTTGCCGAAGACCTTGGCGATCTTCTCGAAGATGTCGACGAGCTTCGACAGCAGCGGCGAAACCTTGCGGATCGTGTCGGTCAGCTTCTTGAGGAGCTCACCGATCTTCTTGCCCCACTTGGCGATCGCGGCCGACGCCTGCGCGACGACGACCGGCGTGCCGAAGCCCAGTGAGAAGACTTCCTCCATCACCCACGCGATGAGCTTGCCGACCAGGTCCGCGATCAGCTGCCGCACGGTCTCCCGGACGAACGAGACGACCTGGCCCATGATCATGGTGACCGTGCTGATCGCGCCGGCGACCGTCGCCGCGCCGGAAAGGGCGTCGCTGTGCTCGGTGGCGAACTTGCGGTACGCGTCGGCGCCCGCGCCCTGCCACCCCGCCGTGCCGGTCTTGACGGCGTTGTCGAAGTCGGTCTTCCGCTCGCCCAGCGCCTTCGAGACGTTGCCCCAGGTGTCCGCATAGGACTGGATCACCGGCGGGTTGCCCGCGAGCGAGTCCAGCATGTCCTTCAACGGCTGGATGTGCTCCATCAGGAACGACGCCACCGACGACATCAGGTACCCGAACGGGTCGACCGCGGCACCCGCGATCTCGCCGGCCAGGCTCAGCACGCCGAGGCCGCCGGAAACCCAGTCGCCGTCCTTGATCCCGTTGAACGCGTCCATCGACGACTCGGCGAGCCCGATGCCGCCGGCGTAGCCGTAGTCGCCGTTGCCCGCGGTCAGCGGACCCGGGCCGTTGGGGTCCTGCTTGGCGTCCGCGACGAGCGGGTTGCCCTCGGGCATCACGCACCGCCCGTGGACTGGTTCAGGTCGCCGGCCACACCGGATTCGTAGGTGTGGTACGCCGCCGCGGCTTCGCGGACCTTGCCGGAGACGGCGGTCATCGCCTGCACGGCGTCCTTGAGCGCGTCGATCCCGTACTGCTCCACCGGGTCGAGCAGCATCCGGAACGGCTGGCAGAGGATGCCGTACGCATCCGTCGGCATGCTGACCTGGTTGGCCGCGTCGACGGCCTGCTGCAGCCCGTCGCCGATGGTGTCCAGCTGCTTCGCGTGCGCGGTCAGGTCGGTGCTGAGTTCCACGTCTGACACGGTTTCCCCCTCAGGACAGGATCGGTCCGCCGAAGTCGTCGTCATCGTCGTTGTCGACCGGACGGCGGCGTCGCGGCGGTTGCTGCTGCGGCGGTGGCGGTGGCGGCGGAGTGCGCGGCGGTGCGGGTGGCGGTGGCGAGTCGTTGTCCTCCGGCAGGAACCGGCGGACGCGGTCGGGTTCCGGGAACGCGGGCTCGGGTTCCGGCGGCGGTTCCGGGAAGGTGCTCTGCGCCTCCCGGACGATCTCGACGGCGGCCTGGTCACCGGTGCCGGTGGTCTCGGTCATCGCCTGCTGCAACAGCTCCGGGATCCGCGCCTGCGCGCGCTGCACCAGCTGCATCACCTGCGCCGAGATCTCGGCCATCCGCTTGGTGCCGGCCGCGGACTCCGCGATGACGAGGTTCTTCAGCAGTCCACGCGAATCGACGGTCACCGTCACCGTGCCGTCCTTCGACCGCTCGGTGACCGTCTGGCCCTGCATGTGCTCGGCCAGCGCCTGGTACCGGGCGGCGTTCTCCTCGAGCCGCTTGGTCCAGTTGTCGATCATCTCGTCGCTCGCGTCGACGCTGTCCGGCATGCCCGCCCCTTTTCCGCCCTCTTGACACTGACGAACCGGAGCCGTCCCTGGTTCCGGGTCCGCACCGAAAACACGCCAAAGGCCACCATAGGGGACCCAGGGGCTCCCGATGGTGGCCTTCGCCGTTTCGTGGACTTACAGGTTGCCGCGGCGCTCCTGCTCACGCTCGATGGCCTCGAACAGGGCCTTGAAGTTGCCCTTGCCGAAGCCCAGCGAACCGTGGCGCTCGATGAGCTCGTAGAACACGGTCGGCCGGTCGCCGATCGGCTTGGTGAAGATCTGCAGCAGGTAACCGTCCTCGTCGCGGTCGACGAGGATGCTGTGCTCCTTCAGCGTCTCGATCGACACGCGGACGTTGCCGATGCGGGCGCGCAGTTCCGGGTCCTCGTAGTAGGACGCCGGGGTGTCGAGGAACTCGACGCCGGCGGCGCGCATCGCGGTGACCGTGGCGATGATGTCGTTGGTGGCCAGCGCGATGTGCTGGCAGCCGGCGCCGCCGTAGAACTCGAGGTACTCGTCGATCTGCGACTTCTTCTTCGCCACGGCGGGCTCGTTCAGCGGGAACTTGACCCGGTGGTTGCCGTTCGAGACGACCTTGCTCATCAGCGCCGAGTACTCGGTCGCGATGTCGTCGCCGACGAACTCCGCCATGTTCACGAAGCCCATGACGCGGTGGTACCAGTCGACCCAGTAGTCCATCTTGCCGAGCTCGACGTTGCCGACGCAGTGGTCGACGGCCTGGAACAGCCGCTTCGGCGCGCCCTCGGGCCGCTTGACGGTGCTCTCGCGCGGCTCGTAGCCGGGCAGGTAGATGCCGGTGTAGCGCGACCGGTCGACCAGCGAGTGGCGGGTTTCGCCGTACGTCGCGATCGCCGCGACGCGCACGGTGCCGTGCTCGTCGGAGACGTCGTGCGGCTCCTCGAGGACGGTCGCGCCCTGCGCGCGGGCGTGCTCGATGCACTTGTCGACGTCGGTGGTCTCCAGCGCCAGGTCGATGACGCCGTCACCGTGCTTGCGGTGGTGGTCCAGCAGCGGCGAGTCCGGCCGCACGCCGCCGGTGATGACGAACCGGGCCGAGCCGGACTTGAGCACGTACGACTTGCGCTCGAAGTCGCCGGTTTCGGGGCCGGAGTAGGCGACCAGCTGCATCCCGAACGCGATCTGGTAGTACCAGGCGGTCTGGGTCGCGTTGCCGGCGATGAACACGACCGCGTCCATGGCCTTGACCGGGAACGGGTCTGTCGAGGCGTCGTGGTCGACGAGGCCGACGAGCTGACGCAGCTGGTCGTAGCTGACGTCGTCGAGGGCACCCTGGTGGGGTTCGGCAGTCTGGGTCATACCCCGAAGGATCCGCCCCGTGAGGCAAGATGTGCAATGGTCGTTCGTTTTGCTGGACAACCTGACCGGTCAATGAGGGACACTGGCAGTCAGCTTGGACAATGTGCGCAGGGAGAGAGCAATGCCGGAGAACCTGGACGCGCTCGACGCGCGGCTGCTGCTGTTGCTGACCGACTCCCCGCGGCTCGGGGTGCTGGAGTGCGCGCGCCGGCTCGGGGTGGCGCGCGGGACGGTCCAGGCGCGCCTCGACCGCCTCACCGAGCGCGGCATCCTCGGCGGTTTCCCGCCGGAGCTCGACCTGGCGGCGATGGGGTACGGCCTCACGGCGTTCGCCGTGATCGAGATCGCGCAGGGGCGCCGGGCGGAGGTCGCGAAGGCACTGGCCGCGATCGACGAGGTGTGCGAGGTCCACGCGACGACCGGCCAGGGCGACCTGTTCGTCCGCATGGTGGCGCGGGGCAACGACGACCTGCAGCGCGTGATCGACGAGGTCGTCGGCGTCCCGGACGTGCAGCGGACGTCGACGTCGATCGCGCTGTCGACGCCGGTCCCGCCGCGGGTCCGCCCCCTGCTGGAGCGGACCGCGCGGGAGTGACCGGGCGGCGCTGCCTCAAGGTTCGCGCCGGTGCGAAGCGGGGTCTCGGCGTTCGTCGATGGAGGATTCTGGCCGCTCGACGTCCCAAATCTTCCATCGACACCTCGCGGTCGTGTCCCGCTGCGGGTCCGCCCTCTGCTGGAGCGGACCGTGCGGGAGTGACCGGGCGGCGCTGCCTCGCAGGTTCGCGCCAGCGCTAAGCGGGTTTCGGCGTTCGTCGATGGAGGATTCTGGCCGCTCGACGTCCCAAATCCTCCATCGACACCTCGCGGCCGTGTCCGCTGCGGGTCCGTCCCCTGCTGGAGCGGACCGCGCGGGAGTGACCAGGCGGCGCCGCCGGACCCGGCGGAAGGGCTGGGCCCTCAGTCCTTGTCGACGACCTGGCCCAGGTACCGCCTCGCCGAGCGCTGCACGACCTCGAAGCCGTCGGTGCGGACGATCGCGTCCCACCAGGCGCCGTAGATCGCGTCGAACCGGTAGCCCGCCAGCAGTTCGGCCGCGCGGCGGACGATGTGCGGGCGCTCCGGGACCAGGTTCGGGTAGCTGTACATGAAACCGACGTGCGTGCGGTCGGGGATCACCTGCACGATGTCGCCGGACAGCAGCGCGCCGCGGCCCTCTTCGCCGTCCGGCCAGTGCAGGACCGTGCCGCCGTCGAAGTGCACCCCGAGGTTGATCAGCCGCAGGCCGGGCGCGACGTCCAGGGTGGTGCCGGACCACAGCTCCACCGACGGGTCGGGCCGGCCGATCCACTGCCGGTCGCCCTCGTGGAGGTGGATCGGCACGTCGAAGGCGTGTGCCCACTCGACCATCGTCGTGTAGTAGTGCGGGTGGCTGATCGCGATGCCGGTGATGCCGCCGAGGGCGTTCACCTGCTCGACGAGAGCGTCGTCGAGGTAGGCCGCGCAGTCCCAGAGGAAGTTGCCGGATTCGGCCCGCACCAGCAGGGCGCGTTCACCGATCGCGAACCCGGGGTTCGAGCCGACGCCGATGATGCCGGGGCCCTGCTCCTCGACGCGCGGGGTGTACGTGCCGCTCGCGCGGAGTGCGGCCAGGTTCGTCCACCGCTGGCCCGACGCCGGGACGTACTGGCGTTCGTCCTCGCAGACCGGGCAGTTGTCCCGGGCCGCGGCGTACTGCATGCCGCAGGCCTGGCAGATCGGTTCCGTGCTCACAGAAGTCCTCCCAGAAGATGGATCCCGGGAGGACACGCTAGCTGCGGGGACGCGCGCCCGGCCACGGGAAAACCGGGCGCGTCCGGACCGCTACTTGCCGTCGCTGTAGGGGACGGCCTTGACGAGGGTGACCTTCTGCAGCTTGCCGTTCGGCAGCTCGTACTCGCGCGACTCGCCTTCCTTGGCGCCGAGCAGGGCCTTGCCCAGCGGCGACTCGGGGGAGTACACGTCGAGGCCGCCTTCGGCGCCTTCCTCACGGGTGGCGAGCAGGAACTTCTCGTCCTCGTCGTCGCCTTCGTACCGGACGGTCAGGACCTTGCCGGGGCCTGCGGTGCCGTCGTTGGCCGGCGCCTCGCCGACCTTGGCCCCGCGCAGCAGCTCCTGCAGGTGCCGGATGCGCGCCTCGGCCTGGCCCTGTTCTTCACGGGCGGCGTGGTAGCCGCCGTTCTCCTTGAGGTCGCCTTCTTCGCGGCTGTCGTTGATGCGCGCGGCGATAACCGGACGATTCTCGATCATTTCGTCGAGCTCGTGCTTGAGCCGGTCGTAGGCATCCTGGGTCAGCCAGGTCACCTTGGTGTCGCTCACGGTCACCATCTCCTCGTCGGGCCTGCCAGGCTTGCGTGTTCAAGCCGGCCCACACGGGCGTAGGTGCCCGCGTGGCTGAGATAAAGGAAAAACACGGCCCGTCGTGGGCCGTGCTGAAGGATCAGACTATCACGGCACGACAGTGCCGAGCCCGTTATTTCCGCGCGCCGTGGGCGTTGAGCGCGCGGTTCACCCCGTTGGCCGCTATGGGGTTGACAGGTAGCGTGGTATGTCGTACGAGCAGCCGTACACGTCGGCGGTCACCGGAGCCCCGATGCTCCTGATCGTCGTGGTGATGGTGCTGTACTTCGCGCCGGCGGGGATCAGGAGCTCTTTGCGGCCGCTCTCGGCGCCGGTCTTGTCACGGACGCGGACGATGCAGACGCCCGGCCGGTTGTTGTCGTCGCGGGTCACGTTGAGGGTGATTTCCATCGCGTTGCCCGGTTTGCCGGCGAAGGCGACGCGCTCGGCGTCGATCGGCGCGGCCCCGAGGTTGACGTAGGCGAC
Organism: Amycolatopsis sp. NPDC088138; assembly: GCF_044741685.1. Taxonomy (NCBI): domain Bacteria; kingdom Bacillati; phylum Actinomycetota; class Actinomycetes; order Pseudonocardiales; family Pseudonocardiaceae; genus Amycolatopsis; species Amycolatopsis sp. NPDC088138. The sequence goes on from NZ_JBIUTB010000002.1 coordinate 436,919, forward strand.
GTAGGCGACGACCCCGCTGACGACCAGGGCGATGGCCAGGAACAACCACCGGCGCCAGCGCCGGGACGTCGGCGCGCGCCCGGTGCCGTAGCGGCCTTCGGGCAGCGTGGACGCGCTGCTCCCGACGACCGTTTCCGCCGGTCCGCCTGCCAACCCGGGGCCTCCTGCTCGTTCTTGTCGTACCCGCAGGGACAATGGTGGGGCGGGTACGGCTTCGAGTATCCGCCCGCTGGGTGGGCGGCCCGCAGGTGGGTCGCGGAATACGGGTAGAGAAGGAGTCGTTCGCAGCATGGTGGACCAGTTGACGAAGACCGCCAAGCCGCGCCTGATGGCCGTGCACGCGCACCCGGATGACGAGTCGAGCAAGGGTGCCGCCAGCATGGCGCGCTACGCCGCCGAAGGTCACGAGGTGCTGGTCGTCACGTGCACCGGAGGCGAAGCGGGGAGCATCCTCAACCCCGCGATGGACCGGCCCGAAGTGCTGGCGAACATGAGGGAGATCCGCCGTGAGGAGATGGCCCGCGCCGCCAAGATCCTCGGCGTGAGCCAGCGCTGGCTGGGGTTCATCGACTCCGGCCTTCCGGAGGGCGACCCGCTGCCGCCGGTGCCCGAGGGCTCGTTCGCGGTCGTGCCGCTCGAGGAGTCCACCGAGGCGCTGGTGCGCGTGATCCGGGAGTTCCGCCCGCACGTCATCACCACCTACGACGAGAACGGCGGCTACCCGCACCCCGACCACATCCGCACCCACGAGGTGTCGATGGCGGCGTGGGACGCGGCTGGCGACCCGGACCGCTTCCCCGACGCCGGTGAGCCGTGGCAGCCGCTGAAGCTGTACTACATGCACGGCTTCTCGAAGGCCCGGATGGTGGCCTTCGACGCGGCGCTGAAAGAGGCCGGGATGGAGTCGCCGTACACCGAGTGGCTCGAGAAGTGGGACCCCGACCGCGCCGATGTGATGGAGCGGGTGACGACCCGTGTCGCGTGCGGTGAATACTTCGAGGCGCGGGACGAGGCGCTGAAGGCGCACGCGACGCAGATCGACCCGAACAGCCGCTGGTTCTTCGTGCCCTTGGAGATCCAGCGCGCGACCTGGCCGACCGAGGAGTACGAGCTGGTCAAGTCGCTGGTGGACAGCACGCTGCCGGAGGATGACCTGTTCGCCGGCATCGCCGGCACCGAGGAGAAGGTGAACACATGAGTCTGACGCTGCCGGCCGGCGTGGCGCTTCCGGTGACCGCGTCGGCCCTGGTCCTGACGCAGCAACCCGGCAACGGCGACAACGGCGGGCAGGGGGAGGACTTCGGCAAGTCGTCCCCGGTCGGCTTCCTGGTGCTGATCCTGTTCCTTATCGCGGTGGCCTTCCTGGTCCGCTCGATGACGAAGCACCTCAAGCGCGTCCCGGCCAGCTTCGACGAGCCGGCCGCCGAAGAGCCGGCCGCCGAGCCGGAGAAGAAGGCCGACGCCGAGGTGGCCGAGAAGCCCGCTTCGGACTCCACGGCCACCACGAAAGCCGACTAGCCGCTCATCGGTGGCGGCAGGAGCATGCGCCTTCCAGGGAGCACTCCTCGACCCAGCGGCACCACAAGCTCATCGCCGTGAGGCCTTCGAGTGCTGCCTGCTCGGTGATGTCCGCGAGGTTGTGGGTCACCTGGTTGCGAATGCACTGGAAAACGCCGCTGCCGAAGCTCCGGATGCCGGATTGCCTGCTCTTGAATTCGTCGTCCGTTGATGCTGTCGGCCAGCGCAAGCGCGGCCTGGACGGCTTGGGCCCCGTCGAGCAAGACAAGGCTTTGAACCGCCGTAGTGAAGGCTTGTCGTGGGCGTTTCGCACGAAGTCAAAGTCTTGTCCGGAGCGGATCATCTCCTGGTAGATCCGTACCGCGGCCAGGCCGACCAGCCGCTCAAAGCCGCGGATCCACCGGGTCCGACTCGAGGGCCAGCACCGCGAACACGCACTCGTGGACCCGCCACAGCGGCTCACCCCGGGCCACGCGCTCCAGGGCCTCCAGGCCGAGCGCGTACTCCCGCAGCGCCAGCATGCGCTTGCGGTTGAGCCCGCGCTTGCGCAGCCGCTCGAGGTTCGCCGGCAGTGTGTAGTCCGGCCCGTAGATGATCCGCAGGTACTCGCGTCCGCGCACCTTCACCCCGGGCTGGACCAGGCCGCGCGTGCCGCGGGTCAGGTTGGCCGCCGGTTTGACGACCATGCCCTCGCCGCCCGCGCCGGTCAGCTCCTCCCACCACGTGACGCCGCGGGTGGCCGACTCCTCGTCGAGGAGGTCGACCGCCAGCGTCCGGGTGCGCTGGAACCGCGGCCCGGCCAGCCGGCCGAGCATCGACAGGTGCCACTCGTGCGGCCGGTCGTGGTAGCTCGCCCCTTCCGACGCCAGCAGCTGGAACGGCGCCAGCCGCACGCCGTCGAGACCGGACGTCGGCCAGCAGTAGCGCCGGTAGGCGTCCCGGTACGACTCCACTGTGGACGAACGCGAAACGGTCCGCTCCAGCAGGTCCGTGACGTCGATGCCGCGCTCGGCCGCCGTCGCCAGCGCGGAGACCGCTGCCGGCAGCACGGCCTCGGCCGCCGCGCCGACCGACGCGTACTGGTCCGAGATCAGCGAACCCGCCTTCGCGCTCCACGGCAGCAGCTCGGCGTCGAACAGCAGCCAGTCGCTGTTCAGCCCGTCGAACAGCTCGCCTGCCGCCGCCCGGACGTCGGCCAGCAGCTCGAGGTTCTGCGCGGCGGAGAAGAACGGCCGTCCGGTGCGCGTGTACACCGCTCCGCCGCCACGGATGCCGAAGCGCCGGTACGCGACGTCGTCGTCGCGGCACACCAGCACCACGGCCCGCGAGCCCATGTGCTTCTCCTCGCACAGCACGGACTGGACGCCGGCCGCGCGGAACTCGGCGAACGCCTCGTCCGGGTGCTCCAGGTAATCGGAGCGGGACGACGTCGAACACGGCGCCATCGTCGGCGGCAGGTAGGCGAGCCAGCGCGGGTCGACCGCGAACCGGCTCATCACCTCCAGCGCCGCCGCCGACTGCTCCGCCGAGACGCCGACCCGGCCGTGGTGCGCGGTCTGCACGATCCGCTTGCCGGTGACGTCGGCCAGTTCCAGCACGGCGGGCTCGCGCCCACCCAGCGGCCGCGACGCGTCGAGCGGCTTCGTCGGCTCGTACCAGACCTGGTGCGCCTTCACCGAGACGACTTCGCGCTCCGGGTAGCGCAGCGCGGTCAGCTTCCCGCCGAACACCGCGCCGGTGTCGAGGCACATGGTGTTGTTGACCCACTCCGGTTCCAGCGTCGGCGTGTGCCCGTAGAGGACCATCGCGGACCCGCGGTAGTCGCGCGCCCACGGCAGCCGCACCGGCAGGCCGTACTCGTCGGTCTCGCCGGTGGTGTCGCCGTAGAGCGCCATGCTGCGCACCCGCCCGGACGCGCGCCCGTGGTACCGCTCGGGCAGTCCGGCGTGCGCGACGACCAGGTTGCCGCCGTCGAGGACGTAGTGCGCGATCAGGCCGTCGCAGAACTCGTGCGCCTGGCGGCGGAACTCCTCGGTCTCGGCGCCGAGCTGCTCCAACGACTCGGCGAGCCCGTGCGCGACGTTCACCTTCCGCCCGTGCAGCGCGCGCACCAGCTTCTGCTCGTGGTTGCCGCACACGACCAGCGCATTGCCGGACGAAGCCATCCCCATCACGCGCCGCAGCACACCCGGGGTGTCCGGCCCGCGGTCGACGAGGTCACCGACGAACACCGCCGTCCGCCCGTCCGGGTGCACGCCGTCGGCGTACCCCAGCTCGGCCAGCAGCTCCTCGAGCTCGGCCGCGCAGCCGTGGACGTCGCCGATCACGTCGAACGGCCCGGTCAGCTCGCGCTTGTCGTTGCGCAGCGGCTCGACGGCGATCTCCGCCTCGGCCACCTCGGTCTCGCCGCGCAGCACGTGCACCCGCCGGAAACCCTCACGCTCCAACGACTTCAGCGACCGCTGCAGCTCGCCGCGCTGCCGCCGGATCACGTGCTCGCCGAAGTCGCGGTCGGGCCTCCCGGCGTTGCGCGCCGCGCAGACGGAAAGTGGCAGGTCGAGCACGATCGCCGTCGGCAGCACGTCGTGCTCCTTCGCGAGCTTCACCAGGCTCGCCCGCGAAGCGCGCTGGACGTTCGTCGCGTCGACGACGGTCAGCCGCCCGGCCGCGAGCCGCTTGCCGGCGACGTAGTGCAGCGTGTCGAAGGCGTCGGCGGACGCGGACTGGTCGTTCTCGTCGTCGGCGACGAGCCCGCGGAAGAAGTCGCTGGAGAGCACCTGCGTCGGCGCGAAGTGCGTGCGCGCGAACGTCGACTTGCCGGAGCCGGAAGCGCCGACGAGCACGACGAGGGACATCTCGGGAACGGTCAGCTTCACGCGGCCACCTCCTTCTTCCTGTCACCGGTCGTGAAGACCGCCATCTGGGTCGGCGGTCCTGAATCCTGGTCCTCCGGTCCGACCGGTAGGTAACGAACGTCGTAGCGGTTTCGGGTCGCCACGGCATCGGCCCAGGCGCGGAACTGCGCCCGGGTCCATTCGAACCGGTGGTCGGCGTGCCGGAAATGCCCCATCGGCAGGAACTCGAACAGCCGGTTGTACTCCGCGTTGGGGGTCGTGACGATCACCGTCCGCGGCGCGGCGACCCCGAACACCGCGTGCTCCAGGGCCGGCAGGCGCTCCTCGTCGACGTGCTCGACGACCTCCATCAGCACGGCCGCGTCGTACCCGGCCAGCGCCGGGTCGGCGTAGGTCAGGGCGGACTGCCGCAGCGTCACCCGGCTGTGCTCCTTGAGCCGCTTCTCCGCGATGTTCAACGCGCTCGCGGAGACGTCGACCCCGACGATCTCGGTGAACGACGGCTCCTTCTCGAGCACGCGCAGCAGCGCGCCGGGGCCGCAGCCGAGGTCGAGGACACGCCGGGCGCCGGCCGCCCGGAGCGCGGCGAGCACGCTGCCGTGCCGCTGCGTCGAGAGCGGCTCCGGCCGGTCGGGCACCTCGGTGACCAGCGCTTCGGCCTCGGCCGGGACGTCGTCCGCCTCGGCCAGCCGCGAAAGCGCGTAGTTCACGACGGGACGGCGTCGCTCCAGGTAGCGGCTGGTGATGAGGGTCCGCTCGGGATGCCCGCCGAGCCAGCCGTCACCGGCGCGCAGCAGCTTGTCGGCCTCGTCCTGCCCGACCCAGTAGTGCTTGTCGCCGTCGAGGGCGGGCAGCAGGACGTAGAGGTGGCGCAGCGCGTCGACGACCCGCTGGGTGCCGGTCAGGCGCAAGTCGACATAGCGACTCTCGCCCCACCGCGGGAACTCCGGGTCGAGCGGGATCGGCGTCGCCGTGACGGCCCAGCCGAGCGGCTCGAACAGCTTGTGCACGACCTCGGCCCCACCGCGCGCGGACAGCGACGGCACGTGGACCTCCAGGTCGAAGGGCTCGTCGACCAGCTCGGGGCGAGCGGTGCAGCGCCCGGCGAGCGCCGTCGTGAACGCCGCCCGCAGGGCCACCGCGAGGTACGAGCCACCGGCGTACGGCCGGTCGTTGACGTACTGCGTCAACGACGTCCCGCCGCCGCGCACCAGCTCGATCGCGTCGATCTCGACGAACAACGCGGCGGTGCACCTCTCCGGCGTCGCCTCCGGGTAGAAGACGTGCGCGGTGCCGGCGGAAAGCGCGACCGACTGGGCCTTCTCCGGATGCTTGTGCAGCAGGAAGCCCAGGTCGGTGGCGGGGGTACGGGTGGTCGTGATGGTCAACAGCACCGGGCCAGTGTGACCGAGGGCCCGGTGACCGCGCGCCCGTTTTTCCGGGGTGCCACCCTGGAGGGCATGAACCGCCTCGCCAGCGCGACCAGCCCGTACCTGCTCCAGCACGCGGACAACCCCGTCGAATGGTGGCAGTGGGGCGCGGACGCGCTCGCCGAGGCGAAACGCCGGGACGTGCCGATCCTGCTTTCGATCGGCTACGCCGCGTGCCACTGGTGTCACGTCATGGCGCACGAGTCGTTCGAGGACGCCGAAACCGCCGCCGTGATGAACGCGCACTTCGTGAACATCAAGGTCGACCGCGAGGAACGGCCGGACATCGACGCCGTCTACATGGCCGCCACGCAGGCGATGACCGGGCAGGGCGGCTGGCCGATGACCTGCTTCCTCACCCCGGACGGCGAACCGTTCTACTGCGGCACCTACTTCCCGACGCCGACGTTCCGCCGGCTGCTCGACGCCGTCGCCGAAGGGTGGCAGAGCCAGCGGAAGGACCTGCTGGACCAGGCGAGCCGGGTCGTTTCGAGCATCGCCGGGGCCACCGGGCCACTGCAGGAGTCCGTTGTGGACGAAGCCGCCCTCGAAGGCGCGGCCGGGATCCTGCTGCGGGACGCCGATCCGGTCAACGGCGGGTTCGGCGGCGCGCCGAAGTTCCCGCCGTCGATGGTCCTCGAATTCCTGCTGCGCCACCACGAGCGCACCGGGTCCGAGGACGCGCTGGCCCTCGCCGACCGGACGGCGGAGGCGATGGCCCGCGGCGGGTTGTACGACCAGCTGGGCGGCGGCTTCGCGCGCTACTCCGTCGACGCCGAGTGGATCGTCCCGCACTTCGAGAAGATGTTGTACGACAACGCGTTGCTGCTGCGCTTCTACGCCCACCTCTGGCGGCGCACCGGCTCGGCGACGGCGTGGCGCGTCGCGAACGGGACCGCGGAGTTCCTCGCCGCCGAGCTGCGGACGCCCGAAGGCGGCTTCGCGTCTTCGCTGGACGCGGACACCGAAGGCGTCGAAGGCCTGACGTACGTCTGGACGCCGTCGCAGCTTCGCGAGGTCCTCGGCGACGACTCGGCGGCCGAGCTGTTCGGCGTCACGCCCGAAGGCACCTTCGAGGAGGGTGCCTCGACGTTGCGCCTGTTCGGCGACCTGCCCGAGACCACGCGCGTCAAGCTCCTGGAGGCGCGGGCGAAGCGGCCGCAGCCGGGCCGGGACGACAAGGTGATCGCGTCCTGGAACGGCCTGGCGATCACCGCTCTGGCCGAAGCCGGCGTCGCCCTGGATCGTCCACAGTGGATTCAGCTGGCGGTCGACGCCGCCGAGCTGCTCCTGCGGGTGCACGTGGTCGACGGCCGGTTGCGGCGCAGTTCGCGTGACGGCGTCGTCGGGGCATCGGCGGGGGTGCTGGAGGACTACGCCTGCGTCGCCGACGGGTTCCTGGCCCTGCACCAGGCGACGGCCGAGGCGCGCTGGCTGACCGAGGCGACGCGCCTGCTCGACCTGGCGTTGACGCACTTCGCGTCCCCGGACGCCCCGGGCGCGTACTTCGACACCGCCGACGACGCCGAAACGCTGGTCCAGCGCCCGGCCGACCCGACCGACAACGCGAGCCCGGCCGGGGCGTCGGCGCTGGCCGGAGCGCTGCTGACGGCGTCCGCGCTGGCCGGCCACGCGTCCGTGGCCAAGTACCGCGAGGCGGCGGAGCAGGCGCTGCGACGGGCCGGGGTGCTGGCCGGGCGGGTGCCCCGGTTCGCCGGGCACTGGCTATCGGTCGCGGAGGCGCTGCAGGCCGGTCCGGTGCAGGTCGCGGTGGTGGGCTCCGACGCGGAGCTGCTCCGGGCGGCGGCCCGCGGGGTCCACGGCGGCGGCATCGTGCTGGCCGGTTCGCCAGACGCTCCCGGCGTCCCGCTGCTGGCCGACCGCCCCCTGGTCGAGGGCTCGGCCGCGGCGTACGTCTGCCGCGGCTACGTCTGCGACCGCCCGGTGACCACCCCGGAAGCCCTCACCGCCCAGCTCTGACCAATGCCGTGAAGGCCACCTTGAGGGACTCAGAGTCCCTCAAGGTGGCCTTCACGGCATTGCGCTCAGGGTGAACGACGTCCGCGATCGCGTATTTCCGGCGTAGCGTGAGTTGCGTTGTAATCATGTAATCGGAGGTGCGACATGGGACGAGGCTGGAGAGGCGGCGGCCGCGGCTGGCAGCAGGCCGAGGTGCCGTCGGCCGACGACGCGGCGGCCTGGTTCGGCGGGCGCCTGCCCGACGGCTGGTTCACCGGGGCGCCGGAGGTCACGGTCGACCGTGAAGAGATCATCCTGGTCGGCGAGCTGCCGGCGCTGACCGAAGAGCACGCCGACGACGCGGCCCGCGCCGCGGCGGAGGACGGCCGGATCAGCCGGTTCCGCGAGGAGACGCGCGACGAGCGCATCGAGATCGCGCGCCAGGCCGAGCACCGCTACCAGCGCAAAGTCGCCTGGGGCGCCAAGCTCGGCGGCACCACCGCGCTGTTCACCACCCACTCGGCGCCGGTGATGACCCGGCTGCGGCAGCCGGAACGCCTGGTGCTCGACACGCTTGTCGACGCCGGGGTCGCGCGCTCGCGGTCGGAGGCGCTGGCCTGGGCCGTGCGCCTGGTCGGCGAGCACGCCGACAGCTGGCTGGGCGACCTGCGGGAAGCGATGACCAAGGTCGACGACCTGCGCTCGAAGGGGCCGGACCTGGCCTGAAACCGTGGGGTGCCGCCGCATCGGTGGCACCCCGCGGTGTTCCGTGGGCCACGCACGAGTGAGCTGAACCTGCACGATCCGCACGGCTGGGGCACGCTGGCTACCAACGAGTAGCCAGTACTTTTTCGGAGGAAGCCGTGGACGTGCCCAATGTGCCCGCGAAGGTGGATCCGGACGCGCTGACCGCCGTCCTCGACGGACGGTGGGCCGAGCTGCGCCGCGGGGTGCGCGCCCAGATGTCCGGCTCGGAGTTCCGGGACCCGGTGGACCTCGAAACCGAGGCGCACCGCGCCCAGGTGCTCGACCAGCTGCGCGCGCTCGCCGAGACCGACCGGCCCGGCCTGGGTTTCGACCCGGCCTACGGCGGGGGCGGTGACGTCGGCGGCTCGGTGACGTCGTTCGAGATGCTCGGCTTCGGCGACCTGTCGCTGATGGTGAAGGCCGGTGTCCAATGGGGACTGTTCGGCGGCGCCGTCCAGCTGCTCGGCACCGAACGGCACCACGAGCGCTACCTGCGCGCCATCAAGGACCTCGACCTGCTCGGCTGTTTCGCGATGACCGAGCACGGCCACGGTTCGGACGTCCAGCACCTGGGGACCACGGCGACCTTTGTGGACGGTGGGTTCGTGGTGAACACGCCGGATTCCATGGCCAAGAAGGAGTACATCGGCAACGCGGCGCGCGACGGCCGGATGGCGGTGGTGTTCGCGCAGCTGATCACCGGTTCGGAATCCCGTGGGGTGCACGCGTTCCTGGTCCCGATCCGGGACGACGACGGCAACCCGGCGCCCGGAGTGTCCATCGAGGACTGCGGCCGCAAGGCGGGCCTGAACGGCGTCGACAACGGGCGGCTGAGCTTCGACAACGTCCGCATCCCGCGGGAAGCCCTGCTCAACCGCTTCGCCGACGTCGACGAGTCCGGTGCGTATTCGAGCCCGATCGAGAGTGACAGCCGGCGGTTCTTCACCATGCTGGGCGCGCTGATCCGCGGCCGGGTGAGTGTCGGCGGGAGCGCCGGCAGCGCGACAAAACGCGCGCTGGCGCTGGCGATCCGCTACGGCGAGGTCCGCCGCCAGTTCACCAAGCCGGACGGCGAAGAGGTCGTCGTCCTCGACTACCTGGCGCACCAGCGGAAACTGCTGCCCGCGCTGGCTAAGACGTACGCGCTGCACTTCGCGCAGGAGGAGCTGGTGTCGAAGCTGCACGACATCGACTCGTCGGCGCCGGAAGAGGAGCAGCGCGAGCTGGAGTCGCGCGCGGCCGGGCTGAAGGCGCTCGGCACGTGGCACGCGACGGCGACGATCCAGGCCGCGCGCGAGGCGTGCGGCGGCTCGGGGTACCTGTCGGAGAACCTGCTGGCCGGGCTGAAGGCCGACACCGACGTCTTCACGACGTTCGAAGGTGACAACACCGTGCTGCTGCAGCTGGTCGCGAAGGGCCTGCTGACCAGTTTCAAGCAGGACTTCGAGGACCTGAGCCCGCTGGCGACGGCGCGGTTCTTCGCCGAGCAGGTGGTCAGCACGGTCCTCGAGCGCACGTCCGCGCGCAAGGCCTTCGAACGGCTCACCGAAGCGTCCGATTCGGACGTGTTCTTCCGCCGCGACTGGCAGCTCGGTCTGTTCGAAGACCGTGAGGAGCACGTGGTCGAGGGCGTGGTGAAGCGCCTGCGCAAGGCGGCGGACGACCCGTTCGGCGTGTTCAACGCGGCCCAGGACCACGTGCTGCGGGCGGGCCGGGTGCACGTCGAGCGCCTGATCCTGACGGCGTTCGCGTCGGCGATCAAGCGGTGCGAGGACCCGGACGCCCGCGCGGTGCTGGAGCGCGTCTGCGACCTGTACGCGCTGTCGGCGATCGAGGAGGACCTGGCCTGGTTCCTCGGCCACGGCCGCCTGTCGGCGTCCCGCGCGAAGGCCGTCACCTCGGCGGTGAACGGCCTGTGCGCGGAGCTGCGCCCGCACGCCCGGGCGCTGGTGGACGCGTTCGCGATCCCGGACCAGTTCCTGCGCGCGCCGATGCTGACGTCCTGACTTCCCTGCCGGGCCAACGGGAAAGGGGCGGCGCGCGTGATCTAGCCTTGCCGCACCGATGCTGCAACCGGGCGAAACGCCCGAAGTGATCGGCATGGTCAAGGTCGGCTCGGTCAAGAAGGCCGTCGGCCGGAGCGTCGCGCTCGGCGTCGCGACCGCCGTGCTGAGCGGCGGGACGATGTACTCGATCACGACCCAGCGTGAGCTCTACTTGCTGCTCACCGACCGGCAGTTGCTGTTCTTCGAAGCCGACGCCTACACCGGCGGGCCGGGAAAGGCACTGTTCGCCGTGCCGCGCGGGTACGTCGCGATCACCGAGCCGAAGGGCGGCTTCCTGGTGAAGACGGAGCTTCGCATCCACGGCTGGGACCAGGTGCTGGCGCTCACGGTGGCGCCGCTGCCGCCGTCGATGCGGAAGAAGGGCCTGCGGCTGCTGGCCGGGCTGCCGCGACTGCAGGTCGCCGCGGCGTGACCCCCGGGCGGCCGGCTTCGGGGAGCCGGCCGCCCGCTCAGGGTTACGACTTGCGGTGCTTGCCGTTGTCGTCGGTGACCTCGAACTGCTCCTTGCGGACCTTGCCGGACACCGTCTGGTCTTCGGTGACCGTCTCGGTCTTCAGGCGCGCCCGCTCGACGGCGACGGTTTCCTTGTTCACGACCGGCTTTTCGGCGTGCAGCACGATGTCCTGCTCGTCCTCGCCGATCTCGGCCCGCCCGCCGCGGCCGTCCTTGATCGGCTCGCGCTCGATGCGCACCTCTTCGTGGCTCACCGGCACGGTGATCTGCTGCTCTTCGGTGACGACGTACTTGCGCAGCCGCACACGTCCGGTCTCGACCTGCTCGGTCCCGACGTTCAGCCGCTCTTCCGAGCGCGTCATGGTCCGGTCGTCGTCCCGGCCCATCTTGTCGCGGTCCATCTTGCCGCGGCCGGAGGCGTCCCGACCGTCCATTCCGGACCGGCCACGACCGGCGTCGCCCATGGCGGCCTGCCCCGTGCCCGCACTGTCCATTCCGGACCGCTCGCGGCCGTTGCCCTTGCCCTGGGCCGCCTGGTCGTCCATCTGCCCGTCCGGCGACATCCGCGGCACCGGCAGGCCGTAGTGCTTGTAGAGCCGCGCGCTCTCCTCGGGCGAGAGGTGCCCGTCGGCGTCGATGCGGGGCGCGTCGGAGACGGCGTCCTTGTCGACCCGGACGTGCACGCCGTCGTTGTCCGTGTGGGCGCCGGAGAGCGGGACGAAGCTCTCCTTGGTCCCGAAGAGACCCGTCTTGACGGTGATCCACTCCGGCTGGTGCGTCGCGTCGGCGAGGTAGACGTTGCCGACCTTCCCGAGCTTGTTGCCGTCCGGGTCGACCACGGCACTGTCGATGAGCTCCTGGGGCTGCATGGTCTTGGCCATCGCTGTGCTGTCCTTCCACGCGTTGGGGCTGTTGGAGCTACGGTCGGCCGTGGTGTTGATCACGGCAACCGTCGCGGTGTTCCTGTGGGTGACCCCCGAAGGTGCGGGTTTGAAGCAGGGTCCGCGGGCGAAGTCCAGCGTGTCGCCGCAGGTCAGGGCCGTGGCCAGCGAAGCGATCGGCGACCGCCGCGTTGGTGCGAAGGTGTGTAACCGCGGGTGGCTGGGAAGCACAGGGCATGGACGAGTGCGAAGTGATGTGGCGCGTCCCGGCCGACGCGGACGCGGTGATGCAGTTCGTGGGCTGGGACAACCCCCTGCCGGCGGTGGTGCTGAAACTCGGCGAGGTGACCGTGACCCTCGCCCCGCCGCGCAACCGCGCGGAGGAGGGGGAGTTCGCGCGCTTCCTGGCCAAGCTCGCGGCGGCGGCGCGGGACGCGGCCCGTCAGGTCGTGTGACCGGAGCCACTGTCACAACGCCGCGCGCCGCTTCGTCAAGGGGGTGAAAGCGGACGACGGAAGGAAAAGGTCATGGAAGCGCGGCTCAACATGTTCGAGAACGAGGTCGCAGGCAAGTTCGTCAAGCGGCTGGTCGCGGCGTCCCGCCCGGTCGAGGAGTCGTCGCTGCCGAAGGCGACGCAGGAGCTGGTGAAGATCCGCGCGAGCCAGATCAACGGCTGCGGCGTCTGCCTCGACATGCACACGAAGGACGCGGCGCACGCGGGCGAGACGGCGCTGCGCCTGAACATGGTGGCGGCCTGGCGCGAGGCGACGGTCTTCACCGAACCCGAGCGCGCGGCCCTGGCGCTGGCCGAGGAAGGCACCCGCCTGGCGGACACCCACCACGGCGTCAGCGACGAAACGTGGGCCGACGTCCGCAAGCACTACGACGACGAGCAGATCGGCGCGCTGGTCTCCCTGGTGGCGATGATCAACGCCTGGAACCGGCTGAACGTGATCGTCCGCAACCCGGCGGGCGACTACCAGCCGGGGATGTGGAGCTGACGGTTCTCGTGCGTCAGGAGGCTTTGTCGAGTGTCTCGCGCAGGATGTCGGCGTGCCCGGCATGCTGCGCGGTCTCGGCAATGACGTGCACCAGCACCCGGCGCGCACTGCGCACCCCACCGGGCTCGTTCCAGGGCGCCTCGGCCAGCGGATGCGTCGTGTCGAGATCCACGGTGGCGACGACCTCTTCGGTCCGGGCGGCAACGTCCTCGTAGCGCTTGAGGATCCCGGCGAGCGAGTCACCGGGCAGCATCCGGAACTCGTTCTGATGATCGATGGCCCATTGCGGGTACTCCCGAGCGGTCCCGGCGGCGAAGTCGGCCCAGGTCACGCCGTCGGGCAGCTCAAGCTGCGACGGCCCTTCGACTATGAAGCGCAGCCACGATTCTTCGATGCTGGCGACGTGCTTGATCAGCCCACCGAGACAAAGAGCGGAGACGGTCGGGCTCTCGCCGAGCTGCTCATCGGTGAGGCCCCGCACGGTGCTGGTCAGAGCGGCCCGCGCGGCGGCGAGTTCGGCGAGCAGGTCGGTCTTTTCGGTGTTCTCAGGCATGGGGCCAGCCTTGCAGGAGTAGCGGTCAGCGTGTGTCCGCATCTCCGAGCGTTGTGGAGTGGTCGAACCGCCGTCGGCCAGTGATGAGCACGGTGTGCTTCCGAACCAGGAACCGCCCCCGGACCTCGGCGCGCTGCTCCGCGCTGAGCGGCCGCTCGGACAAGCTGTCGAGATAGGCGACCACCGGCCCGGGCTCGGGCACGTCGAGATCGCACAGATACCGCTCCATCTGGACGTCATCGAACCAGTCGGCGACCCGTCGAGGTCCACTTTCAGCGGTGAAGCCGTTCCGACCTCCGCCGATCGTCAGATCAGGGCGCCCGACGGAGGCCGCGAGGTCCTCGAGCTCACGGAGATGATCCGTCCCGTTGGTGCCGACGGCCACCCGCCCACCGGGCCGCAGCACCCTGGCGAACTCACGCAAAGCCGAGTCGGGGTCATCGAGGTGATAAAGCATGTGGTTGGCGATGACAACGTCGAAGCAGCCGTCCCGAAACGGCAGGTCGCCGGCATCGCACCGCAGCACGTCGGCGTCGGAGACCTGCCTGAGCTGCGCACACATGGCGGGCGAAAAGTCGGTGAGGACGAGCCTGCCCGGCCGGCGGTCGACGTACTCCCACAGCTTCCCGGTCCCCGCGCCCACTTCGAGGACGTCCCCATCGAGCGGGAGGCGTTGGGCGAGCCAAGAGAACCAGTTCTGCGGATTGGTGCCGTAGGAGTGCAGCGCCATGCGCGCGTCAAGGTTGCGGGTGGAAGCAAAGTACTGACCGACTGCTCGTTCCGACGGAGTCGAGGCCATGGTCGGAGGGTAGCTAGGCGTACATGGCCAGCCAGATCGCGATGATCTGCTCCGGGCCTCTTCTGCACCTCGGCGTCTCTGCCTCTTAGGCACGCTGAGCTGCGGTTTTACCTGTCATCAGTTCTCGCGGTTGCCCGCCTCTTCCTGACCTCTGACGGCCTGGAGACGGCCTGGCGACCGACGCCACACCCTGCCCTGCATCCCGATACGAAGCCTCCACGCGGCCGGTGGTGCCGGGTCAAGACACGCTTCCCGTCTTGACGCGGTGCTACTGGCCGTTGTCACGATCAGGCTTCGGGATGGAGGTCCCTAACGACGGCGCGTAACAGAGATCGACTCCCAAACGACCCGATTGTCACCACTGCTCGTAGTTCGTCGAGGAGGCCGGCATGGCTCAAGGGACTCGTGTGCCGTCGCCGCGCGGCGCTGCGCCAGGTGACCCGCTGGCGGCCGCACCGCCCGCCCGCCGTACCGGAAGCGGATGCGGCCGCCCAGGCGCGGGGCCACGTAGGCGACAGGTGCGCCGCCACCGGCGGCGCGCCCCTTGATCCAATAGAGCCAAGTTCGGCAAGCAGGCGAAACTATACGAATTCAGTGAGGTCTATTTGTTCACTCAGTTCTCAGTTGGAGCGCATGGGGGTCTAGTTCGCGCCGAAATGAACCAAGTTCCGCGACTGTTGATTGTCAGTGGGCCAAATGGTGCTGGAAAGTCAACGATGCTTTATCAGTTGCATCGGAACAAGCAGTTGGCTGAGCCGGGTACGCGAGTCATGTACATCAACTCAAGTCGTCCATGGCGAGCTGGAATCGTCAATGCGCTGGCGCCGCTGGGTCTGGAGAACCAAACATTTACGAATTTGATCGAAGGTGAGTCGATTCCGGGCTGGCCATTTGGTGTACCGCCGGGCATGACATTCCTTCAGTACAACCAGGGATCTCAGCGCGGACGAGACTTGGTGGATGACGTTCAATCGCTCGTAAAGGTTGCGATTCTTCGACTTGAGACGAGTCGGCAGCGTGCGATCACTAAATTGGTAGATAGTGGCAAGCGGGGCAGTGAACTCGACTTCGATGCGTTCGAGCCTATGAAGAGGTATGTTTCCACATTGCTTCCTCATCTTCGATTTGACGGTGTAGACCTATCTGATAGTGCAAATCAAAAGGTATTCTTCATCAAGCTTGATGGTGAACAAGAGATTCGTCTTGAAATCGATGACTTGAGCGCCGGTGAAAAAGCTGTCATCGGCCTCTTGTATCCGTTCATTGAGGACCAGGCTTATCGGCTAATGAACCCGGCGGAGAGACCTGCTGGGCCGACGCCGACCGTCCTGATCGATGAGCCTGAACTGCACCTTCATCCGGCTCTTCAGAGTAATCTTATCGCATACATGCGAGAGTTGGCCGTTTCTGGCGAAGCCCAGTTTATTATCTGCACCCACTCTACGACAATTATAGATGCGGCAACCGAGGGGGAGTTGTACGTTCTGGCTCCGCCAGCCATCACTGGTGGAAATCAGTTGGTACCCGTCGCCGATTCTGCTAGTCGGCTTGAGGCCATGCGAGAACTGACTGGCTCGGCTTATACAATTACTCGTTGTCGACCTATCGTTTTCGTGGAAGGGGAACGATTTGGTGCGCGCGTTCCGTCGGATAGTAGAATCTTGGAAATTCTGATTCCGGAATCAAAGTCTTGGGTAATAGTTCCTTCGCAGGGTCGTAGTCAGGTGATCGCATCGGCGAGAAATCTGCAAGATCCTGCTTTGACCGGGCTCCCAGGCCTCTCGGTATTTGCCCTAGTTGATCGAGATCAGAGTGACGTTGATGAAGAATTTGTGATTAGTTGGCCTGTGACAATGCAGGAGAACTTGCTTCTGGACATCAAGGCGCTCTGGGAGGTTATGCAACCGCATTTGGGTGACCCTCGTCTTCCTGCCAGTGAAAATGAACTAGAGGACCAACTGAGGGTTTGGTGTCGTGAACAGCGGGAACGTGAGATCTACCTCCGTGTTCGATCCCGCCTGAAGCCGTTGGCCATCCACGAGGCAATCACCACGGTTGAAGAGTTTGACGATCTTCATGGGAAAGTGACGCAAGAGGTAGGGCAATACCTAATCAATATGGGAGGCAGGACGCATCTTGAAGAAGTTGTCCGGGTGGCCGAACAAGAAGTCGATGGCATCCTGGAGAATTTGGAGATCGCACTCGTCCGGTTCCATGGCAAGGATCTGCTCGATAAAGTCTACGAAAAATATGCTGCTGCTATTGGATGGACGGGGAAAGCGGCCTTTGCCTATAACTTGGCTGCTGCAGTGAGTCGTGCCGACTCAGACCGTCTTCGTCAAATTCTAAGTCAGCCGGTTCGGAAGATCAAAAACTTTGTTCCTCAGGGTCTTGAGTCGTCACTCAGGAGTCTGCTTGGGCTGCCCGAGTATTCGGAAGTGGCGAGCCTGGCTGATCGAGTTGTCGTGGCACGCAAGTATTGGTTAGATGGGGAGGTTTGCACAGTTGATCGAGTGCAACTTCGTGCTGACATTTTAGCCGTCAGTCGTAGGCTTCGCGCTGAGGGACACGAGGTGGAAGCGCGTAATGTAGTGACGGAACTTTCTAGATTCGTCGTTGGCTGAATTTCGCGTTAGGTAAAGAATGCGTTGACTTTTCCTTTGTGGGAGAGTGCGTGTTCCAGTCGCATCCTAATTGAGCGGTGAATGTTCAAGTCGAAGATTCGAGACTTGTCAACCCAGGAAACCTCGCTGTTTCTTCACTTGAATCGGGAGTCCCCGAAACATACTCTGCCCGGAAGCAGATCGAGAACTCCTGTCGCACCTCGCCGTCGTCGTAGGCGATGACGTGTTTGGGTCCGAGTACAGGCCGATCACCCCCGTAACGTTGCATTCGATGCCAGTCTCCTCGCGGACCTCACGCATCACGGTGTTTGGGGTAGGGCGTGCGGTTCTTCGTGATCCAGCGCTCGACGGCCTTCTGGCCGACGTTGACGGCCTTTGCGACCTGATCCAAGGTCAGGCCGTCGCGCAGTAGCGCGTCACGCAGGCGTTCGTTCGGCATCGTCCCCCTGCGACGTGTAGGGACGTCCCGAGATGTCCTGCCACGTGGTGATCACTTCCCGCGTTTTAGCGGATAGTCGTGACAATGAGCAGGTCAAGGCCTGAGGGTGGACGGGGCTGCATGGTCGCGCAGGGGCGCGGGCTGCCTTGGTGCAGTCGCATTGGAGCCAGCGGCCAAGGCGTCGAGGTGACGGTAGAGGCCGTTCTGGAGCTATCGTGCCCGCCGGTCTTCATGCAGACGCAGGCGCCGCCGCAGGAACAAGAGGTTGTGGCGTTCCTGTGGCACCTCCGCGACCACGTGGGCGAACTAGAAGCGCGGGCGGGGAGGCGTGACGGTGCCGAAGGCTGAGCCGAAGACCCTGCGCGACGCCCACGAGGTCGTGATGGATCGCCGGCCGCCGAGGAGCGCGAGCCCGTCGGTGTGGCTGGCCTTCCGGCTCGGCAACGCGCGGTTGTACAAGGCGATCGCGGACGTCGACCGCGGCCATCACCACGAGGCGTTGTACTGGGCCGGGTACGAGGAACGGCAGGCATCCGAACTTCAGGAGGAAGGCAAGGCCACTGATTAGCAGGTAAAACCGCAGCTAGGCGTACATGGCCAGCCAGATCGCGATGTAGTGCGAAACCGCAGCCAGAACCGTGCAAGCGTGGAAGTACTCGTGGTACCCGAACGTATCCGGCCAGTGGTTGGGCCACTTGAAGCCGTAGAACGCCGCGCCCAGGGTGTAGAACAGCCCGCCCACGCACAGCAGCACCAGGGCCGCCACGCCCGCGTGGGACAGCAGCTCCGGGAAGACGAACACCGCCACCCAGCCCAGCGCTATGTAGATCGGGACGCCCAGCCAGCGTGGCGCGTTCGGCCACAGCATCTTCAGGGCGACTCCGAGGACCGCGCCGCCCCAGACGATCGACAGGATCACGTAGCCCGTGGGCTTGGACATCGCCAGCAGGGTGAACGGGGTGTACGTGCCCGCGATGAACAGGAAGATCATCGAGTGGTCCGCGCGCTTCATCCACTTGTACGCCCGGGGGCTCCACAAGCGACGGTGGTACAGCGCGCTCACGCCGAACAGGCCCAGCACCGTGAGGCCGTAGACCGACGTCGCCAAAGCGGCTGTCGGGGACACAGTGGACGCGGCCAGGCTGATCAGCACGGCCGCCGCGGCGACGGCGCCGAAGAACGACCAGAAGTGGATGTGGCCCCGCAGTCGCGGGCGCAGGTCCACTACGGGCTCTGGGGGATCCGTCGTCACACTCACTCAACCAGGTTACGGGAGCGTAGGTTCCCGGACAGCGGTCAAGTCACACGCCTCACATCGAGTGCGTACTCTTCCTCGACGTGAGTGTTCGCTCCTTCTTGTCCGACGTCGTGTACAGCGCCTACGGAAGGCGCCTCATCCAGCAGGCCCGCGGCCGGCATCCCCGGCACATCGCCATCATGCTCGACGGCAACCGCCGGTGGGCGCGTGAAGCGGGCTTCGCGGACGTCGCGGACGGCCATCGGGCCGGCGCGAAGAAGATCGCGGACTTCCTGAGCTGGTGTCACGAGGCCGACGTCGAGGTGGTCACCATGTGGCTGCTCTCGACCGACAACCTCAACCGTGACCCGGACGAGCTCACGCCGCTGCTGAAGATCATCACCGACGTCACGGACGAGCTCGCCGCGCCCGGCACGCAGTGGCGGCTCCGGATCGTCGGGGCGCTCGACCTGCTACCCGCCGAAGTCGCCAAGCGACTCAGCGAAGCCGCCGCGCGCACCGAGGGGCGCACCGGCATGGAGGTCAACGTCGCGGTCGGTTACGGCGGGCGCCAGGAAATCGCGGACGCCGTGCGCAAGCTGCTGCTCCACCACGCCGACGAGGGCACCAGCATTCACGAGCTGGCGAAAATCCTCGACGTCGACCACATCTCCGAGCACCTTTACACCTCGGGGCAGCCGGATCCGGACCTCATCATCCGAACTTCCGGTGAACAGCGGCTTTCCGGATTCCTGCTCTGGCAGTCCGCACATTCGGAATTCTGGTTCACCGAAGCCTATTGGCCGGCATTCCGCCGGGTCGACTTCCTGCGTGCGATCCGCGACTACGCCTGGCGGCACCGCCGGTTCGGTTCCTGAGGCACCCGAGACGCCTGAAGTACCCCCTGAGACGCCGAAAGGCCCCGGAGCGGACTCCGGGGCCTTTCACGCGCAAAGCACTCAGTGGTGGTGGTGCTCCAGCGAGTGCAGCACCAGCGCCGGCGAGGTCAGCACGCCGGTGTAGGCGCCCGCGACCAGGGAGGCCGCGCCGTAGCCGAGCGCGCCGCCACCCTCGATGAACGTGGCGTAGGCGTCGCCGAACGACGGGTCCGGGGTGCCGCCGTGGTCGCCCGTGGCGGCGAACGCGGTGCTGCCGATCATCATGAGGCCCGCAGCGGTGGCGGCGACGAAACCAGCCTTCTTCAGCACTTGGCACACTCCTAGGTAGAACTGTTGGGGTCCGGGCGCCGGCTGAACCGGCGGTGTGTCCCGCAGTCAAAAAATTACTCGCTATTCGGGCTTCTCGTACGTCTTGTACGCCCATTGTGTGAGCCCGATGCAGGCGCTTTCACTCGGTACGGTTCTCTGTCCACGACGCAAAATGCATTCCTCAACCGAACGTGGTAGAACCCCGAAGCCGATCTTGTGAATACGCCGGGTCAGCGAATTGTTCAAGATCATACCGACGGGTGTGTATCGATCGAGAGCGTGACTACGCAGAGCAACCGTCACGTGGCGTTGATGTCGGACGACCGACAGTGAGGTGACGATCTGGCGAATCACCGGGTTGGCTTCCTGCGCGATCACCGATTCGTAGGTACCTTCCGAGTTGAGGGCACGCGATCCGTGCGGGTCCTCGCGGGAGGCCCTGGTCGTGACGGTGATCGAGGGGGCGGCGCAGCCGCCCACGAGACGCACGAGGGGGCCGGCACCCGGCCCTCGTGGCCGCGTCGCCTGACAGCTCGTCAGGCGGAGTGGTCCAGCCAGGGAGGTGCCCGGCCCAGCGAGTGCGGGCGTGAGGTGCACACGCCCTCGAGGGAGATGCCGTCGTGACTGCGCAGCGTTTACCCCGTAAGGCCTCTGGCCGTTCTTCGACCGGTGCCTCTGGCCCGGAGAAAGCCTCGACCTCGCCCGAATCCCAGCAGCACATGTACGTGCTCGACACGTCGGTCCTCCTTTCGGACCCGTGGGCGGTGACCCGCTTCGCCGAGCATGCAGTCGTGCTTCCGCTGGTCGTCATCAGTGAACTGGAGGCGAAGCGCCACCACCCGGAGCTCGGCTGGTTCGCCCGGGAATCCCTGCGCATGCTCGACGACCTGCGCCGGCAGTACGGCAGGCTCGACGCGCCGCTCCCCATCGGGGACCACGGCGGCACGCTGCAGGTGGAGCTGAACCACTCGGACCCGACGGTGCTCCCGGTCGGGTTCCGCACCGACTCCAACGACCACCGGATCCTCGCCTGCGCGCTCAACCTGGCGGCGGAGTTCCCGGCGGTCACCCTGGTGACGAAGGACATCCCGCTGCGGGTGAAGGCGGGTGCCGTGGGCCTGGAGGCCGACGAGTACCGCGCGCAGGAGGTCACGCCGTCGGGCTGGACCGGCATGGCGGACGTCGACGTCGATCAGGACGTGCTGGACACGCTGTTCGGCGGCGGCACCGTCGACCCGGTCGAGTACGGCATGGACGAGCTCGCCGAGCTGCCGTGCCACACCGGGCTGCGGCTGCTCGCGGGCAGCTCCAGCGCGCTGGGGCGGGTCACGGCGGACAAGCGCATCCGGCTGGTCCGCGGCGACCGCGAGGCGTTCGGCCTGCACGGCCGCAGCGCCGAGCAGCGCGTCGCGCTCGACCTGCTGCTCGACTCCGACGTCGGCATCGTCTCCCTCGGCGGCCGCGCCGGCACCGGCAAGTCGGCGCTCGCGCTGTGCGCCGGGCTCGAGGCCGTGATGGAACGCCGCCAGCACCGCAAGGTCGTGGTGTTCCGGCCGGTCTACGCGGTCGGCGGCCAGGACCTCGGCTACCTGCCCGGGTCCGAGAGCGAGAAGATGCAGCCCTGGGCGCAGGCGGTGTTCGACACCCTCGGCGCGCTGGTCAGCCAGGACGTCCTGGACGAGGTGTTCGACCGCGGCATGCTCGAGGTGCTGCCGCTGACGCACATCCGCGGCCGCTCGCTGCACGACACGTTCGTCATCGTCGACGAAGCGCAGTCACTGGAACGGAACGTCCTGCTCACGGTGCTTTCGCGGCTTGGCACGGCGTCACGCGTGGTGCTCACGCACGACGTCGCCCAGCGCGACAACCTGCGGGTCGGGCGGCACGACGGCGTCTCGGCGGTGATCGAGAAGCTCAAGGGCCACCCGCTCTTCGCGCACGTCACGCTGACGCGCTCGGAGCGTTCGCCCATCGCCGCCCTGGTCACCGAGATGCTGGAGGACCACGGCTGAGCTTGAACTGACGTGAAGGCCACCTTGAGGGACTCAGAGTCCCTCAAGGTGGCCTTCACGGCTTTACCAGCCTGCGGGGAGTGGGCGGCCCTCGGCGAAGCCGGCGGCCGACTGGACGCCCAGGACGGCGCGCTCGTGGAACTCCTCCAGGGTGCGCGCGCCCGCGTAGGTGCACGACGACCGGACGCCGGAGCCGATCGAGTCCAGCAGGTCCTCCACGCTCGGCCGCGCCGGGTCGAGGGACATCCGCGACGACGAGATGCCCTCCTCGAACAGCGCCTTGCGCGCGCGGTCGAACGAGCCGTCGGTGCGCGTCCGCGCGCCCACCGCGCGCTTCGACGCCATGCCGAACGACTCCTTGTACGGCCGCCCCTGCTCGTCGAACCGCAGGTCGCCGGGGGATTCGTAGGTACCGGCGAACCACGAGCCGACCATCGCCGCGGACGCGCCGGCGGCCAGCGCCAGCGCGACGTCGCGCGGGTGGCGGACCCCGCCGTCGGCCCAGACGTGCTTGCCCAGCTCGCGCGCGGCGGCCGCGCACTCGCCGACCGCGGAGAACTGCGGGCGGCCCACGCCGGTCATCATCCGGGTCGTGCACATCGCGCCCGGCCCGACACCGACCTTGACGACGTCGGCGCCGGCCTGGATCAGGTCGCGCGTGCCCTCGGCGGTCACGACGTTCCCGGCGACCACCGGGACCCGCGGCGACACCGACCGGACGGCCTTCAGCGCGGCGATCATCTTCTCCTGGTGGCCGTGCGCGGTGTCGACGACCAGCACGTCGACGCCCGCGGCGAGCACCGCCTCGGCCTTCGCCGCGACGTCGCCGTTCACGCCGACCGCGGCCGCGACGCGCAGCTTGCCGCCGTCATCGACCGCCGGGGTGTAGATGTCCGCGCGCAGCGCGCCGACCGCGGTCAGCACGCCCGCGAGGCGGCCGTCGGTGTCCAGGCCCAGCGCCAGGTGCGCACCCTGGGCGTGCAGCAGCTCGAAGACCTCGCGCGGCGCCGTGTCCAGCGGGACGACGACGGTCGGCGGCTGGGCGACGTCGGCGAGCCGCGCGAAGCGGTCGACGTTCGCGCACGCCGCTTCGGTGACGATGCCGGTCGGGCGGCCTTCGCCGTCCACGACCACGACCGCGCCGTGGGAGCGCTTGTGGACCAGGTTGAGCGCGTCGGCCACCGCGTCGCCGCCGGTCAGCACGAGCGGCGTGTCCCAGACGGTGTGGCGGCTCTTCACCCAGCTGACGATGTCCGCGACGGCCGCGCTGTCGACGTCCTGGGGCAGCACCACCAGGCCACCGCGGCGGGCGACGGTCTCGGCCATCCGGCGGCCGGCGACGGCGGTCATGTTCGCCACGACGATCGGGATGGTGGCGCCGGTGCCGTCCGCGGTGGACAGGTCGACGTCGAAGCGGGACTCCACGTCCGAACGGTTCGGCAACAGGAACACGTCGTCGTAGGTCAGGTCGTGGGCGGGCCGGTGGCCGTCGAGGAAACGCACGAGTCCCCAGGCTACGTGGCTCACCGGGAGACGGCGAACGCGGCCGGGTGCGTGGGAGGATCGGGGCATGAGCCGCCGCGACCGGGACGCCGAAGGGCGCGCACGCAACGCACGGCCGCGCGACGGTCTCGGCCGCCCGCTGCCCTACGGCGCCGACGGTGTCGAACGCCAGCCGGAAGGCGTCGTCCGGACGCCGGCGCAAACGCTTGCGGAAGCGCAACGGCTGCTCGACGACGGCAAGCCGTTCCACGCGCACGAGGTCTTCGAAGACGCCTGGAAGACCTCGGACGGGCCGGACCGCGAGCTGTGGCGCGGCCTCGCGCAGCTCGCCGTCGGGCTGACGCACGCGGCGCGCGGCAACACCGCGGGCGCGGCGTCGCTGCTGGAGCGGGGCGCGGTGAACATCGAGCCGTTCCGGAACGACCCGCCGCACGGCATCAACGTCGCCGGCTTGCAGCAGTGGGCGCGTGACCTGGTCGAACTGGCGAAGCAGCACGTCCGCGTCGAGCCCGTCCCGCCGCGGTTGACGTGCTGACCGCGCTGGGGGCCGCGGTCATCGCGGCGGTCGCGTCGCTGGTCGGGGTGACCTTGGGGGCTTTCGTCGAGCCGCTGAAACTGAACGCCGCGCGACGAGCGAAGCTGCGGCAGGACCGGGCCGACCGCTGCGGCCGGTTCATCGAAGTCGCCGCCCGGGCGCGGCAGCACCTCGTGAGCCTAAACGTCACCCACCGGCAGCAGAAACAGGGCGAACCCGTCGATCTGGCGGGCTACGAAGACGGGTACTACACGGCGCGCGCGGAGATGCGCTCGCTGCTCGGGCTCCTGGTGATGAGCGGGCCGGACGAGCTGGTCGAGTCGGCCAAGGACGTGCGGCAGAAGGACATGGACCTGCACCACGTGCGGTACGAGCGGGAAGAGGGCACGGCGTTCGACCGGCTCTCGCTGCCGCCCGGCGTGCGGACGGCCGTGGTCGCGCTGGACCGGGCGATCGAGGAGTTCGCCCTCGTCGCCCGGAAGCACACTTCCTAGGGCTGGTCCCAGCCGGTCGACGCGGCCTTCTCGGCGCCGAGCGTCGTGCCGTCGCCGTGGCCCGTGTGCACCTTCGTGGCGTCCGGGAGCGGGAACAGCTTCTCCCGGATGGACTTCACGATGGTCGGGTAGTCCGAATAGGACCGTCCGGTGGCGCCGGGGCCGCCGTGGAAGAGCGTGTCGCCGGTGAACAGCACCCCGAGGTCCTCGGCGTACAGGCAGACCGCGCCGGGTGCGTGCCCCGGCGTGTGGATGACGCGCAGCTCGGTGCCCGCGATCGTGATCACCTGGCCGTCCGTCAGCTCGCCGTCCGGCGCGCGGTCCGGGTGCGTGAGGTCCCAGACGACCCGGTCGTCCGGGTGCAGCAGGATCGGCGCGCCGGTGGCCTCGGCGAGCGCCGGGGCGGCGTTGACGTGGTCGTTGTGCGCGTGCGTGCAGACGATCGCGGCCAGCTTCCGGTCGCCGACGACGTTCGCGATCGCCTTCGCGTCGTGCGCGGCGTCGATCACGATCACCTCCGCGTCGTCGCCCACGATCCACACGTTGTTGTCGACGTCCCAGCTGCCTCCGTCGAGCTCGAAGACGCCAGAGGTCACCAGGTTCTGCACGATCGCCGTCATGGGCCCGACCCTAGTGGCCCGGGCCCCGCCAGTTCACATACCGTCGGTATCTACTTTCGGGTAGCCTTGCCCGATGATCCGCGACCTGCTCGCCGAACCGCTCAAGCTGCGCTGCGGCGACGTCCTGCCCAACCGGCTGGTCAAGTCGGCCCTCAGCGAGCAGCTCGGCGACCGGCGCAACGCCCCGACCCGCGAGCTGGCGCAGCTGTACCGGACCTGGGCCCGCGGCGGTGCCGGCACGCTGATCACCGGCAACGTCATGGTCGACCCGAGTGCGCTCGGCGAGCCGCGCAACGTCGCGCTCACCCCGGATCCCGCTGTCTACCGGCCTTGGGCCCAGGCGGTCGACGGCACCGGGACGCGGCTGTGGGTGCAGCTGAACCACCCGGGACGGCAGAGCCCGCGCTACCTGTCACGGCAGCCTGTCGCACCTTCCGCGGTGGCCTTCGGCGACCGAGGTGTCCGTACCGCCTTCGCCGCTCCGCGGGCGCTGTCCGGCGAAGAGATCGGAGCGATCATCGAACGCTTCGGCGTCGCGGCCCGCACGTTCGTCGACGCCGGCTTCGCGGGCGTGCAGATCCACGGCGCGCACGGCTACCTCGTCTCCCAGTTCCTCTCGCCGCTGACCAACCGGCGCACCGACGCCTGGGGCGGCGACGCCGTGCGCCGACGGCGGTTCCTGCTCGAGGTCGTGCGGCGCGTACGGGACACCGTCGGGGACCGCGTCCCGGTGTCGGTCAAGCTCAACAGCGCCGACTTCCAGCGCGGCGGCTTCACCGAGGACGAGTCACTGCAGGTCGTCCACGCCCTCGGCGAAGCCGGGCTGGACCTGCTGGAGGTTTCCGGTGGCACGTACGAGAAGGCCGCGATGATGGGCTCGGGCCGGGCGAGCACGCAGGCGCGTGAGGCCTACTTCCTGGACTACGCGGCGAAGGCGCGCAACGTCTCGGACGTCGCGCTGATGGTCACCGGCGGCTTCACCACCCCCGGCGGGATGGCCGACGCGCTGAGCTCCGGCGAACTCGACGCGATCGGGCTCGGCCGCCCGCTCGTCGTCGACCCCGGGCTGCCCGCCCGGCTGCTGGCCGGCGAGGACGTCCAGGCCCAGCGGCGCTGCCCGAAGACCGGCATCCGGCTGGCCGACAGCCTGCTGGAGATCCAGTGGCACACCCGCCAGATGCACCGGATCGCGTCCGGGCGGCCGGTCGACCGGCGTGGGGCGGCGCTGACCCTGGTGCAGGCCGGGTTCACCGACGGCCTCAACGCGTTCCGCCGCGTTCGCGCCTAAACGACCTCGGGCTGCGGCTCGGCGGCCGCGGCCCGGTGGAGTGCACGACGGTGGAACGACCGGTCGAGGAGGAAGATGCCGGCCGCGAGCGCGGTGAAGAAGACGCCGATGGCGATGCAGTTGAGCGTCACGCGGCCGTAGCCGAGGGCGCCCGCGTCGACGAACGGGTACGGGTAGAAGCCGCTGATCGCGCCGCGCGGGAGCGTGAACGCGAGCCAGGCCGCCGGGTAGATCAGCGACCACCAGACGGTCGGCCAGGTCAGCGAGCCGCGCGGGCCGGCGACGAGCCAGCCGAGCACGAACACGATCGGCGTCACCTTGTGCAGCATCGTGTCGGCGAACAGCGGCAGCCCGTGCAGCTCGTACAGGCCGGCGAGGGCGACCTGGTAGACGATGCCGGTCACGACGATGCCGGCGAGGGCGTCGAGCCAGAGCACGCGGAACGGCCCGGTGACGCGGGCGAGGCCCAGCGCGACCAGCACCGACGTCACGGCGACCAGCAGGTTCGAGTCGATCGTGAAGAAGCAGAACAGGTTCGCGATCCGGGCGCCGGCGCCGCTGAACTGGCCGGTGGTGTCGCCCGCGGTGGCGATCACCTGGGTGACCAGGCCGGTCAGGGCGATCACCGCGGTGACCGCGAACCAGGCGCGCGTGAGCTTCGAACCGTGCATCCCCGGAGAATACCGGCTGGTAACCGCCGGTGGATCCGTTGTGGACCACTCGATCGAGTCACGTCGTGCGGCCCGCGGGCGCAATATTCTCGAGCGCGATGGACGTCGAACGCACGCCGGGGCGGCGCGGGCGGGTCGCGCTCGGCCCCGCGGAGGACACCGGGCCGGTCGCCGCGTTCGCGCGCCGGCTGTGGGAGCTCAAGCGCGCGGCGGGCGACCCGTCCTACGACCGGATGCGCGGCGAGTTCGGCGCGCTGGCCTCGAAGTCCGCGCTGTCCGCCGCCGCGCGTGGCCGGCACCTGCCCAGCTGGGAGACGACCTGGGAGTTCGTGCGTTTGCTCGCGGTCGGCGTCCTCGGCCGGGACGAGACGTCCGCCCGGCTGGAGTGGCGCGGCCTTTGGGAGCGCACACGGGAGCCGGAGCCCGCACCGCGCCGCCGTCCGGCGTACTGGCTCGCGGCGGCCGTCGCGCTGGTGCTGGTCGTGGCGCTGGTCCTGGTGTTCGGCGGCGTCTTCACCGGCGAGCCCGCGGCTTCGGGTGACGTGTCGGAGTTCGTCGGCGACGTCACCGTCCCCGACGGCTCCCCGATCCCGGCGGGCAGCCGGTTCGTGAAGACGTGGGAGCTGCGCAACGCCGGATCGGTCGGATGGATCGGCCGGTACCTCGTGCGCTCCGGTTCGTTCGGCAGCCCGGACGAATGCCGGACACCCGCCCGCGTCCCGGTGCCCTACACCGCTCCGGGCGAGCAGGTGCGGATCTCCGTCGACGTGCAGGCGCCGTCGTCACCGGGGCACTGCCAGGTCTACTGGAAGATGGCCGACGCCGAAGGCCACCTGCTGCTGCCGGACGACCGCGCGGTGTTCTTCTCGGTGCGGATCGTGCCCTGAATTTGGCTTTCCGACGTCGCTGGCCAAAGCCCTGACCTGCGTGAATGATCTTGGTTTGGCTTTCGGCCGGGTCTGGCCGGTGCATGCCTTCCGCCGCCGCGCGATTCGCCCTTAACGTCGTCGGTGCCCGGATCTCCCGGGTGAATCCGATTCAGTTTTTGTTGCGGGGAAGGGAATCCATGCGTCCGTATCTGAAGGTCGCGGCCGTCACGGGAGCCGCGCTCGTCGCGGGCCTCCTGCCGGCCGGCGCGGCTTCGGCGGCACCGGCTCCGGCATCGCGGGCCATCGCGAGTGATCCGATCATCACCTGCGATTCCGGCTACCACGGCTGGATGCGCCGGGCCGGCAAGGACGCCATCTGCCTGTGGCCGGGCGAGCGCACCTGGGACATCCGCGTGTTCGAGTGCGCGGGCGACCTGACGCTCTACTTCAAGGACGGCAAGCACGCCTACTGCGGCGGCTCGATGAAGTTCGGCATCGACATCGCCGAGACGTCCAACGTGGTCAAGACGAAGGTGGGGAACCGCTGATGCGCAAGGTGATCGCCGTCGTCCCGGTGGCACTGGCCGCGACGCTGCTGGCGGCGCCTTCGGCGTCGGCCGCGACGAAGGTGTGCGAAGGCGGGCCGCTGATGGGCGGGGCCACGAAGGTCGTCTCGGTGAGCGCCGGGCAGAAGATCGACATCACCGTGCACAACCACGACTACCGCGGGCTGCTCGTCCAGATCATCGACGACGTCTGGGACAAGGGGCTCTGGAGCGGCGCGATCGCCCCGGGCAAGGAGCACACGGTGTCGCACGGCGTCCTCGGCGACCCGCCGGTCGGCCACCGGATCCGCTTCGAGGTGACGTCGAACCTGTCCAACAACTACACGTACGCGATCAAGTCGGATCGCTGCTACTGACGCTGCCGGGGCGCGCCCCGGTGCTGTGCGGCACCGGGGCGCTCGGTCGTCAGGCCGTGGTGAGGGCGTCCCGGAGGGTGGTGAACGCCTCGTACTCGGCCTTCTGCTCGACGGGCAGCTGGTAACTGGCCGCGAGGAGCTTCGGCACGGAGGGAAGGATGCTGAGCTTGAAGCTCTGGCCTTCCGTCGTCTTGATCACGAACCGGCCCTGCAGATCACGCTTCTTCACCGACGCCCGGTTCGTGTCCGTGATCGTCAGCGGCGTGCCCGCCGTGACCGTGCCGCTCTTTTCTTCGAGCGGCACGATCACGACGTCGGTTTGGCCCGGCCGGAAACCCACCGCGAAATTGCTGACGGTGGTGGTGCGGAAAACGATGAAGTTCTTTTGCTTGATTTCCGCGGCGTACACCTTCGTGTAGCTCGTCCCGTCGGTGACGGCCGCGTCGAAAGCGGCGTGGATCGACGCTTTCAGCTGTTCTTTGCTTGCCACTGCTACTCCTCCATGACCGCTCGGGGACTGAGCGGCCTTCCAAGGAGCAGCATCGTACTGACGGACGACCCCGCGTTCTGTGGGGAAAATTCCTGGCACAGTACCGTTTTTAGTGCGTCGAATACACCGAACAACCGCGGTTCCGGTGAATTGTCAGCGGAGAGCCTTGACCAATGCGGGAACGAAAACCGATGCGTCGACCGTGCCCCAGCCGCTGGCGATGTCGAAGCCCTTCGCCGCGGTGAAGCCGGTGACGCCGTCCTGGCTGTTGTCCCCTTCGGTCACGTCGATGATGCCCGCCTTGGTGCCGGCCGGGCCGAGCTTCGTGTACAGCGCCGGGTTGATCTGGCCGAGCTTGCCGCCCTTGGCCTGCACGGCCAGCGCGAGCACACCGGCGAACAGCGGCGCGGACTGCGACGTGCCGAACACGCCTTCCATGCTGATGTCCGGGAACGAGCGCATCTTGCTGCCGGTGATCTTCTTGACGCCGTCCTGCCAGTTCGGCCGCGCGTACGTCTTGGACAGGCCCGCACCTTCGGAGAAGCCGTTGTCGGCGACGTTCACGACGTCGTCCGGCCTGGTGCGTGCGCCGGTGGCGTCGAGGTGCAGCTGGGTGCCGCCGAGCGTCGTGACGCGCGGGTCGGACGCCGGCCAGCTCGCGACGCGGTACGGGTAGTTGCCCGGGCCGTAGAGGTAACCGCCGGTCGGGCCGTCGTCACCGGAGGAGGCGACCATCGTGATGCCGGCCTTGCTCGCGCGCTCCAGCGCCGGGTCGAGCGTCTTGATCGAGTCGAACGAGGGGAAGTTCTCCTCGGTCGTGCCGAAGCTCATCGAGATGACGTCGGTCAGCTTGTGCTCGGTCAGGTAGTCGACCGCGTGCATCATCTCGGGCAGGCCGGTGAAGCCCTGCGTCTCGGCGACCGGCGTGGCCGCGACGATGATCTTCGCGTTCGGCGCGAGGGCGTGCATCATCGTGACGTCGAGGTCGGTCTCGCCGCCCCAGCCCTGGCAGGTCGCGGTGTCGACACCCGGGTCGGTGCAGGCCGGCACCGGGCCGGACGGCTGCAGGATCTCGACGTTCGCCGGCGGCAGGCCGTGGTTCTTCGAGTAGGTGTCGAGCACCTGCTTGACCTGGTCGTCGCCGAACGACACCAGCGTCGTGACGGTGCTGCCCGCGCCGGTGATGCCGTCGTTCCACAGCTTCGTCGCGTTGTAGGCCGTGCTTTCCTTCGGCAGCGTCGCCATCGCCGCTTCCAGCTTCGCGACCCGCTTCTGCACGGTGTCCGCGCCGACGAACGACTGCGCGGCCGCCGAGAAGTGGTGCTTCGACGGCTGGTGCCCGGCGTTCGGCGTGCTCGGCACCGGCGTCGCACCGGCGGGTGCCGCGAACGCCGTCACGAGCAGGGTGGTGCTCGCGAGCAAGCCGGCGGCAGCGCGCAGTCTCATGCTTTCTCCCTGGGCTGAAGGAAACTCCGTCAGCCACTCTGGTCACGACGGGGAGAAGGCAACATCGACTTTCGTCTTTCCTTTTAGGAGGAAAGCACCGCGAAGACGCTCGATGTCGTGATCGCTACTTTCGTCTCCGGCTCCTTCCGGGTGCGGTTTGCGTTGCGTGCCTGGAGGGGCGGCTCGGTGTCAGGCTCCTTCCGAGCGGTCGCCGTGCAGGAGGCCGCGGACCGTGTCGATCGTGTCGGCGTCCGCCGCTTCCTTGTCCGGGCGGTAGCGGACCACCCGGGCGAAGCGCAGCGCGAGGCCGCCCGGGTAGCGGGTGCTGACCTGGGCGCTGTCCAGCTCGATCTCCACCACGATCTCCGGGCGGACGTACACCGTCCAATCGTCGCGGTGGGTCTCGATCTCCTGGAACGTGCTCGTCTGCCAGGCGAGCAGCTCGTCGGTCATGCCCTTGAACGTCTTGCCCACCATGATCGGCGGCCCGCCGTCCGGGTCGCGGGCGCCGAGGTGCAGGTTCGACAGCGAGCCCGTGCGCCGGCCGTGACCCCACTCCGCGCCGAGGACCACCAGGTCGATCGTGTGCACCGGCTTGACCTTGAGCCACGCCCGCCCGCGCCGCCCCGCCGCGTACGTCGACGCCAGGTCCTTGACCATCACACCCTCGTGCCCGGCCTCCATCGCCGCCTCCAGCACCTCGGCCGCGCGTGAAACGCCCACCTCGCCGGGGATCACGTGCGTTCCGGCGACCTTGCGCAGCGCCGCGTTGCGCTCCGACAGCGGCGCGTCCAGCAGGTCGACGCCGTCGAGGTGCAGGCAGTCGAAGAAGTACGGCCGCAACAGCAGAGCCTTCACCTGCTCGTCGCGGGTGCTGCCGAACCGGCTCAGGGTCTCCTGGAACGGCCGTGGCCGGCCGGCGTCGGTCAGCGCCAGCGTCTCGCCGTCGAGCACCACCGACTCGCACGGCAGCGCCCGCACCAGCTCGACCAGTTCCTGGACGCTGGCGGTGATCTCGCGCAGCGTCCGCGTCCAGACGTGCACCTGGTCACCCCAGCGGTGCACCTGGATCCGCGCGCCGTCCATCTTGTACTCGACGATCGCCTCGGCGTGTTCGGCGACGGCCTCGTCCAGCGACTCCGCCGGCGACGCCAGCATCGGCCGGATCGGCGTGCCCAGCGTCAGCCGGAACTCCGCCAGCGCCGCCTGCCCGCCGGTCAGCGCCGCGACGCCGGTGGTGCCGAGCTTGCCGGACAGCATGAACGCCCGCCGCACGTCCACGGCCGGGACGTCGGCCGCCGCCGCGACGGCGTCGACCATCACACCCTCGAGCGCGCCCTGCCGCAGCTCGCCGGTGACCAGCCGGAACAGGAACTCGTGCTCGGGCTTCGTGAGCCGCACGAACAGCGCGCGCAGCACCTCCTGCCGGCGTGTCGAAGAGCCGGTGCCCGCCGCCACCCCGGAGGCCTCGGTCAGCGCCCCGTCCACCTCCAGCACCGTGACCACCGATTCCGGAGCGGGTGACGCGCCGAGCCCGGCCAGGGTGCGCCAGCCCGCACCCAGCCTGTCCTGCGCGGTCTGCCCCGTCAGGTACGCGATCACCACGGGCAGCTCCGCGACGTCGGCCGCGCGCAGCAGCTCGGCCAGGAGGGCGATCTTCGCCTTCCTGGACCTCGTCGCCGCCAGGTCGGCGGACGCCCGGACTATCTCGGTGAGCAACACCCGGACATCATGACCCGAACCACCGACAATTTCTTCTCGGTCAGATGTCCGGCCTGGTGCAGAGGGGGTCGAGCAGCCCGTCCTTGGCCACGCACGGCGTGTACCCGGCGTCCTG
Organism: Amycolatopsis sp. NPDC088138; assembly: GCF_044741685.1. Lineage (NCBI taxonomy): Bacteria > Bacillati > Actinomycetota > Actinomycetes > Pseudonocardiales > Pseudonocardiaceae > Amycolatopsis > Amycolatopsis sp. NPDC088138. Next base: position 469,376 of record NZ_JBIUTB010000002.1, read on the forward strand.
CAGCTCGGCCCGCGCGGTCGGGCTCGCCAGGTAGTCCAGGAACCCCTTCAGCACGCTGCCGTTGTCCGGCACACCCTTCGTGTACAGGTACTCGACGGTCCAGAACCGGTACCCGGCGTCGACCGTCGTGACGTCGGGGTAGTGGCCGTCGAGCTGCACGACCCCCAGCTGCTGGTCGCGAGCGGCTGCGGTTTTGGCCGCCGGGACGTCGGCGTACCCGATCGCCCCCGGCACCGCGCTGACCTCGGTGAGCACCTCGGCCGTCGTCCCGCGTTCGCAGCGCGTGGTCGCCGCCGACGGGTCGCGCTCGGGCTTGCGGCACGAGTCCGACGTCAGCCGGTCCTCGGCGCCGCCGAGCACCTTCTGCTCGAACGTCTTGCGCGTGCCCGACTCCTGGCCGCGCCCGACGATCCCGATCGGCACCGACGGCCCCGGCCGGATCTGGTCCCAGTTCCGCACCCGGCCGCTGAAGATGTCCTTGACCTGCTGCGCCGTCAGCCGGTCGACGCCGGCCGCGCGGTTGACGACCAGGGTGTAGACGATCACCGCGACGGCCTTCGCCTCTAGGTCCGCGCCCGCTTCACCCGAGCGGCCGTCCGACAGCACCGCCAGCTCGTTCTTGCCCGCCGCGTCGACCGGGGCGAGGGCGCGGACGCCGGTGACGCTGCCGGTCGCGCGGGTCGTGATGGCCGCGCCGTCGCACTGGGCGTGGTACTCGGCGGCGACGCTGTGGATGATCGGGACGAACGCGCTCGACCCCTCGACCGACAGCTTCCCGGTGGCGCAGAGCGCCGCCTCGCCGGACGGCCGCGACCACGACACGAGCAGCGTCGCCAGCAACGCGCCGGTCAGCAGCACGCCGACCGCGGTCGTGACGACCGGCCAGGTGACCCGCCGCTGCTTGCGGTCGTCCTTGATCCGGCCGGCGGCGAGCCGGGCGTGGTGCTCGATCTCCTTGCTGATCTCGCCGTCGTGGCCGTCGGACTCGCGCAGCACGACGACGAGCTTGAACTTTTCCTTGCGCTTCAAGGAAAGCCGGGCGAACCGGACGCCGTGCCACTCGGGCGCTTCGGGCGCGGGCGTCTCCGCGAACCGCTTGGGCAACCACGCACGCACCCGCGCCAGCTTCGCGCCCTCCACCGGCCGTTGCGGGGTCTCGCGCGTGAAGAACTCGAGGCCGTCGCGGACGTGCTGGCGCAGGCCGTCGTCGGTCGCGTCGGACACCCGCGCGTCCCAGACGATCCGGCTGCCGAAGGTGAACGACAGCGGGATCTCGAAGTCCTCCGGCGCGATGTCGAACCCGCCGGTGTTGCGGACCCGGATCACCACGACGCTCATCCGGCTCAGCAGCCGCGCGGTGCGCTCCAGCTGCGGATCCGCCTGCGCCGAACCGTTTTCACCGTCGTGCAGGTCGATCGGGGAGAGCCCGATCTTCGAGTTGTAGAGCACCCGGAACGCCAGCCGGCGGCGCCGGATGAAGTAGCGGTCCACGAACGGCGCGGCCATCGCGACCAGCGCGGCGAGACCGAGGACGAGACTGCCCGAATCCGAGCTGAGGATCTCGGCGAGTGACTGCATCGTCGCGCCGACGCCCACCGTGCCGCTCCTCTACCCCCGACTCCCCAGGTAGAGCAGCGTAGGCAGCCGTCACAGACCGTGGGGGTGCGACGGCCGAGTGTTCACCGGTCGTTCACCGGTCGGGGCTTCGGCAATCCAGCTGGCCAGCAGCCGGAGAGCGCGTTCGGACTCCGAACCCGGCTCGGCGTGGTAGATGACCAGGCCCTGGTCGGGGTCGTCGGGCAGGCGCAGCGTCTGGTAACGCAGCCGCAGCTCGCCGACGACCGGGTTCACCATCAGCTTCCAGCCCTGCGCCTTCTCCTGCACGTGGTGCTCGGCCCACAGCGTGCGGAACCGCGCGCTGGCCAGCGAAAGCTCGCCGATCAGCTGGGCGAACTCCGGGTCGCCGGGGTGCCGGCCGCTCTCCGCGCGCAGGTTCGCGACGAGCTCGCGGCACACCGCGTCGTACTCGGGGTGCAGCCGCTGCGCGCGCTCGTCCAGGAAGAACAGCTTCGGCATGTTGCGCTCGTCGAGCTTGCCGAAGTCGAACGCGATCGCGCCGCCGAGTGCGTTCCACGCCAGCACGTCCAGGTAGCGGCCGAAGATGAACGCGGGCGCCTGGACGGCGTCCAGCAGGAGCTGCAGCTCGGGCCGGACCCGCTGGGGCCCGCGCCGGTCGCGGCGCTTCGGCGCGGCGAGGTTGCGCAGGTAGGACTCCTCGTCCGGCCGCAGCCGCAACGCGCGGGCCAGCGCGTCGAGGATCGCCTCCGAGACGTTCTTCGCGCGGCCCTGCTCCAGCCGCGTGTAGTAGTCGACGCTGATGCCCGCGAGCTGCGCGATCTCCTCGCGGCGCAGCCCGGCCACCCGGCGCCGGGTGATGCCCTGCGGGAGGCCGACCTCGTCCGGCTCGAGGGCGGCGCGACGCGCCTTCAGGAAGGCGCCGAGCTCGGCTGCGTCACTCATGTCCTCCAGTATCCCCGGCCCGCGGCGGCCAGCCTGGTACTGCCGGACCCAGGCAGGAGGCGGCCTGGCTCGGCCCCGGAACCGCTCGCAGGGTGGAGGCATGAAACGACGAATTCTGGGTGGCACGGGGATCTCGGTCAGCGAGTACGCGTTCGGCGCCATGATGCTCGGCGAGTGGGGCAACCCGGACCACGAAGAGGATGTCCGGATGCTGCACACCGCGCTCGACGCGGGGATCAACTTCTGGGACACCGCTGACATGTACAGCAATGGCGAGAACGAGCGGATCGTCGGCAAGGCCCTGAAGGGCCGCCGCGACGACGTCGTGCTCGCCACCAAGGGCTTCTTCCCGATGGGTTCGGACCCCAACCAGGGCGGCCTTTCGCGGCGCTGGCTGACCCGCGCGCTGGACGACAGCCTGCGGCGGCTCGACACCGACTACGTCGACCTCTACCAGGTCCACCGGCCGGACCCGACGACCGACATCGAGGAGACGCTGTCGGTGCTCTCGGACTTCGTGCGGTCCGGGAAGGTGCGCGCGGTCGGGTCGTCGGACTTCCCGGCCGAGCAGATCGTGGAAGCCCAGTGGGTGGCGGAAAAGCGCGGCCTGGTGCGGTTCCGCGCCGAGCAGCCGCCGTACTCGATCTTCAACCGGGCGATCGAGGCCGCTGTGCTGCCGACCACGCAGAAGTACGGCATGGGCGTGCTCACGTGGAGCCCGCTGGCCAGCGGCTGGCTGTCGGGGCGTTTTGTGCGACCGTCCGATGTGGACCTTTCGGAAGGCCGGCGGACGTTGCAGGCGCACAAGTTCGACCCGGCGCTGCCGGAGAACGCGGTGAAGTTCGAGGCCATCGCGCAGCTGAAGAAGATCGCCGACGACCTGGGCCGGCCTCTCACGCACCTGGCGACGGCGTTCGTCCGGGCGCACCCGGGCGTGACGTCGGCGATCATCGGCCCACGCACGCCGGCCCAGCTCGACGACCTGCTGGCGGGCGCCGACCTGGAGCTGGACGACGACGTGCTGGACCGGATCGACGAGATCGTCCCGCCGGGCACGGACCTGAACTCCGCGGAGAAGGACTACACCCCGCCGGCGCTGGCGGACAAGCGCCTGCGCCGGCGGTAGCGGTCACTTGCCGCCGCGGGCCATGCGGAGCACGTCGAGGGCCTCGTCGAGCTGCGCCTCGGTGAGCTTGCCGTCCTTGACGTAGCCGCGTTCGAGGACGACCTCGCGGATCGTCTTCAGCTCCTTCAAGGCCTGCTTCGCGACCGCGGCGGCCTCTTCGTAGCCGATGTACTTGTTCAGCGGCGTCACGATCGACGGCGAGCCCTCGGCGTAGGTCCGGGTGCGCTCGACGTTCGCCGTGACGCCGTCGAACACCTTGTCCGCCAGCAACCGCGAGACGGCGGCGAGCAGCCGAGCCGACTCGAGGACGTTGCGGGCGATCACCGGCAGGTTGACGTTGAGCTGGAAGTTGCCCGCGGCACCGGCGAAGGCGACGGCGGCGTCGTTGCCGATCACCTGCGCGACGACCTGCAGGGTCGCCTCCGGGATCACCGGGTTCACCTTGCCCGGCATGATCGACGAGCCCGGCTGCAGGTCCGGCAGCGCCAGCTCGGCCAGGCCGGTGCGCGGGCCGGAACCCAGCCAGCGCAGGTCGTTCGCGATCTTGTTGAGCGACACGGCGAGCGTGCGCAGGTGCCCGGACGTCTCGACGACGCTGTCCTGCGTCGCCTGCGCCTCGAAGTGGTCGCGCGCCTCGACCAGCGGCAGCCCGGTCACCTCGGCGAGCTCGGCCGCGACGGCCGCACCGAAGCCGTCGGGCGCGTTCAGCCCGGACCCGACGGCGGTGCCGCCGATCGGCAGCTCACCGAGGCGCGGCAGGCCGGACTTCAGCCGTTCGATGCCGAAGCGGACCTGCGACGCCCACGCGCCGGCCTCCTGGCCCAGCGTGATCGGCACGGCGTCCATCAGGTGCGTGCGCCCGGACTTCACGACGTCCGCCCACTCCGCAGCGCGCGTCTCGATGGCGCCGGCGAGGTGCTCGAGCGCCGGGATGACGTCCGTCAGAACGGCCTCGGTCGCGGCGACGTGGATGGTCGTCGGGAAGGTGTCGTTCGAGGACTGCGACGCGTTGACGTGGTCGTTCGGGTGCACGTCCCGGCCGAGGGTTCGGGTGGCGAGGGTCGCGATGACCTCGTTGGCGTTCATGTTCGACGACGTCCCCGACCCGGTCTGGAAGACGTCGATCGGGAAGTGCGCGTCGTGGGCGCCCTCGGCCACCTCGTCGGCGGCTTTCGCGATGGCCTCGGCGACCTCGGCGTCGAGCACGCCGAGCTTGAGGTTCACGCGCGCGGCAGCGGCCTTGAGCAGGCCGAGCGCGCGGATCTGGGCGCGCTCCAGGCCCCGGCCGGAGATGGGAAAGTTCTCGACGGCCCGCTGCGTCTGCGCCCGGTAGAGGGCGTCGATCGGTACGCGGACCTCGCCCATCGTGTCGTGTTCGATCCGGTATTCCTGGTCAGCCATGAGACCGATTCTGGACCTGTTCGGGGGTTGCCGCGTGGTGGCGTTGCGCACCTCCGCGGTGGGCGGGATCGCGGTTCGGTTCGACGGGCTTGGGGTGGGGTCGCGAACGGTCCTTTCGTGCTCGGGCGGTGGTCTGAGCGAGTGGTCCGTTGGTGCTGGATCGGTTGCGAACGGTCCTTTCGTGCTCGAGTGGTGGCGCGAGCGGCCCATCGGTGCCGTATCGGTCGGTCGCGAACGGTCCGTTGGTGCTCGGGCGGTGGTGGTGCGAGTGGTCCGTTGGTGCTGGATCGGTCGCGAACGGGCCGTTGGTGCTCGGGCAGTGGAGCGCGAACGGTCCGTTGGTGCTCCGGGGATGGGTCGCGAACGTTCCGTTCGTGTCGGCGACGAGTGCGCGTGTGGTCCTTTGGTGCCGCTGCAGGTGGGCCTGCGGCGAGCGGCGTTGTGCGGGTAAAGCCGAGCGCGCGAGCGGTCCGTTGGTGCCGATTCGGGCGCGAACGGCCCGTTGGTGCCCCGGCGATCGGGCGCGAAAGGGCCATTCGCGCCAACAACGCAGCGAGTGGCCCGTTCGTACCGCCCCACGCCGACCCGCGCGAGTGGCCCGTTCGCGCCCGAGCGACCCCGTCACGAGTGGCCCGTTCGTGCCAGAAACGGCGCGAAAGGACCGTTCGCGCCACGCCAGCGAGCCCGGTCGAAACCGGCCTGCGGTGTCGTCGACCACCTCCCGAGCCCGGCGACGCTAGGATCGGGTGTGTTCTCGATCACCGCCATCCACCACTGGCTGGAGCGAGCATGACTGAAGCTTCTGGGGACTCCTACGACCTCGTGATCATCGGCGCGGGCCCGACCGGCCTCTTCGCCGCCTACTACGCGGGGTTTCGCGGGCTGTCGATGGCCATCGTCGACTCGCTGCCCGAGCCCGGCGGGCAGGTGACCGCGATGTACCCCGAGAAGATGATCTACGACGTCGGCGGGTTCGCCGCGGTCAAGGGGCGCGACCTCGTCGACGGGCTCGTGCAGCAGGCCGCGCCGTGGAAGCCGACCTACCTGCTCGGGCGCAAGGCCGAGAAGCTGGAGACGCTCGAAAACGGCGTCGAGCTGACCCTCGACGGCGGTGAGACCCTGCGCGCCGGCGCCGTGCTGATCACCGCGGGCATCGGCGAGTTCACCCCGCGTCCGCTGCCCGCCGGCGACGGCTGGCTCGGGCGGGGCATGGTGCACTTCGTCCCGTCACTGCAGGCGCACGCGGGTCAGCACGTCGTGGTCGTCGGGGGCGGCGACTCGGCGTTCGACTGGATCCTCGCGCTGCACCCGGTCGCCGCGAGCGTGACCCTCGTGCACCGCCGCGCGAAGTTCCGCGCCGCCGAGTCGATCGTGCGGCAGGCCCGCGAGCTCGGCACCCGGATCATCACCGACGCCGAGGTCACGGCGTTCGTCGAGGACGCGAGCGGGGCGCTCGAAGCAGTCCACGTCTCGGTGAAGGCCACCGGCGAGGAGCGGCTGCCGGCCAACGCCGTCGTCGCGGCGCTCGGGTTCACCGCCGACCTCGGGCCGATCGAGAGCTGGGGCCTGGAGATCGACCACCGCGCCATCGCCGTCGACTCGACGATGGCGACCCCGCGCGAGCGCGTCTACGCGGCCGGCGACGTCGCCGCGTACCCGGGCAAGGTCAAGCTGATCGCGACCGGCTTCGGCGAGGCCGCGACAGCCGTGAACAACATCGCCGTCGCGCTCGACCCGGACGCCCACCTGTTCCCGGGCCACTCGAGCAACGCCGAATGACTCAGGCCTTCGTCTTCTCCGCGATCCACGGCGCGTACGCGACGACGGACGTGTAGATCGACGGCGCCGTCGCGCACACCGGGTCGTCGTTGCCCGGGCGGCTCGTGACGCCGGCCAGCAGCCAGTGGTCGCCGTCGCGGACGAGTTCCGGGCCACCGGAGTCACCGAAGCACGCCCCGGCCTTGCCGCCCGGGTTGTCGGTACACAGCTCGGCGGTGCCGTCGAACACCGACGTGCACTTCGTGCCCTCGACGATGTGCGTGTCGAGCTGCTGGAGCGTGGTCGGGATCTGGCCGCAGTTGACCTTCGGGCAGGTCTGGCCCCAGCCGAGGATCCTGGTGGACGTCCCGGGGGACGCCGTTGTGGCCAGGGCGATCGGGGCCGCCTTCGCGGGCGAAGCGAGCCGCAGCAGCGCGATGTCACCCGCCGGGTTCTGCGTGTCGAAGGCCGGGTTGACGATGATCTCGCCCGCCTGCGCGACCTCGCCGCCCTGTCCGGAGTCGTTCGACCCCAGCCGCAGCGACACCGCGGACGGCGCCTTGTCGAAGACGCAGTGCGCGGCCGTGACCACCCAGCTCGGGGCGATCAGCGCGCCGGCGCAGAAGAGCTTCCCGGACGTCGAGTGCAGCGACACCGCGAACGGGTACGGCTGGTCGGCGACGGCGCCGCCGACGATGCCGGGTTCGGCCGAGGCGGTGCCCGGGACCAGGACGAGGGTGAGGACCGACAGCAGTGCCAGCAGTCGCCTGGTCACGAATCTCCTTTACGGCAGCGGGGGCACCACGTCGTCGTCGCCGACCTTCAGGTTGCCGTCGAAGTCGATCGAGGAGTACGCCCGGAGCTTGTCGAGCCGGTGGTAACCGTCGATCATTCTGACGGTCCCGGACTTGGACCGCATCACGATGGACTGCGTCGTCGCGCCGCCCTCGCGGTAGTTGACGCCGCGCAGCAGGTCGCCGTCGGTGACGCCGGTGGCGCAGAAGAACACGTTGTCGCCGGTGACCAGGTCGTCGTTCAGCAGGACGCGGTCGAGGTCGTGGCCGGCGGCGAGGGCCTTCTCGCGCTCGGCGTCGTCCTTCGGCCACAACCGGCCCTGCAGCTCGCCGCCGAGGCACTTCATCGCACAGGCCGCGATGATGCCCTCGGGGGTGCCGCCGATGCCGATCAGCATGTCGACGCCGGTGGTCGGGCGGGCCGCGGCGATCGCGCCCGCGACGTCGCCGTCCGAGATGAAGCGGATCCGCGCGCCGGCGTCGCGGATCTCCTTGATGATCTGCTCGTGGCGCGGCCGGTCGAGGACGCACACGGTGACGTCGCCGACGCTGCTCTTCTTCGCCTTGGCGACGCGCCGGATGTTCTCCGCGATCGGCGCGCCGAGCTCCACCTTGCCCGCGGCCTCCGGCCCGACGGCCAGCTTCTCCATGTAGAACACCGCGGACGGGTCGAACATCGCGCCGCGCTCGGCGACCGCGAGCACCGCGAGGGCGTTGGGCATTCCCTTGGCCATCAGCGTGGTGCCGTCGACCGGGTCGACGGCGACGTCGCAGTCCGGCCCGTCGCCGTTGCCGACCTCTTCGCCGTTGAACAGCATGGGCGCTTCGTCCTTCTCGCCCTCGCCGATCACCACGACCCCGCGCATCGACACGGTCGACACGAGCTGGCGCATCGCGTCGACGGCCGCGCCGTCCCCGCCGATCTTGTCGCCGCGGCCGACCCAGCGGCCTGCCGCCATCGCGGCGGCCTCGGTCACCCGGACCAGTTCCATCGCGAGGTTGCGGTCGGGCGCTTCACGGCGTTGTGGGGCGCTGGGGGTCGTCATGCGGGCCTCCCGGAATGCGGAGTTCGGCGGACGCCCAGTCTCTCAGATACCGCGGGTCGGTCCAGCCAAGCGCGGCATGGCAAACGTCACTGGCCGTCGCCGGTTTCGTCCTCCACGGACGCCAGCGCGGCCTCGATGCGCTCCCGCGCACCCTCGAGGTGCCGCTCGCAGACCTTCGCGAGCTTCTCGCCCTTCTCCCACAGCGCGAGCGACTGCTCGAGGGACAGCCCGCCGGCTTCGAGCTCGCGGACGACCTCGACGAGGCGGTCGCGGGCCTGCTCGTAGCCGAGTTCTTCGCTGGCTGTTTCGCTCACGCTGGACGTTCTCCGACCTTCCGGGATGGGCTGTTGGCGCACACTACCGCGCTCGCCATCGCGTGGTCGTACCCGACGAACGCCAGCGCGAACTCCTGTCCGTCACCCTCCGCGATCGCCTCTTCGAGGTTTTCCTGCGCGCCGGCGACCCGCCGCCGGTGCTCCGCGCCCTCGGCGAACCACCAGCGTGAGCCGACCTGCATCGACGTCGCCTCGGACAGCCGCCGCAGCTGCGGGGCCAGGTCGCGGCGGGCGGCGGTGCCGCAGCCCGCGAGCAGCGCGGTCCAGCACTCGGCGGCCGCGCGGTCGGTGCGTATCGCCTGGTCCAGCAGGGGACGCGCGCCCAGGCGCCGGGCCGCGTCCACGGTGAGCGGGAGGAACGTCGCCGCCCGAAGGGTCACGCCTTTTCTCCTTCCGCCACCGCCGTGATCGCGCCGTCGCCCACGCGCACGCGCAGCTGGGCACCGGCCTCGACTTCGGAGACGGAGCGGAGTACCTGGAGGTTGCCTTCGGCATCGAGGAACTGCACAACCGCGTAGCCGCGTTCCAGCGTCGCGGCCGGGCCGAGCGCCGTGAGCCGGGCCCGCGCGCTGGCGATTTCGGCCTGGTCCTTGGCGAGCAGGGTCAGCATGGCGCGGCGCGCGCGTTCGCGGTGCACGTCGACGTCGTCCTGGCGGCGCTGGACCGGGCCCAGCGGGTCGGCCAGCGACGGGCGGCTGCGCAGCTGCGTCAGCAGCCGGGCCTGGGTGTCGACCCAGCCGTGCAGCGCGCGGCGGCCGCGGTCGCGCATCTGCCGGACACGCTCGGACTCCTCACGGACGTCCGGCACGATCCGCTTGCTCGCGTCGGTCGGCGTCGAGCAGCGCAGGTCGGCGACGTAGTCGAGCAGCGGGGTGTCGGGCTCGTGCCCGATCGCGCTGACCACCGGGGTGCCGGTGCCCGAGACGGCCCGGCACAGCGCCTCGTCGGAGAACGGCAGCAGGTCCTCGACGCTGCCGCCGCCACGGGCGATGACGATGACGTCGATCTCGGGGTCGGCGTCCAGGATCCGCAGCGCGCGCATGATCTGCGGCACGGCCTGAGAGCCCTGTACCGCGGTGTTCAGGACCTTGAACCGGACGTGCGGCCAGCGTGTCTGGGCGTTGACCAGCACGTCCCGCTCGGCGGCCGACGCGCGGCCGGTGATCAGTCCGACGCCCTGGGGCAGGAACGGGATCGGCCGCTTGCGCTGCGCGGAGAAGAGGCCTTCGGCGGTCAGCAGCTTCTTCAGGCGTTCGATCCGGGCCAGCAGCTCACCGATGCCGACCGCGCGGATCTGGTCGGCGCGCAGGCTGATCGTGCCGCGGCCGAAGAAGAACGACGGCTTCGCGTGCACCACCACGCTGGCGCCCTCCCGCAGCGGCGGCTCCATCTCGCGGATCAGCCAGTTCGGGCAGGTCACGGACATCGACACGTCCGCCGACGGATCGCGCAGCGTCAGGAACGCGGTCTGCGTGTTCGGCCGGGAGTTGACCTGGGTGACCTGGCCTTCGACCCAGACGGAACCGAGCCGGTGGATCCAGTCGCCGATCTTGCGGGCGACCGTGCGGACCGGCCAGGGTGCTTCGGCGGTGCTCGCGGGGGCCTGTGCGGATTCGGTGCTCACGAGCCTTCCGTGCCGTCGCCGGTCTCTTCCGCCTTGCGGGCGTTGGCGATGCGGCGGGCCAGCATCCCGGTGAACGACGAGCGGTCGGCGTGGGCGCGCTCGTAGTCGAGGATCGTCTCGAGCTGGGGGATCGAGAACTGGCGGAGCCGGGCCCGCAGCTGCGGGAGCGTGAGCTGGTCGTAGCCGGTCAGCCCGGCGGGACCCTCGTATCCGGCGGCGCTGGTCTTGGGGATGTCGGCCTTGGCCCTCTTGTCGATCTTGGGCGTGCCGGGCTTCGGCTTGGCGGCCTCGGCTTCGGGGGCTTTTTCGGGTGCGCTTTTCGGGGCGCTGTTCGGGGCGCTTTCGGGCGCGTCGAACTCGCCGTCGGCGTGGTCCTCGGCGAGCGCGCGCTCCTCTTCGGCCCACGGGTCACCCAATTCCGCTTCGAGGTCGGAGAGCGACGGAACGTGACCGTTGACCTCCGAACGGGGTTCGGGCACGTCGGCGACCGGCGTGAGGTTGGGCCGGACGGGTGGGACCTCGAGGTCCTCGTCGAAGGTCGCCCAGTTGGGGGTGTCTTCGACGGGCCGCAGGTTGGACAGCGCGTTGTCGCCCTTGATCGCCAGCTCGGTGACGTGCTGCTGCACCCGCATGGAGGCCTGCAGCACCTGGCTGACGACGGTCACCGGGAGCCCGGCGAGCTGCCGGGGAAGCTCACGAACCCGCTCGGCGGTGCTGACGGCGAGGCCCGCGGCGACCCGGAGGGGGAGCGGGAATGGCTTCATGCGTCTAGCCTGCCGCATTTACGCCATCCTGCCCAACCAGAAGAGTGATGCTTATTCTGGTTAGGCCGCCGCGGCCCACGTGCGAACCGCTGGTCGGCACGGATGTCATGCGGCGGGCGACGGCTGAATAAGCATCACTGGGAACGGGCGCGTTGCGTGACCCCGCGCACACACCGACAGGGGGACGAAGCTCACCCGAAAGGGACTGCGGGTTCGTCGGCGGACAGCCCGTACCCTGGGTGCCATGAGTTCAGCGAGTCCCGGAATCGAGCCCGCGGGTACCCCGACGATCACCGGAACCGCCTCCGGCAAGAAGCGCGTGCTGCTCGCGAAGCCGCGTGGCTACTGCGCCGGCGTGGACCGCGCGGTGATCGCAGTCGAGAAGGCCCTCGAGGTCTACGGCGCCCCGGTGTACGTGCGCAAGGAGATCGTCCACAACCGCCACGTCGTCGAGACGCTGCGCGAACGCGGCGCGATCTTCGTCGACGAGACGTCCGAGGTGCCCGAGGGCGCGCTCGTGGTGTTCTCCGCCCACGGCGTCTCGCCGATGGTGCACGCGGAGGCGGCCGACCGGAACCTGCGCACGATCGACGCGACCTGCCCCCTGGTGACGAAGGTGCACAAGGAGGTCAACAGGTTCGCCAAGGACGACTACGACATCCTGCTGATCGGCCACGAGGGCCACGAAGAGGTCGAGGGCACCGCCGGCGAGGCGCCGGACAAGGTGCAGCTGGTCGACAAGGCCGAGGACGTCGACAAGGTCGAGGTGCGCGACCCGTCGAAGGTGATCTGGCTGTCCCAGACGACGTTGTCGGTCGACGAGACGATGGAGCGCGTCGACCAGCTCCGCGAGCGCTTCCCGGGTCTGGCGGACCCGCCGAGCGACGACATCTGTTACGCCACCACGAACCGCCAGGTGGCGGTCAAGGCGATGGCGGCCGAGTGCGACCTGGTCCTGGTGGTCGGGTCGACGAACTCGTCCAACTCGAAGCGCCTGGTCGAGGTGGCCCTGAAGGCGGGCGCGCGGACGTCGTACCTGATCGACTTCGCCCGCGAGATCGACGAAACCTGGCTGGAGGGCGTCACGACGGTGGGCGTGACCAGCGGCGCGTCGGTGCCCGACGTGCTGGTGATGGAGGTCCTCGACTGGCTGTCCGAGCGCGGCTACGGCGACGTCGACGAGGTGACCACGGCGAACGAGAAGATCACCTTCGCGCCGCCGAAGGAGCTTCGCAAGGTCTGAGTTAGCACTGAAGGCGGTCACTTCCCGCGGGAAGTGACCGCCTTCAGGTGTTCGTCAGCGTTCTTCGTCGTCCCAAGGACGGTTTCGCCGCGGCGGGGTGCTTCGCCCACCCGACGACGGACGGCGGGGCGGCGGCGTGTCACGGCCTTCTTCGCCTGGCGGGCGAGGTCGCCGGCGGGGCGCTTCTCCGCTGCGCGGCTCGCGGCGACGGGGGTCGCCTTCCTCCGCCGGACGCGGTCGCCGGGTGGCCGGCGGGGGCTTGCGGGTGCCACGGGTACCGGGATCACGCTCGGCGGGCGCACCCGCGCGGGGTGCGCGGCGCTCGCCGTCCGCGGGCGGACGCGGCCGACGGGGCGGCTCGCCTTCACGACCACGACGGGCACCCTGGGGCAGCGGCGTCTGACCGGTCCGCGAGCCGGGCGGACGCGGACGCCCACTCGCCGCGGCGCGCGGCTTTTCGTCGTCTTCGTCCGCGCGTCGCTTGTCGGGCTTGCCGCCCTTGATCTTCACCGGGGCGTCCGGGTCCTTCTCACGGAAGATCCGGACGAACCCGATCAGCAGCGTGACGCCGGTGGTGATCGCCATCATCGGGAACGCGTTGATCAGCGGGGTGCCGATGCTCAGGGCCTTCGACAGCATGTCGTCGCCGCCCTGCGACCCGGAGGTCAGCAGGACCACGCCGGGCACGGTCACGGCCAGCACCAGCGGCGGCATCACCATCGGCCCGAAGATGCCCCGGCGCCGCACCGCGCAGACCGCGATCACCGCGCCCAGGACGTAACAGACCGTGAAGATGACGGGGATGTTGGCCTGGCTCGGCTTGCCGACGAGGGCGCCGACGACCGACAGGCCGAGGCCGACCAGGACCGCCGCCCACCAGGGCAGTCCACGCCTCGCACCGACGACTGGACGCTCGTCCCACGGAACGGGGACGTCGTCGGCATCTGGATCGCTCTGGCGATCGCGAATCGCGGTCACGAGACAACACCGTATCTCGTGGTTGTGAAGATCTTGCCAGCACCGCCGCCGACTTGGTTGTACCGCCACCCGGCGGCATGAGCCGAACGGCTGCGGGCAACGACCGCGGGGCCATCTCCCAGAGTGCTCGATCGGCGTCGGCCGTCACTCGCCGTTGAGGGCATCGTTGCTGGTAGGACGAGTACCGGTCACCTGGTGGCCACCTTCCGGACGACGCCCGGCCATGTGGGCCGAACGGCCGTGTCCGGATGGTGTTCACCGAGGTCGCGGGCGACTGCGCCGAGCAATCCGACGCTGCCGCCCGAGTCCACCCGTCCGAGGCGGCGTCAACCGCGCCAAGTCAGGTCGTCGGCGCAGTTCGGCCCCGTCTGCCCGGGTCGCGCGCCCGCCGGACAGCCCCGTTGCCCGGGCCTCAGCCAAGGTCGTCCGGCCCGGTTCCGGCAGGCCGCCGGCGGCCTCGCTCGCCAAGCCGGTCAGGCGATCGTGGCCCTTCCTGGCGCGTCTTGCCGCGCCGACCAGGGCGCCCCGCCGTGACCGTGAGTCAGCTCGACGCCGCCCGGCCCGCATCTCGCCACGCGCCTCGCGGAACAGCCCGCACCTCGCCACGCGCCTCGCGGAGCAGTCCGCACCTCGCGGAACAGCCCGCACCTCGCCACGCGCCGCGGAACAGCCCGGTCGCCCGGGCCGTTGCGCACGGTGCGACTCGGTCGCCGCGAGCCTTGCCCACCGGGTCGGTCGGGGCGATCGTGGCCGTCCCGGCTCGTCTCGTCGTACCGCGTGGGTCATCCCGTCGCGACCGCCCGCCAGATCGGTGCTGCCCGCCTCGACTCTCGCTACGCGCCCGTCGAATGGTCCGGTTGCCCGGGGCCGCTCGCCGAGGTCGCGCCGCGCGTGGTGGGTCGCCGCTCACCATGCAGGTCAAGTGATGGCAGGCCTTCCTGGCTCGGCTTGCCGCGCCGATGAGGGGCACTTCGCCATGGCCGTGAGCCGGCTCGGGTCGCGCCTCGCCGTGCATCCGTTGGACAGACCGATTGCTCGGCGCTGCTCGTGAGGTCGGTCAGGCGATGACAGACTCTTCCTGACGCGGGCTTGCCGTGCCGATGAGGGCACTCCGCCGTGATCGTGAGCCGGTTCGGGTCGCGCCTCGCCGTGCATCCGTCGGACAGACCGCCGCTCGTGAGGTCGGTCAGGCGATGACAGACTCTTCCTGACGCGGGCTTGCCGTGCCGATGAGGGCACTCCGCCGTGATCGTGAGCCGGTTCGGGTCGCGCCTCGCCGTGCATCCGTCGGACAGACCGCCGCTCGTGAGGTCGGTCAGGCGATGGCAGCCCGGCCCCGGCACTTCTCGCCGTGAGTCGGCTTGGTGCGGTTCTCTCAGCTTGCCGCCAGTTCGTCTCCCTTCCGCACCGGAGGGACCGCCGCCGGGCTGCCTGATGCGTCGGTCAGCGGGGCCACCGTTGCCCGGAACGTCTCCAGGGCCTCCAGCTCCCGCCGCCGGGCCGAGAGGAAGCGCTGGAGGTGGGTGCTGGACAGGTTGAGCGCCTCCACCGCGCCGCCCGCGGCCCGGTGGGCGGCCGCCGCGCCCGCTCGGACCTGCTCGACGTCCGCCTCCAGCGTGCGGTCGGTCGCCGCGAACAGGGCCGCCGATGCCAGTACGCCGAACCCCGTTGGGCCGCACAGGAACACCCGCCGGTCGATCAGCCAGCGCAGCAGCTCCGGGTCGGTGTCCAGCGCCGCGACCACGGCGGCGTCGGACGGGACGAACATGATCGTGCCGTAGATCGCGTCCGCCCAGCGCTGGTAGCCCTTGCCGGCCAGCTCGGCCGCCCGGGACCGGATCTGGCGGACGTGCGCGCGCAACGCGTCCAGCCGTTCCTCCGGGTTGTCCGTCTCGATGGCCTCGGCCCAGGTCGCCATGCTCGCCTTGGCGTCGACCGGCACCGTGCGCCCGCCGCCGACGCTCAGCACCATGTCCGGTTTCGCCGCGCCGCCGCCGGCCAGGTCGGTCTGCAGGGTGAAGTGCAGGTCTTCGCGCAGCCCGAGCGCCCGCGCCGTCTCGACCAGCACCTGTTCGCCCAGTTCGCCGCGCCCGCTGATCGAGGCGAACGCCACCTCGTACCGGCGCAGCGCGAGCTGCTGCTGATCCGCCTTCGCGCGCTCGGCCGCCACCAGCCGGGCCGCCGCGTCCGCGCGCCGCATCCCGTCGTTGTACAGCCGCCACAGCACCGCGACCGCGATCAGCAGCAGGACCGCGAGCACGACCGCCGCGGTGGTCAGCACCGTCGCCACCTTGTTCTCCTCCCTCCGGGCCGTCTGGATCGGACCGCGGAGACATCATGGCGGACCCCACCGACAAAAAACGCACCCGACCCGTCGCTCTGGGTAGCTGACCTGCAAACACTTCGACTTCGCGCAGGGCGTGTCCGATCTTGCGAACCGCGGGCACTGTCGTGTTAGTACACACGTTCGAGTGAGGAAGCGGCGAGCCTTCGCGATTTCGTCGGGGCCGGGTCGTACCTTGGCCCGGTGAGATTCCTGCACACCTCCGACTGGCACGTCGGGCGCACCTTCCACGGTGCCGACCTGCTGGCGGAACAGGAAGCGGTGCTCGGGCACCTCGCCGACCTCGTGGCCGGCGAGGCGATCGACGCCGTCCTCGTCGCAGGCGACATCTACGACCGCGCGGTGCCCTCGGCCGAGGCCGTGCGGGTGGCCACCGCGGCGGTCGCCCGGATCCGCGCGGCCGGCGCGCAGCTGATCGTCACGCCCGGCAACCACGACTCCGCGCCCCGGCTCGGCGCGTTCGCCGAGTTCGCCGCGGCGGGCGGGCTGCACCTGCGCACCACCGTGGCCGGGCTGGCCGAGCCGGTGCTGCTGGCGGACGAGCACGGCCCGGTCGCCTTCTACGGCATCCCTTACCTGGAACCGGAACCGTCGCGGCACGCGCTGGGCGTGCCGGACGCGCGTGGCCACACCGGCGTGCTCACCGAGGCCATGCGCCGGATCCGCGCGGACCTCGCCATCCGCCCCGGCGTCCGTTCGGTCGTGCTCGCGCACGCGTTCGTCACCGGCGGCGAGCCGACCGAATCCGAGCGCACCATCGCCGTCGGCGGTGTCGAACAGGTGCCGGGCTCGGTTTTCGACGGCGTCGACTACGTCGCACTCGGCCACCTCCACGGCCCGCAGACCCTCGCCGAGCACCTGCGCTACTCCGGCAGCCCGCTGGCGTACTCGTTTTCCGAGGCGCGGCAACGGAAATCGGTCTGGCTGGTCGACGTGGACGCCGGCGGGCTCGCCGAGGTCCGCCGCCACGAGCTGCCGGTGCCGCGGGCATTGGCCACCCTGCGCGGCGAACTCGAAGACCTGCTCGCAGCCCCGGAACACGACGCGGTGCTCGACCACTTCCTGTCGGTCACGGTCACCGACCGGGTGCGCCCGGTCGACGCGATGCGGCGGCTGCGCGTGCGGTTCCCGCACGCGGTGCACCTGGAGTGGGAGCCCGAAGGCGGGTACGCCGGCGCGCCGTTGCGGTATTCCGACGCCGTCCGTGGCCGCTCCGACATCGAGATCTCGCGCAGCTTCCTCGACGACTGCCGCGGCGCCCCGCCGAGCGAGCGCGAGGAGAAACTCCTGTTCCACGCCCTGGAAGCGGCCAACCGGGGGGCGCTCGCGAAATGAGGCTGCACAGGCTGGAGGTCGAAGCCTTCGGGCCGTACCTCGGGCGCCAGGTGGTTGACTTCGAGGTGCTCGGCGCGGACGGGCTCTTCCTGCTCCACGGGGAAACCGGCGCCGGCAAGACCACGCTGCTCGACGCGATCGCGTTCGCGCTGTTCGGGGTGGTTCCCGGCGCGCGCAACGAAGCCAAGCGGCTGCGTTGCGACCTGGCCGAAACCGACCAGGTCACCGAGGTCGCGCTGGAGCTCACCGTGCAGGGGCACCGGCTGAAGATCGTGCGCAACCCCGAATACCAGCGGCCGAAGCGCCGCGGCGAGGGCACGACAACGCAGCAGGCGAAGGTGTCGCTGAGCTGGATCGGCACCGCACCGGCCGGGCTGGCGCCGGAGGGCCTGATCCGGATCGAAGAGGTCGCGCGCACGGTCGAGCGGTTGCTCGGCATGACCGCGGCCCAGTTCTTCCAGGTCGTGCTGCTGCCCCAGGGCGAGTTCGCCCGCTTTCTGCGTTCGGACACCGCCGAGCGCGAAAAGCTGCTGGAGCGGCTGTTCGGCACCGAGCGCTTCGCCGACGTCGAACGCTGGTTCGCCGACCTGCGGGCCGAGCGCGGGCGGGAGCTGGAGGCGCGCCAGCAGTCCGTGCGCGAACTGCTGGCGCGGTATGCCCAGGAGGCACAACAGGATCCGCCCGACTCGGAGCTCGCGGAGTGGGTGGGCGCGGTGCTGGCGGCAGCCATCGAACGCGTCGGGCAGGTCACGGCGGAGGAAGAGCGGGCGCGAGCCGCGGCCCAGCGGGCGGACGCGCATCTGCAGGAAGAGCGCGCCGACGCCGAGAAGATCCGCCGGGTCCGCACCGCGCACCTGCGGCTGCTCGAGATCACCGAGCAGGCGCCGCAGCGCGCCGAGTGGGCCCAGGAGGTCGCGGCGGCGCGGCGGGCGGCGGGCGTGGCCGTCGAAGCGGAACTGCTGGACCGGCGGACCGCGGAGCTGACCGACGCCGAGCAGACGGAGAAGTCCTGCGGCGCGGAGCTGCGGGAGTTCGGCACCCGCGCGACCGGCGATCTGAAGGCACGGGCGGCGACCGCGCGCGAAGAGGCGGGCGCGGTCGCGGAGCTGGTCGCTGAGGCCGAGCAGCAGCAGGTCGACGGCATGCGGCGGGACGACCTGAAACTGGCGTCCGTCACAGCCGCGAAGCAGGTCGAAGAACTGACCGCCGAGCTGGCCGCGATCCCTGGCCAGCTGGCGAAACTGCGGGCGGACGCGCTCGCGGCGGCCGAAGCCGAAGCGAAACTCGACGGGGCCCGCGCCCGCGTCGGCGACCTTACGACCGTGGCGCGCGACGCGGCCGAGCTGCCCGAGGCGCAGGCGAAAGTCGGCCGCGGCGAGGCGAAGCTGCGCGAAGTCGTCGACACGCACCAAGCGGCCCGGCAACGGCGGCTCGACCTGCGCGAGCGGCGGCTCGACGGGATGGCGGCCGAACTCGCTGCCGCGCTGCCCGAGGGTGCGCCCTGCCCGGTCTGCGGGTCGGCGGAGCACCCGGCGCCGGCGAACCGGGACGCGATGCTGGTCGACCCGGCCGAGGAACGGAAAGCCGAGGAAGCCGAGCAGGCGGCGGACGCGGTGCGGCAGCGGGTCGTCAAAGCGCTGGAAGAGGCGAAAGCGCGGCTGGCCGGGCTGGTCGAGCGGCTCGAGGGACGCACGGCCGAGTCCGTCGCGGCCGACCTGACCGAAGCCCGCACCGCGGTCGCGGCGCTGACCCAGCGGGCGGCGGGGAAGGCGAAACTAGGCCAGCAGGTCGTGTTGCTGGAACGGGATCTGGAGCTGCGGACGGAACGGCGTCACCGGGCCGAGCAGGCGGTGGCCGAGGCCACCGCCGACGTCCGGGCCCTGGAAGAACGGCTGGCCGAGCGGGAACGCCGTTTGGTCGCCGGGCGGGGTGAGTTCGCGGACGTCGGCGCGCGGCGGACGCACCTGATCGGGCTGGCCGAGGCCCTCGAAGCCGTCGCCGAGGCGCGCACAGCCGTTGCGGGCGCGCGGGAACGGGTCGCGCAGCAGCGTGCGCTGGTCGACACCGCGGTGCAGGCCAAGGGCTTCGCGTCGCTGAAGAAGGCGCGCTCGGCGATGCTGCCGGACGAGCAGATCGAGAAGCTGGAGCAGGGCATCGCCGAGGCCGAAGCGGCCGCGGCGGGCGCGCGGGCGCTGCTGTCCGAGCCCGACCTGTTCGGCATCTCACCGGACGACGTCGCGGACGTCGGCCGCGCGACCGACGCGGCGCAGCTGGCGCGGGCGCGCGCCGACTCGGCGTACGCGGCGCTGCGGGTCGCGACGACCCAGCACGAAGAGCTGGCCCGGCTGGCGGGCCTGCTGCGCAAGGCGCTCGCCGGGCTGGCGCCGGCCGAAGCGGAGTACACCGAGCTGCGCGCGCTGGCGGAGGTCGTCAACGGGCGCGGGCAGAACAGCCGGAAGATGTCATTGCGCTCGTACGTGCTGGCGGCGCGGCTGGAAGAGGTGGCGGTCGCCGCCACGCACCGGCTGCGCACGATGAGCCAGGGGCGGTATTCGTTCGTGCACTCGGACGCGGCCGGAGCGCGCGGCACCCGCGGCGGGCTCGGCATCGACGTGCTGGACGACTACTCGGGCACCATCCGCCCGGCGAAGACGCTGTCGGGCGGCGAGTCGTTCCTGGCGTCGCTGGCGTTGGCGCTGGGCTTGGCGGACGTCGTCGCCGGGGAGACCGGCGGCGCACTGCTGGACACGCTGTTCGTCGACGAAGGCTTCGGCACGCTGGACGCCGAAACCCTGGACGTCGTCATGAACATCCTCGACGAGCTCCGCGCCGGCGGCCGGGTGGTCGGGCTCGTGTCACACGTCGAGGAGCTGCGGCAGCGCATCCCGACCCGGCTGCGGGTCCGCAAGGCCCGCACGGGCTCGACATTGGAGGTGCGCGCGGGCTGAGCGCTCGGCCAAGATGAGGTCATGACGGAACAGCCGCCCGAGGGCCTGCCCCGCTACCGCCTGCTCACCGGTCCGGACGACGCGAAGTTCTGCCACCGGGTGAGCGAGGCACTGGAACTCGGCTACCGCCTGCACGGCTCACCGGCGGCGACCTTCGACGGCAACCAGGTGATCGTCGCGCAAGCCCTGCTCTGGCAAGGCGAGCAGGCCTAGGCGTTCGCGCGCCACAGGTACATCCCGGCGTAGGAACACCACGGCGTCCACCGCCGGGCCCGGTCCGCGACGTCTTTGATGCCCAGCGCCGCCGCGCCGCGGCCCAGGGCGGCGTCGCCGGTCAGCAGGACGTCCGGGGCGCCGAGGACGCGCATCAGCACGTAGTCCGCCGTCCACGCGTCGACCTCCGGGCACGCGAGCAACTCGGCCCGCAGGTCGGCGGCGTCGCGGCCGACGTGGACGTCCAGCCGGCCCTCGGCCAGCGCTGCCGCGACACCCCTCACCGAAGGGGGTCCCGCCGCCGCGATCTGGGCCGCCGTCGGGAACAGCCGCGTGACGCCCGCTTCCGCCGGCACCTCGTCGCCGAGGACGGCCGTGACGTCTCGGCCGAGCAGGGCCCGCAGCAGCAGCTCTTCCCCGTCGACCGAGCCGGGGACGCGGATCCCGGGCACCGCCCTCACGACCGGTGCCAGCGCGGGGTCGGCGCCGAGGACGCGGGTGACCGCGGCCGGGTCGGCGTCCAGGTCCAGCAGCCGGCGCACCCGGCTGACCACGCTGCTGAGATCACGCAGGTCGGCGAGGTGCAGCTCGCAGCGCACGTGGTCCGGTTCCGGCGTCAGCCGCACGACGCCGGTGCCGTGCGCGAGCCGCAACGTCCGGGCGTACGACGTGTCGGTGACGTCTTCGACGCCCGGCACCGCGCGGTCCGCGAAGAAGCGAAGCAGCCCGGCGGCGTCGAAAGGCGGCCGGAACGGCAACCGCAGGCTGAGCCGCGTCGCGCCTTGGTCGGCCTCACGACGTCCGCGTCGCAGGCTGGCCGCGCGAAGCTGCGAAGGCGTTGTCGCGAACACTTCGCGGATCGTCTCGTTGAACTGCCGCACGCTGGAGAACCCCGCCGCGAACGCGACATCGGTCAGCGGCAGCCCGGACAGCTCGATGAGCAGCCGCGCCGAGTGCGCGCGGTGCGCCCGGGCGAGCGCCAGCGGGCCGGCGCCCAGCTCGGCGGTGAGCACCCGGCCGAGCTGCCGCTCGGAATAGCCGAGCCGTCGTGCGAGACCTGGCACGCCTTCGCGTTCGACGGTCCCGTCGGAGATCAGGCGCATCGCCCGCGCCGCGAGGTCGGCGCGCAGGTTCCAGTCCGGCGAGCCGGGCACGGCGTCGGGCAGGCAGCGGCGGCAGGCGCGGAAACCGTTGGCCTGCGCGGCCGCCGACGTCGGGTAGAAGCGCACGTTCTGCACCTTCGGCGTCGACGCCGGGCACGACGGGCGGCAGTAGATGCCGGTGGTGCGGACCGCCATGATGAACTGGCCGTCGAAGCGCGGGTCGCGGGCGGTGACCACGCGGTAGCAGCGTTCCGCGTCCCGCCAGAGCCCGGGCGCCTCGGTTGTCGTGACCATGAATCCGAGCATGCCAGCAGGTCAACGGCGTTGCTGGCGAAAATCCGACACCGCGTTCGCCCTGGTCGTGAGCCCTGGCGGCGGTCGCGGACCGGCCACGTAGACTTCGGGGTCGTGAGCCTCACCCTCGGTATCGTCGGCCTGCCCAACGTCGGCAAGTCCACCCTGTTCAACGCGCTGACCCGCAACGACGTGCTCGCCGCGAACTACCCGTTCGCGACGATCGAGCCGAACGTCGGCGTGGTGCCGCTGCCGGACCCGCGGCTGGACAAGCTGGCGGAGCTGTTCAAGTCGGAGAAGATCGTGCCGGCGGTGGTGTCCTTTGTGGACATCGCGGGCATCGTGAAGGGCGCCTCCGAGGGTGCCGGGCTGGGCAACAAGTTCCTCGCGAACATCCGTGAGGCCAACGCGATCTGCCAGGTCATCCGCGTGTTCGACGACCCCGACGTGATCCACGTCGACGGCCGGATCGACCCGCTGAGCGACATCGAGACGATCAACACCGAGCTGATCCTGGCCGACCTGCAGACGCTCGAGAAGGCCGTCTGGCGCCTGGAGAAGGAAGCGCGGACCAAGAAGGAAGCGAAGCCCGCGCTCGAGGCCGCGCAGAAGGCGAAGGAAATCCTCGACAGCGGCCGCACGCTCTTCTCCGCGCAGAAGGACGTCGACCTCGAACTGCTTCGCGAGCACAGCCTGCTCACCACGAAGCCGTTCCTGTACGTGTTCAACGCCGACGAGGCGATCCTCACCGACGAATCCCGCCGCGAGGAGCTGACCAAGCTGGTCGCCCCGGCGGACGCGGTGTTCCTCGACGCGAAGGTCGAGGCGGAGCTGCTGGAGCTGGACGACGAGGAGTCGGTCCGCGAGCTGCTCGAGTCGGTCGGCCAGCCGGAGCCGGGCCTGTACTCGCTGGCCCGCGCCGGGTTCCACACCCTGGGCCTGCAGACGTACCTGACCGCGGGTCCCAAGGAGTCGCGCGCCTGGACGATCCCCCAGGGCGCGACGGCCCCGCAGGCCGCGGGCGTCATCCACACGGACTTCGAGCGCGGCTTCATCAAGGCGGAGATCGTCTCGTACGACGACCTGATGGACGCAGGCTCGATGGCGGCGGCCCGCGCGGCGGGCAAGGTCCGCATGGAGGGCAAGGACTACACCATGGCGGACGGCGACGTCGTGGAGTTCCGCTTCAACGTCTGAGTAACTGCCTGTCACTGGTTGTTGTTTTCATTGGGCGCAGGATATGCTGCGTCCAATGAAAGCTTCGCCGAGCTTGCTGCCCCTGCTGCGTTCGCGCATGCAGGGTGAGCTGCTCGCGCTCGTCCTGCTGCATCCGGACCGCGAGTACAGCCTCACCGAGCTCGCCGAGGCCACTGGTGTCACGCCCACCGCCGTGCTGCGGGAGGTCGAACGGCTGACCGGTGGTGGCATCCTCGAAGACCGGCGCGTGGGCCGGAGCCGGCTCGTCAAAGCCCGCACGGACACCCCGCTCTACCAGCCGTTGAGTGACCTCATGGCGGTCACCTTCGGGCCGATGCCGCTGCTCGCCGAGGCCCTGTCCGGGCTGGCGGACGTGCGCGAGGCCTACATCTACGGCTCGTGGGCCGCGCGCTACAACGGCGAACCCGGTCCGCCGCCCGGCGACGTCGATGTCCTCGTCGTCGGCTCGCCCGATCCGGACGCGCTCTTCGACTCGGCCGAACAGGTTTCCCGGCGGCTGGGGCGCGAGGTCAACGTCCACCGGGTGTCGCCCGAGTCGTGGGCGGCGAGCACCGCCGATCCGTTCCTCACCAGCGTGCGTGAGCGTCCACTGGTGAAACTCAGCCAGGAGGCTCGATGACCCGGTGGAACCAAGGCCGCGAACGGATCGACGCGTTCATCGCGCGCGGCGCCATCGAGCACGTCCCGGCGTCACGGGAGGCCGCTGAGGCCGAGCTCGTCCGGGCCCGCACGCACCTCGCTTCGGCGCGGCAGCTGCAGGAGACGGATCCGGAAGGCGCCTACACGCTGGCCTACGACAGCGCACGGCGCGCCCTGGCCGCCGTCCTGCAGAACCAGGGCCTGCGGGTGACGAGCCGGGGTGGGCACGTCACCGTCTACGAGGCGGTTCTCGCTCAGCTGGATCCGCCGCTGGGGCCGGTTCTGCGGCCCTTCAACCGGATGCGAGCCCGGCGCAACGAAGTCGCCTACCGGTCATCGGAGGCGCCTGCGGTGACCGTGGAAGACGTGACGGCCGACGTCGTGAAGGTCGAGGCCCTCATCGAGGTCGCCGAGAAGGCGATCCCGAACATGTCACGCTATTGACCGCCGAGCGCGCACGGCCCGGGTGACCGGTCGCTGTGCTTGCGGGTGTCCCACGATCGACCTGGCGGTCGACGAGACAGCGCCCGTCGCCGGCATCGAGGACCGGGTCGCGGTGGAGGTCGACGTCGCGGACGGCGGGCTCATCGTGTTCGTCGACGAAGGCCGCCTGTCCGGGCTCGAGTACTGGAGCGTGGGCGACGAGACCCCGGCCGAGTTCCCACCGCCCGAGGACATCCGGGTAGTGACGGCACCACGCAACGACCCCGGCGTTCTGCCACCCTCGGAGTCGTGAGCGTCTACGTCGTCTCCGAGGTCGAAATCCTCGACGAAGCCCAGGGGCAGCGCTACCGCGAACTCGCCCAGGAATCGATCGCGCGGCACGGGGGGCGCTACATCGTCCGAGGTGCGGCGCCCGCGGTTCTCGAAGGGACCTTCGACGAACACCAACGCGTGGTCGTCGTCGAGTTCCCCGACCGGGACACCGCCGAACGCTGGTACGGCTCGGCCGAGTACGCCGAAGCGTTGGCGCTGAGCAAGACCGCGCTGCGGCGGCGGTTGCTGCTCGTCGACGGAGTGGCCTAACGTCGGCTTGGTGGAGCCGCTGACCGCTGATCTCTTCGCGACGCAATGCCCGTCCGCCGAAACGCCGTTCCGGATCGCGGACAAGTGGGGTGGGATGGTGGTCATCTGCCTGAAGGACGGGCCGCGGCGGTTCTCCGAGCTGCGCGTGCCCCTGCGGACCGTCAGCCCGAAGGTGCTCGCCGCGACGCTGAAGGCTCTTGAACGCGACGGCATGGTCACCCGCAAGGCCTACGACGAGAACCCGCCGCGTGTCGAGTACGCGCTGACCGACCTGGGCCGGACGTTGTTCGAGCCCATGGAACGGTGCCGCGAATGGGCGGAGAAGTACCTGCCGAGCCTGCTGAAAGCCCGGCAGGCCTACGACCGGGCGGACTAGCCGAGGAGGCCCATCAGCGCGATCGCGATCAGGACGACCGCGGGCGCGAGGGCGTTGATCCAGGCGCGCTGGGTGGCGGTCAGGGCGGCGGTGGCGGGGGTGCTGTTCATGGCGTTTTCCCTACGAACGGGCCGATGCTTCCGCGAGTTCAGCGCGTTGACCATGCCGAGTGTTAGCAGCTGTGACGAAGCTCACCCGATCATGCCGCTGACCAGCGGAAACGGCACTCAGCCGTCCGAGTGACGGTGACTGCGGACGGTGAACCAGAGCACCCCGCCGGCCGCGGCCACCATCGTCGCGAATGCCACTGAGCCCACTACGATCGCCTGCGTCATATCTGCCTCTCGGGTCCGAAGTCCTTTACCGAGAGACGCCGAACGCGGGCTTTCGTGCACTCAGAGTAGCCGGGATCACAGTCCGTCGAGGGTCTCGTTGATCTGCTTGGCCAGCGCGAAGTCCTTCTCCGTCAGGCCTCCGGCCGAATGCGTGCTGAGGTGGAAGGTCAGCGTGCGCCAGCGGATGTCGATGTCCGGGTGGTGGTCGGCGGCTTCGGCCAGCACCGCGACGCGGTCCACCACCTCGATCGCCTTCGGGAAGCTCGGGAGCTCCACCTCGCGCCGGATGACCTTGCCCGTGCGGACCCAGCCGTGGAGCAGGGCCCGGTCGGCCTCGTCGTCGCTCAAGATTTCCGTCATGCCTCCATCGTCCAACGTCCTGGACTAAGGTGCACGGTTGCCACGGGAGTCCGGTGAGCCGGGCTGAGAGGCGGGGTGACCCGCGACCGTTAGCACCTGATCCCGGATCATGCCGGCGAAGGGAGGGCTTTCCCTCCTCGTCCGGCGAAGTGCAGGAGGGTAGATGAAACGCAGTGCTGTTCGCGCCGCGACGGCCATCGCCGTCGTCAGCGTCGTCACAGCGGCGTGTTCGCTGTCGGACGGGTCCGGTGACACGAAGCAGACGCCCACCGTCACCCTCGTGACGCACGACTCCTTCCTGGCGCCGCAGGAGGTGCTCGACGCCTTCCAGCAGCAGTCGGGCATCAAGATCTCCGTGCTCAAGCAGGGTGACGCCGGTTCGCTGACCAACAAGCTCGTGCTGACCAAGGCGAACCCGGTCGGCGACGTCGCGTACGGCGTCGACTCGACCTTCGCCTCACGCGCGCTCGCCGAGGGCGTCTTCGAGCCCTACACCAGCCCGGAGGCCGACCGCGGGCCGCAGCGCTACGCCGTCGACCCGGAGCACCGGCTGTCCGCGGTCGACGTCGGCGACGTCTGCGTCAACGTCGACACGAACTACTTCACCGCCAAGGGGATCCCGGCGCCGGAGTCGTACGACGACCTGGCCGACCCGAAGTACAAGGACCTGCTGGTCGCCGAGGACCCGGCGACGGCGTCGCCCGGGCTCGCGTTCCTGCTCGGCACGGTCGCGAAGTACGGCGAAGCCGGCTGGAAGGACTACTGGACCAAGCTGAAGGCCAACGGGCTCAAGGTGGTCAGCGGCTGGGAAGAGGCCTACACGAAGGACTTCTCCGGCTCGTCCGGCAAGGGGCCGCGGCCGATCGTCGTGTCGTACGCGTCGTCGCCGGCCGCCGAGGTTGGTGACGACGGGAAGCCGCGGACGAAGGCGCTGCTCGACACCTGCTACCGGCAGGTCGAGTACGCCGGGGTGCTCACCGGCGGCAAGCAGGAGGAGAACGCGCGCAAGGTCGTCGACTTCCTGCTCTCGCAGCAGTTCCAGGCGACCGTGGCGGCCAACATGTACGTCTACCCGGCGCGCCAGGGTGTCGACCTGCCGGCGGGCTGGGCGCAGGTCGCGCCGCTGCCGCAGAAGCCGCAGGCGCTGACCCCGGACCAGGTGCAGGCCGGGCGTGAGAAGTGGATCGGCGAATGGCGCACGCTCGTGCAGTGACATCCGGGCCTTCGCCCCGGGCCGGGGGCTCCGCCACCCGGAGCCCCCGAAAAGCGGCAGTCCTAGCCCCACCCAGGACGGTCCGCGGCCTCGGCCTGGCGCTGCTCGGCGTGGCGCCGATCGGTTTCCTGGTGGTGTTCTTCGCCTGGCCGGTGCTGGCGATCATCGGCCGCGGGTTCGCCGCGGGCGGGCTCGACGTCGTGCTGGGCGACGCGCAGACCTGTCGGCTGGCCGGGTTCACGGTGGCCACCGCGGCCGGCTCGACGGTCGTCGCGGTGCTGGCCGGGCTGCCGGTGGCGTTCCTGCTGGCGCGGGTGAAACTGCTGGGCGTCGGCCTGGTGCGGACGCTCGTGCTGGTGCCGTTCGTGCTGCCGACCGTCGTGGTCGGGCTGGCGTTCCGCGCGCTGTGGCCGGACGGCGGGGTGCTGCCGATCGTGCTGGCCAACGCGTTCTTCAACGTCGCCGTCGTCGCGCGAACCGTCGCTGGGCTGTGGGCCCGGCTGGACTCGCGGACCACCGACGCCGCGCGGGCGCTCGGCGCGTCACCGTGGCGGGCGTTCCGGTCGGTGACGCTGCCCGCGCTGGCGCCCGCGATCGCGTCCGCCGCGGCCGTGGTGTTCCTGTTCTGCGCCACCAGTTTCGGTGTCGTGCTGATCCTCGGCGGCGCGCGGTACCGGACGCTCGAGACCGAGATCTACTTGCGCACGGTCGACCTGCTCGACCTCTCCGGCGCCTCGGCGCTCTCGCTGATCCAGTTCGCGGCTGTGGTCGCGGCGCTGGTCGTCGGCGGGCTGGCGCGGCGGCGCAAGGAGGGCGCCAGGATCGGTTCCGGTTCCGTGCGGCGCCCTCGCGGCGGTGAGTGGTGGGTCGTCGGCGCGGCGGGTGTCGTGCTGGCCCTGCTGCTGACGCCGATCCTCGCCCTGCTCGCCGAGTCGGTGTCCACTTCGGACGGCTGGAGCTTCGCGGGGTAC
Source organism: Amycolatopsis sp. NPDC088138 (assembly GCF_044741685.1). Taxonomy (NCBI): domain Bacteria; kingdom Bacillati; phylum Actinomycetota; class Actinomycetes; order Pseudonocardiales; family Pseudonocardiaceae; genus Amycolatopsis; species Amycolatopsis sp. NPDC088138. Next base: position 497,340 of record NZ_JBIUTB010000002.1, read on the forward strand.
CGGGCGCTCTCGGGCACCGGGGAGAAGGGCGCGCTGCAGGTGTCCGGCTGGGACGCCGCGCTGAACTCGCTGAAGGTGGCGATCGACGCGACGCTGCTGGCGCTGGTGGTCGCCGTGCTCGCGTCCGTGGTGCTGGTGGCGTTGCGGCGGTCGCCGGCGCGGGCCGCGCGCGGGCTGGGGGAGACGCTGGACGCCGCGCTGATGCTGCCGCTCGGGGTGTCCGCGGTGACCGTCGGGTTCGGGTACCTGGTGACACTCGACGCGCTGCCCGGCGACCTGCGGACGTCGCCCTACCTGGTGCCGCTGGCGCAGGCGCTGGTGATCATCCCGCTGATCGTGCGGATGGTGCTGCCGGTGCTGCGCTCGGTCGACGTCCGGCTGCGGCAGGCCGCGTCGACGCTCGGCGCGAGCCCACTGCGGGTGTGGCGGGAGATCGACCTGCCGCTGGCGGTGCGCCCGCTGGTCGCGGCCGCGGGGTTCGGGTTCGTCGTGGCGCTCGGCGAATTCGGCGCGACGAGCTTCCTGGCCCGGCCGACGGCGCCGACGCTGCCGGTCGCGATCGCGTCGCTGATGGGGCGCCCGGGTGAGCTGAACAACCAGATGGCGTACGCCGCGTGCGCGTTGCTGATGCTCGTGACGGTGCTGGCGGTCGCGCTGATCGACCGGCTCGGGGCCGCGCGCGGCCGGGTGGGAGAGTTCTGATGGCGTTGTCGGTGCGGGACCTGACCGTCCACTATGGAGCGTTCGCGGCGGTGCGCGACGCCCGCCTGGACATCGCCGACGGCGAGGTGCTGGCCCTGCTCGGGCCGTCCGGTTCCGGGAAGTCGACACTGCTGCGCGCGATCACCGGGCTGGAGGCGTCGGCGCGCGGCACGGTGAGCTGGGACGGCGAGGACCTCGGCGCGGTGCCGGTGCACCGGCGCGGGTTCGGGCTGGTGTTCCAGGACGGCCAGCTGTTCGGCCACCGGGACGTCGCCGCGAACATCGCGTTCGGCCTGCGGATGCACGGCGTGCCGCGGGCCGCGTGGGCGCCGCGCGTCGCCGAGCTGCTGGAGCTGGTCGGACTGTCCGGCTTCGAGCGGCGGCGGGTGACGGAGCTGTCGGGCGGGCAGGCGCAGCGGGTGGCACTGGCCCGCGCGCTCGCGCCGGAGCCGCGGCTGCTGCTGCTCGACGAGCCACTGTCCGGTTTGGACGCCGGGTTGCGCGAGCAGCTGGCGATAGATCTGGCGGACCTGTTGCGGCGCAGCAAGATCACGGCGCTGCTGGTGACCCACGACCAGGAGGAGGCGTTCACCCTGGCCGACCGGGTCGCGGTGCTCGACGCCGGCGAAGTCCGGCAGGAGGGTGCGGTCCGGCGCGTGTGGCGCAATCCCTTGGACGACGGCGTGGCGCGGTTCCTCGGGGTGACGACGTTCGTCGACGGCGTCGCGGCGGGTGGCGTGGTCCGGACGTCGCTGGGGGACGTGCCGGTGCCGGACGTCGAGGATGGTCCGGTGCGGCTGGGGCTGCGCCCGCACGCGCTGCGGGTGGCTTCCGAAGGTGTCGCGGGCGAAGTGGTGGCGGCGGTGCACCGGCGCGAGCACGTGCGGCTGGTGGTGCGACTGGCGGAGTCCACTGTGGACGCGGTGGCTCCGGCGGCGGCCGACTTCCGGGCGGGGGATCGGGTGACGCTGGAGCTTGACCCGGACGGCGTGGCCCTGGTCGGTTAGGGGCTCTGGTTCTCCGCATGAAACTCGGCCTTGCGCCGAGCGAGGCAGGCGGGCCAGTCGGCCTTCGCCGCGATCACGTCCGTGATGGAAAGCTTGATAACGGCGCAACCGGAGAGGGAGCACGCTCTGGGATGGGTGGCGTCGATCAGCGAGATGCCGCCGATCTCGTCGCCGTCATCGATGTGGGTGCACAGCGCTGGGTGGAACGAAGAGTCCTCGTAGATGTCACCCGGCCGGATCTCCCCGGGCTGGCCCTGGTCGGTTGAGCAGCCCCGGCCCGGAACGCGGCCCCCACCCTTCCCGGGGGGCGTCCCCAGGCCAAGTCTATCGGCTCAGCCCGGGGAAACCCGCCGTTCGCGGATCTGTGGACAACTTCGCGCCTGTGGATGGCGGAGTTGACAGATTTCAGCCGTCGCGGGTGGACAACCGGGCGTAGGCCAGCGACAAGCCGATCACGATGTAACAAGCTGCTCGCAACGCCCCTTCGCCCAGCATCTGCGTGCCCATCGGGTCCTGCAGCACCTCCGCCGGGGCCATGGACCAGTTCTGCGTCAGCAGGAACGGGTGCAGCCAGTCGAGCGACGTCAGGAACCCGAGGATGGTGAACACGATGTCCGCCGCCAGGACGGACGCCACCACCAGCATCGGGTGCTCGGTCCAGCTGGACAGCGCCAGCGCCACCGCGCCGACCGCCCACAGCTGCAGCACCACCCAGGCCGCCACCAGCAGGATCCGCGCCAGCGCGCCGCCCAGGGACAACGTCGTGCCCGACAGCGTGAACAGCGAGTCCGTGCCGTTGATGATCAGCCCGGTCACCACGCCCGTGAAGCACATCGCCAGCACCGAGACCACCGACACCGTCGCGACGCCGAACGCCTTGACCGCGAGCAGCCGGCCGCGGCCGACCGGGGCGATCAGCCAGCCGCGCAGGGTTCCGTGGGACGTCTCGCCCGCGATCGCGTCCGCGCCCGCCATGGCCGAGGCCAGCGGCAGGAGCAGGGTCAGCGTCATCACGATCGCCGCGATCGGCAGGACGAACGCGTTGTTCACCGCGGACGCCAGCAACGCGCCACCACCGTCGTCCGGGCCGCCGCCCGCTTGCGCGTCTTCGCTCACCAGCGTCAGGCCGATGCCGATCACCACCGGGATCAGCGCCAGCAGGCCCAGCACCGCCAGGGTGCGCGGGCGGCGGAAGATCCAGCGCAGCTCCGCGGCCAGCAACCGGGGCAGCGGCACCGAGTCGTGGCCCGTGCGGGCCGCCGGTGCGTCGAGAACCGCGGTCATTCCGCCCCCTCCGTCAGTCGCGCGAACAGGTCTTCCAGCCCGGTGCGGGCCCGCGTCGCCTCGTGGACCGCGACCCCCGCGCCCACCAGGACCTGCAGCACCCGCGGTGCTTCCGTCGCCGTGAGGTCGGCGCGGATCCCGTCCGGCGTCAGCCGCGCGCCGATCCGGTTCTCCCGCAGCACTTCCACGGCCTGCTCGGCGTCCGGCGTGCGGACCAGCAGGGCCGCGTTCCCGGACTCCAGCAGCTCTGCCAGCTCACCCTGCGCGACGACGTTCCCGGCCTGCAGCACGGCGACGTGCGTGCAGGTCGCCTCCACCTCGGCCAGCAGGTGCGACGACACCAGCACGGTGACGCCCTCGGCGTGCAGCTCGGCCACGATCCTGCGGATCTCCCTGGTACCAGCAGGGTCGAGGCCGTTGGTCGGCTCGTCGAGCACGACCATCTTCCGCGGCACGAGCAACGCCGAAGCGAGCCCGAGCCGTTGCTTCATGCCGAGCGAGTACCCCTTGTACCGCCGCCGCGCGGCGACTGTCAGGCCGACGCGCTCCAAAGCCGAGTCCACCGCGAGAGGAATCCCCGACGACGCCAGCCGCGGTTCGGCGGCGGCGAAGCGCAGCAGGTTGTCCCGGCCGGAGAGGAACGGGTGGAAACCCGGCCCCTCGACCAGCGCGCCGACGTCCGGCAGCGCGTGCGCGGCCGACTCGGGCATCTTGCGGCCGAGCAGCTCGACCTCACCCTCGGTCGGGCGCACCAGGCCCAGCAGCATCCGGATGGTGGTCGTCTTGCCCGAGCCGTTCGGCCCGAGCATCCCCACGACCGCGCCTTCGGGGATGTCGAGATCGACGTGGTCCACCGCGACCGTGCCGCGGTAGACCTTGCGCAGCCCCCTGGTGCGCGCCGCCAGGGGAACCGCCGGGGCGGACGTCTCCGAAGAGACGTCCGCCCCGGACTCGACAGTCGTACTGGTCACTTCTGGCCCAGCGCTTCGTACAGGACCTGCTCCGGCACCGCACCGGCGGCGAAGCGGCCGTCGTCGGTCAGGACCGCGCTGCCCACCTTCGTCGTGATGAGGTGGCCGCTGCCCCAGGCACCGCTGACCTTCTTGGTGAACCGGTCGAGCAGGGCCTGCGGGTCGGCGTTGCGGCCCTGGCGGTCACCCTGCTGCTTCGGCGCCGCGTTCAGCGCGTCGGCCGGGACCTTGCCGGTGACGACGGTGTCCCAGCCGTCGCCGACGACCTTGGTGTCCTGCTTCGCCTGCTCGGCGAGGTCCTTGTCCTTCTGGTCGACCGTCGGCGTCTTCTCCTGCACCTTGGCGCCCTTCGGCGGGGTGAAGGCGAAGAGGTCGGCCGGCTGCTGGGTGAAGTGGACCTCGGTGAACGCGACCTCGAGGGCCGGCGTCGACGTCCCGTTGCTCAGCACCGAAACCCGCAGCGGCATCCGCGTCTGCGAGTCGACGGCCACGCGGATCTCGCGCAGCAGCGTGCGTTCGGCCGGCTTCGGCGTCAGGACCAGTTCGTAGGCCGGGCGGTCGGCGACCGTCGCGGTGCCGTCGACCGACACCGTGCTGCTCTCGCGGACCTTCGCCAGCAGCTCTGTGGTCGTCGCGACCGGGTCGGGCGTCTTCTCGCTGCCCGCGCCCTTCTGCTTGGCCACGTCGGCGGGGATGGTCACCTTGGTCGCGGTGTTGGTCTTGGAGCTGTAGTCCCAGACGGTCGTCCCGTCGTGGACCACGGTCTCCTGGCCGGCGCCCTGGGTGACGGCGAGCCGGCTCTTGCCGGCGCCGTCGGTGAAGATGCGCGCCGAGTCGATGTTCAGCGCGGACGCCCCCGGGATCGCGTTCCCCACCGCCGGCAGGCCGAGGTCGTTGCTGACCTTCAGCGTGCCGTCGAACGCGCCTGGGTTCGCCTTCATGACCGACTGGACCAGGTCCTCGGCACTCACCTGCGGCAAGGCCGGCTTGTCGTCGGCGCTGGCCGGCATCGCGATGAACGCGAGCCCGCCGGCACCGAGAGCGGTGCCCACGACCGCCGCGGTGATGCCCTTCGTCTTCGGTTTCATGCGTCTCTCCCTGTGTTCCCGAACCCGAGTGTGCTCGGTTCCCGGCTCCGACGCTTCCCTCTCGAGGCTGAGATACCCCTGAAGGTTCTCCCCCTGACGCTGAGATCGTGCTGAGAGATCCCGCGGGACCTGCGCAAACCCGCCATGATGAGAATCGTGAAACCTCGGGTTCTGGTGGTCGACGACGAGCTGGGCGTGCGGAAGGCACTGCAACGCGGGCTGCGCGCGGAGGGGATGGACGTGGTCACCGCCGCGGACGGCCCGACCGGGCTCCAGCTGGCGAGCACCGGCTCGTTCGACGTCGTGCTGCTCGACATCATGCTGCCCGGCTTGTCCGGTTACCGCGTGCTCGAGCGGCTGCGCAAGGACGGCGTCACCACGCCGGTGCTGCTCGTCTCGGCCAAGGACGGCGAGGTCGACCAGGCCGACGGCCTCGACCTCGGCGCCGACGGCTACCTCGTCAAGCCGTTCTCCTTCGTCGTGCTGGTCGCGCAGGTCCGCGCGACGCTGCGCCGCGCCGGTCCGGACGCCAGCCGCGGCACGCTGCGGCTCGGCGCGCTGGAGGTCGACCGCGGGCTGCGTCAGGTGCACTGGAACGGCGAGGAGGTCGGCCTGAGCCCCCGCGAGTTCGCGCTGCTCGAGGTGCTCGTGGGACGCGCCGGCACGGTCGTCACCAAGGACGAGCTGCTGCGCGCGGTCTGGGGTGAGGAGCAGGCCGTGACGCGCAACCTCGTCGAGGTGTACGTCGGGTACGTGCGGCGCAAGCTCGACGCCGTCGGCGCCGGCGCGCTGCTCCGGACCGTGCGCGGGCACGGCTACCTGGCCTCCGACGCGCAGCTCGACGAGGTCATCACCCCGTGATCACCTGGTGGCGCGGGCGGTCCCTGCAGGCCCGGATCACCGTGCTGGCCGCGACGATCACCTTGGCCTGCCTGCTCGGGCTCGCCGCGCTGGCCGCGGCGCGACTTTCGCCGTTGCTCATCGAGTCGGTCGACCGCGAGCTGACGGGCGCGCTCGGCCCGGCGAGTGCCGAGGTGAGCGCGGGACGTCCGCTGCCGGGCTCGGCGCCGGTGACGGTCCGGGTGCTCGACATCTCGGGCGCGCCGGTCGACGGCGGCACGCCGACCGGGCTGAATCCCGCGGAGGTCGGGCTGCTCAAGGCCGGGCAGCCGGTCCAGCAGGACGGCGCCCGCTACCTGGGTTCGGTCGTCAGCACGCCGGACGGGACACAGCGGCTGGTCGTCGCGGGCGCCGGCCTGGTCGGGTTCTCCGCCGCCGTGCACTACGGCGGAGTGTGGCTGGTGGTCGTCGCGTCGGTCGGCGCGCTGGTCGCGGGCCTGGCGACGTGGCTGGTGGTGCGCCTGGCGCTGCGGCCGGTGGCGCGGATGCGGGGCACGGTGCGGGTGCTGCCGCCGGGCGCGCGGCTGCCGTTGCCGGACTCCCACGACGAGCTGCGCGCGCTGGCGGAGGAGTTCAACGCGCTGCTGGAGCGGCAGGAGCAGGCGAGCGAACGGCTCCGGCGGTTCACCGGCGACGCCGCGCACGAGCTGCGCTCGCCGGTCGCCTCGATCCGGGTGCAGGCCGAGGTCGCCGTCACCAACCCCGATCCCGATCTGTCCCAGGAGACCCTCGGCGACATCCTGACCGAGGCCGAGCGGCTCTCGTCGTTGCTCGACGGCCTGTTGTCGCTGGCCCGCTCGGACGCGGGGGAGGTGCCGCCCGCGGAGCCGGTCGAGCTGGTCAGCGAGGTCCGCGCGGCGGTCGGCCGTCTCCCGGCCGGGGCGCCGGAGACGCGGGTGAGCAACGCGGTCGCGCAGGCCTGGGCGTGGGCGCAGCACGGCGAGGTCGAGCTGGTGCTGGACAACCTGCTGCGCAACGCGTGCCGCTACGCGCGCGGGGAGATCGTGGTCTCGGTGCTGGCGTCCCGGTCGTCGGTACGGGTCGTGGTCGACGACGACGGGCCGGGCATCGCGCCGGAGCACCGGGAGAAGGTGTTCGACCGCTTCTACCGGGTGTCGGACGACCGGGCCCGGATCACCGGGGGGACGGGGCTGGGACTGGCAATGGTGGCGGAGACGGTTCGCCGTCGTGGCGGGCGGGTGCAGGTGGGCGAGTCGCCGGACGGCGGGGCGCGCTTTCAGGTCACCTGGCGTGCGGCGCCGGTCTCGTGAGCGGCGTGCGGCGGCGGTACGACGTCGTGGAGTGCGCGGTCACCGGGCACGTTCACTACGGGCTGCTGATCGCAGCCGAGGACGGCGAACGCGGTTTCGTCGACCGGGCGGAGATCACGGACGAGCCGGGCGAGCCGTGGCCCGAGACCGGGAGCCGGCTGCGGGGCGTGGTGCTCGGGTACACGCGGGACGGCCGCCTCCGCGTGGCGACCCGGCCCGGGTACGTCGAGCTGGTGGCCACCGCGGACGACCCCGCGGCCGGGGCGGCGGATTGGTCCCGACTCCGGGACGTCCGGCGCACGACGAGCGGCCGTGATGGCGGCTGCGGAAGAGCGTGATCGAAGGGTCGACTCGTGATGGAGGGGTCGGCTCGCGTGTCTGGAGGGTCGACACGCGTGTTTGGAGAGTCGACACGTGTGTCTAGAGGGTCGACACGTGCTTGGAGGGTCGACGCCCGTGTCTGAAGGGTCGACTCGTGTGCTCAGAGAGTCGGTTGGCGTGCCGGGCCGGTCGGTCCGCGTGCCTGGGCGGTCGGCTCACGTGCCTGGAGAGTCGCTTCGCGTGCCTGCACGGTCGGCTTGCGTGATTAGAGGGTCGGCTCGCGTGCTTGGAGGGTCGACTCGCGTGCTTGGAGGGTCGACACGTGTGTTTGAAGGGTCGACACGTGCTTGGGGGGTCGGCTCGTGTGATTGCGGGGTCGACACGGCGCGGCCGGGGTTGGGGCGTCCGGGTAGATTCCGGGGCTGTGAACGGTGTGATCGTGGGTGCCGCCCTGGTGCGCGACGGGAAGCTGCTGGCCCAGCAGCGGGCCTGGCCGCCGGGGCACGCGGGGCAGTGGGAACTGCCCGGCGGGCGCGTCGAAGACGGTGAGTCCGACGCCTTCGCCCTGGCTCGCGAGTGCAGCGAGGAGCTGGACGTCGTGATCGAGGTCGGGGCGCGGGTCGGGCAGGAGATCCCGCTGCCCGGGGACAAGGTCCTGCGGATCTACGCGGCGTCGCTGGTCTCGCCCGGTGACGAGCCGCGGGCGGTGGAGCACCTGGCCGTGCAGTGGCTCGGGCCCGACGACCTCGACGACGTCGACTGGCTGCCCGCCGACCGCATCCTGCTGCCGGCCTTCCGGGAGCTGCTCGCCTGAGAGCACAGGAGAGCAGCCCCCGGAGCGGCTCTTCAATTCGCGCCGATCATCCGCAACGCCGCCGACAGGCGGTGCGAGCCGCGCTCGGCGGCTCGGGCCGCGCCCGCCTTGCGGATCCGGTCCAGCTCCGCGACGTCGCCGAGCAGCGTCGACGCGCGTTCGCGCAACGGCCGCAGCTCCTCGATCACCGCGTCGGCGACGGCGTCCTTGACCTGGCCGTACGACGAGAACTCCTCGGCCAGGTCCTCCGGCGAACCACCCCGGCAGGCGGCGAGGATCTCCAGCAGGTTCGCCATGCCCGGCCGGGTGTCCGGCGCGTGCACCGGCACCGAACCGCCGTCGGTGACCGCGCGGCGGATCTTGCGGCGGATCTGGTCGGGCTCGTCGAACACGAACACCACGCCGGCCTCGTCCCGCGTCGACTTCGACATCTTGCGCGTCGGGTCGGTGAGGTCCTTCACCCGCGCGCCGGCGGGCGGGAGCACGGCCTCGGGGACGGTGAACACGTCGCCGTAGGTGCCGTTGAAGCGCTTGGCCAGGGTCCGGGCCAGCTCGACGTGCTGGCGCTGGTCCTCGCCGACCGGCACCTCGTCCGCGCCCTGCAGCAGGATGTCCGCGGCCATCAGCACCGGGTAGGTCAGCAGCGACAGCCGCACCCCGGCCTGGCCCTTGGACTTCTCCTTGAACTGGATCATCCTGGCCGCTTCGCCGTAGTTGCAGGTGCACTCCAGGACCCAGGTCAGCGCGCCGAGCTCGCGGGCGAGATCGGACTGGACGAACACCCGCTCGGGGTCGATGCCGGCGGCGATGAGGACGGCGAGCTGCTCACCCGCCAAGGATCGGAGTTTGGCGGGGTTGTGCGACGTCGTCATGCCGTGCAGGTCGGCGACGAAGTAGAGGTCCTCCGGCCCGCCCTCGGCGGCCCAGCGGCGCACGGCCCCGAGGTGGTTGCCGAGGTGGACGTGACCGGACGGGGTGATCCCGGACAGCTTGCTCATCGTGGGTCCTTTCGACGGGGACCACCCCGGCGAAGGCACGAAAAAGGCCGCCCGTCCGGGGCGGCCGCTGCTGGTTTCCAGCGCAGGATCAGTGGGCCGCCGAGGGCGGCCACCACTGGGACGTCTGCGCATGCATACGGCGACTATAACCGAGCGGGGCTACGGTCGTAACCATGTTCGCCGTTGTGCTGACCTACATCGCCCCGATCGAAGAGGTCGACCTGGCGCTGCCGGATCACGTGGAGTGGCTGGACCGGCAGTACGAGCGCGGGCTCTTCCTCGCGTCCGGGGCGCGGAAGCCGCGCGTCGGCGGCGTGATCATCACGCGCCCGATGTCGCTGGGGAAGCTGGACGCGATCCTGGCGAGCGACCCCTTCGCGGTGCGGAAGCTCGCGAAGTACGAGGTCGTCGAGTTCTCGCCGACGAAGACCGCGCCCGAGCTGCGGGCGCTCAACGAGGCCATCCCGCATTAGGCGGCCAGGTCGAGCTTCGCCTTCTTCAGCGCCAGCACCGGGCACTTCTTGCAGCGCGGCTTGGAGCGGCAGCACTTCTTCTTGACCTTGCCGGCTTTCATCAGCTTGCGCACGACCTTGCGGGGGTCGTCCGGCGGCTTCTTGCCCACGCGCAAGCTCCTAGGATCGGCGACGCTGTCCGGCTCTCCAGATTAGGAGAGCCTAACCGATCTTGGGGCGTGGGGCTCCTCACAATGGGCCTACGGGTATCCTGGGTGAGGTCCGCGTGTGACCAGAGCCGGTCACGGGATGCCGAACGGGCTTACGCGGCCACCCACACCTTTGAAGTTCAGGAGTCTTCGCGTGCCCGCAGTAAGCGCTACCGTCGAAACCGGCCGGCCGACCGGTAAGACCCGGCCCGACCTGCGCAACGTCGCGATCGTCGCCCACGTCGACCACGGCAAGACCACGCTGGTCGACGCCATGCTCCGGCAGTCGGGCGCCTTCGCCGAGCGCGCCGAGCTCGTCGACCGGGTCATGGACTCCGGCGAGCTGGAGCGCGAAAAAGGCATCACGATCCTGGCGAAGAACACCTCGATCCACCGCCAGACGCCCGAGGGCTCGGTGACGATCAACGTCATCGACACCCCCGGCCACGCCGACTTCGGCGGTGAGGTCGAGCGCGGCCTGGCGATGGTCGACGGTGTCGTCCTGCTGGTCGACGCCAGCGAGGGCCCGCTCCCGCAGACCCGCTTCGTGCTCCGCAAGACCCTCGAGGCCAAGCTGCCGGTGATCCTGCTGGTCAACAAGGTCGACCGGCCGGACGCCCGGATCGCCGAGGTCGTCGAAGAGACCCACGACCTGCTGCTGGACCTGGCCGGCGACATCGAGGACGCCGACCTCGACGCGATCCTCGACCTCCCGGTCGTCTACGCCTCCGCGCGCGCCGGCAAGGCGAGCCTGGCGCAGCCCGAGGACGGCGGCCTGCCCGACAGCGAGAACCTCGACCCGCTGTTCGAGACGCTGATGCGCCACGTCCCGCCGCCCGCGGCGGACCTGGACGCGCCGCTGCAGGCTCTGGTCACGAACCTCGACGCGTCGAACTTCCTCGGCCGCATCGCGCTGATCCGCATCCACGCCGGCCGCCTCCGCAAGGGCCAGACCGTGGCCTGGATGCGCGAAGACGGCACCGTGCAGAACGTCCGGATCTCCGAGCTGCTGGTCACCGAGGCGCTCACCCGCGTCCCGGCGACCGAGGCCAGCGCGGGCGAGCTGGTCGCCATCGCCGGCATCCCGGAGATCACCATCGGCGACACCCTCGCCGACTCCGAGAGCCCGGTGGCGCTGCCCCGGATCACCGTCGACGAGCCCGCCATCTCGATGACCATCGGCGTGAACACCTCGCCGCTGGCCGGGCGCAACGGCGGCGACAAGGTCACCGCGCGGCTGGTCAAGGCCCGCCTCGACGTCGAGCTGATCGGCAACGTCTCGATCCGCGTGCTGCCGACCGAGCGCCCCGACACCTGGGAGGTCCAGGGCCGTGGCGAGCTGGCGCTGGCCATCCTCGTCGAGCAGATGCGGCGTGAGGGCTTCGAGCTGACCGTCGGCAAGCCGCAGGTGGTGCTCCGCACGATCGACGGCAAGCTGCACGAGCCGTTCGAGCGCCTGTACATCGACTCGCCGGAGGAGCACCTCGGCGCGATCACGCAGCTCCTCGCGTCCCGCAAGGGCCGCATGGAGGACATGAGCGGCAACGGCACCGGCCGGATCAAGCTGGTCTACGTGCTCCCGTCGCGCGGCCTGATCAGCTTCCGCACCGACTTCCTCACCGAGACCCGCGGCACCGGCATCGCGAACCACGTGTTCGAGGGCTACTTCCCGTGGGCGGGCGAGATCCGCACCCGCCACAGCGGCTCCCTGGTCGCCGACCGGACCGGCCCGGTCACCGCGTACGCGATGATCCAGCTGGCCGACCGCGGCACGTTCTTCGTCGAGCCGGGTGCCGACGTCTACGAGGGCATGGTCGTGGGCGAGAACCCGCGCTTCGAGGACCTCGACATCAACATCACCAAGGAGAAGAAGCTGACGAACATGCGTCAGTCCTCCGCCGACGTGATGGAGACGCTGGCCCGGCCGCGCAAGATGGGCCTGGAAGAGGCCCTGGAGTTCTGCTCGGTCGACGAGTGCGTCGAGGTGGCCCCGGAGGTCGTGCGCGTCCGCAAGGTCACGCTGGACATCAACACCCGGGCCAAGGAGCGCTCGCGCGCCAAGAGCCGCGACAACGTCTGATCCGAATCCGGAAAGGGCCTCCCGGCAGTCGCCGGGAGGCCCTTTTTCGATTGCGCTCGTGACCCTGCGTCCGATATACCGGGGCCCAGCGTCACCGAAATCATCGAGCTTCTCCTTATATCTTTATAGGCGGCTCGCCTGGTGTTCACCTCCGCCCGGCGCCGTCTCGTGTCCGGGCCGTGTTCGTTCCGCCGTTCCGGAACGGTCCGGGAACCCGGACGGCGGTCCGCGCGTCCTTTTCCATAGCGCCACGAAGGGGCGCCGGACCCGGCCGATCCGGGTATGGGAATCTCGGTTCCGGCGGCGAAGGTGGTCATGGGAGCATGGCTGACCCGATCGGTGGGAATCCGGAAGGAACAGGCGTGCGGGTGAATCGCAAGGCGGGGCCGGTACTGGCGCTCGCGGCCGTACTGCTCGCCGCCTGCTCGAACACCCCGCCACCCCCGGTCGTGTCGTCGTCGGTGGCGCCGGCCTCGACCACCGGCAAGACGCCGTCGCAGATCGTCGTCGGCGTCGACGACGTGCTCGGCGGGTACAACCCGCACAATCTCGCGGACTCCTCGCAGGTGACCTCGGCGCTCTCGCAGCTGCTGCTGCCCTCGGTGTTCCGCCAGAAGGACGACGGCGCCACCCTGCTCGACAAGAACCTCATGAAGTCCGCGCAGGTGATCTCGCAGCAGCCGTTCGTCGTCGCCTACGAGATCCGGCCGGACGCCTCCTGGTCCGACGGCGCGCCGATCGCCGCCGAGGACTTCGACTACCTGCGCACCCAGATGCGCGACCAGCCCGGCGTGATCGGCCCGGCCGGCTACCGGCAGATCACCGACCTGCAGTCCCGTGAGGGCGGCAAGCGCGTCGAGGTCACCTTCGCCAAGCCCTACCCCGGCTGGCAGACGCTGTTCTCGGACCTGCTGCCCGCCCACTTGCTCAAGGACGCTCCCGACGGCTGGCGCGGCGCGCTGGCCTCGAACTTCCCGGCCATCGCCGGCCCGTTCTCGATCAAGAGCCTCGACACCGCCCGCGGCGAGGTGATCCTCGAGCGCAACGAGCGCTACTGGGAGAAGCCGGCCGCGGTCGACCGGATCGTGCTGCGCCGTTCGGACCAGAACACGCTGCTCGCCGCGCTGCAGAGCGGCAACGACCAGTTCGCGCTGGCCAGGACCACCGGGGACGAGCTCAAGCGGCTCGGCGAGCTCGGCTCGGCCGTCCAGCTGCACACCGTGGCCCGGCCGCTCGTCGCCGACGTGCTGCTGCGCCCGGTCAGCGCCACGCTGCAGGACGCGCAGGTCCGCGCCGGGATCGCCGCCCTGGTCGACCGGACCAAGCTGATCACCGAAGGCGTCAACGGCGGCCCGTCGGCGACGCTGCACGCCGACGCCCAGGTCAAGGCCCCTTCGGTCGCCGGGTACACCGCGACCATCCCGCCCGGCCCGCCGACCGCGCCCGACGTCGCGAAGGCCGAAGAGTCGCTGAAGGCGGCCGGGTACACCAAGACCGCGGGCACCTGGCGCAAGAACGGCAAGGCGCTCTCGCTGGTCATCGCCTCGCCCGCCGCCCAGGAGCCGTACGCGTCGATCGCCAAGGAGCTCACCGGCGAGCTGGCCGCGCAGGGCATCGAGGTCAACGCGATCACGCCGCCGCCGCGGGACCTGTTCAGCGGCCTGCTCGCGATGCCGGTCGTCGGCGGGGTGCAGCAGCCGGCCGGCGACTCGGCCGGCAACGTCGGTGTCGACATCGCGGTCGTGCCGCAGGCGGTCGGCGGCGACACCGCGTCGGTGCTCGCGTCGACCTTCGGCTGCCGCCCCGAGCAGACGGCGGCGGGCGCGGACACGAACAAACCGGTCGTTCCGGGCAATTCGGCGGGGTTCTGCGACCCGGCGCTGCAGCCCTCGATCGACGCGGCGCTCTCCGGCTCGACCCCCATCGCCGAGGCTCTGACCACCCTTGAGCCTGAACTTTGGCGTCAGAACGTGGTGATTCCGTTGTTCCAGATGGCTGACACACTGGCGATTGGTTCGGGCATCTCGGGCGTCACGCCGGGTCCCCCCATGGTGGGTCCGTTCGGGTCCGCCGTGAACTGGACTCGCGGCCCGAAGTAATCACTCGGCTACGCATTCAGTACTACCGAGTGATCTTTGGCGACGCCTTCGGGTGGGTGGCATTGATTCCATGAGGTAACCGTCGTATTTCTGGATGTCGGCTGGAAGTCACCCTTTGGTCACGATCGACCCTGAACTGGTGACTGTCGGTGCTTTTCCTTTCTAGCGTGCACCCGCAGTGCGCCAGTTGAGTGTCGCTTGGCGTGTCGTAGGCTCCGGCCCATCCAAACCGGAGCGGTGTGGGCCCTTGTCCCGATATTCAAGGGTTCAGTGCTAGGAGGGCACACTTCATGAGGAGATCCAAAGCTGTCTCCGCCTTGGCGCTCGTCGCCGGCGCTTCGCTGCTGCTGAGCGCTTGCAGTGGCGGCGACGAGGGTTCGGGCAACACCGACCAGAACGGGTCGTCGACCGACGTCAAGGCGATGGCTGTCGGCAAGGCCGAAACCGCTGACCAGTTCAAGCTCGCGGACACCCCGGGGTACGACGGCACGGTCACTGTTGGTATCGACGACGGGTACTCGGGGTACAACAACCAGACCACCGACACCAACACGTCGTACAACAACTACGTCCTGACGTCCGTGCTCTCCGGCGTTTTCAAGCTCGACGGCAACAACAAGCAGCTGCTGAACAGCGACGTGTTCGAGTCGGCGGAGGTCACCTCCAAGGACCCGCAGATCGTCACGTACAAGTTCAAGCCGAACCAGAAGTGGTCCGACGGGCAGGCCTTCGACTGCAAGGACCTGTACCTGGCGTGGCTGTCGCAGAGCGGCCTGGCCAAGGGCCCGGACGGCAAGACCCCGTTCAACGCGGCGTCGACCACCGGCTACTCCAGCATCAAGACCGGCACCTGCAAGGACGCCCTCACCTTCGAGGCGGACTTCGACCAGCCGTACCTGGACTACAAGGGCCTGTTCAACAGCGCCGCGATCATGCCGGCGCACGTCCTCGAGGCCAAGACCGGCATCGCGGACATCACCAAGCTGGCTCCGACCGGCGACCCGGCGCAGCTCAAGGCGGCCGGTGACTTCTGGACGAACGAGTGGAAGGGCTTCAAGGCGGACATCATGCCGTCGTCGGGCCCGTACAAGATCACCGCGTTCGACGCCAACCAGAAGGCCGTCACGCTGGAGAAGAACCCGAACTGGTCGGGCGGCAAGGGTGGCCCGTCGAAGATCGTCATCCGGGCGATGGAAGACACCAAGGCCATGGCGACCGCGCTGCAGAACGGCGAGATCGACGTCGCGGCGTCGACCCAGCCGGACGCCACCGCGGCCCAGACCCTGAAGGGCCTCGCGGCTCAGGGCGTGACCTACGGTTCCGCTCCGCAGCTGACCTTCGAGCACCTCGACCTGAACTACGCGCGCATGTTCTCCGACAAGGACCTGCGCAAGGCGTTCTTCGAGTCGGTCAACCGCAAGGAGATCACCGACAAGCTGCTGAAGGAGGTCCAGGCCGACGCTTCGCCGCTGAACTCGATCGAGTTCTTCCAGGGTGAAGAGGGCTACCAGGACCAGTACAGCAGCAAGGCGGGCCTGGGCGCCGACGCGGCGGCCAAGACCCTGACCGACGCCGGCTGGGTCAAGGGCGGCGACGGCATCTTCGCGAAGAACGGCAAGCGGGCCTCGTTCAAGATCACGCACAACCAGAACGCGCGGCGCAGCCAGACCGTCGAGATCATCATCTCGCAGGCGAAGCAGGCCGGCATCGAGGTCAAGGACGAGACCGACGCCAACTTCCTGAAGGGTGGCCGCCTGGCCGCCAGTGACTACGACGTCGCGCTGTTCGGCTGGTCCTCCTCGCCGAGCAAGTCGGAGTCCCGGTCGATCTACGTCTGCAAGGCCAACGGTGGCGAGCAGAACTACCAGGGTCTCTGCGACCCGAACATCGACAAGAACTACGACATCGCGGTGAAGGCGACCGACGAGGCTGTCAAGCTCAAGGCCTACCAGGACGTCGACAAGGCGATCGCGGACAACTACGCGACGCTGCCGCTGTTCCAGACGCCGAGCATGTGGGCGTTCAAGGGAATCGACCGCGTGTACATGCAGTCGTACGACGGTGCCCTGTGGAACGCCGGCGAGTGGGAGCAGAAGAAGTAGGGCTCTGCCCGCCTCTTCTTTCCCCTCGCTCCAGATGACCTGGGGGTACCGGGGCCCGGCCACGAGCCGGGCCCCGGTACCCACCGGAAGTAGCTGTTGACCGTAGGGTTACCCCCACTACGGTAGACAACCGGGTAGCGGTCCAGCGCACTTCTGAAGACCAGGCCCGGATGAGGAGCAGTTCGTTGAACCTGGTGATCTACATCCTTCGCCGTCTGGCGATATCGATTCCCGTCCTGCTGGTCGGGACTTTCTTGTGTTTCGTCATGGTCGCCGGCACCGGCGACCCGCTGGGCGAGCTGAAGAGCAACCCGCTGATCAGCAAGGAAGCCCTGGCCGCCACGGCCACCAAGCTGGGCCTGGACCAGGGCATCGTGCCCCGCTACTTCGACTGGCTCGGGCACTTCCTCACCGGTGACTGGGGGATCTCGATCGCCCAGGGCAACGCCCTCGCGCCGGTCGCCCCCAAGGTGATGGCCGCGTTCGGCGTCACGCTCAAGCTGGTCGTCGGCGCCGAGATCCTCGCGCTGGTCATCGGCATCATCGTCGGTGTGCTGGCCGCGGTGAAGCAGTACTCGATCATCGACTACATCGCGACCACCCTCGCCTTCCTGCTGTTCTCGATGCCGATCTTCTGCGTCGCGATCGTGTTGAAGCGCTACGCGATCGAGATCAACGGCTGGGTGCGCGACCTCGGCCTGACCGACATCCTCGGCAACCCCTGGCTGCGCACGACCAGCCCGGAGCAGCTGAAGACCGACGGCGTCGGCGACTTCATCGCGAGCACGATCGGTGCGTACCTGCTGCCGACGCTGTCGATCATGGCGATCAGCTTCGCCGCGTATAGCCGGTTCCAGCGCGCCTCGATGCTCGAGGTCATGAACGCCGACTACGTGCGCACCGCGCGCGCCAAGGGCCTGCCGAACGGCCGCGTGATCTTCCGGCACGCGTTCCGCAACGCGCTCATCCCCGTGACGACGCTGTTCTCGGTGAACTTCGGGTCGGTCCTCGCCGGCGCGATCATCACGGAAACGGTGTTCAACTGGCACGGTATGGGCACGTTGCTGGTCGAAGCCGTCGGCAAGAACGACACTCAGGTGATGATGGGCTGGCTCGTGGTGATCGCCAGCAGCGTGATCGTTGCCAACCTGATCGCCGACATGATGTACGGCATCCTGGACCCGAGGATTCGCGTTGGCTGACTTGAACTCTCTTCTCGCGAGCGAAACCGCGACGGCCGAGGGCACGCTGCCCCCGGAGGCGCTGCCGGAGCCGCGGAGCCAGGGCAAGCTGGTCCTGCGCAAGTTCCTGCACCACAAGCTGGCGATGGCCTCGTCCGCGGTGCTCATCCTGATCGTGCTGCTCAGCATCGTGCTGCCGCTGATCTGGAAGCACAACTACGAGGACAGCTCCTTCCCGTCCTTCGCCAAGCCGAGCGGGGACTTCCCGCTGGGCACGACGCAGGTCGGCAAGGACATGGTGTCGCAGGTCCTGCGCGGCACGCAGTACTCGCTGCTCATCGCGCTCACGGTGTCGATCCTGGCCACCGTCATCGGCGTGGTGTTCGGTGCGGTCGCCGGGTACCTGCGCGGGTTCTCCGACTCGGCGATCTCGCGGGTGACGGACCTGTTCCTGATCATCCCGCAGATCGCCGCGGCGGCCATCCTGGCCAAGGTGTTCGGCGGTGGTTCCTGGTACATCGTCGCGCTGGTGCTGGCGGCCTTCGGCTGGATGCAGATCGCCCGGATCACCCGGGCCGAGGCGATGTCGTTGTCCCAGCGTGAGTTCGTGGACGCGGCCCGCGCCTCCGGTGCCGGGACGTTCCGGATCATCTTCAAGCACCTGGTGCCGAACATGGTCGGCAGCATCACGGTGAACGCGACCCTCGCGGTCGCCCAGGCCGTGCTGGCGGAAGCCGCGCTGTCGTTCATCGGCCTGGGTGTGCAGTTGCCGGACACCTCGCTCGGCCGGGTCATCCTGGAGAACTACGCGCAGCTGCAGACGCGGCCGGCGTTGTTCTTCGGGCCGTTCGTCGTGCTCGTGCTGATTTCGCTGACGATCAACTTCATCGGTGACGGTCTGCGCGACGCCTTCGACCCGCGCCAGCGGAGGATGAAGGCCTGAAAGCCTGAACGCACGACGCGGGGGTGACCGGATCGGTCACCCCCGCGTCGTCGTTTCAGCGTCCGGCCGATTCGTCCTGGGTGCCGCCGAGCTGGGCGCGCAGCACGTACTCGGCCAGCGGGGTCTGCCGGTACAGGACGCTGCGGCCCGACCGCCGGCTGGTCACCAGGCCGGCGTCGCGCAGGACCGCGAGGTGCTCGCTGACCGAAGCCGGGCTCTGCCCGAGCTCGCGGGCGATCCGGGTCGTGGACATCGGCACGTCGGTGCGCCGCAGGATGGCCGCCCGGGTCCGGCCGAGCAGCGTGGCCAGCGGCTCGGCGGTCTTCGACGCCAGGGCGTCGGCCCCTTCCCACACCCGCGCGATGCCGCGCGCGGCGTAGGTCAGCCCGAAACAGCCCGTCTCACCGTCCTCGAGGATCAGGCCCGGCCAGGTGAACACCGACGGGGTGAGGATCATCTCCGACGCCTCGTACACGGCGTCGGCGAAGTGCGGCTTGTCGATGCGCAG
Source organism: Amycolatopsis sp. NPDC088138 (assembly GCF_044741685.1). Classification (NCBI taxonomy): domain Bacteria; kingdom Bacillati; phylum Actinomycetota; class Actinomycetes; order Pseudonocardiales; family Pseudonocardiaceae; genus Amycolatopsis; species Amycolatopsis sp. NPDC088138. Next base: position 516,270 of record NZ_JBIUTB010000002.1, read on the forward strand.
GAGGTTGCCCTCGATGCTGACCTCCGGGTGAAGGTCCCGCAACAGCGCGAAGAACCCGTGGTCGACCAGAGCGGCCATCCGCTGGCTCACGTCGTCCTCGAGCACCGCGCACATCCGGGGCCAGTGCGGCCGGATCGCCGCGTCCCAGTAGTCCCAGAGGGCCTCGGCCAACCGGGCCGTCGCCCGCGTGCCGGACGCGAGCAGGTCGGCCACCTGCCGGGGCGGGGTCCGGCCGGACCAGACTTCGCGCAGGTCGCGCTCCAGCTCGTCGGCGGTGACGGCCGTCAGCGCGGACAGCTGATCCTCCAGCGACGGCTGAGGAATCCGCCCGCGAGGCACCAGGCACGAAGCGATGTACCGCCCGGGCGGGACCACGGACAGCAGCAGCTCCAGGTCGACGCCGTCCAGCCGGGCCCGGGCCTGCCGCAGCCATGGCGTGTGCACGTGCGCGGGGTGGGGCAGGCCCAGCAGCCGCAGGCTCGACGTCGCCTCGGCCAGCGGCGAGAAGCAGAACCGCGTCCGCCCGAGCACGTCCGGACTCAGCACAAAAGTGATCACAGGCCCTCGACCCGCCGTTGGATGGGGGAATCGTCCTCCCCGGGCGAAGGGTGACGCAACCGCCGCCGAGGATTCGGCGGATGCCGAAAGGTTGGCCGGGGCGTCGCGGAGCCGGATGCTGTCCGCGTGCCTGACCGTGGTGGGGGTTGTGGATGAATCTCGTGCTCTACGTGCTCCGCAGGCTGGTCATCTCGATCCCGGTCCTGCTGGTGGGCACGTTCCTCTGCTTCGTCATGGTGTCCAACACCGGAGACCCGCTCGGCGAACTCCGTGGCAAGCCCGGCATCAGTGCCCAGGCGATCGCCAACAGCGAGCACCAGCTGGGTCTCGACCAGGGCGTCGTCGCCCGGTACTTCACGTGGCTCGGCCACTTCCTGACCGGCGACTGGGGCATCTCGATCGCCCAGGGCAACGCGCTGGCCCCGGTGCAGCCGAAGGTGATGGCGGCCTTCACGGTGACGCTCGAGCTCGTGCTGGCGGCTTCGGTGCTGGCGCTGGTCTTCGGGGTGCTGGTGGGGGTGCTCGCCGCCGTCAAGCAGTACTCGCTCTGGGACTACCTCGCGACGACGGTGGCGTTCCTGATGTTCTCGATGCCGATCTTCTGCGTCGCCATCGTGCTCAAGGGTTACGCGATCCGCGCCAACACCTGGGTGCGCGACCTGGGCCTCGCGGACGTCCTCGGCGACCCGTGGCTGCGCACGACGAGCCCGGAGAGCCTCTCGGCCACCGGCGTCGGTGACGCGCTCGCGAAGTACGTCGGGGCGTTCCTGCTGCCGACACTGTCCATCATGGCCATCACGTTCGCCGCCTACAGCCGGTTCCAGCGCGCGTCGATGCTGGAGGTCCTGGACGCCGATTACGTGCGTACCGCGCGCGCCAAGGGCGTCTCGAACTCCCGCGTGATCTGGCGGCACGCGTTCCGCAACGCGCTGATCCCGGTGATGACGCTGTTCTCGGTCAACTTCGGGGCCACGGTGACGGGCGCGATCATCACCGAGACGGTCTTCAACTGGCACGGCATGGGCACGCTGCTGGTGGAGGCGGTCAACAAGAACGACCCGCAGGTCCTGATGGGCTGGCTGGTGGTGATCGCGGCGAGCGTCGTGGTGGCCAACCTGGTCGCGGACCTGATGTACGGCATCCTGGACCCCCGCATCCGCGTCGGCTGACCAGGGCGACCGGGCAGAATCGCCGGGTGAGCTGGGTGACGAACATGATGCTGTCCACCGCGATGGAGGACTGGGAGGCCGCCGAGACGCTGAGCGAATGGCTGCGCACCGAAGCGCCCAGGCGCTACGACCCGGCCGCGCTCGGCTGCGGCTACCTACGCCGGACGACCGAGGGCGAGGACCCGCCCTGGGGCGGCTGGAAGTCCCCGGAGTGCGCGGTCTGGGCCGGCGCGCTCAACCACGCCGACCCGGCCGCCCTGCTGGACCGGGTGCGGGGGCTCCCGTGGCGTGCCCCGCACGCCGTCCAGCTCTTCCTGATGGATCAGGAGCAGCTGTTCTTCCGGGTCTGGATGATCCGGGAGGGTGAGCTGCGCCAGTACGCCCCGGAGCGGCCGGACGAGGAGGACCCGGCCTTCGGCCGGCCGTACCACCCGTGAAACGCCGGAAGGCCACCACCCGAGCCGGGTGGCGGCCTTCCGCGTGTCTGAAAGAGCGTCAGTCGGCGACCGGCGCCAGCCGGCCCGCTTCCCACGCCGCGCGGCGCTCGGCCTGCAGCACCGGGTCGGCGACCGGGGCCGCCGACAGCAGCCGCCGCGTGTACTCCTGCTGCGGCGAGTGCAGCACCTGGTCACGGCTGCCGACCTCGACCAGCTTGCCGTACTGCATCACCGCGACGCGGTCGGCCAGCAGGTCGACGACCGCGAGGTCGTGGCTGATGAACAGGCAGGCGAACTGCAGCGACTGCTGCAGGTCGAGGAACAGGTCCAGCACGCGGGCCTGCACCGACACGTCCAGCGCCGAGGTCGGCTCGTCGGCGATCAGCAGCGCCGGGTCGAGCGACAGCGCCCGGGCGATCGCCACGCGCTGGCGCTGGCCGCCGGAGAGCTCGTGCGGGTAGCGGTTCATGTAGTGCCCGCCCAGCTCGACCTTGTCGAGCAGCGAGCGCACGCGCGCCGAGAGCTCCTTGCCGGCCAGCACCTTGTGCAGCACCATCGGCTCGGCGATCGACTCGCCGATCGTCATCTTCGGGTCCAGAGTGGACGCCGGGTCCTGGAAGACGATCGAGAAGAACCGGCGCAGCGGGCGGATCTCCTTCGCGGACATCGTCGTGATGTCCTTGCCGGCGATCGCGACGGTGCCCTGGGTGGCCCGGAGCAGGCCGACGGCGCAGCGGCCGACGGTCGACTTGCCGGAGCCGGACTCGCCGACCAGGCCGACGATCTCGCCCTTGGCGATGGTCAGCGAGACGTCGTCGACCGCGCGGTTCTTGGTCTGGCCGCGGCGGCCCGGGTACTCGAGGACCAGGTTCTTGATCTCCAGCGCCGGCGCGGCCTCTTCGATCACGGCCTCCAGCTCGGCGTCGGCCAGCCGGATGTCCTCGGCGATCTTGGCCGCCTCGGTGCTGTCGGAGGCGATCCCGGCGTCGTCGAGCAGGCGGCGGCCCTCGGGGCGCTGGCCGAGGACGGGCACCGCGGCGAGCAGCCGCCGGGTGTAGTCCTCCTTGGGTGAGGCGAACAGCTCGCGCACCGGCGCCTGCTCGACGATCTCGCCCTGGTACATCACGATGACGCGGTCGGCCATGTCGGCGACGACGCCCATGTCGTGGGTGATCAGCACGATCGCGGTGTCGAGGGTGTCGCGCAGCTTGCGCAGCAGGCCCAGGATCTCCGCCTGCACGGTGACGTCGAGCGCGGTGGTCGGCTCGTCGGCGATGATGACCTGCGGGTCGCAGGCGATCGCCATGGCGATGACGACACGCTGGCGCAGACCACCGGACAGCTGGTGCGGGTACTGCTTGAACCGCAGCTCCGGGTTCGGGATGCCGACCAGGTCGATCAGCTCGACGGCGCGCTTGTCGGCGGCGGCCTTGGAGATGTCCTGGTGCGAGCGCAGGGCCTCACGCAGCTGCCAGCCGATCGTGTAGACCGGGTTCAGCGCCGTCATCGGCTCCTGGAAGATCATCGCGACCTGGTTGCCGCGGATCTTCTGCATGTCCTTTTCTTTGAGGTCCGCGAGGTTGCGCTCGCCGAGGCGCAGCTCGCCGGCGATCCGGCTGGTCTTGGGCAGCAGGCCCAGCACCGACATCGACGTGACGGACTTGCCGGAGCCGGACTCCCCGACCACGGCGACGATCTCGCCGGGCTTCACGTCGAACCCGATGCCCTTGACCGCGTCGACGACGCCGTCCTCGGTCGGGAACGACACGCTCAGGTCGGAGATCGACAGAACGGAACCGGACACGCCGGCGACGTCGGCCGAAGTTGCTTCAGTGCTCACCAAGATGCCCTTCGTGGGGGTACAGACGATCACGACGCGGCGGTCGCGACTCGCGCGAGGATAACCGAGGGTGTCCCCGACGAAGGTCGGAGCACGGGAATTACGCTCAACCCGTGATCTCCCCGGTACCGCGAAGGCTGCTGCTCGTCCACGCCCATCCCGACGACGAGAGCATCACCACCGGCGCCACGATCGCACGATACGCCGCCGAAGGTGCCGAGGTGACCGTGGTGACCTGCACGCTCGGTGAGGAGGGCGAGATCGTCCGCGAGCTGCCGGAGCTGGCCGGGCTGGGGGCCTGGGCCGCCGACCAGCTGGGCGGTTACCGCGTCGCCGAGCTGAAGGCCGCGTGCGCCGCGCTGGGGGTGTCACGACATCGTTACCTGGGCGGGATCGGGCGGTGGCGCGATTCGGGCATGGCGGGCACGCCGGCGGCGGCGCACCCGCGGGCGTTCGCCGGTGGTGCCCTCGGGGAGCAGGCGGCGCAGCTGGCGGAGATCCTGGACGAGGTCCGGCCGCAGGTCGTCGTCACCTACGACGCCTTCGGCGGTTACGGCCACCCCGACCACATCCGCGCCCACGAGGTCACCATGGCCGCCGCGCCCCGGGCTTCGTCGGTCGCGCGGGTGTTCCACACGGTCGCGTCGCGTGACGCCGTCCGCGCCGGGCTGGCCGAGCTGCGGGCGGACGGGACGTCCCGGTTCCCGGTGCCGCCCGACGCCGAGCTGCCGGTGACCCCGGACGAAGAGATCACGACCGTCCTGGACGTCGCCGCGCACCTGCCCGCGAAGCTGTCGGCACTGCACGCGCACGCGACGCAGCTGACCGTGGTCGAGGGCGCCGTCCCGCACTTCGCGCTGACCAACGAGCTGGCCCAGCCGATCCCGGCGCACGACCACTTCGTCCTGGCCCACGGGCCGGCCGAGGGTGCGGACGTCGACCTGTTCGGTGGACTGTGACCGCGCCGGACCGGCTGAGCGGGGTCCAGCTCGGCTTCCTGCTCCTGCTCGCGGCCGACGCCGTGCTGCTGGGCGTGCTGGAGCTGTTCTTCCTGCCGCTGCGGATCGGTGTCGTCCCGCTGCCGGTGACGGTGCTCCTCGGCGCGGTGACGACACCGTTGCTGGTGTCGACCACGGCGAAGCTGGTGCGGCCGTCTCTTTCGTGGGTACCCCTCGTCGTGTGGGTGCTCGTCGTGTTCGGGTTCGGCATGCTGGGCCCGGGCGGTGACCTGGTGCTGATCCAGGACTGGCGGGCGCTGCTGCTGCTCGGTGCGAGCGCGCTACCCGGCGCGATGGTGCTCGGCGGCGGGCTGGGACGTGCGGCGGGAAGGAAACCGGGACGTGGCTGAGGCGATTTCCGACAAGCAGGTCGTGGCGGTGCTGCGCCCGTTCGTGCGGGCCTGCGGGCCGATGCTCGACGCGCTGCGCGAGTCCGACCCGTTCGGGCTCCAGGCGCGCGACCGGCGGGAGCAGGACGACCTCGCCGAGGTCGAGTCCGGTCTCAAGGCGAAGCTGATCCACGGGCTGACGTCGGTGAAGGTCCCCGGCACGGCCGCGTGGGGCCGGATGACCGGCTACGACCGGTCGAGCTGGTGGATGAACCGCGTCGGCCGGTTCACCGCGCTGCTGACGTCGATCCCCGGCCTGGGCGGCGCGCTGGCCGACCGGCTGCCGGTGCAGGACACGCTCGGCGCGGCGTCACAGGGGCTGCTGCTGTGCGCGATCGCGGGCGAGTACGGCGTCACGGACGTCGGGACCCGCGTCCAGCTGATCGCGGCGGTGCTGTTCGAGCGGGACATCGACGCCGACCTCGCGGCGGGACGGCACCCGGAGCACGACGAAGCCGCGGAGGCCGAGGAAGCCGCGAGGCTGACCGAAGAGCTCACGGCGTCCGAGAAGAAACACGGCAAGGCGACGGTCAAGGCCGCGGCGGGCACGTTGTGGCGCCTCGGCCGCGGCCTGCTCGCGATCACCGGCGAGCTGGAGAAGCGGCCGCGGGGCAACTTCGTGCACCGGGCTTTGGGCATGCTCCCGGTCGTCGGCGCGGCGGGGGACTACCTCGGTGAGCGGTCCGGGCTCAAGGAGGTCTGGAAGCGGGCGCACACCTGGCTGACGGCGCACCCGGTCCAGGCCCGCTGACGCGTTAGCTCCAGAAGCGGAAGACGCTCGCGCCCGCGCGGGCACCCTCTTCGAAGCCGCCGAGGCCGTCGTAGATCCAGAACGCGCCGTCCCACAGCGCGTTGCTCGCGGGCTGGAAGAACCAGAGGATCGCGAACAGGGCGATCGGCGCCCACGGGCGCACCTTGGCGCCGAACTCGCGCGCCTGCGGCGGCAGGTACGGCTCGATCGCGCCCCAGCCGTCGAGGCCGGGGATCGGGAGGATGTTCAGGATGAACGTCAGGACCTGCAGCAGCGCCAGGTAGGAGATCGCGACCACCAGGCCGCCCGCCATCGGCACCAGTGACACCACGAGCGTCAGCGCCGCGCCGACCGCGAGGTTGCTCAGCGGGCCGGCCAGCGAGACCCACGAGGACGTCCCGCGTGAGCGCAGCGCGCCCCGGTTGATCCAGACGGCGCCACCGGGCAGCGGGATGCCGCCGATGATCAGGAAGATGAGCGGCAGGACGATCGACAGCACCGGGTCGGTGTACTTCCGGACGTCCAGCGTCAGGTAACCCTTGTGGGCGACGCTGTAGTCACCGCCGCGGTAGGCGACCATCGCGTGGCCGAACTCGTGCAGCGACAACGACGCCACCCAGCCGGCGGCGACGAAGATCACGACGCCGGCGATGAGGAGCGGATCTCGGTCGCCGACCAGAACGGTGGTGACGTCGCCGAAGGCCGCCATCACGCCACCGGCGACGGTGAGGGCGAGGATGCCGAGGAAGACCGGGCTGGGACGCGTCGCTGACTTCTGCACGCTTCCAGTCTTCCGTATGCCCGGTGTGAAGTTACCGGCGTGTCCCCTTGCGCGATCGGGCCGAAGGGTCCCCCGAACTCGCTACTCCGCTTGACCTGACCGCACTACACGGGTGTAATCACAGTGATGTCATTCGTCGTCGAGGGGACGACGGGTGTCGTTTCACCACCGCCAGCCTGGGGAGTGCTAGGGAGCGAGGAGGCGGACGTGCGGTTGGAAGCCGATGGTAAGGAATGGGGGCACGTCATGAGTTGGGGCGAGATCCCGGAGCAGGCTCTGGGAGATCTCACCGAGCTCATCGATGCCACCGAAGAAGAGCAGGACTGGCAAGAACGCGCTCTGTGCGCGCAGACGGACCCGGAGGCGTTCTTCCCGGAGAAGGGCGGCTCCACCCGCGAAGCCAAGCGGATCTGCCTGGGTTGCGAGGTCAAGGACGAGTGCCTTGAGTACGCGCTGGCCCACGACGAACGCTTCGGCATCTGGGGCGGTCTGTCCGAGCGGGAGCGCCGGAAGCTGAAGAAACGCGCGGTTTGAGGGGAGATCACCGGTGATGCGTGGCGTCACCGGTGATTCCATGTGGTGAACACTCGGCGTGGGTTCACCATCGGGTGACGGACCGGGGCCGTAGGGTGGCCGCACCGATCCGCCGCCTGATCTGGAGCGTTTGTTGCCCCGCACCGCCGCGCCGCCCGCCCTGCGCACCGCGCCCGTTCTGGCCATTGTGGTCTGTCACAACGGTGAAAACTGGCTGCCGCTGGCGCTTTCTTCGTTGCGCCGCAGCACCGTCGCCCCCCGGCACGTGCTCGCCGTGGACACCGGGTCCACCGACGCGACCCCCCGTCTCCTGGCCGAAGCGGCCGACCCGGACGGCGACCCGGATTCTTCTCCCGTGCTCTCCGGGATCATCACGCTTTCGAGTGAAACCGGCTTCGCCGCCGCGGTCGCCGAAGCCGTCGAGCACGCCGCCGAGCGGTGGGGCGACCCGGGAGCGTGGCTCTGGCTGCTGCACGACGATTGCGCGCCCGAACCGGACTGCCTCGACGAACTCCTGCGCGTGGCCACCGCGAAACCGTCCGCGACCGTGCTCGGCGCGCTCGGTCTCGACTGGACCGACCCGCGCCTGATCGTCGAAGCCGGCCTGTCGACCGACGCGTCCGGGCACCGCCAGCAGATCGCCGCGACCGGCGACGACCCGGCCGAGGTGCTCGCCGTGCCCAGCGCGGGCTCGCTCGTGCGCCGCGACGCCTGGGACTCCCTCGGCGGGTTCGACCCGGATTTCCCGTTGCTGCGCGAAGATCTCGACTTCGGCTGGCGCGCGAACGCGGCGGGCGGGCTGGTGCTGTCCGTGCCGACCGCGCGGGTGCGGCACGCGCGTGCCGTCACCACCGGCCAGCGGCCCGCGGACGCCGTCCCGGCGTCGCTCGCGGCCGCGAACCGCGCCCACGGGCTGCGCGTGTTCCTGGTGAACTGCTCGCCGTTTTCCTTCTGGCTGGGCATGATCCGGCTCCCGCTGCTGTCGGTGCTGCGCGCGCTGGCGTTCGTCCTGCTGCGACGCACCGGTGAAGCGCGCGCGGAGTTCGCGGCGGCCACCTACCTCCTCAGTGGACGCGGCGGATTGCGCGCCGCGCGAGCCCATCGACGGCGGAATCCGCGGCCTGGCACGGTTCGCGGGCTCTTCACAGGTCGTGCGACGCGGCTGCGCAACGCCGTCCGCGCCGGTGTGGTCGGTCTCGTGCGGCGCGGTGTGGAGAACGACGTCGCGCTCGGGACCGTGCCCGAGACCGTCAAAACCGAGTCCGCGTGGGTGACGCCGGAAGCGCTCGACGCGCGCGAGAACCGTCCTGTCGGGCCGGACGCGCTGCCCGCGGGCGCGCTGCGCGGGGTCAGCTCGCGCGGGTCCGGGCTGCGGCGGCCGGGCACGCTGGTCGCCGTCGCGCTGCCGGAAACCGCGGCGCCCGAAACCGCGGCGCCCGAACGGGAAGCCGCCGAAGACGTCACTCCGGCGCCCGAGCCGGAACTCGTCTTCGTCGAGGTCAACCGCCGCCGGGTGCTCGGGGCGACGATCTTCGCGCCGCCGGTGGTGCTGCTGGTCGTGATGACCGCGCTCGGCCTGGTCGTCAACCGCGCCCGGCTCGGGCTCGACCTGTTCGGCGGCAAACTGCTTCCGGTCGGCGGGCTGGGGGAGCTCTGGACGTCGTACCTCGAGCCGTGGCACGCGGTCGCGGGCGGCACCGGCGCGCCGGCGTCGGCGACCGTGCCGGTGCTGGGCACGCTCGGCGCGGTGTTCGCGCCGATCGGCGGCCCGGCGGCGCTGGTCGCCGTGCTGCTGCTCGGGGACATTCCGCTGGCGGCCTTGAGCGCGTACGTGGCGACGCGGCGGCTGCGCGTCCGGCGCTGGGTCCGCGCGGTCATCGCCGCGACGTACGCGCTGCTGCCGGCCGCCACGGCGGCGGTGGCGCAGGGCAGGCTCGACGTCGTAGTGGTGCACCTGGTGCTGCCGCTCGTCGCGGCGGGCATCGCCGGGCTGCTGGTCCGCGCGGACACGCGGTGGCTGCACGTGTCGGCGCTCTCGGCGTTCGGCGTCGCGCTGCTCGGCGCGTTCTCCCCGCTGGCGCACGGGCTCGCGCTCGCCGGGCTGCTGATCGGGTTCGTGGTGCTGCCGGCGCCGACCGGGCTGGCGCGGCGGATCGCGTCGGTCGGGATCGTCGTGCTGCTGCCGCTGGCGTTGCTGCTGCCGTGGCCGACGGTGTTGCTGAAGCACCCGGAGCTGCTCGTCCAGGGACTGGGCGGCGCGGCTTCGGCGGTCTCCGGGACCGACCTGGCCGGGCTCGACCCCGGCGGGCCGGGTGCCTGGCCGATCGGCGTCGCGGTGATCGCGGCGGCGCTGGTGGCGCTGGTGGTGCGTCCGACGAAGCTGGCCGCGGGCGGGCTCGCGCTGGCCGCGCTGGGTGCGGGCGGCCTGGTCCTGGTCCGGCTCGTCACGGCGACGCCGATGCAGGGTGGCCCCGCGGCGCACGGCCACACGGGGGTGCCGCTGCTGATCGTCGGCGCGGGGCTGCTGTGGGTGGTGCTCGGCTCGTGGCAGCGCGGCCGCTCGGCCGGAGTGCCGGCGACGTGGCTGCCGAAGGTGTTCGCGACCGCCGGCGTCGCGGTGCTGGTGGCACTGGCGGCCGGCGCGGTGGTCGTCGGCGGGCAAGGGCCTCTTCGCGCCGGCGCGCGGCCGTCGCTGGCCCCGGAGGTCACGGCGGCGCTGGGTGCGTCGGGCCGGTCGGTGCTCGACCTGGCGCCGGACGCGACCCGCCAGATCGGCGGCCGCCTGCCCCACTACGGCGACGACGAGCTGGCCCCCACCCCCGGCACCCCGACCCGGCTGGCGACCTGGCGCCGCGACCTGGGCCAGGGTGACGCGGCCGCGGTGCAGCGCACTTTCGCCGCGGCGGCGGCCGCGGGGGTGGAGTACGTGGTGCTCCCGCCGGGCGTCGACGCCCAGGCGTACCCACCGCTGGCGAAGGACATGGTCTCGGTGGCGGCCCCGACATCCGACGGCCGCGGCGTGCTGCGGCTGTTGTCACCGGCGGGGCAGGTGATCTTGATTTCCCCGGAGCAGGCCAAGGCGGCGGTGACGGGCGGGGGCGCGCCCGGCAACGCGCCAGGCGTGGTGCCGGTCCAGGCCGGGCTGCCGGACGTCCGCGTCCGGGTCTCGGACGGCCCGACCGGGCGGCTGCTGGTCTTGGCGGCGGAGCAGGAAGCGGGCTGGAAGGCGTCGGTGGGCGGCAAGGGGGTGCCGATCGTCCCGGCGTGGGGGCACCAGGTGGCGGTCTCGGTCCCGCCGACGACCTCCGAGGTGACGGTGGAGTTCCCGGGCACGGAGCGGAACCTGCTGCTGCTGGCCCAGCTGGCGGCGGTGCTGTTCACGCTGCTGACGGCGGTTCCGGCGCGGCGGCGCCGCTGAGCTTTGCCGGGCTCTTCGGTGCCCGCGCCCGGGCACGAACGGTCCGTTCGCGCTGGTTCGGGCGCGAGTGGCCTTTTCGCGCGGTGTGGAGGTGGGCGCGACTGGCCCGTTCGCGCCGCGATCGGCGCAAGTGGCTCCTTCGAGCAGTCCGGCTGCGGGGGCGCGAGTGGCCCGTTGGTGCCGAAAGAAGCGCGAGTGGTCCGTTGGTGCTGCGGGGCTGGGTGGGTGCGAGTGGCCCGTTGGTGCCGAAACGAGCGTGAGTGGTCCCTTCGCGCAGCGCGGTTGCCGGGGCGCGAGTGGCCCGTTCGCGCAGCGCGGTCGCCGGGGCGCGAGTGGCCCGTTCGTGCCGAAGGAAGCGCGAGTGGCCCGTTGGTGCGGCGGGGCTGCGTGGGTGCGAGTGCCCGTTGGTGCCGAATCAAGCGTGAGTGGCCCGTTCGTGCGGCCCGACAGCGTGGGCGCGAGCGGCCCGTTCGCGCGGCTTCTGGCACGTGTGGAGCGTTCGCGCGTGTGGATGGGCGGCGAGCGGTCCGTTGGTGCCGTGATGGGTGCGAGTGGGCCGTTCGTGCCCGAACCGGCGCGAGTGGGCCGTTCGCGCAGCGCGGGAGGGGCGCGAGAGGACCGTTCGTGCCCGAACAAGCGCGAGTGGCCCGTTCGCGCAGCGCGGCCGCGATGGGCGCGAGCGGCCCGTTCGCGCCGAAACAAGCGACCACAGCCCCGCAGAGCGACTAGCCCGAAGAGCTACTCGCCTTCGATGACGTCCGGTTCCACGCCGAGATATCCCGCCACCTGCTCCACCAGCACGTCGTGCACCAGCTCGGCCAGCTCCGCCGGGTCCTTCGCCCGCGCCTCCAGCGGCCGCCGGTACAGCACGATCCGCGCCCGCGTCGGCATCCCCGTGCGGTCCACGCCCGCCGGGACCAGGCGCGACAGCGGGACCGCTCCGTCGTGCAGCACCCCGTCGGACGGCGCCTTGCCGTTCTCGCGGACCTCGGGCACGTCGTCGACCGCCACGTCCAGCTTGGTCAGCTCGTGGCGCCACCGCGCTTCGATCGGTTCCAGCGCGTCGAGCACCAGCGCGTCGAACCGTTCCGCCCGGCTCGCGGCGGCGGGGAGGGTCGCCGGATAGAGCGTCCCGCGCAGGCCCCGGCCGTGCCGGTCCCGTCGCAGGCGCCGCCGTTGTCGGTAATCACGAGCCGTCGCCACCCCGGAAGTCTATGCGGTCGGCACGTCCCAGCGCGTGTCGCTCCTACGACCTTGCGGCGACGCGCTATCGTTTCGGATCGTGCGGAGCGTACGGAAGTGTTCGCGTACCGGCTGTCTCGAGCCGGCAGTGGCCACGCTGACGTATGCCTACAGCGACTCCACCGCCGTCGTCGGCCCGCTGGCCACCGCCTCCGAGCCCCACTCGTACGACCTCTGCGAAGCCCACGCGCTGCGGCTGACCGTCCCCAAGGGCTGGGAAGTCGTCCGGCACGAAGGCGCCTTCGCCGCTCCGGACCCGTCGGCCGACGAGCTGACCGCGCTGGCCGAGGCCGTGCGCGAGGCCGGTCGTTCCGACAAGCCCGCGCCGCCCGCCACCGAGCCGGACGGCCCGTCCGGACGCCGCGGTCACCTCCGGGTCCTGCCCGGCCGCGCCTGAGCGCGTAACCCACCTCCGGCGCCGGTAGGCTTTCCGCGCGGCGCAGCGGGCGCCGGGACGACTATTCGCGGGGAGACGGCGTGCCAGACCTTTCGGGCATCGTGAAGGCCTACGACATTCGCGGCGTGGTCGGCGAGCAGCTCGACGCGGACCTCGTCCGCGACTTCGGTGCCGCGTTCGCGCTGCTCATCAAGCCCGAGGCCCCCGCGGTGGTGATCGGCCACGACATGCGCGACTCGTCGCCGGGGCTGTCCGCGGCCTTCGCCGAGGGGGTCACCTCGCAGGGGCTCGACGTCGTCAGCATCGGACTGGCGAGCACCGACCAGCTGTACTTCGCGTCGGGCTCGCTGAACCTGCCGGGCGCGATGTTCACCGCCAGCCACAACCCGGCCAAGTACAACGGCATCAAGATGTGCCGCGCCGGCGCGTCGCCGGTCGGCCAGGACACCGGGCTCGCCGAGATCCGGGACACCGTCGAGCAGGGCGTGCCCGGCTTCGAGGGCCAGCGCGGCTCGGTCTCCGAGCGCGACGTCCTCGCCGACTACGCCGCCTACCTGCGCAACCTCGTCGACCTGTCCGGCAACCGGCCGCTGAAGATCGTGGTCGACGCCGGCAACGGCATGGGCGGGCACACCGTCCCGACCGTCTTCGACGGGCTGCCGATCGACGTCGTCCCGATGTACTTCGAGCTCGACGGCAGCTTCCCGAACCACGAGGCCAACCCGCTGGACCCGGCGAACATCGTCGACCTGCAGGCGAAGGTGCGCGAGGTCGGCGCGGACGCCGGGGTGGCCTTCGACGGCGACGCCGACCGCTGCTTCATCGTCGACGAGCGCGGCGAGCCGGTTTCGCCGAGCGCGATCACCGCGCTGGTCGCGGTGCGCGAGCTGGCCAAGGACCCGGGCGGCACGGTCATCCACAACCTGATCACGTCCAAGGGCGTGCCGGAGATCGTCGCCGAGCACGGCGGCAAGCCGGTCCGCACCCGCGTCGGGCACTCGTTCATCAAGGCCGAGATGGCCCGCACCGGCGCGATCTTCGGTGGCGAGCACTCCGCGCACTACTACTTCCGCGACTTCTGGCGCGCCGACACCGGCATGCTGGCGGCGCTGCACGTGCTCGCCGCGCTCGGCGAGCAGGACGGCCCGCTGTCCGAGCTGACCAGCGCGTACTCGCGCTACGCGGCGTCGGGTGAGATCAACTCCACGGTGGACGACCAGGTCGCGAAGATGATGTCGGTCAAGGACGTCTTCGGGGCCCGCTCCGGCGTCGAGATCGACGAGCTGGACGGCCTCACCGTGCAGCTGCCGGGCGGCGCCTGGTTCAACCTGCGGCCCTCGAACACCGAGCCGCTGCTGCGGCTGAACGTCGAGGCCGCCAACGCCGAGGCGGTGCAGGCGCTGGTGGAGGACGTCCTCGCGATCATCCGCAGCTGACCTGTCCCGGTGGAGGGCAGGCGGGACGAACTGTTGTCCTGAAGTGCCCTTCACCACCTCACCGCGTGGTATGGAGGAACCATGGCCCTCACGCTCGACGCCCAGCTCCTCGAGATCCTGGCGTGCCCGTCGCCCGATCACGCCCCACTGCGTCCCGGGACCCCGGGCGACCCCGAGGCCGACGCCCTGACCTGCACCGAGTGCGGCCGGGTGTACCCGGTCCGTGACGGGATCCCGGTGCTGCTGCTCGACGAAGCGACCGGTGGCCCGGCTGAAAGCGAAGCGTCCGATGCCGACGGTGCTTGACGACACGCTGCTCGACGACCCCGCGCGCCTGGCCGAGGCCGACAGCGCGGGGCTGCTCCGCGCCGCCGCGATGGCGGGCGCCCAGGTGCGGGCGGCCGCCGAGCTCGCGGCCGAGCTGGGCCTGGCCGACCGCCTCGACGTGGGCCGGCCGCGCGCCGTCGTGCTGATCGACCGGCCGGGGGTGAGCCGGACGCTCACGCGGCTGCTGGCGGCGCTGCTGGCGCCGTCGTGCCCGGTGCCGGTGGTCGTCGCCGAGGTGGTGCCGAGCTGGATCGGCGCGCTCGACGTCGTCTTCGCGCACACCGACGACCCCGGCGACCGCGAACTCGCCGCGTCGCTGGAGCGCGCCGCGCGCTTCGGCGCGGCCGTGGTGCTCTCCGCGCCGGCCGAGGGCCCGGTGGCGGCCGCCGTGGCCGGCAAGGGCGTGCTGCTCGCGCCGCGGATCCCGGTGCCGCCCGAGCTGGCGTTCCCGCGCGGCCTGGCCGCCGGCCTGCTCACCGCGAACGCGCTGGGCCTGCTGGTGGCCGACGTCGAGGTGCTGGCCGACCAGCTCGACCTGGAAGCCGAAAAGGACTACCTGGCCCGCGACTCCTTCGCGAACCCGGCCAAAGCGCTCGCGCTGCGGGTCGCCGACCGCGTGCCGCTGCTGTGGGGGCTGGACCCGGTCGCGGTCGCCGTCGGCGAGCACGCTGCGCACGCGTTCGCCGCCCACGCTGCTACTGTCTGTGACGTCGAGGATTACCGTCAGGCGTTGGCGCGCCCCGCATTGCGGCGGGCGGCGATATCAGGTGGCGCGGAGCGTGACATCTTCGCCGATCCGGACGATCCATCAGGTGACATCCCTACTCGGGTGCTGCTTCTCTCGGTGCGAACCGGTCCGGCCACGGACGCGGCGCGCTTCCAAGCCGAGGATCTGCTGCCGGGTGCGGACGTCATCGCCCCGGCCGAGGAGTTCGAGGCGGACGAAATCGTGCGGGCCGCGGTGCTGGCGCTGCGGTTCGAACTGGCGGCGGTCTATCTCGGGCTGGCGGCGGGCAGCATCGGCGGCGCGGGCCGCTTCGAGCCCGTGACGGCCTGAGAGCCGCCGAAGGAGTGGAGTTGAGGTGACAGTGGAGCTGCTGCGCAACGCGGTGCGGCCCTACGCCTGGGGATCGCGGACGGCGATCCCCGAGCTGCTGGGCCGCCCGATCCCCGCGCCGCACCCCGAGGCCGAGCTGTGGATGGGTGCCCACCCGGGTGACCCGTCGCACGTCATCGGTCCCGACGGGACCGAGCGAAGCCTCCTCGAGCTGGTCGAAGCCGACCCGGTGAACCAGCTCGGCGAGCGCTGCGCGAAGCGGTGGGGCGGGCGGCTGCCGTTCCTGCTGAAGATCCTCGCCGCGGAGGAGCCGCTGTCGATGCAGGCGCACCCGTCGGCGGCGCAGGCCGCGGAGGGGCACGCCCGCGAGGAGCGGCTGCGCATCCCGCGGGACGCGGCGAACCGCAACTACCCGGACCCGACGGCGAAACCGGAGCTGGTCTGCGCGCTGACGGAGTTCCACGCGCTGGCCGGGTTCCGTGAGCCGGAGCGCACGGTCAAGCTGCTGAAGGCGATCGAGACGCCGGGGCTGGGCAAGTACACCGGGCTGCTCGAGGCGCAGCTGGACCCCTCGGGGCTGCGCGCGCTGTTCACGACGTGGATCACGCTGCCGCAGTCGTCGCTCGACTCGCTGCTGCCGGAGGTGCTGGACGCCTGCGTCCGGCACGTCCAGGAGCACGGCGAGTTCGCGGTCGAGTGCCGGACGATCCTGGAGCTGGGCGAGGCGCACCCGCGTGACGCCGGGGTGCTGGCGGCGCTGCTGCTCAACCGCCTGACGCTGCGCGCGGGCGAGGCGATCTACCTGCCGGCCGGCAACCTGCACCTGTACCTGCACGGCACGGCCGTGGAGATCCTGGCCAACTCGGACAACATCCTGCGCTGCGGGCTGACGCCGAAGCACGTGGACGTCCCGGAGCTGCTGCGGGTCGTCGACTTCGCGTACGGCGAGATGCCCGTCCAGTGCGGCGACGCGGGCGACCGCATGGCGATCTACCGCACGGACGCGCCGGAGTTCGAGCTGTCGCGCGTCGAGTGGACCGAAGGCCAGGACGACGAGGTGACGGTCGACAGCGTCGGCCCCCAGATCCTGCTCTGTACCTCGGGTGACCTGCTGGTGACGGCCGACGACGGCGAGAAGGTGGAGCTGCGCCGCGGCCAGTCGGTGTGGCTGCCCGCCGCGGACCCGCCGGTGAAGATCCGCCCGCTCGACGGGTCCGGCGCCCAGCTGTTCCGCGCGACCGCCGGCACCTGCGAAGACTGACACCCGCACCCGGACGGTCGGCCTGCGTACCCGGACGGTCGGCTCGCGTACCCAGGCAGTCGGTTCGCGTACCCGGACGGTCGGCCCGCGTACCCAGGGAGTCGGCTCGCGTACCCGGACGGTCGGTTCGTGAGCCGACCCTTCAGGTACGTGAGCCGACTGTGCAGGTACGTGAGCCGACCCTTCGGGCACAGCCGTGCGTGCGGCGTTCTGTGTGCGTTCCGTGTGGTGCCTTCCGACACGATCCTCACCAGGGGGTGACCCTGGTGCGCTGGTGCGCGCCGCCGGCCTGCTGGGGGTGGCGCCGGTCGTTCCGCGCCCGGCGTCCGTGGGCTCGAGGGGGCTCAGGGGGGCTCGAGGGGGGGCTCGGGGTGGTGTCGCGAGGGGGCGGCACCACCCCGCTTTGTCAGGCCGGCTCGGTGAGCGCCAGCAGAGCCCGGCGGAGGGCGGCCGCGCTGGCGTCGCGCGGGTCGGCGAGCTCCGCCGTCTCCGCGGCCGCTTCGGCCGCCGCGGCGGTGTCGCCGACGGCTTCGTAAGCCCGCTGCAATACCAGCGACGTGAGGCTCGTCGCGGGCCGCCCGCCCATCTCGCGGAACTCGTCGAGGCACGCGCGCAGCACCGGGATCGCCTGCGCCGCACGGCCTTCGCCGATCCAGCTCGCGGCGATGGCGCGGGTGCACGACAGCTCGCGGGGCCGCTCGTCCAGCTCCTGCGCGAGGTCACGGGCCTGGCCGAACGCCTCGACGGCCTGCTGTCTTCGACCCCGGAACGCCTCGATCGCGCCCAGCGTGCGCAGGGACTTCGCCAGCGCCGAACGCGCCGGTGTCGTCCGCAGCAGCGTCACCGATTCGGTGATCGCCGTCGCGGCTTCGGCGGCCCGCGCACTGAGCAGCAACGACCACGCGACGCCGTGAAGCGCGATCCCCAGCTGCCGTGGATCGCCGGATTTCCGGGCCAGCACCACGGTTTCCTCGTCGACGGCCAGTGCGTCGCCGACCCGGCCCAGCCGGTGCAGGGCGGCCGACTCCGCCGCCCGCACCCAGTGCAGCTCCGCCGCTTCACCGTCCACAGTGAACAGTTCGCGCGCGTCCGCGGCGGTCTGCAGCGCCTCTTCCGCGCGGCCGAGCCCGATCAGGCAGTGCGCCAGGTTCGCCGAAACCCACGCGTGCGTCCGGCGATCGCCGTAGGACTCCAGCTCCTTCGCGCATTCGCGGTAGCGGACGGCGGCTTCTTCGTACTGGCCGCGGGCGTGCCGCAACAGCGTCAGGTTGGCCTCGGCGACCGCCGCCAGCGGCCGGTCTTCGCCCGCGGCCGCCAGCACCGTCTCGTACGCCGCGCGCATGTCCGCGTAGTGCCCTTGCAGGTACAGGTGGCCGCTGAGCCTGTCGAGCAGCAGGAGCGCGTCGTGTTTGCGGCCCAGCTCGCACAGCGTGCCGACGAGCAGGAGCAGGTTCGCGCGCTCGGCGGCGAACCACCTCTCCGGCCGGGCCAGCAGCCGCTCGACGAGCTCACCCGGCAACGGCTGCGCGGGTGCTTCCCGCGCCAGCGCGGGCATCGGCACCGTGCGCGGCAGCCGCGCCGCCGCGGTGTCGGCCAGCGCGAGGGTCGCGGCCAGCACCGTGCGCAGGCCGCCGCCGTCGGGCGCTTCCAGCTCCGTCGCGTAGAGCCGGACGAGGTCGTGCAGCCGGTAGCGGCCTTCGCCGGTCTCGTCAGGACCGCCGGACTCCAGCAGGCTGGCCTCGACCAGCTCCTCGACGGCTTCGTCGGCTCCCGGGTCGTCGATCAGCGCGGTGACGGCCCAGGCGGGCAGGTCGAGGTTGTGGCAGCGGCCGATCAGCCGGAACGCGCGCCGGGTGAGGGGGCGCAGGCCGTCGTAGCTGAGCGCGATGCTGCCGCGGACACCCAGGTCGCTCACGGTCAGCTCGTCGAGCCGGCGGACCTCGTCCTCCAGCCGGCCGGCCAGCTCGGCGAGCCGCAGGTGCGGGCGGATCGCCAAGCGGCTGCCCGCGATCCGCAGCGCCAGCGGCAGGTGGTCGCACGCCGCGACGATGCGCGCCGCGTCGGCGGGCTCGCGCGCCACCCGGTCGCCCGCGAGCCGGGTCAGCAACCGCGTCGCGTCCGCGTCCGGCAGCGGCCCGAGGGCCAGCCGGTGCGCGCCCGCGAGGCCGCTGAGCCGGCGCCGGCTCGTGACCAGGACGGCGCAGCCCGGCGTGCCCGGCAGCAGCGTGCGGACGTGCTCGGGATCGGTGGCGTCGTCGAGCACCACCAGCACCCGGCGGTCGGTGAGCCGCCCGCGGAACACCGCCGCGCGGGCGTGGACGTCGTCCGGGATGGCCGGGCCGGTGACGCCGAGCGCGCGCAGCAGGTCGGCCAGGACGTCACCGAGGTCGCGCGGGCCGGACGGGACGTACAGCTGACCGTCCGGGAACCGCGCCCGCAGCCGGTGGGCGGCGCGCACGGCCACGGTGCTCTTGCCCGCGCCCGGCTCGCCGCTGAGCACCGCGACCGGGACGCCGGAGCCGCTGCCCAGCACCTCGGTGAGCTCGGCGAGCTCGGCGTCGCGGCCGGTGAAGTCCGCGGTGTCCGGCGGCAGCTGGCACACCGGCCAGACCGGCGCGGGCGCGGCGGGCAGCCGCGGCACCGGGTCCTCGCCGCGCAGCACGGCCGCGTGCACCCGGCGGGCCTCGGCGCCCGGTTCGACGCCGAGCTCGTCGATCAGCGTGGTCCGCAGTCGCCGGTAGGCCTCGAGCGAATCACCCTGCCGCCCGGCCCGGTGCAGCGCGATCATCAGCTGCGCGGCCGGCCGTTCGCGCAGCGGGTGTGCGGTGACCATGGCCTGCAGCTCGCCGATCAGCTCCCCGTGCCGCCCGGCGGTGAGTTCGGCGTCGACGCAGTCCTCGAAGACGGCGAGCCGCTCGGACTCCAGCCGCGCGACGTCGGCGTCGAGCCGCGGCACGTGCAGCCCGGCCAGCACCGGCCCCCGCCACTGCGCGAGCGCCCGCCGGTAGTGCCACGACGCGGTGACGGCGTCCCCCGCCCGCGCGGCGACCTGCCCCTCGGCGGCGGCGGACCGGAAGACGAGCAGGTCCAGCTCGTCCGGCTCGGCCCGCAGCCGGTAGCCGAGCGGCCCGTGCTCGACACGCAGGCCGTCGATCCGCTCGCGCAGCCGCGAGAGGTAGGTGTGCAGGTTCGAGGCGTACGACTTCGGCGGCACGTCCGGCCACAGCGCTTCGACCAGCACGTCCGCGTGGACGTGCTGGTTGGCGTTCAGCAGCAGCACGGCCAGCAGGGTGCGCTGCCGTGCTCCGCGCAGCACGGCCCACCGCCCCGGCGGGCTTTCGACCGCGAGCGTCCCGAGCACGGCGAAGTGCGCCATGTCACCTTCCCAGACCGGCGAGCAGGGAGGGCCACGGTAGCGGAGGGCACCGACAGAAACGGGCGCGATCGCGCGGATCGACTGGGCCGGGCACGCATCGGCCGGGACGCCGTCCGATCGAATTTCCGGCCGGTGGCGACCCGGCGCGACCCGGCCTATTACGCTCCACCCGGACATTCAGGACCTACCCGGGGAGCGGTCGTGTCAGCTGGAGGCGGAACCAAGGCGATCATCGCCGCGCTCGGAGCCAATGCCGGGATCGCGGCCGCGAAGTTCGTCGGCTTCCTCGTCACCGGGTCGTCGTCGATGCTGGCGGAGTCGGTGCACTCGCTGGCCGACACCACGAACCAGGGCCTGCTGCTGCTCGGCCAGAAGACGTCGAAGCGCGAGGCGGACCAGGACCACCCGTTCGGCTACGGCCGCGACCGGTACTTCTACTCCTTCATCGTCGCGCTGCTGCTGTTCACCCTCGGCTCCGCCTTCGCGATCTACGAAGGCATCCACAAGATCGGCGAGCCGGAGCCGCTGGAGTCGCCGATCGTCGCCGTGGTCATCCTGCTCGTCGCGGTGGGCCTGGAGGGCTACAGCTTCTACACCGCCGTCGGCGAGTCGAAGAAGATCAAGGGTGACGTCAGCTGGTGGGGCTTCATCCGCCAGGCCAAGGAGCCGGAGCTGCCGGTCGTCCTGCTGGAGGACGCCGGCGCGCTGCTCGGCCTCGTGCTCGCGCTGCTGGGCGTCGGGCTGTCGGTGGTCACCGGCGACCCGGTCTGGGACGGCGTCGGCACCCTCGGCATCGGCCTGCTGCTCGGGGTCATCGCGATCATCCTGATCGTCGAGATGAAGAGCCTGCTCATCGGCGAAGGGGCCAACCCGGGCGTCCTCGCGACGATCGTCGACGAGCTGGCCGCGGGCAAGGTCGAGCGCGTCATCCACATCCGCACCCAGTACCTCGGCCCGGACGAGCTGCTCGTCGCGGCGAAGCTGGCGCTGGTGCCCGGCCTCGACACCGCGCAGGTGGCGACGGCCATCGACGACGCCGAGGCGCGTGTGCGCTCGAAGGTGCCCGTCGCGAAGCTCATCTACCTCGAGCCGGACCTGGACCGCAGCCTCGCCCGATGACCGGCTGCCACGTTTCTGGCAAGCCGACCAGTCCCTGACCCGTTAGGGTGACCTACTGCGATGCATGCAGGCCAGCCAGCCGCAGGAGGTCAACGGTGCCCGGAACGGGATTGTGGCGCACTAAATCCATCGAGCAGTCCATTTCGGACACTGACGAGCCGGATACCAAGCTCCGGCGCAACCTGAGCGCCTGGGACCTCACGGTCTTCGGCGTCGCGGTCGTCATCGGCGCGGGCATCTTCACGCTCACCGCGCGCGCGGCCGGTGACTACGCCGGCCCGTCGGTCTCGCTCGCGTTCGTGTTCGCCGCGATCGCGTGCGCGCTGGCGGCGCTGTGTTACGCCGAGTTCGCCTCGACCGTGCCGGTCGCGGGCAGCGCGTACACGTTCTCCTACGCCACCTTCGGCGAGTTCATGGCGTGGATCATCGGCTGGGACCTGATCCTCGAGCTCGCCGTCGGCGCCGCCGCCGTGTCCAAGGGCTGGTCGGTGTACCTGGAAACGGTGCTGGGCTACCTGTTCGGCAAGGGCGCGAAGACGACGTTCGACATCGGCAGCGTCACGGTCGACTGGGGCGCGCTGGTCGTCGTCGCGATCCTGACGACGCTGCTGGCCGTCGGCACCAAGCTTTCGTCGCGGGTCTCGATGGTGATCACCGGCATCAAGGTCGCCGTGGTGCTGTTCGTGATCATCCTCGGCATCTTCTACATCAAGGGCGCCAACTACTCGCCGTACATCCCGCCGGGCTCGACCGGCGGCGCCGGCGAGACCGGGGTCGACCAGTCGCTGTTCTCGCTGATCGCGGGCGGCGCGAGCAGCTCGTACGGCGTCTTCGGGCTGCTGGCCGGTGCCTCGCTGGTGTTCTTCGCGTTCATCGGCTTCGACATCGTGGCGACCACCGCCGAGGAGACGAAGAACCCGCAGAAGTCCGTGCCGCGCGGCATCTTCGGCTCGCTGATCATCGTCACCGTGCTCTACGTCGCGGTCTCGCTCGTGGTCGTCGGCATGACGTCCTACAAGGACCTGGCCACCGATGCCGGCGACGGCAGCCACAAGACGCTCGCCACGGCGTTCTCCGCCAACGGCGTCGACTGGGCGGCCAACCTCATCTCCTTCGGCGCGCTGGCCGGCCTGACCACCGTCGTCATGGTGCTGATGCTCGGCCAGGTCCGGATCATCTACGCCATGTCCCGCGACGGCCTGATGCCGCGCGGCCTGGCCAAGACCGGCGAGAACGGCACGCCCAAGCGCGCCACGATCATCGTCGGCGGCCTGGTCGCCCTCGCGGCGACGTTCTTCCCGGCCGACAAGCTCGAAGAGATGGTCAACGTCGGCACGCTCTTCGCGTTCGTGCTGGTCTCGGCGGGCGTCCTGGTGCTGCGCAAGACCCGGCCCGACCTGCCCCGCGCGTTCAAGGTGCCGCTGGTGCCGCTCATCCCGATCCTGGCCATCCTGGCCTGCCTCTGGCTGATGCTGAACCTGACCGTGCTGACCTGGCTGCGGTTCATCGTGTGGATGGTGATCGGCGTGGTCCTCTACTTCGCCTACAGCCGCCGGCACTCGCTGCTCGGCAAGCGCCAGTCGGGCGAACTGGAAGATACGGTCAATTCGCCCAAGGAGTGAGGTCACCCACTCGATCGTGTACGCCCCGCCGACCTGCTTTCCGCAGGTCGGCGGGGTTTTTTTGAAGCTTCGCGGAACGGGCACCGCGAGACGATCTTGCCGATCGTGCCCAAAAGGGGACCCGGTGTAGCGGGCCGAGTGACGTGCGATACCTTTCGATCCTTCGTGTGCCACTGACGGGTGAATTACAGCAGTGCGATTTGCACGCTTAGTGGTGCCGCGATCACAGATTTCAAGGTGTCTCCCCGCCTGGCACAGGAGTTTTGAATGCGTAGTCGTACCCTCCGCGGCTCGGCCGCGATCATCGCCCTCACCACCGCCGCTCTCATCGGCACCGCCGGTTCCGCGCTGGCCTGCTACAGCGACGACCACCGCTCCAACCCGGTTCCGGACCGCAACCACAGCAAGTGCGCCGACAACCAGGTCAAGATCACCCCGAAGGACAACCTCGTCGACTTCACCGGCGGCGTCGGTGAAAAGACCCTGACGATCAACAAGGTCCACGACGGTGTGACCGTGAAGCGCATCATCGTCATCGGTGGCGACGACGGCTTCAACGAGTACGTCCCGGGCAAGAGCGGCCAGAACGGCCCGAAGCTGTCCGAGACCGCGCCGTGGAAGGACCTGCAGGCGACCCTGACCTTCGGGCACAAGCAGCCGAAGATCGACGACTGGTACATCTGCGGCACCAAGAGCACCAAGCCGACCGAGACCGCGCCGACGACCAAGCCGACCGAGACCTCGAAGCCGACCTCGAGCTCCCCGGCCCCGTCGGAGACCGTGAAGCCGACCAGCACCACGTCCGCGGCCCCGGTGCCGGCGGGCAACGAGTCGGGCACCGGTGGCGGCCTGGCCAACACCGGTTTCGACAACATGTGGCTGGTGTGGATCGCCGCGCTGCTGCTGCTCGGTGGTGGCGGCCTGCTCGCGCTGCTGAAGTTCCGCCGCAAGGCTTCCGAGTGAAGCTGAGCTAGCTAGCTCGAAGTGCTCGTGAGGGGCACCTTCAAGGAGTTCAAGTCCTTGAAGGTGCCCCTCACGCTTTTCCCGGGAAGTCCCCGAAGAGCAGGCCCTGTTCACCGCCGGACGGCTTGCCCAGCCCGGCCGCCATCGCGACGGCGTGGTCCCACTCCGCGTCGACGACGTAGTCCTGGTGCCTGAGCACCCCCGGCGCCCAGCGGTGCCGGCCGGTCGGGCCGCGCAGCGGGTCCGGCAGCCAGTGGTCGCCGCCGAGGATCAGGACGCCGTTCTCGTCGGCCTTCGCCTTCAGCGGACCGCAGCCGCCTTCGGGCAGGAACCCGACGCCGTAGAGCTGCCGGTCGGAGACCTCGTGCCGCCACGTCGTCACGCCTCCGCCGAAGATGTCGGTGCCCCGGCACAGCGCGCGCCACCGGCCGTCGAGGCTTTCGAAGAGCTGCTCCAGCGACTCCTGGGGCAGCAGCGCGGGGAACGCCCGCTGGTAGCCCCACTGCAGGGGTGACCCGGCGGTCAGCACGCCGACGCGCTCGAGGTCCGTCTTCGGCAGCTCGGCCGAGAGCCGCGCGGCGGCCATGACCGTCAGCAGGCTGCCGAGGCTGTACCCGGACAGCACCACCCGCGTCCCCGGCTCGGCGAGGTGCTCGCGGACCCGCGCGGTCAGCTCGGGGACGACCTTCAGCGCGTAACACGGCGGCACGGTCGGGTGCGCCGCTCGCGGCCAGAAGCAGACCAGGTCGGCCAGCGCGCCGAGGTGCCGGCTGCGCTGCGGGGTGCGCGCGGCCGTGTAGACCACCCGCAGCAGCCCCGCGGCCAGCGCGCCGAGCGCGAAGACACCGATCGCGGACAGCGGCCCGAACCAGCCGGGCGCCAGCCCGAAGCCGAACCGCAGCACCAGCAGCGCCGCCCCGCCCGCCGACATCGCCGACGCGACCGTGAGGGCCAGGTGGTGCAGGTGCCGCCGTTCCCACGCCGAGCGGGCCCACGCCGCCGCGGCCTGGGCCTCCTGCTGCTCGTCGTGCTCCATCAGCCCGACGATCGCCGGGACGCCCCGGCGCAGCCGCCGGATCGGGACGGCGACCGCGAAGCCCAGCAGGGACAGCACCGCGGCCAGCGCCAGCCCGGCGCCCCACAACACCGTGACCAGCAGGTACGTGTCGGGCACCTGCAGGTGGTCGGCGCCGGAAAGCCGTCGGACGGCTTCGGCCAGGCCGGCGCCGAACCCGCCGCCGAGCAGCCCCGCGAGCGCGAGCACCGGCGCGGCCGCCCAGCCGCCCGCCCACGGCCGCAGCCGCCGCGGCTTGTGCTTCCAGGCGGGCCGGGCCAGCAGCGCGGCCGGGGCCAGGAACACCGCGAACAGCACGGTGACCGCGACCAGCGACGCGCCGAGCCCTTCGACGACGCCGTTGGTGCCCGGCAGCCGGCCCGGGCCGGGGCGCAGCCGCACCGCGGCCACGACGACCAGCAGCGCGGCGAACCCGATCAGGCCGCGGCGGGCGATCCGGCCGGCGTCCGTGCCGATGGCCGCGGCGACGATCGCGGCGAGCACCAGCGCCAGCGTGGCGATCCAGACGACCAGGTCGAAGACGGTCCCCGGCACCCGGAACGGACCGCCGAGCAGCAGCAGCGCGACCGACGCGAGCGCCGCGACGGTGTGCAGGCCGCGCAGGGACGGCGTCCCGGAACCGGTGCGCATCCGCAGCGGGCCTTCGACCCGGTCGCTCTCGGCGTGCACCGCCCAGCTCGCCGAGGAGATCCGGTGCAGCACGAAGATCACCAGCAGCAGCGGGAGGACGCCGACCGTGACGCGCGCGGGCACCGTGCGGAGGCCGTCGGGGATCGACGGGAGGCAGCCCGAGCCGGGCGCGAGGCACTGCGCGGCGAACAGGTCGAGCGCGATCGCCGCCAGCTGCCCCATCAGCAGCATGGTCAGCAGCAGGGCCGCGACGCGCAGCAGGCCGCGGCACACCGCGCCGAGGACCCGGGGGAGGCGGCGGCCCGGCGGCACCGGCGGCAGCATCCAGAACGCGACGTTGGCCAGCGAGAACGGGAACAGCAGCGCCCAGGTGGCCTTCGCGGCACCCCCGGACGTCATGCCGTGCCAGAGGTAGCCTTCGAGGGTCCGCGGGATCGACCGGCCCAGCGCCGGCAGCACCGGACCCGGCGCCGGCCGCCGCAGCCGGTCGGCCGGGCGGACCACGCGGCCCAGCCCGTCGCCGGCGACGTCGACGGTCGCGACGGCGTCGAGCAGCGTCTCGCCGCTGGTGCCGACCAGCCCGGCGACGCGGATTTCGACGACGCGGGTGTCCGGGCCGGGCATGGGCACGGTGAGGGCCTCCTGCGCTTCTAGGGAAGGTCGAGCGGACAACGGTAGTGTTCGGAAGTCATCGAGCCTTGGAGGAATCGCCACTATGACCCCCGAAAGCGTTGCCAAGCGGCACGAGACCCGCAACGGCATCGAGTTCGCCGTCGCCGACCTCGAGGCCGCCGAGTTCGGCCGCAAGGAGATCCGCCTCGCCGAGCACGAGATGCCGGGACTGATGGCCCTGCGACGCGAATACGCGGAGGTCTACCCCCTGCGCGGGGCGCGGGTCTCCGGTTCGCTGCACATGACCGTCCAGACGGCCGTGCTCATCGAGACGCTCGTCTCGCTGGGTGCGGAGGTGCGCTGGGCGTCCTGCAACATCTTCTCGACGCAGGACCACGCGGCGGCCGCGGTCGTCGTCGGCCCGCACGGGAGCACCGAGGAGCCCAAGGGCGTCCCGGTCTTCGCGTGGAAGGGCGAGTCGCTCGAGGAGTACTGGTGGTGCACCGAGCGGATGCTCACCTGGGACGGCGAGGGTCCCAACATGATCCTCGACGACGGCGGCGACGCCACCATGCTGGTCCACAAGGGCACCGAGTTCGAGAAGTCCGGCGTCGTGCCGACCCCGGACGAGAACACCTCGGACGAGTTCCGCGTGTTCCTCGAGCTGCTGCGCGCTTCGGTCGCTTCGGACACCGGCAAGTGGACGAAGATCGGCGAGGGTATCCGCGGCGTCACCGAGGAGACCACCACCGGCGTGCTGCGGCTGTACCAGCTGGCCGCGGCCGGTGAGCTGCTGTTCCCGGCGATCAACGTCAACGACGCGGTGACGAAGTCGAAGTTCGACAACCGCTACGGCATCCGCCACTCCCTGATCGACGGCATCAACCGCGGCACCGACGTCCTCATCGGCGGCAAGGTCGCGGTCGTCTGCGGCTACGGCGACGTCGGCAAGGGCGCGGCGGAGTCGCTGCGCGGCCAGGGCGCCCGCGTGGTCGTCACCGAGATCGACCCGATCTGCGCGCTGCAGGCCGCGATGGACGGCTACCAGGTCCGCACGCTGAAGAACGCGCTGCCCGAGGCCGACATCGTGATCACGACGACCGGCAACAAGGACGTCGTGCTGGTCGAGGACATGGCGAAGATGAAGCACCAGGCGATCCTGGGCAACATCGGCCACTTCGACAACGAGCTCGACATGGCCGGTCTGCAGCGCTACCCGGGCATCAAGCGCATCAACATCAAGCCGCAGGTCGACGAGTGGATCTTCCCGAACGGCAACACGATCATCGTGCTGTCCGAGGGCCGCCTGCTGAACCTGGGCAACGCGACCGGCCACCCGTCGTTCGTGATGTCGAACAGCTTCTCCAACCAGGTGATCGCGCAGGTCGAGCTGTTCACCAAGCACGAGGAGTACGACAACGAGGTCTTCCGCCTCCCGAAGAAGCTCGACGAGAAGGTCGCCAAGATCCACCTCGACGCGCTGGGTGGCGAGCTGACCAAGCTCACCAAGGAGCAGGCCGAGTACATCGACGTCGACGTCGAAGGCCCGTTCAAGGCGGACCACTACCGCTACTGAGTCTTCGCAGGTCAGGCCGCCCCGGACGAGTCCGGGGCGGCCTTTCTGTTTTGCTCCGCGGACAGTGATAGCACGAATGGGTGAAGTGCTATCATGGTGAAGTGAAGCAACTGATCACCCGGATCGACGACGAGCTGCACGCCCGGCTGAAGGCGAGAGCCGAGGCCGAGGGGCGCAGCATGAACGACCTGGTCACCGAGGCCCTGCTGGAGGTGGTGGCGCACACCGAAAGCCATGCGGACTGGAAACAGCGCCTGATCCTCGACGGCCGGATCGCGCACGTCGAGCCACCCGAAGGCGTCCCGACCCTCGACGAGATCGAGGAGCTGTCCCGGGGCTGGGGCACCACGGTCACCGAGGCGCTCGACTGGACGCGGGGCGAGCGGTGACCGCGTTCTACGCCGACACCAGCGCACTCGTCACGGCGTACCTGCACGACGAACCGGGGCACGGCAAGCTCCGGGAGCTGCTGCTCGAAGGGGACGACCTCGTGCTCAGCAGCGACCTCACCCGGATCGAGTTCGCCAGTGCGTTCACGGCCGCGAGGCGGACCGGGCGCATTCCCGACCCGGCTCCGGTGCTCGCGCACTTCGACCACCTCGCCTCGCCACGGGGTGCGCTGGCCCTCATCCCGTTCGACGCGAAGAGCGTGATCCCGGCGGCGCGGCGGCTCGTGATCGAGAACTACCCGCTTCGCACCCTCGACGCGATCCACATCGCCGTCGCGATGCACGGCGTCGCCGAGGTGACCGGCGGCGCGCCGGTCACCTTCGTGACCAGGGACGACCGCCAGGCGGAAGCCGCCAAGGCCAACGGGTTCGAGGTGCTGTGACGGCCGGCCCCTGTGCCGGGATCACCCGTGCCGACCCTTGAATCACGAGAGTCGGCTCGCCGATCACAGGTGTCGGCCCGCCAATCACGCGAACCCGGGTTCGAACCGGCGATCACCCGTGATCAGGTCGGCGTCTCACGTGATGGGGGAGCCGACACGTGTGATCGGGGCGACGACACGCGGCGACGGCCCCTCAGTTCCACTCCACCGCGACCCCGGCCAGCCCCGGCCCGGCGTCGTTGAAGAAGGCGCTGCTCACGCCGCCCATGTCGCACGCCAGCTCCTCCGCCACCACCGGCAGGGCGTCGTCGCGGGCGCGGACCTGGCGGGTGCAGCGGGCCGGGAGGGCGTTGCGGTCGAAGCGGAGCTGCACGAGGTAGCTCGCGCAGCGGTCGCGCAGCATCCGGTAGTACCCCGGGGACGCCGAGCCGGAGTCGTCGCGGACCTCGTAGCAGAACACGTGGATGTCGCCCTCGGCGAGCTTGCGGTCGAACAGCAGCTCCGTCGCCATCGTGTCCGCGTCGGGGTTGCGGCGCATCCGGCCGATCCGGCAGCCCTCGTCGGTGATCAGCTCGACGTCGTCGATGCGGCAGCCCGGGTCGCCGTTGTAGACCGTCAGGTAACGATCCGGGCCGTGCCGCCGGGCGCGGGTCACCAGCCGCGTCCGGAGGCTGACTTGGCGGTGTTCGGCGTCGAACGTGATCGTGTCGTGCACCGACAGCAGTTCGAGGTCGGCGTTGTAGTGGTTCGACGACGGGTACGCGCCGAGCTCGGCGAGCAGGTCCTCGACGATCGACCCCATGTCACCGGAACGCAGGTCGTGGAACGACGCCGCCGGCTGGTGCCCGCGGCGGACCAGTCGCGGTCCGATCAGCACCACCAGGGCGTCCGCGGGCAGCTGGAGGACCGATTCCAGGGCCCGGACCGCCGGGAGCGCCTTGGGCACCTCGGGCTGCCGGAGCCCGCGCTGCCAGTAACTCAGCGTCGACTGTCCGATTTGGACGCCGCGCAGGGCCAAGTGGGCGCGAAGCCGCGCCAGAGAGAGGCCGCGGTAGGCGATCGCCAGTCTCAGGGCGTGGTGGAACTCGCCGGTCCGGAGCGCTTCTGTCAGCTCTTTCGGCAGTTCGGCGACCGATGCCCGCGTCGCGCGGGCGCCATCGATGATCAGTGGGAGGTTCCCGTCTTGTACCACCGCTCGTCCCTTCACCCGACCAGTGTGTGCGCTGGGCGTGAACACCGCGGAACGTTCACGTTAGCAGCGTAGATGGGACGTGCCGACCCCCGTTCAGGGTGGTTGGCCACGTGATGCTGACTGTTCCGCGTTCCGGCTGTCCCCCGGAACGGTCCGTTCCTCCAGATGGCGTTCTTGCTCCTTGTGACCGGGTTGTTCACCGTTGTGACCACCGCTGGTTCGCCCACGTTCGAGCAGGAGGCCGTCCGTGCTGGTGAAGTCGAGCAGGGTCCACGCCGTACTGGCCGTGAGCCTGATGTTGTGCCTGGTCGCGCCGGCCACCGCCGGAGCCGCGTCCGGCGCGCCGTCGAGCTTCCGGAACCCGATCTCGATGCAGGCCCAGCAGCGGAACCAGTGGTGCTGGGCGGCTTCGGGCAACACCATCGCGGCCTACCACGGCGTCACCGTCAGCCAGACCCGTTTCTGTCAGCTCGCTCACAACTCGGCCGGGACCGACTGCGCGAACCTGCCGGGCACGCTCGCCGATCCGCAGCGCGCCTTCGCCCGCCTCGGCTTCACCTCACCCGGCCAATACCTCGACAGCCGGATCACCTACGCCGCCATCCGGACGCAGACCACGGCGAACCGGCCGGTCGAGACCCGGGTCGGCTACCGCGCGGGCGGCGGCCACACGCACGTCCTCTACGGCTACGACACCAGTGGCGACTGGGTGTACTGGGGCGACCCGGGACCGGCCAAGCGCTACAACTGGTCGACCTACGGCTACTACACGCACAACTCGTCCTTCACCTGGACGCACACGCTCACGGGGGTCTCCCGATGAGCAGGCGAGTGCTGGCCCTCGCCGTGCTGACCGGCGCGGCGCTGCTGATGACGGCACCGGTGTCAGGCGCGGCCCAGGCCGCCGGCATCAGCAGCGCCGACGCCGTGGCGGCCCGGAGCGCGGCCGCCGCGCCCGGTCTCCAGGACACGCTGGTCAAGTTCTTCGCCCAGGCGCCGGGCGCCGCGGGAGCTCCGGTGTCCGTCCGGATCGCGCCGGAGGCCTACCCCGTCTACGACCTGTCCGCGGACTTCGTCGTCGGCAAGCCGGGCGCCGCACCGGGCGAGTTCTCCTACTTCGCCGTGCCCGTCCAGGCTTCCGACGGCCGGACCGCGACCCTCTGGTCGGTCCGCGGTGACGACGGCGCCTGGCAGGTCGGCAACATCGCCTCGGGCGACGTCGAGACGGCCTACGCCCGCAAGCTCCCCGCCGGGGCCCAGCTACTGCACGAGCCGCAGGTCGACGCCTGGTACGCGGTCGGCGACGGCCGCGTCACCCCGCTCGCCGGCGGTGCGGCGGTCACCGTCGCCGACTACCAGCGGACGGTCCAGGGGAAGTACGCCGACAAGCTCCCGGGTTCGGCCTACGACCGCGACGGCGAGGCCGGCGGTTACGGCGCGACCGGGGCGGTCATGCCCCGCGGCGACGGCAGCCCGGCGCCCTCCAGCAACGACACCGGCTGGATCCCGCTGCTGATCCTGGCCGGCGTCCTGCTGGTCAGCGGCGCGGGTTACTACGTGCTGCACCTGCGGCGGACGACCGCCTAGACGTACCGGCGGGCTCGGCGTCGATCCCTTCCACCGAGCCCGCCGGTCCACCACCATTACTGTGCCGTTCGTTACTAATCCGACCACAGTCACGGCCGATGGCCTCGTAGCAACGGTCACTTGTCGCTCGAGGGTCGGCCTGCTTTTGGCCGGATTAGTACTGTGTGCCGCATGGGGCGACTCGTGGTCATCGAAGGGCTCGACGGCGCGGGCAAGCGCACGCTGACCGAAGGGCTGACGAACGCGTTGCGCGCGAAGGGCGCGAGCGTGGCGAAGCTGGCTTTCCCGCGCTACGGCGAGAGCGTGCACGCGGACCTCGTCAAGGAGGCGCTGCACCGCGGCCACGGCGACCTCGCCGACTCGGTCTACGGCATGGCCGTGCTCTACGCGCTGGACCGCAGCGGTGCCGCCGACGAGATCCGCGCGCTGCGTGACGCGCACGACGTCGTCCTGCTCGACCGCTACGTCGCGTCCAACGCCGCGTACGCGGCCGCGCGCCTGCGCCAGGACGCGGCCGGCGACGTCGTGAAGTGGGTGTGGGAGCTGGAGGTCGGCCGCTTCGGCCTGCCCCGCCCGGACGCGCACCTGCTGCTGCGGGTCGCCGCGTCGGTCGCGGCGGAGCGCGCCGAACGCCGGGCGGCGGCCGAGACCGACCGCGAGCGCGACGCGTTCGAGACCGACGACGGCCTGCAGCGGCGCTGCGCGGCGGTGTACGACGAGCTGGCCGCCACGGGCTGGCTCGCGCCGTGGCACGTCCTGGACGGCGTCGCGGGCGTCGACCAGGAGTCCCTCGCCGCGACGCTGCTCGGCTAAGCGCTCTTCGGCTGGGAGAGCCGCGCCGGGTCGAACTGCGCGATCGGGTGCGCGGTGGCGCCGTCGACCACCAGGTCCGCGACGATCTCCCCGACGACGGGCGCGAACTTGAAACCGTGGCCGGAGAAGCCGCACGCCAGCACGACCCGGTCCTCGGCCGGGTGCGGGGCCAGCACGAAGCTCTCGTCCGCCGTGTCGGTGTACATGCAGGTCACCGCGCGCAGGAATCCGCCGGGCAGGGTCGGCAGGTGGCGCTTGACGACGGTGGCGATCTCGTGGACCTCGTCGTCGGACACCGTCCGGTCGACGCCGTCGGGTGCGCACGTCCGGCCGCCGCTGTGGAACGCCACCTTCACGCCGTCACCGGGCGCGTTGTGCGCCGGGAAGCCGTAGAACGTGTAGCCGTCGCCTTCCCAGATGTAGACGGGGTGCCGTCGGAACGGCTCGACCCCGCCTGAAGGCGCGAACCAGAACTGCACCTGCCGGCGCACGGTGAACTCGACGCCGAGATCGCCCAGCAGCTCGGCGGCCCACGCGCCGGGGCACAGCACGAGCCGGTCGGCCGTGTAGTAGTTGTGCGACGTCCCGACGCGCACGCCACCGGCCATGGTGCTCCAGGTGAACACCTTCTCCTCGTGGTGCAGTTCGGCGCCGCACCGCGCGGCGAGCTGCAGGTGCGCGGCGACGCTGCCCTCGGGCGACACCAGCCCGGCGCCCGGCTCGTGGAGCGCGACTTCGTCGGAGGCGGGGGAGGTCGTCGGGAACCGGCGGCGCAGCTCGCGGGCGTCGAGCAGCTCGTGCGGGATGCCGAACGCCTTCGCGGACGCGACGCTGCCGGTGATCGTCCGCGACTCCGCCGTGCCGACCATGAGCCCGCCGCAGCGGGTGAACAGCCGGCGTCCGCTGTCGCGCTCGAGACCGTCCCAGAGTTCGTGCGCACGCAGCAGCAGCGGGACGTACTCGGGGCCTTCGAGGTAGGCCTGGCGCGTGATCCGCGAACCGCCGTGGCTCGACCCGCGGTTGTGCACGGGCGCGAACTGGTCGAGGCCGAGCACCCGCTGCCCGCGCTGGGCCAGCCGGTACGCGGCGGCGCTGCCCATCCCGCCGAGGCCGAGCACGATCACGTCGTAGTGCGTCAAACGACCCTCCCCGGGACCCGCGTGCCGAAGTACTCGATCTCCACCGCGATCCCCGGCACGCTGTACTCGACCGGCAGCCAGGCGTGGGCCAGCCCGTCGGCGGCGCTGGTGACGTGCCCGGCCGCGTGCCCCCGGACGTACACGGGTTCCTTGCCCAGCACGACGCCGTCGACGCTCAGCCGGGTCAACCGGCGGCCGGTGAGGGCGTCGCTACGACCGGCGAGGGCGTCGCGGCCGAGGAAGTAACCCTTGTCGAGCCGGACGAGGGACCCGAGCCCGGCTTCGTACGGATCGTGCTCGGCGGTGACGTCGACCCCCGGCACGGGGACCCCGGCCTCCAGCCGCAGGGCGGTGTACGCCTGATGTCCGGCGGCGGCGATCCCGCGTGCCCGCAGCGTTTCCCACAGGCGACGGCCCAAGTCCGCGGTGGTTTGGATTTCCCAGGACACAGTGGACAGTCGCAACGCGACGACCGGGACGTCTCCCACGTACGTCTCTTCGGCCGAGTAGTCCGTTGTGGACAGTTCGGGTAGGACGTCGTCGGCCAGCGGTCCCCGGACGTCGACGCAGCACGTCCCGGGGGTGGTCTCGTGGACCTGCACCGCCCCGTCGCCCGGCAGGTGCCGCCGCAGCCAGTCGAAGTCCAGCCGGCTGCCGGCGCCGACGTGGAACCGCTCGTCGCCCAGCCGGGCCACGGTCAGGGCGCCGCGCACCCCGCCGTCCTCGCCGAGCAGCAGCGTGCGGGTGACCGAGCCCGGCGGCTTCGCCAGGTCGTTGGTCGTCATGGCCTGCAGGAACGGCAGCGCGCCCGGGCCGGTGACGGCCAGGCGCGCCGCGGCGGTCAGGTCGAACATCGCGACGCGCTCGCGGGCCACGAGGGCCTCCGCGGTCCCGATCGGCGACCAGTGCCGCGCGGCCCAGCCGTCGCGGGCCGAGATGACGGGCAGGCTCTCGTTCGCCTGGTACCACTGCGGCCGCGCCCAGCCGTCCGACGGCAGGAAGCACGCGCCGAGAGCCGTCTGCTGCTCGAAAAACGGACCGTTCCGCAGTGGCTGTTCGCGGGGTGCCAGCGGGTGGACGATCTCGTGGGCCTCCGCGAACGGGCGGCCCCGCGCGGAAACGCGGTCGAACCGGGCCAGGTCGCAGCCGTGGACGGCGAGCGACGGCTGCCCGTCGACGAGCCAGCGCGCCAGCTCGCGCGCGACCCCGGCGGAGTGCTCGTGCCGGACGGCCTCGGCCACCCAGAAACCCTCGAGGTCCGGATGCTCGCCCAGCAGCGGCCGGCCGTCCGGGGTGCCCGGGAGCACCACGGTCGTCACGGTCTCGGCCTTGGCGTCGCGCAGCGCGGGCAGCAGGATGGCCGCCGCCTCCCACGCCGGTTCGAAGTCCTCCGAGCTGACCTCGAGCGCCCCGACGCCGAGCCGGTCGACGTGCTCGCGGACGTACAGCGCGCGGTCGTGGTGGCGCAGCACGG
Source organism: Amycolatopsis sp. NPDC088138 (assembly GCF_044741685.1). Classification (NCBI taxonomy): domain Bacteria; kingdom Bacillati; phylum Actinomycetota; class Actinomycetes; order Pseudonocardiales; family Pseudonocardiaceae; genus Amycolatopsis; species Amycolatopsis sp. NPDC088138. The sequence continues at coordinate 550,875 of NZ_JBIUTB010000002.1, forward strand.
GCTTGCCCGCCTGCGCGTGGTCGTCGTTGTCCCCGGCCAGCTCGGCCAGCGGCGACGTCTGCGCGTACCGATGGGGCAGCGGCGTGTGCGGCACCGCCAGGCCGACGAGCCCGCCGGCCCCGGCGCACGACACGACGACGTCGGCGCGCAGCCGCCCGGAAGCCGTGACGACGCCGGTGACCCGCCCGCCGGCCCGGTCGATCGCCACGACGTCCTCGTCGAGGAACTTCGCGCCCCGCCCGGCGGCCCGCCGGGCCTGCGCTTCGGCCGCGTTGCGCGGGTCGGCGAGCCCGTCACCCGGGACGTGGAACCCGCCCAGGACCCGGGTTTCGTCGAGGAGGGGGTGCAGGTCCGCGCATTCGCGGGGCGTGCGCGGGAAGCCGCGCACGCCCCACGACGTCGCCCAGCCGTGCCGCCGCTTCAGGTCCTCGAGCCGCTCGGGTGTTGTCGCGATCTCCAGGCTGCCCACCGGGTTGAAGCACCACCGGCCGTCGACCGTCAGGCCGCTGTACTTCGCGACGGTGTACTTCGCGAACTCCGTCAGCGTGCGGTCCGCGTCCGTCCGGAACACCAGCCCGGGTGAGCCGGGCGCCTCGCCGCCGCCCAGCACGGTGACGTCGGTCCAGCCACGCTCGGTCAGCTCGTCGGCGAGCGCGCAGCCGACGAGGCCGGCGCCGAGGACGACCACCCGGGGCGGTGCGGCCATCGCGGGATCCCTCCGGGCGAAGTTGCGTCTTCGGCAACAACGTGCGTCATGCGCGACTTGCTGTCAAGCGCCCGAAAAGGTGCCGGTTCAGGCCCGGGTGAACTCCATGACCCAGTTGGATTCCCAGGTCTTCCCGCCGTCGGCGGAGAACTCCTGCTCCCATCGCGGCGACGGCCCGGTGGTGCCCGACCAGATGTAGTGCGCCCGGATGGGCCGCCCCTCGTGGGTGTCGTCGCCGTAGAAGTCACCGCGGTTGTCGGCGAACGTGCCGACGACCGGTGGCTGGAGCAGTCCGGTGCGGTCGTTGGCCCAGTAGATCGACCACTCCTTCCGGTCGACGTCGAACAGGCGGAGCGTGAAGCCGCGGAAGCCCCGGTCGGGGAAGAGGATCTCTTCGGTGTTGCCGCCGCCTTCGAAGATCGGCGCGCAGGTGGTGGTGCCGGGGAAGACGTCCCAGTCGTCGCCGCCGGCGAAGACGGTGCGAAGCCGCCGGCTGACGACGGTCCAGGAGCCGTGGAGGAAGTCGAAGTCGTTCATGCAGGTGATCCTGGGCCGTGATCACTGACACCTTCTGTCAGTGGTGGCTGGCAGACTTCGCCGCGTGCGTGCGAGCCGGCTGGTGTCCCTGCTTCTGCTGCTGCAGAACCACGGCCGGATGAGCGCGTCCCGGCTGGCCGCCGAGCTGGGCGTGACCGCCCGGACCGTCTACCGCGACGTCGAGGCGCTGGCCGCCGCGGGCGTCCCGATCTACGCCGAACCGGGCCCGGCCGGCGGCTACCAGCTGGTGGACGGCTACCGCACCCGGCTGACCGGCCTGACCGCCGACGAGGCCGAGTCGCTGTTCCTCACCGGCATGCCGCAGCCCGCCGCCGAGCTGGGGCTCGGCGCCCAGGTGGCCGCGGCCGAGCTGAAGCTGATGGCGGCGCTGCCGACGCCGTACCGGGACGCGTCGACGCGCATCCGGCAGCGCTTCCACCTCGACGCGCCCGGCTGGTACCGCGAAGCGGACCCGGTGCCGCAGCTGCTCGCCGCCGCGGAAGCCCTGTGGCAGGACCGGGTCGTCGAGGTCCGCTACCGCCGCTGGTCACCGCGCCCGGGTGTCGTGACGCGGCGGCTGCACCCGCTCGGCCTGGTCCTCAAGGCCGGCGTCTGGTACCTCGTCGCGTCCGGCCGGACCTACCGCGTCACGAACATCGAGGCGCTGACCCCGCTCGACGAGACGTTCACCCGGCCCGCCGGCTTCGACCTCGCGGAGTTCTGGCGGGAACACGTCGAGCGGTACGAGGAAGCGGACCTCGACGGGACGGCCGCCGTGCGGCTCTCACCGGCGGGAATCGCGGCCCTGCCGGACATCCTCGGCCCGAAGGCCGCCCGGCTCGTCTCGCGCACCCTCGAACCCGCGGACGCCGACGGCTGGCGGCGCGCGGCCGTCCCGCTGGAGAACGTGCCGCACGCCGCCGCCGGCCTGCTGCGGCTCGGCGCGGACGCGAAGGTGCTGGCGCCCCCGGAACTGGTGGCGCACATGGGAAGGACGATCCGGGCGATGGCCCGGCTCTACGACTAGTCCCGTTCAGTCCCGGAAGTAGCCCAGCTGCGCGGAAAGGTCGTCCGCCGCCTCGGTCATCGGCCGGACGATCTGCTTCACCCGCTGCTTCGAAAGCCGGTACGACGGCCCGGACGCGCTCATCGCGGCGACGACGTCGCCGCCCGGCCCGTGGATCGGCACCGCCACCGCGTGCATGCCGAGCTCGAACTCCTCGTAGCAGGCCGCGAAGCCGTCTTCGAGGATCCGTTCGAGCTCGGTCATCAGCTCGTCGGGCTCGACCGTCGTGCGCGGCGTGTACTGCTCCAGCTTCCGCTTCAGCACGCGCTTGCGTTCGGCTTCGGCCATGTAGGCCAAGAGGATCTTGCCGCTGGAGGTCGCGTGCAGCGGCGTCCGCTGGCCCGTCCAGTTCTGGGTGGTGATCGCGGCGGCCCCGCGGGCCTGGCTGATGTTGATCGCGACGCCGTCGTCGGCGATGGCGATGTTCACGGTCTCGCCGAGCTCCTCGGCGAGGCTCAGGCAGCTGGCGCGGCCGAGCTTGGCCAGGTCCATCCGCCCGGTCGCGGCGCCCGCCAGCCGCACGATGCCGAAGCCGATCGCGTACTTCCCGCGTTCCCCGAGCTGTTCGACCAGGCCTCTCGACTCCAGGACGCTGAGCAGGCGTGACGCCGTGGACTTGTGCACGCCCAGTTCGCCCGCGATCTCGGTGATGCCGGTTTCGCCGTTGCGGGCGAGCAGCTCCAGCACGCTGATCGCACGGTCGACCGACTGCACCTGGCTCTGAGTTGCGTTGCCCGAGTCCTGGTTCCGCATAGCGCAACACTATCCGTTTTGCGCCCTCCCTATCGGCTGGTCGGGCGAATCTCTTGACGCGACCGCCCGTCGAACCGGATTGTTGCGCAGGAAGCGCAGCGTCGCGCCATGCGCAACTTTCACCAACCGTCCCGGTTTCCTGTCATCCGTTCCCGGAGGCCCCGATGATCCGAGCCTGCGCCGTCGCCGACCTGCCCGAGGGGGAGTCCCTCCGCCTCGACGGGCCCGTCCCCATCGCCGTGTTCCACACCGAAGCCGGTTTCTTCGCCGTCGACGACACCTGCACCCACCAGGACGCATCCCTGGCCGACGGCTGGCTGGAGGGCTGCTTCGTCGAGTGCCCGCTGCACGCCGCGCAGTTCGACCTGCGCACCGGCGCGCCGACCTGCCTGCCGGCCAAGAAGGCCGTGCGCACGCACCGGGTGGCCGTCACCGACGGCGTCGTCTACGTGGACGCGCCCGTCCCCGCCGTGGCTCCCTGAGCCCTTCTCCCAGGTCCGTGAAGGCCACCTTGAGGGACTCAGAGTCCCTGAACGTGGCCTTCACGGACCGCCCAGCGGCACCCGGATGGAGCAGGGACCGGTGCGGATCTTGATCTTTCTGGTGGTCAAACACGCGGGTCGCGCGTCCGGCCGCCGGAACTAGTGCGAATATGTGGTCATGAAGGCACGTGTTCTCGTGGTCGACGACGACCCTGCACTCGCGGAGATGCTCACCATCGTGCTCCGTGGGGAGGGGTTCGACACGGCGGTGGTCGCCGACGGCTCACGCGCGCTTCCCGCGCTGCGTGAACTGAAGCCCGACCTCGTCCTGCTCGACCTGATGCTGCCCGGGATGAACGGGATCGACGTCTGCAAGGCGATCCGCGCCGAGTCCGGGGTGCCGATCGTCATGCTCACCGCCAAGAGCGACACCGTCGACATCGTCCTCGGCCTGGAGTCCGGCGCCGACGACTACGTCGTCAAGCCGTTCAAGCCGAAGGAACTGGTCGCCCGGGTTCGCGCCCGGATGCGCCGCACCGAGGCCGAGCCGGCGGAGTCGCTCACGATCGGCGACCTGGCGATCGACGTGCCGGGCCACGAGGTCACCCGTGAGGGCAAGGCCATCCCGCTGACCCCGCTGGAGTTCGACCTGCTGGTGGCGCTGGCCCGCAAGCCGCGTCAGGTGTTCACCCGCGAGGTGCTGCTCGAGCAGGTCTGGGGCTACCGGCACGCGGCCGACACCCGCCTGGTGAACGTGCACGTCCAGCGGCTCCGCTCGAAGGTCGAGAAGGACCCGGAACACCCCGAGGTGGTGTTGACCGTTCGTGGCGTCGGGTACAAGGCCGGACCGCCGTGATGGCTCCATGACGACGGAGACCGGCAGACGGCTCCCCGCGTTCGCGCGTTCGACGGCACGCCTGGTGCGGCGTGTCGTCGTTTTCACGCGCCGTCGCGCGGTCGCGTTCAACGAGCTGTGGAAGCACTCGCTCCAGTTCCGCGTGACCGTCTCGACGCTCGCGCTGTCCTCGGCCGTGGTGTTCGTGCTGGGCATGGTCCTGCAGAACCAGATCACCGAACGGCTGCTGGACACCAAGCGCGACGCCGCCACCGCGCAGACCCGCGCGGCCGCGGAGACCGCCGCCGGTGAGCTGGTCGGCCTCGGCGGCGAGACGCCGGACGCGATGCGCAACCGCCTCGAAAACGCGTTGAAGAAGATCGCGATCACGCCGACCAGCCAGGACGCGGCGGGTTCGGCGGCGGGCACGTTCATCCCCGTGCTCGCCAGCGGCGGCCACGACCAGTCCCGCGACGAGCCCTCGTTCGCCGGGCCGTTCGAGAACGTGCCGCCCCGGCTGCGGCAGTTCGTCGAGGCCGAGCAGACGAGCTACCTCGAGCACACCGTCCCGGACGCGAACGGCGGGCGCACGACGTACCTGATCGTCGGCACGCCGCTCAAGACCGTCGCGGTCCCGCTGCAGCTGTACCTGCTGTTCCCGTTGACGACCGAGCAGAACACCGTCTCGACCGTGCAGAACACGCTGCTGGTCGGCGGCCTCGTCCTGCTGCTCCTGCTGGCCGGCATCACGAACCTGGTGGTGCGGCAGGTGGTGCGGCCGGTCCGGTCGGCCGCCGCGGCGGCGGAGCAGTTCGCCGGCGGCGACCTCGACCAGCGCCTGGCCGTGATCGGCGAGGACGACCTGGCCAAGCTCGCCGGGTCCTACAACGGCATGGCCGCCAGCATCCAGCGCCAGATCCGCCAGCTCGAGGAGTTCGGCGGGCTGCAGCGCCGGTTCACCTCCGACGTCTCGCACGAGCTGCGGACCCCGCTGACCACCGTCCGGATGGCCGCCGACGTGCTGCACGCCTCCCGCGAGCAGTTCCCGGCCGGCCTCGCGCGGTCCACCGAGCTGCTGGTCGACGAGCTCGACCGGTTCGAGGCCCTGCTCGGCGACCTGCTCGAGATCAGCAGGCTCGACGCCGGCGTCGAAGAGCTGTCGGCGGAGTTCATCGACGTCCGCCCGATCGCCACCCGCGCGGTCGAGCAGGTGCGGGTCATCGCCGGCAACGCGGGCAGCTCGGTCGAGCTCGTGCTGCCCGACGAGGACGTGCCCGCCGAGGTCGACTCGCGGCGCGTCGAGCGGATCCTGCGCAACCTGCTCGGCAACGCCGTCGACCACAGCGAGGGCAAGCCGGTGGTGCTCACCGTCGCGGCCGACGAAACCACCGTCGCCATCACGGTCCGGGACCACGGCGTCGGCCTGCGGACCGGCGAGGAGGGCCTGGTGTTCAACAGGTTCTGGCGCGCCGACCCGTCACGCAACCGGCGCACCGGCGGCACCGGGCTCGGCCTGGCCATCAGCCTGGAGGACGCGCGCCTGCACGGCGGCGAGCTCGACGCGTGGGGCGCGCCCGGCCGGGGCGCCTGTTTCCGGTTCACGTTCCCGCGTCACCAGGACATCCCCGCCGGGGAGCCGCCGCTGGCCCTGCCACCGCCGGACCACATCCCGGGCGAGGTGCCGCTCGGGATCATCGAGGTGACGCCGGCGCCGGAGGCGATCTTCGCCGAACGTGAGGAAGTCGGTCAGTGAAACGGGTTCTGCTCGCAGTGTTGTGCCTGGTGGTGCTGGCGGGCTGCGCCAACGTGCCGCTCGAGTCCCAGCCCGTCGTCGTCTCGGGGGAGCGCCAGGGCCAGGGCCAGAACGCCGAGGCGCCCGAACCCGAGCAGGGCATCGACTCGCTGACGCTGGTGCGCGAGTTCATCCGCGCCACGCTCAAGCCGGGCCAGAACAACGCGGCCGCCCGCGCCTACCTGGACGACCAGGGCCGGGCGAACTGGCGGCCCAGCCGCAGCCTGACGATCATCCAGGACACCTTCGGCACGGTCTACGACACCGAGCCGCAGCCGGACCCGAACACCCAGGTCGTCAACGTGCGCGGGATCGACATCGGCACGCTGGACCAGAACAGCTCGTTCGTGCCGGACTACAGCTCGGCGCTGCTCCACGTGAAGGTGCGCAAGCAGCAGAACGGCCAGTGGCGGATCGTCGACCCGCCCACCGACCTGTACGCGACCGAGGCCGACTTCAGCGAGAACTACACCGCGGTGCCGATCAGCTTCTACTCGGAGTCGTCCAACGCCTTCGTCCCGGACCGGCGCTACGTCGTGGCGAAACCGCAGTCCGGGCTGCCGGGCCGGGTGATGGACCTGCTGGTCGACGGCCCGTCCACGAGCCTGGCCGGGACGGTGAAGAACCTGCTCGGCGAGCCGGTGGAGATCGACACCAACGTCAAGAGCCTCGACGACGGGACGCTCGTGGTGCCCTTGACCGGGCTCACCGGCGTCGGCGAGAACATCCGGAACCTGATCGCCGCGCAGATCGTGCTTTCGCTGCAGTACGTGACGTCGGCGCGGATCCGGATCCTCGCCGACGGCGCCCCGCTGGTGCCGAACCACCCGGACTGGCGGCTGAACGAACTGCCCGCGTACGGCGCGTCGCTCTCGCTGAGCCTGGACCTGCCGGGGCTGATGACGGTCGACGGCCGCGTCCGCTCCCTGGGTGACGGCGCCCCGGTGCCCGGCCCGGTCGGCAACGGCGGCTACGACGTCGTCAGCGCGGCCCAGTCGACCGACGGCAAGCGCCTCGCGGTGGTCGACCGCACCGGCGGCCAGGTCCACCTGCGCATCGGCGACCTGGGCCGCGACCTGCCCCTGGTCAGCCTGGCCGGCAACACCCTGAGCCGCCCGACGTGGCGCCCCGGCGCGTCCGAGGTGTGGACGGTGGCCGACCAGCTGACGGTGGCCAGGATGGTGCTGACCCCGAACGGCCAGTGGACCCCCCTGACGGTCAACGCCACCGACCTGACCCAGCAGGGCGGCATCTCCGAGCTGCGCTTCTCCCGCGACGGCGCCCGCGTCGCCGCGGTGATCGCCGGCCAGCTGTGGGTGGCGTCGGTGGTCGGCGGCACCGGCGATTCGATCGCCCTGCGCGAGCCGCGGCACCTGCAGCCCCACGACCTCCAGAACGTCGTCGACGTCGACTGGCTGTCCCAGGACACGCTGGTCGCGGTGACGACGTCGACGTCCCAGCCGGTGATCAAGGTGACGGTGGACGGCCAGCGGATGGACGCGTTCAACAGCTCGAACCTGACACCCCCGGTCCACGGCGTCACGGCGGCCCCCAGCCGCCAGATCGTGGTGGCCGACGCGAGCGGCCTGTGGATCGCCTCGGTGCTGGGCGAGGTGTGGCGCCCGCAGAACCATTCGGCGAAGGACGCGGACCCCTTCTACCCGGGCTGATCACACTTTCGGGTGACCGGGTTCGACTGCGGCCCGGAAACTGTCGGTGGTGATGGGGACACTTTCCGTGTGTTCATCAAAGCGCTTCTCGAACTGCTGATCCCCAGCCGCTGCGCCGCCTGCGGAGCCCGCGGGGCGCCGTGCTGTGCTAGTTGTGCGGGCGTCTGGGGCGCGGCGAGGGAGGTCGTCCGCATGCCCACGGCGGGGTTGGTGCGGGTGTTCGCCCTGTCCCGATACCGCGGAGTGGGGCGGAGGTTGCTGATCGCGTACAAGGAGCGGGGGCGGCGAGATCTGGCGCCGTCGCTCGGGTGGGCTTTGGCGGAGGCGTTGGCGGTGTTGCCGTTGCAGGAAGCCGGTACCGGTGCCGCCGGGCATGGTGCCGGAACCGTTTCCGCAGGCAGGCCGCAGGACTCGGCGTTCGCCGCCGGAACCGTCTCCGGCGCTAGGTTGTCTGATCGAGCCCAGAGCACTGGATCCGGTGAGACCCACCGGCCCTCGGGACCGCTGCTCCGGGCCGGAACCGCTTTCGCCGACCGGCGGCAGAACCATTCCCCGAGTACTGAATCCGGTGGGATCCCCCGGTTGCCGGATTCGGCGCTCGACATCCGGGCCGCTTCCGCCGACTGGCCACCAGCGCAGATCCGGAGCAGCGAATCCGGTGAGGTCTGGCGGTCACCGGGCTCCGCGCGCAGCACCGGAACCGTTTCCGCCGATCGGCTACCGGGCCAGGTCGGCAGCAGCGGAATCGGTGAGAGCTACCTGCCGCCGGATCCGGCTCTCAGCACCGGGACCGCTTCTGCCGACCGACCCCAAGGCCATTCGCCGAGCACCCGACCGGCCTCCGCAGCGCGCAAACTCTGCCTGGTCCCGGCCCCCAGCCGCCCCTCTGCGTCCCGGGTGCGAGGCGGTCCCCACGTCGAACGCCTCGCGGAGGCCGCGGCAACCGCCCTGGCCGGCCGCGGCTTCGAAGTGGCCGTCGCACCCGCCCTCGAACTGGCCGGCAGCGCCCGCGACGCCGTCGGGCTCGGCCACGCCCAGCGCGCCGCCAACCTGGCCGGCCGCCTGCGGTTCCGCCACGCCGGACGCCCGCCACCCGGCTTCCCGGTGGTGGTCCTGGACGACGTGGTGACCACGGGCGCCACCGCCGCCGCATGCGCGCACGCACTGGCGGCGGAAGGCATCGCGGTCTCGGCGGTCCTCGCCCTGCTCGCGGCCGGGTGAACCGCAATCGCCGAGTTCGATGAGCCGGCGATCAAGAGCCGTGGGCTGCACTTCGGCGAGCGGCAGTTCACCTGCGAGCGACTGGAGAATCGCTGAGCGCGCAGTCACAGGCGCGCTCCGGCAGGTAACTCAACCGACCTTCACGACCACCACCCTCGAGAAGCAGCTCACCGAGAAGGAACCACATCACCCGGTTTCCCCAGCTCACCAAGGGACCACGCACCCCACCAACCCCGCGCACAACACCAACACCCGGCCACCGAACGCATCCACCCCCGCCGACCCCCGCGCCCGGGTGACCCGGGTGTCACCTACACGAGTGACATCCGGCGGGAACGCGAGCAGGTCCGCGGCCGTTGTCCGGGCATGAGGGTGTCGATCAAGACCACTCGGCTGCCACACCACCCCACCGGGGTGGCGGCTGCGGCCGAACGGGCCGTCACCCTCGGCGCCCGTCCAGCTGAAGGGATGCGCCGTCCGTGTGACGCCACGGCAATCGGCGCGCGTCCGACCAGCGGGTGTTTTCTGGTGTTCACCCCCCGCTCACTGCGCGGGGTGACGGAGTCTCATTCCCCGACATCCCCCGGCTCGGGGGCTGTTGTAACGGGCGTGAGGAAGCTAACGTGCTCCGCTATCAGCAATCCCCGCAGGCAGGGAGGTGACGAGCCCATGTCCCTGGCGCCGGAGGTGCGCTGAGTCCGCGCTCGGGCATCCGGCACGAGACGTCGTGAACCGATCCGAGTTCCTTCTCAGCCCGCGATCCGGGCTTACGTCCCCGCAATACCGGCGCCGTGTGTGAACTCAACAGCTCGCAGTCATCTCAGCGAGGGAGGTCGTGTATGGACATCGTCGTTAAGGGCCGCAACGTGGAGGTGCCCGACCACTATCGGGCACTCGTCAGCGAAAAGCTGGCCCGCCTCGAGCGCTACGACAGGAAAGTCATCCGGTACGACGTGGAGCTGTTCCACGAACCCAATCGTCGCCAGGCCAAGAGCTGCCAGCGCGTCGAAATCACCGGAAAGGGGCGTGGCCCGGCCGTACGCGCTGAAGCGTGTGCCGCCGACTTCTACGCAGCGCTCGATTCCGCAGTCACGAAGCTGGAGAACCGGCTGCGGAGGACACACGACCGGAGGCGCGTGCACTACGGGCGCAGCCGTCCGGAGTCGGTCGCCGAAGCGACCTCGGCACTGCCGGGTGGTACCTCCCCGGCCGCAGCCGGTCCCGCCGCGCGTACCGCGGTGTTGGACGCACCCGAAGCCGAACCGCAGATCAACGGCTTCGCGAGTGCCGACGAGATCACCCTGCCCCAGCAGCAGAGCTGGGCCGACGACGACCTGGGCCACCAGCCCGGCCGCGTCGTCCGCGAGAAGCAGCACACCGCTGATCCGATGACGGTGGACCAGGCTCTCTACGAGATGGAGCTGGTCGGCCACGACTTCTACCTCTTCAACGACTCCGACGCGGGGCGGCCCAGCGTGGTCTACCGGCGGAAAGGCTTCGACTACGGCGTGATCCGGCTCGGCTGAGCCGGCTCTAAGGAGGCCTCCGCCGATGGCCCGCACGCGCCCGCGTGCGGGCCATCCGCATGTCAGGACGTACGGCGTGTGCACACCACGCCCCGGGTTCCCTACGATGGGGTGGAACGGTGGCGCCGACCACGGCCGCCGCCGTGGGAGAACCTGCCCGGGACCGGCCTGGGCGCGCTCATGATCAGCTAGTGAGGTCGACCGGATGGTGCTGAACCGCCTGCTCCGCGCGGGCGAGGGCAAGATGGTGAAGCGGCTGCGCAACATCGCCGATCACATCAACACCCTCGAAGACGACGTCAAGGACCTGACCGACGCCGAGCTGCGGGCCAAGACGGACGAGTTCCGCAAGCGGCACGCGGACGGGGAGTCCCTGGACGACCTGCTGCCGGAGGCCTTCGCGGTCGCCCGGGAGGCGGCCAAGCGGGTGCTCGGCCAGCGGCACTTCGACGTCCAGCTGATGGGTGGCGCCGCCCTGCACCTGGGCCAGGTCGCCGAGATGAAGACCGGTGAGGGCAAGACCCTGACCTGCGTCCTCCCGGCCTACCTGAACGCCATCCCCGGCAAGGGCGTGCACGTCGTCACGACGAACGACTACCTGGCCAAGCGCGACTCGGAGTGGATGGGGCGCATCCACCGCTTCCTCGGCCTCGAGGTCGGCGTCATCCTGTCCGAGCAGGCGCCGGACGTCCGGCGCAGCCAGTACAACGCCGACATCACCTACGGCACGAACAACGAGTTCGGCTTCGACTACCTGCGTGACAACATGGCGTGGAGCCTCGACGACTGCGTGCAGCGCGGGCACCAGTTCGCCATCGTCGACGAGGTGGACTCGATCCTCATCGACGAGGCCAGGACGCCGCTGATCATCTCGGGCCCGGCGGACCAGTCGTCGCGCTGGTACGTCGAGTTCGCGCGGCTCGCCCCGCTGATGAACGGCATCGACACCACCACGATGGGGTCGCGCGAGCGGGTCGAGAAGACGAACCTGATCAACTCGAAGTACCACTACGAGGTCGACGTCCGGAAGCGCACGGTGGCCGTCACCGAGAAGGGCGTCCGGTTCGTCGAGGACCAGCTCGGCATCGAGAACCTCTACGAGGCCGCGAACACCCCGCTGGTCGGGTACCTGAACAACGCGCTGAAGGTCCAGGAGCTCTTCCACCGCGACAAGGACTACATCGTCCGCAACGGTGAGGTCGCGATCGTCGACGAGTTCACCGGCCGCGTGCTGCACGGCCGCCGCTACAACGAGGGCATGCACCAGGCGATCGAGGCGAAGGAAAAGGTCGAGATCAAGGCCGAGAACCAGACCCTCGCCACGATCACGCTGCAGAACTACTTCCGCCTCTACGGGAAGCTGTCCGGGATGACCGGTACGGCCGAGACCGAGGCCGCCGAGTTCCACCAGACCTACAAGCTGGGTGTGGTGCCGATCCCGACGAACCGCCCGATGGTCCGCGCCGACCAGCCGGACCTGATCTACAAGACCGAAGAGGCGAAGTACGAGGCGGTCGCCGAGGACATCGCCGAGCGGCACGAGAAGGGCCAGCCGGTCCTGGTCGGCACGACGAGCGTCGAGAAGTCCGAGCGCCTGTCGAAGCTGCTGGTCAAGCTGAGCGTGCCGCACGAGGTGCTGAACGCGAAGCACCACGACCGGGAGGCGCTGATCGTCGCCCGCGCCGGCCAGAAGGGCGCCGTCACGGTCGCCACGAACATGGCGGGCCGCGGTACCGACATCGTGCTGGGTGGCAACCCCGACCTGATCGCCGACCAGGTGCTGCGCGAGCAGGGCCTGGACCCGGTCGAGCACTCCGAGGAGTACGAGGCCGCCTGGCCCGCCATCCTGGAGAAGGTCAAGGAGGAGTCGAAGGCCGAGGCCGAGGTGGTTCGCGACGCGGGCGGCCTGTACGTGCTGGGCACCGAGCGGCACGAGTCGCGCCGCATCGACAACCAGCTCCGCGGCCGGTCCGGCCGTCAGGGCGACCCGGGCGAGTCCCGGTTCTACCTGTCGCTCGGTGACGAGCTGATGCGCCGCTTCAACGCGACGATGGTCGAGCGCGTCATGACGACCATGCGGCTGCCCGACGACGTGCCGATCGAGCACAAGATGGTCTCCAAGGCCATCAAGAGCGCGCAGACCCAGGTCGAGCAGATCAACATGGAGCAGCGCAAGGACGTCCTCAAGTACGACGAGGTCATGAACGAGCAGCGCAAGGTGATCTACGCCGAGCGCCACCGCGTGCTCGCCGGCGAGAGCCTGCGCGACCAGATCGAGGGCATGCTCGTCGACGTCGTCAACGCCTACGTGGACGGCGCGACGGCCAACGGCTACGCCGAGGACTGGGACCACGAGAAGCTGTGGACGGCGCTGAAGACGCTGTACCCGGTCAGCCTCGACTGGGACGACCTGCTCGAGGACGGTGACCTCGACGCGAACGGCCTGCGCGAGGCCTTGCTGCAGGACGCCCGCAGCGCCTACGACAAGCGTGAAGCGGAGATCAACGCGCTCGTCGGCCCGGACGGCATGCGGACCCTGGAGGGTCAGGTCATGCTGACCGTCCTGGACCGCAAGTGGCGTGAGCACCTCTACGAGATGGACTACCTCAAGCAGGGCATCGGCATGCGGGCGCTCGCGCAGCGCGACCCGCTGATCGAATACCAGCGCGAGGGCTTCGACATGTTCCGCGCGATGCTCGACTCGCTGAAGGAGGAGGCCGTCGGCTTCCTGTTCAACCTGCAGGTCGAGCGGGCCGAGGCGCCGCCCGCGGAGGACGCCGCCGCGCTGCCGGCGGGTGTCGGCTCCGGCAACGGCCAGGCCGTGCCGGAAGGCCGCCACGCGCGGCCGGCGCCGCCGCAGCCGCCGACGACCGACACCGAGTCCGTCCCGGCCGCGCTGCGCGGCAAGGGCCTCGGCGGCAACAACCAGCAGTCGGGGCTGACGCTGTCCGGCCCGGGTGAGGACGGCGAGGTCGAAGCGCACGCCGAAGAAGCCGGCGGCGGCGCCGGCGGAAGCGGTGCCACCCGCCGGGACCGCCGGGCCGCCCAGCGCGACGCGGCCAAGAAGGGCAAGAAGGGCCCGCGTCGCTGACGTGAGCCGTTGATGTGAACCGCTGAAGTGCCCGAAAGCCGGGGCGCGTGGAGTTTGTCCACGCGCCCCGGTTTCGTGAACGGGGGAAAACCGTGACGACGTTGTCGGCTGTGGTGGATCCGCAGGAATTCTTCGCGTTGTTCGCCGCCGAGCGGCGGCCGGACCCGTATCCGCACTACCGGCGGTGGCGGGAAAGCCGTCCGGTCGCGGTCCTGGCCGAAGGAATGTTCGCCGTCAGCGGTATGGCGGAAGCCACGCAGGTGCTGCGCGACCCGGCGTTCGGCCACCCCGAACCCGAATACCTGGACCCGGCGGACCGGCTGCCGGACCAGCCGGTCGACGAGTCAGGACGCGTGGTCCGGGCGTTCCTGTCGCTGAACCCGCCCGACCACACGCGCCTGCGGCGGCTGGTGTCGAAGGCGTTCACCCCGCGCATGGTCGAGCGGCTGACGCCGCGGATCGAGGAGATCACGTCCGAGCTGATCGACCGCGCGCCACGCGAATTCGACCTGATGACGGCGCTCGCGAAGCCGTTGCCGGTCGAGGTGATCGCCGAACTGCTCGGTGTCCCGCTGGACGACCGCGAGCGGTTCGCCGCGTGGTCGCACGCGATGGCGCGGGCGCTGGACCCGGCGTTCCTGCAGAGCCCCGAGACGGTCGAACCGGCGGTCCGGGCGCGCCAGTCGTTCGTCGGCTACTTCCGCGAACTCGCGGCCCGGCGCCGGGACGAGCCCGGTGACGACCTGCTGTCCGCGCTGGTGGCGGTGTCGGATGCGGGTGACGTCCTCAGCGAGGGCGAGCTCTTGGTGACGCTCACCCTTCTGCTGATCGCGGGCCACGAGACGACGACGAACCTGATCGGCAACGGCGTGCTGGCGCTGCTCCGCCACGGCGGCCTGCGCCCGGCCGCGGACGCGCCCGACCGGGTGGTCGAAGAGGTGCTGCGGTACGACTCGCCGGTCCAGCTGACCGCCCGGACGGCGGTGCGCGACACGGTGCTCGGCTCGCTGGCGATCCCGGCGGGCAGCCAGGTGATCGTCCTGCTCGGCGCGGCCAACCGCGACCCCGCGAACGGCCCGGAACCGTTCGACCCGGCGCGCACGCCGGGCAAGCACCTGGCGTTCGGGCAAGGCATCCACTTCTGCCTGGGCGCGCCGCTGGCCCGCCTCGAAGGCCGCATCGTGTTCCGCGAACTGGCCCGCCGTCTCCCGGACCTCGCGCTGAACGGCGACCCGGGGTGGAACCCGACGACCACGCTGCGCGGCCTGTCGACGCTGCCGGTCCGGTCGTGAGTGGCCAAGAGGGCCAGCACCCGTAGTGCCACTCACGACCGTCCACCTGCGACCGTCGCGACGGGACTCCGCCGGCGGCGCCCGGGCCGCGCCCGCCCGCCTCACGCCGCTGCTCGCAGGGCCGGCCCGTCGAGCCGCCGCGGTTTCAGCAGCGCGAAACGCACGCACTGCCACCCCGCCGCGCTACGGGTGAAGCGGGCCGCCAGCGCGAACGACCGGCCGTCGGCCTCCACACGGGCGCACGCCTCGATCACCCCCGGCACCGGATTGCACGTGTGGACACTGTGCGTCCGGTGCCGCGGCCGGGGCAGGCGCGGTCCGCTGAGACCCGCGTACACCTCCGGCGCCACCAAGCCGCGGATCTGCGGCACCGCGCGGCGTCCGTCGTAGGCCTCCAGCAGCATGTTCAGCAGATGGCCCACTTCGGACGCTTCGAGCTGCCTCGACGCCGGCCATCGTGCGCCGGCCCGGCGGTGCTCCTGCGGTGTCACGGCTTCGAGCCGCTCGGCCCGCCGCGGTGCTTCGTAGCGGATCAGCGTCCTCAGGCGATGTTCCTCGGACATTTCCTCCCCTCCCGGACTCGGCATTTCGCCGCGTCTGCTCGCTTAGAGGGAGGAACCGGCCCGAATCGCGTCAGGAATCGCACGATTCGGCAGAGAACCGCCGAAGGGATGGCTTCGGCGGCGCCGGTGCGCTAGTGCACATCGCATTGTTGCGCCGTGAGAGACATCGCTCCGTCACCCGACTATGGTGTGCCGGGTGTTGAAGGGGTTATTGGTCGATTTCGCCGGAGTTCTCACCGATCCGGACGCCGGCCGGTTCTACGACTACCTGATGGCCGCGCGGGAGCGGGGTGTCCGCACCGCGCTGCTGTCGAACGCGCCCGGGGCGTCGGACCCGGTCAAGAAAACGATGTTCGACTATTTCGACGCGCTGGTGTTCTCCGGTGAGGTCGGTGTCGCCAAGCCGGATCCGGCGGTCTACCTGATCGCGGCGGACCGGCTCGGCCTGCCCGCCGTGCACTGTGCGTTCGTCGACGACTCCGCCGCGAACATCCGCGGCGCCGTCGAGGCGGGCATGGTCGGGGTCCACCACCGGTCGGTCAGCGAAACGCTCGCCGAGCTCGAGGTGCTGTTCCCGGATCAGTGAGCGGCGGCGCGGCGGACCAGTTCGAACGAAAGCACAGCGGCGGCCGCTGAGACGTTCAGGGACTCGACGTCACCCGGCATCGGGATCGACACCCATTCCGTGACGAGCTCGCCGACCTCCGAACCGACACCGTCCGTTTCGCCACCAAGGACAAAAGCCGTGCGCTGCGGCAGGTCTATGTCGAATATCGTCGTCTTCGCGGACGACCCCAGCGCGTAGAGGCTGTAGCCCGCTTCGGTGAGCATTTCGGCCGCTTCGCGCGCGGAACCGCAGCGCAGCACCGGGGCGCGGAACGCGACCCCGGCCGAGGCCTTGACCACCAGCGGGTCCAGCGCCGCGACACCGCGGCGCGGCACGATCACGCCCTCGAGCCCGGCCGCGGTCACCGTGCGCAGGATCATGCCGACGTTCGCCGGCGTGGTGATGCCGTCCAGCAGCAGCACGCGTGACGGCGGCCGCCGGTCGGCGAGCGCGGTGTCCAGCGCGCGCATCCGCGGGGCGACGACGTCGGCGAGCACCCCCTGGTCCTGCTTGCCGTTGCCGGCGAGCACCTTGACCCGGTGGGCGCTGGCGCGCTGCACCGGCACCCCGGCGTCCTCGGCCGCGCGCTGGATCTCGGCCGCGCCCGGCCCGCGGGCGGTGTCGGCGAGGATCACCTTGTCCACGTGCAGGCCGGCGTCGGCCAGCGCTTCGAGCACCGGCTTCCGGCCGTACACGGTCAGAAAGCGGTCTTTCGGCGAGACAGTCGACTCATCACCCACACCGGGCAGTCTCGCATTGTGTAAGGATCGGCCCATGCCCGACCGCCTCTCCGCGCTGGACGCCTCGTTCCTCTACGTGGAGGACCACGCGACCCCGATGCACGTCGGCGGGGTGGCCATCTTCGAACGGCCGCGGTCCGGGTTCAGCTACGCGCAGCTGCTCGACCTCGTCGGGGCGCGGCTGGCGTACCTGCCGCGGTACCGGCAGCGCGTGGCCGAGGTGCCGGGGCACCTGGCGCGGCCGGTGTGGGTGGACGACGTCGACTTCGACCTGAACTACCACGTCCGGCGCTCGGCGCTGCCACACCCGGGCAGCGACGACCAGCTGTTCGACCTGGTGGCACGGCTGATGTCGCGCCGGCTGGCGCCGGAGCGCCCGCTCTGGGAGGCCTACTTCATCGAGGGCCTGTCCGGCGACCGGATCGCGCTGGTCACCAAGACCCACCAGTCCGTTGTGGACGGTGTCGGCACGATCGAGCTCGGCCAGCTGATCCTGGACCCGACCCCGGCCGAGCCGGAGCCGTTCGAAGACATCTGGACGCCGCGGCGCGAGCCGAGCCGCACCCAGCTGGTGCTCGACGCGGTCAGCGAGGGCGTCCAGCGGCCGGGCGAGGTGGTGGAGAACGTCCGGTCGGCGGCCAACGACGCGGCCGCGGCGGCCGGCAAGTTCGCCGAGACCGTCGGCGGGGTGGCGTCGGCGCTGCGCACGCTGGTCAACCCGGCGCCGCCGGGACCGCTGAACGTCCGGGTGTCCGGCGGGCGGGTGTTCTCGGTGGTCCGCACGCGGCTCGAGGACTTCCGGAAGATCCGCGCCGAACACGGCGGCACGGTCAACGACGTCGTCCTCGCGGCCATCACCGGCGCGCTGCGCGGGTGGCTGCTCTCCCGCGAGGAGACGCTGACCGCGAACGCGACGGTCCGCGCGCTGGTGCCGCTGGCGGTGCGCGACGCCGATACGGCGGAGTACTCGACGCCGGCCCTGATCGGCAACCAGGTGGCGGCCTACCTGGTGGACCTGCCGGTCGGCGAGCCCAACCCGGTGCTGCGGCTGCAGCACATCGGGCACGCGATGACCGAGCACCTCGACTCGGGCCGCTCGGTCGCCGCGCGCGGGCTGCTCAAGGTCGGCGGCTTCGCCCCGGCTACCCTGCACTCGCTCGGCGCGCGAGCGGCGGGGTCGCTGTCCGGGCGGATCTTCAACGTCATGGTGACCAACTCACCGGGCCCGCAGATGCCGATGTACGCGGGAGAGGCGAGACTGGTCGAGATGTTCCCGGTGATGCCGCTGATGCGCACCCAGGCGCTGGCGATCGGGGTGACGTCGTACCACGGCGGCGTCTACTTCGGACTCAACGGCGACCGCAAGGCCGCCTTCGACGTCGACCTGCTGGCCGGGATGATCGAAGAGTCGCTGGAAGAGCTGAAGGGTGCGCACTGGTGAGGGTCTATCTGCCTGCGACCATCGCGATGCTTCGCGATCTGGAATCGTCGGGGGAGTTCCGGGCGCGCAGCGGGACGGCGTTCGCGCTGACCCCGGCGTTGCGCGAGGCGTACGTGAGCGGCTCGGACGAGGAGCTCGAGTACGCGGCACTCCTGGACGCGGCGCGCGCTTCGCTGCGCCTGATCGCGGCGGAGGAGAAGGGCGAGCCCCGCCGGGTGGTGGTGTCGGCGGACGTCGAGGGCATCACCCTGCGCCCCGACCTGGACGCCCCGGTGGTCCGCATCGGCGGCCCGATCCCGTTGTCCGCGGTGGCGGCGATCCACGTGGACTCCGCGGAGGCCGCGGACGCGGTCTCCGCGGCAGCAGCGGTGATCGACGCGGCGGATCTGGGCGACATGGACGCGGAGTTCGTCCTCGGCGACGCGGAAGACCACGAGCTGGCCTGGTACGCGCCGCAGGAGCTGCCGTTCCTGCTGGAATTGCTCTGAGGTCTCTCGGTCCGGGCTGAGTTGGGGGCTTGGTGTCTCGCTGAGCTGTTTCGAGGTGCCTGGCTGAGTCGCCGAGTTTCGAGCGCCGCCTTGCCGAGCTGCTCGGTCGGACGGTCCGCTGGGTGCTTGCCAAGGTGCCCAGCTCAGACGCTCTGCTGGGTTGCAAGTCTCCAGCTCAGGCGCCCTCGCTGAACGCTCGGCAAGCCGCCGGCTCATCCGCCCTGCTAGGTGCCGCAAGTCTCCAGCTCAGGCGCCCCTGGCTGAACGCTCGGCAAGCCGCCAGCTCATCCGCTCCACTGAACTTCCCCGAACCGCCAGCTCACCGCCCCACTGAGGCCACCAGCTCAGCCGCCCCCGTTGAGCGCCCGCCAGATCGCCCAGGTCAGGCACCCCGCCGAGGTGCGGCGGACCGCTGTCACCAAGTTGTCCACAGGTCGATCCGCATGTGGACAACTTCGGCTCGGAGCGGCTGATCAGGCGTTTCTGTCAGGGGCGGCCGATAGACTGGACCAGGGGACGCCCCCCAGGGATAGGGCGGGGGCCGGTCTCCTCCGGCCCCCGAACCCGAAAAACCCTCAGGACTTCTCGAACCACTGCGGGCCAGGCACCGGCAGCTGGCACCGCCACCCGGTCGCCTCCTCCAGCTTCCGCGACACCACCCGCTGCGACCGCGCCAGCGGCTCCGCCAGCGACAGCCGCGACGCCAGCCACTTCGGCACCATCCGGGCCTTCCGGACTCCCGCCGCCTCCGCCAAAACAGCGCCCAGTTCGGCCTTCGTCACCGGGGTCGCCCCCACGTTGTAGACCCCCGAAGGCGCCTCCAGCGCGGCCACCGCGCCCGCTGCCGCGTCCTGTGGGTGGATCGCTGTCGTCCAGTCCTTTCGCGAGCCCAGGACGAGCGGGGACAGCAGCGCGCCGGAGCCCACCAGGTTCGCGATGCGCAGCCTGATCACCGTCCGGCCCGCCGCCTCCAGCGCGGCGACGTTCGCGTGTGCCGTCACTGAAGACGCCGTCACACCCCGCGGACGCAACGGTGCTTTCTCGTCCAGCTCGCGGTCGCCGCCGTCCGCGTAGACGAACGAAATGCCCTCCTGGACCACGATCCGCAGCTCGTCCACCTGGCGCACCGCCGCCGCCAACGCCGCGCTGCCCGCCAGCCGGACGCGGTCGTTCGGGGCCCACGCCGCCTTGCGCGTCATCTCGTCCGGGCCGGGGATGCGCGTCGCCAGGTTCAGGACCGCGTCGTGCCCGCGTAGCGCCGTGGCCAGTGAAGTCGCGTCGAAGAGGTCACCTGGTACCGGCTTTGCGCCGGTCGCAAGAATCGCCGGCTCCCGGTCGGCCGCGCGGGCCAGCCCGCTCACTTCGTGGCCCGCCGCCAGCAGCCGCGCCACCGCCGGGACGCCCAGCACACCCGTCGCCCCGATCACCATCACCCGCATGTCCCTGACTCCTCTCGTCAAGGCGTGGACGAGACGGCGCCCGGGAACGTGACTAGCCCGTGAGCTTCCCCACCTGATCCGGCGGCGGGGCCTGGACGTCGACCTGGCCGCCCCACTCCGTGTAGCGGGTGGTGATCTTCGCGCCCGAGCCCGCCAGGATCGGCGAAAGGTCGAGCACGATCTGCAGCGGCCGGTGCGCGTCGTCGAGCCAGAGCTCGACCGGGAACTTGCCGCCCAGCTGCCCCACCTCGTCGGTGGACAGGCCCGCGGGCAGATCGGCGCCGAGCTTCGCCAGGTCGAGGTCGACGCGGTAGTGCTCCGCGGCCGTCCCGCCGAGGTCGGTGCGCTCGGCCGAGACGATCGTGCCCGCCGTCCGCACCTCGCCCAGCGTGTGCGCCGGGTCGTTCTGCGCCGCCAGCTGCCCGAGGCTGCCGCCGAGCACCTGGGAGAACGGGTCCGTGCCGTCCGGGGCCACCTCGACCCACGGCTTCCCGGCGCCGACCTGGTCGCGCGAGCCCTCCGGCACCTTCGCGTACAGCTTCCCGGCCACCAGCCGCAGCTCCATCGGCTCGCCGATGAAGTCGGTCGTCATCACCTGGGACGTCCCGCCGGCGCCGAAGCGCGCCTGGCCCTGGCCCTTCGACCGGACCGAGCCGACGGCGACGTCCGTGCCGAACTTCGCCGACCCGCCGCTCGTGGTGGCCGCTGTGGCGGCGTCGGCCAGCGCCCGCGCGTCACTGAACGCCGGTGGTGGTGAGGCGGGGGAGCACGCACCGGCGAACAGGGCGAGCAGCAGCACGACGGCGGCTTTGCGCATGGCACACACAAACACAGCGGCTCCCCCGAACCCGTTCGGGGGAGCCGCTGCTACGCACAGTCGCTGCTGGTCAGCGGCCGGCCTTCTTCATCAGCTCGCCGAAGTCGACGACCTGGTCGGCCGGCGGGGCCGCCACGTCGACCGTGGTGCCCCAGTCGCTGTACTTCATCGTGAACTTCGACTCGCTGCCGCCGGGCATGCCCAGCGCCTGCATCATCGCGGTCTGGTCCATCGTGACCTGCACCGGCAGGTTGTCCTTGTTCAGCCACAGCTCGGCCGGGATCTTGAGGTCCTTGCCCTTGAGCATCTCGGTGAGCTTGTCGCGCGCCGCGGCCGGGACCTGGCCGGTGAACTGGTCGACGGCCTTGGCGACGTCGAGCTCCACCTTGTAGTGGTTGACCTGCTCGCCGTTCAGCTGGGTCTGGTCGGACGAGATGATCCGGCCCGCCTTGGAGACCTGGTCCAGGACCTTGCTCGGGTCGCTCTGCTCCGCCGACTGCGACAGCGCGCTCCCCATCGCCTGCGAGACCGGGTCGGTGCCATCGGCCGAGATCTTGGCCCACGACTTGTCGGTGCCCATCTGCTTCTGCTGCTCGGCGGGCAGCTTGATGTACATGACCTTGTCGACCATCCGCATCTCGGTGGTCTCGCCGGCCGCGGTGCTGGTCATCGAGAACGTGGTGTTCGCGCCGTCGAAGGCCATCGCACCGGTCGCGGTCATGGTCTGCCCGGCGACCGAGCCCTCCATGGAGAACTTCGCGGACTTGGACTTCTCGGTGCCCTGCTTCGACGCCGACGCGAGCTGGATGGCGTCGGTGAACGGCGAGGCGAGGCCGCTGCCGCCGTCGGACTGCGACTGGCCGTTCGCACCGGCGGGCTGGGCCGTGCCGGTGGCGGAGTTGCCGCCGCACGCCGTCAGCGTGAGCACCAGCGCGGCGCCCGCGGCGACCAGGGTGGTCTTGCGCATTCGAATCCCCTCAGAGTCGGATCTTCCGCTCGGCATATCGCCTGATCGGGTGATTGGTTACCGATGTGACGATGACGACGGGGCGGCGGTTCCCGGTTGTCTCAGTCCTCTGTGGGGCGGGTCACATCAAGACCGCCGCGCGAGGCCAGCAGCCGTCGCAGCGACCCGAGGCGCTCGGCGCCCGCGCGGCCCTCGGTGACGACGTCGTCGAGCGCGCAGTCCGGGTCCTCCGGCGGGCCCAGGTGCCCGCAGCCCGACGGGCACTCCTCGGCGGCTTCGGCGAACTCGTCGAAGGCGTCGACGATATCGTCCGCGGTGACGTGCGCCAGCCCGAACGACCGGACGCCCGGCGTGTCGATCACCCAGCCGCCGCCGGGCAGCGGCAGCGCCACCGCGGCGACGGACGTGTGCCGTCCCTTGCCGACGCCGCTCACCACGCCGACGGCCAGGTCGGCGTCCGGGACCAGGCGGTTGACCAGAGTGGACTTGCCGACGCCGGAATGCCCGACCAGGGCCGTCACGCGGTCCTTGAGCATCTCGGTGAGACCTTCGGGCGTTTCGTCGTGACGGGAGACGATCGCCGGGATGTCGAGGCCCGCGTAGCCGGCCAGGAGCTCGTCGGGGCTGGCCAGGTCGGCCTTCGTCAGGCACAGCACCGGCTCGACGCCGCCCGCGTAGCAGGCGACGATGCAGCGGTCGATGAACCCGGTCCGCGGCGGCGGGTCGGCGAGCGCGGTGACGATCAGCAGCCGTTCGGCGTTGGCGACGACCAGCCGCTCGAACGGGTCGGTGTCGTCGGCCGTGCGCAGCAGCGAGCTGCTGCGGTCGTCGACGCGGATGATCCGGGCGAGGGTGTCCGGCTTGCCGGAGACGTCGCCGACGACGCCGACCTGGTCGCCGACCACCACCGGCGTCCGGCCCATCTCGCGGGCCCGCATCGCGGTGATCACCTGGCCGGGATCGGCGTCGATCGCGCAGGTCCAGCGGCCGCGGTCCTTGCCGATGACCATCGCGGAGACGGCGTCGGCGTGCTCGGGACGGCGCTTGCTGCGGGGGCGGGTGCCCTTGCCGGGGCGTACGCGGACGTCGGACTCGTCCAGCTTGCTCCAGTCGTTCCGCGCCAAACCGTCCGCCTCCTGTGCACCGGTGCCACCCGAATGATCCCATGCCGCTCGCCAGCGCCCTGGCCTGCGTGTAACCATGGCGTCCCGGACGTCTCCGGCCGGTAGTTCGCCGGGGCTCCGCCCCGGGCCGGGGGCTCCGCCACCCGGACCCCCTGAAGCAGGAGGGAGGTTGGCCATGTGCGGCCGCTACGCCGCCACGAAGGACCCGGCGAAACTGATCGAGGAGTTCGAGGCGATCGACCTCACCGAAGGCCGCGCCCGGACCGACCACAACGTCGCGCCGACGAAGAACGTGGTCACCGTCGTGCAGCGGCACCCGCGTGACGACGAGGGCGAGGTCCTCGAGGACGAGCCTGCCGAGCGCTCGCTGCGGCTGATGAAGTGGGGCCTGGTGCCGTTCTGGGCGAAGGACCCGTCCGTCGGCTCACGGATGATCAACACCCGCGCCGAGACGGCCGCCGAGAAGCCGGCCTTCCGCCGCGCGCTGGTGTCCCGCCGCTGCCTGGTGCCGGCCGACGGCTGGTTCGAGTGGCGCCGCACCGGCAAGGAGAAGGAGCCGTTCTACATGACCGGCCCCGGGGACGAGTCGCTTTCGTTCGGCGGGATCTGGGAGAGCTGGCACCCGAAGGACGACAAGGACGCGTCGCCGCTGATCACGTTCTCGATCATCACGACCGACGCCGCCGGCCAGCTCACCGACATCCACCACCGGATGCCGCTGATCGTGCCCCGGTCCCACTGGGACGGCTGGCTGGACCCGGACCGCGACGACGTCACCGACCTGCTGGTGCCCACGCCCGACGACATCGTCGCGTCGCTGGAGCTGCGGCCGGTGTCGAGCCAGGTCAACAACGTCCGCAACAACGGGCCGGAGCTGCTGGACCGCGTCGACCCGCAGCACGAAGCCGCGCTCTTCGACCCGCCGAAGTCATGACGGCCCTGCCGATCGACACCGCGTACGGCCCGGCCCGGGTCTACCTGCACTGCGCCGAGGAAGGCGTGGCGGTGCTGATGCTGGGCCACGGCGCGGGCGGCGGCATCGGCGCCAAGGACCTGGTCGCGGTGACGCGCGCGGCGACCGCGGCCGGGGTGCACGTGGCGCTGGTCGAGCAGCCGTACCGGGTGGCGGGCCGCCGTGCCCCGGCCCCGGCGAACCAGCTGGACGCGGCCTGGCTGACGATCGCCGACGAGCTGTCGGAGCGTTTCGACGGCCTCCCGTTCGTCTTCGGCGGCCGCTCGTCGGGGGCCCGCGTGGCCTGCCGGACGGCCTCCGCCGGGCAGGCGGTGGCGGTGCTGTGCCTGGCGTTCCCCGAGCACCCGCCGGGCCGCCCGGAGAAGACCCGCCAGCCGGAGTTCGACGCGGTGGACGTGCCGACGCTGGTGATCCAGGGGGAGCGCGACCCGTTCGGCCGCCCGAAGCCGGGACCGCACCAGGAGCTGGTGCTGGTGGACGGTGACCACAGCCTGGGCAAGGACCTGGATTCGATCTCCCGGGCGGCGACCGAATGGCTGTCCCGGGTGCTGCGCCCGCTGGGCTGAGCGCGTTCTCGTGGAGGAAGTTCCGCTGACCGGCGGGAACATGAACGCCGGTGTCGTCCGGGCCGGCAACACCGTGCGCCGCCCGGCCGGTCCGTGGACGCCGTCGGTGCACGCCCTGCTCGCGCACCTGCACTCGGCCGGCTTTCCCGGTGCGCCCCGGCCGCTGGGCCTGGACGAGCGCGGCCGCGAGGTCCTCGAGTTCATCCCCGGCGAAGTGACCTGGCCCGGCCGGATCGACCTGCTGGAACCCGGCGCGGCGATGGTCGCGGTCGGCCGCCTGGTCCGCGACTTCCACGACGCGGTCACCGGCTTCGTGCCGCCGCCGGGGGCGGCGTGGCAGGTGCTGATCCCCGCGGACGGCGCCGAGATCATCGCCCACCACGACCTCGCGCCGTGGAACCTGGTGGTGGACGGCCCGCGCTGGGCGTTCATCGACTGGGACACCGCGGCGCCCGGCACCCGGCTGTGGGACCTCGCGTACACGGCGCAGACCTTCGCGGTGCTTCCGGAAAGGGAGCTGCCGGCCCAGGCCGCCCGCTTGCGGCTGCTGGTCGACGCCTACGGCCTGGACGAGCGGCAACGCCGTGAACTGCTGCGCCTGCTCGCCCCGCGCACGCGGTCGATGCGCGACTTCCTGGCCGTTCAGGCCGCCGCCGGCAACGACCCCTGGCTGCGGCTCTGGAACGAAGGCCACGGCGACGACTGGCAGGCCCAAGCCGACCACCTCGAACAGCACCACGACACCTGGGAACGCGCACTGCTCGCCTGAGCCGTCCTCCTGCTCAGGTCAGGCCGCGATCGGTGCCACCGCCGCGCCGGTCAGCCGGATCAGATCGCCCGGTGCCAGCTCCATCTCCAGCCCCCGCCGGCCGGCCGAGCAGAACACCGTCTCGAACTTCTCCGCCGACGCGTCGATCACCACCGGGATCCGGCTTCGATGGCCCAACGGTGAGATGCCGCCCAGCACATAACCCGTGGCTCGCTGGGCCGCCGCCGGGTCCGCCATCTTCGCCTTCTTGCCGCCCGCCGCGGCCGCCAGGCCCTTCAGGTCCAGCTGGCCGGTGACCGGGACCACGCCCACCGTCAACCGGCCGTCGACCTCCGCGACCAGGGTCTTGAACACCCGCGCGCGGTCCAGGCCGAGGGCCTCGACGGCCTCCAGGCCGTACGACTCCGCGCGCGGGTCGTGGTCGTACGCGTGCAGTGTGTGCGCCACCTTCTGCTTCGTCAGGAGTGCGGTCGCCGGGGTGCCCTTGCCAGCCATGGCACGGAAGTCTAGGGAATGCCCGCGTAGTCCGATCGGTTGTAAGGGACGTGACCACAACCCTCGCCACCACGCGCTCTCGCAGCAGCCGCCGCCCTGAGGCACCGGCGACCCGCGGCGTGCCCGGCCCCCGCGTAAACTCGACGTCGCCGTATGCGTACACGCGCATCGACGCCGAGCGGGAAGGGAACGGTTTGCCGAGCACGCAGAACGCAGCGCCGGAAGAAGCGACCGAGGCGGAGCGCGCCGAGCGCTTCGAACGGGACGCCATGCCGCTGCTCGACCAGCTGTACTCGGCCGCGATGCGGATGACCCGCAACCCCGCCGACGCCGAGGACCTGGTCCAGGAGACCTACCTGAAGGCGTACGCCGCCTTCGCGTCCTTCAAGGCCGGCACGAACCTCAAGGCCTGGATGTACCGCATCCTGACCAACACCTACATCAACGGCTACCGCAAGCGGCAGCGGCAGCCGGTCCAGCAGCCCACCGAGGAGATCACGGACTGGCAGATCGCCAAGGCCGAGGCCCACACCTCGAGCGGGCTGCGGTCGGCCGAGGTCGAGGCGATGGACAACCTGCCCGACACCGACGTCAAGGCCGCTCTGCAGAAGCTGCCCGAGGAGTTCCGGCTGGCCGTCTACCTGGCCGACGTCGAGGGCTTCGCCTACAAGGAGATCGCCGAGATCATGGACACCCCCATCGGCACCGTGATGTCCCGCCTGCACCGCGGGCGCGCCCAGCTGCGTGACCTGCTCGCCGACGTCGCTCGCGAGCGCGGGTTCATCCGGGGAGCCAAGGAAGAGGTGGCCGGGCGATGAACGACATGTGCGAAGGCGCGTCCGACAAGGTCCGCTGCGAAGAGGCGCTCGCCGACATCTACCTGCTCCTCGACCGCGAGTGCAGCCCGGAGCGGGACGCCGCGCTCCGCCAGCACATCGACGACTGCCCGCCGTGCCTCGAGGAGTACGGCATCGACGAGCACATCAAGCAGCTGCTGCACCGCAAGTGCGGGGGCGATCTGGCCCCGGACGAGCTGAAGACCCGGCTGCGCGCGTCGATCCGCCAGACCGTCGCGTCACGCGGCGGGGTGACGGTCGAGCGCACCGAGATCAGCATCGAGCAGCGCTCCGAATAGCGCCCGAGCACGACGAAGGCCCCCGCGCGAGAGTGCGGGGGCCTTTTGCGTGCCGACGCCGGGATTCAGGAGTTGGGCTTACCGCCGTGGTTCGCGCTGTTCTTCTTCCGGCTGCGACGCTTGCGGGCGCGCTTCGACATGATTACTCCTCGTCGTCAAAAAGTGGCCACGGCCGCGGCGCTGGCGCCTGCCGGGCTGGGGTCAACCTCTCAAGTGTGTCATGGTGCGTGGTTCTGGTTGGATGGGGTGGTCCGGGCGGCGAGCGAGGAGGGGCGTCGATGGCCGAGATCAGGGCCGAAATGGTCGGCACCGTGCTCCAGGTCGTCGCGGAGCCGGGCGCCGCGCTGGCCGCCGGCGACACCGTGGTGATCCTGGAGTCGATGAAGATGGAGCTGCCCGCCGTGAGCGAAAAGGCGGGCACGCTGACCAGCCTCGCCGTGGCGAAGGGCGACAGGGTCCAGCAGGGCGACGTCCTCGGGACGGTCGAGTAACGGTGTCCACGCTCGCCGAACTGCTCGCCGACAACACCGGACTGCCCGGGGAGGCGGCCGACCACCTCCAGACCGTCGTCGCCGAATGGCAGCTGCTGGCCGACCTGTCCTTCGCGGACTTCCTGCTCTGGGTCCCGGTGACCGAGGAGCTGCAGCCCGACGGCGGCGACTTCGTGTGCGTCGCGCACGCGCGCCCGACGACGGCGCCGACAGCGCACCCCGAGGACGTCGTCGGCACGCGGTTCACCGTCCAGGAGCACCCGCAGCTGGCGAAGGCCATGCGCGAGGTCCGGATCTGCCGCGAAGAGGACCCGCACTGGTACCGCGACCTGCCGATGCGCCGCGAGGCGATCCCCGTGCGTTTCCACGACGACGTCGTCGCCGTGATG
Source organism: Amycolatopsis sp. NPDC088138 (assembly GCF_044741685.1). NCBI lineage: Bacteria > Bacillati > Actinomycetota > Actinomycetes > Pseudonocardiales > Pseudonocardiaceae > Amycolatopsis > Amycolatopsis sp. NPDC088138. The sequence goes on from NZ_JBIUTB010000002.1 coordinate 578,850, forward strand.
AGCCGCGAGACGAACCTGGCCGCGCCGCGGGTGCCGTCGCCCCTGGAGATCGCGTACCTGGGCAGCGCCGGCGACCTGTGCCAGATGATCGTCGACGGCACGTTCCCGCCGAGCGGCACCAACGCCACCGACACGCACACGTCGCCGCGGGTGGGCGACGGCCTGATCCGCCTCGATTCGAGCGGCACGGTCGTGTTCGCCAGCCCGAACGGCCTGTCCGCCTACCACCGGATGGGGCACGAGTCCGACCTGGTCGGCACGCGCCTGGCGCCGCTGACGCGGTCGCTGATCCGCGACCCGTTCGACGCGACCGAGGTGTCGCACCGGATCATCGAAGCCCTCGACGGGAAGCCGTCGAGCCGCACCGAGGCCGATTCGCGGCGCGGTGCCGTGGTCCTGTTCCGCGCGCTGCCGCTGCGCCCGGCCGGGCAGGCGGCGGGTGCCCTGGTGCTCGTCCGCGACGTCACCGAGGTCAAACGACGTGACCGCGCGCTGCTGTCGAAGGACGCGACGATCCGCGAGATCCACCACCGGGTGAAGAACAACCTGCAGACGGTGGCGGCGCTGCTGCGCCTGCAGTCCCGGCGGACGTCGTCGGAGGAGGCGCGGCTCGCGCTCGCCGAGTCGGTGCGGCGCGTGACGTCGATCGCGCTGGTCCACGAGGCGCTGTCGATCTCGGTCGACGAGCGCGTCGACCTCGACAAGCTGCTGGACAACGTGCTGCCGATGGTCGGCGAGGTCGCGACGGCGGAGTCGCAGGTCGGGCTGTCGCGCAAGGGCTCGTTCGGGGTGGTGGTCGCGGAGATCGCGACGCCGCTGGTGATGGTGCTGGCCGAGCTGGTGCAGAACGCGATCGAGCACGCCTTCCCGGCCGGCCGGTCGGGCAAGGTCGAGCTGATCGTCGAACGCTCGGCGCGCTGGCTGGACGTCGTCATCCGCGACAACGGCCGCGGTCTGCCCGCGGGGTTCTCGCTGGAGCGGTCCGACGGCCTGGGCCTGCAGATCGTCCGGACCCTGGTCGAGTCGGAACTGCGCGGTTCGCTTTCCCTGCGGAAGGTGCGCGTGGAGGAGTCGTCGACCCGGGTGACCGGGACGGAAGCCGCGCTGCGGATTCCCCTTTCGAGGCGCTTGTAGACCGTCGCGTTTGGACTTGATCATCACCGGGCATATCCGGTGCGGCGAACGTGATCGGGTGCGGATTGCGTAGCGAAATACTCCGGACGCGATGAAGGCCCGGCACCTGGGTGCAGGTGCCGGGCCGTTCAGCGTCTCGCGGGAGGACTTGAAGTCCTTGTGAGGTTTCAGCGCACCCGTCGCCAGGTGGTTTCGCCTCGCTTGTTAAACTTGAACCGGGTAGGTATCACCCCAGACGGCCTGGACACAACAGTGCCAGCCCGGGCGAATTGCCTACGTGGCTCGGGTGTAGCTTGGGTTAAGCGTCAGGCGTTGGTACGCGTGCCGATGTGCGTGCGGCGGCGCTTGACTGCGCGTCGCTCGTCCTCGCTCATGCCGCCCCACACGCCGGCGTCCTGACCGCTGGCCAGAGCCCAGGCCAAGCAGTCGGAAGCGACGGTGCAGCGGTGGCACACGGCCTTGGCCTGACTAACCTGCGACAGAGCAGGACCGCTGGTTCCCACCGGGAAGAACAGCTCGGGGTCCTCGTCTCGGCAGGCCGCGTCGTGGCGCCAGTCCATGTTCGTGAGCTCCTTCATATGGCGCGGGAGAGAGCCGCGCCACAGTCGTCATGGCGGTCGTGTTTTTGGGTGCTTGTGAATGCTTTCACGAAGCACTGCGTTCGACAAGTGTTTCTTGAAGATCGGTGAGTCAGCTCACCCGGCTGAGCGACACGTCTGACCTGCGGTTTCTCTCCGAAACAGCCACCCGAAGGGAAGGCTGATGCGGTGAGTGGAGCTTCTGCGTCGACGAACGGCAGGTTGCACTTTGCCGCAGGCGATCAACGGTCCTGCCGTCACACGATTACTGTGAGTGCATCCGGGACGCTGAAGAACTCCACCCTGGTCCTCTGGCCGACGAGATCGCCGTCCACCTGGAAGTTTACCGGTTCAGCTGCGTCGATGCGGATCATCGGCAGGTCGTCGTGACGCACGAGACGGTTGCCCTTTTGGTTGCTCTTCGTAGCCAAAGCGCGGCGTACATGCTTGAACACCGTGGGCAACCCCAGACCGTTCAACGCGAACAGACCCAATCCCGTCTCGAACGAGCAACCCGGGTTGAGGTGGACCGGACGCTCGCCCAGGTAGCTCCACGGATCGGTGTTCGACACGAAAGCGGTCAGCGCTTCGGCGGGTTCCGCACCCGGGATGCGGATCGTGAGGTCCGGCCGGCCCAGCGGCGGCCGGAAGTAGGAGCGGACGGCGGCCCTCATGTAGAGGCCGGCGGTCGTCTGCTTGCCCCGGCGCTTGGCGACGCGGCCGACGACGTCGGCGTCCCAGCCGAGGCCGGAGTTGAAGGTGAACCAGTGCCCGTCGGCCAGGCCGAGCCCGACGCGGCGGGAGCGGTCGTTCTCCAGCGCGTTGAGCAGCTGGTGGGTGGCCTCGACGGGATCGGCCGAAATACCGAGGGCGCGGGCGAAGACGTTGGCCGAGCCGCCGGGCACGACACCCAGGGCCGGTACGCGCCCGATCTGGGTGGGATCACCGTCGGCGTCGGCCAGCAGGCCGTTGACGACCTCGTTGACCGTGCCGTCGCCGCCGTGGGCCACGACCAGGTCGATGCCGTCCCGCGCGGCCGAGCGCGCCACGGCCATCGCGTGGCCGCGGTAGTCCGTCTCGACCACGTCGAGCTTGACCTGGCTGGCGAGGGCGTGCGCCAGGACGTCCCGGCCACCGGCGGTGGTCGAGGTGGCCTGGGGGTTCACGACGAGGATTGCGCGCACTACCGCAGGGTAAGTGACGCCCACCGCCCCGAGAACCTCTCGACGGCCCAAGGTGACCGGAAGCACCGGTCGCGGCGACCCATTCGAACAGCACCGGTAACCCTGTGGCGGGCGGCCCTCCTTCACGTGGCGAGTGTCCGCGCGTCGTGACAAGTGCACCCGGGCCGACCGCCCGCTCATCGACGACACCTGAATTCTCAGCGCCCGGGCGGTCCCGGGAAAACGGCCGACCGGGTGGCATACGATCGAATCAGCTCACGCACGGTGACTCGCCCTGGTGGAGTCCACTGTGCTCACGCAAAGCACCTCGGCAAATCACCTCCGGAAGGTCCCCGCTGTGAAGCTCTCGCCCGCTCCCCGTGAGGTCCGGCTGGCCGGCGCGGTCATCGCGGTGCCGTCGCTGGCGCTGCTGGTGTTCGGGGTGATCGTGCTGGTCAACGGCCTGGGGTCGCCGGCGCAGCCGGGCAACAACGTCTACGTCGAGTCCGGCACGTTCATCGTGGTGGCGCTGGCGTTCCTCGCCGCGTCGGCCGGGCTGGTCCTCGGCCAGACGTGGGCGCGCTCGCCGGGCGTGGTGATCGCGCTGATCGTGGTCGGCCTCAGCTGGTACCTGCTCGGCCCGTCCGGCGAGCCGGTGTGGGGCGTGCCGATCGCCCTGTTCGGCATCGCGACGCTGGTGCTGCTGTTCCGCGCCCCGTCCCGCGCCTGGGCGCTGGGCCTGCGCGAGGGCGAGACGGAGACGGAAGCCGCCGAGCGCGGCGGCCTCGCCGGCCGGCGCGCGGAGCGCGAAGGCCAGGACGAGGACTGAACCCGCGATCCGCGTGATCGGCCCGCATCTCGCGTGGCCACGACCCGCAGCTCGCGTTCCCTTGGCCGGAACTTGCGTGACCAGGTTCGTGAGTGCGTGATCAGGCCCGCGATTCGCGTGACTTAAGCCGGAACTGCGTGATCAGGCTCGCGACTTGCGTGGCTGAGGCCGGAACTTGCATGGTGAGGCTGGAACCGCGTGATCAGGCCCCCGACTTGCCTGGCTGAGGCCGGACCCGCGTGATCAGGCCCGCGACTTGCCTGGCTGAGGCCGGAACTCGCGTGACTGAGCCCGTGGCTCGCGTGATCGGGACCGATCACGCCGGATCCGGGACCGAGCGCGCCGGATCCGGATCGGATCACGCGGTCCCGGGTTGCAGCACGTGAGTTACGCCTGGTCGGCCAGGGCCTGCAGGGGCGCGTCCGTGAGGCGGTTGACCGTCCACTCGTCCATCGGGACCGCGCCGAGGGCCTTGTAGAACTCCGTTGCCGGGTTCCAGTCCAGGACCGACCACTCGAGGCGTCCATAGCCGTTCGCGACGCACTCCGCGGCGAGCGTCGCCAGCAGCGCTTTGCCCAGGCCCGAGCCTCGGTGGGGGGGGAGGACGAACAGGTCCTCCAGGTAGATGCCGTGCACCCCGCGCCAGGTCGAGAAGTTCAGGAACCAGACCGTGAACCCGGCGATCTCGCCGTCCACTTCGGCCACGTGGCCGAACAGCTTGGGTGCCTCGCCGAACAGGGCTTCGTGCAGCTGAGACGCGGTCAGGTGGCATTCGTCCGGCGCGCGCTCGTACTCCGCGAGGGCGTACGTCAGGGCGACGGCGGCCTCGACGTCTTCGGGCCGGATGCGGCGGATGCGGTCGTCGGGCACGTCAGTCCTCCAGCGAGGGCGGCAGGTTGAGGTGTTCGATCTGCGGTTCGCCGCGCTCGTCGCCGAGCACGGCGATGCCCGCCGCGTCCAGTCCGAAGTGGACACCGGACGTCGCGGGCAGGCCCAGCCAGCGGGCCACCATGACCCGGCTGAAGTGCCCGTGGCCGACCAGGATCACGTCACCGATCTCGGTGTCGCGGCGCGCTCGCGTGAGCACCCGGTCCGCGCGGGCGCTGACCTCTTCGGCGCTCTCGCCACCGAGTACGGGGTGCGTCCAGACCGTCCAGCCCGGCACGGTCTCGCGGATCTGGGGCGTGGTGATGCCTTCGTAGTCGCCGTAGTCCCACTCGGCGAGGTCCTCGGTGACGTCGTCGACGCGCAGGCCGGCCAGCGCGGCCGTTCGCAGCGCGCGCTTGCGCGGGCTCGAGAGCACCAGCGACGGCCCGCCGAGCAGGCTCCGGAGCGTGCCACCCGCCGCGAGGGCCTGGCCTTCACCCGCCGGGGTCAGCGGGATGTCCGTGCGCCCGGTGTGCCGCCCGTCGACCGACCATTCGGTCTGGCCGTGGCGGAGGAGGAACAGCCGATTTGCCACGCGCCGACTATATGCGGCCGTTTGCGCCACGGCCGGGCGCATGCTTGGCTACTGGCCAGTAGGCAAGCCGAGGGAGACGCATGGCTGAGACGCCGACGTTCGCGATGTGGCACAAGCTGGCCGCTAAACCGGGCGGGAAACAGCTGTTCAGCGCCGCGATGTGCCTGCGCGTGCCCTACTTCGGCACGGTGCTGCCCTCGGTGCGCGAGCTGCGACCCGGCCACTGCGAGGTGAGTGCCCCGAAGTGGTGGGGTGTTCACAACCACATCCGCACGTTCCACGCGATCGCGGCCTGCAACCTCGCCGAGATCGCGATGGGCATGCTCGCCGAGGCGACGGTCCCGCCGACGCACCGCTGGCTGCCGAAGGGCATGAACGTCGAGTACGTCGCGAAGGCCGAGACGGGCCTGCGCGCGGTGGCGTCGCTGCCCGAGCTGCCGGAGTTCGGCGACGAGGGGTTCGAGCTCCCGGTCCCGGTGACCATTTCCGACACGCGTGGCAAGCCGGTGGTCACCGGGACGATCACCATCTGGGTGACCCCGAAGCGGCGTTAGAGCGGCTTGTACTGCACGTACGACGCCTGCTGGAACGTGTTCTCGCCGGACGGCGACGGCAGGCCCAGCTTCCGGTCGGCGAGCTTGCCGAGCGGGCCGCAGCCCTGCGTCGCCGGCAGCGCCAGGCCGGAGTCGATGACGCCGCGGTAGGCCGTCACCGGGTTCTGGGAAATCACCCTGGGCGGGACCGCCGGGTCGTCGTGGACGACGGTGTGCAACGGCTTCGCCGCGGTGCCGATGCTGCAGTCCTTGCCCAGCAAGGGATGCCGGAGCACGGCGTAGACGTCCAGCTCACCCCGGCGCTCGTCGTTGCTCTGGAAGTCCGAGAAACCGCCGTAGCGCAGCTGGATCGTGGTGCCGGCCAGGCCGGGGACGCGCACCGGAGCGTGCCGCAGCGCGCCGAACTCCTGGGCGTACTGGCCGTTCACCTGGCCTTCGCTGAAGGTCAGGCGCACTTCGCCGAGCGGGATCTCCTGTCCGCCGATGGTGAGTTTTCCTTGGGAGACAAAGGCTTCACAGCGCCACGTGCCCGGGTCGGCGTTCGCGGGCGGCGCCGGGCAGTCGGTGAAGTCGAACGTCGGCAGTTCGTCGGCGTGCGCCGGTGAGGCGAACGCGAGGGTGGACCCCAGTGCGGCCACGGCGACCCCGGCCGCGGCCCATGCGAGAAGTTTCATGGCGTCAGCCTGGCGAGGACGTCCGATGGGGACATCCGGGATCGCCCCCAGGGGAAGGCCCGAGATTTCCCTCGACCGGGTGAAACAGAGTCCATTTAGTTAACACCGTTCACTCGATCCGTCACGATCGTGATCATGTCCCCCTTCACCCGCCGCCGCTTTCTCGGCCTCTCCGCGCTCAGCTCCGCCGCCGCCCTCGGGCTGACCACCGTCTCCACGCGGTCCGCGAGCGCCACGCCGTTGCCCGGGTACGTCCCGGCCGTGGTGATCGGCACCGGCTACGGCGCCGCGGTGACGGCGTTGCGGCTCGGCGAGGCCGGCGTGCCCACCCTGATGCTCGAGATGGGCAAGCTCTGGACCACCCCGGGCGCCGACGGCAAGGTCTTCTGCCCGATGCTCACCCCGGACGAACGGTCGATGTGGTTCAAGAACCGCACCGAAGCGCCGCTCGCGTCGTTCCTCTGGCTCGACCTCGCCAACCGCGACATCAAGCGCCACGCCGGGGTGCTCGACCGCGTGAACCACGGCGACATGTCCGTCTACCTCGGCCGTGGTGTCGGCGGAGGTTCCCTGGTCAACGGCGCGATGGCGGTGACGCCGAAGCGCTCCTACTTCGAGGAGATCCTGCCGCGGGTCGACGCCGAAGAGATGTACGGCAAGTACTTCCCGCGCGCCCGGGCCGGGCTCGGGGTCAACGTCGTCGACCCGCGGTGGTTCGAGACGTGCCGGTCCTACCGGTACGCCCGCGTCTCGCGGAAAGCCGCGCGCAAGGCCGGGTTCGGCACCGTGTTCGTGCCCAGCGTCTACGACATGGACTACCTGCGCCGCGAAGAGGCGGGCACCGTGGCGCGCTCGGCCGACGCGTCCGAGGTCATCTACGGCAACAACCACGGCAAGCGCTCGCTCGACAAGTCCTACCTCGCCGCCGCGCTCGGCACCGGCCACGTGACCATCCAGACGCTGCACGAGGTCCGCGAGATCATCCACCAGCCCGACGGCGCGTACACCCTGGTCGTGCGCGAAATCGACGAACACGGCACGGTCCTCGCCACCAAGCACGTCACCACGAAGCACCTGTTCCTCGGCGCGGGCAGCCTCGGCTCGACCGAGCTGCTGGTGCGCGCCCGCGACACCGGACGGCTCCCGGCGCTCGACGAGCGGGTCGGGCAGGGCTGGGGCACCAACGGCAACGTCATGCTCGGGCGCGCCAACCACCTCTGGGACACCACCGGCAGCCTGCAGGCCGGGATGCCCGCGCTCGGCATCGACAACTGGGCCGACCCGGTGCACCCGGCGTTCGCCGAGATCGCGCCGGTGCCGGCCGGCATCGAGACCTGGGTGAGCCTCTACCTGGCCATCACCAAGAACCCCGAGCGCGGCCACTTCAGCTACGACGCCGCGAGCGACTCGGCGAAGCTGCACTGGACGGCGTCGCAGGGGCAGCCGTCGATCGACGCCGCGAAGGCGTTGTTCGACCAGATCAACCGGGCGAACCGGACGATCTACCGGTACGACCTGTTCGGCGACACCCGCCCGTTCGAGAACCGCTTCACCTACCACCCGCTCGGCGGGCTGGTGCTGGGTGAGGCGACCGACGACTACGGCCGGGTCCGGGGCTACCGGAACCTGTACGTCACCGACGGCTCGCTGATCCCGGGCAGCACCGGCGTCAACCCGTTCGTGACGATCACGGCGCTGGCCGAGCGCAACATCGAGCGTGTCCTCGCCGAAGACGTCAAGGGCTGAGCTTCGCCAGTGAGTCGGTGAAATCGCTGCCGACGCCGTCGAAGAACGACGCGTCGGCGGCCTCGACGTCCTTCAGTGCCTTCGCGACCAGCTCCAGGCCCGGCGCGGTGATCTGGAGCCGCTTCGCGCGGGCGTCGGCCGGGTCGTCCGCACGCTCCAGCAGCCCCCGCTCGGCGAGCTTGCGGACGACCTGGCTGGTCATCATCGTGTCGGTGCCGGCCTGCTCGGCCAGCTGCCGCTGGGTCGGCGCGTTGCCGGAGCGGGTGAGCCACCACGTGGTGGTCAGCAGCACGAACTGGACGTGCGTGAGATCGTGCGGGGCCAGCGCGGCCCGCATCGCCCGCTGCCAGGCCAGCGTCACGCGCCACAGCAGGAAGCCGGGGCTGCGGTCGGGGCCGGGCAGGCGGGACTCCGGGGCTGTCATACCCGCGATGCTTCAGCAAGCCGCGCGAGCGCGCGCATCGCGTCCGGAGTGTCTTCGGTGACCTGCGGACCCAGCTCCTCGGGACCGTCGATGGTGACGCGGTAGGTGATCTCCGTGCCGCCGTCGACCTCGGTGAGGACGTGCTCGAACCGCAGCAGCGCGTCCGGTAGGCGAGTCTCGTCGGTGAAGCTCCGGCCGTCGGTGACCTCGGTCAGGGTGAACGGGATCGGTGGCATGCCGTCCATCGTCATCGTGCCGCTGACGCCGGCCTCGAACGGGCCGTCGAGGACCACCGAGCGCACGCCCTCGTCCCACTCCGGCCAGCGGGCGGTGTCCGCCCAGAGTGGCCAGATGGCGGCGGCGGGCGCGGTGGACGTCTCGGTGTGGGTGTACTCGTAAAGTGTCATGCGGGCAGACTATATGCGCGCATACTAAGTCGGCAAGTTCTCCGCCCGAGGCGGAGCGAAGGCGGTCAGTGCGCGGAGCGCAGCTTGTCGTAGTAGGCGACGCAGTCGTCGTACGCCGGGAGCAGGCCCTGCTCCTGCGCCTCGGCCAGCGTCGGCGCGTTGCGGTCCTTCTCGGACAGGACGTGCGCGATGTCCGACGGCCACGGCAGGTCCAGCGCCGGGTCGAGCGGGGTGATCCCGTGTTCGCCGCCCGGGTTGTAGGGCTCGGAGCAGAGGTAGGCCATCGCGGTGCCGTCTTCGAGCGCGATGAAGCCGTGCCCGAGGCCTTCGGCGAGGTACACGGCGTTGTACCGGTCGGCGTCGAGCCGCACGGCGTCCCACTGGCCGAACGTCGGCGAGCCCGTCCGCACGTCGACGATGACGTCGAGCAGCGAGCCGTTGGCGCAGTAGACGTACTTCGCCTGGCCGGGCGGGGTATCGGCGAAGTGGATGCCGCGGATCGTGCCGCGGCGGGACACGCTGTGGTTGGACTGGCCGAGCCGGAGCGGGTGGCCGGCCGCTTCGCGGAAGGCGTCTTCCTGGAAGGGGGCGGTGAACAGGCCCCGGTCGTCGGGGAACGCCCGGGGGGTGAACTCGAAGGCGTCCGGGACGCGCAGCCGGCGGAATTGCATGGCGTCACCTTATCGGGCGCCAAGAAAACCGGACGGACGTCTTGGGAATTGGGGAAACTGGGGAATGTGTGACGTCAACCGCACCGAGGGGTCACCGGTGGCAAGGCTCCTGTCACAATGACGGGACCGCCGCGTCCGCGGCCATCGCCACACCCACGGCACCGATGGCCGACGAGACGCTTCGCCGACAGGCCGGCGCTACCGCGCTGGGCTGCCGTGCCGGAGGAGAACACCAGGTAGCCGGGTGTGTCTTCGCCTGCTGCCTGGTCCCCCCGCTCGCAGGCCCAGGAGAATTCCAGTGACCCACGTTCGAACCGCGAGTTCCGTCATTCCCACTGAAGGAATGACGGAAACGACGACAGGAAACCCCATGAACGACCCCTCCGGCACCGTTGCGCCGGTCACCGACGAAGAGATCTTCACCGGGCACGAGGGCGGCAAGCTCTCGGTGGCGGCCACCCGCCCGATTTCCAGCCCGCGTGACCTTTCGATCGCCTACACCCCCGGTGTGGCGAAGGTGAGCCGCGCGATCGCCGAGGACGCGGCCAAGGCCAAGCGGTACACGTGGGCGGACCGGCTGGTCGTCGTGGTGAGCGACGGCACAGCGGTGCTCGGTCTCGGCGACATCGGCGCCAGCGCGTCGCTGCCGGTCATGGAAGGCAAGTCGGTCCTCTTCAAGACCTTCGGCGGGCTCGACTCGATCCCGCTGGTGCTGGACACCACCGACGTCGACGAAATCGTCGAAACGCTGGTGCGGCTGCGCCCGTCGTACGGCGCCGTCAACCTCGAGGACGTCTCCGCGCCGCGCTGCTTCGAGCTGGAGGACAAGCTCAAGGAGGCGCTCGACTGCCCGGTCATGCACGACGACCAGCACGGCACGGCGATCGTCACGCTGGCCGCGCTGCGCGGGGCGAACCTGGTGCTGGACCGGGCGATCGCCGACCAGCGCGTGGTCATCTCCGGAGCCGGCGCGGCGGGTGTGGCCTGCGCGCGGATCCTGCAGGAGGCCGGCATCGGCGACGTCACCGTGCTCGACTCGCGCGGCGTCATCCACACCGGCCGTGACGGCCTGAACCCGATCAAGGCGCACCTGGCGCAGACGACGAACAAGGCCGGGATCCAGGGTGGCCTGGCGGACGCGCTCGAAGGCGCGGACGTCTTCCTCGGCCTGTCCGGCGCGACGATCGACGAGACGCTGCTGGGCCGCATGGCGGGCGGCGGCATCGTGTTCGCACTGTCCAACCCGGACCCGGAGGTCCACCCGGACGTCGCGGCGCGCTACGCGTCGATCGTGGCGACGGGCCGCAGCGACTTCCCGAACCAGATCAACAACGTGCTGGCGTTCCCAGGTGTCTTCCGCGGCGCGCTGGACTCCGGCGCGCGGGCGATCACCGAGAACATGAAGCTCGCGGCCGCCGAGGCGATCGTCTCGGTCGCGATGGACGACCTGGGCCCGGACCGCATCGTCCCGAGCCCGCTCGACCCGCGCGTGGCCCCCGAGGTCGCGGCCGCGGTGGCGAAGGCCGCGGAAGCGGACGGCGTCACCGCCTGACAGTCCCTGTCAAAAGCGGCACTTTCACGTGAAAGTGCCGCTTTTGGCGCGTTCAGAGGCCGAGCAGGGCGGGGAGGCGGTGGCGGGGGACGTCGACCAGGCGCAGGTCCTGCAGGTCTTCGGGGACGTCGAGGGAGACGTTCGCCAGGCGGGCGTGGGCTCGGGTCAGCACCTCGCTCTGGTGCTCCACCGCGTCCGCGACCACCACCGCGTGCCGGTTGTCCGGCGTGCTCCGCAGGTACCGCAGCGCGTACTTGCCCGCGACCAGCGCCGCAAGGGCCGTCTGGGACGCCTGGTCCGCCAGGTCCGGGTGCGCGTTCGGCAGCAGCATCGCGAGCCGCCGGGCGTTCGTGCCCAGGAGGGTGCGCAGCAGCCACGGGCCCGGGTCGGCCGAGAGGTCCATCGCGACCGCGTCACCCTCGGGCCCGGAGATCGACCAGTCCACCGGGCGCGACTCGAACGACAGGCCGTCCGCGACGGCGATCTCCTTCAGCTTCTCCAGCAGCGCCGGTTTTGTCCCGGCCGCTTCGACCGATTGCGGTCCGTGCGTGTAGATCGCCTTGCCGCTGCGGACTTTCTTGGCCTTCGCCGTCGGCTGGCAGACGTACAGGTCGGCCGCGCTGCCGATCGCCTGCGCGCCGAAGTAGCTGTTGAAGCCCGGCAGGATCGCCTCGAACGTCAGCCCGAGCGTCGCCAGCGAACGCTGCACCTGCGCGCCCAGCGCCGGGTGCCGCGGGCTGTAGCCGTAGGCGAACAGCAGCCGTCCCTCGCTCGGCTCCCGCAGCGCCTGCACCCCGCGCGCGGCGAACAGGCCCATGCCCTCCGGCGTGTACGGCGGGTCGCTGAACACCAGGTCGGCGCGGCCGGCCACGGCGGGCGGCAGGCCGACACGCAGGTCCGCGTGCGCGGTCCGGATCTCCCCGGCCCCGCGGTCGTCCAGGTAGGCGAGCACCCGCTCGTCGAGGTCCACGACGGTCAGCGACGCCGACGGGCAGACCGCCCGCACCGCCAGCGACGTCAGGTCGTGGTCGCCGAGGAACAGCAGGTTCGCCGACGCCAGGTCGTAGCGCGCGTCGAGCCACAGCGCCCGGCGCAGCACCGTCTCCGGCGTGGCCTGCACGTGGTCGAGCGCGGCCAGCGGCGGCGGCACCTCGGCCACCCACTCGGCGACCTTCGGCAGCAACTCGTGCGTGGCCACGGCTTCGTCGAGCGGGTCGGCGTAGCGGGGGGTGCTGTACCGCAGGTACGACGCGGCGACGCCGGGGGACAGGCGCAGCCGGTCGCCGCTGCGGTCGAGGTCGTCACCCAGCGCCGCGAGCACGTCCTCCACGCTGCGGCGCGGCGCCGTGCTCAGCCGGACCAGCTCGCCGAGGTCGTGGTCGCCGGTGCGCAGCAGGTCGATGACGCGGTACAACGGGCGGACGCCGACGCCGTGCGCGGCGAGGACGTCGTCGAGTGCCTTCACGGGCCACAACCCTAGTCACCACCTGCCGGAACAGCGTGCCAACCACCGCCGACTCGGCTACGGTCGATTGGACCTGACACGGGGAGTGGGCAAGTGACGATCGAATTCCGCGACGTGACCAAGCAGTATCCCGATGGGACGGTCGCCGTCGACAAGCTGAACCTGACGGTCGAGGACGGCACGATCACCGTGTTCGTCGGCCCGTCCGGCTGCGGCAAGACGACGTCGCTGCGGATGATCAACCGGATGATCGAGCCCACCGGCGGCCAGGTGCTGCTGGACGGCAAGGACGTCGCCGAGGGCGACCCGGCCCTGCTGCGCCGCGGCATCGGCTACGTCATCCAGCACGCCGGCCTCTTTCCACATAGGACGGTCCTGGACAACATCGCCACCGTGCCCCTGCTGTCCGGCTGGGACAAGGCGAAGGCCCGCAAGCGCGCGGCCGAGCTGCTCGAGACCATCGGCCTGCCGGTCGAGGTCGGCAAGCGGTACCCGGCGCAGCTCTCGGGCGGTCAGCAGCAGCGTGTCGGCGTCGCCCGCGCGCTCGCCGCGGACTCGCCGGTGCTGCTGATGGACGAGCCGTTCTCCGCGGTCGACCCGGTCGTGCGCGAAGGCCTGCAGGACGAGCTGCTGCGGCTGCAGTCGCAGCTGGGCAAGACGATCGTGTTCGTCACGCACGACATCGACGAGGCCGTCCGGCTCGGCGACAAGGTCGCGGTGCTGCGCGTCGGCGGCGTGCTCGCCCAGTACGGCACCCCCGCCGACGTGCTGCGCCACCCGGTGGACGACTTCGTCGCGTCGTTCGTCGGCCGCGACCGCGGTTACCGCGGGCTGTCGTTCCTCTCCGCCGACGGCGTCGAGATCAAGGACCTCGAGCTGGTCGAGATCGGCTCTTCGGTGCCCGCGAGCGACGGCTGGCGCCTCGTCGTCAACACCGACAAGCAGCCGCGCGGCTGGCTGCCCCCGAACTCCACAGTGGACGGCGCACTGTCCGAAGACGACCTCGTCGCCGGCGGTTCACTGTGGATCCGCGGCACCCCGATCCGCGGCGCGCTCGACGCCGCGCTGTCGTCGCCCGCCAGCCTCGGCGTGGTCGTCGACGACGACCACCGCGTGCTCGGCGGGGTGCTCGCCCGTCAAGTGCTCGACGTGATCGAGGCGACCCCGCAGGCGTCATGAGCTTCTTCGACGAGCTCGGGCGGTACCTGGGCAGCGGCAACAACCGCGAGCAGATCCTCGGCGACCTCGGTGATCACGTCTACCTCGCGCTGCTGCCGCTGGTCATCGGCATCGTGCTGGCGATCGCGGCCGGCTGGCTCGGGCACCGCTGGGCGCCGGCGCGGTCGGTGCTCATGGTGCTGGCCAACCTGCTCTACACGATCCCGTCGCTCGCGCTGTTCGTCGTCATCCCCGGCCTGATCGGGTCGAAGATCCTCGACAGCATCAACGTCGTCGTCGCGCTGACGATCTACACCACCGCGCTGCTGGTGCGCCCGGTGCTCGACGCGCTGGACGCGGTGCCGCCGTCGGTGACCGCCGCGGCCACCGCCGTCGGGTACAAGCCGGTGCGCAAGTTCTTCGCCGTGGAGCTGCCGCTGTCGGTCCCGGTCCTCGCGGCCGGCGTGCGGGTGGCGTCGGTCAGCAACATCAGCCTGGTCAGCGTCGGCGCGCTGATCGGCACCGGCGGGCTCGGCGTGCTGTTCACCGACGGCTTCCAGCGGGAGTACTTCTCGCCGATCGTCGTCGGCATCGTGCTGACGCTGGTGCTGGCCCTGGTCGTCGACCTGGTGCTGGTCGGGATCCGGACCCTGCTGACCCCCTGGGAACGCGCCGGGAACACGGGGGTGGCCGTCGCATGATCACCGATCTCTTCCACTGGTTCGGCGACCCGGCGCACTGGTCCGGCCCCGACGGCATCCCGCAGCGGCTGCTGGAGCACCTCGGTTACACGTTGCTGGCCCTGGTGATCGCCCTGGTGATCGCCGTCCCGTTGGGACTGTTCGTCGGCCACACCGGACGCGGCGGAGTCGCGCTGGTGAGCGCCGGCAACGCGATCCGCGCGCTGCCGACGCTGGGGCTCGTCACGTTCCTGTTCCTGCTCTTCACCGAGAGCGTCACCTCGACGATCATCGGCCTGGTCGTGCTGGCCGTGCCGCCGATCCTGGCCGGCACGTACGCCGGGCTGCAGGCGACCGACCACGGTGTCGTCGACGCGGCCCAGGGCATCGGGATGACCGGCTGGCAACGGCTGTGGAAGGTCGAGGTCCCGATCTCGCTGCCGCTGGTGCTGGGCGGCATCCGCAACGCCGTGCTGCAGCTCGTGGCGACCGCCGCGGTGGCCGCGTACGTCGGACTCGGTGGCCTGGGCCGGTTCCTGCTCGACGGACTGGCCATTTTGGACTATTCGGAGGTGATCGCCGGCGCGCTGCTGACCACGCTGCTGGCGATCGTGCTCGACGTCCTGTTCGCGCTGCTGAACCGCGCGCTGGTCCCCAAGGGGGTCCGGCTGGCGACGGCGGCGGCGACCGGCAAGAAGGTGGCGGCATGAAACGGCTGGCCGGTGTGCTCGCCGCCTTGGTGCTGGTGGCCGGCTGCGGCAACCCGCTGGCGGGCGGCGGTGAGGGCGGCTCGAACGGCGACATCATCATCGGCGCGTCCGACGTCGGGGAAAGCCTGCTGCTGGCCCAGATCTACGCCGGGGCGCTGAAGAACGCGGGTGCGGAGAACGTCACCGTGCGGCCGCCGGTGGGCAGCCGCGAGGTCGTGGTCAAGGCGCTGCAGGACAAGTCGCTGTCGGTCGTGCCCGACTACAGCGGGAACCTGTTGCGGTACTTCGACAAGGACACCCAGGCGACCACGCCGCAGGACGTCTACACGCAGCTGAAGCAGAAGGTGCCGGCCGGCTTCGAGGTGCTGGACCAGGCGCCCGCCGAAGACAAGGACCTGCTGGTCGTCGGGCCGGAGCTGGCGTCCTCCGGGGTGAAGACGTTCTCCGACCTGGGAAAGCGCTGCAAGGACCTGGTGTTCGGCGGGCCGGGCCAGTGGAGTAGCCGCTGGAAGGACAAGATCAAGACGCTCTACGGCTGCGAGTTCAAGGAGATCCGGACCACCGACACCGGCGGCCCGGTGACGGTGGCGGCGCTCAAGTCCGGTGACGTCCAGGTGGCGGACCTGTTCAGCACGTCGTCCACCATCAAGGCCAACGGGTTCGTCCCGCTCACCGACGACAAGAACATGTTCCCGGCGCAGAACATCGTGCCGCTCGTCGCGAAGGGAACGCTGTCCCCGGCGGAGGTGGCCGCGCTCAACCGCGTCTCGGCGGCGCTGACCACCGACCAGCTCACCCAGCTGAACGTGGAGTTCACCGAGGAGAAGCGCAACCCCCTCGACATCGCCGAAGACTTCCTGGCCCGCAACAACCTCAGGGCCTAGCCACCGCCGCCTCGTGGACGTCGTGGAGGTGGGCGAGCAGGTCGTAGGACCGGGCGAGCGCGATGTCCGCCGGGTCGACGGGGAACGCCGTCCCGATGTCGTAGGTCGGCCGGGCGACGTCCAGCCAGGCGCGGGCCGCGGCCGGCGCGGTCCGCATGTCGAGGTAGTAGTCCTGGTAGCGGACCTGGTCGAGGGTGTACTCGTTCGATCCGGGGCCGGCGGCGCCGACCGTGAACTTCTGCCAGGTACCGGCTTCGTCCTGCGACAGGAACGAACCGCGGTCGAAGGTGAAGCCCGTGGCGACGTAGTTCGCGCCGAGCGTGTCGCGCAGGAACGAGCCCTGCGTCTTGGGGTACCGCCCGGGATCGCCGGAGACGTAGCCGACGTGGCCGTTGTGCGCGGACAGCAGGATCTTGTCGCCGGTGTGCCGCTGCCACCAGACGACGTTCTGCGCCATCACCTCGTCGCGGAAACGCTGGGACGTCGCGACCGAGGCCGGATCGGCGAGGTCGATCGTGAGGAACTTCGCGGTCTGGGCGATGGACCGGGCGTCCTGCGCCACCCAGTCGTCGCCGAGGCCCTGCACCAGATCGAGGGCTTCCTGGGCCTGGGCCGCGAGCCGCTGGCGCTCCGCGAGCGGCTTGGCGAGGTAGGCGTAGACGTCGTCGATCGGGCGCAGGCCGGTGTAGAGCTCGTTCAGCCGGGCCAGTGACTCGGGGTGGGTCCGCTGGACGTAGCCGGTCACCCGGCCGAAGAACTCGTCGTCCACGGTCGGGGCACTGAGGTCGTCGCCGAGGAGGTGGACGGGCCGGGCGGGGTGGTGACGGTTGTAGTCGCGCATCCACTCGACGAGGTGGACGAACTCCTCGCGGTCCCACGGCGAGCCGGCGAGGGCGGCCTTGGTGACCGTGCGCGCGTCACCGGTGCCGGTCTGGAGGAACTCGTCGATCCGGAGGCCCGCGGACCAGCTCATTTCGAGGGCGAAGGTGGTGAAGCCCTTCTCCTCGACGAGGTAGCGGAAGAGCCGCTCCTTCATCGCGAAGAACTCGTGGGAGCCGTGGGTCGCTTCGCCGAGGCCGGTCACCTGGGCGTCACCGATCATCGCGCCCAGCGCCCGCAAGTCGCTGGTGTCGCGGCCGGGTTCGGTGGTGCGCAGGGGAAACGCCGCCTGCGTCAGCGCGCGGACGGGGTCCGGCTGGGCCGCTTCGGCGGCCGCCGGGGCGAAGAGCGTGCCGGTCGCGATCGCCGCGACGGCGAGGACGGCGGTGGTTTTCCGGTTCCTGGTCATGGAAGCGATCCTGGCCGGGGCGGGGGCACCCCACCCTGGGGCCGGCCGCCGACTTCGGGGTAGTGCAGGCGCTACCCCGAAGTCAGTGGTCGAGGGCCGGCCGGGACGGCGACGAGGACACGCGGCCCACGCCGTTCCCCTTGGTCTAGAGGTCGATGACGACCTTGCCCTTCACGTGCCGGCCGGCCTGCAGTTCGGCCGCGTTGCGGATCTGCTCGATCGGGAAGCTCGCCGCGATCGGCACCCGGAGCCGGCCCGCCGCGACCAGGCGGGCGAGCTCTTCCAGGGCGCCGGGAGCGGCGTTCGCGCCGTTGGCCGCGGACACGCCGTCGAGCTGCGCGGCGATGGTGCAGATACGGCTGTCCGGGACACCGAGTTCCCGTGCGGTGTGCACGGTGTCCGTCCCGTGCAGGTCGAGGGCGGCGGTGATCCCGCCGGGCGCGAGGGCCCGGACCCGGTCGGCCAGGCCGTCGCCGTAGACGACCGGCTCGGCTCCGAGCTCGCGCAGGAAGTCGGCCGAGGACGCCGATCCCGTGCCGATCACGCGCGCTCCCGCGATCCGGGCCAGCTGGACGGCGAACACCCCGACCCCGCCCGCCGCGCCGCCGATCAGCACCGTGTCGTCCGGGCCGGGGCCGACCACGGCGAGGGCGGCGGACGCCGTGCGGCCGGCGATGGCGAGGGTGGCGGCGGTGCGGTCGTCGACGCCGTCGGGGGTGTGGTGGGCCTCGTTCGCCGCGACCGCCCCGGCCGGGTCGACCACCACGAAGCCGGCGACCGCGCGGGACAGCGCGCCCCCGAACACCCGGTCACCCGGCGCGAAGCCGGTCACCCCGTCGCCGACCTGGTCGACCACACCCGCGTAGTCGGTCCCGAACCCGGCCGGGAGGCTCAGGCCGAACCGGGCGGCCGTGTCCGCGTCGGCGGTCATGATCCAGTCCATCGGGTTCAGGCCGGCCGCGGTGACCCGCACGCGGAGCTGTCCCGGACCGGCCTGCGGAGCGGAGACCTCGCGAACGTCCAGGACCTCGGGGCCGCCGAACGCGTCGAGCTGGACCGCCCTGCTCTGTTCCTGCATGTGGATCTGTCTCCTTGGCACCGAGGGAAGATGAAACGGACTATGCTCCGTTTACCTGGACCACCCTAACACAATCGGAGCATGTTCCGTTTTGGCTGAGTCAGAGACGCGCACACCACGGGCCGACGCGACCCGCAACCGCGACCAGCTGCTCGCGGTGGCGACCCGCATGTTCGCGGCGGCCGACGCCGAGCCGTCGATGCGGGCGATCGCCCGCGAGGCCGGGGTCGGCATCGCCACGCTGTACCGGCACTTCCCGACCCGCGAGTCGCTGGTCGACGCGGTCTACCGCGACCAGGTCGTGCGGCTGACGACCGGCGCCCGCGACCTGCTCGGCCAGGTGCCCCCGGCCGCGGCGATGCGGCGCTGGATGGACCTGTTCGGGGACTGGATCGCGACCAAGAACGGCATGCTCGACACGCTGCTCGCGATGATCGAGTCGGGCGAGATCGCCCATGCCCAGACCCGGACCGAGCTGCTGACGGCCATCACCACGATCCTCGACGCCGGTAGTGCGGCGGGCGACCTCCGCTCGGACGTCACCGCCGAAGACATCGCCGCGTCCCTCGTCGGCATCTTCACCGTGGCGCCCCGGCCCGAGCGGGAAGCCAAGGCCGCTCGCCTGCTGAACCTCCTGATGGACGGCCTCCGCCCGGCCGGGCACTAGCGCAGGGCGGCCGCCACCCGGCCCGCGTCCTCGATGCCCCGCTCCGGCGGCTCCTCCGGCAGTGGCAGCAGGACCACCGACCCGCTGCCGGCTTCGTGCAGCGCGCGGACCCGGGCCACGCACGACGCCAGGTCGCCGCAGACGGCCAGCTGCTCGATCCACTCCGGGCGCAGGCCCGCCGCCAGTTCGTCCACTGTGGACGCCGAGTCCACCAGCCCGAGCAGCTCCGTAGCGAACGGCAAGTCCGCCACCTGGACCCGGGCGCCCGGCGTCAGCGACTCCGCCACCGTGAGGCGCGCCCGCTCGGGATCGCCCAGCGCGAGCCAGTTGTACGTCACCACCGTGTGACTCGCCGGGGCGCCCGCCGCCGAACGCCCGGGTTCGATGGCCGCCCGAGCCGAGCGGACGTACTCCGGAGGTGACGGCTCGGCGAGGATCGTGCCGTCCGCCGTCGCACCCGCGATCGCCAGGGACTTCGGGCGCCGGACGCCCGCCACCAGCGGCGGCGCCTCGGCCGGCGGGAACACCAGCTCCACCTCGTCCAGCGAGACGTGCCGCCCGGACACCGAAACGCGCTCGCCCGCGAGCAGGCGCCGGACCGCGACGAGCGTCTCCTCCAGCGCCGCCAGCGGGGACGCCGGGTACGCGCCGATCTGCTTCATCCACGACGGGACGCCGTGACCGAACCCGGCGATCAGCCGTCCCGGGTGCAGCTCCGCCAGCGCCGCGAGCTCCATGGCCGCGATCGCCGGGTTGCGCGCCACCACCGGCATGACCCCGATGCCGACCTTGATCGTCGACGTCGTCTCCAGCGCGGTGGCGATCGTCGCGATCCCGGCCGCCCAGAAGCAGTCCTCGACCAGCCACAGCTCGTCGAGCCCGGCCGCCTCGGCCTGCCGGGCCAGCTCACGCAGCCGCGACGGCGGCTGCTCGCGGTTGATCCGGACACCGACCGACGAGCGGGGTTCGTACATGCGCGGGCTCCTGTTCAGATCCGGGAAAAGGCCGGCGCGTACTCGAACGCGCCTCGGTGCGTGGGCTGGTACGCCGTGAGCGTGCGCGCCTGGAAGTGCTGGGCCCAGCCCGGATCCGGCGGCGTGACGCCGAGCGCCGACGTGAGCACGAACCCGAAACGCGAGTAGTAGGCCGGGTCGCCGAGGAGCACGACGAGGCCGTAACCCAGGGCGTCCGCCGCGCCGAGAACCGTGTGCACCAGCGCCGAACCGACGCCGGTGCGGTGGTGCGCGGGCAGCACGCCGAGCGGGCCGAGACCGACCGCGACGCCGGTGTCGTCGCCGAGCCGCGCCGTGCTGCAGCAGACGTGCCCGACGACCTCGCCGTCGCGGACCGCGACGAACGACAACGCGCCGATCAGGTCCCCCTCGGCCCGGAGCTCGTCGACGAGCGGGGCTTCGACGGGAGTCACGCCCGCCTCGCGGCGGAAGGCCTCGGCGTGGACGGTGTGGACGGCGGCCCGGTCGTCGGGCGACTCGCGGCGGATGAGCATGGGCGTCAGCATGCCGTGCGAAGCGGGCGTCGGCGAACTCCTTTTCGCGAGCCCCGACCGTCCGAGTGGTTCTTCCCGAAACGCCCACTCCGGGCACGCGCATCACTTACCCTCCGAGAGGTGCAGCAGGGACCGCAGTACCCGTACCAGCAACAACAGCCGTACTACCCGGGTTACCCGCCACCGCCCCAGCGCGGCGGCGGGAAGACGGCGCTGGTGATCGTGCTGGTCGTGGCCGGGGTGCTCGTGGTCGCCGGGCTGGGTGTGGGCGCGTTCTTCCTCCTCAAGCCGGACAAGCACACGGTGGCGGCCCCGCCGTCGTCGACCTCGGCGCCCGCGGAGCCGGACAAGTACACGTCGCTGCCGCGGTGCCCGGAGGTCGGCAGCCGGATGGACGGCCTGCCGCCGCTGCTGCGCGACGACGCGCCGGAGCCAGCCGGCACGTCGAACGACGACGTCACGATGACCCAGCTGAGCTGCTCCTGGATGAAGTCCGGGTCGTCGTCGGGTCAGGTGACGATGTACCTGTCGGAGTCGAAGACACCCGGATCGGGCGCGGGCACGAGGTGGTCCGCCGCGGGGTACGACAACGCGGTGGAAGACGGCGGCAAGCCGATCACCGCCGGGATCGGGCAGGCGACGAAGGCCGCGGACGTCGACTTCCACGCCAGCAGCAGCCTGCAGTGCGGGGTGCACTTCTACCAGGGCAACGTCGAAGCCATCGTGATCGTCCAGGCGGCCGACGAGCAGGACCGGAACATGGATCGCTGCCGGCGGAACGCGCACAAGCTCGCGGAGGCGGCGTCGGAGTCGATGAGCTAGCACGGAAAAGGCCCCCGCACACGAGGTGCGGGGGCCTTTTCCGTGGTCAAGCGATCAGTCGAACGCCTTGGAGATCAGCGCCTTCTGCTCCACCTCGTGCACCTTCGACGAGCCGGCCGACGGCGCCGCCATCGGACGCCGCGAGACGACCTGCAGGCCCGAGAGCACCTCCGGGAACTTCCGGGGCAGGTTCAGGCCGAAGAACGGCCACCCACCCTGGTTCTCCGGCTCCTCCTGGACCCACGCGACCTGCGTCGCGTTGGTGTAGCGCTCCAGCGCCGCCAGCAGCTTCTTCTTCGGCAGCGGGTAGTACTGCTCGATCCGCACGATCGCGACGTCGTCCGCCTCGCGCTTCGTGCGCTCGGCCACCAGCTCCCAGTACAGCTTCCCGGAGGTCAGCAGCACCTTGCGGACCTTCGCCGGGTCCGGCGTCACGTCGTCGATGACCGACATGAACCGGGACTGGCCGGTGAAGTCGCTCGTCGCCGACGTCGCGGCCTTGTTGCGCAGCATCGACTTCGGCGTGAAGACGACCAGCGGGCGCTGGATCCCGTCGAGGGCGTGGCGGCGCAGCAGGTGGAAGTAGTTCGCCGGGGTGGAGGGCACCGCGACGGTCATCGAGCCTTCGGCGCACAGCGCCAGGAAGCGCTCGATGCGGCCGGAGGTGTGGTCCGGGCCCTGGCCCTCGTGGCCGTGCGGCAGCAGCAGCACGACGTCGGAGCGCTGGCCCCACTTGGCCTCGCCCGAGGAGATGTACTCGTCGATGACGGTCTGCGCGCCGTTGACGAAGTCACCGAACTGCGCCTCCCACATCACGAGCGCCTCGGAGTTCGCCACCGAGTAGCCGTACTCGAAGCCGACGGCCGCGTACTCCGACAGCGCCGAGTCGTAGATCATCACGCGGCCCTGGCCGTCGGCCAGGTTCTGCAGCGGCGAGTACTCCTGGCCGGTCTTGCGGTCGATGAACACCGAGTGCCGCTGGGTGAAGGTGCCGCGCCGCGAGTCCTGGCCGGACAGCCGGATGAGCCGGCCTTCCAGCGCGAGGGACCCGAACGCCAGCAGCTCGCCGAACGCCCAGTCGATGTCGCCTTCGCGCGACATCTTGTGGCGGCGCTCCATGACCGGCTTGACGCGCGGGTGCGGCGTGAAGCCCTCCGGCACGTTCACGAACGCGTCGCCGATGTGCTCCAGCGTCTCGCTCGAGATCGACGTCGTCACCTTCGCCGGGACCTGCTGCTCCTCCTCGACCGAGGGGCTCGCCTTCGCCGGGTGCTTCTCCAGCTCGCGGACCTCGTTGAAGACGTGCTCCAGCTGGCTCGAGAAGTCGCGCAGCGCGGCCTCGGCCTCCTCGACGGAGATGTCACCACGGCCGATCAGCGACTCGGTGTAGCCCTTACGGACCGAGCGCTTCGTGTCGATGATGTCGTACATCGCCGGCTGCGTCATCGAGGGGTCGTCACCCTCGTTGTGGCCGCGGCGGCGGTAGCAGATCAGGTCGATCACGACGTCCTTGTGGAACGCCTGCCGGTACTCGACGGCCAGCTTGGCCACCCAGTGCGCGGCCTCCGGGTCGTCCCCGTTCACGTGGAAGATCGGCGAGCCGATCATCTTCGCGACGTCGGTGGCGTACTGGCTGGAGCGCGAGTGCTCCGGCGCGGTCGTGAAGCCGACCTGGTTGTTGACGATCACGTGCACGGTGCCGCCGGTGCGGTACCCGCGCAGCAGCGACAGGTTCAGCGTCTCGGCGACGACGCCCTGGCCCGCGAAGGCCGCGTCGCCGTGCATCAGGACCGGCAGCACGGTGTAGCCCTCGCCGCCCTTGTCCAGGAGGTCCTGCTTCGCGCGGACGATGCCCTCGAGCACCGGGTCCACGGTCTCCAGGTGCGACGGGTTCGCCGTCAGCGACACCTTCGTCTCGCCGTCGCCGAACATCCGGAAGTACTTGCCCTCGGCGCCGAGGTGGTACTTCACGTCACCGGAACCGTGCGCCTGGCCCGGGTCGAGGTTGCCCTCGAACTCCTGGAAGATCTGCGAGATCGGCTTGCCGACGATGTTCGCGAGCACGTTCAGCCGGCCGCGGTGCGGCATGCCGATGACGACCTCGTCGAGCTCGTGCTCGGCGGCCTTGTCGAGCAGCGTGTCGAGCAGCGGGATCGCCGTCTCGCCGCCTTCGAGGGAGAACCGCTTCTGGCCGACGTACTTGGTCTGCAGGAACGTCTCGAACGCCTCGGCGGCGTTCAGCTTCGAGAGCACGTACTTCTGGACCGCGGGGTCCGGCTTCTCGTGCGGGATCTCGACGCGCTCCTGGATCCAGCGGCGCTCCTCGGGGTCGAGGATGTGCGTGTACTCGATGCCGACCGTGCGGCAGTACGAGTTGCGCAGCACGCCGAGGATGTCGCGCAGCTTCATCCGCTCCTGGCCGGCGAAGCCGCCGACCGGGAACTCGCGGTCCAGGTCCCAGAGCGTCAGGCCGTGGGACAGGACGTCCAGGTCGGCGTGGCTGCGCTGGCGGTAGTTCAGCGGGTCCGTGTCGGCCATCAGGTGACCGCGCATCCGGAACGCGTCGATCAGCTCGATCACGCGGGCGGTCTTGTCGACCGGGCCCTCGGGGATGTCGGCGACCCAGCGGATCGGCTCGTACGGCAGGCGCAGGCTGGTGAAGACGTCGTCGTAGAAGCCGTCTTCACCGAGCAGCAGCTGGTGGATGCGCTTGAGGAACTCGCCGGACTCCGCGCCCTGGATGATGCGGTGGTCGTACGTCGAGGTCAGCGTCATGATCTTGCTGATGCCCAGGTCGACCAGCGTCTTCTCGCTGGTGCCCTCGAACGCCGCCGGGTACTGCATGGCGCCGACGCCGATGATCGCGCCCTGACCGGCCTGCAGGCGCGGCACCGAGTGGTTGGTGCCGATGCCGCCCGGGTTGGTCAGCGAGATGGTGGTGCCGGAGAAGTCGTCCGCGGTCAGCTTGTTGTTGCGGGCCTTCTTGACGATGTCCTCGTACGCCTGCCAGAACTGCAGGAACGACATGTCCTCGCAGCCCTTGATCGAGGCCACGACGAGGGTGCGGGAGTCGTCCTTGCCCTTCATGTCGATCGCGAGCCCGAAGTTGACGTGCTCCGGCGTGATCGCGAACGGCTTCCCGTCGATCAGCTGGTAGTGCCGGTTCATGTTCGGGAAGTTCTTCAGCGCCCGCACCATGGCGTAGCCGATGAGGTGCGTGAAGGAGATCTTGCCGCCACGGGTGCGCTTCAGGTGGTTGTTGATGACGATGCGGTTGTCCGCCATCAGCTTCGCCGGCACCGCGCGCACGCTGGTCGCGGTCGGCACGGACAGCGACGCGTCCATGTTCTTGGCGATCGCCGCCGCGGCGCCACGGAGCTGCTTCGACTCCGGCTCGTCCTTGGCCTGCGGCTTCGCTTCGGTCTTGGCGTCCGTCTTCGGCGCGGCCTTCACGGGAGCCTTCGGAGCCGGCTTCGCGGGCGCGGCGGCCTTGGTGGCCGGCGTCGACGTCTGCTTGGCGGCGGACTCGGCGTTCTGCACCGCCTTCGACGACGGCGCCGCTGCCTGGCCGTTGGTGGCGGGCTTGGCGTCGGCCTGCTTCTGCCGGGCGTTGTCCGCCTTGGCCTGAGCGTTCTGCGTCGGCTTGAAGTCCGCGAAGAAGTCGTGCCACGCGGCATCGACTGAACTGGGGTCTGCGAGGAACTGGTCGTACATCTCTTCGACCAGCCACTCGTTGGGGCCGAACTGTGACGCAGGGCTGCTGCTGGACACGGCTTGGGCTCGCCTCTATCCGTCTCGATCTCGATCTTGAATCCGTTGATGCGCCTACCAGGCTAACCCCCTCGGTGAGCGCGATGTGATGGAACCGGCCTGTGTGAGGCGTGGCGCACTAGGGCATCGGTCACTGACACGATCAAGATGTGCTAAGGGAACCTTAAGTCCTGGACCCGGTACAGGGTTTTCGCGGGGTTGTCCCGGTTGTGGCCGGGCGCTCCGCGGCCGTTCACCCGGGTCGGTTCTCCTGGGTGGATGTGGCTGGTGGAGTGTCCGTCGTTCTGGGACCAGGGCCTGGTCAGGCCGCTGGTGACCGAGTCCGGCGCGGTCGTGCTGCGGTGCGATTCGTGCGAGGCCGTCTGGCGCACGCTCGCCGATTTCGAGGAGCAGGAGCACGTCGAGCCGGACGAGCCGGACTGGCTGGTCGGCGCCGGCGTGCACGTCCGGCCGGGGACGTTCCGCTGGGCGGGGCGCCCCGATGTCGAGGCCGCGGGGCTGGGTTCGCTGCGGTGGCGGGCGCTGCCCTAACCGTCGGCGTCGATGGCCCGCGCGAGGTCTTCGGGGAGCTCGTACGGCGGCTCGTGCGGGACGAGTTTCACGGCCTTGTGCAGCTCGTGGTCCCGCAGGTGCCCGTGGATCTGCCGCATCACCGGTGTGACGTCGGTGATGGCGGTGATCCACTCGTCGACGTAGCGGTCGACGGCTTCGCCGCTCAGCCCGACCTGGATCGCGCGGAAGTTCAGAGCCTGGTGGTCGAGGTCACGTTCGGGGTCCCACTGGATCCGCACCGGACTGGTCTTGACCAGCTGCTCCCAGGCCTTCTTGTCCTGGTCAGGGCGGGGATGGCTCAGCGCGGCGTGGGCGAGGGCCCACTCGAAGCCGTCCCGGGTGATGTCGATCGCCAGGACGACCTCCTGGCCGGGCTTGGTCCCGTAACCGCACCGGTAGGCCATCCACCGGAACGACGGCTTGATCCACGTCATCCGCTCCCGCTTGAACGGCGCGACGAAAGTCTGCTTCGCCAGCGCCGGCTCGGCGATCTCGGGTGAGTAGGCCTGGTAGACCCGGACGGTCGTCTCGGTCTGCACGGCGCGGATCTGCCGGTCGGGCGCCCGCTGTTGTTCGAACATCCCGCCATGCTCCCGCGCCCCGGACGCCCCGGCGAGCCCTTTCCCGGCGAGCGAACCCGCACCTCGCGAGATTCCCGACGTAAGTCGGGTGATCCGGCCCGGAACTCACGTGAACGAAACCGGAACTCGCGTGATTGAAGGGTCAGCACGCGTGATTGGCGGGTCGACACGGCGGGGCCGGCCTCGAACCGGCGTGTCGACTCTTCAATCACGCGAGTCGACCTCTGGATCACGCGTGTCGACCCTCTGATCACGTCAGCCGAGGGACCAGAGGCGGGCGTAGTGGCCGTCGGCCGCCAGGAGCTCGGTGTGGGTTCCGGTTTCGACGATGCGGCCGTGGTCGAGGACCACGATGCGGTCGGCGCGGGCCGCCGTGGCCAGGCGGTGGGCGACCACGAACGTCGTGCGGCGGCGGGCCAGGTGCTCCGTCGCGCGCAGGACCGCGGCCTCCGTCGACGGGTCGAGCGCCGCCGTCGCCTCGTCGAGCAGCAGGACGTCCGGGTCCACCAGCTCCGCCCGGGCCAGCGCCACCAGCTGACGCTGCCCGGCCGACAGCGACCGCCCGCGTTCGCCCACCGGCTGCAGGAACCCGGCCGACAGCGCCGCGACGCCGTCGAGCGCGCCCACCGCGCGGACGGCCTCCTCGACCTCGGCGTCGGTCGCCGCCGGGCGGCCGTACCGGACGTTGTCCGCCACCGTGCCGGAGAACAGGTGCGCCTCCTGCGGCACGACGCCCATCCGCTGGCGCAGCCCGGCCAGCTCGTACTCGCGGACGTCGGTGCCGTCGATCCGGACCGTGCCGCCCGTGGCGTCGTAGAAGCGCGCGACCAGCTTCACCGCCGTCGACTTGCCCGCGCCGGTCGCGCCGACCAGCGCGATCGTCTCCCCGGCCGTGACGTCCAGCGTGAACTGCGCCAGCGCCTTCGCTTCCGCGCCGGCGTAGGCGAAGTCGACCTCCTTGAAGCTCACTTCGCCGCGCAGCCGCTCCGGGATCGCCAGCGGGTGGTCCGCCGCCGGGACGGACGTCGGCGTGCGCAGCAGGTCGCCGATCCGGTTCAGGCCGACCCGGGCCTGCTGGTAGCCGTCGAACACCGACGACAGCTGCTGGATCGGCGAGAAGAACTGCTGCAGGTACAGCAGGAAACCGAGCAGCACGCCGGCGGACAGCGTGCCCGCCGACACGCGGTTCGCGCCCGCGACCAGCACGGTCGTCGTCGCCAGGTCGGACATCAGCGCGACCAGCGGGAAGTACGTCGCCACGTACCGCTGCGCCCGCAGCCGCGAGCGGCGGTAGTCGTCGCTGCGCGAAGCGAACGCCGCGGCGGAGCGGTCTTCGCGGGTGTACGCCTGGGCGACACGCAGGCCGCTCATGTTCTCCTGCATGTCCGCGTTGACCAGGCTGACCCGTTCGCGGGCCTCGTTGTAGGCCTTCGACGCCGCCCGCCGGAAGATCACCGTGGCCACGGCCAGCACCGGCACCATCGCCAGCGCGTACAGCGCCAGGCCGGCGTCGGTGACCAGCAGCGCCACCGTGATCCCGGCCAGCGTCAGCGCGCTGACG
This sequence comes from Amycolatopsis sp. NPDC088138, assembly GCF_044741685.1. Taxonomy (NCBI): domain Bacteria; kingdom Bacillati; phylum Actinomycetota; class Actinomycetes; order Pseudonocardiales; family Pseudonocardiaceae; genus Amycolatopsis; species Amycolatopsis sp. NPDC088138. The sequence continues at coordinate 606,768 of NZ_JBIUTB010000002.1, forward strand.
ACCGCGGTGGCCAGTCCGGTCTGCAGGAACGTCGACAGCGCGTCGACGTCCGTCGTCATCCGGGTCATGATCTTTCCGGACAGCTCCCGCTCGTAGTAGTCGAGCCCGAGCCGCTGCAGGTGCGCGTAACTGCGGACGCGCAGTGCGTACAGCACGGTCTCGCCGACCCTCGAGGTCAGCCGGGTCTGCGCGAACACCACCACCCAGTCGGCCGCGATCACCGCGGCGCCGATGCCGGCGGCGAGCCAGATCATCCACTCCGCACCGGTGCGGACGCCGTGGTCGACGCCGAACTGGTAGAGCGCAGGCAGCGCGATCGAGGCCAGCGCGTCCGCCGCGACCAGGCCGATCACCACGGCCAGCGGCCAGCGGACCGGCCGCAGCAACCCCGCGAGCCGGAACCGCGGGTCGGGCGCGGTGACGTCCACATCGGACAGCCGGGGCTCGTCCGTGGCGGGTGGCAGCTTCCGCACGCCTTCGATGAGCTCCGGTGTCGGCGGCACGTCGAGACTTCCACTGCCCGCGAACCCGCTGCTGTTCGGGTTGGCGCTGCGCTGCTGCGCGGCCTCGGCCAGCGCGTCGACGTCGTCCTTGCTCTCGTCACGCGGCCAGAGCGCCGGGGTGACGCCGGCCGCGTCGCGGTCGAGGCCCTCGCAGCGGACCTTCTCCTCGACGTCGTCACCCGGGCCCGCGATCAGCTCGCGGAACAGCGGGCAGCGCGCGGTCAGCTCGGCCTCGGTGCCGACGTCGATCACCTTGCCGTCGTCGAGCACCGCGATCCGGTCGGCCAGCGCGAGCGTGGAGCGCCGGTGCGCGATCAGCAGGGTCGTGCGGCCGGCCGTGACCGAGCGCAGGGTGTCGTAGATCGCCGCCTCGGTGACGGTGTCGATGGCCGACGTCGCGTCGTCGAGGACCAGGATCCGCGGGTCGGTGATCAGGGCCCTGGCCAGCCCGAGCCGCTGCCGCTGGCCGCCCGAGAGCGTCAGCCCGCGCTCGCCGACCAGGGTGTCGTAGCCCTCCGGCAGGTCGCGGATGAACTCGTCCGCCTCCGCCGCGCGCGCCGCCGCGAAGATCTCGTCGTCACTCGCGTCCGGCCTGCCGTAGGCGATGTTGTCGCGGATCGAGGTGGAGAAGAGGAACGCCTCCTCGAACACGACGCCGATCGCCTGGCGCAGCTGCCGCAGCGGCACGTCCCGGACGTCGAGGCCGCCGACGCGCACCGCGCCCGCGTGCACGTCGTAGAAGCGGGGCAGCAGCAGCGAGATCGTCGACTTCCCGGAGCCGGCGGTGCCGACCAGCGCGAGCGTCTCGCCCGGCCGGGCCTCCACCGACAGCCCGTCGAGCACCGGCTCGCTGCGGGTGTAACCGAACCGGACGTCGCTCAGCTCGACGCCGAGCGGCCCGCTGGGCAGCGGCCGCGCGCCGGGGGAGTCGACGACCTCCGACTGCGCGTCGATCAGCTCGTAGACGCGCTCCGCGCCGGCGCGGGTCAGCTGCGCCTGCACGACCAGGCCGGACAGCATCCGGGCCGGGCCGATCAGCGTCGCGAGGTAGGTCGCGAAGGCGAGGAAGGTGCCGAGCGTGATGGAGCCGTTCAGGGCGAGGACACCGCCGATGCCGAGCACCGCGACCTGGCCCGCGGCGGGCAGTGCCGCCGTGGTCGCCGTCGGCACCGCGGCCAGTTTCGCCGCGCGAAGGCGTTCACCGAACAGCTTGCGCGCCGTCCGCTCCAGGCGGCCGACCTCACGCGACTCCTGGCCGAACCCCTTCACGACGCGCACGCCGGTGACGGTCTCCTCGACCTGCTGCGCGACGTCCGCCGCGCGCTGCTGCGCCGACCAGGTGGCCGGGAACAGCCGCTTCCGGCTGCGGGTCACGACGATGCCGACCGCGGGCGTGACGACCAGCGCGATCAGCGTCAGCATCGGCGACATCCACAGCATTGCGACGAACGACAGCAGCGCGAAGATCACCGAACCGAACGACAGCGGGATCTGCATCAGGATCCCGGTGACCAGCTGCAGGTCCGAGATCGCTCGCGAGACGACCTGGCCGGTGCGCAGGGCGTCCTGCTTGCCACCGTCGAGCCGGGAAACCGCGTTGAACACCCGTTGCCGCAGGTCGTGCTGGACGTCGAGGGCGAGCTTCCCGCCGAAGTACCGGCGCAGGAACGCCGTGGCGAACGCGACCAGCTGCAACGCCACCAGGAACACCGCGATCCCGGGCAGCGCCCCGGTCTGCCCCGCCACCGCGTCGTCCACCGCCGCGCGCACCAGCAGCGGGCTGGCGGCCTGCACACCGACGCTGAACACGGCGGCGACCAGCGACAACACGACTGTCGCGCGGTGCTCCCACGCCGCCGCGGACAGCCGGCGGACCCAGCCGACGGTCTCGGCAGGTGGGAGCTCTTGACGGGGACGAGGCGGAGCGATGGTCACGTAGCAACACTAAGCGCCGCCACCGACAGAATATTTCCTCCAGCGCGAGAGGGCCCCTTCCCGACGTCGGGAAGGGGCCCTCTCGGGATCGCTCGATCAGGTGATGTCGCGCTTCTGGTTGCCCGCCCAGCCGAGGCCGAAGAACACCATCGTCCAGGCGAAGAAGATCAGCGCCGACGCCCACCACGAGATCACGCCGGGCGAGCCCGCCGCAAGCTGCAGGCCCAGCTGCGTCCAGTGGTCGACGTTGCCCGGCAGGTTCAGCGAGTTGATCCCGAACGCGCTCGCGGCGATCCCGCCGACGATCCCGTTGGCGGTGCCGTTCGGCAGGATGCCGCCCAGGATGTCGGTGGTGCCCCAGAGCGCGAACACCAGCACGTTCTCGATGATGAGGAACCACACGAGCAGCAGCACCACCGCGAGCGGCACGCTGCGGAGCACCGCGCCGAACCCGATGCCGAACAGCGTCACCAGCACCGCGGCCAGCACCGTGCCGCCGAGCGCCGCCAGCCACTGGCCGGCGGTCGGCCAGCGGCCCGCGTCCACCGACAGCATCACCGCGACGGCCGAGACGCCGAAGCTGATCAGGCCGTAGATCGCGCCCCACCCGACGTAGGTGAGCATCTTCGCGGTCAGCGCCGAGATCCGGTTGGGCGCGGTGAGGAACGTCGTCGTGATCGTCTTGCTGCGGTACTCGCCGGCGAGCGCGAACACGCCGAAGAGCGCCGGGATCAGCTGGGCGATGTTGACGCCGTGCGCCAGCGCGAGCAGGCCCACCGGCAGCTTGTCCGGGTCCAGGCCGATCGGCCCGGAGATGTCCCGTACCTCGCTGGACCCGATGAAGTCCGCGAAGTCGTTCGTGATCTTGCCCCAGACGAACGTCAGCCAGAACGCCACCAGCACCAGCGGGATGATCAGCACCCACCACGTGTTCAGCGAAAGCGTCTTGCGGAACTCCGCCTTGACCAGGTTCCCCATCACTGCTGCGGACCTCCCCAGCCCTGCGGCGGACCTTGTTGGTACTGCTGCTGTTGCGGCCCGGACGGCGGGCCCTGCTGGTACTGCTGCTGCGGCGGGTACCCGGGCGGTGGCGGGCCCTGCTGGTACGGCGGCTGCGGGGGATACCCCGGCGGCGGGCCCTGCGGCGGCATGCCCGGCGCACCCGCGAACTGACCCTGCGTCAGCTGGAAGAACATCCGCTCCAGGTCGGCGTGCTCCTCCTGCATCCCGTACACCGCGATCCCGGCCTTCGCGGCCAGGTCACCGATCTGCTGCACCGACGAGCCCGCGACGGCGACCCGGCCGTCCGGCGTCGGCGACACCTGCTGGATGCCGTTCTCCTGCAACGCCTTCACCAGCGCCGCGGGGTCCGCCGGCTGCACGAGCACCCGGGACTGCTGGCCCTTGCGGAGCTGGTCCAGCGACCCGTTGTAGCGCGTGACGCCCTGACTGATGATGACCACCTGGTCGATCAGCTGCTCGACCTCGTTGAGCAGGTGGCTCGACACCAACACCGTGCGGTGCTGTTCCCGCGCGTAGGCCCGCAGGAAGTTGCGCAACCAGAGGATGCCCTCCGGGTCGAGGCCGTTCGTCGGCTCGTCCAGCACCAGCACCTGCGGATCGCCCAGCAACGCCGTCGCCAGCGCCAGCCGCTGCCGCATGCCGAGGGAGAACCCACCCGCCTTCCGGTCGGCGGCACTGCCCAGCCCGACCAGGCCCAGCACCTCGTCCGCGCGGGCGTCGGGCACGCCGATCGCCGCCGCGTAGACGCGGAGGTGGTTACGGGCCGTCCGGCCCGGGTGGAAGCCCTCGTTCTCGAGCACCGAACCCACCACGCGCGCCGGGTTGCCCAGCTGCGAGTGCGGCCTCCCGTTGATCGTCGCCGACCCCGAGGTCGGCGTCACCAGCCCGAGCAACATGCGGAGCGTCGTCGTCTTCCCGGCACCGTTCGGGCCGAGGAAGCCCGTCACAGAACCGGCTTCGACCGTGAAACTCAGGTTCTGCACGGCGTTCACCATGCCGAACTGCTTGCTCAGGTTCTGCACCACAATCCGGCCACTGCCGTCGTGCATACCGTCCCCTTACGTTCCCGCTGATGGGGCGCATCCTGCCCTAACCGGGCGCCGCGCGCGCACGGAACGGGTGAACCGGCCGGGAGCGACCTTCGTCACGTTCCGCAACCGGTTCCGGGCACGGGTGGTAGTCAGGACAAGGCTCTGACCAGAGGGTTTGCCCGGGGGTCCGGGGCGAGTTGATAAAGAATTTGCCAGACTTGCCGACCCGGTGCAGCAAAGTCTTCCCAAGCCCTCTAAGCTAGGACTCGGCGGCCCGCTCCCAATGACCCCCAGGTTGGTTGAGCGGGCCGCCGCTACGTCTCCGCTTCGCTTCGCCTCCGCCGTGTCTTCCGGGGGCCGAGCCCCCGGACCCCCACGGTGCCTTTGGTTCGGCTTCCAGCGTGGTTTGGGGCCTTCGGCGCGTCTTTGGTCTCTGTGGCTCTTGGCTTGATGCGGATCTTGCCGAGCTTGCCGGGAACTACCACTCCGGCCGGCTTGCCTACGTGATGCCGTTCTGCCTTGTCTGGCTGCGCTGCTCCTGATGGCGTCGTTCGCTTGCAGCGGGGAAACCGGGCTGTGCCTCATGTTCGGCGCCGGTGTGGTCGTTGTGCTGCAGTTCTTGATCGAGCCGCTGGGTGAGCTGCCCGCATCGCGTACGGGCGGCGGTTCCTGGTCAAAGGAGGGCGGGCCCCTGTCGGAGAACGACAGGGGCCCGCTCGGGTTGGGTGGTGGTCAGGCGAGGACGGTGGCCAGCGGCGTGTGCGGCAGGTCGTGGGCGACCGCGACCGGGCCGTTGGTCAGCACGCCGGCGTGGGTGTTGAGGCCCTTCGCCAGAGCCGCGTCCGCCTGCAGCGCCGTCTTCCAGCCGTGCTCGGCCAGCTGGACCGCGTAGGGCAGCGTGACGTTCGTGAGGCCGTAGGTCGACGTGCGGGGCACCGCGCCCGGCATGTTCGCGACGCAGTAGAAGACCGACTCGTGCACGGTGTAGGTCGGGTCGTCGTGCGTGGTCGGGCGGGAGTCGGCGAAGCAGCCGCCCTGGTCGATCGCGATGTCGACGAGCACACTGCCCGCCTTCATCCGCGAGACGAGCTCGTTCGAGACCAGCTTCGGGGCCTTCGCACCCGGCACCAGCACCGCGCCGACGACCATGTCGGCCTGCAACACGGACTCCTCGACCGACAAGCGGTTCGACGTCACGGTGCGGATGCGGCCGCCGAAGTCGTTGTCGATCTGGCGGAGGCGGTCGACGTTGGTGTCCAGGATCTCGACGTCCGAGCCCAGGCCGAGCGCGACGCGGGCGGCGTTCAGGCCGGCGACACCGCCGCCGATGACGACGACGCGCGCCGGGTGCACGCCGGGGATGCCGCCGGGCAGCACCCCGCGGCCGCCGCTCGGCTTCATCAGGGAGAACGCGCCGACCTGCGGGGCCAGCCGGCCCGCGACCTCGGACATCGGGGCGAGCAGCGGCAGCGCGCCGTTGGCGGTCTGGACCGTCTCGTAGGCGATCGCGGTGGTGCCGGCGGCGAGCAGCGCGTCGGTCAGCGGCCGGTCGGCGGCGATGTGCAGGTAGGTGAACAGCACCTGGTCGGCGCGCAGGCGCGGGTACTCCTCGGCGATCGGCTCCTTGACCTTGAGCACCAGCTCGCCCTGGGCCCAGGTCTCGTCCGCGGTGGCGAGGATCTTCGCGCCGGCGGCGACGTACTCCTCGTCGGTGATCGAGGAACCGACACCGGCACCGGTCTCGACGAACACGTCGTGCCCGCGGCCGACCAGCTCGTGCACGCCCGCCGGGGTCAGCGCGACCCGGTACTCGTGCTTCTTGATCTCACGGGGAACGGCGATACGCACGGTCGGCCTCCTGGGTCGGTCTGCGTCCGGATTCGGTGCGGTGGTTCCCCTCACGGTGAACCACCCGGACGGCGGTGTCATCGTGCTGAGCGGACAGTTCTTCGACACTTTCATGGTGCTGAGCCGACAGGCCATTGACCTCGACCGGACTCGAAGTTGCAGCCTGTGCCGCATGCGCGTGGTGTGGATGAAGGAGTTCGGCGGTCCGGAAGTGCTCGTCCCCGGGGAGGCCCCGGACCCGGTCGCGGGGGACGGCCAGGTCGTGGTCGAGGTGGCGTTCGTGAACACCACGTTCGTCGAGACACAGGTGCGGGCCGGGACGGGACCGTTCCACCCGGAGCTGCCGATCGTGCCCGGCAACGGCGTCGGCGGCGTGATCAGCACGGTCGGCCCGGGGGTGGACCCGGACCTCGCCGGGCTTCGGGTGGTGACCTCGACCGGGGGTTCGGGCGGGTACGCCCAGCGCGTCGCGGTGGCCGCGTCGGCGGTGTTCCCGGTGCCGGACGGCCTGGCGCTCGACGCGGCGGTGGCGCTGCTCGCGGACGGCCGCACCGCGACCGCATTGGTCCATGCGACCAGTGTCCGGCCGGGCGATCGAGTGCTGGTCGAAGCGGCGGCGGGCGGGGTCGGCGGCCTGCTGGTCCAGCTGGCGAAGGCAGCGGGCGCGTCGGTGGTGGGCGCCGCGGGCGGTCCGGCGAAGGTGGCCCAGGTGCAGGGTGCCGACGTCGTCGTGGACTACCTGGCGCCGGACTGGACGTCGTCGGCCGGCGAGGTCGACGTGGTCTTCGACGGCGTGGGCGGCGAAATCGGCACGGCGGCGTTCGGCCTGCTGCGCCGCGGCGGCCGGATGGCGAGCTACGGCCTGGCGGGCGGTTCGTGGTCGGAAGTGTCCGAAGAGGACGCCGCGGCCCGGGGCGTCACGCTGGTCCGTTCCCTCGGCGGCGCCGAAGACCTGCGCACGTTCACGAAATCGGCGCTGGCGGAGGCGGCGGAGGGCCGCCTGCTCCCGGTGATCGGCCAGCGCTTCCCGCTGGAGAAGGCGTCGGACGCCCACGCGGCGATGGAATCCCGCACCACGGTGGGAAAAACGCTGCTGGTCCCGTGAAAGCCGTGAAGGCCACCTTGAGGGACATAGAGTCCCTCAAGGTGGCCTTCACGGCACTCGAGCCGAGGGAACGCGTCAGGCGCGGTAGGCCGACCAGGAGCTGGTCATCCGCGTGCCCTGGCCCGCGGTGAACTCGTACATGCAGCCGTCGTAGCTGTAGTCCATGAAGTTGTGGATCGGGTCGCTGCCCGCGGCCGAGCAGGTGTTCTTGCTCGCCGGGCAGCCGGACGTCGCCGTCGCCTCGGCCGGGGTGTCCGAGACGTAGTCGCCCGAACCGGAGCAGCCGCCCTGGAACGTGTGGTACAGCCCCATCCAGTGGCCGACCTCGTGGGTTGCCGTGTCGCCCTCGTTGTAGTTGGTCGCCGAGCGGCCCGGGAGGGACTCGTCGAGGATGACGACGCCGTCCAGCTTCGGCGAAGCCGTGTAGTTCCACGGGAACGTCGCCCAGCCGAGCAGGTCGTCACCGAGGTTGGCGGTGTAGATGTTCAGCGCGTTCTTGCCGCCCTTGCGCAGCGCGTTCTTCATGTTGCGCTCGGCGGACGTGCCGTCGGTGATGCCGTTGTACCAGGTGGAGTTGTTCGTGTAGTCCGTGCTCACCAGGCTGAACGTGAAGCCCTTGCTCGAGTACGCGCCGTTCAGCACCGAGATCTGCTTGGTGATGGTGGCGGCCGGCAGGTTGCCGGTCGACCCGCTCGTGATCACGTGGAAGTACACCGGGATCGACACCGCCGCGGGCGCCAGCGCGGCACGCCGGCCGGCCAGCTTGCTCTGCATGTCGGCTTCGACGCGGGCGGCTTCGGCCGGCGACAGGCTGTCGGCGTGGCCGTCCTTGCTGCGGTCCGCGGACTGGGTCGGCGTGAAGCAGTCGCCGCTCGGTGCCGCGACGGCGCTCCCGGCCGTGGCGCCCGGGACGGCCAGGGAAACCAGCGAGAGCGCGGACACCGCGCCCAGCTTCAGGGCCCTGCGAAAACTCATGGACGACTCCTCTGCGACGACCCGGCCACCCCGGGTGGTGCAGCGAAAATGCGCCGCGAAACCCACGGAATCCACCCTCTTTCGGCGGGAAAGGACAATCCGTACGTTCGGCGCGATCCATGCGGACCAGTGCATAAGCCAGAACGGCTCAGCTCCAGCGCAACGCCACGAGCTGGGTGATCAGCGCGAGCCGGACGTCGGGGTCGTCGAGGTCCAGCGGGACCAGCTCCAGCAGCTTCCGCATCCGGTAGCGCAGGGTGTTGGGGTGGATCCGCAGCTCCCGGGCCGCCGCCCGCGGGTCGCCGGGGTGCCGCAGCCACTCGTAGAGCGTGTCGGCGTAGTCGGCCTTGCTGGTCTCGTCGTGCGCGCGCAACGCGCCGAGCGGGCCGAGTTCCGCGACCTTCGCCGCGGCCGCCGCCGTCGCCCCGCGGTGCAGGGCCAGCGACGTCCAGGCCTCGTCGAAGGTGATCACGCGCTCGTCGAGGATCTCCGCGCGCAGCAGGCCGAGGGCTTCGTCGGCCTGGGCGCGCGACAGCGAGAGGTCGCCGATCTCGCCGGGGGAGCCCGCGGCCGCCCGGAGGGTGCCGCCGCGCTTGGACGCCGGCTGCGTCACCAGGGCTTCGCGCAGTTCGGCCCAGCCGCGGTCGGGGACCACGGCGTACAGCAGCCCGCCCAGCTCGGTCGCCACCGGACGGCGGCCGATGCCCTGGGAAAGCCGTTCCAGCAACGCGAGCCGCAGGCCTTCGGCGTCCCGGCCGTCGCCGCCGGTGACCTCGATGACGACCACGCGGTGCGGCTCGTCGGACAGGTCCAGCTCCGCCATCGCCTTGCGCGGGTTGGCCCGGCCTTCGAGCACACCGCGCAGCAGCTCGGCGGACGCGCGGCGCTGCGCGTCCGTGTACGCCCGCCGCCGCAGCAGGTGCAGCGCGACGACCGGGGCGGCGTCGGCGAAGGCGGCCGCGCGCTCGTCGGACACCGGCCCGGCGACCACCGCCCACATCGAGCCGAGCAGCTCGCCGCCCATCCGGATCGGCACGATCAGCCGCGGCAGGGTGCCGTCGCGCTGGGCGGGCACGAAGATCGTCTGCCGCCCGCGCGACAGCTCGCGGAAGACGCCGCGCGAGCGGAACCGCGCGAGGACGTCGTCCGGGATGCGGCGGCCCATGATCGTGGCGACGCGCGCGGGGTCGGTGAGGTCCTGGCGGGCGGAGTAGGCGAGCACGCGCGAGTTGGTGTCCTCGATGGTCACCGGAGCGTCCACAACGGACGCGACGGCGTCGGCCAGCCGGAAGAGATCGCCGGAGCCGGTGTCGTTCTCGAGGTTCTCGGACTCGTCGGCGAGCGCGTCGAGGACGGTACGCAGCAGCCACACGAGCTGCGCCCACGACGTCGCGGCGTGCACCTGGATCAGCGCGATCCCGGCGGCCTTGGCGGCCCGTTTCACGGACGTCTTCCCCGCGACGGGCGGCTTGAGCAGCACCGCGGCGGCGCCCTGCCCGGCGCTCTGTTTCACCAGCTCGGCGGCGTCTTCGGGCCCGGTCGTCGCGACGCCGAGCACGAGGTCGCCGGCGGAGAGGGTGACGGCCCCGCCGGGCTCGGCGATCACGACGTCGGCGACGGCGGGCGAGTCGTCGGGCACCTGGAGCGCGTGGAGCAGCGTCGGCCCCACCCGGTCGACCACGCTGCGCACCGACACCACGGCGTCATTCTCGCCGAAAACGGATCGCCCGGCTCGCTAGGGTCGGAAGGGTGAGCGAACCCCGGGAGATCGTCGAAACCGGCTACGACAGCTCGGCGGAGCGCTACCTCGCGTGGAGCGCGCGGATCGCCGACGACTCGCGGCTGCGGTTCTTGGCCGAGCTGACCGACCGGCTGGACGACGGCGCCGCGGTGCTCGACCTCGGCTGCGGCGCGGGGGTGCCGTGCACGGCGCTGCTCGCCGAACGCCACGACGTTGTCGGCGTCGACCTCTCCGCGGCGCAGCTCGATCTCGCCCGGCGGAACGTCCCCGGCGCGCGGTTCGAGAAGGCCGACATGGCGGAGGTGTCGTTCCCGGACGAGAGCTTCGACGCCGTGACCGCGTTCTACTCGGTGCTGCACGTGCCCCGCGAAGAGCAGGGCGACCTCTTCACGCGCATCGCCGGCTGGCTCCGGCCCGGCGGCTGGTTCCTGGCCGCGCTGGGCTGCAGCGAGGCGAACGGCGTCGAGGCGGACTGGCTCGGCACGCCGATGTTCTTCAGCTCCCACGACGTGGCGGAGAACCGGCGGCTCCTCGAAGCCGCCGGTTTCACGCTGGTCGTCGACGAGCCGGTGACGATGCACGAGCCGGAAGGCCCGGCGACCTTCCACTGGGTGCTCGGACGGCGTTAACGCGACAGAACCGCGTCCAGGACCCGGCGAAGCTCGCCCGCCGCGTCCGCCACCGTCTCCTTCGCGCGCCACGCGACGATGCCGTCCGGCCGCACCAGAGAAGCGCCCCCGGCGGAAAGGCCGTACCTCGCCGCGAACTCCTCGCCCTCGATGGCGTGGCAGTCGACGTCGGCGGCGGACGCCCAGGACGAGCTGTCACCGGCGCACAGCAGCACCCACGAGTGACCCAGAAAGTCCACTGTGGACGCCATCCCGGGCGCGCGGAACCCGGGCCGTCCGGTCGGCGCGTGGACGTCCTCGACCCGTGACCCGTCGTCTGGCTCCTCGGTGAGCACCGCCGTCGAGCGGTAGCGGAAGCCGAGGACGGCGGAGAGGGGGTCCTCGGCCGGGGTGAGCCCGGAGACGTCCAGGTCGGGGTGCATGCGCTGCTTGAGGTTGTGCAGCGACATGTCGACAATCATCCGGGCGATCGGCTTCCGCTCGGCCTCGTAGGTGTCCAGCAGTGCTTCGCCCGCGTCGCCGCGAAGGACCGCGGCGAGCTTCCACGCGATGTCCGCGCCGTCGCCGACCGCGGTGTTGCCGCCCTGCCCGCCCGACGGCGGTGTCACCTTCGCCGCGTCGCCGGCCAGGAAGACGCGCCCGGACCGGAACCGCTCCGCGATCCGCGCGGCGATCTCCCACGAGCCGGTCCAGACGATCTTCGGGTCCAGTTCGGGCAGGTCGGTGGCGGTGCGGATCATCGCGACCAGCCGGTCGTGGCCGAAGTCGTCCGGGCTTTCGCCGCGTTCCGGGTGGTAGTCCGGGGCGAAGACGTACCGGCCGGCGACGTCGGTGTTCGACAGCCCGGCCGTGAACTCCGGGTGCCGCAGGTAGAACAGGTCGGTCACGCCCGCCTTGACGCGGTCGCCGAGGTCGGCGTCGAACACCACGCCGAGGCAGTGGCTGAGCCCGTCCAGCCCCTCGGTCGGAATGCCCAGCAGCTGCCGGATCCCGCTGCGCCCGCCGTCGGCCGCGACGACGTAGTCCGCGCGCACCACCGTCTCCTCGCCGGAGTCGCGGTGCCGCAGCGTCGCGGTGACGCCGTCGTCGTCCTGCACCAACCCGGTCAGCTCGGTCCGGAACCGGACGCGCGCGCCCGCCTTCTCGGCGGCGGCCAGCATGATCGGCTCGACGACCTCCTGCCCGGCCATGCCGTGCGGCATCGTGGTCGTGGCCGAGACGTCGAACTCGCTGCCGTCTTCGGCGAGCCGGTGGAAGACCTGCCCGGCCAGGCTGGTCGCGACGGTGATCCGCAGGCCCTGCGACGCTCTCGGGCTCGCGTTCAGCACGTCGTCGTCGATGCCCGCCCAGTGGAACAGCTCCATCGTCCGCCAGTTCTGCCCGGCGGCCCGCGAGTGGACCGACGTTCCGGCGTGCCGCTCGACGGTCAGCACGTCCACTCCGTCCTGCGCCAGGAACATCGACGCCGACAACCCGCTCAGCCCGGCCCCCACGACCAGCACCTGTATCCGTTCCACCATGACTCCCTCGGTTGAAGTACCCCTGTGGAAAGTATCTTAGAGACTGAGAGATTTGGTTTGCAAGGCAGTTTCCGGCGGCCACCCCGCGTACCGTGTCTCCCAGGACGTGGGAACGGTTGGGTACTCCGTTCGGCCCAAGTAGCTTCGGACGAGCAGCCCTCCAGAACACCCTTGAGCCGCAAGGAGAACCGATGAGCGCGGACGACACCTCGGCGTGGTCCTTCGAGACCAGGCAGATCCACGCGGGCGCCGCGCCGGATCCGGCGACCGGTGCCCGGGCAACACCGATCTACCAGACGACGTCGTACGTCTTCCGCGACAGCCAGCACGGCGCCGACCTGTTCAGCCTCGCCGAGCCGGGCAACATCTACACGCGGATCATGAACCCGACCCAGGACGTCCTGGAGCAGCGGCTCGCGTCGCTCGAAGGCGGCGTCGCGGCGCTGGCGTTCGCCTCCGGCTCGGCCGCCACCACGGCGGCGATCCTCAACCTGGCCAACGCCGGTGACCACTTCGTCTCCAGCCCGTCGCTCTACGGCGGCACGTACAACCTCTTCCACTACACGCTGCCGAAGCTGGGCATCGAGGTCTCGTTCGTCGAAGACCAGGACGACCTGGAGCAGTGGCGCGCGGCCGTCCGCCCGAACACCAAGCTGTTCTTCGCCGAGACGCTGGCCAACCCGGGCAGCAACGTCCTCGACATCCGGGGCGTCGCCGACGTCGCGCACGAGGTCGGCGTGCCGCTGGTCGTCGACAACACCGTGCCGACGCCGTTCCTGCTGCGCCCGATCGAGCACGGCGCCGACGTCGTCGTCCACTCGGCGACGAAGTACCTCGGCGGCCACGGCACCACGGTGGCCGGCGTGCTCGTCGACGCGGGCACGTTCGACTTCGGCAAGGACCCGGCGAAGTTCCCGGGCTTCAACGAGCCGGACCCGAGCTACCACGGCCTCAAGTACTGGGAGGCCCTCGGCCCGGGCGCGTACGCGGCCAAGGCGCGCGTCCAGATCCTGCGCGACACCGGCGCGGCGATCTCGCCGCTGAACAGTTTCCTGATCCTGCAGGGCATCGAGACGCTGTCGCTGCGCATCGAGCGGCACGTCTCGAACGCGCAGGCGCTCGCCGAGTGGCTCGAGCAGCGCGACGAGGTCGAGAAGGTCTACTACGCCGGCCTGCCGTCGAGCCCGTTCCACTCTGCGGCGCAGAAGTACCTGCCGCGCGGCGCGGGCGCGGTGCTGTCGTTCGACCTGCGCGGTGGCGTGGAGGCGGGCCGCAAGTTCGTCGACGGCACCGAGCTGCACAGCCAGCTGGTGAACATCGGCGACGTCCGCAGCCTGATCGTGCACCCGGCGTCGACCACGCACAGCCAGCTTTCGCCGGAGGAGCAGCTCGCCAGCGGCGTGACGCCGGGCCTGGTCCGGCTCGCCGTCGGGCTGGAAGGCATCGAGGACCTCAAGGCCGACCTGGAGGCCGGATTCCGGGCGGCCAAGGCGGATCTGTGACGGCTGAGCCCGTCACCGGGGCCTGGCGGATCGGTGATCCGCCAGGCCGCCGGAAGTTCGTCACCGGCCCCGAGCTCGCGCTCGAGGCCGGTGGTGTGCTGCCCGGCTACACCCTGGCGTACGAGACGTGGGGGACGCTCAACTCCGACGCGTCCAACGCGGTCCTCGTCGAGCACGCGCTGACCGGCGACAGCCACGCCGCCGGCCCGGCCGAGCCGGGGCACCCCAGCGCGGGCTGGTGGGACGGGCTGATCGGGCCCGGGAAAGCCTTGGACACCACGGAGTTCTTCGTGGTGGTGCCGAACGTGCTCGGCGGCTGCCAGGGGTCGACCGGGCCGTCGTCACCCGATCCGGACGGGACGCCGTGGGGCAGCCGCTTCCCGGTCGTGACGGTCCGGGACCAGGTCACGACCGAGGCCGTGCTGGCCGACGCGCTCAGGATTTCGCGCTGGGCCGCCGTGGTCGGCGGGTCGATGGGCGGGATGCGCGCGCTGGAGTGGGCGGTTTCGCTGCCTTCACGCGTGGCGTCGGTGCTGGTGCTGGCGTCGACGGCGCGCGCGTCGGCCGAGCAGATCGCCTGGGCGGCCCCGCAGCTGCACGCGATCCGCAGCGACCCGGACTTCCACGGTGGTGACTACTACTCGGCGCCGGCGGGGCCGTACCGCGGTCTCGGCATCGCGCGGCGGATCGCGCACGTGACCTACCGCAGCGAGCCGGAGCTGGCCGAGCGGTTCGGCCGGTCGTACCAGGGTGACGAGGATCCGTTGCGGGGCGGGCGGTTCGCCGTAGAGTCCTATTTGGACCACCACGCCGAGAAGCTGGCCGGCCGGTTCGACGCGAACAGCTACCTGGTGCTGACGGAGTCGATGAACACCCACGACGTCGGCCGCGACCGCGGCGGGGTCGCGGCGGCGCTGGGCCGGGTGTCGGCTCGCGCGGTGATCGGCGGCGTCGACAGCGACCGGCTCTATCCGCTGTACCAGTCGGCCGAAATCGCGGCCGGGATCTCCGGGGGCCTGGAACCCGCGGTGGTGTCGTCGCCGTACGGCCACGACTCGTTCCTCATCGAGACCGGCCAGATCGCGGCCCTCGTGAAGGCGCTGCTGGGCTAGCGACCCGTTCTCCCAGCCGTACCAGGCGTTCCGCCACCCGGCGGGACGCGCCCGCCGCGACGTCGCCGAGGCGTTCCGCCGCCTTGTCGGACAGCTTCGCCACCCGCCAGGCGACGTCGTCGGCGCGCTCGCCCGCTTCGTCGCCGACGGTGCTGATGCGGTCCGCGAGACGGCCGGTGCCGTGCGCGAGCAGGTCCCTGATAGCCATGACTTCCCCTCGTTTCAGAGCATTCCGGCACGGCGCCAGAGCGCGACGCTCGGCCCGCCGATCAGGTTGTTGTCCCGCAGGAACCGCACGAGCTTACGGGCGCCGAAGGCGAGCGTCTCCCGCCGGTGCACGCTCGAGCGCGCGGCCGCGACGGCCGCCGCCGGGTCGATCCCGGCGCGCTGGTACTGCCTGGGCCGGGACAGCAGCCGCGACATCAGCAGCGCGCCCACGGCGACCACGATTCGCGTGAACTCCTTGCGCCACCAGGGCGCGTGCTCCAGTTCGCGGACCAGGTCGTCCCGTGCGTACCGGACGTGCCGGGCCTCTTCGGTGACGTGGATCCGCATCACCGCGCGCACGACCGGCTGCACCGACTCGTCGTCGAGGTGCTCGCGCTGCAGCGCGTCGAAGATCTCCTCGCCGATCAGGGTCGCCACCCACATCGCGGGCCCGTGCAGGATCGACGGCAGCGCCTGCGCCGAGAGCTGCAGCCAGCGGTTGTTGCGGTACGGCCGGCCGCCGACGCGCTCGATCAGCGTCGCGAACATCGTGGAGTGCCGGCATTCGTCGGCGATCTCGGTCAGCGCGTAGTGCACGTGACGGGTGGTCGGGTCCTGCCGGTAGGACGCACGCAGCAGCATCTGCATCAGGATGATCTCGAACCAGATGCCGACGCTGACGGTGTTGACCAGCTCCTGCCGCGACAGCTCGATCCGCTGCTCGCGCGTCAGCGTGTCCCACAACGGCGTGCCGTAGAGCGAAACCAGCCGCTCCGGGATGAAGAACTGGTCCTCGTTCAGCGGCGCGGCCCAGTGGACGTCGACGTCCGGGTCGTAGGAGAGCCGGGCGCTCGACCTGAGCAACCGTTCCGCCGTGGCTTCGCGATCCGCCATTCCGCGCCTCCCTGTGTCATGCAACACTAGAACGCATGAAACATTTTCCGTCAAGTTGTAAAGGCGCCTAGGGTCGACGCATGCGCAACCTCCTGCAGCACGCGCTCGACACCGAGCTGCCCGGTGACGAGACGTCCGAACGGATCATGGGCGCGGCCCTGACCCAGGCCGAGGACTTCGGGCTGCGCCGGTTCACCGTGGACGACGTCGCGCGCCGCGTCGGGCTGTCGCGGGTGACGATCTACCGGTACTTCCCGAAGAAGGACCAGCTGCTCAACGCGCTGATCCTGCGGGAGATGAAGCGGTTCCTGACGAAGGTCGACGCCGTCGTCGACGCCCAGGACTCCCCGGAGGAGAAGCTCATCGAGGGGTTGAGCTTCTCCCTGGGGTACCTGCGCGGACACCGGCTGCTCACCCGCCTGCTGCGCACGGAACCCGAGCTGATCCTGCCGCACCTGACCGTCCAGGCCGGCGGCCTCTTCGCGGCCGCGCGGGCGCGGATCGCGGCGCACTTCCGCGCGGAGATCGCCGCGGGGCGCCTGAGCCTGCCGGACGAGGACATCGACGGCATGGCCGAGCTGCTGATCCGGATCGTGGTGTCGCTGGTGCTCACGCCGGAGACGGTGCTCCCGGTGGACGACGACGTCGAACGCCGTCGCGTCGCGGAGCTGTACCTGACCCCGATCGTGCGATCCCTGCGGCCTTGAGGCGGTCCTAGTCCGAGACGGCTTCCGAGATCCAGGGCGCCACCGGCAGGTCGCGGTCCAGGCACTCCACCGACAGCCGGATCGTCCAGCGCAGAGCCTGCAGGACCAGGCTGTCGACCTCGTCCGGCGCCGCGTTGGCGAGCGCGATCTCGACCTGCTCCTGCGCCGCCGCCGTGTTGCCGTGCACCTCGGCGAGCAGCGTCCGCACCGCGGTGCGGACCGGCGGGTCGGCCTGGTCGATCGACACCTCTTCGCCGTCCTCGTCGAAGACCTGGACCTTGACCGGCGCGCTGCCGCCGTCCCCGAGCGTGGAGACCATCGCGCTGCATTCGCCGAACAGCAGCAGCATCAGCGCCTTGGTCTCGTCCGCGCGGGCCTCCGGTTCGGCGGCCGTCGGAGCGACCTCGACGAGGGCCTCGGCGTCGTCGCCGACGCTCAGCGCGGTCAACGCGCGCTGGGCCTTCTCGACGAGCCGCTCGTTCCAGTCCGGGTCCACGTGCCCCATCAAACACCAGCGACGGCGCTCGTGGGGATACCTTGATCCGGGTCGGTCATCCGGCCGCGCGCAGAGCACCCAACGCGAGCCGGGAGAGCAGTTCGGCGAGTTCGCCGTCACCGAGATGGCGGTTGTACGGGGTCGAGTTGATCAGTCCGAACACGGCGTGTGCCGCCGACCGCGCCTGCCGTTCGCCCAGCTCCGGCATGGCTTCGCGGATCGCTTGCACCCACACCTCGACGTACTGGCGCTGCAGCGCGCGCACCTGCTTGCGGTCGGCGTCGGTGAGGTTCGCGAGGTTGCGCTCCTGGACGGTGATCAGCGCCGGGTGGTTGAGCGCGAAGCCGACGTGGAACGCGACGAGCCCGGCCAGCGTGTCGTCCGGCGTGCCGGGCCTGCCCGCCCACGTGGTGCCGCCGTCGAGCAGGTAGCGGCTGATCGAGTTCAGCATCTCGCCGAGGATCGCGTCCTTGCTCCGGAAGTGCCGGTAGAGCGCCGGGCCGGAGATGCCGACCGCGGCGCCGATGTCGTCGATGCCGACGCCGTGGAAGCCGTGGTGGGCGAACAGCTCGGCGGCCGCGGCCAGGATCTGTTCGCGTCTGTTCGCCTTCTCGCCGTTCACGAGTGGCGTCGGGTTCGCGGCCATCCGGCCATATTAGGGGCGACAGGTTAGCGAGCGCTAACAAGCACGTCCGGGGTAACGGTTAGTGAACGTTAACCGCTCGCCCGTCTTAAGTCGTGGGCCAAGAGAGTTACTTGCTGGTAATCGCTCTTCCTTGTGAGGCTTTCACCTGGTGTGCTTTTCAGGTCGGTTCTGTCACAAAGGAGTGGCCCATGGGGGTTCCGATCCGCCTGTCCCGGCGATTCTTCCTGCGCTCGATCACGGCTCTCGGGGCCGTCGTCCTGTCCACTCTCGGTGTCACGGGCCTCGCCCAGGCCGCCGGGACCGTCTACGCGGCGGTCGGTGATTCCTACTCCTCGGGAGTCGGCGCCGGCAGCTACGGCAGCTCCGGGAGCTGTTACCGCAGCTCCAACGCCTACCCGCAGCTGTGGGCCAACGCGCACAGCGGCACGTCGCTCACCTTCCTGGCCTGTTCCGGCGCCCGGACGGGTGACGTCATCAGCCAGGCCAACTCCATCCCCTCCAATGCGACCCTGGTCACGGTCACCGTGGGCGGCAACGACGCCGGCTTCAGCGACGTGATCCAGACCTGCACCCTCGGCAGCGACGCGGACTGCACCAACCGCGTCAACACCGCGAAGACCTACGTCAACAACACGCTCCCGGCGCTGCTGACGAACACCTACAACGCGATCAAGGCCAAGGCGCCGGGCGCACGCCTCGTCGTCCTGTCCTACCCGCGCTTCTACACCGTGCCCGGCTCCTGCTGGGTCGGGCTGAGCGACACCAAGCGCACGGCGATCAACTCCGGGGCCGACACCCTGGCGTCGGTCATCCAGTCACGCGCGGCGTCGGCCGGTGCGACGTTCGTCGACGTCCGGTCGGCATTCGTCGGGCACAACATCTGCTCCTCGGCCGGCGACTACCTGCACAGCCTCACGTGGCCGGTCATCGAGTCCTACCACCCGACCGTGGCCGGCCAGTCCGGCGGCTACTACGCCCCGCTGCGGGCGGCCATCGGCTGAACCCGGTCCCCTCCGGTCCGTGAAGGCCATCCCGGTGCGTCCGGGGTGGCCTTCACGGCATTCCGGCGACTGGACAGCCAGGTTAGCGGTCGCTAACATCGGCTCGGAGGTTAACGACCGCTAACTTCGAGGGAGCCCATGGACACGCCGGCACTGGGGACTTCTGCTGCCCCGGACAGCGAGGCCTACGCCCGCAATGCGACATCGCACGCGGAGCTGGTCGAGGACCTCCGCAAACGTTTGGCGAGCACCCGGCTCGGCGGGCCGGAGAAGTCGCGCGTCCGGCACGTCGAGCGCGGCAAGCTGCTCCCGCGCGACCGCGTCGACACCCTGCTGGACCCGGGTTCGCCGTTCCTCGAGCTGTCGCCGCTGGCCGCGACCGGACTCTACGACGACGAAGCGCCGGCCGCAGGCATCATCACCGGGATCGGGCGCGTCTCCGGGCGCGAGTGCGTGGTCGTCGCGAACGACGCCACCGTCAAGGGCGGCACGTACTACCCGATGACGGTGAAGAAGCACCTGCGCGCCCAGGAGGTCGCGCTGCACAACAACCTGCCGTGCGTCTACCTGGTGGACTCCGGTGGCGCGTTCCTGCCCAGGCAGGACGAGGTCTTCCCGGATCGTGAACACTTCGGCCGGATCTTCTACAACCAGGCGACGATGTCCGCGCGCGGCATCCCGCAGATCGCCGCGGTGCTCGGCTCCTGCACCGCCGGCGGTGCGTACGTCCCGGCGATGAGCGACGAGGCCGTGATCGTCCGGAACCAGGGCACGATCTTCCTCGGCGGCCCGCCGCTGGTGAAGGCCGCGACCGGCGAGGTCGTCACGGCGGAGGAGCTGGGCGGCGGCGACGTCCACTCGCGCCAGTCCGGCGTCACCGACCACCTGGCCGACGACGACGCCCACGCCTTGCGGATCGTCCGCTCGATCGTCTCGACGCTCGGGCCGCGCACGCCGCGCCCGTGGGACGTCCTGCCGACCGAGGCGCCGGCCGTCGACCCGGCCGAGCTGTACGGCGTCGTGCCGACCGACCCGCGCACGCCGTACGACGTGCGCGAGGTGATCGCGCGGATCGTCGACGGCAGCCGGTTCGGCGAGTTCAAGAAGGAGTACGGCTCGACGCTGGTCACCGGGTTCGCCCGGATCCACGGCCACCCCGTCGGCATCGTCGCGAACAACGGCGTCCTGTTCGCCGAGTCCGCGATGAAAGGCGCGCACTTCATCGAGCTGTGCGACAAGCGCTCGATCCCGCTGCTGTTCCTGCAGAACATCACCGGCTTCATGGTCGGCAAGGCGTACGAGGCCGGCGGCATCGCCAAGCACGGCGCGAAGATGGTCACCGCGGTGGCCTGCGCGCGGGTGCCGAAGTTAACGGTCGTTATCGGCGGCTCGTTCGGTGCCGGCAACTACTCGATGTGCGGCCGGGCGTACTCGCCGCGGTTCCTGTGGATGTGGCCGAACGCGCGGATCTCGGTGATGGGCGGCGAGCAGGCGGCGTCGGTGCTCTCGACGGTCCGCCGCGACTCGATCGAGGCACGCGGCGGCGAATGGTCCACGGCGGACGAAGAGTCGTTCAAGGACCCGATCCGCGAACAGTACGAGGCGCAGGGCAGCCCGTACTACTCCACCGCGCGGCTGTGGGACGACGGCGTCATCGACCCGGCCGACACCCGCACGGTGCTCGGCCTCGCGCTCTCGACCGCGGCGAACGCACCTTTGTCCGATGTCAACTACGGCGTCTTCCGGATGTGATGATGTTCGACTCAGTGTTGGTCGCGAACCGTGGCGAGATCGCGGTGCGGGTCATCCGCACGTTGCGTGACCTCGGCATCCGCGCCGTCGCCGTCTACAGCGACGCCGACGCCGAAGCGCGGCACGTCCACGAGGCGGACACCGCCGTCCGGATCGGTCCCGCCGAAGCCTCGAAGAGCTACCTGTCCATTCCGGCCATTGTGGACGCCGCCGTGTCGTCGGGGGCGCAGGCCGTGCACCCGGGTTACGGCTTCCTGGCCGAGAACGCCGAGTTCGCGCGGGCGTGCGAGGCCGCCGGGCTGGTGTTCATCGGGCCGCCGGTCGACGCGATCGACGCCATGGGCGACAAGATCCGCGCCAAGGCGACGGTGTCGAAGGCCGGGGTTCCCGTTGTGCCGGGTTCGTCCGATGTGGACATCCCGGCCGGTGGGTTCGCCGCCGCCGCGGCGGACGTCGGGTACCCGTTGCTGATCAAGCCGTCCGCCGGTGGTGGTGGCAAGGGCATGCGGCTGGTGCACGCCGAGTCCGAATTGGACGAAGCCATCGAGTCGGCACGGCGTGAGGCCAAGAGT
Organism: Amycolatopsis sp. NPDC088138; assembly: GCF_044741685.1. Taxonomy (NCBI): domain Bacteria; kingdom Bacillati; phylum Actinomycetota; class Actinomycetes; order Pseudonocardiales; family Pseudonocardiaceae; genus Amycolatopsis; species Amycolatopsis sp. NPDC088138. Next base: position 627,967 of record NZ_JBIUTB010000002.1, read on the forward strand.
TCCTTCGGCGACGACACCCTGCTGATCGAGCGGTTCGTCACGACCCCACGACACATCGAGATCCAGGTCATGGCCGACAAACACGGTCACGTCATCCACCTCGGCGAGCGTGAGTGCAGCCTGCAGCGGCGGCACCAGAAGATCATCGAGGAAGCCCCTTCGGTGCTGCTCGACGAAGCCACCCGCGACAAGATGGGCACGGCGGCCGCCGAGGCGGCGCGCTCGGTCGGGTACGTCGGCGCGGGCACCGTCGAGTTCATCATGTCGGCGCACAACCCGGACGAGTTCTTCTTCATGGAGATGAACACCCGGCTGCAGGTCGAGCACCCGGTCACCGAGCTGGTCACCGGACTCGACCTCGTCGAGTGGCAGGTTCGCGTCGCGGCGGGGGAGCACCTTTCCATTGCGCAGGAAGACGTCGTCCTGAACGGCCACGCCGTCGAGGCGCGCGTCTACGCCGAGGACCCGGCGCGCGGCTTCATCCCGACCGGCGGCACGGTGCTGGCGGTGCACGAGCCGTCCGGTGACGGCGTGCGCGTCGACTCGTGGATGACCCCCGGCGCGGTCATCGGCTCGAACTACGACCCGATGCTGGCCAAGGTCATCGCCTGGGGCCCGGACCGCGCGGCCGCGCTGCACCGGCTCGACCGGGCGCTGGCCGACACGGCGCTGCTTGGCGTCGGCACGAACACCGCGTTCCTGCGCGGATTGCTGGCCGACGCCGATGTGCGTGCCGGACGTCTCGACACCGAACTTGTCGACCGCCGGCTGTCCGACCTGGTCTCTTCGGAGGTGCCCGCGGAGTTCTTCGTCGCGGCCGCGCTGGACCGTCTGCTGGAACTGCAGCCGTCGGGGTCCATTGTGGACCCTTGGGATGTTCCGGACGGCTGGCGGATGGGCGCGTCCGGCGGAGTGGTGTTCCGGCTGAAGTCGGGTCAGGCGTCGGCCGTGGTCCGGGTGGAAGGAGCGCCTTCTTCCGCGAACGTCTTCGTCGACGATGCGGAGCCGGTGCACGTCTCGGCTCGGCGTGCCGGTTCCGTGCTGGAAGTCCGGCACGCCGGCCGGTTCGACCGCTACCGGCACGCGTCCGGTTCTGATCGGACCGCCTGGCTGGCCCGCGACGGACTGAGCTTTCCGTTCGGGGAGCAGGAGTTCGTGCTGTCCGCGCGGGGCGAGACCGCCGGGGCCGGGCCGGTCACCAGCCCGATGCCGGGCACGGTGCTCGTGGTGAAGGTCGCCGCAGGTGACGTCGTCCGCGCCGGGACGCCGTTGCTGGTGGTCGAAGCGATGAAGATGGAGCACACGGTCACCGCGCCGATCGACGGTGTGGTCAGCGAACTTCCCGTCCGGGCCGGCCAACAGGTCGCGCTGGACGAAACCCTTGCCGTAGTGACGCCCCAAGAGGAGCAGCAGTGATCGACTTCCGCCTGGACGAGGAGTACGAGGCCCTCCGCAAGACCGTCGAGGACTTCGCGCACGCCGAGGTGGCGCCGGTGATCGGCGCGCTGTACGAGAAGGAAGAGTTCCCGTACGCGATCGTCGCGAAGATGGGCGAGATGGGCCTGTTCGGCCTGCCGTTCCCCGAGGAGTTCGGCGGCATGGGCGGCGACTACTTCGCCCTGTGCCTGGCGCTGGAGGAACTCGCGCGCGTCGACTCGTCGGTCGCGATCACCCTCGAAGCGGGCGTCTCCCTCGGCGCGATGCCGATCTACCGCTTCGGATCGCAGGAGCAGAAGGAGAAGTGGCTCCCGTCGCTGTGCGAGGGCACGGCCTTGGGCGGCTTCGGCCTGACCGAGCCGGGCGGCGGTTCGGACGCGGGCGCGACCCGCACGCGCGCCGCACTGGACGGCGACGAGTGGGTCGTCAACGGCAGCAAGGCGTTCATCACGAACTCGGGCACGGACATCACACGCCTGGTCACGGTCACCGCCGTCACGGACGTGATGGAGAACGGCCGCAAGGAGATCTCGGCGATCCTCATCCCGTCGGGTACCCCGGGGTTCGAGGTCGCGCCGAAGTACTCGAAGGTCGGCTGGAACTGCTCGGACACGCACGAACTGTCCTTTTCGGACGTCCATGTCCCGGTCGAGAACCTGGTCGGCGTGCGAGGCCGCGGTTACGCCCAGTTCCTGTCCATTCTGGACGAAGGCCGCATCGCCATCGCCGCGCTGTCGGTGGGCCTGGCCCAGGGCTGCGTCGACGAATGCCTGCAGTACGTCAAGGACCGCGTCGCGTTCGGCAAGCGCATCGGCGAATACCAGGCGATCCAGTTCAAGATCGCCGACATGGAGGTCCGCACGCACACGGCCCGCCTGGCCTACTACCAGGCGGCGTCGAAGATGCTGCGCGGCGAGCCGTTCAAGAAGGAAGCATCGATCGCCAAGCTGGTGGCCTCGAACGCGGCCATGGACAACGCCCGCGACGCAACCCAGATCTTCGGCGGCTACGGCTTCATGAACGAGTACCCGGTGAGCCGGTTCTACCGCGACGCGAAGATCCTGGAGATCGGCGAGGGGACGAGCGAGGTCCAGAAGATGCTGATCTCCCGCCACCTCGGCGTGGGCTGACGTTCCGGGAGGGGCACCCCGTCCCTTCGCTGGGCTTTGCGCCGTGGTTTGCTGCGTTGTAGCCGGCTTCTCTTCCGAGCCAGGTCCGGAACTGGTACCAGATGGGCGGAAAAACGAAGGCCGTGCAGCTGGCGCCAGGCGTCTGGATGCCGCTGCAGGACGGGGCCGAGGTCCAGGACGCCGTCAGCGCCGAGGTGCTCGACGGCTTCTGCAGTTCTGTCAAGGCGTTCGAACGGGAGTACCGGGAGGGTCGAACCTACGGCGGCGCCTGCTGGTGACCCGTCGGCCTTGGGAAAGCACGCCCGCGCGTCCGCCTGGTCCGGTAAACAGGGGGCATGGACAACACCGTCATCCGATCGGGTGACCCCGGGGACGCCGACATACTGCTGCGCTTCTTCGACGAGGCCGTCGAGTGGCTGGTCGCCCGTGGTAGCTCCGGGCAGTGGGGAACCGAGCCGTGGAGCAACGTCCCGAAGCGGGTCGAGCGGGTCACGGGCATGGTCGCCGACCCCGGGCTGCGGATCGCGATGGTCGGCGGTGAGCCGGCCGGGGCGCTGATCGTCTCCGAGGAGCACGACCCGCACGTGCCGGCGGTCGACGAGCGTGAGCTGTACGTCCGGTTGCTGATCACGTCGCGGCGGTTCACCGGGCAGCGCGTCGGCGGGCGGCTCGTCGAGTACGCGCTCGACGAGGCGCGGCGCCGGGGCATCGACCTCGTGCGCGTCGACTGCTGGGCCGGTGGCGACGGCGAGCTGCAGCGCTATTACGAGAGCCAGGGCTTCAAGCCGACCGTGCGGTTCACCGTCGACACCTGGGTCGGGCAGGTCCTCGAGCAACGCGTGGGGTAGCGCGATCCCGGTCGAAGAGCGACACTGTTGACGCGTTGTCAACGGACGAAGGGGTCGCCGTGAAAGCTCGCGGGCAAGGTCGTCGTCATCACCGGGGGCGGGCAGGGGATCGGCGCGGCCCCGCTGGGCGCGCGGGTGGTGATCGGCGACCTCGACCAGGTCCGGGCCGAGAAAACCGCCGGTGAGCTGGGCGCCGAGGCGCTGCCGCTGGACGTCACCGACACCCGCGGCTTCACCGGGTTTCCTCGACGAGGTCGAACGCCGCTACGGCCGCATCGACGTGCTGGTCAACAACGCCGGGATCATGCCGCTCGCCGCCCTCGAGGAGGAGAGCGACGCGACGACCCGGCGCCAGCTGGAGATCAACCTGCACGCCGTCATCCACGGCACCCGCGAGGCGGTGAAGCGGATGCGCCCGCGGCGTTCCGGCCACATCGTCAACATCGCTTCCTTCGCGGGCAAGGCCGGCTTCCCCGGCGCGGCGACGTACTGCGCGACCAAGCACGCCGTCGTCGGGCTGTCCGAAGCGGTGCACCTGGAACTGCACGGCAGCGGCGTCCACGTCTCGTGCGTGATGCCGGGCATCGTGAGCACCCTGCGCAAGCCGCGGTTCGACGTCTTCGTGCCCCGGTCACTGGGCACTATGGGCAAGCTCACCCGGCTGCTTCCGCGCCGGGCGGGCGAAACGCTCGCGCGGGCGTTGAAGGCGGACCGGCTTTTGGCTTCGGCGGCCCATTCCCCGGCCCGCGCGCAGTACGAAGCGCGGGCCGCGGAGAGTGCTCCCGGGGCGGGCACGGAGTAACTCGGACGGCCTAGCGACTGTCCGAATTGGACGTGCTTGCCGGGTGCTTGCAGGTGTGGCGATGTTGAGCCGTGCATGCCCGCACTGGCAAGATTGCCTGGAGTTCGCCGGGAACCTCCAGGAGGCAGCAGAAATGGTTTCACCGCCCGCACGGCTGGCCGCCGCGGCGTCGAACGTGGTCGGCAAGGTGCTGCACGGCGGTGTCGCCGATCTCCGCCCGATGCCCCGGGTGCTGGTCGACCAGGGCCCCAACCGCTCGCTGTACCGCATGACGCACAGCGGCGGCGCGGTGTCCGGGCCGCCGGTGCTGCTGGTGCCGCCGCTGGCCGCGCCGGCGATCTGCTTCGACCTGCGCCGCGGCTGCAGCCTCCTCGAGCACCTCGTCGAGGACGGCCGCAACGCCTACCTCGTCGACTACGGCATGGTCGCGTTCTCCGACCGGCGCCTGGGCATCGAGCACTGGATCGACGAGGTGCTGCCGCGCGCGATCCGCAAGGTCAGCTCCGAAAACGGCGGGCAGGCCGTGCACCTGGTCTCGTGGTCGCTGGGCGGGATCTTCTCGCTGCTGGTGAACGCCGACCAGCCGGACCTCCCGATCGCGTCGATCACGGCGATCGGCTCCCCGGTGGACTTCACGGCGATCCCGATCGTCGCGCCGTTCCGCCCGCTGGTCGACCTGACGGGCGGCCACCTGCTGACGCCGATCTACCGCGCGTTCGGCGGCGCACCGTCCTATTTGGTCAGCCGGGTCTTCCGCGCGACGGGCATCAGCAAGGAGATCACGAAGCCGATCGCGATCCTGTCACACCTCGACGACCGCGACTACCTCGCGCAGATCGAGGCGGTGGACCACTTCATGAGCAACATGTACGCCTACCCCGGGCGCACGTTCGGCCAGCTGTACCACCGCCTGTTCCGCACGAACGACCTGGCGGAGGGCAAGGTGGACCTCAACGGCCGGGTCATCTCGCTGTCGACAGTGAAGGTGCCGACGCTGGTCGTGGCGGGCGAGAACGACACGATCGCGCCGCGGGCTTCGGTGGAGCGCGTGGTGGAGCTGCTGGACAACGCCCCCGAGGTCCGCTTCAAGACGGCGCCGGGTGGGCACCTGGGCGTCCTGACCGGCCGTAAGGCACGCGGAACGACGTGGCGCTACCTAGACGAGTTCCTCGACGACCGGATCGCCGCGGGCTCAGCCGACTAGGTCGAGGTCGAACGGCTCGGCCGCGCTGTAGCTGACATCCGCCCACACCGCGCCGGGCAGTTCGTAGCGCCGGTGCGACGTCAGCTTCGGGTCGTAGCCCGCTACCTGCGCGGGGTTGTGGCCGATGCCCACGTGGTCCGAACCCCACGCGAGGATGCCCGGTATCCACATCGGTTTCGCTGAGCCGTCACCGCCCAGTCGCGGCCGGACGACGATCGCCGAACCCGGGCTGCCGGACAGGAAGACGCGGACCGTGTGCTCACCGGCGTCCGGCGGCGTGACCGTGATGCGTTCCAAGATCTCGACTCCTGTCGTGCCGGGTGCGCCGGTGGTGGCGCGCTGGCGGAGCCAGCCGGTGTCGATACCGACCGGGTCGATCTTGCGGCCCGCGGGCACGCAGACGTCCTTGTGCCCGGCGTAGCGCTCGACACCGCGGGACATGTAGCGCAGCAGCGCGCCGACAAGCTTCGGGTACGCGTCGCGCTGCGCGTCCGTCCAGACGCCGTTGCCGGCGGACTCCGCTTCGATGCCGAGGAACTCGTCGTTCAGGTCGAGGAACCCGAGCCAGCGGGACGCGCCGGCGTGGTACGCGCAGCCGGCGGCGACGACGTAGACCGTGCCGCTGCGGCCGAGGCCGAGGTTGCACAACGGCCCGGCCAGATCGGGGCGGCCGTTGGTGACGAGGTCCAGGGAGGGGTAGTCGCCCGGCGCGGAGTCGGCGGTGGCGGTGTGGTGCCCGACAACGCCTTCGACGACGCGCATGCCGCCATGACCGCGGGTCTGCCACCCGGCGACCTCGACGACGGGGTAGCCGGTGCTGCGGGCGGCGTCGACGAGCCAGGGGACGTACACGGTCAGCCCTCCAGCGCGTCGTAGGCGCCGGAGTCGGCATCGGTGTCGGACGAGTTGTGAGCGGCGATCCGCGCAGCGAGCGCGGCGCGGGCTTCGTCGAGGGTCTTCGGGTTCTGCCGCCCGGAGTCCCACCCTTCGGCGGCCCACTCCTCGGGCGTCTTGATCGGAGTGGTGTCACCGGGCTCGTACACGACGGCGTTGTCGGTCCTGGCAGGTTCGGTCACGGTCGGCCTCCGTCGGCGAGAGTACCGGAGGCCGACCGCCGGCGACCTACTTCAGCTGAGCGCTCGTCTTCCCGAGGACCCGCCGGGCCACGATGAGCTGCTGAATCTGCTGAGTGCCCTCGAAGATGTCCAGGATTTCTCAGCCGAATTTCGTCGACCTCGCTCAGCTCGTCGTAAACGGCCTCTGACCTGCGCCAATGCGTCTCGCTAGTTCTCGTCGTCTGTCGCTGTTCCCTGGCCTCTGACGGTCTGGAGACGGCCTGGCGGGTCGGCCACACCTACCCCTGCATCCCGATACGAAGCCAGCACGCGGCCGGTGGTGCCGGGTCAAGACACGCTTCATCGTCTTGACGCGGTGCTACCGGCCGTTGTCACGATCGGGCCTCGGGATGGAGGTCCCTCACGACGGTGCGTAACGGAGATCGAGTCACGAACGACCCGTATGTCACGACCGCTCGTAGAGGAGGCCAACGTTGGCTCTGGGGATCCGCGTGCCGCCGCCGTGCGGCGCTGCGCCAGGTGACCCGCTGGCGGCCGTACCGCCCGGCCGGCGGGCGGAGCGGAGCGGCAGCCCGCCGTGTCGGAAGCGGATGCGGCCGCCCAGGCGAGGGGCTACGTAGGCGACAGGCGCGCCGCCAGCGGCGGCGCGCCCTTGATCCCATAGAGCCAAGTTCGGCAGTCGCAGAGCGGTAGATGACTTACCCGACACGACCCCGTCCAAGATATCGATCAAAGGCGGCGCAATGGCCGAGTTGAGCGAAAAGATCCACTATGGCGACTCGCGTGACGAGGTTTATCGGGCCGCCATGAATGCAGATTTACCCTGCGAAACTCATGATTTAGAAGATATCAAGAGCGGAGATCCCGACGATTTATATTTGAGTGTCGGATTTCCGAATGGTCAACGAAAAAGGCGTATATATGTCAGCTCTGAAGATGCAGACGTCCTGCGCCTTCATAGGTTTCCACTATGGACGTTTATTGGGGATTACAATGCCGTCCTTTATCGTGATAAAGATCAAATAGAAGCGGTGGTGGGCCCTGCGGTTGGCGGAGTCGGCCCTATGCTGCGCAAGCTAATGAATCTTCCGGGGGTCGAGATCCTTGATGCAAGCGGCGAACCTGTCGACCTCGATGAAATCGATGATTCGGAAGCTGTGAATAATCGAAACTCTGTTGAGCTATATAATGGGAAGTATGTCTCGCTATCCACGCCCTGGCGATTGATTCTCACGGAATCCCATGCTCCCATAAGTATGGAGATTTCTCAAAATAGCCCTGAGCTTACCTCCTTGATCGGCGGGTTCGATGCGCCAATAAACGCAGCCCTTCGACCTAGCTTGAAAATAAATGTTCAGGGAATTGAGCGCCATGATGTCGCAAAAAAGACACTTGATGAGTGCACGGCATCGCTCTTTTTTGAGATGGACGTCAAATTTGAGATAGCCCTTAGTCTGGATCGTCGACGCGCAATCTCAAGGCGAGTGCGACGAAAAATTTCCGAGGACGGCACTCAATTGCGTCCGCAGCTTCCCAGGAGAAAGTACGCACAAGAAGCAGTTACGCTGTACTCCTATGGGCGGACGGCGCTAAACATACCCTTGCTCCAGTACTTGGCTTACTACCAAGCAATCGAGTTCTTTTTTCCTTCTTTCTATGGCGCAGAAGTCATATCTAAGATCAAGAACGAACTTCGAGACCCTCGATTTGATATAGAAGATGACAACCAGCTTCAGCGCATAGTTGCTATTGCGTCTTCTTCCGGGCGAGGGGCGGGCAGTGAAAAAGATCAACTACTCGCCACTTTGCGTGGGTCGCTTGACGACGCTCACGTCCGAGAGTATATCAAGAGTGCTGATGGCATGGAGGAATTCCTGGCTCAGCAGGGGCAAATCAAGGGCGTGTCGACAATATCACTATCTCCAAATGCTCAAGTGTTGGTACAAGTAGCCGAACGAGTCTATAAAATTCGCTGTCGAATTGTCCATTCGAAAGCCGATGGCGGTCCGACTGCATCGGATGTTCTTCTGCCATACAGTGAAGAAGCGAACAAGTTGAACTACGATCTATCTCTTATCCACTATTTGTGTCAACGAGTTATTGCATGCGGAAGTCGCGGATCCCTCTGGCATGCTTGATACTTAGAAAAAGTCATCTTCGAACCAGTTGCTCATTCGACCTCTTGTGAAGCTGACAAGGGTGTCATTGATCACCTTGGCCGTTCAAGGAGCTTAGACTCTTTGCTGGCGCCTTAGTGCAAGCGATCAATTTTGCGCCTACGGTAGCTATGTGAAGTAAACGACGGAGTTCTTGTTGAGGGCATGGTTGAGGCGAAGAAGGATCGATCTGTGAATGCTTATTGTGTCGATCTGTTGGGTTGGTACCCAGAGAACTTCTTTACTTTCACTGCTTGTGCGTAGCTGGCCACCAGTTGGTTCCGCGCGAAAGCAGATCGAGAATTCCTGCCGAACCTCGCCGTCGTCGTAGGCGATTACGTGGTCGGGGTCTGAGTAGATGCCTATCACTTCGGTGACTACGCACTCGATGCCGGTCTCTTCGCGAACTTCTCGAACTGCTGCTTGAGTCAGGGTCTCGCCGAGTTCGAGCTGACCGCCGGGGATGGAGTAAAGGTCGTTGTCGGTGCGCCTGATCATCAGGATACGGCCTTCGTCGTCCTGGATGAACGCCGAGACAGCTACCGCGATGCTGTTGGCCTTGGGGGCGTTGGGGTCGTTGTAGTAGTCGACTCGGGTCATGCTGCCTCCTAGAAGGTGGCCGGCTTGGCGAGGTTCCAGACTGACTCGAAGCTCTCCGAGTACGTCTCGAAGAGGTCCCCGGCGGACAGTCTCCGCAGGTGGAGGGACGGAGCATGGGCTCCCTGGAACCCGTACACGTGCGTGTTGATGATCATCTCGTCGTCGAACCGGAAGATCGAGTTGTAGAGCGTCGTGTTGTGGAACCGCATCTCCACGCCGTCGACGCCGATCAGCGGCCGGTAGAACGCCAGGGCGTTGCGGATGCGCGCCGCAAGCGTCCCGTCGCCGAGTTGTTCTTCCTCACCCCGCAGCGCGACGCTGTCCCCCTCGGGGTCTCCGAACACGAGCCGGATCTTCGCGCCGGCCGCTGCCTTGGCTGTCAGGTCCTTGATGAACCGCGGGCGTTCGACCAGGAACAACGCCGCGTGTACCAGGATCTCGACGGTCTCCGATGCGTCCTTGATCAGCCGATCCCACAGTTCGACGGGGACGGCGTTGCGGTGCGGGAAGACCTGCACAAGCTCGGCGGCGGCCGTCTCGGCCTTGCGTTCCGGGGCTACCGAGTCCGGCCACAGGTAGGTCTCTGACTCCCGCGCCATGGCGGCGATCTTGTGCCGGTGCTTGGGGTAGGGCGTCCGGTTCTTAGTGATCCAGCGCTCGACGGTCTTCTGATCGACGCCGACGGCCTTGGCGACCTGCTCCAGCGTCAGGCCGTTGCGCAGCAGCGCGTCACGCAGGCGTTCGTTCGGCATCGGCACCCCTTGGGACGTGTAGGGACGTCTTCGACGGTACCAGGGACGTCCTGAGATGTCCTGCCGCGTGGTGATCACGTCCCGCGTTTTGGCGGAGTCTGGGTGTCAGGTTGCCGGGGCAGGCCCGGTGCCAGGACACCGAGGAGGTAGGCGTGACTACTGAAACCGCCGTTCGGCCGGCTGGCTCGGACAAGCAGGCGGTCCCTCGCCGACCTGCGGCGTAGGCGCGGCGTGGCATGCGCGACACGGTTCAGATCCACGTCACGGCTGATCTGCCGATTCGTGCCCGCGCGCTGACGTACGCAAACCGCGCGGAAGTCCGGTTCGGCAAGGCGTTCCCGGTGGTCCTGCTCGTGGACTCCGACGCCATCGCCGTACTGCGGAGGGAACTGGACAAGGCGAGTGCGGCACTGGACGCCGCAACGGCACGAGGCGGAGAACCGCCCGAAGAAACCAACTAACAGACGACACAAGGGATTCAGCATGGCTATCGACAAGGGACACCGGTTCGGCATCGACTTCGACGACGCGTTCACCCAGGGCCTCGTCATGGTGGGCGAAGTATCGCCCGACAACGAATACCAGTCGCGTGAGGACCGGGCCGCCAATCGTCCGGTGCGGCAGCGGGTTGACGAGGTGACGGGTAAGCGGCAGTGGAAGGTGATGGTCACCGACCCGGCCGAGACCCGCGCCAAGCGAGCCTCCTTCGAGATCACCCTTCTCGCCGATGTCCAGCCGGTGCCGACCACGTCGGAGGCGCTGCCGGGGATGCGGCCGATCGAGCTGGACGGCTTGACGGCGGAGCCGCGTGTCGCTGGACAGGGCGAGTTCAAGTACCAGTCCTACGTGTTCCGCGCGACCGGGTTCAAGCAGGCCGCGAGCAAGGCGTCCCGGTCCGGTGGGTCCGGTGAGACGCCGAAGGCCGCGTGAGCGAGGTGGGCTTCCGCGAGCAGGTCGAGGCGTGGGAGCGGGCGTATCGGGACTACATGGCCGCGTGGGAACACGGCCGTGCGGTGCTGTCGCCGATGAGTGCGACGAACACGGCGAATGCTGCTCGGCGGGTGTCGCGGGCGTGGCACGAGCTGGCGCAGGCGCGCGGGTTGCCGTGGTGGTGCGTGGCGGCGCTGGAGTCGGCGGCCGAGGGGTTCGCCGACCTGGCCTGGGAATGGGAACAATATGACGGCAACGTGGGACGGGCTGGGGCTCCGATGGACGGTCGGCCCGGGTACCGAGGTGACGGTGGAGGAAACCGGGACGGGTACGGCACATCCGCCGGTCTTGGTGCTGGCCGGTGGGCTGTGCGTGGTGACGCTGGTGCCGCCGGAGGACCAGACCGCCTGGACGGGATGCGCGGCGTTCCTGCGTCGTCTCCGCGACCACGCCGAGGACCTAGCGGCGTTGCTGGAAGCCCGCGCGGAGAGGCGTGATCGTGCGGAAGGCTGAGCCGAAGACGCTGCGGGAGGCCCACAAGGTCGTGATGGACCGCCGGCCGCCGAACAACGCGAACCCGTCGGTCTGGCTGGCGTTCCGCCTCGGCAACGCTCGGCTGTACAAGGCGATCGCGGACGTCGACCGGGGCCATCACCACGAGGCGCTGTACTGGGCCGGATACGAGGAACGGCAGGCAGGTGAGATCTCCGCGGAACTCCAGGCGAAAGGAAAGCCTGCTGGCTAGTCGCATGTAGACGACCGGAAAGCCAACATTACCAGCGAAAAACGCACGCTATGACGTGCGGCGATGAAGCACGTCCTGATGTGGGGGCGTGAGATCCGTAAGGCGCAGAAGCGGAACCTGGCTACCAACCTTGCCGCTCCTGCGCTGTCCACAACCAGCGGAAGTGAACAATGACAACGCTAAACGATGACAACGGGCGAGCGTCAACGGGGGTCACCCGAACGCGCTGCGCCTCCTGCAAACGCTTCGCCAAACTCCTTCCCGGCGAGACCCAATGCGCTCCCTGCTTGGGAATGCTGCCGCTGGACCTCGACGTGAAGCGGGGTGGTCGGTGATGTCTCCCGGCTTCGCGGTAGTAGCTCTGGCTGGGCTGGGGCTCGGCGTATGGGTCCTGCACAAGATCGGCCGTGCCCTGGCTTCGGTTGTCGAAGGTCTGGCTGCAGCGGCTGTGGTGTTCGTGGCGCTGTGGTGGCTGTGCAAGGCCGTGGTGTGGATGCTTGCGCAGGTCGTGACCCGGTGGCGGACCAGCTTCGCCGTGATCGCGGTGTTCGTGTGGTGTGAGCTGTTCGGCTGGCTCTCGCTGGCGATCGTTGTTGGCAGCATCGCGGTGGTCCTGGTGACGTGGTGGACGATCGCCGCCGTCTCGTTCGATCAGTGGTGTTGGCGGTTCCTGCGTTCGTGGTGGGCCCGGTGGGCGCTCTACGGGCGAAAGCTGCCGGAGTGGCTGCATGCCTGCGGTCTCTCGGTGCGGGATGAGGCGCTGCCGGTGGTGGTGAACGTGAACCTCGTCGGCCGTCGACGCGCGCTGTCCCGCTCGACGTCGAACCGGGCGAACGCACGGCTGCCCAAGGTCCTCGGCGTTCGGTCCGGCGCTTCGTGGGACGAGGTGCGGGTGGAACTCGTGGCCGGGCAGAAGCCGGAGGACTTCGACGACGCCGCCCGTGCCCTGGCCGTCGCGCGGAAGGTCGCTCGCTGCCAGGTCCGCGAACTGGCCCCCAATGTCGTGTCCATCGACTTCCAACGGCGTGACCTGCTCGGCGGCGGTGTCGCCGGCCCGCAGGTCCCGGACGGCGTCGACTCGACCGGCGTGGACCTGCGCAACGTCTGGGCCGGGCGGACTGAGTACGGCCGTGACTGGCGGGTGCCGCTGTTCGGCTCGGGCGCGCACTGCCTGACCGCCGGCGCCTCGGGCGCGGGCAAGAACAGCGTCATGTGGTGCCCGCTGGTCGCGGCCGCCTCGGCGATCCGAGCCGGGATGGTGCGCATGTCCGGCATCGACCCCAAAGGCATGGAACTCGCCTACGGGCGCGGCATCTTCACCCGCTACGCCGTCGGCGGCAAGGACGCGGTCGAGCTGCTCGACGGCCTGGTGGAGGAGATGGAATCCCGCAAGCGCGCGTTCGCCGGTCGGCTGCGCACGATCCCGGTGTCGACGGAGTTTCCGTTGGAGCTGCTGGAGTTCGACGAGATCGGGGCACTCACGAAGTACACCGACCGCAAGACGCGTGAGGCCATTGTGGAGCGAGTCGCGCTCCTGACAACACAAGGTCGGGCGTTGGGGATCTCGGTCCGTGGCTACGTCCAGGAACCGACGAAGGACACCGTCCCGGTCCGGGAGCTGTTCACCCGGCGGGTGTGCCTGCGCGTGACCTCCAAGACACACGTCGGGATGGTGCTCGGCGACGGGGCGTACGAGCGCGGGGCGTGGGCGAACCGCATCGGTGACGCGGAGGCCGGTGTGGGCTACGTGTGGGGTGAAGGCATCCGTGAGCCACTGCGCGTCCGGGCTGGCTGGGTCTCTGACGGCACGGTCAAGGCTCTGGAGCAGTACGTAACCAACGGCGGTGTCGCGGATCTGCGACACGGCGGTGAGGGGCTGGCCGCGTGAACCGGCTGATGATCTTCCTCGACGCCATCCGCGACCACCTCGACTCTTACCAGCTGCCGCCGGCCGCGTCGGTGGATGTCAACGCGTGGTCCAGCCCGATCGCCGTTCAGCTGGACGTCGATGGCCTACCGGAGGTCGCGCGGGCGTTGCTGGTGTGGACCCAGACGCTCGAGGACGTGTCGGCACGGCTGTGGCGGCTGGTCGACGGGAAGTGGGTGCACATCTCGATCACCGGTCGGACACCCTGCGGCATCCCCGTCCTGGTGTTCGGCGTGGTGCGGTTCGAGCCCAGCACCTTCCCCGACCTCCCGGTCGGAGCAAAGCAGGACATGCCCGTCTATCTGCTGCGTCGCTGGTCCTCACCTGGGGAGGTGGCGGCCTGATGAGCGAGACACGCGCCGAACGGATGCGAACCCCGCTCGCGGCCGACGTCATCCGGGCGACGGCGGAGAAGCACGGCGTCTGCGTCCGCCCGTTCACGATGGAAGTGGGCGACACGGAGACGGGCGAACTCCGTTACGTCCCGGTCCCGTGCGGCTCCACAGTGGAATCGGTCTGCCTGCCCTGCGCTCGAAAGGCGAAAGCCCTTCGGCAGGCCCAATGCCGCGAAGGCTGGCATATGACCGAAGAACCCACCCTCACCGCCGAGCCGCCGTCGGAGGACCACAAAGAGCTGCTGACCTACCGCGCCGACCTGGTCGCGGCCTACCGGGAGGTGGTCGAGCATGACCAGGCGGAGGCGGAGGAACTGCGGGAGGAGGTCGCCGGGGTTGATGCGGAACTTCGGCAACTCGGGACGCGCGGTCGCCTGCCCGCTCTGGACCTGCCGATCAAGCGGGCGGTGAAGCGGTCGACCAAGCGTCGGCAGGACGCACCGAACCTACCTCGGCGGAAGGTCGCGAAGACCACCGTGGGCCGGGAGTACGCAGGGAAGTTCCGGCCGTCGATGTTTGTGACGCTGACCTGCGACAGCTATGGGCCGGTCCGTGGTGACGGCTCGCCGGTCGACCCAAGTCGATATGACTACCGGCGCGCGGCTCGGGATGCGGTGCACTTCTCGGCTCTGGTGGATCGGTGGTGGCAGAACCTGCGGAGGGTCGTCGGCTGGGACGCGCAGTACTTCGCCACCGTCGAGCCCCAGCGTCGGGCCGCTCCGCACCTGCACGCTGCTATCCGGGGCTCAGTGCCGCACGATGTGATCCGCCAGGTCACCGAAGCCACCTATCACCAGGTGTGGTGGCCAGCGCATGACGAAATCGTCTACGCCGATCGCCTGCCGGTCTGGGACGGCCCGGAAGCGGGGTTTGTCGACCCGGAGACGCGCGAGCCGTTGAGCCGGTGGGATGACGCGGTGGGGGCGGTCGAGCACCCGGCGCATGTCGTCACGTTCGGGCGGCAAGTCCACTCGAAGGGCATCCTCGGCGGCACCGAAGAGGCCGGCCGTCACATCGGCTACCTGACCAAGTACCTCACCAAATCCACCGGAGAGGTGGTCGAGGCCGACAGCGCGGCTCAGGCCGATCATCACGACCGATTGCATGCCGAGCTATCGGTCACGCCGTGTTCGCCGCGCTGCGCGGTCTGGCTGCTCTATGGCGTCCAGCCCAAGGGCGTCACGGGCAAGACCACCCCGGGGCACTGCAAGGGCCGGGCTCACCGCCGGACGACGCTCGGGCTGCCCGGCCGTCGCGTCCTGGTCTCGCGGAGGTGGTCGGGTAAGACGCTGGTCGATCACAAGGCGGACCGGCGAGCGTTCGTGCTGCAAGCGCTCGCGGCAGTGGGGATCGAGAAGCCGGAGATCGACCGGTCACAGCAGGTCTGGCGGAAGGTCGAACCCGGAGACCCACAGGTCCCGCCCCGCCCCCACCTGGTGATGCGTGCAATCGCGGAGCGGATCACGTGGAAGGCCGAGTACGACCGGGCGCTACTCGCAGGAGAGAGACCTCCAGAAACTTCGGCAACCGGACTCGCGGCATAAGAGGGGGAACACGTGAACAACGTCCACAGCATCGAACGCCTCTGGACCGTCGAGGACGTCTCGGACTACCTCGGCGTCCCGGTGAAGACGCTCTACCAGTGGAAATGGCGCGGCGAGGGGCCGCCGGTCAAGAAGATCGGCCGGCACCTGCGCTATGACCCGGCCAAGCTGCGGGCCTGGGTCGACGCGGAGCGGCCTGATGGGACACATTCAGGACCGCTGGTTTCGCCCCGCGCGGGATGCGGTGACCGGGAACGTCATCCTCAACGCGCGGGGCAAGCCCGTGATGGAACGGTCCGAGCTGTACGGCATCGGGCTGCGGTACAAGGTTCGGTACCTCGACCCGGACAACAACGAACGCTCGAAGTAGTTCGCGGACAAGCAGAAGAAGCGCGCCGAGGACTTCCTCATCGGCGTCGAGTCGGACAAGCGTGAAGACAAGTACATCGACCCGCGAGCCTCCTCGACGACGTTCCGGCAACAGGCAGAGAATTGGCTGAAAGGCCAGTCTCCGGACCCGGGCACGAGGTCGACCCTGCTCAGCAGACTCGAAAGCCAGCTGTACCCGGCCTTCGAGACCAAGAAGCTCGGGCAGATCAAACCGTCGACCATTCGTGATTGGGTCGGCTCGATGGACGAGAGGAAGCTCTCGGACAACTATCAGGCGGTCTTGTTCAACACCGTCTCCGGAGTGATGGACTCGGCCGTGGACGACCGCCGGATTCGTGAGAACCCGTGCCATGCGAAGACCGTGCGGCGGCCGGTTGCGAGTAGCCCACCGGTCGTCGTGTGGCCGGAGGAACGTATTCAGGCCGTGCGGTCGGGTCTGGCGGATCGGTTCAAGATCGCCGTTCCGCTCGGTGCCGGCTTCGGACTGCGGCAGGGTGAGATTCTGGGTTTCTCGCCCGACGACGTCGACAGGACGGCGATGACTGTGCGGATTCGTCGTCAAATCAAGACAGTCAAGGGCGTGATGATGTTCGCGCTACCCAAGCGGGCCAAGGAGCGGACCATCCCGCTGTCGGTCGCCATGCTGGCGGAGATCGACGGCCACGAGGACCGGTTCCCGTCCGTGGCCGTCACGCTGCCCTGGCAGAGTGCCGACGGAGAGCCGGTGACGGCGCGGCTGCTGATGACCGGGGAAGGTGGCCGGCTGTACTCCGGGGACCTGTTCACCAAGGTCGTCTGGCACGGAGCGTTCCGGGCGTCCGGGGTCGAGTACCGACGCCGCGCGGACGGGATGCATGCGCTCCGTCATTTCTACGCGTCGACGCTCCTGGCTCGTGCGGTCTCGATCGCGGAGCTGGCCGACTACCTCGGTCACGCAGATCCGGGCTTCACGCTCAGGACGTACACGCACCTCGTGCCGTCGAGCCACCAGCGGGCGCGGAAGGCCGTGGACGCGGTGTTCGGACGGCCTGCCTTTGATGACGGCCTGGAGGCGGCCTGATCATGAAACACCGTCCCTGCCGACGCGAAAGCCGCCCGGTCGCACAGCCCGGAGAAGGGCAAGCGACCGGGCGGCTTTCCGTTACATCACAACTACTTGAGCTGAGCGGAAGTCTTCCCGAGCACCCGACGGGCCACGATCAGCTGCTGGATCTGCTGCGTCCCCTCGAAGATGTCCAGGATCTTCGCGTCCCGCGCCCACTTCTCCAGCAACGACTCCTCGCCGTACGCGCCGGTCAGCTCGACGCACTTCAGCGCGATGTCCACCACCGAACGCCCGGCCTTGGCCTTCGCCATCGACGCCTGCAGCGAGTTCGGCTTGCGGTTGTCCGCCATCCACGCCGACTCCAGTGTCAGCAGGTACGCCGACTCGTAGTCCGCTTCCAGGCGAAGGAACTCCGCCGCGGCCGCGTGCTGGGTGTGCGCCGGGCGGTCGTAGTCGATGACGACCCCCGCCTCGGTCAGGATCCGGCGCGTCTCCTCCAACGCCGCCCGCGCGACGCCGATCGCCATCGCCGCCACCAGCGGGCGGGTGTTGTCGAACGTCTGCATGACGCCCGCGAAACCCTTCGCGGTGTCGATCTCCGCCGTGCCCAAGAGGTTCTCCGCCGGCACGCGGCAGTTCTCGAAGCGCAGCACCGCCGTGTCCGACGCGCGGATGCCGAGCTTGTGCTCGACGCGCACCACCTCGAAGCCCGGCGTGCCCTTCTCGACCACGAACGACTTGATCGCCGCGCGGCCCTTCGTCTTGTCCAGCGTCGCCCACACCACGACCGCGTCCGCGCGTTCGCCGGACGTCACGAAGATCTTCTCGCCGTTGATGATGTAGTCGTCGCCGTCCAGCCGGGCGGTCGTGGTGACCGCCGCGGAGTCCGAGCCGAAACCCGGCTCGGTGATCGCCATCGCCGCCCACAGCCCGGAGAACCGCTTGAGCTGCTCGTCGGTCGCGACCGAGCCGATCGCCGCGTTGCCGAGGCCCTGGCGCGGCATCGACAGCAGCAGGCCGACGTCACCCCAGCACATCTCGATCGTGCCGAGGACGACGTTCAGGTTGGCGCCGTTGCGGTTGCCCTTTTCCTTCTCGTCCTTGGACCGGCGGACGCCCGCCGCGCCCGCGCCGCCCTCGCCGGAGGAGTTGAGGCCGTCCAGCAGCGCCGCGAACATGTCCAGCTCGGCCGGGTAGGTGTGCTCCGCGCGGTCGTACTTGCGCGAGATCGGCCGGAACACCTCGGCCGCGGCCTGGTACGCCTGGTTGATCAGCGCGCCGGCCTTCTTGGGAGCTTCCAAGTTAATCATCGTTAACGCCTTTCGCGAAAGCCTAGAGAAGGACGGCGCCTTCCATGACGCCGATGGCGCGCAGGTCCCGGTACCAGCGCTCGACCGGGTGCTCCTTGACGAAGCCGTGCCCGCCGAGCAGCTGCACGCCCGCGTTGCCGATCTGCATGCCCTTGTCCACGGCCAGCTTCCGGGCCAGCGCGACCTCGCGGGCGTAGGGCTTGCCCTGCTCGGCGCGCGCGGCGGCGCGCAGCGTGACCAGCCGCAGGCCCTCCAGCTCGATCGCGATGTCGGCGACGGAGAACGCCACGGCCTGCCGGTGGCTGATCGGTTCGCCGAACGCGACGCGCTCGTTGACGTAGGGGACGACGTAGTCGAGGACGGCCTTCGCGGTACCGGCGGCCAGCGCCGCCCAGCCCAGCCGCGAAAGCCGGACGAGCTCGGTGAAGACGTCCAGCTTGCCGCCGCCGAGCAGCGCGCCCGCGGGCAGCGCCACCTTTTCGAGGTGCAGCTTGCCGGTCGCGGCGCCGCGCAGGCCCATCGCTGGCTCGGCCTCGATCGTCACCCCGGCGTTCGACGACTCGACGAGGAACAGCGCCGGGCCGCGGCCTTCGAGGTCGGCGGAGACGATGAACAGCTCCGCCTGCCCCGCGCGCGGGACCAGCGACTTCACGCCGTCGAGCTGGTAGCCCTTGGGTGTGCGGCGCGCCTTCGTCGCGGGCTTGAACGGGTCGTACAGCGCCCGCTGCTCCTGCAGCGCGAGCGCCGCGGCGGGCACGTTCTCGCCGACGAACGCCGGCAGGTAGTCCGCCTGCTGCTGCTCGTCACCCCAGCTGACCAGCGCGGTACTGACCGCGGACGGCGCGAGCACCGCCACGGCGAGCCCGAGGTCACCGTGCGCGAGGGCCTCGGCGACCAGGGCGTTGGTGACGACCGAGCGTTCGGTGCCGACACCGCCCAGCTCCTCGGGGATGCCGACCAGGCTGATGCCCAGCTCGGCGGCCCGGCTGAGCAGGCCTTCCGGGGCTTCGAGCTTGGCGTCGGCGTCCGCGGCGGCCGGGCGCAGCTGCTCGGCGGCGAACTCCGTCACCGTCTCGACGATGAGCTGCTGGTCCTCGCTCGGGGTGAGGTCGAACAGCCCGGTGTCGGACGTCGGCGCGAGCCGGGCGGGCTTGCCCAGCCTCTGGACCGACTTGAACGACCGGGTGGCCGCGCCCGCGGCGCGGAAGCCGTTGCGCGTCCCCGCGGTGACCAGGCCTTCGATGGGCTTGCGCAGCCCGGCCCGATCCACGACTTTGCTCCCGGCCAGCCGGGTCAGCGCGGACAGGCCCCAGCCCATCGCGTCCCGTTTCCTTGGCGCAGCCATTGTGGCCCTCCATCCGCGTTACCTACTCGTGAGTAGGTTAACCCGGTATGCGGCGCGGCGCCAGTGCAGGGTCACTTACGAGTGATCGGCGTGCACCTGCTTCCGCCATTCCGCGAACTGGAGGCGTTCGAAGGCGATCAGCCCGAGCACCGCGACGGCGACGATGAGGACCAGCACGGCGGCGGGCACGTGTTCCAGCAACGGCGTCACGGCGAGCACCACAACGGCCAAGACCAGCCGCTGGTGGTTCCAGCTGCCGAGGTTGCGCTTGCGCAGGGAGCTCAGCGCGACCAGGTAGAGCGCGAGCCCGCCGGTCAGCGTCCAGACCGGTACGCCGTGCAGCGCTTCGCCCGGGACGTGGTGCTCGGTGTCGGCGACGTACAGCAGAGCCTTCTTCAGCCCGAGGGCGACCAGCACGATCCCGGCGATCAACGGCAGGTGCAGGAAGGTGTAGGAGTCGGTGGCGAGCTTCGCGCGCTCACGCCCGGTCGCCCGCGTCAGCCGGTGCTCGGACACCCGCGCGACGACGTCGAAGTAGGTCCACCACATCCCCGCGGCCAGCGCGAGCCCGCACACGGCCGCCCCCGCGACCGGCCACGACATCGGCAGCGCCCCGATCCCGATCCCGATCGCCACGATCGACTCCCCGAGCGCGATGATCACGATCAACCCGAACCGCTCGGCGAAGTGCGCGGGCGAGTTCAGCCGCCAGCCGTCAGGCCCGGCGAGATAGACGTTGAGATAGTCGGCGAGCAACGCGACGACCCACAGTCCCAGCTGCCACGGCCCGTCCAGCGTGGTGCTCACGGCGAGCAACACAACACTGGGCAACAGCCCGACGAACATCCGAAGCAGCACCCGCCTGAGCCCCGGATCATGCCGCGCGGCCCCCAGGTAGGCGACGAGGTGCAGCAGCCGCACGAGCGCGTAGCAGGCAACGAACAACACAGGCGCGAACAACCCGCCGGGATGATCGACGAAGGCCTCGGGAATGGTGAGGGAGACGAGGAACATCACGGCCATCGCCCCGAACATCGCCAGCCGCGCGATCCCGTGGTCGACGTGGATGGTCGTCCCGAGCCAGGCGTAGGAGCACCAGCACCACCACAGGACAGCGAGCATGGCCAGCCCCTGCCCGACCCCGAGCAGGCTGAGATGGTCGGCCATCAGCTGAGTGGTCTGGGTGATGGCGTAGACGAAGACCAGGTCGAAGAAGAGCTCGATGGTCGAGACGCGGTGGTCCTCATCCGCGCTCACCAGGTGCAGGCGTCTCGTTGGCACGCCGAATTATGGCCGCCCCACGCCTGCGACGTCGGCGTTTCGGTGTAACGCCCTGCGCGAACATGGCCGAGCGTGCACACGTCTGGGACAATGAGCCCGGGACGTGGGGAGGTGGGCCGTGCATTCCTATCCGGCCGCGCTGCACAAGACGATCATGGCCGTGGACATCGCCGGCTACAACGACCCGAAGCGCACGATGACCCACCTCCACGAACTGCACGAGGGACTGTGGGCGGTCCTCAAGGGCACGTTCGCCGAGACCGGCATCCCCTGGGACGTCTGCTTCGTCGAGAACACCGGCGACGGCGCGATGATCCTGCTGCCGCCCGAGATCGCGAAGGCGGACCTCGTCGCGCAGTTCCCGGAGCGGATGCACGCGGAGTTGCGCCGGTACAACGCGGTGCACTCCGAAGCCGCGCGGATGCACCTGCGGCTGGCGCTGAACGCCGGTGAGGTGGGGCAGGGCGGCCACGGCTCGGTCAGCAAGGCCGTGAGCTTCACGTTCCGGCTGCTGGACGCGCCCGCGGCGAAGGCCCTGCAGAAAGCCACGGGTGCGGAACTCGCCCTGATCGCCGCCGACACGTTCTACCACGACGTCGTGACCGAGGACCCGGCCGCGGCCCCCGACGAGTACCGGCGGATTCCGGTGGTGGTGAAGGAAACCACGACGACGGCGTGGTTACGCCTTTTGGGTGCCCCGCCGGTCGAAGCCGTGGTGCCGGTACCGCGCCCGCGTCTCGACCCGGGTGGCCGGCCGGAGTCCTTCGCGGCGTTGGTCGAAGCGCTCTTGGCGGTCACCTGCGTGCGGAACGCGGAAAGCCGCAGGCTCCTGCTGGGGATGGTTCCCCGGCGGGAAATCGCGGCGGCGGTTCCGCACCAGTCGGAAGACCGGCTGCACGTGATCGAACTCGCGCGCACTTGCGAACGGTACGAAGGCGGTCTCGAGGAACTGCTCGCCACGGTGCGGCTGCTCGACCCGGGATCGCCGCAGGTCGAAGAGCTGGCCGCGGTGGTCGCGAGCCGTTCGGGTATTTGAGTTCGTTAGCAGTTGTCCGGCTTTTGCCCCTTTTCCGGCGTCACCGAATAGGTAGACTCGCGATCTTCGGGGCACTTCGCGGGGGCGGGAGGTGGTACGCCGGTGTCGGCAAGGCAAGGGCGGCCCTCCATCGGTATCCCGATTCGCCGCGCACTCGTGGACGTCCTCGTGGTAGCGGGTTTCGCCGACGACAAGTCCATCCGCACATTGATGGTCGCGGAGTTGCGGCGAACTCTTGACCATCCCTTCACCGTGCCGGACCAGCTGGCCCCGCGCGCTCAGCTGATCGAGATCGTCAACGGCTGCAGCGTGCTCGACCACGGCCTGCCGACGCTGGCCGACGTGCTCGAATTCCTCCGCCCGGGGACGAAGGAGTGCACCCAGTTCCGCGATCTGGTGGATTCCCTGCCCTTGCGCGATGTGGTAACGGAATCGGAGCAGGAGCACTTCCGGCAGCAACTCCAGGGGTTCGCGCCGCCCGGGCTCCGGGCCGCCGTTCGCCGTGCCGCCCGGCACGTCTTCCCGGCACCGCTCTTCCCGGACGCGGCGGAGGCGTTCTCCGGCCTTGCGGACTTCAACGCCGCGCCCGGAGAGCTGCCACCGGTCGTGGCCTTCGCCGAGTTGATCTCGGCCGAATGCGACGAACAACTGGCCGCGAACCTGCGCAGGTGGTCTGACGGACAGGCTCACCGGCTTCGGCTCGAAGGCGCACTTCGCGAGCTTCGCTCGCAGGTCATTCCATCGCGGTCGGGACGACTGCACCTGACGATCATGATCAACCCGGACCCGGTCGACGCGGATCGGCACGAGATCTCGCACTGGCGGCAGGACGATCCGGACGAGTGGCCACCACCGCGCGGGGAAACCGTCGTGGCCACGACGGCGGAACTCGAAGACGAAGTGGCGAAAACGATCTCCGCGGCGGAAGAAGCGTGGTCGGAAAGTGAAGCGGAAGTCGCCATCGAGTTCGTGCTCCCGCGCGGTTTGCTGGGTCTTCCCGTGCACACCTGGCGCACGGAGCGTGAGCTCGGCGGGCCGCAGCCGTTGTACATGACTTATCCGACGGTTATTCGTTCACTGGAACGGATGAGCTCCCGGCGTTCGCACCGGGTTTGGCGGCGGCGGTGGGCTTCTTGGACGCAGGAGCCATCCGTCGAACGAGTGTATTTCTGCGAACCCGGCGACACCGAAGATCATCAACACCTCGACGCGGTTTTCAGCGACGAGCGGTGGCTCATGACCGTGCTGACCGCGACTCCGCCGTCGAACCCCATTCCCGGCCGGGACGAGCTTTTCGCCGCTTTACGAGCGGGCTTGCCGGTCGTCGTTTGGCACCCTACGGTCTCTTCGGAAGTGGTGCGCGAGGTGGTAACCTGGTTGGCCGGAAGTGACGATTTGGGGAATTTGCCGGCACTGACCCGGAAACACCGGCTCGACGCGCTCCGAAATCGGTCGTCGTCCCCGGATGGCGGCATCATAGGGGATCTGGTGGTGCTATGGGACGACCCGAGCCGGATGCTCCCTCTGGGCGACGGCGGAACCGGCCCGGTTCCGGGAGGGGGTGCCGATGAGCACGACCGAGCGTCCTGAAAGCACGCACGACTGGTGGATCTACCGGGGCACCGGTCATCCGCTGCAGGACACGCACCTGGCCGATCGGCTGCCGCCGCCACCGCCGTGGCGCGACTTCCGACGGGACGACGAGCCGACGGCCGTCGACGTGCCGCAGGACGAAGCCGAGACCGACCGGCGCCTGGGCGTGGAACTGAGCTTCACCGCCGGGCACGCCGACCGCGCCGAAGTCGACATGGTCAACGCGGCGTTGTACCTGCGCCGCCCGCTCCTGGTGACCGGGAAACCCGGCAGCGGGAAGTCCACCCTGGCCTACCGGATCTCCCGCGAGCTGCGGCTGGGGCGCGTGCTCCGCTGGTCGGTCACTTCGCAGACCACGTTGAAGTCCGGGCTCTACGACTACGACGCCATCGGCCGCCTGCAGGCGTCGCAGGCCCGCGGTTCCGATCCGGAGGATCGGCCCGTCGGCGACTTCTTCCGGCTGCGCGAACTGGGGACGGCGTTCCTGCCGCGGCGGCTGCCGCGGGTCCTGCTCGTCGACGAACTGGACAAGGCCGAGTCCGACCTGCCGCACGACCTGCTGTCGATCTTCGAGGACGGCGAGTACCTCATCCCGGAGCTCGCGCGGGACGCCCGCCGTTCGCCCGTCGCCGAGGTGTTCACGGCGGATCCCGGCTACACGGCGGAGATCGAGAACGGGGTCGTCCGGTGTTCGGCGTTCCCCGTCGTCATCATCACCAGCAACGGGGAACGGGATTTCCCGCCCGCGTTCCTGCGCCGGTGCCTGCGCCTGGAGATGAAGGATCCCGGGCCGGCGAAGCTGGCCGCCATCGTCGCCGCGCACGCCCTCGACCCGAACCACCGCGCGGTGCTGATCGAGGACTTCGTCGCGCGGCGGGCGGCACTCGGAGGACTGCCCGCGGACAAGCTGCTCGACGCGATCTTCCTGGCGACGTCCGGGGCGTACCAGGCGGACGACCCGGGCTGGCCCGGCCTGGTCGAAGCACTCTGGCAGCACCTGAACCAGCAGGGGCACTGAAATGCCGGAAAACCCGGGTGGTCATGAAGACCACGACCTGACGGCGAACGAGGTCGCCGACGGGCTGTGGCTGATGGCCGCCATCGCGGCGAACTCGGCCGACGAGCCGGAGCCGCCTGCCCCGACGGAGCCTCCAACCCGGGCCGAGCCGCCAGAGACCGCCACGGTGCATCCTCCACCGATGAGCCCGAGGGAAGAACCCGGGCGCGGCGATGACCACCTGCCGCCCCCCGACCTGCCACCGGTCGTCCTGACCGAACTCGGGCACCCCCGTGCGACCACGGGCGCGGGCGGCCTGCTCGACGCCGGCGAAGAATCGCCGTCGGCCGGTGCGACGTCCCCGCTACCCGACATCGGGAAGCTCGTCCGCGCCTTCCGGTCGTTCAAGAAGAAAGTCCCTTCGGACCAGCCGGAAGACGTCGAACTCGACGAGGAGCGCACGGTCGACCTCAGCGCGGAAGCAGGGATGCTCTTCCCCGTCACGAAACGGACGCGCCGGCCCTGGCTGCACCTGACCCTGGTGGTCGAGCAGGCACCGTCGATGGCGCTCTGGGCCCCGACCATCGCGGCGTTCGTCACGCTGTGCCAGCGGCGGCTCGGGATCTTCCGCTCGGTCCAGGTGCGCCTGCTGGAGACGGGGAAGACCGGGCGTGCCGAGGGCGGCATGGTCCTGGGGCCGGTGCTGCGCGGCGGAACGCCGGACAGCCCGGCGCGTGGCGCCGGCGAGCCGGTCGACTCCTCCGGCCGGCGGCTGATGCTCGTGCTGACCGACGGCATCAGCGACGCCTGGCACCGGGACCTCGTGCAGCCACTGCTGGCGCGATGGGGCCGCAAGGTCCCGGTCGCGGTGGTGCACCTGCTGCCACGGCGGCTTTGGGCCCGAGGCGGAGTCGACGCGCAGAACGCCGAGATCACGACCAAGGGGCCGGTGCGGCCCAACGCCTCGTACCTCGTCCGGTTGACCGACTTCCTGCTCGACGAACTCGACCAGGCGGAACTGACCGCGGACTCCGTCGCGGTCCCGGTACTGGAACTGGAAGAACGGTGGTTTCGCAGGTGGGCGGAGGTCGTCACCGGCCGGGCGGACGTCCCGCGGAAATGTTCCGTCATGGTGATTCGCGACCGGCCGGCGGGAGCGGTAACCGAATCGAGTGAAATTCCGGTCTCGCGTGAGAATGAGGTGAACTCAAACGATCGAGTGAGGGATTTTCACAGTCAGGCTTCGCCGTCGGCGTTCCGGCTGGCCACGCTCCTCGCCGCCGTTCCGGTGGACCTCGACGTCGCGTCCGCGGTGCAGGCGGAGATGCTGCCCGGGTCAGGCCCGGACCACCTGGTGGAGGTGTTCACGAGCGGCCTGCTGCGCCACGAGGGCGATCGGCAGCCCTGGGATCGCAACACCCCGTGGGAATTCTCCGGCCAGACCAGAAGAGTGCTGCTCAGCGGCGCGCGGAGATCGGACACCGCGCACGCGGTCCGCGCGGCGTCCCGCCAGTACGGTGAACAGAACCCCACACTGGCCCGGCTGCAGGCGGCACTGGTCGAACCGGACTCGACCCCAGACCCGGAACCCGCGACGGCGTCGCATGCGGAGATAGCGCTCGAGCGAGATGTGATGAGTGCGTTGTCGGGTCCGTACTTATCGCGAGCGGATCGTTTGGCTAGAATCGACAAGAGGGGCGGTTCCCCGAGTTCACCCGGTTTGCGTGGTTCCGCTGTGGACTTTAGCGCTGCTAGCATCCCGGCGGTGAGTGACACGATGTCGCAGGAACTCAAGGGGCCGAGTATCCCCAGCGAACCCGCAGCCACCGATGTGGCGAACCAGGACCCGACCGAACGCCATCCGGAGACCAGGGAAAAGCTCGCCGATCAAGCCAGCGTGGTGGCCAGCGTCGGAGCGTCGACGTCGCGTCAGGTACGGCGTTCGGGTGAAGAGGTTCCCCCGGTCTGGGGCTCGATTCCCCCGCCCAACCCGAATTTCACCGGACGCGGCGAGCTGCTCGCCCAGCTGAGTGAACGATTGGGCGCCGGAACCACGGCGGTGCTACCGGCCACGCTGCACGGCATGGGCGGCATCGGCAAGACGCAGATGGCCACCGAATACATCTACCGGCACCTGCAGGACTACGACATCGTCTGGTGGATCCAGGCCACCCAGCCGACCCAGATCCACGCGTCACTCACCGAACTGGCTCAGCACCTCCGCCTGCCTGGCGCCGACGAGGCCATCACCGCTGTGCCCGCGGTCAAGGAGGCACTGCGCCTCGGTCGACCGTACCGACGATGGCTGCTCGTCTTCGACTCGGCCGAAGACCCGGACGTGGTCCGCCCGTTCTTCCCGGTCGGCGGCACCGGCGACATCCTCGTGACCTCGCGCAACCCGAACTGGGCGGGAATGGCGCGGCCCCTCGAGGTGGCCATCTTCGAACGCAGCGAAAGCAAGATGCTGCTAAGCAGGCGCGGACCCCAACTCGACGACGCGGACGCCGATCGCATCGCCGAGAAGCTGGGCGACCTGCCGCTGGCGATCGAGCAAGCCGCGGCTTGGCTGGCCGAAACCGGCATGAGGGCCGGGGAATACCTGCAGTTGTTCGACGAGAAGGTCGCAGAGATTCTCGAGACCTCGAACCCGCAGGACTCCGAAACCTCGGTCGCCGCGGCGTGGAACGTGTCGTTCGACCAGCTGAGCGTCAGCAACCCCGCGGCACATCAGCTGCTGCAGGTTTGTGCTTTCTTCGCCCCCGAACCGGTCTCGCGGAGCTTGTTCGCCGGCGTTCGCGGGCTCACGGTGTCACCCGAACTCGACACTGCGTTGCGTGATCCGATCAAGCTGAGCCGGGCCATTCGCGACATCAACCGGTTCGGCCTCGCGAAGATCGACCACCGCACCGATACCATCCTCCTTCACCGGCTCGTCCAGCTGGTCCTGCGTAACCGCATGTCGGAGCAGCACCGCAACGATATGCGGCACGGCGCGCACCAGCTGCTGGCCAACCTAGATCCGAACGACCCAGGGTCGCCGAGGCAGTGGCAGCGCTACCAGGAGGTGCTGCCGCACATCTACGACGCTGAACTCATCGAGTGCACGGATCAGTGGGTGCGCCAGCTGGTCATCAATTTGTCGATGTTCCTCTTCCATTGGGGTGACCACGACGGTGCAGTCACGCTCGCAGAACGCGCGGTGCACGCGTGGGGCCAGGATCGGCTTGAACGGCAAAACAGAGGCGAAGCGCCGATCGAAGATCCGCCGTTGCAGGAGCTTCAGGCGACCGAGCGATTGGCTTACTTCCAATGGACTGTGGGGCGCTACGCCGACGCGGCGAAGACCAGCAAGCTCACCTATGACCGCTATCGGGAGTCGATCGGTGCTGACCGGGAAGAAACGCTCGGCGCCGCCCTGACCTACGCGGTCATCCTCAAGCCGAGGGGTGAATTCGCGGAAGCCGCCCAGCGCAATGAAGAGATTTATGTGAAGGCGCGTGGCCTGTTCGGTAGCGACGACCCGATCACACTTGTTGCCGGCAACGACTATGTCACGGCGCTGCTCTTGATAGGGGAATATCGGCAGGCGCTTGAACTGGCCAAGGATACGTATGGTCGGCGCGTGGAAGTCCTCGGTTACGACAACGCGTCGACCGTCACGACACAGGTCTTGATGGTGATCGCCCGGCGTGAGCTGGGCGAGTACCCGTGGGCGCGGATCGAGCAGCAGCAGATCACCGACCGGGTCGAGCACTCCTACGGCACGGACAACATCAACACCCTGCGTCGCAAGTACCACCTGGCGGTCGCGTGCCGGAAGGACGGCGACCACGACGCGGCTCGCTCGATCTCCGAGGACGCTCTCCGTCGGTTCCGCATCCGGTACGGCGACAAACACCCGAACGCACTGGCTTGTGCGCTCGGCTACTCAATCGACTTACGGCACGCGCACGAGTTCACGCGGGCCCGTGAGCTGGGCGAGGAGGTCTTCGACCTCTACCGCGAAAGTCTGGGAGAGAAGCACCCGCACACGCTCTCGGCAGCGCTCGACCTCGGTGTGACCATGCGATTATCCGGAGACCCCTCGAATGCGCGGGTCCTGGACGAACGTTCGCTCGAGGAGTTCAGGGCGCAGTTGGGCGAGGATCACCCGCACACGATCGTGTGTGCGATCGACGTCGCGAGCGATCTCGCGGCGTTGGATCGCGTCGAAGAAGCAGCAGAGCGTGATGCGGAACTGCTCGAGCGCTCACGTCGGGTCCTCGGCGAAAACCACCCGACAACACTGGCGGTCCAGCTCAACTACTCTCTCGACCTCAGAACTCTGGGGCAGGTGGAGAAGGCGGATGAGCTGTACAAGGACGTCATGAGCCGCTATCGCCACGTCCTGGGTGAGACCCACCCCGGCACGGTGGCGGCGTCGCGCGGTGTTCGCGCCGACTGTGACATCGACCCGATGCCGCTGTAACCCTGTTCAGTGGGTGAACCGGCCGATCCACCCGGCGACGGTTTCGATGTCGGGGGTGTCCGCATTCGCGCGGAGTACTCGGTGCACCGCCCGGACCAGTTCCGGGCGGTGCAGCAACGCTCGTGCCGCCGGACCGGTGCCGCGTGCCGCGAGGGCCAGACCAAGACCGACGATCGCGGTCGGCAGCCCCGGATCGACCACCAGCAGGTGTCGGTAGCCGTCCGCCGCCGACTCGTTGGCTCCCCTGATCAACGCCAGATCGGCGTCGGTCGCGCCGGGAACCTGGGGCCCGCGTTCGGCCAGCGCGGTGTCGTCCCGGCCCAGCCGAAGCCGGATCAAGTCGGTCCGGGCGTCGGTCCAGCCGCCGTCCGGCACCGGTGTCGGTGTCCGCGGTTCCGGTAGCCGGCCGAGTTTGGGCCACGAGTTGCCGTGGGCCCACGCCTCGGCGAGTGCCGAAACGGTGCCGGGGTCCGGGCGCAGGTGCCGAAGGCGCCAGGTCGCGTAGTGGTCGAGCGCGGAGGTCGCCGCCCAAGCAGCGGGTCCGGTCGCGACCGGCTCCTCCTGCCAGGGCTCGATTTCGGTCGCGATCCTGTCAAGGAACCGGTGCCCGGGCGAGGTCAGGCATTCGTCGCCGCGCACGGCCCGCAGGGTGCGCCAGGTGGCGCTCCGCCACAGCGCGAACTCGAACGACGCCAGTGCGTTGTCCGGTTCGGCCGCGGCCAGCGCCCGCCAAAAGGCCGTCACGCCGAAGAACGCGTAAATCCCGTGCAGCACACCACCGATCGGCCGCGGATCGTCTCGCCAAGGTGCGTACAGCCGCTCGCGGGGGTCGTCGGTGTGCAAGGTGGCCAGGTGCTGGACACCGCCGAGCCGGATGTGCTGGAACTCGTGGACGAGCGCGGCGGCGAGCTGCTCGGAATCGCCGCTGTACGCCACGATCGCGCTGCCGAACGCTTCGCCGGTGGACGCGCTGGGCAGCCGGAAGGCGACGGCCGGGGCAGGCACGACTGATTCGAGGCCGGCCGACAGCGCATCAGCCAGGTCAGGCAGGTTTGTGGCGAGCAGATGCCAGGCGTTGCCGACGACGGTGCGCCACGATTCGACCTCCAGCGCGGTGAGCCGTTTAGGCGGAATCGGTTCGTAAAGGCCGCGATAGGGGTCGAGGTCGTCGAGCCTGATCGAGAGCCTCTGGTCACCGTGCCAGCTCGTGATCCGGCGGATGGGCTGCCAGCCCGCGGTTTCTACACTCAGGTCGTCCGGTAGCCGGACCTCGACCTGCCGGTTCCGTACGACGATCCCGTCGGCTCCGGCGGACACTCGCGTCACCCCGAACGGTTCGCCGGTACGCAGCCGGACCATGCCGAGCGTCGGCAGCGACACAGTTCCCTGCCAGATCGGGAGTTCCGCCTCGAAGGCGGCCCCGGCTCGGACGGCCGCGGCCGCGGCCAGACAGTGCACGTGGCCGAGGTGGACCCAGAACGGGCAGACGCCGGTCACGTCCTGGCGGCACAACCGGGTGGTGTAACCCGCCCAGGTCCCGGTGTACGGATGGGCGAGAATCGTTTCGACCGCGGCAGGAGCCTGGTGCTGAATCCTGGCCAGCAGGTCCCACGCCCACTCGGGAGACGGGAGCGGGGCGGAAACCTCGGGGGATTTGGCCGCCAGGTCGATGATTCCCCGCAGCAGGAGCAGCCGCCGGCTCCGCTCGGTCGCGCGAAGGTGCCGCACCAAGGCCGGACCGCCGCCACCCCGGGCGAATGCGTCGAAATCGGTCCACGGCAGATGGTGGGGGATCAGTTCGTCAGCGGTCACGGTCAGTCGACTCGCTTGGCGCCTTGGCTGCCACTCGCCGTCACCGGGATATAGGAAACCCTCTCCGCCACGTGCCGCAATGCTTTGCGCAATTCGCTGCCGTCGAGGGTGCGCAGCTCCGAGAGCGGGACACCGCCGAGATCGAGGACCGCGGATTCGATTCCCGCTTCCCTGCCGGAGCGTGCAGACTGCATCGCGATTCCCCTCTCGCAGGGAGAACGGACCCCGTCGGCCCACTTGTCATTGTCCCGTATTTCCGGCCGTTGCGACAGTGACGGAGGCCGTACGCCGTTCGGACGACGCCGGGAGAGTCCGGCGACGTCGGCCGAGCGTGGCCGTGGACGGCTTGACCTGTGACAATGAGAGCCTGCCGCGAACTCGGGGAGGTCCGGTGGTCATGGATTCGGCCGCGTACCACAAGACGATCATGGCGCTGGACATCGCAGGCTACAACGATCCCAGGCGCACCACGGCCCACCGCCTGGTGGTGCACGACGGGTTCTGGAACCTGTTGCGCACGTCGTTCGCGGAGGTGGGTGTGCCCTGGGATGTCCTGTTCCAGGAGAACACGGGTGACGGCGCGATGATCCAACTGCCTGCCCAGGTGGCGAAAGCGGACCTTGTAGCCGCGTTGCCGGACCGGATGCTGGCGGAGTTGCGGCGCTACAACGCGGTGCACGCCGAAGAGGCGCACGTGCAGTTGCGTGTGGCGTTCCACGCCGGCGAGGTCTACCAAGCCAGTCACGGCACGGTCAGTGACGCGACCAGCCACGCGTTCCGCTTGGTGGAAGCACCGGAAGCGAAGAGTGCTTTGAAGACGTCCGGCGCGGCACTGGCACTGATCGTTTCGGATTCGTTCTACCAGGACGTCGTACGCGCCGACCCTGCGGCGGATGCCCCCTCCTACCACCGCATCCGCGTTTCGGTCAAGGAAACGAAGGCCGAAGCTTGGCTGCGTTTACTGGGCGCGGCAGCCAACGGGTTCCCGGTGCGTGAATTACGGCAACCGGCGGCGGACGGGTTTTCGGCGTTGGTGGACGCGTTGCTCGCGGTACCTTGCGTCCGCAAGGCGGAAAGCCGGCACCTTCTGCTGGACCTGTTCCCCCGCCGGGAAATCGCGGACGTGGTTCCGCACCACGCCGAAGACCGCCTGCACGTGATCGCGCTGGCCAGGACGTGCCAGCGGTTCACCCGTGGCCTCGCCGACCTGCTGGACGCGATCAGGATGCTGGAGCCGAAGTCTCCTCAAGTCGACGCGCTCGCCGCGATCATCGAACAGTTGTGAACCACCTTGTGTCCACCTTTTGCCCCTATTCCGCTCGGGATCGATGGGTAAAATCACGGGTCCCGGGCACCCGGGCGGGGAGGTGGTTCGTCAGGTGTCGGCCGGTGAGCAAACTCGCGGACCGGGACGGGAGTTGCATCTCCCGTCCACGGTCCGGGTAGCGGTCCGGGAGGCGATCGTCAATCTCCTCGCCAACGCCGGGCTGGCCGCCGACCGGCCGAGCCGGTCACTGATGCTGGAATTGATTCACGACAACCTCGGGTTCCCGCTGACGCTTTCGGAACACGCGACCGGGCGGGATCAGCTGATCGACATCGTCAACGCCTGCGCCCGCGCGGATGGCGGGATGCACGCGCTCGATCACGCCGTACGCATGTTGCGGCCGGGTTCCCCGGAATTCGAACTCCTGCACCGGCTCGTGCACGAACCGCGGATGCACGACCTCCTGCCGGATTCCGAACTGTCGTGGTTGCGTTCCGTGCTGAGCGGATTCACCCCGCCCCGGCTCGGCATCCTCGTCCGGCGCGCGGCGAGCCCGGCGACGTGCCCGGCCGCCGAGCCGGGTGACGCTTGGGAGGCGTTCTGCCTGCTGACCGAGCTCAACACGCCGGCGCACGGGCTCCCGCCGGCGCTGGCCTTCGTCGAGCTCGTCGCCACGAAGTGCGCGCGCCCGCTCGGTGACGAACTGCGGGAATGGAACACCTGGCAGGCTCGGCGGGTGCAGGGCGAGGCGCGGCTGCGGGAACTTCGCACCGAACGCGAGCACAACGGCGGTGGTGAGCTCCGCCTGCACCTGGTGATCATGGTGGAACTGGACGGGATCGACCCCGACCGGCACGTCGTTTCCCATTGGCGCCAGGAGGATCCGCAGGAGTGGCCACCGGCCAGAGGCGGCATCACCACCATCCGCGGCGCGGATCTCGAATACCACGTCGACCAGCTGATCGTCGACGCGGAACGAGCTTGGTCGGAATACCGCGAAGAAGTGGCGCTCGAATTCGTGCTGCCGCGGGCACTCGTGAACCTTCCCGTGCACCGGTGGTGCAAGGAACACGAAACCGGGGATCCCCGGCCGCTGTTCCTCGACTATCCGATCGTCATCCGCTCATTGGAGCGGATGTTCTCCCGTCAGTGGCACCGGGCGTGGCGAATCCGCTGGGAGGCGATGAGCGGAAATCCGTCCGCTGAACGGGTGTATTACTGCTCGCCGCAGGACGCCGCCGGGCGCCATCGGCTCGACGCGATTCTCAGCGACGGAAAGTGGTTGATGATGGTTCTCGCCGGTCCGCCGCCGACGCGGCCGCGCCCCGGCGGGGACGAGATGGCGACGGGGCTGCGTTCCGGGATTCCCGTGCTGCTGTGGCACCCCGACGCCGACGCCGAGGTTCTGCACGAGGTTGTCGCGTGGCTCCTCGACAGCGGTGGTCTCGGTGACCTGCCCGCACGGACCCAGGATTCCCGTCGAGCGGCGTTCCGCGAGGTGACCATTCCGGTCGACCTGCGGATCGCCCGTGATCTGGTCGTCCTGTGGGACGACCCGAGCAGACTGCTTTTCCTGGACGACGGTCCTTACCTGCCGGACGCGATACGGGAGGATTCAGATGAACGCGGTAGAGCATCCTGAGCGGCCGGACTGGTGGATCTACCGCGGCACCGGCCGTCCCCTTCCCGGCGCCTCGTTGGCCGACCTGCTTCCGCCGGCCCCGCCGTGGCGGGCGTTCAACGGCGGGCCGCTGCCGGTCGAGGACGTCGTACCGCAGGACGAGGGGGAAGCCGACCGCCGGCTGGGTTCCGAGCACCGGCTGCCGGCCCGGCACGTCGACCCGCACGAGATCGACATGGTCAACGCGGCCCTGTACCTGCGACGTCCCCTGCTGGTGACCGGCCGCCCGGGAAGCGGGAAGTCGAGCCTCGCGTACCGGGTCGCGCGGGAACTGAGGCTGGGCCGGGTGCTGCGGTGGCCGATCACCTCCCGCACCACGCTCAAAGGCGGTCTCTACAACTACGACGCGATCGGCCGCGCTCAGGCGGCCGGTGCGCGCGCCGCCGAGCGGCGAGACGGCGACCAGGAGCCGCCGATCGGCGAGTACCTCCGGCTCGGCGAGCTCGGCACCGTCTTCCTGCCGCGCCGTCAGCCACGCGTCCTCCTGATCGACGAGCTGGACAAGAGTGAGGCGGATCTGCCCAACGACCTGCTCAGCCTGTTCGAGGACGGCGAGTTCCTGATCCCCGAGCTGGTGCGGATGCGCAGCCGCAGCCGCGAAGTCGAGGTCTTCACAGCGGATCCGGACGCGACGGCCACGATCCCGGACGGCCGGGTCCGGTGCGCCGCGTTCCCCTTCGTCGTCATCACCAGCAACGGCGACCGCGACTTCCCGCCGGCCTTCCTGCGCCGGTGTCTCCGGCTCGAAATCCAGGATCCGGACATCGAACAGCTGGCCGCGATGGTGGCGGCGCACGCGCTCGACCCGGCCGACACCCACCGGTCCCGCATCATCGAAGAGTTCGTCAGCCGTAGTGAGGCCTTCGGCGGGCTGCCGGTCGACAAGCTCCTCGAGGCCGTCTACCTCGCGACTTCGGGGGCCTACCGCGACGAAGGGGAGTCCTGGCCCCGGTTGATGGACGCGATCTGGCGGCAGTTGAACTCCGTGGTGCCGTGAGATGGCCGGGGAGCCGACCGAGCGCCCGCCTCGTGCCGGAGCGCTGTCGTGGAGTGAGGTCGCGGACGCGGTTTGGCTCGCGGCGGTGCTCGGGGAGCCCGTGGGGCGCCAAGCCGGTGAGCCGGCACCGGAGTCCGGCCCGCCCGAGCCGGAGCCGCCGCCCGAGCCGTCACACCCGGATCCCGAGCCGGCTCCGGCCGGGGATCCACCGTCGTCGTCACCGGTCACGGAGCCGGAGCCGGCCGCCGGGCATCGTCGGCGGCCGGTCTTCGGGGGGTTCGCGCGGGACTTCCCAGGGCACGGCGCACGGTCGCCGGGAAACGGGCGGCCGCCTGGATCGTCGACGATGCGTGGTGGCCCGGACATCCTGCGGGCCCTCCGGCCGTTGAAGCAGCTGCGTCCGTCGTCGTGGGACGACGACGTCCAGCTGGACGAGGAACTGACCGCTGAACAAGCCGTCCAGGACGGTCTCTGGCTCCCGGTGCTGAAACCCGCCACGACGACCCGCGTCCTGGATCTGACGGTGGTGGTCGACGCCGGTTCGTCGATGGCGCTGTGGCAGCCGGAGGTCAGGTCGTTCCTCAAGCTGGTGCAGCAGCTCGGCGCGTTCCGGACGGTCCGGATCCGGTACCTGGAAACGGAGACCCGGGCGACCGACGGCTCCCTGGCCCCGGTGCTGCGCGGCGGCACCCCGGACGCGCCGCAGCACAGCGTGGCCGAACTCCTGGACTGGTACGGCGACCGGCTCATGCTCGTCCTGACCGACGGGGTCGGCGAAGCGTGGCGACGTGACCTGGTTTCGCCGCTGCTCGCGCAGTGGAGCAGGGGCATGCCGGTCGCCCTGGTGCACCTGCTGCCCCAGCACATGTGGAAGAAGGCCGGCATCCCCCTGCACCGGGCGTTGCTGACGTCACCCGGCCCGTTCCGGCCGAACCGCCGGTACGGGTTCGACCTGCCGGACGCCTGGATGACCATGGCGGACCCCGAAAAGGCGGTCAGCGGCGCAGTGCCGATCCCGGTCCTCGAGCTGGGCGGGCGGTGGTTCAGCTGGTGGGTGCGGCTCATTTCGCGCTCGGTCACCGAGGCGGTGCCGGGCACGGTACTGCTCGCGCGTGACCAACCGATGCCCGAGACCGGGGACGACGAAGGGCCGGCCAGGCCGCCGACGGCCCAGGAGCGGGTCCGGCGGTTCCTCGGAGCCGCGACGCCGCCGGCGTTCCGGCTCGCGACCCTGCTGGCCGCGGTTCCGGTCAGCCTGCCGATCGCCCGGTTCGTCCGGGCGGAACTCGTGCCCGAGGCCGACACGTCGCACCTCGCCGAGGTGTTCACGAGCGGGCTTCTCGGACCGCAGGCGGGCCGTCCGGATCCGGCCGGCGAAGATGCCGTCTTCGAGTTTCCGGCCTCGGTCCGCGAGGCACTGCTCACGGCCGGACGGCGCTCGGAGACCGTGCAGGTGGTCGCCGCGACCGGAGAGCGGTTCGGCGAGCAGCACCCCGTTCTGCTGAGGATCGTCGACGCGCTTGCCGATCCCGATCGGGCGGACCTGCCCGAAGAGGGCGCGGACATCACCCTCGAGCGCGTGGTGATGCGCGCGCTTTCCGGGCCGTACGCCTGGCGCGCCGAACGGCTGCACGAGCGGGAGCGGGAACTCGCGGTCGCGGCGGCGGAGAGCGGCGCCGCCGGAGAGGACGAGGCCGAGGACGGCGTGGGCCCGCCGGCGACGGCCGAACTCGAAGTCGCGGACGAACGGCTGGTCGCGAACGTCCGGGAGGAAGCGGCCACCTCCCTGCGCCGCGTCCGGCGGATCACCACCGACGCACCGGTGATCTGGGGCGCGGTCCCCGCGCGCAATTCGGAGTTCGTCGGCCGCCGGGATCTGCTCGACCGGCTCGGTGCGAGCCTGGATTCGGGCGGCAGCGCGATCCTGCACGGGCCGGGCGGCCTCGGCAAGACCCAGCTCGCGGTCGAGTACATCTACCGGCGCCTCCGCGACCACGATCTCGTGTGGTGGGTCAGCGCGACCCAGGAATCCCAGATCCGGGCGTCCTTGATGGAACTCGCCCGGCAACTGCGCCTGCCGGGTGCGGACGAGACGGTCGCCGCGGTACCGGCGGTCCTGGAAGCGCTCCTCGCCGGCAAGCCGTACCGCCGCTGGCTGATCGTCTTCGACGCGGCCGACGAACCCGAGTCCCTCCTGCCGTTCCTCCCGGTCGGCGGGCCGGGACGAATCCTGATCACCGCACGCGCCGCCGCCTCGGACTCCTTCCCCGCGGAGCCGATCGAGGTCGACCGATTCTCCCGCGCGGAGAGCATCGACCTCCTGCGCCGCCGGGACGGCACGGTCACGATGTCGGACGCCGAGGCACTGGCGGAGAAGCTGGGTGACCTGCCGATCGCGCTGGCCCAGGCCGCGGCCTGGCGGGCCGAGACCGGGATGCCGGTCGCCGACTACAGCCGGCTGCTCGACGAGAAGATGGCAGACCTCTACACCCTTTCCCCGCGGCCGACGGACTACGAGATCTCCGTGACGGCGGCGTGGAACGTCTCCTTCGACGGGCTCTCGACCCGCAACCCGGCTGCGCACCAGCTGCTCCAGGTGTGCGCGTTCTTCGCCGCCGAACCGATTTCCCGCAGCCTGTTCGCCGGGGTCCGCGGCGTGTCGATCGCGCCGGAGCTGGACACCGCGATGCGTGACCCCGTCCTCCTGGACCGGGCGCTGCGGGAGATCAACCGGTGCCGGCTGGCGAAGCTGGACCACCGCAGCGGCACCTTGCTCCTGCACCGGCTCGCGCAGCAGGTGCTGCGGGAGACGATGACGGACGAGACCCGAGCAAAGATGCGGCACGGCGCCCACCTCCTGCTCGGAAATCTCGATCCGAAAGACCCCGAGGCGGCCCGCCAGTGGCCGCAGTATCAGCTGGTCCTGCCGCACTTCCGGCACGCCGGGCTGATCGACTGCGAAGATCAGTGGGTCCGGCAACTGGTGGTCAACCTGCTGAAGTTCCAGTACTTCTCCGGTGACCACACGGGCGCGCTCACCTTGACCGAGGAGGTCGTCGCCGCCTGGACGGAGCGGTACGGCGCCGAGGACCCGCAGACGCTGGCCGCCTCGGAGCATCTCGGGTTCGTGCTCTGGGTGCTCGGCCGGTACGAGGCGTCGTCGGAGGTCAGCAGTCGGACGTTGCGGCTCTACCGGCGGACCTTCGGCCCCGAATCGGAACAGGCGCTGGGCGCCGAAGTGCTGGTGGCGACCGGACACAAGTCCAACGGCGACTTCTTCGCAGCCCGTGACCTCAACCGGCAGACCTACGAAAAGGTCCGCGCGCTGTTCGGCGACGACGATCCGACCGCGCTCGAAGCGGCCCACGACCTCGTGGTCTCACTCCTGCTGGCCGGCGACTACGAGCAGGCTCGCTGGCTCAGCGAGGACACCTACGAGCGCCGGTCCGAGATCTTCGGGTACGACAACTGGGAGACCATCCTCACGCTGAACATCATGATCATCTGCCGTCGCGAGCTCGGTGACTACTCGTGGGCGCGGATCGAACAGGAAAAGGTCGTGGAGCGGGTCCGCGGGCTGTTCGGCGCGGGAACCGACGGTGTCATCCGCCGTGACCTCCACCTGGCGGTGGCGCAACGCAAAGACGGTTACCACGAGGCGGCGCTGACCCTGTCGGGCAGCGCGCTGCAGCGGTTCCGGCACAAGTACGGGTCGGATCACCCCAACGCGATGGCCTGCGCGCTCGCCCATTCCATCGACTTGCGCAACGCCGGTGAACTGCCGGCGTCGTTGGAGCTGGGCGAACAGGCGCTGTCGCTGTACCGGGGCAGCCTGGGGGACCGGCACCCGCACACGCTGGCAGCCGAAGCCGACATCGGCGTCACCCTGCGTCTGCTCGGCGATCCGGCGAGCGCGCTGGCCCGGGACGAGCGCGCGCTCTCCGGCCTGCGTGATCGGCTGGGCCCGGCCCACCCGCACGTCCTGGCGTGCTCGATCAACACGGCGAACGACTGGTTCGCGCTCGGCGACGTGCAGCGGTCCCTGCGGATGAACACCGACACGTTGGCGCGGTTGCGCCGGGCACTGCCCGACAGCCACCCCACCACTCTCGCCGCGCGGCTCAACCGGGCCCTGGATCTCGAGCGGCTCGGCCGCGTCCGCGAGGCATTGAGTCAGCACCGGGACGTGCTCGTCGTGGCCGACCGGGTGCTGCGCCCCGGCCATCCCGCGATCACGGCGGCGGAGAACGCGGTTCGTGCGGAGTGCGACATCGACCCGATGCCGTTATAGCCCGGGTCAGAGCAGTGCTTCGCCGATCCAACCGGCCAATTCGTCAACTGCCGGTGTTTTCTCCGTATCGCGCAACTCCCGGTGCACCGCGCGGACCAGCTCCGGCACGCCGAGCAAGGCGCGCGTAGCCGGCCCGGCCGGCAGGGAAAGGCCGAGGCCGATCAGCGCCGCGGCGTGCTCCGGATCCTGGTCGAGCACGGATCGGTACGCGGTGCGGGCTTCATCGTCCAGGCCGGCGATCAGCCGGTGGTCACCCTCGAGCGCGCCCGGCACCTGCGACCACACCTGCGGCAGCTTGGTTTCGCCGTCCCGGCGGAATCGGACCCGGATCAGATCGGCACGGGCGTTCGCCCACTCCCCGTCCGAAACGGTGTCGAGGCGGCCGCTCGGCGACACCCGCGGGCAGGGCTCGCCGCGTTGCCAGGCCTGAGCGAGATCCGCGGTCACGTCGGGCTCGGGACGGAGGTGGCGGAGCCGCCAGCCGGCGTAGTGGTCCGCGGCCAGCTTCTCCGCCCAGTGCACTGCTTCGGGGGCGCCCGGTTCGGTTTGCCACGGGCCGAAAACGGCGGCGAGTTCGTCCAGGAACCGCCGTCCCGCGTCGGTCAGCGCGGCGTCGTCGCGGATCGATTCGAGGGTCTGCCACGTCTGCGCCCGCCAGTGAGCGAACTCGAAGGCGGCCAACCGGTCTTCCGGGTGCGCCCGTGAGAGCGCGCGCCAGAAGGCCGAAACACCGAAGAACGCGTAAACCCCGTGCACCAGGCCGCCGAGCGGACGCGGGTCTTCCCGCCACGGGGCGTAGAGCCGTTCGGTGCGGTCGTCGTCGTGCAGCCGCGCCAACTGCAGCAGGCCACCCAGCCGGATGTGCTGGAACTCGTGCACCAGGGCCGCGGCGAGGGTGGCGGGCTCTTCGTCCTCGGGCCCGGCGATGACCGCGCTCCCGAAGGCTTCGCCCGTCGACGCGCTGGGAAGGCGGAAAGGAACGGCTGGGTTCGGCACGATCGACGTCAGACCTGCGGGCAGGGATTCCGCGTACTCGGGCAGGTGCTCGACGATCAGCCGCCACGCTTCGCCGAGCAGGTCCCGCCAGCGCGCCGCTTCGGCATCCGTCAGCCGGTCCGGTGGTATCGGGTGGTAAAGCCCGCGATGCGGGTCCAGATCGTCGAGCCGCAGTGCCAGAACCCGGCCCTCGGCCTCGAAGCGGAACTCTCGGAGCGGGCTCCAGGTTGCCGTACCGGGCGCGGCCTGCGAGCGATCGCCGCTGATCGTGAAGGATCCGTCCGCCCCGTGCACTTCTGCGGTCGTAAACCCGCCGCCTTCGGCCAACCGAGCTGCGCCCAGGGTCGGCAGCACGACGGTGTCGTTCCAGACCGGCACCTGGATGGTGAACCTCAGGCCCGCGTGGATCGCCGCGGCCGCGGCGAGGGTGTGGAGGTAGCCGTAGTGCACCCAGAGTGGGCACTCGCCCGTCAGCCCCTGCTCGATCAGCCGGGTCGTGTAGCCCGCCCAGCTCCCCGTGTACGGGTGGGCGATCACCCGCTCCAGCGCGTCCGGCTCGGTTTCCTCCGCCCGGACCAGCAGATCCCAGGCTGTTTCGACGGAGGTGAGCGGACCTGTCAAACGTTCGTCTGCTTTTGCCAGGTCCACGAGACCGGACAGCAGAAGCAACCGGCGGCTGCGATCAGCGCTGCGCAGTACGCTCCCGGTGCTCGACCCGCCGGCACCGACGGCCAGCTCGTCGAAGGTGTCCCAGGAAACCGTGTGCAGGTCCGGAACGGACATCACATGATTCTTCGTGCGCACCATGAGCTCTCCGGATCGCCTTCAGTCGACGCGTTTGGCGCCGCCACTGCCGCTCGCGGTCACCGGGATGTGCGCCGTCCGGTCCGCGGCGTGGCGAATCGAACGGCGAAACGCGACGGGGTCGAGTTTTCGCAGTTCTGACAGTGAGAACGCGCTCAGGTCGAGGAGTTCGGATTTGATCCCCGGTTGCTCATTGCCATCCGGCGATCGCATACCGATATTTCCTCTTCCGTAACTCATCGAATCGACGGGAACGGAGCGTAAACTATCACGTCGAACGTTGCTCCAATAGGGTGACCCCAGTTAAGTGTTTTCGCTGGCAACAAGGGTCTTGGGGGCGAAACTGTGATCGAACTTGCGTTCGATTCGAGGGCCGGCTCGCTGAGGGGCGCCAAATTGGACACGCTGTGTTATGAAGGGGTTGCTCTTGGGTGCGGCGGGGAAGTGCAATTGCCGGATGATTGTCCTTTGTCGAGACAATGATCTTCTGCTGCTGTGGCTAGTCTGCGACGTCGAGAATCGTGTGCAGGAGGGCGGTCAGTTCGGCCTCGAAGTGGGGTCGGGACGCTACCCGGCGGGTGCGGGCCAGGTCGTTTGCGATGGTCAGGGCCGCGTGGACCGTTATCTTCGCCTCGCGCGGGGGGAGCTGGGGCTGTACTGCCGAAAGCAGCGTGACCCACTGGGTGACGTAGTCGCGCTGGATGCGCAGCAGGTCGGCTTTGTCGCGGTCCGGCATCGTCACCCGGTCCGCCGAGAACGACACCAGCAGTTCCGGCGTGTGCAGGATCGTGTGCACGTACGAGGCCGCCAGCCTGTGCAGCGCCGAGCGTTCGTCCGTTGCCTGCAGTGCTCGCTCGGCGGCCAGGGCCAGGCGGTCCGCCGCGCGGTGGCCGATCGCCACCATGAGGGCCGCCTTGCTGGGGAAGTGGCGGTAGACGCTCGGGCCCGCGATGCCGGCCGCCGCGCCGATGTCCTCCATGCTCACGTCGTGGAAGCCTCGCTGGGCGAACAGGGCCGTGGCCTCCGCCAGGACCTGCTCTCGGCGGGACGGCGTGCCCAGACGCAACGGCGGCGTGTCCGATTGCGTGGAGACCGGCGATGGAAGTGTGGCGTTGAGCACACCGAGAGCCAGTTCGACCAGTAACTGAGCGAAGCGGCGACGGGCCACGGCCGTGTGGTGGACCGACACGCTGCCGAACACCGACAGGGCGGCCCAGCACAGCAGCTCGGCGTCCTCGGCCGGCAGTTCCGGCCGCTGGACGAGCAGCGCCTTCGACCACGACGCCAGCGCCAGCGCCGACCGGCGGGCGATCTCCCGCTGGTCTTCCTTCGGGAGGTGACGGCCTTCCCAGCGCCACAGCGCCGCGATCTCCCGGCGCTCGACGGCCTGCGCCGCGAGACGGTTGAGCAGGGCTTCCAGCTGGTCGGCGGGCGGAACCGAGTCGGACAGCGCCTCCGCCGTCGCCGCCTCCAGGTCTTCGAAGCCGCTGAGGACGACGTACGCGAGGATCGCCTGCTTGTCCGCGAAGTGCCGGTACAGGGCCGGGCCGGTGACGCCCGCCGCGTCCGCGATGTCCTTGATGCCGACACCCGGGAAGCCGCGCGCGCGGAACAGCTCCGCGGCGACCGCGGCCAGCTGGGCCTTGCGGTCGCGCGGTCGCACAGAGCGCACGGAGTCGGTCATGGTGAGTCGACGATAGCGGTTAACGGCACACCTGCAACCCATTGACACCATGGGGTTATCCGGCGATATGTTAATGGCCATTAGCCCTACTGGCCGGTATCATCGACTGTGACACACGGCTAGGTACGACGACGTTCCCACCCGCTCGCGAGGAGTGTTCAGTGAGTAGCGAGGCCTACATCTACGAGGCGATCCGCACGCCTCGCGGCAAGAACAAGGGCGGTGCCCTCCACGGCACCAAGCCGGTCGACCTGGTGGTCGGCCTGATCGAAGAGCTGAAGGTCCGTCACCCGAACCTCGACCCCGCCGTGATCGACGACGTCGTGCTCGGCGTCGTCTCACCGGTCGGCGAGCAGGGTGCGGTCATCGCGCGCACCGCCGCGCTGAACGCGGGCCTGCCCGAGACCGTCGCGGGCGTGCAGCTCAACCGCTTCTGCGCCTCCGGCCTGGAAGCCACCAACACCGCCGCGCAGAAGATCCGTTCCGGCTGGGACAACCTGATCATCGCCGGCGGTGTCGAGTCGATGTCGCGGGTGCCGATGGGCTCCGACGGCGGCGCGCTGTTCATGGACCCGGCCACCGCGTACGACAACTACATCGTCCCGCAGGGCACCGGCGCCGACCTGATCGCGACCATCGAGGGCTTCTCGCGCGAGGACGTCGACGCGTGGGCCGTGCGCTCGCAGGAGAAGGCCGAGGCGGCCTGGTCCGGCGGCTACTTCGCCAAGTCCGTCGTCCCGGTCAAGGACATCAACGGCGTGACCGTCCTGGACCACGACGAGCACCGCCGTCCCGGC
This sequence comes from Amycolatopsis sp. NPDC088138, assembly GCF_044741685.1. Classification (NCBI taxonomy): domain Bacteria; kingdom Bacillati; phylum Actinomycetota; class Actinomycetes; order Pseudonocardiales; family Pseudonocardiaceae; genus Amycolatopsis; species Amycolatopsis sp. NPDC088138. Next base: position 671,307 of record NZ_JBIUTB010000002.1, read on the forward strand.
TCCACCGTCGAGGGCCTCGGCAAGCTGAAGCCGGCGTTCGCCGGTATCGGCGAGCTGGGCGGCTTCGACGCCGTCGCGCTGCAGAAGTACCACTCGGTCGAGAAGATCAACCACGTCCACACCGGCGGCAACTCCTCCGGCATCGTCGACGGCGCCGCGCTGGTGCTCGTCGGCTCCGAGCAGATCGGCAAGACCTTCGGGCTGACGCCGCGCGCCCGGATCGTGGCGACCGCGTCGATCGGCTCCGAGCCGACGATCATGCTCACCGGCCCGACCCCGGCCACCGAAAAGGTGCTGAAGACCGCGGGCCTCAAGCCCGAGGACATCGACCTGTGGGAGCTCAACGAGGCGTTCGCGTCCGTCGTGCTCAAGTGGATCAAGGACCTGCACCTCGACGAGGAGAAGGTCAACGTCAACGGCGGCGCGATCGCCATGGGCCACCCGCTCGGCGCCACCGGCGCGATGCTGGTCGGCACCGTGGTCGACGAGCTCGAACGCCGCCAGGCGCGCCGCGCCCTGGTGACCCTGTGCATCGGCGGCGGCATGGGCGTCGCCACCATCATCGAGCGGGTGTGAGGACACTAATGGCTGAGAGCAAGACCATCCGCTGGGAGCAGGACGAGGACGGCATCGTCACGCTGACCCTCGACGACCCGAAGCAGTCGGCGAACACGATGAACGCCGACTTCCGCGAGTCGCTCGGCGTGACCGTGGACCGGCTGGAGGCCGAGAAGGACTCCATCACCGGCGTCGTCATCACCTCCGCGAAGAAGACCTTCTTCGCCGGCGGCGACCTGAACGACCTCATCCAGGCGAAGCCCGAGAACGCGGTCGAGTTCACCGAGTCGTCCGGCCTGATGAAGGGCCAGATGCGGCGGATCGAGCAGCTCGGCAAGCCGGTCGTCGCGGCGATCAACGGCGCCGCGCTCGGCGGTGGCCTGGAGATCGCGCTGGCGACGCACCACCGCATCGCGGCCGACGCCAAGGGCAGCCAGATCGGCCTGCCCGAGGTGACGCTGGGCCTGCTGCCCGGCGGCGGTGGCGTCGTGCGCACTGTCCGATTGCTGGGTATCCAGAGCGCGCTGCTGAACGTCCTGCTGCAGGGCCAGCGCCTCCGTCCGCGCAAGGCGCAGGAGCTGGGCCTGGTGCACGAGGTCGTCGACACCGTCGAGGAGCTCGTCCCCGCCGCGAAGGCGTGGATCAAGGCCAACCCCGAAGGCGGCGTCCAGCCCTGGGACGTCAAGGGCTACCGGATCCCGGGCGGCACGCCGTCCAACCCGAGCTTCGCGGCGAACCTGCCCGCGTTCCCGGCTAACCTGCGCAAGCAGATCAAGGGCGCGAACATGCCGGCGCCGCGGGCGATCCTGGCCGCCGCCATCGAGGGCTCGCAGGTCGACTTCGACACCGCGATCACCATCGAGACGCGCTACTTCATCAGCCTCGCCACCGGCCAGGTCTCGAAGAACATGACGAAGGCGTTCTTCTTCGACCTGCAAACGATCAACTCCGGCGGCTCGCGGCCGGACGGCTTCGAGAAGTACACCGCCAAGAAGGTCGGTGTGCTCGGTGCCGGGATGATGGGCGCCGCGATCGCGTACGTGTCGGCGAAGGCCGGCATCGACGTCGTCCTCAAGGACGTCTCGCTCGAGGCGGCCGAGAAGGGCAAGGGCTACGCGGCCAAGATCGAGCAGAAGGCCCTTTCGCGCGGCAAGACCACGCAGGAGAAGTCGGACGCGCTGCTGGCGAAGATCACGCCGACCGCCGACCCGGCCGACTTCGCGGGTGTCGACTTCGTGATCGAGGCCGTGTTCGAGAGCGTCGAGCTGAAGCACAAGGTGTTCGGCGAGATCGAGAGTGTCGTCAACGCCGACGCGGTGCTGGGCTCCAACACCTCGACGCTGCCGATCACCACGCTCGCCGAGGGCGTGCAGCGGACCGAGGACTTCATCGGGATCCACTTCTTCTCGCCGGTGGACAAGATGCCGCTGGTCGAGATCATCTGCGGCGAGAAGACGTCGCCGGCGACGCTGGCGAAGGTCTTCGACTACACGCTGCAGATCAAGAAGACCCCGATCGTCGTCAACGACAGCCGCGGCTTCTTCACCTCGCGCGTCATCGGCACGTTCATCAACGAGGCCGTCGCCGCGCTGGGCGAGGGTGTCGAGCCGGCGTCGATCGAGCAGGCGGGTTCGCAGGCGGGCTACCCGGCGCCGCCGCTGCAGCTTATGGACGAGCTGACGCTGACCCTGCCGCGCAAGATCCGCAAGGAGACCCGCGAGGCGATCGAGGCCGCGGGCGGCACGTGGAAGGGTCACGCGTCGGAGGGCGTCATCGACCGGATGGTCGACGAGTTCGACCGCAAGGGCCGCTCGACGGGCGCGGGCTTCTACGAGTACGGCGAGGACGGCAAGCGCACCGGTCTGTGGCCGGGCCTGCGTGACGCCTTCAAGTCCGGTTCCGCCGAGGTCCCGTTCGAGGACCTCAAGGAGCGGATGCTGTTCGCCGAGGCGCTCGAGACGGTCAAGTGCTTCGACGAGGGCGTGCTGACGTCGGTGGCGGACGCCAACATCGGCTCCATCTTCGGCATCGGCTTCCCGGCGTGGACCGGCGGTGTCATCCAGTACATCAACCAGTACGACGGTGGCCTGCAGGGCTTCGTCGACCGGTCGCGCGAGCTGGCCGCCCGGTACGGCGACCACTTCGAGCCGCCGGCTTCGCTGGTGGAGAAGGCCGCCAAGGGCGAGATCTACGAATAAGGGCTGACATCGGAGGCCGTCACCGGGTGTTCCTGGTGGCGGCCTTCGGCGTTGTTTGACGACCAGGTTGACGTCCTTAGCCAGCTCGGGTCGGTTGAAGCTCAGGCCGCTCTCGATGTCAAAGCGTGCAAGGTGCGGGTGTGTCCGCCTGTTTGTCCGCTCCAGTTCGCCCAAAGGCCATCGGACGCGGTTAATCTCCGCCCATGCGCCGTCCTGTCACGGTGGTACTCGCCGCCGTCCTGTTCGCCTCGAGTCTGACAACGATGTCAGCCGCCTCTGGACTGAGTCCTGCCGACTTCGTCGATCCCCTCATCGGCTCCGCCGGCGACGGCAACACCTACCCCGGCGCCACCGCGCCGTTCGGGATGCTCGCCTGGAGTCCCACCAGTACGCGCGGGGACCAGACCAGTACCGGCGCCGCCAACGGCTACCAGTACGACACCACCCGGATCCGCGGCCTGAGCCTCACGCACGTCAACGGCGCGGGCTGCAACCCCGGCGCCGCGGGGGACGTGCCGATCCTGCCGTTCGCCGGCGACGTCACTTCGTCGCCGACCGCCGACACCACCGACGCGATCTACGCGAGCAACTTCAGCCACGCCGACGAATCGGCGACGCCGGGCCGCTACAAGCTCAGTCTGCAGAACGGCGTGACGACCGACGTTGCCGCGACCGAACGCACCGCGATCGGCACCCTGCAGTACCCGGCGGGCAAGCCCGCGAGCCTGCTTTTCCGGACGTCGAACTCGCTCAACGGCAGCGAAGACGCCGAGACGCATCTCGACCCGGCGAATCGCGAGGTCACCGGGTCCGTGCTCACCGGCGCGTTCTGCGGCCGCCGCGCGAACGGTGGTGTCAACAACCGCAAGTCCTACTACCGCCTGTACTTCACCGCGCAGTTCGACCAGCCGTTCGTCGGCACGGGGACGTGGAAGGACGCGACGTTTCAGCCGGGCGGTCTCGACCAGACCGGCGGTGAGGGTTACGCGACCGGCGCCGACCGTGCCGGCCGGGGTTCTGGCGGCTACGTGACCTTCGTGCCCGGCAGCAAGGTCACCATGCGAATCGCGATCTCCTACGTCTCCCTCGAAGGCGCGGAGCGCAACCTGCGGGCCGAGCAGCCGTCCAAGTCCACTGTGGACAGCGTGGCGACCGCGACGAAGAAGGCGTGGAACACCGAGCTGAGCCGCGTGGACGTCAGCGGCGGAACGGCCAACCAGCAGATCACCTTCTACACCGCGCTCTACCACGGCCTGCAGCAGCCGAACCTCGTGAGCGACGTCGACGGCCAGTACCTCGGGATGGACCAGAAGCCCCACCGCCTCGCCCGCGGCCAGGACGCGCAGTACTCCAACTTCTCCGGCTGGGACCAGTACCGCGCGCAGGTGCAGCTGCTGGCCCTGCTCGAACCCCGCGTCGCCGGGAACTTCGCGCAGTCGCTCTACAACTACGCGCAGCAGAACGACGGCGTCTGGGACCGTTGGGTGCACGTCAACGGCGCGACGCACGTCATGACCGGCGACCCGACGGCCGCAACACTCGCGACGTTCTACGCCATGGGCGTCCGCAACTTCGACTACCGCGGTGCGTTCGACTCGCTCTACAAGCAGGCGACGGTGCCGCGGCCGGAAGGACTGCAGGACGGCGGTTGCCCGGGCCAGTGCGTCGGCCAGCGGCCGAACCTCGCGCAGTACCTGACGTCGCACTACGCGCCCAACGACGTCTGCCGCTGCTGGGGCGGCGCCGCGGAGACGCTCGAAGACGCGGTCGCCGACTTCGCAATCGGACATTTCGCGGAGCTGCTCGGTCGCACTCGCGAAGCCGCGGAGCTGCATGCCCGGGGTGCGTACTGGCGCAACGTCTTCAACCCGGCCACCGGCTACATGCAGGCCCGCAACGTCGACGGCAGCTGGGTGACGCCGTTCGACCCGGCGAGCGACCGCGGTTTCGCGCAGGGCAGCGCGGCGGCCTACACGTGGATGGTCCCGCAGGACGTCTCCGGCCTCGCCGACGCGATGGGCGGCAAGGCGACCGCAGTCACCCGCCTCGATGGCTTCTTCCACGACGCGAACGGGAACTGGCAGCTCAAGGGCGGCGGCCCGCTCAAGTACGACCCGACGAACGAGCCCGATATCCACGCGCCGTGGTTGTACAACGAACTCGGCCGGCCGTGGAAGACGCAGGAGACCGTCCGGCAGCTGGTGAACTCGGTCTACGGGACCGGGCCGTCTGGCCTGCCCGGCAACGACGACCTCGGGACCATGTCCGCTTGGTACGTCTTCGCCGCGCTCGGCATCTACCCGCGCACGCCGGGTTCGGGCGAACTGCTGCTGTCGAGCCCGCTGTTCCCGAGCGCCGTGATCCGCCCGGCGGCCGGGACACCGATCCGGATCACGACGTCGGGCAGCGGCAAGTACGTCGCGGACGTCCGGCGAGGTGGACGTCCGCAGCGAGACTGGAAGCTCGACGCCTCCTTCCTGCGGACAGGCGGTTCCCTGGACTTCCGCCTGTCCGAGACGCCGACCACCTGGGGGACTTAAGGCTCCAGCGCCACGTGCGGGAGCCGCCGGTCCAGCCAGCGAGGCAGCCACCACGCCCGCGCGCCGAGCAGGCGCATGATCGCCGGGACGAGCAGGCAGCGGATCACCAGCGCGTCCAGCAGCACCGCCACCGCCAGGCCGAGCCCGAACTGCGCCAGCATCCGCGACGGGTCGAGGAGGAACGCGCCGAACACCAGCACCATGATCGCGCCGGCGGCGGTGATCACGCCGCCGGTCGCGGCCAGGCCTTCGCGCACCGCGATCCGCGCGTCGCCGGTGCGCCGCCACTCCTCGTGCATCCGCGAGACGAGGAACACCTCGTAGTCCATGGACAGGCCGAACACGATGGCGAAGATCATCACCGGCACGAACGCCTCGATCGGGCCCGGCTGCGCGCCGAACCAGCCGTTGCCGAACACGAGCGTCATCACACCCAGCGAGGCGCCGATGCTCAGGAGGTTCAGCAGCGCCGCCTTGAGCGGGATCAGGACCGACCGGAACACGACCATCAGCAGCAACGCCGACAGCCCGACGACCACCAGCACGAACAACGGCAGCCGGTCGGCGACGGCGTCGGCGAAGTCCGTTGCGGCGGCGACCGAACCGCCGACCAGGTAGTGGCCGGGCAGCGACGGCAGGACTTCGGTCCGCAGGCGCGTCACCAGCTCGGCGGTCGCCTCGTCCTGCGGTGACGTCGTCGGGAACGCGAGCACCGTCGGGCCCATCGGCCGCAGTGCGCGAGCGATCCCGGGTGTCGACGCGAGTCGCTGCTGCAGCGCGACGGGGTCACCGTCCTGCGTGACGACGGCGAGCGGTCCGCTGAAGCCCGGGCCGATCCCTTCGGCCATCAGGTCGTAGGCCCGGCGCGTCGTCGACCCCGCTGGGTCGGTGCTCGAGTCGGCGAACCCGAGCCGCATGCCCGCGGCCGGGATGGCCAGCCCGACGAGGACGATCAGCCCGATCGCCAGCGGCGCGAGGGGCCGACGCTGGACGCCGTCGGCGAGCCGTCGCCAGGCCTTGCCGTGCTCGCGCTTGATCGCGTGCTTCCGGATGCCGCGTTCCAGCCGCTCGCCGAACAGGGACAGCAGTGCGGGCAGCAGCGTCACCGACGCGAGCATCGTCATGAGGACGGTGAGCGCGACGGCCAGCGCGACGCCCCGCAAGCCGCCGAGTCCGAGGGCGAGCAGGCCGAGCAGCGCGATGATCACCGTCGTCCCGGCGAACAGCACCGAGCGCCCGGCGGTGTCGAGTGCACGCCGCGCCGCCGTGTCGCGGTCGTGGCCGTCGAGGATCTCGCCGCGGTAGCGGGAGAAGATGAGCAGTGCGTAGTCGACGCCGACACCGAACCCGACCAGCATCATCAGGGGCGACGTGTAGCTCGCGATGTCGACGTAGTGCGAGACGATCGTGATCGCGCCGAGCGTGCTGCCGACCGCGAACACCGCGGTGATCACCGGTAGGCCCGCCGCGAGCAGCGAGCGGAACAGGAACACGAGCACGACCAGCGCGGCGAGCAGCCCGACGCCTTCCGCTGGACCACCGCCGTCCGAGATGCGCTCGATCGGGTCGCCGGCCAGCGCCACTTCGACCGGCCCGGCCTGTTTCGCGGCGTCGGCGAACTTGACGATGTCGTCGTACGGAAGGTCGGCCGAGGCCGCGTCGAAGGTGACGGTCGCGTAGCCGATCCGGCCGTCGGGCGAGAGCGTCTCGAACGGCCCGGTCACCGACCGCACGTGCGGCTGCAATCGGACATTTCCCAGAACTTCTTCGACTGCAGCTCGCTGCGTGGCGAGCCCGGTTTCGGACTTCAGAACTATCTGCGCGCTCGCTCCGGACTGCGCGGTGTCCTTCAGGAGATCGACGACCTGCTGCGACTCGGTGCCCGGCAGCGAGTTGTCGTCGTGGAAGGCGCTCCCGATGAGCCGGGAGGTGAAGGTGACGGCGAGGAGGACCAGAGCCCAGAGTGCGACAGCGAGCCACCGGTGGTGTTGCGCCCAGCCGGCCAGGCGCGCCAGCCGTCCGCCGGAGGTGCGAGTGATGGTGTCCATGGTGGACAAGAATCCGCGAGAGCTGCACTACTGCGCGTCGCGCTCCGGAGGGCACTTCGTGTGCTCCCAGCGGTGTCCCTTAAGGCCTTTCCCGTACTCCCGCGGGTGTACGGGTCAGGGGGTGAGCCAGCGCGGCGTCACCGCGCCGGACTCGTACGCGAGCACGACGAGCTGGGCGCGGTCGTGCGCGCCGGTCTTCGTCATGATGCGGCTGACGTGCGTCTTCGCCGTCGCCGGGCTGAGAGTGAGTTCGCGGGCGATCTCGTCGTTCGACAGCCCGGCCGCGACGAGGGAAAGCACCTCGCGTTCGCGGTCGGTGAGCCGCTCCAAGGCGGGGGACGGCGCCGGGCGGGTGACGCGCGCGGCGAACTCGGAGATCAGCCGCCGCGTGATGGACGGCGCCAGCAGCGCGTCACCACGGGACACGACGCGCACGGCGTGGATCAGCTCCATGGGCTCGGTGTCCTTGACCAGGAAGCCGCTCGCGCCCGCGCGCAACGCGCCGTAGACGTCTTCGTCGAGGTCGAACGTGGTGAGGATGACGACCTTCGTGCCCGCCATCGTCGGGTCGTCGAGGAGGTGCCGGGTGGCGGCCAGGCCGTCGAGCACCGGCATCCGGATGTCCATCAGCACGACGTCCGGACGGTGTTCGCGGGCGGCCTGCAGAGCTTCGCGCCCGTTGGCGGCCTCGGCGACGACGTCGATGTCGGCTTCGCCGTCCAAAATGGACCGGAAGCCGGCGCGGACCAGCCGCTGGTCGTCGACGAGCAGGACGCGGATCATCGGCCCATCATCGCACCGGAAGCCGGGCGCACACGCGGTAGCCGCCGCCTTCGCGCGGCGCCGCGGTCACGTCGCCGCCGAGCGCCCGCGCGCGTTCGGTCATGCCGCGGATGCCGTTGCCCGCGGGGGCGGTGCCGCCGCGTCCGTCGTCGTCGACCTGCACGGACAACTCGGTTTCGCCGTACCCCAGCCGGACGACGACGGTTTCCGCAGCGGCGTGCTTCGCGACGTTCGTCAGAGCTTCCTGGACGACCCGGAACGCGGCGTGCTCGACGTCCGGCGGCAGGTCCCGGGCGACGCCGTCGATCTCGGTGCGCACGGTCAGCCCGGACGCGCCGGCCGATTCGGCCAGCTCCGCGACGCGGGAGAGCGCGGGCCCGCCGCTCTGACGCAGCATGCCGAGGGTCGCGCGCAACTCCTGGAGTGCGGTCTTGCTCGCGTCCTTGATCGCCCCGAGTGCTTCCTCTGCCTGCTCCGGGTCACGGCGATGCAGTGCAGCTCCGGCCTGCACGTTGATCAGCGCCAGATGGTGGCCCAGCGCGTCGTGCAGCTCTCGCGCGATGCGGAGACGCTCGTCGGTCCGCGCTTCGGCCGCTTTGGTGCGCTCGGCCGCGGCCCAGAAATGCACGACCGCGCCGCCCGCGACCAGCGCGACGAACCAGCCGGTCATCAGGAAGAACGCGAAGTTGTCGACGTGGCGTCCGGACCGCGAGCTGATCTCACCGACCACGACGCCCGCCATCGCCGCGACGACCAGCAGCGCGGCGCCGCGGATCCGCCCGGCCGCGGCGGCGGTGTAGAGCGTGTAGGCGAAGGCCAGCAGCACCAGCCCGTCCGGATCGGTCAGCGGGTAGTAGAGCGCGCAGCAGACCAGCGCGAACCCGGCGACGGCCAGCGGGTACCGGCGGCGCAGGAACAGCGCGGCGCAGCAGGCGACCGTCAGGATCCAGCCGAGCACGACGTGGTTCCCGGGTTCGGCGGTGTCGCTCAGGACAGCGAACAGCGAACCCGCGAGCACGGCGATGGTGACCGCGAGTTCGGCGGCGTACCGCCGTAACCAGGACATACGGCGAGTCTAGGACGCCACGCGCAGGCGGATGGCGCGGCAGGACGGGATTTGCCCACCGCGCACTGGGTTTCGACCGCGATTTTCCTTTGTAACAAACGATTTCCGGCCACCGACTAGGCGGCATTGGTTCGCTTGGCTAAGGAGTGGTCGTGGGTAAGAAGCTCGGGTTGATCCTGGCGGCAGGCCTGCTGGTCGCGGGCTGCGGTGTCGGTTCGCCCCAGGTCAAGGACGCCGGCAACGTCGGGGTCGTCGAATCGACGTCGTCGACGTATTCGACGCCCGCGTATTCCGTTCCGGTCACGACCGCGACACCCACCACGTCCGAAGTGCCCGTCGCCACGACGGTTCCGGCCGCGCCGCAGACGACCGCACCGAAGGCCGTCGCACCCAAGGCAGTCGCGCCGAAGACAACCGCGGCGAAGCCGAAGACCACGGCCAAGCCCGCGCCGCAACCCGCCGCGTGCGATGCCGACTACTACCGCAACGTCGACGGCAACTGCGTCCACCGGCCCAGCGACAACCCCGCCGGCGCGACCGCCATCTGCAAGGACGGCAGCTACAGCTACAGCCAGAACCACTCCGGCACCTGCTCGGGGCACGGCGGAGTGCGCACCTGGTTGTGAGATGTGCGGCATCAAGCACGATTCGATCGGAAACCCCCATCGCGTAGGTACAGTGCATGAAGTTGCATGATGCGTACTAAATACACCTTGGGGGTGTGGTGTCCCGTCCCGAAGGGGCCAGCCGCGCGATCGTCGTCGTCCTCGCTTCGTGCGGTCTGGTGGCGTCGTTCATGCAGACCCTGGTCGTGCCGCTGATCCCGGTGTTCCCGAGGCTGCTGCACGCCTCGCCCGCCGACGCGTCGTGGGTGGTCACCGTGACGTTGCTCGCCGCGGCGGTGATCACCCCGGTCAGCGGGCGGCTCGGCGACCTCTACGGCAAACGGCGGATGATCCTCGTCAGCCTCGCCGTGCTCATCGCAGGTTCCGTCGTCTCCGCGACGACCAGCGCGCTCGCGTTCCAGATCCTCGGCCGCGGCCTGCAGGGCTGCGCGATGGGCGTCATCCCGCTCGGCATCAGCATCATGCGCGACGAGCTCCCGCCCGAACGCGTCGGTGGCGCCATCTCCCTGATGAGCGCGACGCTCGGAGTGGGTGGCGCGATCGGCCTGCCGGTCGCGGCCATCGTCGCCGAGAACGCCGACTGGCACGTCCTGTTCTGGACGGCCGCCGGGCTCGGGCTGGCCTGCGCGCTGCTGATCCTCACCGTGGTGCCGGAGTCGTCGGTGCGCACGCCCGCGCCGTTCGACTACTTCGGCGCGTTCGGCCTCGCGGCGGGACTGCTCTGCCTGCTGATCCCGGTGGTGAAGGGCGGCACGTGGGGCTGGACGAGCCTGCCGACGCTCGGGCTGGCCGCGCTGGCCGTCGTCATCCTGCTCGGCTGGGGCGCTTACCAGCTGCGCCGGCACGATCCGCTGGTAGACCTGCGCGTCTCCTCCCGCCGTCCGGTGCTGTTCACGAACCTGGCGTCGATCATGGTCGGCTTCGCGTTGTACGCCATGGCGTTGTCGTTCCCGCAGCTGCTGCAGGCGCCGTCGTCGACCGGCTACGGGCTCGGTCAGTCGATGGTCGAGTCCGGGCTCACGCTCGCGCCGAACGGCCTGGTGATGATGCTGCTCTCGCCGGTGTCGGCGCGGCTCATCAACCGGTTCGGCCCGCGTCCGACGCTGATGACCGGCGCGCTGGTGATCGCGGTCGGGTACGCGTTCGCGATCGTGCTGATGGACAACGCGCTCGAGCTCATCACGGCGTCGGTGATCATCGGCGCCGGCGTGGGGATCGCCTATGCGGCGATGCCCGCGCTGATCATGGGTTCCGTGCCGGTCACCGAAACCGCGTCCGCGAACGGCCTGAACGCGCTGATGCGGTCGGTCGGCACCGCGGTCTCGAGCGCGGTGATGGCGGCGATGCTGGCGCAGCTGACGATCAGCGTCGGCGGCCTGGCGGTGCCGTCGCTGGCCGGCTTCCGCGCGACGTTCGCGGTGGCCGCGTGTGCAGCTCTGGCCGGTGTCGCATTGGCCGCGCTGGTGCCGAAGCGGCGCCCGGCGCCGGTCCTGGTCGGCGTGGCGTAGCCGCGTCTACCGTCGCAGGAGCCGGACGCCGTCAGTTCTTGCGCGCCACCAGGGCCAGCCCGCCGCACTCCGACGGGTCTGCCGGCACGTCCTCGGGCGAGTCCGGGCGCCACTCCGGGATGAACACGATCCCGGGGTCGACGATCTCGAAGCCGTCGACCAGCGCGCGGAGCTCGTCCGCCGAGCGCGGGACGACCGGGTTGGAGCTCTTCTTGTACATCGCCACGGCGCGCGCCGTCTCGTCGCTCTGCCGCTCGTGCGTGGCGGACGACAGCGCCAGGTAACTGCCGGGCGCGAGCGCGTCGCGGTAGGCCCCCAGCAGCCGGGCCGGGTCGCGCTCGTCCGGGATGAAGTGCACGAACAGCGCCATCACCACCATCACCGGTTGGTCCAGGTCCAGCATCATCTCGGTGGTGTCGTGCTCGAGGACGTCGTCCGGGAACTCGGCGTCGGCGAACACCATCGCCGCGTTCTCGTTGTCCTCCAGCACGATCTCGCTGTGCGCCACGGCGACCGGCTCGTTGTCCACGTAGACGACCCTGGACGTCGGGTCGGCGGCCTGCGCCACCTCGTGCACGTGCCCCACGGTCGGCATGCCCGAGCCGATGTCGAGGAACTGCCGGATGCCCTGGTCCATCCCGAACCGGATGGCGCGGCGCAGCCACTGCCGGTTGAGCTGCGCCCGCTCCCGCGCGTTCGGCTGCGCCGTCAGCACCTGCTCGGCGAACATCCGGTCGACGGCGTAGTTCAGTTCGCCGCCGAGGATGTAGTCGTACACGCGCGCCGCGTTCGGCTTGTCGAGGTCGATGCCGCGCCTAGCGAGTTCGTCTTCGGTCATCCGCCGCTCCCGGGCTCAGGTGTGACGCGAGAATAGCCGGACACCCGGTCAGGCCTTGCGCGCGACCAGTGCCAGCTGGCTGGCCAGCTCCGGGTGCTCGCCGACCTCGTCGGGGTCGTCCGGGCGCCACTGCGGCGTGAACACGATGCCCGGCTCGACGAGCTCGAAGCCGCCCAGCAGCGCACGCAGCTCGTCGCGGGACCGCGCGACCACGTTCGTGCCGTTCTTCTGGTACAGCTCGGCCGCGCGGCGCACCTCTTCGCCCTGTCCTTCGAACGTGCCCGACGACATGGCCAGGTAACTCCCGGGCGCCAGCGCGTCCCGGTAGGCGGCGACCAGGCCGGCGGGGTCGCGGTCGTCCGGGATGAAGTGCACGAACGCGGCCATGATCAGCATCACCGGCTGGTCGAAGTCCAGCATCATCTCCGTGGTGTCGTGCTCGAGGACGCGCTCCGGGAACTCGGCGTCCGCCTGCACCATCACCGCGTTCTCGACGTCCTGCAGCACGATCTCGCTGTGCGCGACGGCGACCGGCTCGTTGTCGACGTAGACCACCCGCGACTTCGGGTCGATCGCCTGGACGACCTCGTGGACGTGCCCGACGGTCGGCATCCCCGAGCCGATGTCCAGGAACTGCCGGATCCCTTGCTCGGCGCCGAACCGGACGGCGCGCCGCAGCCACTTCCGGTTCATCAGGGCCAGGTCCTTGGACTCCGGCCGCACCGCGAGGATCTTGTCCGCGAACATCCGGTCGATGGCGTAGTTGAGCTTGCCGCCGATCAGGTAGTCGTACACGCGCGCCGCGTTCGGCTGGTCGAAGTCGATGCCGCGCTGCGCGTGCTGGTCGGTCATGGCCGCTCCTCGCCGTCGATGTGACGGCGAGAATAGCCGGATTCAGAGCAACGGCGGCACCACGGCATCGATAAGGTGCGGCCCGGGTTCGGCGAACGCGCGCTGCAGCTGTTCGGCGAGTTCCTCGGCGGTCGTCGCGCGGGTCGCGGGCACGCCCATGCCCTCCGCGATCTTCACGAAGTCCATGTCCGGGCGCGAGAGGTCGAGCAGCTCGTTCGCCTTCGGCCCGCCCTGCGCCCCGACGCGCTGCAGCTCCAGGCGCAGGATCGCGTACGCGCGGTTGTTGAGCAGCACCGTCGTGACGTTCAGGTTTTCGCGCGCCTGCGTCCACAGCGCGGAGATCGTGTACAGCGCGCTGCCGTCGGACTGCAGGTTCAGGACGGGACGGTCCGGTGCTGCCACGGCCGCACCGGTCGCCACCGGCATGCCGTAGCCGATCGCGCCGCCGGTCAGCGTCAGGACGTCGTGGCGCGGCGCGCCCGCCGTCGCCGCCGGCAGCATCAGGCCGGACGTGTTGGCCTCGTCGGCGATGATCGCGTTGTCCGGCAGGGTCGCGCCGATGACGTCGACCCAGTTCTGCGGGGTCAGCGGGCCGCTCGGCAGTGCTGGCCGGGACGCCTGCTGCAGCACCGGCTCGGTGTCCGCGGCGACGAGGTCGGCGACCTCGTTCAGCGCGCGCGTGACGTCCTGTCCGATTGACGCAAGCGTGTGCACCTGGGCACCTTCGGGCACCAGGTCGCTCGGCTTGCCCGGGTAGGCGAAGAACGACACCGGCGCCTTCGTGCCCGCGATGACGATGTGCTTGATCCCGTCGAGCTGGTAGGTCACCTGCTCGGCGAGGTAACCGAGCCGCTCGATCGTCGGCAGTCCCTCGCCGCGCTCGAGCCGGGACGGGAAGGTCTCGACGAACGCCTTCGCGCCGGTCGCGGCCGCGATCCGGCTGGCCGCGCGCAGACCTTCTTCGCGGCACGCGCCGCCGCCGATCAGGAGCGCTACCGGTTCGCCGGTGCCGAACACCGCGGCGACGTCCTTGACGGTGGTCGTGTCGACGGCCTGCGGCACGCGCGGCGGGATCGGCGCGCACGTCTCGCCGCCTTCACCCCACGAAGCGTCCGCGGGGAGAATCAGCGTCGCGACGCGGCCGGGAGCGTCCTGCGCGGCGGCGACCGCGGCGGCGGCGTCCGCGCCGACGTCCTTGGTGTGCTCCGAGCGGCGCACCCAGCCTTCGAGCGAGCTCGCGATCGACTCGATGTCCGACTCGAGCGGCGCGTCGTACTGCTTGTGATAGGTCGCGTGGTCGCCGACGACGTTGACGATCGGCGTGTTCGCGCGGCGCGCGTTGTGCAGGTTCGCCAGGCCGTTGCCCAAGCCGGGGCCGAGGTGCAGCAGCGTCGCGGCGGGCTTGCCGGCGATGCGCGCGTAACCGTCGGCAGCTCCGGTGACGACGCCTTCGAACAGCGCCAGCACGCCCCGCATCTCCGGGACGGTGTCCAGTGCGGCGACGAAGTGCATCTCCGACGTGCCGGGGTTGGCGAAGCACACTTCGACGTCGGCGTCGACCAGGGTGCGGATCAGGGACTGGGCGCCGTTCAGCTCGCTCATGCGGTTCCTTCGGTGAAGAGAACGCCGGGGTTGAGGATCCCGGCGGGGTCGAAGCTCTGCTTGATCCGGCGCATCAGCTCGATCTTCGCCGGGTCTTCGAGTTCTCGGTAGTAGCCCGCCTTGGTGCGGCCGAGGCCGTGCTCGCCGGAGATCGCGCCGCCCAGCTCCATGGCGTACGCGAAGATATCGGTGAGCAGTTGCTTCCGCGTGTCCGCGTCTTTGCAGAAGATCCCGAGGTGGACGTTGCCGTCGCCGGCGTGACCGCAGCCGAGCGCGCCGCCGCCCGCGGCCATCGCGAGCTCCCGCGCCTTGGTGATGAACTGCGGCATGGCGGTCCGCGGCACGACGACGTCGATCACGTCGTCGGCGCCGACCGCCTTCGCGGTCCAGAAGGCCTTCTCGCGGGCTTCGATGAGCTTGCGCGCGGCGCCGCCGTCGAGGACGTAGACGTCGGTCGCGCCGAGTTCGCCGAGCAGTTCGCCGACGGTCTCGACGTCCTCGTCGAGACGTCCGCTCTCGCGGTTTTCCAGCGCCACCACGAGGTACGCGTCGCAGGTCTCGCGGATCTTGTCCGGCACGCCGAGCTCGAGCTTCTCGTTGTAGACGATGGCGGCCATCGTCATGTTGTCGATGTACTCGAGGATGTGCGGCGCCAGCCCGCTGGAGGCGATCGCCGGCACGGCGGCCATGACCTGGTCGAACGTGCCGAACGGCGCGAGCACGGTGGCGCCGTGGGTCAGGCGCGGGTGCAGCTTGACGATGACCTCGGTGGCCAGTGCGAGGGTGCCCTCGGAGCCGATGATCAGCTGGGTGAGGTCGTAGCCGGTGGAGATCTTCGACGTCTTGCCGCCGGTCCGGATGATCTCCCCGGTCGGCAGCACGGCCTGCAGGCCCAGGACGTTGTTGCGGGTTACGCCGTACTTCACCGCGCGCATCCCACCGGCGTTGGTGCCGACGTTCCCGCCGACGCTCGCGCTCAGCTCGCCGGGGTAGACGGTGTAACTGAGCCCGGCTTCGGCCGTCTTGACGTCGAGCTCGGCGAGCGTCACCCCAGGCTGCACGACGGCGACCTGGTTGCCGGTGTCGACCTCGAGCACGGCGTTCATGCGCTCGAAGGAGATGACGAGCCCGTCTTCACGCGGCCGCGCGGCGCCGGACAGCCCGCTGCCGGAACCTCGCGCCGTCACCGGGACGTTGTGCTCCGAAGCGGCCTTCAGCAGCTCCGCGACTTCGTCGGCCGAAGCCGGCTTCGCGACGTACGCGGGCATCTGCGGCTCCGCGGTCAGCGCTTCGTCGTGCGCGTAGTCCTCGGAGATCGCCTCGCCCGTGAGCAGGTTCTTGTCCCCGACGATCTCGGCCAGCCGTGCCGCCACGTCGCCCATCGAGAGTCTCTCCTCCGCGCCGTTGCTGTGGTGACCGCAGCGTAGTACGTACCGCCAGTACGCCGCCATGAAGATGTTTCACATTTTGTGGGCTCAGAGATTTAGCTCAGACTAAATCTCTGGTGGGTGACGGCGGCCGGGGCGAGGCTTCCGGCATGACATCGACGTACACCTTCGAAGACGGCTTTACCGTGCGCCGCCTCGGGTTCGGCGCCATGCGGCTGACGGAGTGGGACCACGTTCCGCCCGGAGCTGCGGCCGTCGCGCGCCGGGCCGCCGAGCTCGGCGTCACCTTCTTCGACACCGCCGACGCCTACGACCTGGGGCTGAACGAGGAGCTGCTCGCCGAGGCGCTCCACCCGTATCCGGAGCTGCTCGTGGCGACAAAGTGCGGGCATGCGCGCCCGAGCCGCGGCGAGTGGGTCCCGCTCGGCCGGCCCGAGTACCTCCGGCAGCAGGCGGAGCTCTCGCTGCGACGCCTGCGCGTCGACCGTCTCGACCTGCTGCAGCTGCACCGGCTCGACCCGCAGGTGCCGCTCGCGGAGCAGGTCGGCGCGCTTGTCCGATTGCGGGAGGAGGGCAAGGTCGCGCGGATCGGGTTGTCCGAGGTCAGCGTTGCGCAGCTCGAAGAAGCTCGTGCCGTCGCGCCCATCGCGAGTGTGCAGAACCGCTACAACCTGACCGACCGGGCGTCCGACGACGTCCTCGACCACTGCGAGCGCGAAGGGATCGCGTTCATCCCGTGGCTGCCGATCGCGAACGGCGGTCACGCGACGGCCGGCGGCGTGCTCGGAAAGGTCGCGGCCGATCTCGGCGCGACACCCGCTCAGGTGTCCCTCGCCTGGCTGCTGCGCCTTTCGCCGGCGGTCATCCCGATTCCCGGCACGTCGTCGCTCGCGCACCTGGAAGAGAACTGCGCGGCTGCGGATCTGACGCTTTCCGACGACGATTTCGCGCAGTTGTCCGAAGACGCGTGAAACGGCCCGGCCGTGGTTTCCCGCGGCCGGGCCGTCTGTCTCACCTAGGTCAGACCAGCCAGCCGAGGACGTGCGCCAGGTGCGCGAGAACGCCCGTGAGGATGTCGTGGGCGTGGTGCGCGTGCTGGGCGAACATCTGCATGGAAAGGCTCCTTAATGAATGTTTCCTGATTCCCTGGAGTTGCTCTCGCGAGGAGCTGAATCAGGTTTTCATCGTGCTGGCGACCTGTCAAAGAGCCTATTTCGGGAGATCTCCCTGCCGTGGAATCTTCCCATGCTAAACACGTAATCCCTTCGTGTTTGACGCCGGGGTGCCCTGGTTGGCGGTCAGCCACTCTGGGTAGCTGCGGGGGTGATCATCACTGTCGGTAATTCCGACCTTGATCCGGCATCCTGGGCAGTCGCGTAGCTCGATCTAGTGATCGCCGGCCACGAAAGGTGAAAGTCTGACGATCACCCTTTCGGGTGGCGGCAGGCATGAAAAAGGGAACGCCGGGTGCGGTAATCGCACCCGGCGTCCCCTTGGCGGGTAAGGGTTTCAGGCTCGCGCGAACGAGAGCGTCTCGCCCTCGACACCCCGTAGCCAGAGGTCCTGCGCGGCGGCGGCCATGTCGGCCAGGCCCTCCTCGATCGTGGCGAACACGTTGCCGGGCACCCAGCCCGCGTCGCCGTTGATCAGCAGGTTGTTCCGCCCGTAGAAGATCGCGAGGTCGGTCGCGCCCTGGTCGCTGTGCGCCTCGCTGCCGTCGTCGTAGCCGTATGCGGGGTTGCCGATCTCCCACGCTGCGAAGCCGAAGTACACGACGTCCCCGGGGATCGGCGTGATCGTCGGATTCTCCCGCCCCGGTTTCGGCTCCGCGAACGGCGGCACGAGCGTGTAGACCTCGTTGCGCGCGTACTTCGCGTGGTAGGCGGAACCGCTCTGCGGCAGCGCGTCCCACACCGCTTTGCAGGTGCGCGGCGCCTCGTCGTCGAGCAGCCGGGCCCGGCAGGAGATCCCGCGCTTGTCGAGGGTGATCGTGACGTACCGGGCCATCCTCAGCTCCCCGTGACGGACGCGACGACCTCGCCCCAGATGCGCAGTGCGTCGTCGACCTGCTCGGCGGTGACCACCAGCGGCGGCACCATCCGGACCACGTTCATGTACGGCCCGCACGTGAGCAGCAGCAGGCCGTTCTTGGCGGCCGTCTGCTGCGCGGCCGCGGCGGTCGCCGGGTCCGGCTCGCCGTCGGCCGTCGTGAACTCCGAGCCGACCAGCAGCCCGAGCCCGCGCACCTCGCCGATCGCCGGCGTCTTGTCCGCGATCAGCCGCGCGCCGTCGAGCAGCTGCTGCCCGCGCTCCGCGGCGTTCTCGACGAGGTTCTCCTGCTGGATCACCTCGAGCGTCGCGATCGCGGCGGCGCACGAAACGGCGTTGCCGCCGTACGTCCCGCCCTGCGAGCCCGGGAGTGCCTTCGCCATCAGCTCCTGCGAAGCGGCGATGCCGGACAGCGGAAAGCCGCTCGCCAGGCCCTTCGCGATGAGCACGATGTCAGGGGAGACGTCGAAGTGGTCGTGTCCCCAGAACTTCCCGGTGCGGCCGAAGCCGGTTTGGATCTCGTCGACGACCAGCAGGATCCCGTGCCGGTCGGCGCGCTCGCGCAGCCCGGCCATGAACTCGGTGTTCGCCGGGACGTAGCCGCCTTCGCCGAGCACCGGCTCGACGAACATCGCGGCGGTTTCGTTCGGCGCGCTGACGGTCTGGAACAGGTAGTCCAGCTCGCGCAGCGCGAACTTCGTCGCGGTCTGCTCGTCCCAGCCGTAGTGGTAGGCGTACGGGAACGGCGCCACGTGCACGCCGGACATCAGCGGGCCGATGCCGGCGCTGAACCGCGTCCCGGACGTCGTCATCGACGCCGCCGCGACGGTCCGGCCGTGGAAGCCGCCCTGGAAGACGATGACGTTCGGGCGCTTCGCCGCCTGCCGCGCGAGCCGCAGCGCGGCCTCGACGGCCTCGCTCCCGGAGTTCGCGAAGAACAGCGAGTCGAGGCCGCTCGGCAGGACGTCGCCGAGGCGCTTCGTGAGTTCGAGCAGCGGCTGGTGCATCACCGTCGTGTACTGCCCGTGGACGAGCTTGCCGATCTGCTCCTGCGCCGCTCGCACGACGTGCGGGTGACAGTGCCCGGTGCTCGTGACGCCGATGCCGGCGGTGAAGTCGAGGTGGCGTTTGCCGTCGACGTCGTAGAGGTAAACCCCTTCACCGTGGTCGACCACGACGGGCGTTGCCTGCTTGAGCAGCGGAGATAGCTGGGCCATGGCAGCGTGCTCCTTGGTCGGTTGAGCGGGTTGTCGATTGTTGACAATATCCATAGCATGGCCCTCGGGACAACACGTGAGGAGCAGTCGGGATGAGCGCGAGCACCGAGTCCGGCGTCGTCGACGCGGTCGGCAAGGAACTGTTCATCGGTGGCAAGTGGGTCACCGCCGAAGCCGGGAAGACCTTCCCGGTCCTGGACCCGGCGACCGGCAAGGAGCTGTGCCAGGTCGCCGACGCCTCCCCGGCGGACGGCGTCGCCGCCCTGGACTCCGCGGTCGCCGCGCAGGCGGATTTCGCGAAGATGGCGCCCCGCGAACGCGGCGAGATCCTGCGCCGGGCGTACGAGCTGCTGATGGCGCGCCAGGACGAGCTCGCACTGCTCATGACGCTCGAGATGGGCAAGCCGCTGGCCGAGTCGAAGGGTGAGATCGCCTACGCCGCCGAGTTCTTCCGCTGGTTCGCCGAGGAGGCCGTCCGGATCGAGGGCGGTTACGCGACCGCGCCCAACGGCTCGGGCCGCTTCCTCATCACCAAGCAGCCGGTCGGCCCGACGATCCTGATCACGCCGTGGAACTTCCCGATGGCGATGGGCACCCGCAAGATCGGCCCGGCGATCGCCGCGGGCTGCACGTCGGTGATCAAGCCGGCCGCGCAGACCCCGCTGTCGATGCTCGCGCTGGCCGGCATCCTCGCCGAGGCCGGGCTGCCGGAAGGCGTGCTCAACGTGGTCACGACCAGTGACTCCGGCGGCGTGATGGAACCTCTGATCCGCGACGGCCGCGCCCGCAAGCTGTCCTTCACCGGCTCCACCGGCGTCGGCCGCAAGCTCCTCGAACAGTGCGCCGACAAGGTGCTGCGGACGTCGATGGAGCTGGGCGGAAACGCGCCGTTCCTGGTCTTCGAGGACGCCGACATGGACGCCGCCATCGAAGGCGCGATGCTCGCGAAGATGCGCAACATCGGCGAGGCGTGCACCGCGGCGAACCGGTTCTACGTGCAGCGCGGCGTCGTCGACGAGTTCTCGCGGCGGCTGACCGAGCGGATGCAGGCCCTGCCGATGGGCCGCGGCACCGAGAAGGACGTCGTCGTCGGCCCGCTGATCGACGAGGCCGCCGTCACCAAGGTGACCGAGCTGGTCAAGGACGCCACCGACCGCGGCGCGAAGGTGCTCACCGGAGGTGCCGGTGTCGACGGCCCTGGCCACTTCTACCAGGCCACGGTGCTTTCCGACGTCCCGCAGGAAGCGCGCCTGACGCACGAGGAGATCTTCGGCCCGGTCGCGCCGATCACGGCGTTCGACACCGAGGAGGAAGCGGTGGCGAAGGCCAACGACACCGAGTTCGGCCTGGTCTCCTACGTCTACACCAGCGACCTCAAGCGCGCGCTGCGCGTCTCCGAAGCGCTCGAAGCCGGCATGATCGGCCTGAACCAGGGCATCGTGTCGAACCCGGCCGCGCCGTTCGGCGGGATCAAGGAGTCCGGGCTCGGCCGCGAGGGCGGCTCGTTCGGCATCGACGAGTTCCTCGAGACCAAGTACATCGCGGTGGCCCTGTGACCTCCTACCGCATCGCGAGCATCCCCGGCGACGGCATCGGCGTCGACGTCACGATCGAGGCTCGCAAGGTCCTCGACGCGGCGTCGGCGAAGTTCGGTTTCTCCTTGGAGTGGACCGAGTTCGACTGGAGCTGCGAGCGCTACGCCCAGCTCGGGTCGATGATGCCGGACGACGGCGTCGCGCAGCTCTCGGCGTTCGACGGGATCCTGCTCGGCGCGGTCGGCTTCCCCGGCGTCCCGGACCACGTTTCCCTGTGGGGCCTGCTGATCCCGCTGCGGCGCGCGTTCTCCCAGTACGTCAACCTGCGCCCGGTGCGGCTGCTGCCGGGTACGACTTCGGTGCTGGCCGGGCGCAAGGCCGAGGAGCTGGAGCTGGTGATCGTCCGGGAGAACTCCGAAGGGGAGTACTCCGCGATCGGCGGGCGGCACAACGCCGGGCGGCCGGACGAGTTCGTGCTGCAGGAATCGGTTTTCACCCGCGTCGGCGTCGAACGGATCATCCGCTACGCCTTCGAACTAGCGCGGACGCGGTCTTCTCGCGTCTGCTCGGCGACGAAGTCGAACGGGCTCATCCACTCGATGCCGTTCTGGGACGAGATCTTCGCCGAGGTCGCGGCCGAGTACCCGGACGTCCACAGTGAACAGATGCACGTGGATGCCTTGGCGGCGCGCATGGTCCAGGCGCCGGACCGGCTCGACGTCATCGTCGGGTCGAACCTCTTCGGCGACATCCTGAGCGACCTCGCGGCCGCGATCACCGGCGGCCTCGGCATGGCACCGTCCGGCAACATCAACCCATCGGGTGAATCTCCGTCGATGTTCGAAGCGGTTCACGGGAGCGCTCCGGACATCGCCGGCCAGGGCATCGCCAACCCCGTGGCGCAGATCCTGGCGGCCGCGATGCTGGTCGAACACCTGGGCGAAACCGTTGCCGCGCAAGCGATCCGCGCCGCGGTGGACCGGGTGCTCGACGAGGGCCGGGTGCGCACGCCGGACCTCGGCGGCAGCGATACCACAGAACGGCTCGGCACGGCAGTGGCCGAAGCGCTGGGCTGAGTTTTTGTCGGTGCTCCCCGGCACGGTGGTCACAAGTCCACCGAGGGGGAGGAAACACCGATGTGTCAGCAGTGCGAAGACCCGGACAGATCCGGGTACCTGGCACGGCTCCGGGAAGGCGTGGCCGACCGGGGCTGGCTCGTACAGGGCGTGGAAGGCGCCGGGCCGTACCCGCCATGGGCCTACACGATCGGGCTCAGCGGGTACGGCCTGCCCGAGCTGGTCGCCACCGGGCTTCCGTTGCGGGCGGCGGCAAACCTGCTCAACGACGTGGCGAGCCATTCCCTGCACGCGGCACCACCCGAACCGGGTGAACGCATCCCGTTGCGCGGCGGCCCGCTGATCGAGGTCGTCCCGCTCGCGGAGCCGTCGGCGCACCTCGTGTTCGCGGTCGCGTTGTACGGGCCGGAAGTCCGTGCGCTGCAACTGGTCCACGCGGACGACCAGGGCCGCTGGCCGTGGTCACCCGACTTCCGCGACGGCCACGGCGGCCAGCCGGTCCTGGGGGTGCGCCATGTCCGCTGACTGCCGGTGCGCGGTGCCGGTCGGCTGCTTCCCGATCCCCGTGCCGTCCGTACAGGTACGCGTGTCGTCCTTCCGGGCACCCGAGCCGCCCGGCGGGGAACGCGTGCCGCCCCCGCGATCACGCGTCTCGGTTCGTCGATCACGTGTGCCGACTCTGCGGTCACGCGCGTCGGCGCTCCGATCACGGGCGTCGACGGCGCGCGCGAAGGGAAGCCGTGTGCTCGGACGGGCGGCGTGTGTGCTCGGCCGGGCGTCAGGGCACCGGTGGCGCGTGGCCGTCCACGAGGCTGGTGCCCGGCGCGAGACGCTGCACCGCGTCCTCCATGTGGGCGTCCAGGAGGGCCAGCGCCGTCTCCTCGTCGCCCTCTCGGAGAGCGTGGATGAGTTTCGTGTGCTCGTCCACGCGTTCCTCGACCCGCTGGTAGGTGCCCTGCAGCGCGGTCAGGCACATCCGGGTCTCGATGAGCAGGGTCCGGGCCATGCGGACGAGGCGTTTGCTGCCGGAGGCGTTGATGAGGGCCTCGTGGAACTTCAGGTCCGCCGTCGAAAGCGCGCTCGGGTCGTCGTCGCTCGCGGCGGCCGCCATCTCGACGACGGTCCGCTCGAGCACGTCGGCGATCCGGTCGCGTTCCCCGCCGCGGATGGCGCGCAGCATCGCGGCGCGTTCGATCGCCGAGCGAGCTGCGTAGATGTCGTAGACGTCGCCGGGCTCGAGGTCGATCACGAACAGCCCGCGGTGCCGTTCGCTGCGCAGCAGTCCCTCGGAAACCAGATGCTGCATGGCTTCCCGGAGCGGCCCCCGTGACACCTGGAACCGGGCGGCCAGCTCGGTCTCACCGAGCTGGGTGCCCGGCGGCAGGGCGCCGGTCATGATCGCGTCGCGCAGCTGGCGCGCGATGACCGCGGCCGTCGACTCGCGGCTGACCGGTTCGATCTCGGGCAGCATGCCCGGTGGCAGAGCCATGTCAGGCGCCCCCGTCCGGCAGATGCCGGAACAGTGCGCCGAGCGAGCGGACGAGGCGGTGCCGCCCGGTCAGGCGCAGGCCCTCCCAGACAGTGACCTGGTTGGCGGTCAGCACGGGCTTCTTCAACGCGGCTTCGACGATGTTGATCTCCTGGAGCGTCCGCATCGCGGTGTCCGGCACCAGCACGGCGTCGGCGTCCGGGTGGTCGTTGCTCACGGCGAGCCGGACGACGGCCTCCGAGGTCATCGCACCGACCTCGGCTGCGGTGACGATGTCGGCGCTGGCCATCGAGACGACCTCGATGCCGCCGGCCTTGAGGAAGTCGGCGAACAGCCGGGCGATGTCGTCCGGGTAGCTCGCGGCGACGGCGACCCGCTTGACGTCGAGGGCGCGCGCGGCGTGCACGAATCCGAAGGAGGTGCTCGAAGCCGGCACGCCGGCGACGGCTCTCAGCCGGTCGACCTGGTCCTGGGCGCCGTCCCAGCCGTAGACGAAGCTGCCGCTGGTGCAGGCCCAGATGACCGCGTCGGGCTCGTGCTTCTTGAGCAGCGAGGCGCCCTCGGCGAGGCGGCTCTCGCTGCCGAGGTCCAGCAGTTCGGCGACCGCGTGCTTGTCGGTGCCGTAGATGTGCTCGACCGCGAGGCGGATGTCGCCTTCGTCGGCGGCCATCCCGCCGAGCAGCTGCTCGGCGAGCGGGTAGTCGTCTTCGGCCGCGTGGTCGGGGTAGATGAAGCCGATGGTGGTCACGGAACCTCCGGAGGGACGCAAATTGTCGACAACCCTAGAGGGATGGTCAAGGAAACCCTTCACGACACGTCACGAAGCCACTTCCCGGGTCCGACGATGGGGAGGTTCATGCGGCGAAGGCACGCCCACATGGTCAGCTGGTTGGCCGTGAGCACCGGTTTGCCGAGGGCGGTCTCCAGGGGCTCGATCAGGTCGTAGGTGGGGAGGTTGGTGCAGCTGACGAAGATCGCTTCGGCCTCACCGTGGTCGGCGGCGAGGATGCGCTCGGCGATGGTCCGGTAGCTGACCTTCCAGATCCCGCCGCCCAGCCCGAGGTGGTCGCTCGCGACGGTCTCGACGTTCAGCTCGCCGAGGAAATCGTGCAACGCCCGGGTCAGGTCGGCGTCGTACGGCGTGAGCACCGAGACGCGGTGCAGGTCGAGCTGGTGAAGCACCTCGGCCAGTGCGCCCGAGGTGGTGACGGCGTCCGGCGCGCCGGCGTCGCAGATCGCCTTGGTCAGCGAGCGCTCGTAGTCGACGCCGTTGACGAAGCTGCCCGACGTGCAGAGGTAGGCGACGACCTCCGGCTCGACGTGCAGCACGTCGCGGGTGGCGCTGGCCAGGTGGTGGCTGTCGCTGACGAGGCGCGCCATCTCC
This sequence comes from Amycolatopsis sp. NPDC088138, assembly GCF_044741685.1. Lineage (NCBI taxonomy): Bacteria > Bacillati > Actinomycetota > Actinomycetes > Pseudonocardiales > Pseudonocardiaceae > Amycolatopsis > Amycolatopsis sp. NPDC088138. The sequence continues at coordinate 696,064 of NZ_JBIUTB010000002.1, forward strand.
ATGCTGACCGGCACGGGCTCGTACGGCGTGCGGGCGAGGTGCAGCGACACCTCCATCGGCACCCACCGCCAGAGCTCGCGTTCGAGGGCGAGGTCGAAGGGGGCGATCACCCCGATGCCGCGTTGCGCCAGCGGGCCTTCGAACGCCAGGAAGTCGAAATCCAAGGCTCAGCCTCCGGAATACGTCTGCACTTGATGACACGTCCGGTGCTCCGGGGGTCGTTCCTCGGATTGTTGACAATCATACGAGCCGCTTTTACCGTGTCAACGTGATCGCCTCGGAAAACCGGGAAACTCCCGTCCTGGCCGTGCTCTGCGGCGAGCACCGTCCACCGGACATGCGTGCTGTCGAATCCGGGGCGGTCGTGCGTTACACGGATGCTGCGGGGCTGCCCGAAGCGCTGTCCGGAGCTGACGCGCTCTTCGTCTACGACTTCCTCTCCACCGCCGTGCCGTCCGCCTGGTACGCGGCCGACCGGCTGCGCTGGCTGCACATCGCCAGCGCCGGCGTCGACCCGGTGCTGTTCCCGGGACTCGTGGAGAGCGACGTGGTCCTGACCAACTCGCGAGGAGTCTTCGACGACGCCATCGCGGAGTACGTGCTGGGTGTCGTGCTCGCGTTCGCCAAGGACTTCGCGCGCTCGCACGACCTGCAGCGCGAGGGCCGCTGGCAGCATCGCGAGAGCGAGCGGATCGCCGGGCGCACGGCGGTGGTCGTCGGCACCGGGCCGATCGGGCGGGCCATCGCCCGGCTGCTGCGCGCGGCCGGGATGCGCGTGAGCGGCGCCGGGCGCCGCGCCCGCACCGGTGACTCCGACTTCGGCGTCGTGCACGACTCCGCGCAGCTCGCGGAGTACCTGCCTGAGGCCGACTACGTCGTCGCCGTAGCGCCGCTGACCGAGAACACCAAGGGCATGTTCGACGCGCGCGCGTTCGCCGCGATGAAGCCGTCGGCCCGGTTCGTGAACGTCGGGCGGGGTGAGCTGGTGGTGACGTCCGACCTGGTCGCGGCGCTGGCCGACGGCGCCATCGCCGGAGCTGCGCTCGACGTGTTCGACACCGAGCCGCTGCCGCCCGAAAGCCCGCTGTGGAGCATGCCGGACGTGCTGGTCTCGCCGCACATGTCCGGGGACTTCATCGGCTGGCGGAACACGCTGGTCGAGGTGTTCACCGAGAACTTCCGCCGCTGGCGCGCTGGGGAGCCGCTGCGCAATGTCGTCGACAAGACGCTCGGCTACGTGCCGTCGGGGAACCAGGGAGCCGGATGAACGACAGGATGCTGACCGCCAGCGAGCTCGTCGCCGCCTACGCGACCGGTGAGCTCTCACCGATCGAGGCGACGCAGAACGCGCTGCAGGCCATCGAGGAGAGGGACGGCGAGTGCAACGCCTACACCCTCGTCGACGCCGACGGGGCGCTGGAACAGGCCAAGGCGTCCGAGATCCGCTGGCGTGACGGCAACCCGATCGGCCTGCTCGACGGGGTGCCGTCCTCGATCAAGGACATGTTCCTGACCCAGGGCTGGCCGACCGTCCGGGGTTCGAAGAGTATCGACCCGAACCAGCCGTGGGACGTCGACAGCCCGGTCGCGGCGCGGATGCGCGAGGCCGGCCTCGTCCTGCTGGGCAAGACGACCACGCCGGAGATCGCCTGGAAGGGCGTCACCGACAGCCCGCTGCAGGGCATCACGCGCAACCCGGTCGACCCGTCGAAGACGTCCGGTGGTTCGAGCGGCGGCAGCGCGGCGGCGGTGGCTGCGGGGATGGGCGAGCTGTCCGTCGGCACCGACGGTGGTGGCTCGGTGCGGATCCCGGCGTCGTTCTGCGGGATCGTCGGGCTCAAGCCGACCCACGGCCGCATCCCGCTCTACCCGGCGAGCCCGTTCGGCCCGCTGTCGCACGCCGGCCCGATGGCGCGGTCGGTGGACGACACGGCGCTGCTGATGGACGTCCTGTCGATCCCCGACCACCGCGACCCGGCCGCGCTGGCGCCGCCGGTGGCGTCGTTCCGCGAGGCGGTCCGCCGGGACGTGCGCGGCCTGATCGCCGCGTTCTCCCCGACGCTCGGGTACGTCGACGTCGACCCGGAGGTGGCCGCGATCGTCGCGGCGGCGGTGCGCGCGCTCGGTGACGCGGGACTGCACATCGAAGAGACCGATCCCGGGTTCGCCGACCCGAAGCCGGCTTTCGACGTGCTGTGGTCGTCCGGTGCGGCGAAGCTGCTCGACAGCTTCCCGCCGGGTTCCGAGGACCGGACCGACCCGGGCCTGCGCAAGGTCTGGGAGCTGGGCAAGACGTGGTCGGCGAGCGACTACCTCGACGCGACCGCCGAGCGCGCCGCGCTGGGCATCCTGATGGGCGAGTTCCACACGCGCCACGACGTGCTGATCACGCCGACCGTCCCGATCCCCGCGTTCGAGGCGGGGCACAACGTGCCGCCGGGGAGCGGGCTGAGCGAATGGCCGGAGTGGACGCCGTTCACCTACCCGTTCAACATGACCCAGCAGCCCGCGATCAGCGTGCCGGCCGGGAAGACGTCGGCGGGGCTGCCGGTCGGCCTGCAGATCGTCGGGCCGCGGCATTCGGACGATCTCGTGCTGGCCGTGGCTAAGCTGCTGGAGGAAGTGCGGCCCTGGGCGCCCGCCTGACCACGTAAGGGTGAAACCCCGGCCGCGACAGGGAAAGCTGTGCCACTGTCGGCCGGGTGAACGCTCAAGGCTGGCGGTACGAACGTGCCATTCCGACCGTCGACGTCGCCGGGGAACCGACCAGGGTGGTCGTCGGCCTGATCGAGCAGGGTGACCGGCTGGCCGCGGCCTTGAGAGTCGACGACGGCCCGGCCGCGCTGGTCCCGTTGGAGACGGGTGGCGAGCTGCTGAAGGCCCTGCGCGAAACGCTCGAAAGCTGGTGGCGCCTGGAGGGGCACCGCGACCTGACCCCGGAGCCCCGCGCGGGGCGGTAGCGCAAGCGCCAAAGCGTCAGCCGATCCTCAGCTCGGCGAACCTGCGGCGTCCCGGCCCGGTGATCCGCAGCGCCCGCCCGCCTGGGCGGCGGCGCACCCAGCCGTCGTCGAGGAAGGCCGTGAACAGTGCGGCTCCCAGGGCGCCGGCGAGGTGGATGGTGCCGTGCGACCAGTCGAGGCACGCCCGCACGCCGGGCCGCGCGTCCGGCAGCGCGGAGATGCAGAGGGCCTTCAGCAGCGGGTGGTCGAAGGTGCGGACCGTGCCCGATTCGCCCGGGGCGAGGTCGTCGACGACGCCGTCCTCGCGGAGCCGGGCCGCGACGTCGACGCCGAGCTGTCCGCCCACGTGGCCGTAGCAGGCCCGGGCCCGCAGCAACGGCCCGGACGGCGGATCGGGCTGGAGTCGCTCCGGCAACCGTGGCGGGGCGAGGGCGGTCAGCGCTTCGACGAGCTGCGCGACCTCCGGACCTGCGAGCCGGTGCAGCCGTTGCCGGCCTGCTTCCGTGGCCTGCACGAGGCCGGCGTCGCGGAGCCGGCGCAGGTGCGAGCTCGCGGTGGACGGGGCGATCCCCGCCACCGCTGCCAAGGCGCGGGCGGAGTGCGCGTCACCGTCCATCAGCTGCAGGAGCATCGCGGCCCGCGCCGGTTCGCCGATCGCCTGGGCGACCGAGGCGATGTCGGGTTCGCCGGGCATGCTGCCGACCCTAGCCGGGGACCGTTCGCTCCGGATCGAAGTGTTCTTGTGGCACTCTGCGGCCATGACGACCGAGTTCGCCACGCCGATCGGCGACCGCTACTTCGCGGACTACGTTCCCGGCGCGACCTACGACTGCGGGAGCGTCGAGGTGACCGAGGCCGAGATCCTCGAGTTCGCCCGGCGGTACGACCCGCAGAGCTTCCACGTCGACCCGGCCGCCGCGGCCGACGGCCCGTTCGGCGGGCTGATCGCGAGCGGCTGGCACACGGCGAGCCTGATGATGCAGCTCTACGCGGCGCACTACCTGTCCACTGTGGCCAGCCTGGGCAGCCCCGGGGTGGACGAGCTGCGCTGGCCGAGTCCCGTCCGGCCGGGTGCGGTGCTGCAGCTGCGCGCGACCGTGACCGAGGCCCGGGTTTCGCGCTCGAAACCGGACCGGGGCGTGCTGCGCACCCGGGTCGAATTCGTCGACGACGGTGGCGCCGTGGTGTTCAGTGCGAGTCTGGTGAACCTCCTCCTGGTGCGACCGGCGTCCGTCTGACCAGGCCGCGGATCTGTGGGCTGCACAACACGAGCGCGGTCGTGACGACGATCAGCACCGCGCCGCCGATCAGGGTCGGCTCGCGGCCGGCGTGCTCGGCCAGCGGGCCCGCGCTGATCTGGCCGAGCGGCAGGGCGAGGAACGAGCCGAGCATGTCGTAGGAGTAGACGCGGGCCAGCTTGTGCGGCGGGATGTTCTCCTGCAGCGACACGTCCCACGCGACGGAGAACTGCTCGATCGCGATGCCGCCGAGGAACATCGCGAGCAGCAGCGGCGCCAGGTACGGCGTCACGCCGAGCGCGATCATCGGGAGCGCGTCGACCATGACCAGCGCAACGCCGAGGAACAGCATCCGCCGAGGCCGCCAATGAGCCGCGATGACGCCACCGAGCAGCGCACCGGCGGTCTGGACCGCCAGGGCGAGACCCCAGCCGGTACGGCCGAACGTGTCGTCGGCGACCAGTGGGCCGATCACCACGATCGCGCCCGAGTTGACCGCGTTGACGAGCATGAACTGCAGCACCACCAGCCACACCCAGGACCGGGCGCGGAACTCGCGCCAGCCCTCGGCGAGTTCGGCGAGCGGGCGGCTGCCGGGGATGCGGTCTCCGCCCGGGAGGCGGATGCGGTGGTAGGACAGTGCGGCGGCGACGAACAGCAGCGCGTTGCCGGCGAGCGCCCAGCCGGAGCCGACGACCGCGACCAGGATCCCGGCGAGACTGGCGCCGGCGATCCGGCCGACGTTCGACAGGAGCCGGACCAGCGCGTTCGCCTGGGTGAGGAGCGTAGAGGGCACGGTCAACGGTGTGAGGGACGCGGCGGCGGGCAGCGAGATGGCCGAGACGGCGCCGTTGACCAGGCTGAGGCCGACCAGCAGCGGCACCGAGGCGAATCCACAGAGGACACTCGCGGCGATGGTGGCCTGAGTCAGCGCGGCGGCGGTCTCGGTGCCCTGCAGGATCACCGACCGCGGCAGCCGGTCGGCGAGCATGCCGCCGAACAACACCAGCAGGATGTTGGCGATCGAACGTGCTCCGACGACGATCCCGAGGTCGACGGCCGATCCGGTCAGGTCGACCACGGCGAAGGCCAGCGCGAAGGGCGCGACGGCGTTGGCGAAGTCGGCGAAGGTCCGGCCGGTGACGAGGGCGCGGAACCGGTGCTCCCGCAGCGGAGCGAGCAACGGCAGGCTCATCGTGACTCCTCCGCCGGCGGACTCGTCGTGGCTTCTCTGCTGCGGGCGGGGTCGGGGCTGGTAAGCACGGCACGGCGTCCGCGTTCCGCGGGTGGCAGGCTCATCGCGCCGCCTCCGCTGGTGGCCGGTTCGGGGCTGAAGTCAAGTTCGCCATCCACAGGCAGGGAGTTGTCCACAGATTCCCGCGTCACCCGATTTCGCAGGCAGGCAGCGATAAGCTGGGTTCGGGGTCGCCCCCCGGGACGGGTGGGGGCTGCCGTTCGGGGCGGGGTGCGGACGGTCGTCACGGGGTTTCTCCCGGTTTCAGCTCGAAGAGCGCCATGCTGACGCTGACCCGGACCGTTCCCGGTGTTCGTGGGGCCTGGGCCGCGGTGTGGAGTTCGTGGCTCAGTTCCTTTGCGCGGGCCAGGAGGTCGGACCACACCTCCGGGGCCACCCACAGTTCCGCGTCCGACAGGGATGCCGGGCGGCCCGAGGCGCGTGACTCCGCTCGGCGGAGCAGTTCGCTCGCTATCGCCCTCGTCAGCATCTGTTCCTCGACGGGGTCGCGGGACGTGAGGCGGCGGCCGGAGTCCGGGTCGTGGCGGTAGCGCTTGGCTTTGCCGCCGCGGATGCGGACCTCCTCCGCGACTTCCAGCAGGCCCGCGTCGTGCAGGCGGCGGAAGTGGTAGCTGATGTTCGCCTGGGTTTCGCCCAGCTCGCGGGCGGCCTCCGCCGCGCTCATCGCCGTGCCCGTCAGCAGCGAGAGGATCCGCATGCGCAACGGGTGGGCCAGCACCCGGAGGTCGTCTAGGGACATGGTCCGAGTCTCGGGGATGCCGCCGCGACTGTCAAAGAGTTATTTGGGGGTTTCGCTCGCCGGGAAGATCGGTGCAGTGGTCGGACGTCTGTGCTGTGCTGGACGTATGCGTACGACGATCTTGGGCCGCAGCGGCCTCGAAGTCTCGAGGATCGCCTTCGGGACCTGGCAGCTCGGCGGAGACTGGGGCGCCTTCGATGAGGACACCGCGATCGCGGCGATCCACCACGCCCGCGCGCTCGGCGTGAACTTCTTCGACACCGCGCAGGCGTACGGCCGCGGGCGGTCCGAGGTGCTGCTCGGGCGGGCACTGAACGGGATCCAGGACGTCGTCGTCGCCACCAAGGGCGGGATCAACCCGCGGGCGGAACGGCCGCGCGACTCCCGGCGCGCGTGGCTCACCCAGGGCCTCGACGAGAGCTTGCGCAACCTCGGCCGCGAGCACATCGACGTCTACCAGGTGCACTGGCCCGATCCGGACACCCCGGCGGCCGAGGTCGCCGGGCTGATGCAGGAGTTCGTCGACGCCGGCAAGGTCCGGCACGTCGGCGTGTCCAACTACAACGCCGCGCAGCTGGCCGCCTTCGACGGGACGCGTCCCGTCGAGACGCTGCAGCCGCCGTACCACCTCTTTCGCCGCGGCATCGAGACCGACCCGCTGCCCTACGCCCGCGCGCACGACATCGGCGTGTTCGTCTACAGCCCGCTCGGCAGCGGCCTGCTCACCGGCGCGTTCACCCCGGACAGCACGTTCGAAAGCACCGACTGGCGATCGCGTTCATCCGCGTTCCAGGGGGACAACCTGCGCCGCAACCTGAAGATCGTCGACGAACTCCAGGCCTTCGCCGCGCACCGGGACATCAGCGTCAGCCAGCTCGCCATCGCCTGGACGCTCGCGCGGCCCGGGGTGCACGCCGCCATCGTCGGCGCGCGTAGGCCGCAGCACATCGAGGCGAGTCTGGCCGCGGCCGACATCACGCTGACGTCGGACGACTTGGCCGAGATCGACCGCATCACCGCCGACGCCGTGCAGATCGCCGGCGCCGCGCCGGAGGGCGTCGCCTAGTCCACTTCGGACAGACCTACTTGACGGCGGCTTCCAGCTCCACCAGCGCGGTGTCGAGGTGCGTCAGGATGCGCTGCAGGTGCGGGACGCTGCGGCGGCAGCCGGTGATGCCGAAGTCGAGGTTGTCGCCGTTGCTGGTGAGCGTGATGTTCACGGCCTGGCCGTCGAGCAGCACCGACGCCGGGTAGATGCCGTCGAGCTGCGCGCCGTTCCAGTACATCTGCTTGCGGGGGCCGGGCACGTTCGAGATCACCAGGTTGAACGGCGGCCGCGTGTTGTTCACGACGCCCGGTATCGGCGAAACGCCCAATTGCGCCACGTTGATCCCGGACAGCAGCAGCGTCTGCAACGGCGTCAGCTCCGAGAACAGCCGCTTGCCGTTGCGCATCGACTGGTGGATCGCGCCCAGCCGCTTGCCCGCGTCCGGCAGGTCGGTGGCCAGGTTGCACAGCAGCGCGCCGATGTTGTTGCCCGTTGCCTCACCCGGATCGGTCTTGCGGCGCAACGAAACCGGCACCATCGCGATCATCGGCGCGTCCGGCAGCGCGCGCTGCTCGATGAGGTAGTCCCGCAGCGCGCCCGAGCACATCGCGAGCACGACGTCGTTGCGCGACACCCCGGCCGCGCTGGCCACCTGCCGCACGCGGTCGAGCGACCACGACTGCGCCGCGAACCGGCGCGCGCCGCCGATCGGCACGTTGAACATCGTCCGCGGCGCCTGGCCGGGCAGGGTCACCGTGTGCTCGCTGAACGCTTCCCGCGCCACCTTCACCGCGGCCGGCGCCAGGCTCGCGATCTGGTTGACCGTCTTGCCGGCGGTGTCCAGCAGCGACCGCGGGCTCCTGGTGCGACCTTCGCCCGGTTTGCGCCGGGTGCCCCACCAGGGCGGGCAGTCCATGTCCGACGGGTCGTCCGACAGCGTGCCCTGCAGGTGGCGCAGCGCCGAGACGCCGTCCATCAGCGCGTGGTGGACCTTTGTGTAGACGGCGAACCGGCCGTCGGCCAGGCCTTCGACGAGGTGGATCTCCCACAGCGGCCGGTGCCGGTCGAGCAGGGTGCCGTGCCAGCGGCCGGCGAGCTCCAGCAGTTCGCGGATGCGACCCGGCTGCGGCAGCGCGGAGTGCCGGAAGTGGTAGTCGAGCTCGAGCTCGGCGTCGGTCGACCAGGCGACGTGCCCGAGCGTGTTCACCGGACGTGCCGGGCGGCGGCGGAAGATCGGCCGCATGTTGTCCGAATCGAGCAGGTTCCGGCGAAGACCGCTGAGGTAGTCCGGGCCGGCGCCGTCCGGTTTCTTGAACAGCTGCAGGCCGCCGACGTGCATCGGGTGCTCGCGCGACTCCACCAGGAGGAACATCGAGTCGGTCACCGGCATCATCGGCATCGGGTACCACCTTCCGCGCGCGGAGCGTCGCTGCCCCGGTGGGCCGACTCTACGCGTTCGGTTGCCACCGGTGGATCACGTTCTACATTGGCGAGTATGACCGTCCGCAGCGCCGGGGAAACGTCCCTGCCACAGATGGCCGAAGTCGTGGTGATCGGCGGCGGGGTGATCGGGGTGAGCTGCGCGTTCCGGTTGGCCGAGGCCGGAGTCGACGTCCTGCTGCTGGAGCGCGACGGCCTGGGTGAGGGCTCGACGGCGAAGGCCGCGGGCGGCATCCGGTCGTCGTTCACCAGGCCTGTGAACGTCGAGCTGGGGCTGCGCGGGCTCGCGGAGTACAGCGCTTTCCGGGAGCGGTTCGGCACCGAGATCGACTTCCGCCGCGACGGCTACCTCTACCTGATCACCGACCCCGCGGACGTGCCCGCAATCGGACATTGCGCGGAGCTGCAGCGCGCGCACGGCGTCCGGAGCTACCTGCTCGATCCCGTGGAGGTGCGGGACGTCCTCCCGCTGCTCGAACCGGACGGCGTCGTCGCGGCGCTCTGGTCGCCGGACGACGCGAAGGCGACGCCGGACGCGGTCGTCCAGGGGTATGCCGGAGCTGCACGCTCCCGCGGCGCGCAGCTCCGGACCGGCGTTGAGGTCACCGGGATCGAACGGGACGGTTATGTCCTGACCGGCGTGCGCACGACGGCGGGCTTCGTCCGGACGGGCGCGGTGGTGTGCGCTGCGGGGGCATGGTCGGGGCGTGTCGGCGAGCTGGCCGGGCTGGACCTGCCGGTGCGCCCGTTCCGGCGGCAGGTCGTGTTCACCGGGCCGGTGCCCGAGCTGCCGGAGTCGGTGCCGCTGACCATCGAGATGCCGTCGGCGTTCTACTTCCACCGCGAAGGTGCAGGCCTGGCGATGTCCTTTTGCGAGGACGACGGCTTCCCGGGCTTCGGCACGCACTACGAGGCGGGCGAGTGGCTGCCGCGGCTGGCCGAGCTGGCCGGGCGGCGGATCCCGGCCGTGCTGGACGCCGGCATCCGCACGGCGTGGGCCGGGCTGTACGAGATGACGCCGGACCGCAACCAGATCATCGGGGAAAGCGTCCTCCTGTCGCGGTTCTTCTACGCGACCGGCTTCTCCGGCCACGGCTTCCAGATGGGCCCGGCCACCGGGGAGCTGATCCGGGACCTCTACCTGGGGCGGCCGACGTCGGTGGACATCGCCGAGCTGGACGTCCGCCGGTTCGCGACGGCCGGTAGCGCACCGGCGGAGCACAACATCGTCTAGGGGTTGATTGCCAGATCGTTCAACGATCTGGCAGTATCCGGGCCGTGGCTGTGAGTGGTGCGCGGGAGCTGGCGGACGCGCTGAAGGCGCTGGGAACGGAGATCGCCTTCGGCCTGCCGGGGGTGCACAACCTGCCCTTGTGGGAGGCGTTCGCCGAGGTCGGCATCAAGCTCGTCGGGGTCCGCCACGAACAGACCGCCGGATACGCCGCCGACGGGTACGCCCGCGCCACCGGGAAGCTCGGCGTCGCGCTGGTCACCACCGGGCCCGGCGCCGCCAACACGCTCGGCGCGGTCGGCGAGGCCATGGCGTCCGCCGCTCCGGTGCTGGTCATCGCCACCGACATCCCCTCGACGCTGCGGCGCCCCGGTGTCGTGCGCGGGGTGCTGCACGAGACGTCGGACCAGCAGGCGATGTTCGCGCCGATCACCAAGGGCGGCTTCACCGTCCGCGCGGCCGACCAGATCGGGACGACCGTGCACCGCGCGGCGCGGCTCGCGCTGCAGCCGCAGAGCGGCCCGGTGTACCTCGGCGTGCCGACCGACTACCTGCGCGAGTCCGTGCCGCACCGGCGCCCGCCCGCGCCGCACCGCAAGCCCGAGAGCGACGTCCCCGACCTCGCCCGCGCCGAGGCGCTGCTGTCCGACGCGCAGCGCCCGCTGATCTGGGCCGGTGGTGGCGCGCTGCGTTCGGGTGCGGGCGAAGCGATCGGGGCGCTCGCGGAGAAGCTGGCCGCGCCGGTGATCACCACGTTCGCCGCCCGCGGCCTGCTGCCGCTCGACCACCCCTGCCTGGCGCCGAACCCGGTGCACACGCCGGAGGTCGGCGAGCTGTGGGACGAGGCCGACGTCGTGCTCGCCATCGGCACCGACTTCGACGGCCTGATGACGCAGAACTGGCTGATGCCCCAGCCACCCCAGCTCATCGCGATCAACGTCGACGCCGACGACGCCGCCAAGAACTACCCGCCGGACCTGACGCTGGTCGGGGACGCGCGCGCGATCGTCGAGCGGCTGCTGCCGAAGCAGCGGGACGGCCTCGACGACATCACGCTGCGGCTGGCCGGCATCGGCCGCCGGGTCCGCCAGCGGATCCGCGAGGAGGAACCGCAGGCGTTCGACCTGCTGTCCACTTTGGACGAAGTGCTGCCGACGGACGCGGTGCTGGTGTCGGACATGTGTGTCGCCGGCTACTGGGTCGGTGGCTTCCACCGGGTTCGGGCGCCGCGCAAGCTCGCCTACCCGATGGGCTGGGGCACTCTCGGTTACGGCTTCCCGGCCTCGCTCGGCGCCGCCGCGGCCGGCACCGGCCGGGCCATCTGCATCACCGGTGACGGCGGCTTCCTCTACGCCTGCGGTGATCTCGCGACGCTCGCGCAGGAACAGCTGCCGGTCACGGTGGTCGTGGTCGACGACGGCGGTTACGGCATGCTGCGCTACGACCAGGAGCGGGAAGGCCTGCCGCGCCGCGGGGTCGACTGGGACAGCCCCGACTTCGTCGGTCTGGCCCGCTCCTTCGGGGTGCACGCCGACCGCGTGTCCGGGTTCGGGCGCGCGTTCCGGCGGCTGCTCGGGGAGTTCGTCGAGTCGGACGAGCCGAACGTGCTGGTCGTGAAGGCCAAGCTGAAGCCGCCGCTGAACACTTCGCCGCGGTGGTACCGCAAGTGAAGGTCGGTGTCGACATCGGTGGCACGTTCACCGACCTCTGCGCGGTGGACGGCACCGGGATCGTCGCCGTCGGCAAGGTGCTGACCACGCACGACGAGCCGGCCCGCGCCGTCGAGGAGGGTCTGGCCGCGCTCTTCACCGGCGCCGGGATCGCCGCGAGCGACGTCGAGCAGGTCGTGCACGGGACGACCCTGGTGACCAACGCGCTGATCGAGCGCAAGGGCTCGCGCACCGCGCTGCTCGCGACCGCCGGTTTCCGCGACGTCCTCGAAATGCGCCGCGAGCACCGGTACGAGCTGTACGACCTGGCCATCGAGCTGCCCGAGCCGCTGGTCCCGCGGCACCTGCGGTTCGACGTCCCGGAACGGATCCTCGCCGACGGGTCCGTCCACATCGGACTCGACGAGGAGTACGTGCGCAGGCTCGGGCGCGAGCTGGCGGCCCGCGGGATCGGCGCGGTCGCGATCTGCTTCCTGCACGCCTTCACCAACCCGGCGCACGAACGGCGCGCGGCCGAGGTGCTCGCCGAGGTCGCGCCCGGGCTGCGGGTCGCGCTGTCGTCGGAGGTCGTGCCCGAGATCCGCGAGTTCGAGCGCGCGTCGACCACGGTCGCGAACGTCTACGTCCAGGACCTCACCGAGCGCTACCTACGCGATCTCGAACACCGGTTGCGACGCCTCGGGGTCACCGGCGCGCCGCACATCATGCTGTCCAACGGCGGTCTGGCCACTGTGGACACCGCGGCCCGGTACCCCATCCGCATCCTCGAGTCCGGCCCAGCCGGCGGCGCGATCGCCGCGGCGTCGCTGGGGCCCGCGGACCTGCTGGCCTTCGACATGGGCGGCACGACGGCGAAACTCTGCCTGATCGCCGACGGCGCGCCGCTCGTGACGCACCAGTTCGAAGTGGACCGGAAGTACCGGCTGCTGCCCGGGTCCGGGCTGCCGGTGCAGGTGCCGGTCATCGACATGATCGAGATCGGTGTCGGCGGCGGGTCGATCGCCCGGATCGACGCGCTGGGGCTGCTGACCGTCGGCCCCGACTCGGCCGGGTCCGAACCCGGCCCCGCGTGTTACGGCCGCGGTGGCACCGAGCCCACGGTCACCGACGCCGACCTGGTGCTCGGCTACCTCGACCCGGATTACTTCCTGGGCGGCGGGATGGCGCTCGACGCGTCGGCTGCGCGTGAAGCGTTAGGCCGCATTGCCGAAAAGCTGGGCGTCAGCGTCGAAGAGGCCGCGTGGGGCATCCACACGAGCGTCAACGAGGACATGGCGAACGCCGCGCGCGTGCACGCCGTCGAGCGCGGGCAGGATCCCGCGAAACTGCCGATGTACACCTTCGGCGGCGCGGGCCCGGTGCACGGCGCCGGTGTCGCCCGCGCACTCGGGGCGCCGTCGATCGTCGCGCCGCCGGCCGCCGGGGTGCTCAGCGCGGCCGGGTTCCTCACCGCGCCGCTGGCGTTCGACTTCGTCCGGTCGGCCCGCGCGGCCGTGCTCGACCTGTCGTGGGAGCAGGTCGACGCGCTGTTCGCGGAGATGGAGGCCGAAGGCGCGGCGCTGCTCGCGAAGTCCGGTGTGGACAACGTGACACACCGGCGGATCGCCGAGATGCGCTACTCCGGGCAGGGGTACGAAATCCGCGTGCCGGTGCACGGCGGCAGCTGGCCGGGCACCCTGATCGACGAGTTCACGGCGACCTACCGCGCGCTCTACCGGCGCTCCGGGCCCGAAGTCGGCGTCGAAGTGCTGAACTGGCGGGTCGTCTCCAGCGGGCCGGCCCCGGACGTCACCCTCCGCCTGGCCTCGGCCGAGTCCGCGGGAGATGCGCGCAAGGGCAGCCGCCAGGCCTACTTCCCGGCGGCAGGTGGATTTGTCGACACCGCCGTGTTCGATCGGTACCGGCTCGAGCCCGGTGACCGCGTCGACGGTCCGGCCATCGTGGAGGAACGTGAGTCCACTGTGGTCGTCCCACCCGGTGCCCACTGCGTCGTCCGAGGTGATGCGGGACTGGAGGTGACGGTGTGACGGTCGATCCCATCCTGGTGGGACTGTTCGCCAACCGGCTGCACTCGATCCTCGCCGAACAGCAGAACGCGCTGGTCAACACGGCCTTCTCCGCGGTGGTCCGCGAATCGCTCGACCTGGCGTGCGCGGTGTTCGACTCCCGCGGCGAGATGATCGGGCAGTCCGTCGGCGGCACCCCCGGTCACATCAACGCGATGGCGACCGGCATGCACCACTTCGTCGCCGCGTACCCACCCGACCAGCTCGAACCCGGCGATGTGCTGCTCACCAACGACCCGTGGCAGACCGCCGGGCAGATCAACGACATCACCGTGGCGACGCCGGTGTTCCTGCGCGGCCGGCTGGTCGCGTGGTTCGCGTCGTGCTGCCACGCGCCGGACATCGGCGGCCGGCTCGTGTCCGCCGAGGCGCACGAGGTCTTCGAAGAAGGCCTGCGCCTGCCGATCCTCAATTTCCTCCGCGCGGGTGAGGTCAACGCCGATCTGGAACGGCTGATCCGCGCCAACGTGCGCACGCCGGAGGAGACCATCGGCGACCTGTACGCGCAGGTCACCGGCAACGAGGTCGGGGCGGCGAGCCTGCTGCGGCTGCTGGAGGAGTTCGGGCTCGGCTCGCTCGACGACGTCGCCGCCGAGATCATGAACCGCTCCGAAAAGGCCCTGCGGGACGCGCTGCGGGAGCTGCCCGACGGGACGTACACCAACGAGATCACCACCGACGGTTTCGACGACGAAGAGATCGTCCTGCGCGTCAAGGCCACTGTGGACGGTGACGAGATCCACCTCGACTTCGCAGGCTCGTCGCCGCAGAGCCGCCGCGGGATCAACGTCGTGCTCAACTACACCCGGGCGTACGCGTCGTTCGCCGTCAAGGCGGCGATCTCGCCGGCGGTGCCGCACAACGCCGGGTCGTTCCGGCCGGTGCACGTGTCCGCGCCCGAGGGGTCGGTGCTGAACTGCCTGCCGCCGGCGCCGGTCGCGTCGCGGCACCTGATCGGGCACTTCCTGCCGTCACTGCTGATCGGCGCGCTGCCCGGCACCGCGATCGCGCCGAGCGCGGACGCGCTGTGGATGACGATCTGGCGTGGCCCGGGGTTCATGCTCAACGTCTTCCAGACCGGTGGCATGGGCGCGCGGGCGGACAAGGACGGCTTGAACACCACGGGTTTCCCGAGTGGACTCCGTTCGACGCCGACCGAGGTCATCGAGACGATGGCGCCGCTCGTGCAGCGTTCTCGTGAGCTGCGCGTGGATTCCGGCGGGGCGGGACGGCGACGCGGCGGCCTCGGACAGGTGACCACGATGGTGGCGCGTGACGTGGATTCCTGGAGTGTCAACGGGAACGTCGACCGCGTACGGGCGGCAGCGTCCGGTGTGGACGGTGGCGGCCCGGGCTCACCCGGACGGTTCGGCCTGCGCGGCGGAGCCGACCTGCCGTCGAAGAGCCGCGTTACGCTCGCCGCGGAGTCCGTTGTGGACGTCACGCTCCCCGGCGGTGGCGGTTACGGGCCGCCGCGGGAACGGCCGGTGGCGGCGGTCCTCGCCGACGTCGTCGAGGGGTACGTCTCGGTGGCGGCGGCGCGCGAGGTGTACGGCGTCGAAGTGCGGTACCTCGGGGAAACGGACACACTCGTCCGGATGCCGGAGGACTACGCGGTGGACGAAGACCAGACAGCACGACTGAGAGCGGGTAAGTGATGGGTCGGTTGGCCGGCAAGGTGGCGGTCGTCTTCGGCGGCGCGCGGGGGATCGGCCTCGCCACGGTGAAGGAGTTCCTCGCCGAGGGCGCGACGGTGTTCGCCTCCGACATCCGCGAGCCCGCCGAGAAGATCGACGGCTGCCGGCACGAGATCGTCGACGCCACCGACGAGAAGCAGGTCGACGCCTTCGTCGACGGGGTCCTCGCCGAGGCCGGGCGGATCGACGTGCTGTTCAACAACGTCGGCATCCACCTCGGCAAGCCGCTGGCCGACACGACGCTGGCCGAGTTCGACAACATCTTCGCGCTCAACGTGCGGGCCGCGTTCCTCGGCACCCGCGCCGTGCTGCCGCACATGATCGAGCGCAAGGCGGGCAGCATCGTCACGACGTCGTCCAACGGCGGCGTGATGGGCCGCCCCGCCGACCCGGTGTACAACGCCACCAAGCACGCGCTGGTCGGGCTGACGAAGTCGATCGCCGTCGCCCACGCGCACCAGGGCATCCGTGCCAACACGGTGAACCCGGGCGCGATCGACACCGACATGCTGCGCAGCACGCTCGCTTCGGCCGAGGAGTTCGAGACCAAGCAGCACCAGCTCGTCGCGAGCACCCCGGCGGCCCGCGTCGGCGAGGCGTGGGAGGTCGCGAAGGCCGTGGTGTTCCTGGCCAGCGACGAATCCAGGTTCGTCAACGGTGTCGTGCTGCCGATCGACGGCGCGAAGGCCGCGGGGGCGATGCCGGGCAACCGGTACAGCCTCGACTTCGAACTCGGCGTCAGGTAGCGGTGCCGGGATGTCCACTGTGGACGCCTCGGGGCTGGAGCGCGAGCGGCACCTGCTCGAGCGCAGCGGCACGGCCGAGCGGGTCGCGGCGATCCTGCGCCAGTACATCACCGACGGCGTTTTCGCCCCCGGTGAACGGCTTTCCGAGCCGGTGATCAGCTCGGCGCTGGGCGTTTCGCGCAACACGCTGCGCGAGTCGTTCCAGCTGCTGGCCCACGAACGGCTGGCCGTGCACGAGCTGAACCGCGGCGTGTTCGTGCGCGAACTGACCACCGAGGACATCGAAGACCTCTACGTCGTGCGCCGGGCCACCGAATGCGGGGCCTTGCGCCGCGCGGCCGAGTTGTCCACTGTGGATCTTTCGGCGGCCGAGGCGGCGCTGCGTGACGGCCGCGAGGCGGCGAAGACGTCCGACTGGACGGCCGTCGGCACCGCGAGCATCCACTTCCACCAGGCGCTGGCCGACCTCGCCGGCAGCGAGCGGATCTCCGCCACGATGCGCCAGGTGCTCGCCGAGACCCGGTTGTTCTTCGTGCTCAACGAGAACACCCGGGAGTTCTACGAGCCGTTCCTGGAGTGCCACGAGCAGATCCTGGAAGACCTGAGGCGTGGCCGGTTCGACGTCGCGGAGGCGGCGCTGGACCGCTACCTCCGCGACGCCGAAGCCCTGCTCATCGACCTCAGCGAGTGACGGCTTATCCGGCGAACACGAAACTGTCGTCGCCGGTGATCACCTTGGCGGTTCCGGACACCACCGAAAGGCGGCCCACGCCCTGGTTGCGGACCAGCTCCGGGGAGTTCGTGGCGGCGTCGACGACGGTGAACGACTGGCCGTCGACGAGCTTTCCCTGGGGGTTGGCGACGTAGAAGTTCTTCGTGCCGGGCCAGCGCTCGCCCTTGTTGTTCTGCGCGTAGAGGTAGAAGGTGCTGCTGCCGATGCGCGGTACCGGCACGCCGATCGTGCGGCTCTCGTACTTGGGCACCTTGTACCAGCCCCAGGACTCCGATCCCTTGTCGTGGACCCAGCACACCGCGAAGTAGAGTGCTTTCCGGTCCTTGTTGTGGACGGTCAGGCCGCACTCCACGCATTGCTGGAGCCATTTGTACAGCCGGTACCCGCCTCCGACGACGTGCGCGGCGGTGAATGGGTCGATCATCGTTTTCCTCTGCGGTAACTCATGGTGCTACCTGGCGCGGAAAGCGGCCCCGGGGTGTCCCGTGCCCCGTCCGGGAGTCGTCCGCCGACTTGGGGCTGTTACACACAAAAGGAAAACGCCGCCCCCGGCCGGAGGGGGCCGGGGGCGGCGGGTGGTGCGTGAATTCCCTGCCTCAGCAGGTGATCGTGGCGTTCGCCCAGTCGGCGTGGTCGTTGGTGTTGCCGTCGCCGCCGTCGTTCACCGACAGCTCCAGCACCTGGACGCCCGACAGCTGGGCAGACAGAGGCTGGGCCTGGTCACCGGGGTGCATGACGCCGGTGGCGGCCAGCTCCTTGCCGTCGCCGAGCAGGCGGAACCCCGCGCTGCCACCGGAGTTCTCGTCGTCCATCCCGACCAGCGCGCTGACCGACGTGCAGCCCGCACCCACGTAGATCCGGACGCTCGACGGGGCGTGGGCGCCGATCCCGTCGTCGTACCCGGTGCCGGCGATGGTGATCTTGTGGCCGTCACCCGCGTCGGCCTCGCCGTTGCTCGTGCCGCGTTCGACCGGGCCCCAGCCGTTGTCCGAGGACATCCACGGCGCCTTCGACAGCGCGGTCGTGCCCGACGGCGGCCGCGAGACCAGCGGCGACGTGCCTTCCGACGTCAGGTCGCGCTTGCCCCACAGTGTCAGGTAGCTCGCCTTCGCGGTGAGGGTGACGTGGTCGCCCGACGGGGAAACCGGCTTGAAGGTGACCTCCTTCTGCCAGCTCTTGCCCGGCAGGACGACCGGCGTCGTGAACGAGCCGGGGCCGTCCAGCTTCCAGCCCGCGGGCGCCGTGACGGTGGTCCGGACGTCCGCGATCGGCGTGCTGCCGTCGTTGGTCACCTTGAGCGTCGTCGTCAGCGGACGGTCGGCGGGCACGTAGTCCGGGCTCGGCAGGGCCAGCGTCGTCATCGGCGCGGCCGCCGGGTGCGTGGCCGGCCAGACGCGGAACACGGCCGAGCCGTGGGAGGGGACGGCTGCGCGGAGTGTCCCGGCCGTCTCGGTTTCGGTGCCGCTCCAGAGGTCGCGGACGCGGTAGTCGTGGCCCTTGAGACCGAGGTCCTTCGCCGTCGTGCTCATCGCCGCGGTCGCGGAACCGCGGTTGAACAGCACGACCGCGGCCGAGCCGTCGGACATCGGCTTGGCCCAGACCTCGGTGTCACCGTCGTCGCGGATCTTGTGGCCCTGGGTGCCCGCCCAGTCCTGGTCGAGCGCGATGACGTCCTTGTTCTCCAGGATCTTCTTGCTCGCCGCCGACATCGCGGGCAGGTCGTTCCCGGCCAGCAGCGGTGCGTTCAGCAGCGCCCAGAGCGAGAAGTGCGAGCGGTACTCGGCGTCGGTCATGCCGCCGTTGCCGACCTCGAGCATGTCCGGGTCGTTCCAGCCGCCGGGACCGGAGTACTTCTCCAGGCCGACCTGCTGGTCGAGGATGCCGGTCATGCTGCCCCAGTTGTCACTGATGTCGCCGGTGGTGCGCCAGAGCTGCGCGCCGGCGTCGCGGCCCCAGGTCCACGGGTCGTTCTCGCCCCATTCGCAGAGCGCGTAGATCATCGGGCGGCCGGTCTTCTTGATCGCGTCGCCCATCTTCGTGTAGCGCTCGATCGCCGGGCGGCCCTGGTTGTTGCAGTTGTCGTACTTGAGGTAGTCGACGTCCCAGTCGGCGAACGACTGCGCGTCCGCCTCCTCGTGGTCGAGCGCGCCGGGCATGGTCTTCTGGCAGGTCTGCGTGCCCGCGCTGGTGTAGATGCCGAGCTTGAGGCCGAGCCCGTGGACGTAGTCGGCGAGCGCCTTGATGCCGTGCGGGAACTTCTCGTGGCTGGCCTCGAGCTTGCCGTCGGCCGTGCGGTTCTGTTCGGCCCAGCAGTCGTCGATGTTGACGTACTGGTAACCCGCGTCCTTCATGCCGGAGGAAACCAGCGCGTCGGCGGCGCCGCGGATCAGGTCCTCGTTGATGTCACAGCCGAACTTGTTCCAGCTGTTCCAGCCCATGGGCGGGCGGTCGCCGACCCGCTGGGCGGCGAAGTACTGGGGTTCCGCGGCCGCGGCCTGAGTGATCGTGACCATCGACGTGCAGACGGCCAGTACGGCCGCCATCCCGACAAGACGACGCATCGTTCCCTCCCGGAGTGCGCAACTCTGCACAAACTCACTCAACAATCAACACGATGGGTGTGATCGCCGTCTACGTCCGTTAGTAGGAAATCCGTTCACCGGGGTGCGCGAGGTAGAAAGGGGGCCGGACGCCGAGCCCGACGAGGAGCCGTTGATGCCCCCTGCCCCTGACGGATTCCGGCCGCTGGACGGGATCAAGGTCGTCGACCTCTCCCGCATCCTCGCCGGGCCGTACTGCACGCAGTACCTCGGCGAGATGGGCGCCGACGTGGTGAAGGTCGAGCCGCCGGGCCACGGTGACGACACCCGCGGCTGGGGACCGCCGTTCGTCGGCGACGAGGCCGTCTACTACCTCGCGGCGAACCGGAACAAGCGCGGGATCGTGCTCGACCTGAAGAGCGAGCGGGGCCGTGGCGCGCTGCGCCGGCTGGTCGCGGGCGCCGACGTGCTCGTCGAGAACTTCCGGCCGGGCACGCTGGAGAAGTGGGGGATCGACTTCGCCGCGTTGTCGGCGCTGAACCCGCGGCTGATCCACGTGTCGATCACCGGGTTCGGGCAGACCGGGCCGTACCGCGACCGCGCGGGCTACGACCTGGTCGCGCAGGCCCTCGGCGGCGTCATGTCGCTGACCGGCGAGCCCGGCGGCGCGCCGGCGAAGGTCGGGCTGCCGGTGGCCGACCTGAACGCCGGGACGTGGGCGATCATCGCGGTGCTGATGGCGCTGCAGGCCCGGCACACCACCGGCCGCGGCCAGTACCTCGACGTGTCCCTTTTGGACAGTCAGCTGGCCTGGCACATCTACGCGGCGGGTGCGGTGTTCTACGACGCGCCGCGGCCGCGCCGGATGGGCTCGGCGCACCCGAGCATCGTCCCGTACCAGGCGTACCACGTTTCGGACGGCTGGCTGATCATCGCCGTGGGCAGTGAGAAGCTGTGGCACGCGTTCTGCGGCGTGCTCGGGTTGGACGTCGCCGCGGATCCGCGGTTCTCGTCGAACGCCGCGCGGGCAGCGCACCGGGATGACTTGAACGCGCTGCTGGAGCCGGTGCTCCTGACCCGCGCGGCCGCGGACTGGCTGAAGGCGTTCGACGACGCGGGCATCCCGGCGGCGCCGATCAACGAGATCGACGACGTGTACGCGGACCCGTGGACCGCGGCGCGGGACCAGGTGGTGCGGTTGCCGCACCCGACGGTGGGGACTTACGTGGGCAACGGGTTTCCGGTGAAGGCTTCGGACACACCGGCGCGGCCGACGTCCGCGCCGCCGACGCTGGGGCAGCACACTTCGGAGGTGCTGGCGGAGCTGGGTTATTCGGAAGCCGAGATCGCGGAGTTCATCTCGGGCTGATGTCCGATTGCGAGGTGCAGTTCCTGCCGGTGTCCGATTGCGAGACTCACGTTCCGCTGGTGTCCGTTTGTGGGGTGCAGCTCGGGCGAGTGTCCGGTTGTGGGGTGCGGCTCGGGCGGGTGTCCGGTTGTGGGGTGCGGCTCGGGCGGGTGTCCGATTGTGGAGTGCAGCTTCCGCGGGTGTCCGATTGTGGCGTTCACGCCTGGCTGACGTCCGATTGCCGTGCCGATCCGGCCAGGTCGGGCTGCCGGACTGTGCACGATGGAGTGTTCGCGCTCGATGCTTCGCCCTGGTAAGGATGGGGGCGGGACCTGAGGAGGACCGATGTCAGCACAGCCGAAGCACGCCCTCTGGCACCCGTTTGCCGACATGGGGGCCGTCGACGGGGATCGGATGGTCATCACCCGTGGGGCGGGCTCCTACGTCTGGGACGACGGCGGGCGGCGGTACTTCGATGCCACCGCGTCGCTCTGGTACGCCAACTTCGGGCACGGGCGGCCGGAGATCACCGAAGCCGTCAGCAAGCAGTTGCAGGCGCTCGACTCGTACAACCTGTTCGGCTACAACGCGAACGAGCCGGCGATCGAGCTCGCCGACCGCGTCGCCGAGCTGGCGCCCACCCCCGGGTCGAAGGTGTTCTTCGGGTCCGGTGGCGGGGACGTCATCGACACCGCCGTGAAGCTCGCGCGCGCCTACTTCGCGCAGACCGGACGGCCGGAGAAGGCGCACGTCATCGGCCGGACGCAGGGGTACCACGGCACGCACGGGTTCGGCACCGCCGTCGGCGGGATCCCCGCCAACGCCGCGGGGGTCGGGCCGCAGCCGCCGGAGTTCTCGCACGTTCCGTTCGACAGCGCGGACGCGCTCGAGGCCGAGATCCAGCGCGTGGGCGCGGACCGGGTGGCGGCGTTCTTCTGCGAACCCGTCATCGGCGCGGGCGGGGTGCTGCTGCCGCCGGACGGGTACATCGAGGCGGTCGCGGAGATCTGCCGGCGCCACGACGTGCTGTTCGTCGCGGACTGCGTCATCGCCGCCTGGGGCCGGCTCGGCACCTGGTTCGGCATCGACCGCTGGTCGGTGCAGCCGGACATGATCACGACGGCGAAGGGCATCACCGGCGGGACCATCCCGCTCGGCGCGCTCGTCGTGGCCCCGCGGGTGGCCGAGCCGTTCTTCACCGGGGCGCCGGGCGCGCCGATCTTCCGCCACGGCGCGACGTACGCCGGGCACCCGGTGGCCTGCGCGGCGGGCCTCGCCACGCTGGACATCTACGAGCGTGACGGCCTGATCCCACGCGGACGCGAACTCGAGAAGCCGCTCGCCGACGCCGTCGCCGGTGTCAGCGACCACCCGCTGGTCAAGGAGGTCCGCGCCGGCCTGGGCTTCCTCGCCGCGGTGGAGCTGACGGGCGACGTCATGGACGCCGACCCGGGCGCCCCGGTGAAGCTGCAGCGCGCGTGCCGGGACGAAGGGGTGATCGTGCGCAACCTCGGGCGCGGGATCGCCGTGTCACCGCCGCTGGTCGCGGCCGAACCGGAGCTGGACCTGCTGGCCACGGCGTTGCCGAAGGCCCTGGACCGCCTGCGCTGAAAAGTGAACGGCTCATTCCTGTCCTCCGACGGCAGGAATGAGCCGTTCACCCCGCGTGTCACGACACGCAGAACTCGTTGCCCTCCGGGTCCGCGACCGTCACCCAGCTGTGCGGCCCCTGCTGCCCGCGGTGCAGGAACTTCGCGCCCCGCGTGGTCAGCTTCTCCACCGTCGCGTCGACGTTGGCCGCGCCGACCCAGACGTCGAGGTGGAGCCGGTTCTTCACGGTCTTGGGCTCCGGGACCAGCTGGAAGAGCACCCGCTTCGGTGGACCCTCCGGTGGAGAGTCCGGGTGCCGGATGGCCGCACCCGTCTTCCACACCAGCGCCCCGTTGTACGTTCTCGTCTCCGCGTCGCTCGCGTAGCCCTTCGCGATCATCTCGCGGATGAAGTCCTCATCGGTCGGTTCCACGGCCCAGCCGAGCGTCTCGGCCCACCAGTCGGCGAGCACGTGCGGGTCGGCCGAGTCCACGGTCACCTGGAAGTCATACGCCATACCGGCACGTTAACGACCGAGTCCGACATTTTCCGGAGCGCGAGGTCTTCGGGCACCACCGTGAACCGCCACTTGTCGACGCCGCCGCCCATGATCTCGGCGTACCGGCGGGCGCCGTCCGCGTTCGCGAAACGCACTTGCTGGCCGTTCGTCAGGTGGGTGATCTTGACCGCCACGCTGCCTCCTCAGACTCCCCGAAAAAGATTGGGCCGGCCCGCGGAGCTTCCCCCTCCGGGACCGGCCCGCACAGTAGAACACATGTTCGACTGGTCGCGCCAGTGGATCCCCCAGGTAGGGGAGAAAAGGGCATTTGCGCAGGTCAGATGGGGCGGATCATCGCGACGCGCGGCCAGGCGTCCAGGCCGCGAGCGGCCTCGGAGCGACGGATGTCACGCAGCCCGTCGCCGATTTCGGCGTCCTCGAGAACGCGGAACCGCAGGCGCTCGTAGTAGGGCGCGTTCCACGGCACCTCGGTGAACGTCGTGAGCGTGAGTGCCGGCAGGCCGCGCTCCGCGGCCCACGCGGCGAGGGTGTCGATGAGTGCGCTGCCGAGGCCGCGCCGCGCGTGGCCGGGCCGGACCGAAACCTGCTCGATGTGCGCGTGCCCGTCGACGACCTCGGCGACGAGGTACGCCACCGGATGCCCGTCTTCGCCGACGCTCACCCAGGCGCGGCCGCCGGCCTGGTAGACCGACAGCTCCGCCACCGAGCCCGGGTCGTCGTCGGCGATCGCGTCCATGCCGACGTCGCGGAAGAGGCTCCCCGCCTCGACCTCGATGTCGATCAGGGCGGGCAGGTCCTCGGGGCGCGCGAGCCGGATCACCGGCCCATTCCTACCCGCGCGCCGGCTCCGGCGCGCGGGATTTTCCTACAGCGAGTACGACGAGATCGTCCGCTCGATGCGGGTCGCGTACCCGCGCAGGGCGGTGATCGCCGTTTCCCGGGCGGCTTCGGAGATCCGCGCGGCGGGGCCGGCCATGGTCAGCACGGTCGGCCGCTTGCCCATCGCCGGCACCGGCACCGAACACGCCCAGACGCCTTCGTCGATTTCGCCGGAGCTGACCGAAAACCGGTTCTCCTGCGCGAGCTTGAGCTCGTCGTTCACCGCGGTGCCGTACTGGTCGAGGATCGGCGGCAGGCGCCGGTCGCGCTCGATCTCGGGCAGCAGCGCGAGCAGCATCTTGCCGGACGCGCCGAGGCCCAGCGGCACCGAATGCCCCGGCTCGAAGGTGAAGCGCATGGCGCGGTCGCACTCGACGCGGTCCGCGCACACCGCGGCGTCGCCGAACTGCTGGAACAGCATCACGGTCTCGCCGAGCTCGCGCGCGGCTTCCTCCATGGCCGGCTTGGCCAGCCGGACGAGGTCGTTCGCCAGCTGTGCGGCCCGCGCCAGCGGCATCACCTGGCTGGTCAGGTGGTAGTGCCCGGCGGTGCCCTCTTCGAGCAGCTGCAGCTCCTTGAGCAGTGCGACGTAGCGGTAGGTCGTCGCGACCGGGGTGCCGATCGTGGCGGCGAGCTCGGCGACGCTGGCCTCCCACCGGCGCTCGGAAAACGCCAGGAGCAGCTGCAGGACCTTGCGGGAGCTGCTGGCACCGGGGGTACGGCGCGGGGAAGTGGTGGCGGGACCGTCGACGGCACTGACGGCAGGCGTCATCATGACCTCTCGGTGAGACAAAAACGACCTTCGCTATCACACGGGGTGAATAAATTAGCACGGTCCGTGAAACGAAGGCCAGCATTCCGGTGATCGGTTCTCCTGGCGGGGCTCACCGCCGATATGAGACAGGTTGCTCGCTGTCGTCGAACTCGTTGTAGCCGGTCCTGGTGTGGACAGCGGGGCGGGGGTCCGTGCGGGTGTGTCGCCGACGTGAATGCGCGACCGGGTCGGGAAAGGCGAATGCGTGATTTCCATTCTTTCCCGGTTGTCGGCGGCGAATATTCGAAGAATTGCGTAATGGTTGCCGCAATACCGGTAAATCCTCATCTTGACCAGGCGTTTCACTCTATCGTGTCGCACGTCGAATATTCGGCGTACTGCCGGTTGCCGCATTGGGGCCGGGCGGGTGTGCGCAATTCATCTTGTGTCACACTGGTGGAACAGAAGGGAGACAAAGAAAATATGACCCCGGACCCCGATCGTTGCCTGGTGCCCGCAGAACACGCCGTTGATCACACTTGCGCGGAGCCTTTACCGGCAGGCTCACGCGGGACCAAGGTGGTGATCGAATTCGCCGGCGGCAAGCCGTGCCTGCGGCGAATCCAGGTGGTGGACGTCGACTTTCCCGTGGAGGGCCGCCGTCGCCGGCGGCGGCATCGCGGCAGGCCGGGGCGGCGCCTGCCGTCGTCGTGGCCCGAAGTCGCGGGTGTCGTCGTCGGCGACTGGCCGACGACCTTCCGGACCGGCCTGCTCGCGGTGGCGGCGGGGCTGGTCGTGTCCTCGTCGCAGCCGGGGCTGGGCGCCGCGAGCGCGGCGGTGACCGGGATTCTCTGCCTCCAGGCGGCCCGCCGGCCGAAGGCGGACCCGCCGGCGCCGGCCACCTCGCTCGCCCGCGTCCCGACGGACTGATCGACTTCGATGGAGTGAACATGACCTGGATCGGCTCGTGGAGGACTTGCGTGCCGAATATTCGACGCCCATTCTGGCATCGAATATTCGATACGCGAACTCCGAGGGGGAGCGATGCGGTTCTACGGCGCCTCACCATCCACCACCGTCTTCGACGCGAATGGCTGGCACCGGTCGAGTTTCAGCGGTTCCAACGGCGGTACCTGCGTGGAGGTCAACCTCGTCACCCCCGATGCCGTCGGGGTCCGCGACAGCAAGATCGCCGTGTCTCCGGTGCTGGAATTCCCGCCGCTCAGCTGGCAGGCTTTCACCGATGCGGTGAACAGGCACACGACCGCCTGACGGACGTCGATCGCGGCGGGGTCCGCGCGGTCGCCGGATTTCCGGGCCGGTGGGGGCGGTGATGGCACCTGACGATCCGGCGCCTCCCACGGACGACACGCTGCGAAGCGTTCTCGGCAGGCTGCTGAAGGAACAGCGTGACGAGGCCAAGCTGAACCAGCACCACATGGTCGAGGTGCTGGGCCGGTCGCAGTCGACGGTGAGCAAGATCGAACAAGGCGAGACGTCCATCTCGCGCGAGGGTCTGCTCGCCTGGACCGCCGCTTGCGGCACCGGCCCGGAGACCGTGGCGGAAATGGTGCGGCTCTGCGAGACCGCGAACGCGCCCGCGCGGTTGCGCGGCTCGGACCGGGTCGCCACCCCGGCGTGGTTCGCCCCGGTCATCGCGCACGAACAGCGTGCCCGCACGATCCTGTCGTGGACCGGCGAGCGGATCAACGGGCTGCTCCAGTCCGAGGCGTACATGCTCCTGGTTTTCGACGGTGCCCGGCGAGGAACCGTGATGGCCGAACGCCTGCTGCAGCGGAAGAAGCGGCAGCGCATGTTCGACGAACCCGGCAGGAGCTTCCTGTTCGTCGTCAGCGAATCGGCGCTGGACCGGCTGTGCGCGCAGCCCGCCGACATCGCGGAGGACCAGCTCGCGCACATGCTCAAGCTGGCCGGCCGGGAGAACATCACGATCCGTTTCCTGCGGTATCGCGCCACCCCCGATCCGGGACCCGATTTCGTGATCATGCAGTTTGCCGGTGAAGAGCGCGACCAGGCCTACAGCGAAGACATCTCCAACGCGCACTGGGTCAACAAGGACCAGCTGCCGACGTGGCACCGGGCGTGGGAAGCGCTGCTGGATCTCGCGGACAGCGCCGAGGACACCCTCGCCGAACTGCGCGACCGGTGTCACCGCACGGCTTCGGGTGACACCGGGACGGGTTAGCAAATCCTCCGGGTGCTCTATATGTCGATGCGTCATTCATGAACTACTCTCGGTAAAGGAACTGGTAATGCTCCACGCGGGGAAGGGGACTTCAGTGGCCGACGAGGACGGGGAACTCGAGGCATATCCACCTCCCGGCATCGATATGCAGCGTCCCAGCGTCGCCCGCGTCTACGACTATTACCTCGGCGGTGACGCGTCCTGGGCCGTCGACCGCAAGTTCGGCGACGCGGTCCTGAGCGAGTTTCCGATGCTCGGCAAGATCGCCAAGGCCAACCGCGTGTTCCTCCACCGCGTCGTGCGTCACCTCATTCGCCTGGGTATCACCCAGTTCATCGACATCGGCGCCGGACTGCCGACCATGCAGCACGCCCACCAGGTCGCCGACGACCTCGCGCCGGGGCGCACCAGGGTCGTCTACGCCGACTACGACCCGATCGCCGTGTCGCATTCCCAAGGGCTGCTGGAAGAACACGGGGACCACCGCCGCCACGCGGCGATCCACGCCGACATGCGTGCCCCCGACCGGCTCTGGAAACAGGTGGACGACATCGGCATCCTCGACCTCGGCAAACCCGTGGCGGTCCTGCTCATCGCGGTCCTGCACGTACAGCAGCCCGCTTCGCGGCAAAGCGGGGACACGGGTGACGTCGGGCCGGCCGCCGTGGCGCGCTACCGGGAAATCGTGCCGCCCGGTTCCTTCCTCGCCATCTCCCACATCACCGACGAGGGAGTTCCGCCGGACTACGACGAACCATTGGTGAAACTGAAGGAGATGTACGACCAGAAGAGCAGTCCCGTCATCTGGCGCGGCCACGACGAAATTCGCGGGCTCTTCGGTGATTTCGACCTGATTTCCCCCGGTCTCACGTGGACCACCGATTGGCATCCCGAGGATCGCTCGCCGACCGAGCCCGCCATCGAGTTCGCGGCCGCCAACGAATCGCTCATCATGGCCGGGGTCGGCCGGAAGGCGTAGCCGCGCTCCCGGTGTCCGGGGTCAGCGTTCCAGGAACGGCGTCAGCAGGCCCGGCGCGGCCCGGTCCGCCAGGTCCAGGCCGTCCACCTCGCCGATGTCCAGCACCTTGTAGTGGCCCTTGCCCGCGGCCACCGGGACGATCAGCGTCACCAGGCCCGCCCGGCGCTGGAAGAACGAGCGCTCGACCACGATTCCCGTCATGCCGTCGCTCTGGACGACCGCCGTGCCGCGGTCGAGGGAGCCCGAGCGCGTCACCAGGTAGCGGCCCGTCAGCGCGTGGCCGAGGCCGCGGTAGCGGTCCCAGCCCACCAGCACCGCGAACGGCAGCAGCACCAGCGCCACCTGCCACGGCCAGTCCGGCAGCGCGCCCAGCCACGCCAGGCCGTAGAGCGCGGCGGCCAGGACGAGCACGCCGATGACCGCCCGGGACAGCCGGCGGTAGAGCGCGCGGCGCGGGTGGCGCGTCAGCGGCGTCGCCGCAGGGTCTTCGCCGAGCACCGACGCGACGACCTCGTGGACCCGGGCGACCGGGGCCGGCGGCAGCAGGAGGCCGCCACCCTTGTCCGCGCCCTTGCCCTCACGCAGGCCACCCGCGATGGCGACGCAGCGCGCGCCGCCGGCCAGGCGCAGCGGCAGGGGCTCGCGGACCTCGACGCCGCGCAGGCGGTCCTCTTCGATCGACACCGAGCGTGTCGTGATCAGGCCGCGCCGGATGTGCAGGGTGCCGGCGGGCTCGCGGGTGAGCCGGAAGTTCCAGAACGAGAGGATGTACCCGCCGACCGACAGGATCGACACGAGCACCAGCAGCCCGACGGCGGCGAGCACCAGGCTGACCCACGTCGGTGTGTCGGCGAAGTGCCCGACGACCGTGCGGACCAGCGAGAACTGCACCGGGTCGAAGTGCAGCTCGTGCGCGAAGTGGTAGACGGTGCCGACCGCGGCACCCACCACCGCCAGCCCGGAGAGGGTGAACGGCGCGTACCGCAGCCAGCGCTTGTCGACGGCGGCGACGAGCTGCTCGGCCGGCGGCGCGGGCTCGTCCGTGGCTGTTTCCGAAGCCGCCGGCACGGCCTTGCGGTGCAGCAGCAGCGTCCGCAGCCGCTGGGCTTCGGCGACCGTGACGGCGTCGAGCACCAGCTCGTCCTTGTTCGGCCCCTTGCCGTGGTTGTGCCGCCCGGTGCCGATCCGCGCCGCCGCCAGCGAAAACAGGCGGTGCTTCGGTTCGGAGGTGACGTCGACCGTGCGGATCCGGTCGCGCGGGATGGCCCGCTGCTTGCGCAGCAGCAGCCCGGTGTGCCACTCGACCTGCGACTCGGTGATCCGGTAGCGCGAGGTCAGCACGTGCGAGACGCCGGTGAACACGGCGATCGCGGTGAAGACCAGGCCGATCCACTGCCACGGCTCGCCGTGGCCGAACAGCAGCGCGCCGAGCAGCACCGGCAGCGACTTCACCAGGTCCAGCACCGGCCGGATGAGCAGCATGCGCCGGTCCAGGTGGTGCCACGGCGCGTCCTGCGTGCCCTCGGCGGGCAGGACCACGACGGCTTCGGTGCTCACGTCGCGTCCCCCCGGATCGCTTGAGTCGTCTTGGTCAGCTCGTCGGCCAGCTCCAGCGCCCGGGTGTGCGTGAGGCCCGAGATGCGCAGCGGGCCCGCCGCGGACGCCGTCGTCACCGTGATCTTCGCCAACCCGAAGAGCTGCTCGAACGGGTCACGCTCGATGTCGACGGTCTGGATCCGCGAGATCGGCGCGATCCGCCACTGCTGCTTCAGCCAGCCCGCCTGCGTGTAGACGGCTTCCCCGGTGACCTCCCAGCGGTGCACGCGGTAGCGCCACTGCGGCATGACGATCAGGTGCAGCGGGCCGAGCACGCAGGAGACCACGAGCGTCACGCTGAGGAACGCGGGCGCGTCGTCGCTGGTCAGGACGATGAGCGTCTGCACGCCGATCAGCACGATCCAGAGGATCGCGGCGGTCGTCGTCCAGTAGCCGATGGCCCGGGGGCTGACCCGGTGTGCCGGCGGCCGCAGCCGCAGGGCCGTACTCTCGGTGTGTTCGCTCACCGCTTCAGCGTGCCCGATCGGTGGCTTGCGTGCCCAGGACAAGTGTCACGATGCCGATCCGGTCCGGCCTCGATCGCATGCCGTTACGATCGCCCGCACAGCCGGTGGAATGGAATCCCCGTCGGGGTGTGTTGTGCTTGAAGGATTCGCATACGTGTCGGAGAGCAGCAGGAGGATCCGGTGGGATTCGATCCCGACGACCTGTACGAGGTGGACTCGGACGTCCCCGACCTGACGGGGGCGGTGTTGCTGCACCACTTCGAAGGGTTCATGGACGCCGGCTCGGCGGGGCGCCTGCTGGCCGAGCACCTGCTGGGTGGTGACCACCGGGTGGTCGCGCGGTTCGACGTCGACCGCCTCATCGACTACCGGTCGCGGCGCCCGACGATGACCTACGCGGTGGACCACTGGGAGGACTACGACGCGCCGGAACTGGTCGTCCACCTGCTGCACGACGCCGACGAGACGCCGTTCCTGATGCTGTCCGGCCCGGAGCCGGACCACGACTGGGAGCGGTTCTGCGCCGCGGTCCGCAACCTCGTCGAGCGCTGGGGCGTCCGGCTCACCGCCGGGTTCCACGGCATCCCGATGGGCGCGCCGCACACCCGCCCGCTCGGCGTCACCGCGCACGCCACCCGCCAGGACCTGGTCGGCGAGCACCAGCCGCTGCCCAACCGGATGCAGGTGCCGGGCAGCGCCGCGGCGCTGCTGGAGTACCGGCTCGGCGAGTGGGGACACGACGCGGTCGGGTTCGCCGCGCACGTGCCCCACTACCTCGCCCAGTCGACCTACCCGGCCGCGTCGCTCAACCTGCTCGACGCGCTGGGCCGCGCGACCGGGCTGAACCTGGTCGTCGGGGAGCTGCGCGAAGCGGCGGACCTGGCCTCCGCCGAGATCGAACGGCAGATCGCCGCGTCCGACGAGAACGCCGCCGACGTCGTCCGCGCGCTGGAGCGGCAGTACGACGCGTTCGTCGAGGCGTCCGAGAAGGGCAGCCTGCTCGCGGAGTCCGTCGAGCACATGCCGACCGCCGAAGAGCTCGGGACGCAGTTCGAACGGTTCCTCGCCGAGCAGAACGGCGGCGACACCCCGGAGCGTTAGGCCACGGCCAGGAGCACCCGCGAGTGCTTCGGGGTTGTCGCCTCGTCGACCAGCGCGAGCGCGAAGTCCGCGTAGGTGAACGACTCCGCCGGGACGAGCGTGGTGACGGCGGTGCGGTAGGAGCCCGTGCCGTCGCCTTCGCCCAGCACGACCGGCGGCGGTGCGACGACCAGCCAGTCCAGGTCGCTCTCGCGCAGTACCGCCAGCTCGGCCGTGTGCCCCAGCGAGAACGCCCGGTGCTCGGCCGGGAAGTCCGGCGCGTCGTGCACCGCGACGCCGGGCGACGTCTCCAGCGTGGTGCCGATCCCGGCGACGACCAGCCGGCCGACCCCGGCGCGGCCCATCCCGCGCACGAGCGCGCGAGCGGCGGCCGGGAAGAACTCGGCCGATGCTGTTCCGGCGGCGTACGCGACGCTGACGACCGCGTCGTGCCCGGCCACCGCCGCCGCGACGCTGTCCGCGTCGGTGACGTCGGCCCCTTCGTGGCGTGCCGCCGCGGTGACCTGGTGGCCCCTCGCTGTCGCTTCGGCGACGACCCGCCGTCCGGCCCGGCCGCCGGCGCCGAACACGATGATCCTGCTCATGGAATCCCCTTCCGTCACCGGGGAAACTAGGCTCGGGGGTGCCGGTTACCGCAACGAAATCGGCGTCGGCCTGGGGGTTGTGATGACGGCTTACGACAAGATCGGCGTCGGGTACGCGCTGGGCAGGCGGACCGACCCGCGCTGGCTCGCGCCGCTGCTCGATGCGCTGGGAGACGCGTCATCGGTGCTCGACGTCGGCTCGGGCACCGGGTCCTACGAGCCGCCCGGGCGGCGGGTCGCGGCCGTGGAGCCGTCGGCGGAGATGATCCGGCAGCGCCCGCCCGGCGCCGCGCCGGTGGTGCGCGCGGTCGCGGAGGCGCTGCCGTTCGCGGCGGGCACGTTCGACGCCGCGCTCGCGGTGCTGACCGTGCACCACTGGCCGGACTGGCGGCGCGGCCTCGCCGAGCTGCGCCGGGTGGCGCGGCGGCAGGTCGTGCTGGCCTACGACACCGCGCGCCACAACGACTTCTGGCTGGTGCGCGAGTACGTGCCGGAAGTGGCGGAGCTGGAGCGGTCCCGCCCGTCGGCCGCGGACATCGCGACTGAGCTGGGCGCGGCGAGCGTCGTCCCGCTGCCGGTGCCGTGGGACTTCACGGACGGCGTCTTCCCGGCCCACTGGCGGCGCCCGGAGGCCTACCTCGACCCGGCGGTGCGGCAGGCGTGTTCGGCGCTGGCCCAGACGGCGCCCGGCGCCGTGGCGCGCGGGATGGCGCGGCTGCGCGCGGACCTGGCGTCCGGCCGCTGGCACGAGGAGCACCGTGACCTGCTGGACCTGCCGGAATGGGATGCCGGGTTCCGGCTCGTCGTGGCCTGATCACCACTCGCGCCGCGCCAGCTTGCCGACGGCTTCCGCGGTCCGGCGGAAGCCGTCGTCGCCCAGGACGGCGTGCAGCTGCGCGTTGAACTCCTCGACCACCGGCGCGACCCGGGCCAGCGCGTCCTCGCCCGCCGCGGTCAGCTCCAGCACGACCGCGCGGTGCTCACTCGGGTGCGTGCTCCGGCCGACGAGCCCCGCGTCGGCGAGCCGGGTGACCATCGCCGTCACCGCCGATTCGCGCTGGCCGAGCCGCGCGGCGAGCTCGCGCTGGGTCAGGCGGCCCTCCTGCTGTACGGCGAAGAGCGCGCCGAGCTGGGCCGTCGTGATGCCGGCCGCGGCGAGGCAGCGGCGGTCGGCGGCCACCCGCAGCTGGTGGGCGGCCCGCTGGAGCAGGAAGAACAGGCGCTGGTCGGGTTCGGGCACGCGCCGATCTTGACAGGGTGGCGGTGCGGGCGCCATCCTCACTTCACCAGTGAAGTGAGGATGTGTGATCGATCTCGACTTCGCCCGCCGCGGCCTTGAGAGCCAGCCGTTCAGCCGCCTGCTCGGCGCCCGGCTCGCCGAGTTCGGCGACGGCGCGGCCACGCTCGAGCTCGACATCCGCGACGAGCTCAAGCAGCAGAACCGCTACCTCCACGGCGGCGTCCTGGCCTACGCCGCCGACAACGCGCTCACCTTCGCCGCGGGCACCGTGCTCGGGCCCGAGCTGCTCACCGCCGGCTTCACCATCGACTACCTCCGCCCGGCGACGGGCGTCACGCTCCGGGCGCGCGCCGTCGTCGTGCAGGCCGGGCGGTCGCGGGCCACCTGCCGCTGCGAAGTGTACACAGTGGACGGTGACGGCGCGGCGACGCTGTGCGCCGCCGCGCAGGGCAGCGCCCGGGTGGTGCGGGCTTCGGGTACCGTCCCGGGATGAACCAGACGGGAACCCGGTCGTCCGCAACGAAAACCCTGAGGCGCACGCTGGGCAGGCTGTTGTTCCGGGTGGCCTCGAAAGTGCAAGACCCGTACACCGATCAGCTGAACCGGATGAGCGCGGAACTGCGCGAAGAGATCGTCCGTCAGGGTGACCGGCTCCTCGATCGGGTGGTGGAGTTCGAAATCCGCAGCCGCCGCGACATCGTCTACGCCGGCGACCAGGACGCCGCGCTGGAGAGCAACGTCTTCGCCCGCGAGAACCTGGTCGGCGCCCGGCACTTCGGCCGTCCGAAGGAGACACTCGAGTACGCGCTTTCCCTGGCGCCGCACGGCGGAATGGCGCTGGAGTTCGGTGTCGCGTCCGGCAACACGCTGCGCACCATCACCCGCGAGCGCAACGGCGAGCAGGTCTACGGCTTCGACTCGTTCGACGGCCTGCCCGAGGCGTGGCTCAACGGCATGCCCGCCGGCGCGTTCGCCCGCGACGACCTGCCGGACGTCCCGGGCGCCGAGCTGGTCGTCGGCCTGTTCGCCGACAGCCTCCCCGGGTTCCTGGAGCAGCACCCCGGGCACGTCGACTTCCTGCACGTGGACGGTGATCTCTACAGCTCCGCCAAGACCGTCCTCGACCTCTGCGGGCCGCGGCTGCGCGCCGGCAGCATCGTGCACTTCGACGAGTTCTTCAACTTCCCCGGCTGGAAGCGGCACGAGTACCGCGCCTGGACGGAGTACGTCGAGCGCACCGGCGTCGAGTTCGAGTACCTGGCCTACACCTACAACGACAACCAGGTGACGGTGAAGCTCACGAAGGTGTGATCTCGCGCAGCTCGAGCGTGCCGGCCTCGGCCCACGGGTGCCGCGAGGCGACCTCGACGGCCGTCTCGCGGTCGGGGCACTCGAGGATCACGTAACCGCCGATCTGCTCCTTGGTCTCGGCGAACGGGCCGTCGGTGAGCAGGACGCCGCCGTCGCGCACCCGCAGCGTCTTCGCCTCGGACGGCGGCCGCAGGCCGGTGCCGGTCTGCGGGATCCCGCGCCGCGCCAGCTCGGCGCCCCAGGCGTGGCAGCGCCGGGCCATCTCCGGGCCGGCGGCCTCGTCCGCGGTGTCGTCGCCGCGGAGCAGGAGCAGGTAGCGCATGCGGTCAGCATGCCACGCTCAGCCGAAGCAGCCTTCCTGGTTGAGCGGCCCGAACGACGGCAGCACGAGCCCGCACAGGTAACCGTCGACCCACCGGCCGTTGCCGGAGAGGTTGACGGCGAGGCGGATCAGCGGCGCGAACCCGCGGATGCCGGCGGCGAGCGCGTCCTGGTTGCGCTGCAGCATCGACGTCAGCTGGTCGAGCTGGGTGAGCAGCGGCCCGAGCTGCGCCTCGTTGTCGGTGATCAGCCCGGACAGCTGGGTGGCCAGCTGCCGTGAGCCGTCGAGCAGGGACGTGATCGCGTCTTCGTGGCGGCTCACCTCTTCGAGCAGCTGGTTGCCGTCGTTCAGGATCCGCTGCACGGCGGCGTCGCGGTCGACGAGCGTCTGCGACACCGTCCGGGTGTTGGCCAGCAGCGTCGAGAGCTGGTTGTCACGGGAGGCGAGGGTGTCCGAAAGCCGCGACAGCCCGGTGAGCGCCGCCCGGACGCTCTCCGGTGTGTTCGCCAGCGTCGCGGACAGCGTGTCGAAGCTCTTCGCCAGCTGCCCGGTGTCGATGCGGTCCACTGTGGACGAAAGCTCGCCGAACGCGGTGAGGACGTCGTAGGGGACGGTCGTGCGCGAGCGGGGGATCGGCGTTTCCGGGTCGAGGGTGCCTTCACCCTGCGGGTCGAGGGCAAGGAACTTCTGGCCCAGCACGGTTTTCAGCCGGATCGCCGCGCCCGTCGTGTCGCCCAGCCACGCGCCCTTCGCCTTGAAGGACACCAGGACGTGGTCGCCGCGCAACCGGATGTCCGACACGCGGCCGACCTTCACCCCGGCGATCCGGACGTCGTTGCCCTCGAACAGTCCCGCGGCTTCGCCGAATTCGGCGGAGTACGTGGTCCCGTCGCCGATCACCGGCAGGGACCGGGCGTTCATCGCGGTCACCACGCCCAGCCCCAGCACCGCCAGGCCGACGAGTGCCGTCCTGACCGGGGCGTCGTGGGCCCGGCGTATTGACATGGCGTCAAGAGTGACGCACGTCACGCCGGGCCGCCAGCCGGATCCCCCGAAGAGACGAAGATCGCCGCGTCACGCCGAGGTGAGCGCCGGGTACTCACGGTACTCGAGCGCGTTGGCCGCCCGGTCGGTCATCCGCAGGAAGATACCGCCGAACAACGGCATGCTCAGCATCTTGTACGCGCGGTTGCGGCTGCGGATCTTCGCGGCCGTGCGCGGCGCGAGGAAGTTGCCGGAGCCCTTGCCGTTCTTCTGCCCGACCGTGGCCGGCTTGCGCAGCCGCTGCTCGTAGTGGGCGAACGCCGTCACGTGGTCACCGCCGGCCGCGGTCAGCTCCCCGGCCAGCACCTGGGCGCCCATCATCGCCAGTCCGGTGCCGGACCCGCCCGGCCCGGCGCACCACGCGGCGTCGCCGAGCAGCACGACCCGGCCCTTCGACCAGCGATCGAGGTGGATCTGGCTGATCGAGTCGACGTAGAGGTCGTCGGCCGCGGGCAGTGCTTCGAGCAGCTTCGGCGTCTCCCAGCCGGTGTTCGCGAACAGCTGCGCGACCAGCGCCCGCTGCTCGTCGGTGGTGCGGCGGCGGAACTCGACGCCGTCGGCGGCGAAGACCAGGCCGACGTGCAGCCGGTCCGCGTGCCGGTGGCTGCCGACCATCAGGCCGCGGCCGGGCTCGTTGTAGAGCACGCTCGTGTGGTCCAGCCCGAGGTGGTTGGGCGCGGTGAACCCGGCGATGCCGAAGCCGAGGTCACGGCGGAAGTCCGCCTCCGGCCCGAACGCCGCGGCCCGCACGCCCGAGTGCACGCCGTCCGCGCCGACGACCAGGTCGAACCGCCGCGGCGCGCCGCGGCGGAAGGTGACGTCGACGCCGTCGGCGGTCTCGGTCAGGCTCGTGACGCGGTCGCCGAAGACGTACTCCGTGTAGTCCTTGGTGTGGTCGTGGAGGATCCGCGCGAGGTCGCCGCGCAGGATCTCGACCTCGCCGCTCCAGGCGGCGCCGGCCACGGTCAGCTGCGGCTTCGCGTCGAGGCCGAGCACGGTCTGCTCGCCCATCGCCGTCTCGTACCGGCGGACGTCGCCGAGGATGCCCATGGCGGTCAGCAGCTTCACCTGCTCACCCCGGAAGTCGACGGCCTGGCCGCCGGGCCGCAGCTCCGGCGCGGTTTCGACGACCGTGACGCGGTAGCCGCTGCGGTGCAGCCAGTAGGCCGCGGACGGGCCGGCGATGCTGGCCCCGGACACGAGCACGGTCTTGGCGGTCATCGGAGGTTCCTCTCGGTCGGTGGTGATGACCGAAGACTGCCGGGGGCCGCTGACGGGTCCCGCACCGTTCACTGACGGTGGCGCCACTCGCTGGGCAGCACGCCGTAAGCGGCGCGGAACCGGCGCGTGAAGTGGGTCGGGTCCTTGAACCCCCAGCGGCGGGCGACCGCGGCGATCGGGAGCTGGCCGTGCCGCGGGTCGGCGAGGTCGGCGCGGGCGCCCGTCAGCCGGGCCGTGATGATCCACTGCTCGAGGCGGACGTCCGCGTCCGCGCAGGCGCGGTAGAGCTGGCGTGGTGACACCGAGAGCGCGGCGGCGATCGACG
This sequence comes from Amycolatopsis sp. NPDC088138, assembly GCF_044741685.1. Lineage (NCBI taxonomy): Bacteria > Bacillati > Actinomycetota > Actinomycetes > Pseudonocardiales > Pseudonocardiaceae > Amycolatopsis > Amycolatopsis sp. NPDC088138. The sequence goes on from NZ_JBIUTB010000002.1 coordinate 732,914, forward strand.
CGGCGGACAGGTCCGGGTCGCCGAGGTGGTGCCGCACGTGGGCCCGGACCTGGGCGATCAGCGTCGGCTCCTCGCCCGCCGCGCTCACCAGCAGCGCCCGGACCAGGTCGACGCACACGCGGCCCAGCGCGTCCGCCGAGGGTGTCGCGCTGAGGGTGTCGGCGTCGCGGGCCAGGTCCTGGACGTGGTGCGCGACCAGCCGGTGGAGCGGGCTCGCCGCCAGCCGGGGTGCGGCCCGGCGGACGGTCGCGGCGGGCAGGGCCAGCTCGTCGGGCGGGATGTGCAGCGTCCGCGAGCCGCCGGGCCCCAGCCAGACGAACGTGACCGGCCGCGGGGTGGCGATCAGGCTCAGCTCGCCGGGGTCCGCCCCGCGCGGGACGGGGGTGCCGGCCGGTTCGACGCGGGACAGCGTCAGCGGTCCGAACGACCACCACGCGAGCTGAGGGTGCCTCGTGTCCGGAACCACGGCCATGACGTCCAGTCAACCCGATCGCGGGGCCCGCCGACAGCGCCGGACCTCGCAATCGCGTGGCGCGGACGGCCGAGGGCCGGGCACCGAGAGCCGATCCGGCGCGCGCCGGGCGCTTCTAGGCTCGGTTCTCCGGCAGAAAAGAGGTCGTGATGCCTTACGCCAGCACTTCCGATGGTGCCGAGATCTTCTACAAGGACTGGGGTTCCGGGTCACCGGTGGTGTTCAGCCACGGCTGGCCGCTGAACGCCGACGCGTGGGACCCGCAGCTGAATCTGGTGGCGTCGCACGGTTTCCGCGCGATCGCGCACGACCGGCGCGGCCACGGGCGGTCCAGCCAGACGTGGACCGGCAACGACATGGACACCTACGCCGACGACCTCGCCGCGGTCATCGAGTCGCTGGACCTGACCGGCGTCGTGCTCGTCGGGCACTCCACCGGCGGCGGCGAGGTGACGCGCTACCTGGCCCGGCACGGCAGCGACCGGGTCCGCAAGGCCGTGCTGCTCGGTGCGGTGCCACCGCTGATGCTGCAGACCCCCGCCAACCCCGGCGGCCTGCCGAAGGATGCGTTCGACGACATCCGGGCCGGCGTCGCGGCCGACCGGTCGCAGTTCTACCAGGACCTGTCCGCGCCGTTCTACGGCGCCAACCGGCCGGGGTCGACGGTCTCGCAGGGCCTGCGAGACCAGTTCTGGCGCCTCGGCATGCAGGTCGGCTACAAGGCGGCCTACGACTGCATCGCGCAGTTCTCCGAACAGGACTTCACCGACGACCTCGGCAAGATCGAGATCCCGGTGCTGGTGGTGCACGGCGACGACGACCAGATCGTCCCGATCGGCGCGGCGGGCCGCCGCAGCGCCGAGATCCTGCCGAACGCCACCCTCGTCGTCCACGAGGGCGCGCCGCACGGCCTGTGCGGCGATCACGAAATCCGGTTCAACGCCGAACTGCTCGAATTCATCCGGGAGTGAGCATGACCGTCCCCGCACCGACCGCCCAGGAACTGGCCGAAGTCGAACGGGCCAACAGCTCCGGCAAGCAGCCGGTGGTCTTCGTCCACGGCCTCTGGCTGCTCGACACCAGCTGGGACCGCTGGGCCGAGTTCTTCGAGGCCGCGGGCTACGCCGCGGTCACGCCGGGCTGGCCCGACGACCCGGCCACCGTCGAGGAGGCCCGGGCCAACCCGGACGTCTTCGCCAACAAGGGCATCGGCGACGTCGCGGCGTACCAGCAGGCGATCGTCGAGAAGCTGGACCGCAAGCCGGCGATCATCGGGCACTCCTTCGGCGGGCTGCTCGTCCAGATGCTCGCCGGGCGCGGGCTGTCGGTCGCGACCGTCGCGATCGACCCGGCGCCTTCGCGCGGGGTGCTGCCGCTGCCGGCCAGCGCGCTCAAGGCGTCGTCGGCGGTGCTGACCAACCCGGCCAACCGGCACCGGGCGGTGGCGCTGACGTTCGAGCAGTTCAAGTACGGCTTCGCCAACGCCGTCAGCGACGAAGAGGCGCACGAGCTGTACCAGAAGTTCCACGTCGCCGGCTCGGGCGTGCCGATCTTCCAGGCCGCGTTCGCCAACATCAACCCGCGCACCGAGGTCAAGGCCGACAACCTGCACCCCGACCGCGGGCCGATGCTCGTCATCTCCGGCGAGTACGACCACCAGGTGCCGCACGCGATCGCGCACGCCACCTACGAGCGGCAGCGGAAGAACCCGGGGGTCACGGAGTTCGCCGAGCTCCCCGGCCGCGGTCACTCCCTGACGATCGACAGCGGCTGGCAGGAAGTGGCTGCCACCGCCCTGGACTTCGTCGGCCGGTTCGTCAAATAACCGCTGGTCAAGCGGATATGTCGCCGGTTGGCCGGTGATGTCCGGTTCCAGTGGCTAGCATGGCGCGGTGGACCGTTCCGCCGCAGGCCGGATCCAGCAGGACGGCGACGACGCCGTCGAGGCACGCATTCTGGACGCCGCCGCGCACGTCATCGCCGAAGAAGGCTTCGGCCGGATGAAGCTCGGCGGCGTCTGCGCCCGGTCCGGTTACGCGAAGTCCGTGATCTACCAGCACTTCGGCGACAAGGACGGCCTCGGGCAGCGGCTCGTGGAGCACGCCGTCGAGGAGTTCACCGACGCCTACAGCGAAGCGGTGGCGGCCCGGACCGGGTCCGCCACCGCGACGCCGATGGACATGCTGCGGGCGCTGCTGGACATCATCTTCGAGCTGATCGAGACGATGCCGACGCTCAACCACGCGTTCTTGGCGCTCTGGGGAGACGCGTCCGCGGAGAGCTCGGCCATGCGCGCCGCCCTGACCGAGGCGGACCGGCGGTTCCGCTTCGCCATCGCCCAGACCGTCGCCAGCGGGGTCGCGGACGGCTCCATGACCGGCGTCCGCGACGTCGACGGGTACGCGTCCGCGATGCTCGCGCAGCTGCGGGGCATCTCCATGCAGGCCCTGATCGACCCGGACGGCATCGACCTGCGCGCGGTGCGCGCCGAGCTGGAGCGCGGGGTCGACCGGCTGTCCGCCGGCTTCCGCGGCACGCTACAGGCTGAAGGCGATTGACCGCAGCACCAGCACCGCGACGAACACCAGCGTGAAGGCGAGATCCAGGGAGATCCCGCCGAGCCGCACCGGCCGCACGACGCGCCGCACCGGCCCGATGACCGGTTCGGTCGCCGCGTAGGCCAGCCCGCGGGCCCGCCGGGTCCACGGCGGGCTGTCGGCCAGCATGCCGACCCAGTCCAGCACCATCCGCGCGATCAGCACCAGCATGTACAGCGTCAGCGCGAACCCCAGCAACGTTCCCAGCGCACCCATCGGTCCTCCTCCTGCTACCTGGAGAACGCCCGGGCGTGCCGGAGAGTGCCGGGTGTGTCCGTTTCACAGCCTTTCGACAGGAACGCCCTCAGCGCACCCCCGCCCTGGCCGGCCGGTCGAGCAGCATCGCGCTCTGGAAGCCGCCGAAGCCGCTGCCGACCGAGAGCACCACGTCCATCGGGTGCTCGCGGGCCGTGAGCGGCACGTAGTCGAGGTCGCAGAGCGGGTCCGCGTGGTGCAGGTTCGCGGTCGGCGGGACGACCTGGCGCTCGAGGGCGAGCGCGCAGGCGGCGATCTCCAGCGAGCCGATCGCGCCGAGGGAATGCCCGATCATCGACTTGATCGAGCTGACCGGCACCTCGTACGCGCGGTGGCCGAGGCTCCGCTTGAACGCGGCGGTTTCGTGCCGGTCGTTCTGCTTCGTGCCGGAGCCGTGGGCGTTGACGTAGTCGACGTCCGCCGGATCGAGCCGCGCGGCGTCCATGGCGACCTTGATCGCCTCGGCCATCTCGCGGCCGTCCGGTTTCAGGCCGGTCATGTGGAAGGCGTTGCTGCGGCTGGCGAACCCGGCGACGCGCGCGTACTCGCGGGCGCCGCGGCGGCGGGCGGCCCCGGTCTCCTCGATCACCAGCACCGCCGAACCCTCGCCGAGCACGAACCCGTCCCGGGTGGCGTCGAACGGCCTCGACGCGTGTTCGGCGTCGTCGTTGTTCGGCGAGGTCGCCCGGATCGCGTCGAAGCAGGCCGAGGTGATCGGGGACAGCGGCGCGTCCGTCGCGCCCGCGATCACGATGTCCGCCGAACCCTCCTCGATCAGCGAGACGGCGTGGCCGACGGCGTCGAGCCCGGAGGTGCAGCCGGTCGAGATCAGCGCCGCCGGGCCCTCGGCCGCCACCTCCCAGGCGACCTCGACGGCCAGCGTGCTCGGCACCATGTAGCCGTAGAGGTGGGGCACGCCGTAGGTGTGGTCGACCAGCCAGCGCCGTCCGCCGTCGGAGAGCACGGCGTACTCCTCTTCCAGGCCCATGGTGCAGCCGACGGCGCTGCCGAGGCTCACCGCGATCCGGCCCGGGTCGACCCCGCCCAGGTCGAGGCCGCTGTCGGCGATCGCCTCCCGCGTGGCGACCACGGCGAACTGGGCGGCGCGGTCCATCCGCCGGATCTGCGGCGGGGACAGGCCGGCGGCCTTCGGGTCGAAGTCGACCTCGGCCGCGATCCGCGACCGGAACCCGTCGGCGTCGAACAGGCTGATCCGGCGGGTCGCGGTCCGGCCCGCGGTCAGCAGGTCCCAGTAGGCCTCCCGGCCCACCGCGCCCGGTGCCACGACACCGATCCCGGTGATGGTGGCCGTCCGGGTCACCGGGCACCCCCGACCGCCGGGTTCGGCGCCTCCGGGTTCAGCGGCTGTTCGGTGTCGACGTGCCCGAGCTCCGGGCGGGGCGCCAGCGGCGACAGGTGGAACACGGCGCGCGCTTCCGCGTCACCGACGTTGACCAGCCGGTGCCGCAGCCCGATCGGGACGATCAGCGAGTCACCGGGCCCGAGCCGGACCGGCGTGCCGTCCAGCGTCATCTCCAGCTCGCCCGCCACCACGTGCACGAACTCCTCGGAGTACGGGTGGTAGTGCTCGGTCACGGCTTCGCCGGCCGCCAGCGTCAGGAACCCGCCGAACCCGGAGGTCGCGCCGACGGTCTTCGGGCTCAGCGTGACGCGGATGTCGCCACCCCGGCGGCGGTTCGGCACGGCGTCGGCGACGTTGACCTTCACCGCGCTCATCGCTCGCGGCCGTTCTCGGGCGTCCAGACGTAGAACGGTGACGCCATCGCGTCCTTCGGTTCCTTCCAGTTCGGGTCGTACGGCGAGACGAGCTCCGCGAGCTTGGTGTTGATGTCCTGGTACAGCGCGCTGCCGCGGGCGCGGTAGAGGCTCGGCGAGATGTCGTCGCCCGCTTCGACCAGGTGGAAGTACAGGTCGTGGAAGCTGAACAGCGTCCTGCGGGTGACCCCGACCATCCGGGGCAGGTCGGTGGCGTCGGATTCGGCGAAGACCGACGCGATCTCCTGCGGGTCCTCCGTCTTGAGCTTCGCGACGATCAGGGTGCGGTGCACGGATTTCGCCTCCTTCGGACATCGTGGGCTGGCTGGTTCATGCTCGGCAGGGGTGCTGGTGCACGGCTTGATCCCGGCTGAACCCGGTCGCCGGGTAACGCGTTCGCCGTGGTGCTGGAGGGTCCGGCCGGGCCGCGGTGGATGGGTTGCGGCGCGGCGGAATCCCGCTCACGTCGCCGCAGCGGGATTGGGTCGCGGCGCGGTTGGATCGCCGCGGTGCGGTGATTTTGGTTCGGGGCTGCGGCGTGGCTGAGCTCGCGTTGCCGGGATGTGCCCCGCGGGGTGGGAGGGTTCCGGCCGGCATGCGGCACGGCTCGATCTCGGCTCACCAGGCGATGTGTTCGCCGCGGTGCGGGGAGTTCCGGCCGACCGCGGTGGATGGTTGCGGCATGGCTTGATCCGGGCTGAGCCCGCGCTCCATTGGGATGTGTTCGCGATGCGGGAAATCCGTCGGGCCGCGGTGGATGGGTTGCGGCGCAGCTGAATCCCGCTCACCACGCGATGCGCTCGCCGCGGCGGAGGAAGGTTCCCGTGGGACCGTCATCGGGAAGCGTTGCCGCGTCGGCGATGTCCACCGCCGCCTCCGCCGCGGTGCGCTCGGCGTTGGGGACCATCCTCGTGCGCGTCGGGCCCGGGTTGACCGCGTTCACCAGCACCCCGGTGTCCGCCGTCTGTGTGGCCAGCAACGTGGTCAGGCCGTTCACCGCGGTCTTCGACAGCGAGTAGCCCGGCGCGCCCGGCCACAGGCCGACGGTGAACGAACCCGTCGCGCTCGACACGAACACCACCCGGCCCCAGCCGCGGCGGACCATCGGGGGGACGAACGCCTGCGCGACGCGCCAGCCGCCCAGGACGTTGACCTCCAGGGTGCGCTCGACCAGGTCCAGCGGGACCGTCAGCGGATCTCGGCCGCCGTCCAAGAGGACGCCCGCATTGCACACCAAGGTGTCCACTTCAGACAGAGCGGAAGCCGCCTGGCGCACGCTTTCCGGGTCGGTCACGTCGAGCTGGTGCCAGACGACGCCCGGGCCGAGGTCGGGCGTGGTCGTGGTGTCCCGCGCGGTGGCGATCACCCGGAGGCCGCGGCGGGCGAGTTCGGTGGCGACGGCGCGCCCGAGTCCGCGGTTGGCCCCGGTGACCAGGGCGGTGTGGTGTGCGTTCACGGCGCCGATGCTCACCCCGCCACCTCGACCTGCGCTGGGGAACCGGTCACTCCAGCGATCCTTCAGCACCCGGTGCGACGGTCGCGGACCAAGACCTGAGGAGGCAGCACATGCGGGTGGTGTTCACGACCTGGGCGTGGCCGACGCACCTCTACGCGCTCGCGCCGCTCGCCTGGGCCTGCCGCGCGGCCGGGCACGACGTCGTCTTCGCGAGCCAGCCCGGACTGGTCGGCGAGATCGTCCGCGCGGGACTGCCCGCCGTGGCGGTCGGCACGGACGTCGACACCGCCGGGATGGTGCGCGAGTACCTCCGGCCCGGCAAGACCGAGGGCCCACCGCGGGCGGTCGCGATGCTGCTGGCGCACGCCGAGTCCATGGCGGACGACCTGACCGCGCTGGTCCGCGACTGGCGCGCGGACGTCGTCGTCCACGACCAGACGGCGCTCGCCGGTCCGCTCGCGGCCGCGGCGGCCGGGGTGCCCGCGGTGCGGCACCTGTACGGGGCCGACCTGATGAGCCGGGTGGCACCGAAGCTCGCCGGCGTGTTCGCGCCGCTGGCGGAACGGGTCGGCGCGCCGGGGTTCGACCTGTGCGGCGACGTCACCGTGGACCCGGTGCCGGCCAGCGTGCAGGGGCCGGTGACGTACCGTCGGCTGCCCGTGCGTTACGTGCCCTACAGCGGCGCCACCGTGCTGCCGGTCGACCTCGCCGAGACGCGCGAGCGGCCGCGGGTGTGCGTCAGCTGGGGGCACACCATCGCGAAGGTCGACGCCGGGCGCTTCCCCGTCGGCCGGATCGCCGCGGCCGCGGCGGAACTGGACGTCGAGGTCGTGGTCGCGATCTCGGCGAGCCAGCGAGCGCTGCTCGGCCCGCTGCCGGACGACACGACGGTGCTCGTCGACCAGCCGCTCGAGCCCGTCCTGGCGCGGTGCGACCTGCTCGTCGGGCACGGGGGCGCCGCGAGCGTCTTGACGGCGTTGCGGGCCGGGCTGCCGTCGGTGCTGGTGCCCCAGCTGCCGGACCACGCCGGGCACTCGGCGCGGGTCGCCGCGCGCGGCGCGGGAACGGTGCTGGGCGTCGAGGAACTCCCCGGCATCGAGGAGCACATCGAACGCCTGGTGGCCGGCGACGCCGTCGAACGACGGGCGGCGCGCGAAGTCGCCGCCGAGATGCGGGAGCAGCCCGCGCCGTCGGACGTCGTCGCGTCGCTGGCGGCCTTGATCGGCGGTCGAGCAGGCGCTGAGCGAGTCCTGTGAGGGTTCCGGGCACGGTGAGAAGCAAGGGGTTTTGATGACAGGCAAAGAAGAACTGCTCCGCTTCCCGTTCGTCGCGCAACACCCGCTCCGGCCGCCGGAGGAGTACGCGCTCCTGCGTGCCGAACGGCCGGTCGCCCGGGTCGCGCTGGCCAACGGGCACACCGTCTGGCTGGTGACCCAGCACGCCGACGTGCGCCGGGTGCTGGCCGACCCGCGGTTCAGCCGGGAGGCCATCACCCGGCCCGGCGCCCCGCGGCTGCTGCCCGTGGCCGCCGGGTCCAAGTCGATCTTCGTGATGGACCCGCCGGAGCACACGCGGCTGCGGAAGCTGGTCAGCCGGGTGTTCACCACCCGCCAGCTGGAGAACCTGCGGCCCCGGGTGGCGCAGCTGGCCGAGGAGATGGTCGGCCGGATGCGCGACGAAGGACCGGGGGCCGACCTCGTCGCGCACCTCGCGCAGCCGCTGCCCATCACGGTCATCTGCGAGATGCTCGGTGTCCCGCAGGAGGACCACGACCTGTTCCGCGGCTGGACCGACGTGATGCTGAGCGTCAGCGCGTCTTCGATGGACGAAGTGCGCGACGCCGCCGGGAAGCTTCGCCAGTACCTGAACGACCTGATCGAGGCGAAGCAGAAGAACCCGGCCGACGACCTGCTCACGGTGCTCGTCACCGCGCGGGACGAGGGTGACTCGCTGAGCACCGAAGAACTGCTGGCGTTCGGCGAAACCATGCTGATGGCCGGCTACCACGCGACGACGTCGGAGATCGCGCACGGCGTGCTCACGCTGACCGAGCAGCCCGGCGCCGTCGGGAAGCTCGCCGACGACCGGGCCGGGCTGCCGGCCGCCGTCGACGAGCTGCTGCGCTACTCGCAGGCCGGCGGCGGGGTCGGGCCGATCCGGATCGCGCTGGAGGACATGGAGATCGGCGGGGTCGCCATCGCGGCGGGTGACGCCGTGCTGCCGTGCATCAACTCGGCGAACCGGGACGAGACCGTGTTCACCGCCGCCGACGAGCTCGACCTGGGCCGCGAGGTCAACCCGCACCTCGCCTTCGGCCACGGGATCCACCACTGCCTCGGCGCGCACCTCGGCCGGGTCGAGCTCACCGTCGCGCTCGACCGGATGCTCGAGCTGCTCGGCGAGTTCCGCGTCGCCGTACCGCAGGCCGAACTCGAATGGAAAGCGAACCGCGCGTTCACCCGGCCGGAGATCCTGCCGCTCGCGTGGTGACCACGCACGTTGCCAAGGGGAAGGACCGTTTCACGATGACGACCACCACCGAAAAGAGCACCGTTCCGGGGGCGCTCAGCGCCCGGCCGCTGATCGAGCTGGGCACGTCCTTCTGGGCGGCGAAGACCCTGCTGACGGCCGTCGAGATCGGGCTGTTCACCGAACTCGGCGCCGGCGAGGCGACCGAGGCGCGGCTGCGGGAGCGACTGGACCTGCACCCCCGCTCGTCGAAGGACTTCCTCGACGCGCTCGTCGCCCTCGGCGTGCTGGAGCGTGACGGCGACCGCTACCGCAACACGGCCGAGACGGCCTACTTCCTCGACGAGAACGAGGAAACCTACCTCGGCGGCTGGATGCGGCAGGCCAGCAAGCACCTGTTCCGGGCCTGGGGCGGGCTGACCGAGAGCCTCCGCTCCGGGAAGCCGTACATCGGCTGGGACACCCAGGACTACTTCGAGCGCCTGTACGAGGACATGGACGAGCGGCGCAGCTTCATCGCGGCGATGGACGCGTGGACCACGCACATCGGCGCCGAGCTGGCCGCCGGTCTGGACTGGAGCAAGTACCGGACGTTCGTCGACGTCGGGGGCGCGCGCGGCAACATGTCCGCGTCGCTGGTGAAGGCCCAGCCGCACCTGAGCGGCACCGTGTTCGACCGGCCGGAGCTGGCCGAGCTGTTCGAGGAGCACATGGGGCGCAAGGGCACCGGCGACCGCGTCGGGTTCGTCGTCGGCGACTTCTTCACCGAGCCGCTGCCCTCGGCGGACGTCCTGGTGTTCGGGCACATCCTGCACGACTGGGACGACGAGCAGCGCGCCGAGCTGGTGCGCCGCGCCCACGAGGCGGTCAACCCGGGCGGGGTCGTGGTGATCTACGACCGGATGATCGACGACGAGCGCCGGGTCAACGCCGTCGGCCTGCTTGGCTGCCTGAACCTGCTCGTGGTGACGCCGGGCGGGTCGGAGTACACCGTCGCCGACTGCCGCCGGTACGCGGCCGACGCCGGGTTCGCGTCGACGTCGACGATCCCGCTGTTCGACGGCCTGGAGACCGCCGTCGTCGCCCGGAAGGCGCGGTGAGCCATGCCGTACGCGGCCATCACCTACGACATCAAGGGCGGGCACGAGGACGACGTCGCCGAGGTCTTCAGCGGCTTCCAGCGGCCGAAGTCGAACCTCGTGCCGGGCGGTGACGGTGCGCAGGCCGGCCGGATCCTCGCCACGGCCGTCTTCATCCGGGACGCCACGCTCGTGCGGTTCATCGAGTACGAAGGCGACCTGGACGCCGTCGCGCGGTTCATGGCCGGGCAACCGGGCGTGCGCGAGGTCGAGCGCAAACTGGCGCCGTACCTGAACAACCCGCGGGACACGAGCACCGAAGAGGGCTTCCTGCGGACGTTCCGGGCCAGCCTGCTGCGGTCGGTCACGCAGTTCGCCGTTCCGCGCAGCTGAGTCGTACCAACGGAAACGGGCTGGGATCCGCGGATCCCAGCCCGTTCTTCGTCTGCAAGAGACTCACGGCTTGCGGCAGACCACCAGCGTGTCGTAGTCGCCCAGCGGCCGTTCGGTGAACGACGTGAAGCCGGCTTCGGCGGCGTGCTCGCGGACCTCGCTCGCCGGGTACTCCGAACCGCCGTCGCTGACCAGCAGCATGTCCAGGCTGATCACCAGGTTCTCGACGTGGTTCGGTTCCTCGTCGAGCATCCGGTCGTAGACGACCAGCGCGCCGCCGGGGTTGACCGCCTCGCACGCCTTGTGCACCAGGAACTTCCGCTGGTCACGGTCGAAGTCGTGCAGGACGTGCCCGACGACGACCAGGTCGGCCGGCGGGATCGGGTCGTGGAAGAAGTTGCCGCCGTGGAAGGTGACCCGGTCGCTCAGGCCGAGGTTCGCCATGTGCTCGGTGAAGAACGGCGCCATCTGCGGCAGGTCGAAGACGTTGCCGGCCAGGCCGGGGTTCGCCGCGACGATCTGGGCCGCCATGTTGCCGCGGCAGCCGCCGACGTCGGTCAGCGTCCTGCTCCCGGACCAGTCGAACGCCTCGACGAGCTGCGGGCCGAGCACCTGGGTCAGCGCGTCCATCATCCGGATGAACTGGCCGAGCACCTGCGGGTTCTGGATCACCTGCTCGAAGTCGCCCACCGCCTGCGGCTTGCCGGTGCGCAGCGCCTCGGTCAGCAGGCCCCAGGCCGGGTACAGGTTGTTGTTGGCACGGTGCAGGAACCCGCCGACGTAACCGGGGGTGTCGCGGACCAGGTACTGGTCGGCGCCGGCCGCGTTGCGGTACTGCTCGCCCTCCTTCTCCAGCAGCCCGAGGGCGGCCAGCAGGTGCAGGAAGTCGCTCAGGCCGCGGCCGTGCAGGTTCAGCCGCCGCCGGAGCTCGTCCTCGGTCGCCGGTCCCGGGTGCAGGACGGTGAACAGGTCGAGCTCCACCGCCGTGAGCAGCGCCTTGGCGTCGCAGAAGGCGTTGCAGAGCCTGATGATCCCTGCGGGGGTGTGCACATCCGGTGCGGTACTCGTCATGCGCTGGACGTCCTTTCTCGGGTTCGGGCGGCCACGAGCCTCGCCCGGTTCGGGGTGATCACGCTTTCACCGCGGGGTGGGGCGGGGCTCAAGCCCGGCTGGCGCGAGGGGTTCTCGATCCCGGCCCCAGCACGGGCTCAGCGGGTGCGGACAGCATCGGCGTCGTCCGAACACGGCCGGCGAGCGAGAAGGGTGGCGTCCGGTGGAACAAGGGCTTCGCGGTAAACGGGTACTGGTGACCGGTGGTACCAAGGGGATCGGGCTCGCCACGGCGCTCGCGTTCGCGGACGCCGGGGCCCGGGTCCTCGCCTGCCACCACAGCGCGGACGAGGCGGCGGAGAGTCTCACCCGGGAGCTGAAGGACCGCGGCGAGCAGCACCTCGTGGTGCGCGCCGACGTGACCAGCCGGCCGGACGTCGAACGCCTGGCGGGGGTCGTGCGCGACACCTGGGGCGGCCTGGACGTCCTGGTGAACAACGTCGGCGTCGACGGCGGGGTGCCGTTCGCCGAGATCGGCGACGCCGAGTGGGAACGGCTGCTCGCGCACAACGTCACCTCGGCCTACCTCGTGACGCAAGGGGTCCTCGGTGCACTGACCGACGGCGCTTCCGTGGTCAACGTCGGTTCGTCGGTCGCGCTGCGCGGGCGGGTCAACGGCGTGCACTACACCGCGTCGAAGGCGGCGATCATCGGGTTCACCCGCGGGCTGTGCAAGGAGCTCGGCCCGCGCGGGATCCGCGTCAACACCGTCGCACCCGGCCTGACCGAGACGGAACCGGGCGCCGGGTTGCCGCCGCACGCGGTCGAACGCATCGTCGGGATGACCGCGCTGGGCCGGATCTGCCAGCCGGAGGACGTCGCCGGGGCCGTGCTGTTCCTGGCCGGGGACACGTCGCGCTACATCAGCGGTGTCACGCTGAACGTCGACGGCGGGGTCTGAGCCGATGACCACTTCACGGCGAGGGTTGCGCGTGGTCGTCATCGGCGGCGGGGTCGGCGGGCTGTGCCTCGCGCAGGGGCTCCGGAAGGCCGGGCTCGGCGTCTCGGTGTACGAACGCGACGAGTCGGTGCGCGGCCGCAACCAGGGTTACCGCCTGCACATCAGCCCGGAGGGTGAACGCGCGCTGCGCGAGTGCCTGCCCGAGCGGGCGCAGGCGCTGCTGACCGCGACCGCGAACAGCCGTTACGGCTACGGCATGGCCATCTACGACGAGCACCTGACCGCCCAGCCCGGCCCGGAGATCACCGACCCGCGGGCGGGCGCGGCCGACAAGGTCGACGCCGTCGACCGGGTCACCCTGCGCCGGGTGCTGCTCGCCGGCCTCGACGACGCCGTCCACTTCGGAAAGCGCTTCACCCGGCACGAGCAGCGTCCCGACGGGACGGTCGTCGCCCACTTCACCGACGGGACCACCGCCACCGGTGACGTCCTGATCGCCGCGGACGGCGGCAACTCGGTGCTGCGCCGGGCGGTCGGCGTCCAGGCCGAACCGCGTGACCTCGGCGTCCGGACGATCTTCGGCCGGATCCCGCTCGTCCCCGAGCTGCGGCGCGAGCTGCCGGAGGTGCTGCAGGACCGGTTCACCTGGGTGATCGGCTCGGACGGGCCCAAGCTCGGGCTGATGCCGATGGCCTTCCGGACCCGTCCGGCCGAGGCGGCCGGGAAACTGTGGCCCGGCCTCGACCTCCCGGACAGCGACGACTACTTCATGTCGGTCTTCTCCATGCACCGCACCGAAACCGGGCTGCCCGACGAGGAGTTCCTCGCCATGGAGGGCGAGCGGCTGTGGCGGTTCGTGCAGGACCGCACGACCGGCTGGCACCCGGCGCTGCGCACCGTGCTGCGGTACGCCGACGTCGCCGAGACGTTCCCGGTGGCCGTGCGGGCGACCGCGCCGATCGAGCTGTGGGAGCCGGGTGCCGTCATCCCGATCGGGGACGCGGTGCACGCGATGCCGCCCTCGGGCGGGGTCGGCGCGAACACGGCGGTGCGTGACGCGGCCACGCTGACCCGCGCGCTGCTGGCCGCGGACCGCGGCGAGTGCTCGATCGCCGAGGCGTCGAAGCGGTACCAGGCCGAGATGTTCGAGTACGCCACGGAAGCGACCGCGACGTCGCTGCAGGTGGCGAAGTGGTCGCTCAAGCGGATCGACTTCGACGAGTCGGTGCTGGCCGGGAAACCTTAGGAGGACTGAGATGGACATCGGAGTGGGACTGCCGAACACCGTGCCCGGCACGGGCGGCCGGCAGCTGACGGACTTCGCGATCCGCGCGGAGGAGCTCGGGTTCAGCACGCTCGCCGTGCTCGACCGGCTCGTCTACGACAGCTACGACGCCGTGGTGACGCTCGCCGCGGCCGCCGCGGTGACCACGCGCATCACCCTGGCGCCGACCATCCTGCTGGCGCCCTACTGGCCGAGCTCCGCGCTGCTGGCCAAGCAGCTGGCGAGCGTCGACCGGATCGCCGAGGGGCGGCTGGTGGTCGGGTTCGCGGCGGGCGGGCGTGAGGACGACTTCGTCGCCACCGGCGTCGACTTCCACACCCGCGGCCGCTGGCTGGACACCCTGCTCGGCGAGCTGCGGCAGGTGTGGGCGGGCGAAGGGCCCGTCCCGGGCATCGGCCCGAAGCCCGCCAACGGCGAGGTCCGGCTGTGGGGCGGCGGCAATTCGGCGGCGTCGATCCCGCGCGCCGCGGCCCACGGCATCGGCTGGGTCTCCGGCGGCGGCCCGGTGCACCGGTACCCGCAGCAGGCCGACACCGTCCGCGCGGCCTGGGCGGCCGCGGGCCGCACGGACACCCCGAAGCTGGGCGCGCTCACGTACGTCGCGCTCGGCGAGGAGCGCAAGGCCGCGGCCGGGACGTACCTGCGTGACTACTACTCCTACATGGGCGCGAAGGCCGAGGCGCTCGCGTCCGGCGTCATCGCCGACGAGACCACCCTGCGCGCGACCGTCGACAGCTACGCCGAGGCGGGCTGTGACGAGCTGTTGCTGTTCCCCTGCACCGACGACGCCGAGCAGCTGGATCTGCTGGCCAAGGTGTGCTTCGCCTGAGCACGGTTCGAGGAAGATCGAGGAAGGAAGACCGCATGGCTGAAATCAGGGTGCCGGTGCTCGTGGTGGGCGCCGGCCCGGTCGGTGTCTCGACCGCGCTCTTCCTCGGCCGGCACGGCGTCCGGTCGCTGCTCGTGGAACAGCGGGCGAGCACGTCGACGCTGCCCCGCGCCCCCGGGCTGCAGGCGCGCACGATGGAGCTGTTCCGCGCGGCGGGGGTGCACAACGAGATCCGCGCGCTCGAGGTGGGGGACTCGCACCCGTACTTCGAGGGCGGGATCCTGCAGACCCGGACGTTCGCCGAGATCGACGACGCCGTCGTGCTCGAAGCGCCGTCGCTCGACGGCCCGACCGTGAGCCCCGAGCGGGTGATGGGCTGCGGCCAGGACCGGTACGAGCGCGTGCTGGCCGGGCTGGCCCGCGACTCGGGCGCCGAGCTGCGGTTCGGCACCCGGCTCACGTCGTTCACCAGCGACGACGACGGCGTCACCGCGACGATCCGGGACCTCGCCTCGGGCGAGGAGACGACCGTCCGCGCGGACTACCTCGTCGGCGCCGACGGCGCGGGCAGCCGCACCCGGCAGGCACTGGGCCTGGAGCGGACGGGCATCGGCACCGTCTTCAACGCGCTGAGCATCTACTTCCGTGCGCCCGAACTCACGACCGTGCTCAAGGACCGCAAGTTCATCCTGTGTTACGCCACCGCGGCGCCCGGGACGCTGATGGGCCTGTCCCGGCTGCACGGCGCCGACCCGTGGCTGGCCGCGCCGCTGTACTACCCGGAGAAGGGCGAGACGCCCGACGACTACCCGGACGAGCGCTGCGTCGAGATCATCCGGACGGCCGCCGGGAAGTCCGACATGGCCGTCGAGATCGTCGCGAAGGTGCCGTGGCAGGGTGCGCAGCTGGTGGCCGAGACGTTCCGGCAGGGGCGCGTCTTCCTCGCCGGCGACGCGGCGCACGTGCACCCACCCGCCGGTGGTTTCGGGGCCAACACGGGGATCCACGACGCCCACAACCTCGCCTGGAAGCTCGCCGCGGTGCTGGCCGGCCGGGCCGGCGACGCGCTGCTGGACACCTACGACGCGGAACGGCGGGGCGTCGGCGGCGCGATGGCGCGGCAGGCGATGGTCCGCAACCGCATCCGCCACGGGTACGCCGACGAGGAGACGGTGGCGTCCATGGTGGACGACATCATCATCACCCTGGGCTACCGGTACCAGTCGGACGCCATCACCGGCGGCCGCGAGGACGCGCCGGTGCTGACGCCGAACCTGGAGCTCACCGGCGAGCCGGGCACCCGCGCCCCGCACCTGTGGCTGCGGCGCGACGGTGATCGGCTGTCCACAATAGACCTGTTCTGGGACGACTTCGTGCTGCTGACCGGCTCGCGGAACAGCGGCTGGTGCGAAGCGGCCGAGCGGGTCGCGAAGCAGCTTTCCATTCCGGTGCGGGCTTTTGTGGTCGGTGACGGGGGTGACCTGGTGCCGGAGGACCGGGCGTGGGCGGAGACCTATGGCGTGTCCGAGGACGGCGCGGTGCTGGTCCGGCCGGATGCCTTCGTGGCTTGGCGGTCGGCTGGGCGGGCCGGTGACCAGGACGGCTCGCTGGCGGCGGCGCTGACTCGGGCTAGCGGGCTCGGGGGCGGAACCCGATGAGCGCGGGGGAAGTACGCCCGGCGTCGATCGGTGAAGCCGTTCAGGACACCGTGTCCCTGCGTCGGATGCCCCGCTGGTTCGGCACCCTGTTCGTCACCGACACGCTGGAACGCTTCGGGTTCTACGGCATGCAGGCGACTCTGGTTCTCTACGCCTCCGCGCCGACCGCGCGGGGTGGGCTCGGCCTGGCCACCGGGGACGCCGCGGCGTTGTTCGGTGCCTGGATCAGCGTGATGTTCCTGCTGTCGCTGCCCGGTGGCTGGCTCGGTGACCGGGTGCTCGGCCAGCGGCGGGCGCTGCTGGCCGGCTGCCTGGTCAGCGCGCTCGGGTACCTGTGCCTGGCCGTCCCGGCCGGCTGGGGTACTGCGCTCGGGCTGGTCGCGCTCGCCGTCGGCGGTGGGCTGTTCAAGCCCAACCACCAGGCGATGATCAACCTGATGTTCGGCGGCCGCCGCGGCCGTGAGTCGGGGATTTCGCTGATGTACGTCGGCGTCCAGGTCTCCGCGCTGGCCGCTCCGCTGCTGACCGGGTACCTCGGTGAACGGGTCAGCTGGAACCTCGGGTTCGCCGTCTGCTCGGTCTCGGTGCTGCTCACGGCCGTGCTGCTGACCGCGGCGGCCGGGCAGTTCCGCGGGGTGGGCGGCCAAGCCGGCCGTCCGCTGACGGCGGTTGAGCGCGCCGCCGCGATCCGCCGGATCGGGACCGTACTGGCGGTGCTCGCCGCGCTGGTGCTCGTGCTGGGGCTGCTCGGTGTGCTCAGCGCGACGGTGGCGATCGTGGCCGCCGGCGTGCTCAGCGTGGTTCTTCCGGTGGTGGGTTACGTGGTGCTGTACCGGAACCCGGCGCTGGACACCGGCGACCGCCGCCGCCTCAAGGGGTACCTGGCGGTGCTGCTCGGGGCCACGCTGTTCTGGATGATCATCGCGCACGCGGCGTCGCTGCTGAACCTGTTCGCCCGGGACCACACCGATCTCACCGTGGCCGGGTTCGTGGTGCCGGCGAGCTGGCTGCAGGCCGCGACGCCGGTGTTCATCCTCGTGCTCGCGCCGCTGGTCGCGGCCGTGATGCCGCGCTGGAACGGGCGTTACCAGCTGGCCGCGAAGTTCGCCGTCGGGCTGCTCCTGGTCGGCGGCGGGTTCCTCGTGATGGCGCTGGCCGCGGCGAACACCGCGGACGGCACCCGGATCTCCCCGCTGTGGCTGGTCGCGGTCTACCTGATGCACGCCTGCGGCGAGGTCGTCGTCGTGGCGGTCACCGTCTCGGCCGCGGCCGAGGTGCTGCCCAGGCAGTTCATGGGCCGGGTCCTGGGCATGCTCTGGCTGTTCGCCGCCCTCGGCGGCGGCCTGGGCAGCGGGCTGGTGCGGTTGAGCGAAGTCGTCCCGGAACCGGCCTACTACGCCGGGCTCGGCGGCGCCGCGATGCTGGCCGGCGTGGGTTTCCTGGTGTGCCGCCGCGGCCTGACCCGGGCGCTGGCCGCCGACAGCGAACCCGCGTCGAGCCGTGAGCCGTTGTCCACCACCTGAGAAAAGGAGTCCGCCATGCCGTTCGCCGCGATCACCTACCGCGTCAAACCCGGGCACGACGACGAGATAGCCGAGATCTTCGCGCGGTTCCAGCGCGTCGACACACCGGATCTGTCCGGTGTGGACGGTGAACAGGCCGGCCGCCTGCTCGGCACGGCCGTGTTCGTCAAGGACGACGTCATGGTCCGCGTCATCCACTACGAGGGCGACTTCGCCGCGGTCGGCCGGCACATGGCCCGGCAGCGCGGGGTCCACGTGATCGAGGAGAAGCTCGCCCCCTACCTGGCGCAGGAGCGGGACACCGCCAGCCCGGAGGGGTTCGCCCGGTACTTCCGGGACGCGACCATGCGCTGCGTCTCGCAGCTGTCCGTCGACACCCACCCGGCGAGGAGCTGACCCGTGCCCGCACCTTCGATCGCGCTGATCGGGCTCGGGGCGATGGGCTCCGGGATGGCCCGCGCCCTGCTCGCCGGGGGTTTCGCCGTCACCGTCCACAACCGCACCGCCGCGAAGGCGGATCCGGTGCGGGACGCGGGCGGGACCGTCGCGTCCTCGGCCGCCGAGGCCGCGCGCGCGGCCACCACGGTGGTGCTCAGCCTGGCCGACGAGGCCGCGGTCGAGCAGATCGTGTTCGGCGAGCTCGCCGGGAAGTGGCGGCCCGGGACGGTGGTGGTGGACACCTCGACCGTCTCGCCCGCCTTCTCCCGGGAAACCACCCGACGATTGGCCGAACAGGGCGTCCGCCGGGTGGAGGCCTGCGTGATGGGTAACCCGGAGATGGCCGCCGCCGGCCGCCTGCGCGTGCTCACCGCGGGCGAGGAGTCCGATGTGGACGCCGTGCGCGACGTGCTCGCGGCCCTCGGCCAGGACGTCCGCCACCTCGGCCCCACGGGCAACGCGAGTGTGCTCAAGCTCGCGTTCAACCTGCTGCTGGGGGTGCAGACCGCCGGGCTCGCCGAGGCGATCGCCTTCGTCGAGGCGATGGGCATGGAGCGTGACCTGCTGCTCGACGCGTTCGACAGCAGCGGCTGGCGCTCGCCCGTGCTCGCGTTCCGCGCGGACTTCATGCGCCGGCGCGAATACCGGCCCGCCGCGTTCCGGACCACCTTGATGCACAAGGACCTCCGCTTCGCCGCCCGCGAGGCGGGCGAACGCGGGGTGGAGCTGCCGCTGGTCGACTGCGCGTCGGACCGGTTCGCCGCGGGGATCGACGCCGGCCGCGGGGACGACGACGCGGCTTCGGTCGTCGAGCTGTCCCAGAGGAGCCGGACGGGCGTGCCGTGACCGTGCACGCGCTGCTCGGCGCGGCGGCCCTGGTCGGCAGCGGGGTCGTCGCCGGGGTGCTGTTCGCGGTGGCGCTGAGCGTGGTGCCCGCGCTGCGGGCGATGCCCGCGGACCGGTACGTCTACACGCACCAGCTGCTCGGCCGCCGGTGGGACCCGACGATGCCGGTGATCGTGCTGTCCTCGACCGTGGCCGACGTCGTCCTCGCCGTGCTCGGCGGGGACGACGCCGCCCTGTTCGCGACGGCCGCGGTGCTGCTGCTGGCCGTTTCCGTGGTCTCGCACTTCTGCAACGTGCCGATCAACCGCGTGGTCAAGGCGCAGGATCCGGCCGCCCTGCCCGCGGACTGGCGCGATCCGCGGCCGCTGTGGCGGCGCTGGCACCTGGCGCGCACCACGCTGGCGCTGGCGGCCGTCGTCGTCAACGCGGTGGCCGTCGTGTCGCGGTGAGCGGAACCGGTGGTCCAGCGGGGCTCGAGGTGATCCTCAGGCACCGCCGACAGCCTTGATCGCGGTGGGAACCCGCCCCGAACCTGGAGAGTGCGATGAGTACGGCGGATGTGAGCGATCGCCCGGTGGTGACCGGCCTTGGTGTCGTCGCCCCGACGGGCATCGGCGCGGAGGCGCACTGGCGCGCGGTGCTGGCCGGGAAGTCCGGCATCAGCGGGATCGACCGGTTCGACCCGGCCCCCTACCCGGTCCGCCTCGCCGGCCAGGTGCCCGGCTTCGCCGCCGGGGAACGGGTTCCCGGACGGATCATCCCGCAGACCGACCACTGGACCCACCTCGGGCTGGCCGCGGCCGAAGCCGCGCTGGCCGACGCCGGGGTCGACCCGGCCTCGGTGCCCGAATACGAGATGGCCGTCGTGACGTCGAGCTCGTCCGGCGGCACGGAGTTCGGGCAGCACGAGATGGAACGGCTGTACCTCAACGGCCCGTCCTGGGTCGGGGCCTACCAGTCGATCGCGTGGTTCTACGCCGCCACCACCGGGCAGATCTCGATCCGCCACGGCATGCGCGGCCCGTGCGGTGTGGTGTGCGCCGAGCAGGCCGGCGGCCTGGATGCGCTCGGCCAGGCCCGGCGGCTGACCCGGGCCGGTTCACGGCTCGTCGTCAGCGGCGGCACGGACGCGTCACTCTGCCCCTACGGCCTGGTCGCCCAGCTCTCGACCGGCGATCTGTCCACAGTGGACGACGTGACCCGGGCGTACGTCCCGTTCGACGCCGAAGCGTCCGGTTACCTCCCCGGCGAAGGCGGCGCCATCCTGATCGTCGAGAGCGCGGAAAGCGCTCTCGAGCGGGGCGCCGGTGACGGTTACGGCGTCATCGCCGGGTACGCCGCCGGGTTCGATCCGCCGCCGGGGTCCGCGCGCCCGCCCGCGCTGCGCCGCACCATCGAGAAAGCGCTCGCCGACGCGCGACTGGCACCGTCCGATGTGGACGTCGTGTTCGCGGACGCCGCGGGCGTGCCGGCCCGGGACCGGAGCGAAGCCGACGCGCTCGCCGAGGTGTTCGGCCCGCGCGGGGTGCCGGTGACCGCGCCGAAAACGCTGACGGGACGGCTTTACGGCGGCGGGGCGGCCCTGGACGTCGCCACCGCACTGCTGGCCCTGCGCGACGGCGTCGTCCCGCACACCGTCGGCCCGTCCCGCCCGGCGCCCGGCTGCGCCGTCGACCTGGTGCTCGGCCAGCCGCGCGACCTGCCGTTGCGCACCGCACTCGTCGTCGCCCGCGGGCACGGGGGTTTCACCTCCGCGCTCGTGCTGCGGCGGCCCGCGCGGACCGACGTCCGCTGAACAGGTGAGGAGAACCGGATGAGCGAGTTCGATGTGGCACAGGTGAAGGAGATCATGCTGGCGAGCGCGGGTGCCCCCGACGGCGGCGAGCTCGACGGCGACATCGCCGACGTGGAGTTCGCCGAGCTCGGCTACGACTCGTTGGCCGTGCTGGAGCTGTGCAGCCAGGTGGAGCGCCGCTACGGCATCACCATCTCCGACGACGCGCTGGGCGAGATGCCGACCCCGGCCCGCGCCGTCGAGTACGTGAACCTGCTGATCGAGAAGGCGAGGGTCTGACGTGGCCGGGCACACCGACAACCAGATCGTCATCGACGCGCCGCTCGAGCTGGTCTGGCGGATGACCAACGACATCCCGTCGTGGCCGCGGCTGTTCAGCGAGTACTCCGAGGCGACCGTCCTCGCGGAACGGGACGGCACCATCACCTTCCGGCTGGCGCTGCATCCGGACGAGAACGGCAAGGAGTGGAGCTGGGTCTCCGCGCGGACGCCGGACGAGGCCACGAAGACGGTGCGCTCGCAGCGCGTCGAAACCGGGCCGTTCAAGTACATGTGGATCTACTGGGAGTACCTCGAGACCCCCGACGGCGTCCGGATGCGCTGGGTGCAGGACTTCGAGATGAAGCCGGGCGCGCCGGTCGGCGACGCCGCCATGCAGGCGCGGCTCGACCACAACACCCCGATCCAGATGCGCCTGATCAAGGAGAAGGTCGAGGCGGCCGCGCGGAGCAGGGTCGGCTGAGGGGGATGACCGTGGGCCCGTGGCTGATCCCGCTCGTGGTGCTGGTCAACGGCCTCGCCGCCGGCGTGCTGGCCGGGACGCAGCTCGGCGGCTGGCCGTTGCTGCAGAGCCTGCCGGCGAAGGAGTACGTGCACGCGCACGCCTTCTTCGCCACCCGCTACGACCCCTTCATGCCGGTCTGCCTCGTGCTGACCGTGCTGGGGGACCTGGCGCTCGGCGTGGTCACGGCCGCGGGATTGGTTCGCGCGCTGTTCCTCGCGGCGGGCGCGCTGGCCGTGGCCACGGTCGTCATCTCGCTCGTCAAGAACGTGCCGGTCAACAAGTGGGTGCGGGCGCTCGATCCGGCGCACCTGCCCGGTGACTTCGCCGCGCGCGACCCGCGCCGGAACTGGGGCGGCTGGAACCGGGCGCGGACCGTGCTCTGCACGCTCGCGCTCGCGGCCAACTGCGTCGCACTCGGGCTCCTGTTGTGAGCCCGGCCAACGGAAAGGACGGCAGTCGGATGGAAGCACCAGCGGGCGGCGCGTTCCGCGTCATGCTCCGGATGCAGATCAAGCCGGGCGTCGAGCAGGAGTTCGAGCGGACCTGGCTGGAGGTCGGCGACTCGGTGACCTCGCACCCGGCGAACCTCGGGCAGTGGCTGGCGCGCAGCGAGGAAGAGGGCGTCTACTACATCGTCAGCGACTGGGTCGACGAGCCGCGGTTCCGCGAGTTCGAGACCAGCGACCGGCACCTGACCCACCGGCAGAAGCTGCACCCGTACCGCTCGGGCGGCTCGATGACGACCATGCGCGTCGTCGCGCACCTGCCCGGCAGCGCGGGATGAGCGGGGGCCTGCGCGTCCTGCTCTACCACGCGACCGACGACGTGGCCGGCATCGAGTCGGCCTACCACGAGGCGAGCGCGCGGCTCGCCGGCGTGCCCGGGCTCCTCGGCAACGAGCTGCTGCACTCGGCGCACGACCCCGAGGGGTTCGTGGTGGTCAGCTCGTGGCGGGACGTCGCGGCGTTCGACGAGTGGGAGCGGGGAGCGGAGCACAAGGAGCAGACGGCGCCGCTGCGGCCGTACCGCGACCTTTCGCTGAGCCGCCCGTTCGCCGTCTACCGCGTCACCGCGTCCTACCGGGAGTCCTGAATGGACGACGGACGGGAGCGGCCGGACACGGGGTTCCGCGGCCGGTGCCGGGTGGTCGGGCGGGTCCTGCTGGCGGCGTCGACCGAGTTCGGCACGGCGCTGGCCGGGCAGCCCCCGTTCGCCGGGCCACCCTGCCACGGCCACTGGGCCGAAGAGGACATCCACGACCACGAGGACGAGGGAAGCGGCACGATATGAGCACCACGGTGAACCGCTTGTCGGACGTGACAAGAGCAGCCCCGGAAGCCGGCGACTGGCTGTCCTGCCCGGACTGCCGATCGTTGTTGTACCGCCGGCGGTTCGAGCGGCAGGGCAAGGTCTGTTACGAGTGCGGCAAGCACTTCCGGCTGACCGCGGCGGAGCGGCTCGACGGGCTGCTCGACGCCGGCTCGGCCGAGTTCGTCGAGCCGGAGCCGTCGGTGCACGATCCGCTCGCGTTCACGGACCTGCAGCCGTACGCGCAGCGGCTGGCGCGGGCGCGGGCGAAGACCGGCAACACCGACGCCGTGCTGGTGGCGCGCGGCACGATCCGCGGCACGCGGGTCGTGGTCGCCGCGATGGACTTCGAGTTCCTCGGCGGCAGCCTCGGTGCCGCCGCCGGCGAGGCCGTCACGACCGCGGCCGAGACGGCGCTCGCCGACCGCGTGCCGCTGCTGCTCGTCACCGCCTCGGGTGGCGCGCGGATGCAGGAGGGCCTGGTGTCGCTGCTGCAGATGGCGAAGACGAGCAACGCCATGGCCGCGCTGGACGAGGCCGGCCTGCTGACCGTCACGCTGGTGACGGACCCGACGTTCGGCGGGGTCGCCGCGTCGTTCGCCACGCTGTCGGACCTGATCGTCGCCGAACCCGGCGCCCGGATGGGGTTCGCCGGGCCGCGGGTGATCGAGCAGACGATCCGGCGGCGGCTGCCCGAGGGCTTCCAGTTCGCCGAGTTCCTGCTGGAGCACGGACTCGTCGACGACGTCCGGCCGCGCGCCGAGCTGCCGCACGTGCTGGGCGCGCTGCTGGCGGCGGGCCGTCCGGTGAGCCGGACGTGGGGGCAGGGCGAGAGCGATCCGGTCGTGCGCGACCACACCGCGCTGGAACGCCGTGACGTCGGGAAGATCCTCGAGCTGGCACGCCACGCCGACCGGCCGACCACCCTCGACCACGCCGCCGCCTGGCTCGACGGGTTCGTCGAGCTGCACGGCGACCGGGCGGGCGAGGACTGCGCGGCGATCGTCGGCGGTCTCGCCCGGCTCGACGGCCTGCCGGTGGTGCTCATCGGCCACCAGAAGGGCCACACCACCCCGGAGCTGGTCCGGCGCAACTTCGGGATGCCGTCGCCTGCGGGTTACCGCAAGGTCGTGCGGCTGCTGCGCCTGGCCGGGAAGCTCGGCGTCCCGGTCGTGACCCTCGTGGACACCCCGGGTGCCTACCCCGGCCCGGAAGCGGAAAGCCACGGGCAGGCGAACGCGATCGCCGAGTGCCTGCGGACGCTCGGCGGGCTGCCGGTCCCGGTGGTCAGCGTGGTCACCGGGGAAGGCGGCAGCGGCGGCGCGCTCGCGCTGGGCGTCGCCGACCGGGTGCTGCTGTGCGAGAACGCGACCTATTCGGTGATCAGCCCGGAAGGCTGCGCCGCGATCCTCTGGCGTGACCCGGCCGCCGCGCGCACCGCCGCGCGCGCGTTGCGGCTGGACGCCCGGTCGCTGCTGGAGCTGGGCGTCATCGACGGGGTGGTCCCCGAACCACCCGGCGGAGCGCACCGGAACCCGGAACGGGCCGGGACGCTCGTGCGCGACGCGGTGGTCTGCGCCCTGCGGGAACTGCGCGACCACGACTGGGCGGGGTTGGTGGCGCGGCGGCGGGCGAAGTTCCGCCGGTTCGGCACGATCGAAGCGGCGCAGCGGATCGAGGTGGGAGTCCGATGACCGACACGCACGTGCCGTTCACGCCCGAGCACACCGCGGACGCCGAGGCCGTGATGGCGGTACTGGGCCGCACCCTCGCCGACGCCGTGAACGCGGCGCCCTCGATCCCCGCGCGGGCCCGGGTGCGCTACGGCGGCGCGAGCATCGAGGTCGAGTGGCCGGTCGCGGGGAGCGTGACGCCCGCCGCGGCGGTGCCGGAGACCGAACCGGACCGGGGCCTGCTTGAGGTGTCCGCGCCGGTCGTCGGGGTCTTCTACCGCGCTTCCGAGCCGGGCGCGCGGCCGTTCGCCGAGGTGGGTGACGAGATCGAGATCGGCACGCAGGTGGGGATCGTCGAGGCGATGAAGCTGATGAACCCGATCCTCGCCGAGCACGCGGGCACGGTGATCGAGATCGTCGCCGCCGACGCCGCGCCGGTCGAGTACGGGCAGCCGCTGATGCTGCTGCGCCCCCGGCTGGACGGGTGAGCACCATGAACCCCGAAGAACCGCCGTTCCGGAAGGTGCTGATCGCCAACCGCGGTGAAATCGCGCTGCGCGTGGTGCGGACGTGCCAGGAGATGGGGATCCGCACGGTCGTGGTGCATTCGACGGCCGACCGCGACTCCGCGGCCGTCCTGGCGGCCGACGAAACGGTACAGATCGGCCCGGGTCCGTCACGCAGGAGCTACCTCTACCCGCCGGTGATCATCGAGGCCGCGCTGCGCACCGGCGCGCAGGCGATCCACCCCGGGTACGGCTTCCTGTCCGAGGACCCGGACTTCGCCGAGATCTGCGCGCGCAACGGCATCGTCTTCATCGGGCCGCGTCCCGAGGTGATGGCGCGGCTCGGGGACAAGGTCGTCGCGCGGGAGCTGATGGCCGAAGCCGGCCTGCCGGTGCTCGCCGGGTCGGCCGAAGCGGTGACCGACGCCGCCGAGCTCGTCGAGATCACCAAGCGCGTCGGCCTGCCGGTGATCATCAAGGCGGCCGCGGGTGGCGGCGGCCGTGGCATGGCCGTGGTGCGCGAGTGGGACGACCTGGTGCCGGCGTTCCGGACGACCCGGGCGACCGCGCGCGGGGTGTTCAACGACGACCGGGTGTACCTCGAGCGGTTCTGGGAGGACGCGCGGCACATCGAGATCCAGGTGCTCGCCGACGGCCACGGCAACGTCGTGCACCTCGGCGAACGGGACTGCTCGGTGCAGCGGCGTCACCAGAAGCTCGTGGAGGAGAGCCCGGCCCCCGGCCTGTCCCCGCAGCTGCGGGCGCGGCTGACGGCGGCGGCCGTGCGCGGCGCGGCCGCCGTGGGCTACACGGGTGTCGGGACGTTCGAGTTCCTCGTCCACCGGGACGAGGCCGCGTTCATCGAGGTGAACTGCCGGATCCAGGTCGAGCACCCGGTCACCGAGGCCGTCACCGGCATCGACCTGATCCGGGAACAGCTGCGGGTGGCCGCGGGCCTGCCGCTTTCGCTGACGCAGGACGAGGTCCGGCCGTCGGGCGTGGCGATCGAATGCCGGGTCAACGCCGAAGACCCGGCCCGCGACTTCGCGCCCTGTCCCGGTGAGCTGACCGAGTTCGTGCCGCCCGGCGGGCCGTTCGTGCGGGTGGACACGCACGCCTACCCGGGCTGGTCCGTGCCGCCGTACTACGATTCGCTGCTGGCGAAGGTGATCGTCTGGGCGCCGACGCGGGACCAGGCGATCGCCCGGATGACCCGGGCGCTCGGCGAGTTCCGGGTGCGGGGGCCGGGGGTCCGGACCACCACGGGTGTCCTCCGGGACATCATGGGGCACCCCGTGTTCCGGGCGGGCACGCACAGCACGTCGTTCCTGCGGGACCTGGCGGGCAATCTCCAAGAAATGCGAAATAACGGATAAAACGGACCTGCGGTACGAGCGTACTCAATGCGGGCGCGGCGAGCGGGTTCCGCCCCGGCGTCCCCGGCACGCGTGAGCCGTCGCTCGCACCGCGGTCCGGCGGCCCGTCTGCCAGCACAGACAGCGCTTGCAAAGATCGTTTGCCGACCGAACTTTGTGTCATCGAATGGCCGATCGACGGTGTTCGGGTGGAGCAGTAACGTACGGCTCGTGCATCTTTTCCACTGGATGTGAAACAACTGGGGTAAGTGCTTTGGGAAACCGGCCGCCGTACGCGGCCGGAGCGGTTCGCGAGCGGGCAGGCTGACGCGGACCGCCTCTCGCCGTCTCGTTTTTCCGTCTGTGGGGAGGTGGACGTACCGGATGCAAACGAAGTCCTGGGGGAATTCGGTATGTTGCTGCAATTCAAGTTGCTGGGGCCGCTGAGCGTCCTTTCCGATGATCGGGACATCACGCCCAGCGCGCCGAAGCTGAGGGAGATCCTCGCGCTGCTGATCGTGCGCGCGAACCAGCGGGTGTCGATGACCGACCTCGTCGACGAACTGTGGGGCGCGCAACCGCCGCGCAGTGCGCAGGTGACCGTGCAGACCTATATTCATCGGCTGCGGAAAACCATGTTCCTGAATGAACCGGCCGAACCGCCGGCGGCGCTGCACACCACGTGGCAGGGTTACCGGCTCGAGATCGCGGCCGACGCCGTCGACAAATGCCGGTTCGAGAACATGGTGCAGCGCGGCAGCGCCGCGCTCGAGAACGGCGTTCCGCAGCAGGCCACGGAATTGCTGAGCCACGCGCTGCAGCTCTGGCGCGGCCCGGCGATGGGCGACGTCGAAACCGGCGAGCTGCTGACCGCCTACGCCGCCCGGCTCGAGGAGAGCCGGCTGCGGGCGCTGGAAGGCCGGATCGAAGCCGACCTCCAGCTGAGCCGGCACCGCGACCTGGTCAGCGAGCTCAAGGAGCTGACGATCACCCACCCGCTGCACGAAAGCTTCCACAGCCAGCTCATGCTCGCGCTGTACCGGTGCCAGCGCCGGGACGTCGCGCTCGACGTCTTCCGGCGCTTCCGCGGCCGGCTGATGGACGAGCTGGCCGTCGAGCCGTCGCAGTACATGCAGCGGCTGCACCAGTCGATGCTGGCCGGGGAGACCGAGACACGGCTGGACCCGGAGCCGCCGTCGGAGCGGATCACCGTCGTCGCCCCGGCCCAGCTGCCGAACGACATCGCGGACTTCGCCGGCCGTGAAGAGCCGATCAAGGCGGCCGAACGCTGGCTCTGCCCGGGCGAACGGGACGACGACGCGCTGCGCGTGGTGTCCGTCGGCGGCATGCCGGGCGTGGGCAAGTCGGCGTTCGCCGCCCGGCTCGCCCAGCGTTTGCGGCCCTCGTTCGAGGACGGCCAGTTCTACGCGACGCTCGGTGCGTCCGAGGCGCGGCCGACGGAACCGGAGGAGGTGCTGGGCCGGTTCCTCCGGGCGATCGGCTTCGGCGAGTCGCGGATCCCGGACGGTGTCGAGGAACGGGCCACGATGTTCCGCAGCTGGAGCGTCGACCGCCGGGTGCTGGTGGTGCTCGACGACGCGGCGTCGGACGTCCAGGTGCAGCCGCTGCTGCCCGCGGGGGCGCGCTGCGCCGTCGTGGTGACGGCCCGCTGCGGGCTCCAGGCGCTGCCGGGTGCGCACACCGTCGACCTCGAGCCGCTGACCGCCGACGAGGGGTTCGAGCTGTTGGCCGGCGTGGTGGGGCGTGAACAGGCCGACGCCGAACGGGACGAGGTCCGGCGTCTCGTGGAGCTGTGCGGGTACCTGCCGCTGGCCCTGCGGTGCGTCGGCGCGCGCCTGCGGTCGACCCCGCGCTGGCCGGTGCGGAACATGCGCCAGCACCTCGAGGCCAACAGCCGGCCGCTGGACCTGCTGCGGTTCAACGGACTCGACGTCCGCGCCCGGCTGGAGAGCTGCCTGCGCACGGTGCCGCCGCCGGCCCGTGGCGTCTTCCGCCTCCTGCCGACGCTCGGCGCCGACCGGTTCACCGCGGTCGAGGTAGCGGCGAAGCTCGACTGCTCACCGAAGTTCGCGGAAGCGATCCTCGCCCGGCTCGTCGGCCACGGCCTGCTGCGCATCCGGCGGGAGGACCGGGACACCACCGGCACCGACGAACCGGTGCTCTTCGAGTTCCACCCGCTGACGCGGCACTTCGCCGACGAGCTGCTCAACGTGGGGAACGGCCCGCTGCCCTACCTGTGGCCGTTGTGGCCGCTGTACCTGCGCTACGGACGGCAGAACGGCCCCGGCTGACAGTTCGCCGCTCGGAGCAGCCAACACGGTGACGGGAACAGCCGACACACCGCCCGGCTCCGACGGCGACCTCGGCCGTCGTCGTGTTGGCCGTTCCGGGTGATGTGTTGGCTCTTCTGGGCGGGACCCGGCGAGGTGGGGCCGTGTGGCCCCACCTCCCGGCGCTCAGTCGCGGAACCCGGCCAGCGCCGGTTCGGCCTGCTCGGCCCGCAGCCGGCGGCCGGCGGCCCGGAGGCTCGGCAGCAGGCGGTACCGGTGCTCGTCCCCGGGCGCGCCGCTGCGCTCGACGCTCAGCAGGTGCAGGCTCGCCAGCTCGTCGAGCACGGCTTCGGCGCGGTAGCCGTCGACGTCGAGTGCGGCCGCCACGTCCTCGAGGCAGACGTCCGGCACGTCGAGCGTGCTGAGCTCCAGGAACGCGCGGCGGGCGTCCGTCCCGGCCATCCGGTAGGACCGGGTGACGCTCGGCTGCAGGCCCAGCGGGTCGTCGGCCGAGTCGTGCGGGGCGGCCGTCAGGTCGGCCCAGGCGAGCATGCGGTGCACCGACCAGTGCGGCCGGAGCCGCAGCCGGGTCGCGATCGTGTGCAGGGCCAGCGGCAGGCCGTCGCACGGCGCGGCCAGCCGCCGCGTGCCCTCGAGGTCGGCCCCGCTGCGCTCCGCCCCGATGAGGTCGACGAGCAGGCCCGCGCCGTCGGCCGGGCCGAGCGGCCGGAGCTGGACCGTCGTGGTGACCCCGGGATCCGACAGCCGGCGGCGGCTCGCGACGACGACCCCGCAGTCGTGGCCCGCCGGGACCAGTGGGGCGAGCTGGCGGTCGTCGACCAGGTCGTCGAGCACGACCAGCACCCGGCGCTCCGCGGTCCAGGTGCGGAACCAGCGGCCCCGCTCGTCGACCGAGTCGGGGATCTGCGGTGCCGGGATGCCGACCGCGCGCAGGAACCCGGCCAGGACGTCACCCGGGTCGGCGGGGAGCCCGGCCGCGTCGGCCAGGACGGCGTGGAACTGCCCGTCCGGGTAGCGCTCCCGCGCCTCGTGCGCGGCGTGGACGCACAGGGCCGTCTTGCCCGACCCCGGCGGCCCCTCGACGGCGACCACCGCGGGACCGTGGCGGTCCGCGGGGCGCAACCCCGCGAGCACCGTGCCCAGCTCGGCCTTCCGGCCGACGAGCCGCGGCCCGGCCGACGGGAGCTGGCGCGGCGGTTCCGTGCGCGCCTGCCGCGCCGGCGCGGTGACGACCCGGTGGTCGAGGCTGCCGTTCGCGGCGAGCACGGCGCGGTGCACGCGCTGCAGCTCCGTCGCCGGGTCGAGGCCCAGCTCGTCGGCGAGGGCGGTGCGGGTCCGCTGGTAGATGTGCAGCGCCTCGGACCGCCGTCCGGACCGGTAGAGCGCCAGCATCAGCTTGGCCTGGAAACCTTCGTGCGTCGGCTGCTGCGCGGCGAGCCGGGTGAGCTCGCCGAGCACCTCCTGGTGCCGCCCGAGCCGCAGGGCGGCGTCGATCCGGTGCTCCAGCGCGTTCTTGCGCATCTCGTCGAGGCGCAAAGCCTCGGCCTGCAGCAGCGGCCCGGGGTTGACGTCGACCAGCGCGGGCCCGCGCCAGAGCCGCAGGGCGTCGTCGAGGGTGCGGAACGCCGCTTCGGCGTCACCGGCGTCGAGCTCGGCCCAGCCGCGCGCGGCCTCCCGGTCGAACCGGGTCGCGTCCAGCACCTCGGGGTCGACCGACAGCATGTAACCGCCGGTGAGGGTGAGGAGCACCGGCTCGCCGCCGGCCGCACCCCGGCCCTGCGGTCTCTGCGCCGCGTCGAGGTTGAGGGACTTCCGCAGCTGGTAGACGTAGGTCTGCAGGGTCGTCTTGACGCTGCTCGGCGGGTCTTCCTCCCACAGCTCTTCGATCAGCTGCTCGGTACGGACGATGTGGTTGGCGCAGAGCGCGAAGAGGCTGAACACGCGCCGGATCTTCGGCGCGGAAGGGGTCACCGCGACGCCGTCGCGAGTGACCTCCAGCGGTCCGAGAAGGTTGATACGCAACACTGAAGCCCCCAGATTTTAGGTTTCCGGCTGCTGTCCGCGCCGTCACACCGTTGTCCTCCCCAGGACTGCCCGGGTCCCCGGGCAGGAAGGGTGTGAGTAACCGTCACGGCACCTTTCCCGTCAAGGATGCCCCCACGAGCTTGACGATCATTCGCAGGGCGCTGACGGAGGCCGTCAGAGACGCTCCTCTCGGAGCCTTCGTTCACCCTGTCGATCTACATAATGCCTGGTCAGAGTCTTTCAGGCGAACGGCAAGGCCAGTCAATTATGTAACTGGTTGACACAGCCGCCTGAAACCTTGATTATGGTCTCATCCGACCAGCAGAAAGAGGGGGTTCCACCATGACCGGACCGCACGACCACGAGACCTCGGTGCTCGTCGTGGGTGGCGGCATCACCGGCCTGTCCGCGGCGTTCTTCCTTGCGCGGCAAGGAGTCGGGGTGACGCTGGTCGAGCGGCACCCGTCGACGGCGATCATGCCGCAGGCGCGGGCGTTCAACGCCCGGTCGCTCGAGATCTTCCGGACGTTCGGGCTCGAGGAGGAGATCCGCGAGCACCAGTCGATCCTGGCCGACATGCCGGAGATGATCGGCGCGGACACCCTGGCCGGCGACGAGCGCTTCCGCATCGACATGCTCGCCCAGGTCCGTCCAGGCGGGATCAGCCCGGTCGACTGGGCGATGATCGACCAGGACGAGCTGGAGCGCGTCGTGCGCGCCCACGCCGAGGAGGCCGGTGCCGACGTCCGCTTCGCCACCGAGCTCGTGTCCTTCGACAACGCCGCCGAGGGCGTGACGGCCACCGTCCGCGACCTCGGCACCGGCACCGAGTCCCGGATCCGCGCCGACTACCTGATCGCCGCGGACGGCAACCGAGCCGGCATCCGCCACCAGCTCGGTGTCGAGGCGGACGGCCCCGGCGTCCTGGGGCACGCCGCGCACTTCCTCTTCGACGCCGACCTCGGCGACGTGCTGCGGGACCGCCGGTTCCTGCTCGCCTACTTCGACCAGCCGAAGACCGGCACGGTGCTCGTCCCGCTGGGCCGGCTCGGCCGGTGGATGCTCGGGGTGCCGTTCCAGGCCGACCAGGGTGAGAGCCTCGACGACTTCACCGAGCAGCGTTGCGCCGAGCTGGCCCGCACCGCCGTCGGCATCCCGGACCTCGACCTCACGCTGGTGCCGCCGGTGCCGGGGTGGAGCCGGATGCTGATGGACGTCCGGATCGGCGCGATGGTCGCCCAGCACTACCGCGTCGGCCGGGTGTTCTTCGCAGGCGACTGCGCGCACGTCGTGCCGCCGACCGGCTCGTTCGGCGCCAACACCGGCATCGCGGACGCGCACAACCTGGCCTGGAAGCTCGCCGCCGTGCTCCACGGGCAGGCCGGGCCGGACCTGCTGGACACCTACGAGGCCGAGCGCCACCCGGTGGCCCGGACCACGATGGACACCGCGCTGCAGATCCTCGACGCCCGCCACTACGCCGAGGGCGACGAGGCCACGCGGATCGACGAGGTGACCATGGCCCACGGCTACCGGTACCGGTCCGCGGCCGTGCGCACCGAGCCGGGCACGCCCGACACACCGGTCGAGGACCCCCGGACGCCCAGCGGCCGTCCCGGGCTGCGCGCACCGCACGTGTGGCTGGAGCGCGGCGGCGCCCGGGTGTCCACAGTGGACCTGTGCGGCGGGACGTTCACCCTGCTGGCCGGCCCCGAGGGCGCGCCCTGGACCGCGGCGGCCGAGGCCGTGGCGGAGGAGCTCGGGATCGAGCTGGACGTCCACCGCGTGGAGGACGACGTCCAGGACCCGGACAAGCGCTTCCCGGAGGCCTACGGCATCGGCCCGTCGGGCGCGTCCCTCGTCCGCCCGGACGGGTTCGTCGCCTGGCGCGCCGACGAGGTCCCGGCGCGCCCGGAGCAGGACCTGCGGCAGGTGCTGCGGGAGATCCTCGCGCTGGCGTAGTGACGACCGGCCCCCGGCGGGAGCAGCGCCGGGGGCCGGCGTCCGGCGCGGGCTCACCGTGCACCTGCGAACAGGTGCGGCGGAAAGGTCCTCGGGCTCGTTTCCCCAGGCGTGGCGCGAGGACCGCACAGGCGAACCCGGGCGGGTACCCGCCCGGGTTCGCCGTGTTCCCGGTGCCGGTCCCGAGCGCCTTGGGTGCATCGCAGTCCGGCACCGCGACCCAGGAGCCCCGCAGCCCGGCAGATCCTGGTGAGACGCGTCCAAAGTCCACATTGGGGAGCATGACCGGACCGCTGTCGACCAACCGCGGACACACGACCGGCCCCGGCGCGAGGTGCGCCGGGGCCGCGATCGTCCGCCGTCCTACGGGCGGGTCGCCTCCAGGACGTACCACGGCCGGGACCGGGCCCGGCTCGCCACCGTCTTCGTGCTGTCGAACCGGTATCCCACGCTCTCGATGAGCGCCACGAACTCCGCCTCGGTCCGCACCCGGCCGCCCGTGACCACCTCCAGCGAGATGCTCATGATGTCCAGCTCGTGCGGGGCCGGGTCGTCCGGGCGGACCCAGTCGATCACCGCCAGCTTGGCGCCCGGCGGGGTGCAGCGGAACGCGTTGGCGAGGATGCGCGCGGCGTTCTCGTCACCCCAGTCGCAGAGGACCGTCTTCAGCAGGTACAGGTCGCCCTTGGGCAGGTCGCTGGCGAAGAAGTCCCCGCCGGTGAAGGAAAGGCGATCACCCAGGCCGTACGTCCGGGCCACCTCGCGTGCGTTCTCCACGATCGGCGGGCGGTCGACGACCGTGCCGTGGACGTGCGGGGCGGCCGGCAGGACCTTCGACAGCAGCAGGCCCATGCTGCCGCCGATGTCGACGATCTCCTGGTACGGCCCGAAGTCGTACTGCTCGGCCAGCGCCTGCCCGGCGTCGGCGGTCAGGTCGGCCATCGCGGCCGCGTGCCAGCCGCGCTCCTCCGGGTGACGGGTGTAGTAGTCGTAAAGCTCTTCACCGCGCTCGTCGCGGATCGGGCGTCCGGTCAGGACGGTCTCGTGGAGCCGGGCCATCCGGTTCCACATGCCCTCGCCCATCTGCATCAGCGCCATGTTGGCCAGCAGCCCGGTGTCCGCGCGCAGCGCGGCGCCGAGTTCGGTGAGGGCGTACTCGCCACGCGCGTTGCGCTCGACCAGGGAGAGCACCCCGCACGCGCGCAGGAACTGTTCGACCGTGCGGGGGTTCCCGCCGATCTCCGCCGCGAACGAGCTCGCGGAACGCGGCCCGTCGGCGAGCTTCTCGGCCAGTCCGAACCGGACGGCGGCGGCCACGAGCTGGCCGTCCCACGGGCGGTAGACGAGGTGGCTGAGCGTCCGGCCCGCCTCCGTCTCGTGCGCCGGGAGCGCGGGCTTCTTCTGGGTGGACGTCATCGCGGTACCTCCGTGTGGGTGGGCGTCACCAGGTGACCGGCAGCTCGTGGGCGCCGTAGATCTGCATGTCGTCGCGCATGGGGACGTCTTCGAGCGGCACGGTCAGCCGCAGCTGCGGCAGCCGCCGGACCAGCTCGCCGAACACGATCCCCAGCTCCAGCCGGGCGAGCTGCTGGCCGAGGCACTGGTGGGCGCCGTAGGCGAACCCGACGTGCCGCTGCCGTTTCCTGGTGACGTCGAAGGAGTCCGGGTCCTCGAACGTGCCCGGGTCCCGGTTGGCGGCCTCGATCGACAGCACGATCGGATCGCCGGCCCGGATCCGCTGCCCGCCGATTTCGGTGTCTTCCTTCGCGGTGCGCGGCAGCCCGAACGGCGCGACCGACAGGTACCGCAGGATCTCCTCGACGCCGTTCTCGACGAGCGCCGGGTCCGCGCGCAGCGCGTCCCACTGCTCCCGGTGGGTCAGCAGCGCGAGCGTGCCCATGGTGATCATGTTCGCCGTGGTCGCGTACCCGGCGATCATCAGCAGGTTGCCGATCCCGGCCAGCTCTTCGTCGGTCAGCGGGACGCCGTCGGACGGGGTGTCCCGGATGAGCCCGCTGATCAGGCCGTCGTCCGGGTTCGCGCGCTTGGTGCGGACCAGCTCGTGCATGTAGGAGCCCATCGCGGTCATCGCGCCCAGCAGCTCGTCCTTGCTGCGCTCGAGCCGCATCATGACGTCGACGTTGCGCTCGAACTCCGCGCTGTCGGCGTAGGGCATGCCGAGCAGCTCGCAGATCACCAGCGACGGCACCGGCTGCGTGAAGTCCCGGACCAGCTCCGCCGGCGGGCCCTTCTCGACCAGGACGTCGAGGTGATCGGTGACGATCTGCTCGATCCGCGGCGCAAGCGCTTTCAGCCGGCGCACGGTGAACTGCCCGGTGAGCATCTTCCGGTAGCGGGTGTGCTCCGGGGCGTCCATCCCGATGAACGAGTCGCCGAACCCGGACGCGACGAACTCCTCCGGCGTCAGCGTCACCGGCGAGACGTTCGTCTGGAACTTCCGCTTGGCGCTCACCGCGGGGTCGACCAGCGCGGCCGCCACCTCGTCGAACCCGGAGACGAGCCAGCCGACGTTGCCGTCCGGCAGCGCCAGCGGGCTCACCGGGCACTCGGCGCGCAGGCTGGTGTACTCCTCCGGCGGGTCGAGCGGGCACCGCCGGGCCAGCGGCAGCGGCCGCGGTGTCGTGTCGGGCATCTTCGTCCTCCCTGTGCGGTTCTCGGCGGTCATCGGTTCAGACGGCCAGTTCGACGTCGTAGTCGCGCAGCCACAGGTCGAGCTGGAGCACCAGCTCGATGTTCATCCGGCTGTGCCACCCGTACGCCTCGGCCGAGTCGTCGGCCGCGGCCAGGCGGGCGGCGTCGACGTCGATCAGCTGCCGCACCGGGGCGTCGGGATCGGCCAGCAGCGTCACCAGCTCGCGGTGCAGCGCGTGGGTGTAGGTCGGGTCCTGCGTCACCGGCCACGGGCTCTTGCGCCGCCACAGCACGTCGTGGGGCAGGACGTCCTCGACCGTCGAGCGCAGGATGCTCTTTTCGCTGCCGTCGAAGGTCTTCATCGACCACGGCGTGTTGTAGAGGTACTCGACGAGCCGGTGGTCGCAGAACGGGACGCGCACCTCGAGCCCCGACGCCATGCTGAGCCGGTCGTCGCGGTCGAGCAGCATCGGCAGCCAGTGGGTCAGGTGCTGGAAGCACACGTCGCGCATCAGGCGTTCTTCGGCGCTTTCGCCGTCCTGGTGCGGGGCGTTCGCGATGGCCTGGCGGTGCAGCGCGGCGTAGTGGCCCGGCATGTCGATCTTGTCGAGCAGGCCGGCGTCGAACAGGCCGCGGCCCAGCCCCGCGGTGCGGGAGCCGTCGTGCAGCTGTTCCCGCGCGATCCAGGGAAAGGTGCCCGCGCCGGTGAACTCCGGCTGGTGCATCCAGACGTACCCGCCGAACAGCTCGTCCGCGCCCTCGCCGAGCAGCGCGACGGTCGAGTGCTGCTTGATGCGGCGGAAGGTCTGGAAGAGCGAGGCGTCCATGTCGCCGTACGGCGTCGGCATGTCCTGGGCGCGGACGGTCGCCAGCCGGGTCGCCGGCTCGACGAGGTCCGCCGTGCCCAGCACGATGTCGACGTGCTCGGTGCCGAACGCGCGCACCACCTTCGCCGCGAACGGGCCGTCCGGCGCGCCGCGGGTGTCGTCGGGGCGGAAGTTGTCGCCGTACCCGTCGAACGTGGTGGTGATGGTCCGCACGCGGCGGCCGTGCGCGCCGAGCGCCTCCGCCGCGAACGCGGTGAGGGTGCTGGAGTCGAGGCCGCCGGACAGTGCCGAGCACAGCGGGACGTCGGAGTTGAGCTCCCGCTCGACGATGTCCTCCAGCAGGGAGCGCACGGTGGCGATCGTCGTCGGCAGGTCGTCGGTGTGCCGGGTCGCGCGCAGCTCCCAGTACCGGCGCTCGCGGATGCCCCGGCGGCTCACCACGGCGGTGTGGCCGGGCTTCAGCTCCCGCATGTCGCGGAAGACCGACGTGCCCGGCGCCTTCGCGGTGGACAGCAGCTCACGCAGGCCCTGCCGGTCGACGACCGGCCGCAGCGCGGGGTTCGCCAGCAGCGCCTTGGGTTCCGAACCGAACACGACGCCGTCGGGCAGCGGCGCGTAGAAGAGCGGCTTGATGCCGATCCGGTCGCGAGCCAGGAAGAGCTCCTCGCGCCGCGGGTCCCAGATCGCGATGGCGAACATGCCTTCGAGGTGGGTCGCGCAGTCCTCGCCCCACTCCAGGTAGGCCCGCAGCACCACCTCGGTGTCACTGTCCGTGCGGAACCGGTGCCCGGCCTTGCTCAGCTGTTCGCGCACTTCGCGGAAGTTGTAGACCTCGCCGCCGTAGGTGACCGCCGCGCGGACCTCGCCGTCGTCCTCGGCCACCATGGGCTGCAGCCCGCCGGCCAGGTCGATGACGGCGGTGCGGGCGTGCCCGAGCCCGGCGTGCCGGTCGAGCCACACCCCCTCGGAGTCCGGGCCCCGGTTGCCCAGGACCCGGGTCATCGTCTCCAGCGTCGCCCGCGCGAGGGTCAGATCGCGGGAGTAGTCCACCCACCCGGTGATGCCGCACATGCTCGCCTCCCTGTCCAGCGAGTCTCGGATGACGGATCGCGGACCACCGGATCGTCGGGGCCGCTGCTCGACTTCCCCTCGACCCGCCGTGAACCCGGGCGGCCGTCAGCGCGGCTCGAGCGCCACCCGCCACGGTGGGGCCATGGAACTGGGGCTCGCGGGGAAGAAGGCCGTCGTCACGGGGGCGTCGCACGGGATCGGGCTGGCCGTGGTCCGCGCACTCGTCGCGGAGGGCGCCGTCGTCGTCGGCGGCGCGCGGACCGTGCCCGAGGAGCTGCGTGAGCTGGCGCCCGCCTCGGCGGCCGTCGATCTGTCCACTGTGGATGGACCAGGCAGGCTGGTTGGGCACGCCGTCGAGACGCTCGGCGGGCTGGACCTGCTGGTGAACAACGTCGGCGGCAGCCCGCCACCACCCGACGGGTTCCTCGCCCTCGACGACGCCACCTGGGCGCACGTGTTCGACCTGAACTTCTTCAGCGCGGTCCGCGCCGCCCGGGCCGCGGTGCCGAGCCTGCTCGCCACCCGCGGCGCGATCGTCACGATCGCCTCGGTCAACGCGCGGCTCGCGACACCGCGGCTGATGGCCTACAGCGCGGCGAAGTCCGCGCTGGTCAGTTTCGGCCGCGCGCTCGGCGACGAGCTGGCGCCCGCGGGAGTCCGGGTGAACACCGTCTCCCCGGGGCCGGTGCGCACCCGGACCTGGACGGCGCCGGAACGCGCCGCCAAGGCGGGCCAGACCGGCGACGAGTTCCTGGCCGCGCTGCCGGCCCGGCTCGGGCTGTCGACGGGAGCCCTGGTCGAGCCCGAGGAGGTCGCGGCGCTGGTGCTGCTGCTGGCCTCGGACCGGGTGCCCAGCGCGGTCGGCACCGACTACGTCCTCGACGCGGGAATGCTCAAGACTTGGTAGAGGAGTGGGGATGGCGAACCTCGACGAGCTGACCGGCCGGTACCGCGACTACCGCGGGTTCCGGCGGACACGGCCCGTGGTGCTCGGTGACGACGGCTGCTGGCACGTGTACCGCCACGCGGACGTCAAGCAGGTGATCAACGACCACGAGCGGTTCTCCGCGAAGGTCCCGTTCGGGCAGAACCTGCTGGGCGAGACCATGATGCGGCAGGACCCGCCGGAGCACCGGCGGCTGCGGACGCTGGCCAACCACGCGTTCACCCCGCGCCGGATCGCCGCGCTGGGCCCGAAGATCGCGGAGCTGGCGGCGAAGCAGCTCGCGGGCACCGGGCCGGAGCCGGACGTCGTCACCACGCTCGCCGCGCCGCTGCCGATCATGGTGATCGCCGAGATCCTCGGCGTCGAACCGCACCGGCACGCCGACTTCAAGCTGTGGTCGGAGATCTTCATGTCCCACGACAAGCGCCCGGACGACGCGGAGGTCGCGCGGCGCCTCGGCGAGATGCGGGACTACGTCGCCGCGACCATCGAGCGCCGCCGCCGCGAGCCGGGTGACGACCTGATCGACGCGCTGATCCGGGCCGAAGTGGACGGTGGCGGGCTGACGCCGGAGGAGCTGGTCGCGTTCTGCTACCTGCTGCTGGTCGCCGGCAACGAGACCACGGCCAACCTCATCGGCAACACGGTGATCTGCCTGGCCTGGCACCCCGGGGTCCTGGCGGAGCTGCGCGCGGACCGGACGCTGATCCCGGCGGCCGTCGAGGAGGCCAACCGCTACCTGTCGCCGGTCCAGATCCTGGTCCGCGTGACGCGCACGGCGGTCCGCCTCGGCGACACGGTGATCCCGGCGGGGGAGCGGGTGTTCGCCTACCTCGGCTCGGCCAACCGGGACGAGGAGCACTTCACGGACCCGGACCGCTACGACCCGCACCGCCGCGAACCGCACCTGGGCTTCGGCCACGGCGTCCACTACTGCCTGGGTGCCCCGCTGGGCCGCCTGGCCGCGAAGGCGGCGGTGGAGGCACTGCTGGACCACCTGCCCGGGGAATGGGCCATCGCCAACCACCAGATGCGCCCGGTGCCGGCGTTCTTCCTGTGCGGCGTGACCAGCCTGCCGCTGACGACCCGCTGACCGCAACGCCCAAGTCCGTGAAGGCCACATCGAGGGACTCAGAGTCCCTCGATGTGGCCTTCACGGACTTTCCCTCAGACCGCGCTGGGCTGCTTCCTCGCCAGCAAGCCGACCAGCACCTCGCGCAGTGTCGCCTCAGGGTCGGCGACCGCGTCGGTGGAGCGCCAGCAGACGAAGCCGTCCGGCCGTACGAGAGTGGCGCCGGTCGCCGACAGGCCGTAGCTGCGTAGGAAATCCCCGTCGACGTCACGCAGTTCGCCGCCGATCCGCTGGGCGGACAGCTCGATGCCGAGAGCCGCGGCGGCGCGAGAAGCCGCGGGAATCCAGTCCTCGCCGTCCGCACCGGCCAGCAGGGTGAACGCGCCGGTGAAGAGGTCCACAGTGGACACCCGGTCGGCCCCCCGCTCCAGCCAGACGTGCGGGGCGCGCAGGCCCGGCCGTCCCGTCGGCGAGTGGGGGTCCTCGACCAGCCCGTCCGGCGCCGGGGCGTCCGTGCGGATCGCCGCGGAGTCGTAGCGGTAGCCGAACATCATCGCCATGTCGTCGATCGAGGCCAGCTCCTCCTGTGAGCCGCCGTGACGCACGTGGAGCAGCAGCAGTGCCTGGTCGAGCGTGACCCGCGCGACCGGCAGGCGCTCCTGCTCGTAGGTGTCCAGCAGCTCCGGCCCGGCCTCGCCCTTGACCACCGCGGCGAGCTTCCACGCCAGGTTGTGCGCGTCCTGGATGCCGGTGGTCGCCCCGTAGGACCCGGACGGCGGCACGACGTGGGCCGCGTCGCCGGCGAAGAACACCCGGCCCACCCGCAGGTTGTGCGCGACCCAGCCGCCGGTCGAGCTGTGCGAGACCTTCCGGTCCCAGCCCGGCACCGGCGGCACCAGGGTGACGTCGAGATCCGGGTCGCCGACGGCCTCGCGGACGAACTCGACGCACTGCCGGTCCACGGTCTCGTCCGACTTGTCGGCCGGCTCCGGCGGGTTCGGCACCCCCAGCATCCAGCGGCCGAGGGTGCGCAGCGGCACCAGCACCGTGCCCTGGGTCGGCCGGTCGAGGTAGGCCAGCAGGAACTTCCGGTCGCGGACGGCGTCGGTGAGGTCGGCGTCGAACACCGCGTACGTGGTCTCGACCGCCGGCAGGAGCACGTCGGCGCCGACACCGAGCAGCTTGCGGACGCCGGCGCGGTGCCCGTCCGCGGCCACGACGTACCGGGCCCGGATCCGCCGCTCGGTACCGGTTTGCAGCTCGCGGACGAGCACCGTGACGCCCTCGTCGTCGGCGTCGAGCGAGACGAGCTCGGTGCCGAACCGGACGTCGGCGCCGCACTCCTCCGCGTGCGCCCGCACGATCCGTTCGAGGTCGTCCTGGTCGATCAGCGCCCAGTCGGTCGGGCTGAGCGCCGCCGCGGGCCGGATCATGGCGAGCTGGTCGATGCGGAAGCGTTCCTGGCCGGTGAGCGTCTCGACGCCGATCATCTCGGGCAGCTCCGCCAGGATCGACGTGCGGCCGCGGATCTCCTCCTCCAGCCCGAGGCTGCGGTAGATCTCCATCGACCGCGGGTTGATCGCCCGCGCCTGCGGCAGGATCGCCGTGGACGGGTGCCGCTCGACCAGTGTCGAACGGACCCCGAGGCGCCCCAGGAAGAACGCCGTGGACAGCCCGGCGATGCCTCCTCCCACAACGAGAACGGTGGTCTCGAGGTCGTACGGCTCGGTCATGGCGTGACCTTCCTCTCCTGGTGCGGCCGGCCGGCCGCACCAGCGCGGCGGACGCTCGGCAGGGCCGCGGTGAACAGCAGGCCCACGACCAGTACTCCAGTGCCGAGCGCTAGCGCCGTCGTCGTGGCGGGCTCGAACCCGCCCGGCAGCCGCGCGAAGAACACCGTGCCGAACAACGCGATCCCGGTCGCCACCCCGAGCTGGACGGTCGTGTTCATCAGGCCGGACGCCGAACCCGCCTGGTACGGCTGGACTTCCGACATGGCCCGGATGATCAGGGAGTTCATCGCGGTCCCCATGCCGAGGCCGAAGGTGACCGCCGGCCCGAGCAGGGCCCACGCGTCCAGGTCGGGGCCGAGCGTCACGACGAGGAGCGCGATGACCCCCAGGCTCACGGCCAGCACCGCCATGGCGACGGCGACCAGCCGGCGGCCCAGCGGCACGGCCAGCCGCACCGCGACGACCCCGCCCAGCACGATGCCGGCGGCCGCCGGGAGGAACGTCAAGGCCGTCTGCAACGGCGAATACCCCAGCCCGAGCTGCAGGTGCAGGGTGAGGACGAAGAAGACGCCCGTCGCCGCGTTGATCGTGAACAGGACCGCCTGCCCCGCGGTCAGGTTCCGGTAGCGCAGCAGGTCCGGCGGGATCAGCGGTTCCCCGCCGCGCCGGGCCAGCGCGCGCTGCTGGTAGGCGAACGCGCCGAGCAGCGGGACGGCCGCGACGAGCAGCACGACCATCCACAGTGGCCAGTGCAGCTCGCGGCCCTGGACCACCGGGTAGAAGAGCGCGAACAGCCCGGCGGTCAGCAGCACGAGGCCGGTCCGGTCGATCCGCTGGCCCGGCGTGCCCGGCCGGGTCGGCATGGTCACCAGGGCGCCGAGCACCGCGAGGACGCCGAACGGCACGTTCACCAGGAAGATCGCCCGCCAGCCGAAGCCGAACAGGTCGCCCTGGGTGATCACGCCGCCCAGCAGCGGCCCGGCCAGCCCGCCGATCGGGAAGGCGCTGGAGCAGATCGCCATCGCGCGCGGGCGTTCGTCGTCGCCGAACTCGGTGTAGACGAACGACATCACCTGCGGGGCCATCAGCCCCGAGCCGACGCCCTGCACCACCCGGGCGGTGATCAGCGCGCCGATCCCCGGGGCCAGCCCGGCCACCAGGGACGCGATCGTGAACGTGGCCATGCCGAGCAGGAAGAGCTTCTTGGTGCCGTACCGGTCACCGAGCCGGCCCCCGGTGATCAGGGTGAGCGCGAACCCCAGCGCGTACCCGGCGGAAATCCACTGCAGCGCGGCTTCGCCGGTGCCGAGCTGGTCCTTGATGGTCGGCAGGGCCACGGTGACGATCTGGTTGTCGACCATGTCCACGAGGATGGCCACGACGGCCACCGCCAGCGCCCACCACCTGAGGGGATGTCTGTTCACGTCGCGGCCCGCTTTCCTGTCGTCCGGTGGGCGTCTTATAATCAATCACATGAGTACTTGTGTCAATCCATTGAGTACTTGACCTCGTTCGATCCACTGGTGACACCGTCACGCGCGGGTATCATTGGGCCGTGCCCCAGTCCAAGCCGCGCCGCTCGCCCAAGCCCCAGGAACGTCAGCGGGATCCCGAACGCACCCGGCGGCTGATCGTGGACGCCGCGGTGGCGGAGTTCGCCCAGCACGGGTACGCCGGTGCCCGCACGAGCACGATCGCGGCCCGGGCGGGGGTCAACCAGCAGCTGATCTCG
This sequence comes from Amycolatopsis sp. NPDC088138, assembly GCF_044741685.1. Lineage (NCBI taxonomy): Bacteria > Bacillati > Actinomycetota > Actinomycetes > Pseudonocardiales > Pseudonocardiaceae > Amycolatopsis > Amycolatopsis sp. NPDC088138. The sequence continues at coordinate 775,754 of NZ_JBIUTB010000002.1, forward strand.
TACTACTTCGACGGCAAAGAGGGCCTCTACCAGGCGATCTCGGAACGCTGGCGGGAGCGCGAAGGCGAGCTCCTGCACGAGAAGGGGTCGCTGGCCGAGCAGATCCGGCTGTACGCGCTCGAGGCGCTGAAGAACCCCGAGGGCGTCCGGCTGATGGCCTGGGGCGGCCTCGAGTACTCCGGTCCGGAGACCGACTACGACCACGCGCCCCGGTCCGAGCGGCTGCAGCGCAACGTCGACCAGTTCCGCGCCCTCCAGGCGGAGGGCAAGCTGGCCCCCGAGGTCGACCCGGCGTGCCTGACGATCATGCTGATGGGCGCGGCGATGGCGACCACCACGCTCCCGCACGTCATCGAAGGCCTGTGCCGGGCCGACCCCCGCTCGCCCGAGTTCATCGAGCACTACGCCGAGCAGATGGTCGTGCTGGGCAAGCTCCTCGGCCTCGACGTCGTGCCGGGCGAGGACGCGCCGGAGGCGAAGGACGACGAGGAGGACTGAACCTCAGTCCCGGCTCGCCACGACCATCCGGATGCTGCCTTCGGCGAAGTCGTCCTCGGTGGCGACCCGCACCGTGTAGCCGTGGCCTTCGAGCAGCGACGTCACCCGGCCCAGCTGGCCGTCGAGGTCGTGCACCTCGACCACGACCCGCCGGATGGCGGGCCAGCGGTGGGCGCCGACGCTGTCGAGGACGTCCAGCTCGGCCCGTTCGACGTCCACCTTGAGCAGGGCGACCTCGTCGATCCCACGCTCGGTCAGCTGCTGCTCCAGGGTGGTCACCTCGACGGTGACCGTCTGGGGATCGGCCCGGAACGTCGGCCAGAACTCCGCCCGCATGTCCGGCGGCACGTCCCGGTGGTTCATCACCGACTCCATGTTCCGCACGTCGTCGGCGTCGTCGACGAAGAGCGTCGCCAGCGTCGTGTGCCCCGGGTAGTAGGTGAGCTCCGCGGTGCCCGGGCGGGTGCCGATCGCCAGCCGCGAGATGGTCGTCGTCGGCAGGTGCCGCGCCTGGTTCAGCTCGAGACAGGCGTACGACCGCGGTGCCGGCTCGAAGCCGAGGATCTCCAGGCCGGGCACGAGATCGGTGAAGAGGATCGCGGCCAGTCCGATGTGGGCACCGACGTCGACGATCACGTCCCCCGCGCGCAGGCCGGCGACGGCCTCGGCGTAGAGGCCGCTGGTGCGCAGCTGCTCCCAGACGATCTCGGTCTCGAACGCGGCGTCGCAGGCGATCCTGCGCCCGCCGCCGATCTTGATCTCCTCGAACGCGGTCTTCGGTTCGGTGGTCATGCCTCACCTCGCTGTCCAGGCCCGTCGTAACACGGCGCGTACCGGTCGACGAGGCGGTTGAGATACCTTTCGCCGCCGAGTCCGGCGGCGAGCTCGGGCACGTACCGGCGCAGCTTCGCGATGGAAACCAGGGTGCGCCCGGAGCTCCCGGTGACGACCTCGCGGCCCACCGTCGTCCCCAGCCGCCGTTCCACACTGTCCACAACGGACTCGATGGCGAACGGCGTGCCGCTGGCGACGTTGACGATCTCGCGGTTCACCCCGGCTTCGAGCAGGCCGGTCAGGGCCGCGCGGACGTCGCCGACGTCGACGAGGTCCCGGTGCGCCCCGGCGTGCACGGTCACCGTGCCGGTCCGCAGCTGCCCGACCAGGCTGGGCAGCAGGTGCCACGGCGGCTGGTCGCCGCCGACGACGTGGGTCAGGCGCAGCACCAGCCAGTCCGGCACCGCGTCGGCGACGGCCAGCTCCAGCTCGCGTTTGTGCTTGCCGTAGGGGGAAGCGGGCGAGACGGGCGTGTCCTCCGCGGCCGGTTCGGCGGGAGTGCCGTACATGGCGTAGGTCGACGTGGACAGGAGCACCAGCTGACGGCCCTCCCGCCGGCAGCGCGTGGCGACCTGCTGCACCAGGTCCTTCTCGCGGTCGAACTCGGCTTCGGGCACCGAGCGGATCCGCGACACCCCGGCGGCCAGGACGGTCACGCCGGGGAACCGGTCCGCCTCCGGCCGCAGGTTGCGCGCGATGAACCCGGTGCCGACGATCTCCATCAGGACGTCCGGACCGGCTGCCGCACCAGCCGTTCCAGCTCGGCGACGACGGTGGCGGGCAGCGGTCCCGACCGGATCTCGTCCCGCAGCCGCTCGGCGCCCGCGCGGTAGGACGGGTCGTCCAGCACCGCCGCGATCGTGCTCCGGACGTGCGCGATGTCGGCCTGGCCCGCCCGGGTGTCGATCGACCGCCCGGCGCCCGCGGCCTCGAGCCGCCGGCCGTAGTCGAACTGGTCGAACCACTGCGGCAGCACGACCTGCGGCAGGCCGAACGACGTCGCGGTGAGCCCGACGCCGCTGCCGCCGAGCAGGACCATCAGGTCGCACGTGTCGAGGAAGAGGCTCAGCGGGAGCTGCTCGACGACGCGGAAGCTCTTCGGCAGCGGGCCGACGCGCACCCGGTCCGCCGGGGTCAGTGCCACGATCGCCTCGACGTCCGGGAGCCCGTCGATCGCCTCGGCCGCGCGCTGGACCGGCGCGGGCCCGCAGGTCGGCACCAGCGTCCGGCCCGGGCAGAGGCAGACGCGCCGCTTGCCGGACTTCGCCCGCGCCCACTCCGGCATGACCCCGGGGCCGTTGAACGGGAGATAGCGCATCGGCAGGCCGGGCACCGCGCTTTCGTGCTGCAGGCTGGGCGGGCACGGGTCGACGAGCGCGTCGGGATCGGGCAGGCCCGGGAGGCCGAGTTCCTCGCAGAGCGGCTGCAGCTGCTGCCGGGCGCGTTCGCGGTACAGCTCGCCGGTCGGGTCGACGCCCCACCGGTGCGTCACGACCGGGACGCCGAGCAGCGCGCCGAGCGGGCGGGCGATGAGCGCGGTGTGGTCGGCCAGCAGCAGGTCCGGGCGCCACGACTCGGCGAACGCGCGGTACTCGGCGATGTGGTCGGCGGCGTAGGCCGCCTGCATGTCGGCGATCGTCTGCCAGAGGAACCGGCCCAGCTCGGTCTTCTCCCGGTCCGTCCACTCCGGCGCGGGGAAGGTGTCTTCCGGCAGGCTCCCCGCCGCGTCTTCCAGGGGTTTCGCGGACCCGAGCTCGGCGAAGCCGAGCCCGGCCGACAGCGCCGCCTGTTCCAGGTCGGCCGAGCCGGCGACGAGGATGTCGTGGCCGGCCGTGCGCAAGGCCCAGATCAGCGGAACCTGCGCGAGGAAATGGGTCACGGCCATGGCCGGCGGGAGTACCAACACTCGCACGGGAAGCTCTCCTTCGCGCCTCACGACGGGCCCGGACGGCTCGTCCGGGCCGAGTCTGGGGCGGGCCGCTCGGGGCGGCCTGGATTCGTGTTGGGGTGATCACCGGCGACCGCCCGCACGTACGCCCCGTACGGCGAGCCGCCCATCCGCTCGCCGAGCCGGCGGCAGGCGTCCGCGTCGATGAACCCCATGCGCAGCGCGACTTCCTCGAGGCAGCCGATCCGGACGCCGGTGCGGTGCTCGAGCACCTGGACGTACCGGGCCGCCTCCAGCAGCGAGTCCGGGGTGCCGGTGTCGAGCCAGGCGAACCCGCGGCCCAGCCGGACCAGCTCGGCCGTGCCGCGCTCGACGTAGGCCGCGTTGACGTCGGTGATCTCCAGCTCGCCCCGCGCCGACGGGGTGAGGTTCTTCGCGAGGTCGACGACGTCGTTCGCGTAGAAGTACAGGCCGGTGACGGCGAGGTCGGACCGGGGCACCGCGGGTTTCTCCTCGATCGAGACCAGCCGTCCGTCGTCGTCCAGCTCCGCCACGCCGTACCGGCTCGGTTCGTCGACCGCGTGCCCGAAGAGCACACAACCGTCCACTTCGGACGCCTTGCGCCGCAGGAGAGGCGAGAAGTCCGGGCCGTGGAAGAGGTTGTCCCCGAGGATCAGCGCGACCGGATCGTCCCCGATGTGGTCGGCGCCGATGACGAACGCCTCGGCGATCCCGTTCGGCCGCGGCTGCGGGGCGTAGGTGAGTGACAGGCCGAACTGCTCGCCGGTGCCGAGCAGCCGTTCGAACCGGGGCAGGTCCTCGGGTGTCGAGATGACGAGGATCTCCCGGATCCCGGCGAGCATCAGCACCGAGAGCGGGTGGTAGACCATCGGCTTGTCGTACAACGGGAGCAGCTGCTTGGACACCGCTTGCGTGATCGGGTGCAGCCGTGTTCCGCTGCCACCCGCGAGCACGATTCCCTTCACCGGACCAGGGTGGGCCCGCGGGCTCTACCCGGCCTCGGGCGCCGGTGAGGCCGCGCCGCGCACGGCGTCGACCAGCGTGGCCTGGCGCCGGATCTCCTGGGCGTCCCCGGTGTCGTCGACACCGGCGCCGGCGAGGACGTCCCGGGCGAAGGCCGTGGCGGCGTTGCGGAACTGGTCGTCCGCGGGCAGGGCCAGCTCGACCGTCCGATCCGGACGTTCGAGCGTGACGGACGGCCGTTTCGCCGGCCCCGGGGTGAAGGCGTGCCGCACGGTGACGAGCCCCTCGGTGCCCCAGAGCCGGTAGACGTTGCGGTAGTAGTGGTCGAACCCGAACTCCAGCTGCGCCGTCACCTGGTTCGCCGACCGCAGGAGGGCGCTCCCGGCGACGTCCACGCCCCGCGTTCCCGGCCGCAGCACCGCCCCGGCCACCTGCCAGGGCCCGGCCTCGAAGAACTGCGCCAGCCGGATCGGGTAGACACCGACGTCGAGCAGGCACCCGCCGCCGAGCTCCGGCCGGTACCGGACGTCGCCGTCGGGCAGGGCCGGGTGCCCGAACACGGCGGCGATCGACCGGAGGTCGCCGATCTCGCCCCCGGCGACCAGCTCGCGCACGGCGGCGTGCTGGGAGTGGTGCAGGAACATCAGGTTCTCCCGCAGCAGCAACCTGTTCCGCCGGGCCAGCTCGACCAGCTCGGCAGCCTCGGCGAGGTTCGTCGCGAGAGGTTTCTCGGCCAGCACGTGCTTCCCGGCCTCGAGCGCCTGCCGCACCCAGTCGTGGTGCAGGCCGGTCGGGAGCGGCACGTAGACGGCGTCGACGTCGTCGCGCTCGAGGAGGTTCCGGTAGCCGGTGACGGCCGCACCGCCGAACTCGGCGGCGAACTCCGCGGCCCGCTGAGGAGTGCGGCTGGCCACGGCGGTGAGCTCCAGCTCGGGCACCGCGGCGACGGCGGGCAGGAACCGCCGCCGCGCGACACCCGCGCAGCCGAGAACACCGATCCGGACGTGTTTGCCTGGGGACAAGGGGTTTCCCCGATCTGGTCGCGGGGCGCCGGCCGCGGGGAGTCCCGCACACGACCGGCGCCCCGGGGTCTCGGGCGCTGCTCATCGCGCCGGCTTACGCCGACCGCGCCTGGCGTGCGCGCCTTGGGTGCTCCATCCATGCCCCGCCGCCACCCTCAACGGATGCGCTTCGCGCGCAGTGCGGATTCAACGCACCCAACGCCACATTGGCCCGCGAGGTGTCGATGGAGGATTTTGGACGTTCAACGTCCCAAATCCTCCATCGACGAACGCTGGCAGCTGTCCGGCACTGCGCCCCGAGGCGGAGCCGTCACCGGGTTTCGGCGGGACAAGCCCGTTCCAGCGTCCGAGCCCTGCGTCGCGCGAACCCTAAACGGGCCGGTACTCGAGCATCACCAGGCCACCCGGCTCCGGCTCGTTGACCGGCTCGAAGCCGGCCGCGCTCGCCACCTCGTCCCACTCCTGACGGCTGCGCTCGCGGCCGCCGATCACCGAAAGCGCTTCCACGTCGATCAGCTTCGCGGTGTCCCACTCGCCGGGGCCGGTGATCATCTGGTCGACGATGAGCAGCCGCGCCGCCGGGTTGTCGCCGACGGCCGCGCGCACCCGGGACAGGATGTGCTTCGCGGCGTCGTTGCCGAAGTTGTGCAGGGTGTGCTTGACGAAGTAAGCGTCATACCCCGCCGGGACCTCGACGAAGAAGTCGGTCGGCACGATCTCGACGCGGTCCGCGACGCCGGCGTCCTCAAGGACCTTCTTGGCCTCGTTGACGGTCTGCGGCTGGTCGGCCAGGACGCCGGTGACGCCGGGGTGACGGCGGAGGATCTCCGCCAGGAACTGGCCCTTGCCGCCGCCGATGTCGGCGATGGTCTTGAACCGGCTGAAGTCGAACTCCTCGAAGATCCGGTCCGACAGCGGCCAGTGGTTCTGCTCCATCGCCCGGTTGAGCAGCGAGCTGCTGGCCGGGTTGACCTTCAGGTAGTCGTAGAACGGCATCCCGAAGATGTGCTCGAACGCCGTGCCGCCGGTGCGCACGGAGTACGCGACGTCCTCGTACGGCCGCAGGAACATCGGGTCGGAGGCGAACAGGAACATGTCACGGATACCGCGTTCGGCGGTCGAGACCAGGCCCGCCGACAGCGGGGTCAGCTCGAACCGGCCGTCGGGGCGCTCGGCGATGATCCCCGACGCGGACACCGCGCGCAGGACGCGGTAGAGCGCGTCCGCGTGGGTGTCGGTCTTCGCCGCGATCTCCTCCGCGGTCAGCGGGCCATCGGCCAGCACGTCCGGCACCTCGAGCTCGACCACGGCGCGGAGCGCGCCGAGGATCCACTTGGCGTAGAACAGGCCGAGCACCTGCTGCTCCGGGGGCAGGTTCGGGTCGAACAGGTTGAAGGTGCGCCCGGTCTCCAGCGCCTCGACCTGTGTATCCATGGGTTTTCGCCTCTCGTCCGGGTGATCGCCTCCGGCAGCCTCGCGCGCCCGCCTCGAGCCGCGGTGGGAGAAGCGCTCGACCCCGGCCCGCGAAGCTGCGTCGCGGGAGGTCCGACGTGACGAGAGAACCGCAACACCCCGTGCCGGACGCGCTGCTCGACTGGTTTTCCACGCTCTGCCGCGACACCGCCACGCTCCTGCTGTGCCGGGACTCCCGGCGCAGCAGCCGGTCGGTCACCGAGCGGCACGTGCTGAACGTGGCCGCGTCCCACCCGCCCGGCACGCTCACCGCCGGCCGGATCGCCCGGCTGACCGGGCTGTCGACCGGTGCGGTCACGGGCGTCCTCGACCGGCTGGAACGGGCCGGGTTCGTGCGCCGCGCCCGGGATCGCGATGACCGGCGCAAGGTCCTCGTGGAGCTGCTGCCCGGCGGCGCTGAGACGCCGGCTTCGACAGTGCTGCGGCGCGTGCTCGAAGACTTTTCGCCGGCCGAACGGGCCGTCGTCGAACGCTTCACCATCGGGCTGCGGCGCGCGCTTTTCGCCGATCTGCAAGGAGAAGAGCACCGGCGCTCCACCGCGGATCGAGCATCGGACCAGGAGCGGCGGACAGCATCGAGCCCGCGGTTCAGGCGAGCCACCGGCCGGCCGGGGTGATCACGGCGGCCAGAACGGAGGACGGACATGGATCTCGGTCTCAGCGGCAGGACGGCGCTGGTCACCGGCGGTACCCGGGGTATCGGCCGGGGGGTGGTGCTCAAGCTCGCGCGCCACGGCGTCGACGTCGTGACGTGCCACCGGCAGGAGAGCGACGCCGCGGCCTCGCTGGCCCGTGAGCTCAAGGAGATCGGCGGCCGGCACCACGTCGTCCGGGCCGATCTCGCCGACCCGGAGCAGGTCGCCGAGCTCGTCGGCGAGTGCGAGCAGCGGTTCGGCCGGCTGGACCTGGTGGTCAACAACGCCGGGGTGATCAACCACGTCCCGTACGCGAAGCTGTCCTTCGAGGACTGGCAGCGCACGCTCGCCACCAACGTCACCGCGGTGCACCTGGTGATCCAGCACGCGCTGCCGTTGCTGCGCGAGGGCAGCTCGGTGATCAGCATCGGCTCGAAGTCGGTCGACGCCGGAATCCCGCTGCGCGCCCACTACACCGCGACGAAGGCGGCCCTGGTCGGGCTGAACCGTTCGCTCGCACGCGAGTTCGGCACGAAGGGCATCCGCTTCAACGTGCTGTCGCTCGGTGTCATGCGCACCGAGGCGATGGACGCGATGCCCGCCGAGCAGCGCGAGGCGATGACCAAGCGCTACACCGAAAAGATCGCGCTCGGCCGGTTCGGCACCCCGGACGAGGTCGGCGACGCCGTGCTCTGGCTGGCGAGCGACCTCGCCCGCTACGTCACCGGTGCGGTCGTCCCGGTGGACGGCGGGATCGGGTGACGTCGGGGACGGACCTGCTCGAGCAGCGGCTCGCCGACCGGTTCGCGCACTCGGCCGCGTCGCCGGGCGCCGGGGCGGACGACGTCCTCGCCTGGATGGACAAACGGGCGCGGGCCAACGACTTCAGCGTCCGGCGGGTGCCGTTCGCCGAGCTGGCGAACTGGGACTTCGACCCGGTCACCGGCAACCTCGGGCACCGCAGCGGCCGGTTCTTCTCGGTGCACGGCGTGCGCGCCACCGTCCGCGACGGCGCGGTCCCGCAGTGGGAGCAGCCGATCATCGACCAGCCCGAGGCGGCCATCCTCGGCATCCTGGCCAAGGAGTTCGACGGCGTCCTGCACTTCCTGATGCAGGCCAAGATGGAGCCGGGGAACTGCAACCTGGTCCAGCTCTCGCCGACCGTCCAGGCGACGCCGAGCAACCTCACGCGCGTGCACGGCGGCTCGGCGGTGAAGTACGCCGAGTACTTCGTCGAGCTCGACCGGGTGCGGGTGCTGGCCGACGTCCTGCAGTCCGAGCACGGCGCCTGGTTCTTCCGCAAGGCCAACCGGAACATGATCGTCGAGACCGACGAGGACGTGCCGCTGCTGGACGACTTCCGGTGGCTGACCCTCGGCGAGATCGGCGAGCTGCTCCACCACGACAACGTGGTGAACATGGACTCCCGGACCGTCCTCGGCTGCGGGCCCGCGACCGGGGCCGACGTCCCGTCGCGGGCCGCGGTGCGGGGCCTGGTCTCCTGGCTCACCGAGATCCGGGCGCGCGGAGTCCTGCGCGCGGCCCCGGCGCCGTTGACCGGGACGGCGGGCTGGCGGCGTGACGACATGTCGATCCACCACGTCAGCGGCCGGTACTTCAGCATCGTCGCCACCACGATCCGCGCCGCGAGCCGCGAGGTCGGCAGCTGGACCCAGCCGCTGCTGGAGCCGCACGGCCTCGGCGTCAACGCGTTCCTGATGTGCGAGCGGCGCGGGGTGCCGCACGTGCTGGTCCAGGCGAAGCCGGAATGCGGGCTGCAGCACGGGGTCGAGCTGGCCCCGACGGTGCAGGCCATCCCGGAGAACTACCCGGACGCGCGGCCGCGGTTCCTCGACGAGGTGCTCACCGCCGACCCGTCCCGGATCCGGTTCGGCACCGTGCTTTCCGAAGAGGGCGGCCGGTTCCTGAACGCCGTGAGCCGCTACCTGGTCGTGGAGAGCGACGACTTCGCGCCACCGCCCGGCTTCCGCTGGGTCACCCGCGGCGAGCTCTCGGCACTGGTCGAGCACAGCAACTACGTCAACGTCCAGGCGAGGACCCTGCTCGCCGCGCTCAACCTGACGGTCGATTGGAGTTCCCGTGAGCCCGGTGACTGAGCACGAGAGAAAGTCCGTGGCGGTGGTCGGCCTCGGCTACGTCGGATCCTGTGTCGCGGGCACGCTCGCCGATCGGGGCGCCACCGTGGTCGGGGTGGACACCGACGGCGACCTCGTCGAGGAGCTGAACCACGGCTACTGCCGGTTCCAGGAGCAGGAGCTGGCGGAGCTGCTGGGCCGCGCGGTCGGCGGCGGCCGCCTGACCTGCACCACGGACTACGCGGCCGTGGCGCGGGTCGACGTCGTGCTGCTGGTGGTCGGCACCCCGGTGCGCGACGACGGTTCGCTCGACGACCGCCAGCTGCGCGCCGCGTGCGAGACGCTGGCCCGGCACCTGCGCAAGGACCAGCTGGTCGTGCTCAAGAGCACGGTGCCGCTGGGGTCGACCCGGAACCTGGTGCGCCCGCTGCTGGAGCGCAGCGGGCTGACCGCCGGGCGCGACTTCGGCCTGGCGTTCTCCCCGGAACGCCTCGCGGAGGGCACGGCGCTGGCGGAGCTGCGCACCCTGCCGGTCGTCGCCGGCGGCCTCGACGCGGCGAGCACGATCTCGGCCGCGCAGTTCTGGCGGGAGTCGCTCGGCGTCGAGGTGCTCACCATGAGCACGCTCGAAGCGGCCGAGTGCGTGAAGCTCGCGGACAACTGGTGGATCGACCTGAACATCGCGCTCGGCAACGAGCTGGCGAAGTTCTGCGCGCTCTTCGACGTCGACGTGCTCGAGGTGATCAAGGCGGCGAACACCGTCCCCAAGGGCACGGGCAACGTCAACATCCTGCTGCCGAGCGTCGGCGTCGGGGGATCGTGCCTGACCAAGGACCCGTGGATGGTCTGGCGCTCGGCCCGCGACAACGGACTGGACATCCGGACCGCCGCCGTCGGCCGCGAGGTCAACGCGCAGATGCCCGAGTACACCGCCCAGCTGGTCTTCGACGAGCTGGCCGAGCTCGGGAAGAAGCCGGAGGGCGCCCGGATCGCGGTGCTCGGCCTGGCGTTCAAGAACAACACCGGCGACCTGCGCGCCACCCCGGTCAAGGACGCGGTCGACGCGCTGGTCGACCGGGGCGCGATCGTCCGGGTGCACGATCCGCTGGCCGACGACACCGAGGTCAAGGAGCTGTTCGGGATCCGGCCGTCGAACTCGGTGGCGGAGGCGGTCCGCGACGCCGACTGCGTCGCGATCCTCGCCCACCACCGCGACTTCGAGACCATCGACTACGGGTCGCTGCCGGTCGCCGAGTCGTGCGTCGTCGTCGACGGCCGCGCCTACTTCCCGGTGGAGAAGATCGAGTCGTTGCGCGCCATGGGTTTCGTCTATCGCGGGATCGGGAGGTAGACCGTGTCCGAAGTGGTGGTCACGGGTGGCTGCGGGTTCATCGGCAGCCACCTGGTGGAACAGCTCATCACCCGGGGCGACCGGGTCACGGTCTTCGACCGGACGCCGCCCCCGGCGGACCAGGCGCTGGCCCGGGAGCACGCGGAGTTCGTGGCCGGCGACGTCCGCGACGCCGACCGGCTCGCCGACGTCATCACCGGCCGGGTCGACGTCGTCTACCACCTGGCCGCCGTCGTCGGCGTCGACCAGTACCTCGCGCAACCGGTGGACGTGATCGACACGAACTTCTCGGCCACGCGCAACGTCGTCGACCTCACCACCGCGGCGGGGTCGCTGCTGGTGCTCGCCAGCACGAGCGAGGTGTTCGGGAAGAACCCGGTCACGCCGTGGCGGGAGGACGGCGACCGCGTGCTCGGCCCGACCTCGGCGTCCCGCTGGACCTACGCCACGAGCAAGGCGCTGAGCGAGCACCTGGTGACGGCGTTCGTCCAGCAGCACGGGCTCGACGCGACGATCGTGCGGTACTTCAACGCCTACGGCCCGCGGCAGCGCCCCGCCTACATCGTCAGCCGCTCGATCCACCGGGCGCTGAACGGCCGCGTCCCGGTCGTCTACGACGACGGCTCGCACACCCGGTGCTTCACGTTCATCGACGACATCATCGAAGGCACGCTCCTGGCGGCCGACAGCCCGAAGGCGCTCGGCGAGTCGTTCAACCTCGGCAGCATGACCGAGACGACGGTCGGGGAGGTCGTCGGCCTGATCCGCCGGCACACCGGTTTCGCGGAGGAGGCCGTCTCGGTCCGCACGGCCGAGCAGCTCAGCGACAGCTACCAGGACGTGCCCCGCCGCGTGCCGGACAACACCAAGGCCGCGGGTGTGCTGGGCTGGCACCCCGGGACGTCCCTGTCCGACGGGATCGCGAAGACCGTGGCCTGGGCTCGGGACGCCGGCTGGTGGCTGGCCCAGGCCGACACCGGGGCCCGCTGACGTGGCCGGGCCGTCGATCCGCCGCGTGGCCAGCAAGGTCGTCTACCGCAACCGGTGGATGACCGTGCGGGAGGACCGGATCGTCCGCCCGGACCGGTCCGAAGGGATCTACGGGTTCCTGGAGAAGCCGGACTTCGCCGTGGTGGTCCCGGCCGAACGCGGCGGGTTCCACCTCGTCGAGGAGTACCGGTACCCGATCGGCGCGCGCACGTGGAGCTTCCCGCAGGGCAGCTTCCCCGACCGGCGCGCCGTCGACCCCGAGCGGCTGGGCCGGGCCGAGCTGGCCGAGGAGACCGGCCTGCACGCCGCGACCATGACCGTGCTCGGGTTCCTGCACGGCGCGCACGGCACGTCCGACCAGGGTTTCACGGTGTTCCTGGCCACCGGGCTGACGCCGGGGGAGCCCGCGCGGGAACCCGAGGAGCAGGACATGGTGCACCGGTTCGTGCCGCGGGCGGAGTTCTGCCGGATGGTGCGCGCCGGGGTGATCACCGACAGCTCGACCCTGGCGGCCTACGGGCTGCTGCTCATGCACGAACAGGGCTGAACGCACAGAGGCGGGGCCGGGGCACTTCGCCCCGGCCCCGCCTCTGTGCGTTGGTACTACTGGAAAGTCCGGACCCCGGTGGGGCCGGCGTAGGCCCCGATGCTGGGCTTGTCCGGGATCGGGAAGGAGAAGTAGTCCCGCCCGCCGTTGTTCGCGACCGGGACACCCGCACTCAGCGCGGGCGAGCCCGCGAGCAGCCGGTAGCCGGCCGCGGTGCCGCGCGAGGAGGCGGAGCCGGGGCCGAGGAGCATCGGGTCGAGGACCAGCGCGTGCGCGTCGTTCGCCGGGACCGTGGTGACGTGGTAGTAGACGTTGTGGTCGTAGAGGCCGCTCGGGTCGTCGATGGCCGAACCGGCCGCGCGCCCGACGAAGATGTTGTCGGTGAACTTGAGCGCCGGGGACCCGGCGTTGGCGACCAGCCGCTCGGCGGTGGTGCTGTAGAAGGTGTTGCCGTACACGCTCATGTCGGTGACCGCGCCGCAGAGCAGGGTGACCACCCCGATCTTGTCCCCCCAGGGATAGGCACCGGTGCCGTTGTCGTTCTGGCTGATGTTGTAGCGGAACACGTTGTTCTTGGCCGTGACGCCGACGTCGTTGCACATGCCCATCGCGCCGCCGCTGTTGTTCTGGCTGTAGTTGTATTCGAAGACGGTGCCGTTGTTGGCCGTCTCGAAGTAGTACGGCTGGGCGGGCAGGGGCCCCGCGACGCTGGACGCGTCGTTGGAGCGGAAGACCGTGCCGTCGGAGTTGTAGGCGTACATTCCGCCGCTGTACTGCGCGGACCGTTGTGCGAAGTCGCGCAGCACGTTGGCCTCCACGAGCGCGTTCACGCTGTTGAAGACCGCGATGCCGTCACCGCCGACGTTCTTGATCACGTTGTCGTGCACCTTGAGCCCGGTGATCGGGGCGAAGCTCGTGCCGCGGCCCTGCGGGTACTCGGCGCGCTTCTCCCAGTCCGAAGAGGTCACGATGCCCTGGCGGTCGGCCTTGGTGATCGTGTCGTGGTCGACGGAGATGTCGTCGAAGGTGGTGGGCACGGTGGAACCGGCCGCCTTGAACCCGATGCCGCCGCTGGGCACGAGCTGGTGCGGGTTCTGGCAGTCGCAGCCGTTGACGTCGTGGACGTCGACGTTCTGCACTACATAGTGGTGCCCGGTGCCGAAGTCGGTCAGCACGACGTACAGCCCGAACCGGACGTCCGTCGCTTGTGGAGCGGCCCCGGTGTTGGACAGGTCCAGGTCGCGCACCTCCCAGCCCTGGACGTCCTTGAGCAGCACCGCGGCCAGCGCGCCGTTCGCCGCGATCTTCGGCTTGGCCCCCTGCCCGTACGCGCCGGCGTTGATCGGCTGGCTCGCCGTCCCGGACCCCTGTGGCGCGAGCGTCCCGGTGCACTGGGTGCCGCGCTTCAGCAGGATCTTGTCGCCGGCGTGGAAAACGGTGGTGTTGGCCCGGTTCAAGGTCTTCCACGGCTGGGCCGTGCTGGTGCCGGTGTTGCTGTCGTTGCCCCCGGCGCAGTCGACGTACCAGGTGGTCCCGGCCGCCGACGCGACGCCGGGGACGATGCCGAGCGCCCCGGCCGCCAAGGCGACCGCGGCCGCCAGCGACCACGGGCTGCGTGCTCCTCGCATGTTTCCTCCCTGCTTGGTGGGTGTCGGATCCTGTCGGCCGCTGCTCGAGCGGCACTGGAGCGGCGCGCAGAGACCGTTGCGAGGGGACGGTCACTGTGGTAAATACCCGACTGGTTGACAGAGTTACCCGTTTGAAAAATTCCAAGTGGACGGTCGACCGTCCGAAGGGGAGGGACGCCGCCGGGTCCGGTGAGGACGCCTCAGCCGCGCAGCAGCGCGTTGAGCCGCGCGGCCTGCCGGGTGAGGTGGTCGCGTTCCGGGACGCTGGCCGCCGCGCGGGCCGCCTCGGCGTAGAGCCGGGCCGCGAGCGCCGGGTCGCCGTCGCGCTCGTGCAGGTACGCCGCGACGGCCTGGTAGCGGGGCAGCGCGGGGTCGAGCTCGGCCAGTGCGGCCAGCCCGGCCCGCGGCCCGTCGGCCTCACCGACCGCGACGGCCCGGTTGAGGCGGGCCACCGGGCTGCCGGTCAGGCGCACGAGTTCGTCGTACCACTCGACGATCTGCACCCAGTCGGTCTCGTCGGCGGTCTGAGCGTCGGCGTGCAGCGCGGCGATGGCCGCCTGGGCCTGGAACTCGCCCAGGCGGTCGCCGGCCAGCGCCGTCTGGAGGATGTCGACGCCCTCGCTGATCAGCCGGGTGTCCCACAAACCGCGGTCCTGCTCGGCCAGCGGCACGAGGCTCCCGCCGGGGCCGGTCCGCGCGGGGCGCCGTGCGTGGTGCAGCAGCATGAGCGCGAGCAGGCCCGCGACCTCGGCGTCGTGGGTCCGGACCGCCAGCTGGCGGGTGAGCCGGATCGCCTCGGCGGCGAGGTCGACGTCGCCGCCGTAACCCTCGTTGAAGACGAGGTAGAGCACGCGCAGCACGGTGGCGAAGTCACCGGGCTCGGCGAACCGGACCCCCGACACGGTCTTCTTGGCCCGGCTGATCCGCTGGGCCATGGTCGCTTCCGGGACGAGGTAGGCCTGCGCGATCTGCCGGGTGGTCAGGCCGCCGACCGCGCGCAGCGTGAGCGCGACGGCCGAGGCCGGCGTCAGGGACGGGTGCGCGCACAGGAAGTACAGCTGCAGCGTGTCGTCCACCGGCTCGCCCGGGCCGGGCGCGGGCTCGCTCTCGACGCGCACCTCGCGCCGCAGCCGGGAGGTGTCAGCGCGGGCGGCGTCGAGGAACTTGCGCCAGGCCGTGGTGACCAGCCAGCCCTTGGGGTCCCGCGGCGGGGCGTCCGGCCACACGCGCAGGGCCTCGACCAGGGCGTCCTGCACGGCGTCCTCGGCCGACGCGAAGTCGGCCCCGCGGCGCACGAGGGCGCCGAGCACCTCGGGGGTGAGGGTCCGCAGCAGGGCTTCGTCCACTGGACGTCACTCCGTGATGGTCGGCGGCACGGTCATGATCGGGCGCACCTCGAGCCACTCCTGGACCGGCTTCCCGCCCGCGCCCGGAGCCGCGGACAGCTCGCCGGCCAGCTCGATCGCGCGCTCGTAGGAGTCGACGTCGATGATCGTCCAGCCGGCGATCAGGTCCTTGGTCTCGGCGAACGGCCCGTCGGTGACCGGCGGCCGCCCCTCGCCGTCGGACCGCACGAACGTGCCGCCGGGGGACAGCGGCCGGTGCTCGACGAACTCGCCGGTCTCCTCCAGCCGCTCGGCGAAGTCCTGCATGTACTTGATGTGCGCGGTGACCTCCTCCGGCGTCCACTGGTCCATCGGGACGTCGTTCACCGAGGCCGGCGCGCCGCGGTAGTGCTTGAGCAACAGGTACTTGGCCATCGTTTTCTCCTTCTCGGGGCTATTTTGGCGGATGCCAGGGACTCAGGCGCTCTGACGCGCGGCCCGCCGAGCGGCGAGTTCCTCGACGGCGCTGGGCAGGGTCGTCTCGAAGTCGATCAGCTTCGCCCAGGTGGGCGTCACGACGATCCGCACCATGCCGTCGTAGAGCGACCGCACCTCGGCCTCCCACTCGATTCGTTGCTCCGGCGTCATCTCGTAACTGCCGTTCATCTGCAGGTACTCGTCGGGGATGCCGTCGACGACGTCCAGCTCGACGGTCCCGCGGACGAGCAGGATCCGGGGCGGGTGCACCTCGGTGTCGATGGTGAGCGCGACCGCCGGGTTGGCGCGCAGGGCGTGCAGCTTCGGCGCGTTCGTCGAGGTGCACATGACGATTTCCGAGCCGTTCCAGGTGAAGGCGATCGGGATCGACCGCGGAGTCCCGTCCTTGGCGACGTAGGCCAGCCGGGTCAGGTCGCGCTCCAGCAGCTCCCGGCTGATCGGCCGGTTCAGGATTTCGGTGATGGTGTTCTGGTCCATGGTTTGTCTCCTCTTCGGGAAGTTCAGCCGAGCTGTTCGAGTCGTTCAGCGAAAGCGACGATGATGCCCTCGGGGCCGCGGACGTAGCAGAATTTGTGGCTGTCTTCGTACTGCACGACCTCGCCCATGAGCTGGACCCCACGAGCCCGCAGGTCGGAGACGACGCCGTCGAGGTCCGTGACCCCGAACAGAACGCGGCGCAGGCCCAGGGCGTAGACCGGAGCATCGGGCCGGCAGTCGACGGCCACCGGGGCCCGGAACCGCATCAGCTCGAGCCGCCCGTGACCATCGGGCGTCCGCACCATGGCAACGTCGAGCTTGAGGCCGTCGATCCCGACAACCCGGTCCACCCAGGACCCCTCGACCGGCGCCGTGCCCTCGAGCACCATGCCAAGCCCGACGAAGAACGCCACGGCGGCGTCCAGGTCCTCGACGACGACACCGACGTTTTCCAGCCGTTCGATCATGACGCTCCCCGGGTCCCGGCGGCCCTCGCGGCCACTGACACCCCTGGGACGGAGCCGTCACCTCGTTCTCGACATCCGGCGGCAAGAAACTTTTCCGGGATCTGGTCCGGCCCGCGGACATGAATCGGCCCCTACCGCGTGTTCGCTGGTAGGGGCCGGTTTTTCGCAGTGGTACTGGGTGCCCTCGGCAGGATTCGAACCTGCGACACCTGCCTCCGGAGGGCAGTGCTCTATCCCCTGAGCTACGAGGGCCCATCGCTGGGCGACTCCGAAAGCTTAGCGCATCCCCCGCAGCCTGCGCGGGCAGGGCGGGGCAAACCGTATCCGCTGGTCAGCGTCGGAAAGTTGATCGAATCCCACGACAGTCATAGCGTGGAGGGCCCACCTGAAGGAGCTGTCGTGGTTGAGCCGTTCCGGGTCCCGCTCGATGAGGCCGATGTCGCGGATCTGCGGGAGCGGCTGCGGCAGACCCGCTGGCCGGAGGCCGAGACCGTCGACGACTGGTCGCAGGGCGCGCCGCTGTCCTATGTGCAGGACCTGTGCCGCTTCTGGGGTGAGGAGTACGACTTCGGGTTCGCCGCGCGGGTCAACGCCTTCCCGCAGTTCCGGGCCACCGTGGACGGTGTCGGCGTGCACTTCCTGCACGTCCGCTCGCCCGAACCGGACGCGCTGCCGCTCGTGCTGACGCACGGCTGGCCCGGGTCCGTGCTCGAGTTCCTCGACGTCCTCGGGCCGCTGACCGACCCCCGCGAGCACGGCGGGGATCCGGCCGATGCCTTCCACGTCGTCGCGCCGTCGCTGCCCGGGTTCGGGTGGAGTGACAAGCCCGCCCTGAAGATCCCGCGGGTCGCCGCGTTGTGGGACGCGTTGATGACCTCGCTCGGCTACGACCGCTACGGCGCCCAGGGTGGTGACTGGGGTGCGGCCATCACGAACGCGCTCGCCGGCGTCGCGCCCGAGCGGGTCGCCGGGGTGCACGTCAACTTCGTGCCCGTGCGGATGGGGCAGGACGACCCGACGCCGGAAGAGCGTCAGGCCCACTCCGACCTGGAGGAGTTCCGGCGGACCGGCAGCGGCTACTCCGCGCAGCAGGGCACCCGGCCGCAGACGCTCGGCTACGGCCTGACCGACTCGCCGGCCGGGCAGGCCGCCTGGATCGCCGAGAAGTTCTGGGCCTGGACCGACCACAAGGGACACCCGGAGGACGCCGTCTCCCGCGAAAAGCTCCTCGACGCGATCTCCGTCTACTGGTTCACCGCGACGGCCGCCTCCTCGGCGCGGATGTACTGGGAGAACAACGACCGCGACCTGTCCCGGATCACCGTGCCGGCCGGGATTTCCGTGTACCCCAAGGAGATCCTGCGGCCGTCGCGGCGCCAGGCGGAGCAGCGCTACGCCGACCTGCGCTGGTTCGAGAGCCTGCCCGTCGGCGGCCACTTCGCCGCGCTCGAGCAGCCCGGCCTCTTCGTCGAGCAGGTTCGCGGCTTCTTCCGGCTGGTGCGCTAGCCGGCGCCGCAGTGTGACCAGTCCGACTGACGGGAAACCCCTCCTGGTGGATTGGTCCGTGCGAGTGAGCGGAGTAGCTTTCCGGGGGTGAACTTAGGGTGCCCTGTATTGCACATATGCGCATCTGACTATATGTTTGCTCTCGACGGCGAACCGGGAACGGAGGCGAAATGGGGCACGGACACGGGCACGGCCAGTCGGTCACGCCGGCGAGCGCGTCGGGCAAGTACACCCGCGGCCTGACGATCGCCCTGTGCGTCGGCGCCGGGTTCATGGTGCTGGAGTTCGTCGTGGGCTTCACGACCGGCTCGCTGGCCCTGATCTCGGACGCGGCGCACATGTTCACCGACGTCCTCGGGGTCGGCATGGCCCTGACCGCGATCATCCTGGCCCGCCGCTCCGGCCCCACGGTCAGCCGCACGTTCGGCCTCTACCGCGCCGAGGTGCTGGCCGCGCTCGGCAACGCGATCCTGCTGTTCGGCGTCGCGGCCTACGTCCTGATCGAGGCCGTCGGCCGGATCAGCGACCCGCCCGCGGTGCCCGGCCTGCCGGTGCTCCTGGCCGCGACGGCCGGCCTGGCGGCGAACATCGTCTCGTTCGCGGTGCTGCGCTCGGGCGCGAAGGAGAGCCTGAACGTCCGTGGTGCGTACCTCGAGGTGCTGGCCGACCTGATCGGCTCGGTCGGCGTGCTGCTCAGCGGCGCGCTGACGCTGCTCACGGGCTGGCGCTACGCGGACCCGATCATCGGCGTCGCGATCGGCCTGTTCGTGCTGCCCCGCACGTGGACCCTGGCGCGGCGGGCGTTGCGCATCCTCTTCCAGCACGCCCCCCAGGGCGTGGACGTCGGCGCGATCAGCGCGGAGCTGTCGGCGCTCCCGGGCGTCGCGGACGTGCACGACCTGCACGTCTGGACGTTGACGTCGGGCATGGAGGTGGCTTCGGCGCACCTGACGCTGGCCCCGCCGGCGCAGCAATCGGACGTGCTGACCGAAGCCCAGAACCTGCTCTCGACGCGGTACGCGATCGAGCACGCGACCCTGCAGGTGGAGGCGCCGCACTGCGCGCGCCGCTGCCAGGAACTGTCCTGGTGATCAGGGCAGCGGCTGCGCGCCCCGGCCGGTGAGCATCAGCTTCATCTGGTCCATCTCCGCGCCCTGGGACGCGAGGATGCTGTTCACCAAGGCCTTCAGCGCCGGCAGGTTCGAGTGCTGCGACGCGTACTGCGCCATCGACGTGCCGCCCTGGTGGTGGCGGAGCATCAGCTGCAGGAAGTAGACGTCGAACGCGCGGCCCGACAAGGACCGCAGCTTCGACAGCTCCGTGTCCGTCGCCATGCCCGGCATCAGGGCGCCGCCGGACGGCGATACCGACTGGGGGGCCATCGACATGCCGTCGTGGCCCGACATCGGCTCCGTCATCCACTTCATCGGCGCGCCGATCGACTGCTCGGGCTGGTCCCACAGCATGAGCCAGCCCTTCATGCGGCCGACCTGCTCGAGCTGCGTGCGCTCGATGTCGAACGCGAGCTGCTTGATCTCCGGGTCGGTCGTGCGGTCACGGGCGATGCCCGCCATCGTGACCGCCTGCAGGTGGTGCGTCGACATGTCCTGCGCGAAGCCGACCTCGACCGAGTCGCGGGCCGGGGTGGCCGTGGCCGCCGGGTCGTCGACGGCGCGGGTGACGAACATCCCCGCGACGCCGCCGATCAACAGGACCGCCAGCAGCGTCCCGCCGATGATCACCCAGCGCGACCACGTCGGCTGCTCGATGACCTCGTCGGTGTCAGTGTCGAGGTCGGCTTCGGAACTCACTGCGACGGCGCGCCCGAGGCCGGGGCGGAGACGGGCGCGGTCGGCACGCCGCCGGGGGCACCCTGCTCACCCTGGGCGGCGGTGCTGCCCTTGTAGTCCATCGGCTTCGCGTCCGGGCCCGGCTTCGACGGGTCGAACGGCGGCGGGTTGTCCGGGTCGAACGAGCCCGGCACCGCGTCGCAGGACGCGCCGACCTCGGGGTAGACGCCGTTCGGGTTGCTGCGCAGGGCCGCGATGAACTCGTCGATCCGCGGGTCGTCGGCCTTGTCCAGCTTCAGCTGGTGGCCCCAGGACTGCAGCGAGATCGGCTTGTCGAGACCGGGGTAGGGCGACAGCATCGTGAACGGCTTGTCCTTGGCGCGGACGCTCAGCAGGTTCAGCGCGTCACCCGAGATCTGCTGCGGGTTGTAGGCGATCCACACGGAGCCGTGCTCGAGCGCGTGCACCATGTTCTCGGTGCGGACGGCGTTCGGGTAGACGATGCCGGTGCAGGTGGCCCACGTCTGGTCGTGCGGGCCGCCGAACGGCGGGGTCTTGTCGTAGGCGACGCGCTCGGTCGGCAGCACGTGCACGCTGCCGGTGTAGGTCGCGGTGACCACGCCGGGGATGCGCTTCGACGGGTCCGGGTCGGACGCGGTCGGCGCGAACGCGGCGGCGGCCTCTTCACGGCCCTCCTGGTCACGCTTCGGCGCCGACGCGATCATGTAGTAGGTGATCACGGAGGCAGCCAGGGCGACGATGGCCACGACCGCGATGATCGTGCCCCACGGCGTGCCCTTCTTGCTCACGACGGACCCGCGGGCCGCCTTCACGGCCGACCCCTTTTTCCGAGTTGTCCGGTTCGCCATGGCTCCCGCGTTCTCCTCTGGTGACTGCGGACGGATTCCCGCCCGGGCCAGTGTAGAGACCACGCGTCTGATCACGGTTAACACCTCACGTGGATCGCTCCCGTGACGTGGCCGAGACCGCCGAAAGCGTCCGACCTGGGCACACCTAGAATTCGCGGAGTGACTCCCGCCGCTCTCGCCGACCTGGTCCGCAGCTCCGCCGTGCAGGTACTGACCGCACGCGGCATCGACGACGCCGTGCTGCCGGAGCAGGTGACCATCGAACGCCCGCGCAACCCCGACCACGGCGACTACGCGACGAACCTGGCCCTGCAGGTGGCCAAGAAGGCGGGGCTGAAGCCGCGCGAGTTCGCCGAGGCGCTGGCCGAAGCGGTCGCGGCCACCGACGGTGTCGCCTCCGCCGAAGTGGCGGGCCCGGGCTTCCTCAACTTCCGCCTGGCCGCCGCGGCGCAGGGTGACATCGTGCGCCAGGTCCTCGACGCCGGCGACGCCTTCGGCCGCGGCGACGCGCTGGCCGGCACCAAGATCAACCTCGAGTTCGTCTCGGCCAACCCCACCGGCCCGATCCACCTGGGCGGCACCCGCTGGGCCGCGGTCGGCGACGCGCTGGGCCGCGTGCTCGGCGCGCAGGGCGCCGCGGTCACCCGTGAGTACTACTTCAACGACGCCGGCGCCCAGATCGACCGGTTCGTCCGGTCCCTGATCGCCGCCGCGAAGGGCGAGCCGGCCCCGGAGGACGGGTACGCGGGCGGCTACATCAACGACATCGCCGCCGAGGTCATCAAGGCCGAGCCGAGCGCGCTGTCGCTGCCCGAGGACGAGCGCCACGAGACGTTCCGCCGGATCGGCATCAACCTGATGTTCACCGAGATCAAGCAGAGTCTGCACGACTTCGGCACCGACTTCGACGTCTACTTCCACGAGAACTCGCTGCACGAGTCGGGCGCGGTCGACGCCGCCGTCCAGCAGCTGAAGGACTCCGGGAACCTCTACTTCGAAGACGGCGCCTGGTGGCTGAAGTCGTCGGAGTACGGCGACGACAAGGACCGCGTCGTCATCAAGCAGGACGGCAACCCGGCCTACATCGCCGGTGACCTGGCCTACTTCAAGGACAAGCGCAACCGCGGCTTCGACCTGTGCATCTACATGCTCGGCGCGGACCACCACGGCTACATCGCCCGGCTCAAGGCCGCCGCCGCCGCGTTCGGCGACGACCCGGCCACGGTCGAGGTGCTGATCGGCCAGATGGTCAACCTGGTCAGCGAGGGCAAGCCGGTGCGGATGTCCAAGCGGGCGGGCACCGTGATCACCATGGAGGACCTGGTCGAGGCCGTCGGTGTCGACCCGGCCCGCTACGAGCTGATCCGCTACTCCGTCGACTCCACTTTGGACGTCGACCTGGACCTGCTGCGCAAGCACTCCAACGACAACCCGGTCTACTACGTCCAGTACGCCCACTCCCGGATCCGCTCGATCGAGCGCGCGGCCGCCGACCTCGGCCTCGAGTCCGATGTGGACGTCGACTTCGGACTCCTGACGTCGGACGCCGAGGGCGACCTCATCCGCACCGTCGGCGAGTTCCCGGAAACCGTGCGCCGTGCCGCCGACATGCGGGAGCCGCACCGGATCGCGCGCTACCTCGAAGAACTCGCGGGCGCCTTCCACAAGTCCTACAACTCGAGCCGCGTGCTGCCGATGGGCGACGAGGAGGCCACCCCTCTGACGTTCGCGCGGCTCGCGCTCTACAAGGCCGCACGTCAGGTGCTCGCCAACGGCCTCGCGCTGCTCGGCGTCACCGCACCGGAACGGATGTAATCGATGGCGCACCCCGCGGGCCCACGGCACGCCGACGTCTACCCCCACGCCGACTCCTCCGGGTTCCCGCCCGCGAGCGGCGACGAGCTCGACCACCTCTACCCGAAGGTCTGGCCCCGCAACACCTTCCGCGGCGCCGACGGCGTCGTGCGGATCGCCGGCGTCGACGTGCGCGAGCTGGCCGAGCAGCACGGCACGCCGCTGTTCGTGGTCGACGAGGCCGACTTCAAGTCCCGCTGCGCGGACTACGCCGAGGCGTTCGACGACCCGGCGCTCGTGCACTACGCGTCCAAGGCGTTCCTCTCCATCGAGATCGCCCGCTGGGTGGCCGAGCAGGGGCTGAGCCTGGACGTCTGCAGCGGCGGCGAGCTCGCCGTGGCGCAGCGCGCGAACTTCCCGGCCGAGCGGATCACCTTCCACGGCAACAACAAGTCGCCGGCGGAGCTCGAGGCCGCGGTCGTCGCGGGCGTCGGCACGGTCGTGCTCGACTCGTACTACGAGATCGCCCGGCTGGCCGACATCGCCGCGCGCCACGACGTCGCGCAGGCGGTGCTGATCCGGGTGACCGTCGGCGTCGAGGCGCACACCCACGAGTTCATCGCGACCGCCCACGAGGACCAGAAGTTCGGCTTCTCGCTGGCCTCGGGCGACGCCGCCGAGGCGGTGCGGCGGGTGCTCAACGCGCCGTCGCTGAAGCTGGCCGGCCTGCACAGCCACATCGGCTCGCAGATCTTCGACGCCGACGGCTTCGAGGTCGCCGCCCGCCGCGTCGTCGGGCTGCTCGCCGACCTGGCCAAGGAGCACGGCCCCGAGCTGCTCGACCAGCTGAGCCTGGTCGACCTCGGCGGCGGGTTCGGCATCGCCTACACCGACAAGGACAACCCGCCGCCGCCGGCGCAGATGATCACGCAGATCCGCGAGATCGTCCGCAAGGAGTGCGCCTACGCCGGGCTCCCGGTGCCGCGCATCGCCGGCGAGCCGGGCCGCGCGATCGCCGGTCCCGGCACGATCACGCTCTACGAGGTCGGCACCATCAAGGACGTCGCGCTCGGCGACAACGCGGTGCGCCGGTACGTGAGCGTCGACGGCGGGATGAGCGACAACATCCGGACCGCGCTCTACGACGCGGTGTACGACGTCCGGCTGGTGTCCCGCTCCGCGAGCGACAACGATCAGCCGGTGCACGCCGTGCTGTCCCGGGTCGTGGGAAAACACTGTGAGTCCGGCGACATCGTCGTACGAGACTGCTGGCTGCCCGACACGCTGGCTCCCGGCGACCTGCTGGCGGTCGCGGCGACCGGGGCCTACTGCTACTCGATGGCGAGCACGTACAACCGGCAGCCGCGCCCGGCCGTGGTCGCCGTGCGCAACGGCGGCGCCCGGCTGCTGCTGCGGCGCGAGACGACCGACGACATGCTGCGCCTGGAGGTCTGAGAAACCGTGTCTGCCCCAGAAGAACGTCCGGCGATCAGGGTCGCCCTGCTCGGCTGCGGGACCGTGGGCGGCGAGGTCGCCAGGTTGCTGACCGAGCAGGCCGGCGAGCTGGCCGCCCGGGCCGGTGTGCCGGTCGAGCTGGCCGGCATCGCGGTCCGCCGCCCGGACAAGCACCCCGAACTGCCGCCCGAGCTGCTGACCGCCGACGCCGAGAAGCTCGTGACGTCCGACGACGTCGACGTCGTGGTCGAGCTCGTCGGCGGGATCGAGCCGGTGCGCAGCTGGCTGCTCGCCGCGCTGAAGGCCGGCAAGTCGGTGGTCACCGCGAACAAGGCGCTGCTCGCCGAGCACTCCGCCGACCTGTTCGAGGCGGCCGACGCCGCCGGGGCCGACCTCTACTTCGAGGCCGCGGTCGCCGGGGCCATCCCGCTGCTGCGCCCGCTGCGCGAGTCGCTGGCCGGTGACCGGATCACCCGCGTGATGGGCATCGTCAACGGCACCACGAACTACATCCTCTCCGCGATGGACTCCACGGGCGCCGGTTACGCCGAGACGCTCGACGAGGCCAGCCGGCTCGGGTACGCCGAGGCCGACCCGACCGCCGACGTCGACGGCTACGACGCCGCGTCCAAGGCCGCGATCCTCGCGTCACTCGCCTTCCACACCCGGGTGACGGCCTCGGACGTGCACCGCGAGGGCATCGCCGACGTCACGGCCGCCGACCTCGGCGCGGCCCGCCTGCTCGGCCGCACGGTCAAGCTGCTGGCGATCTGCGAGCGGGTGACCGACGACGACGGCGTCGAGTCGGTGTCTGCCCGCGTGCACCCGGTGATGATCCCGCGCAGCCACCAGCTGGCCGGTGTCGGCGGCGCGTTCAACGCCGTCTACGTCGAGGCCGACGCCGCGGGCGAGCTGATGTTCTACGGCCAGGGCGCGGGCGGCGCGCCGACGGCCAGCGCGGTGCTCGGCGACCTGGTCGCGGTGGCCCGCAACCGGGTGGCGGGCGGGCGCGGCCCGCGCGAGTCGGCGCACGCGGCGCTGCCGGTGCGGCCGATGGGCCAGACCCCGACCCGGTACCACGTAAGCCTTTCCGTGACCGACCGCGCCGGGGTGCTCGCCCAGGTGGCGCAGGCGTTCGCCGCGCACGGCGTGAGCATCGCGGCGGTGCGCCAGCTCCACGTCGCCGACCGCGCGAGCCTGGTCGTCGTGACGCACCAGGCCCCGGACGCGGCCCTGCAGTCCACTGTGGACGAGATCGCGAAGCTCGAGGTCGTCCACGAAGTTGTCTCCGTGATGCGCGTGGAAGGCGAAGAGGCATGATCAGCCAGCCGTGGCCGGGAATCATCGAGGCCTACCGGGACCGCGTCCCGGTCCCGGACGGTGCGCGGGTGGTCACCCTGGGGGAGGGCAACACCCCGCTGCTGCCCGCCCGGTACCTGTCGGAGCTGACCGGGTGCGACGTCCACCTCAAGGTCGAGGGCGCGAACCCGACCGGCTCGTTCAAGGACCGCGGCATGACCGTGGCCATCACGCACGCGCTCGCCAGCGGCCTCAAGGCGGTGATCTGCGCGTCGACCGGCAACACCTCGGCCTCGGCCGCCGCCTACGCCGTGCGCGCCGGGCTCACCTGCGCCGTGCTGGTGCCCCAGGGCAAGATCGCCATGGGCAAGCTCGCCCAGGCGGTGCTGCACGGCGCCAGGATCCTGCAGGTCGACGGCAACTTCGACGACTGCCTCGAGCTGGCCCGCAAGACCGCCGCCGACTACCCCGTCACCCTGGTCAACTCGGTCAACCCGGTGCGCATCGCCGGCCAGAAGACCGCCGCCTTCGAGATCTGCGACGTCCTCGGCACGGCCCCGGACATCCACTGCCTGCCGGTCGGCAACGCCGGGAACATCACCGCCTACTGGGCGGGGTATTCGGAGTACGCGGCCGACGGTGTGGTGAAGAACACCCCGCGGATGTTCGGCTTCCAGGCGGCCGGCGCGGCCCCGCTCGTGCTCGGCGAGCCGGTGGCCGAGCCGGACACGATCGCGACCGCGATCCGGATCGGCAGCCCGGCGTCGTGGACCGCGGCGGTCAAGGCGAAGCAGGAGTCGGACGGCCTCTTCGAAGCCGTCACCGACGAGAAGATCCTCGAGGCCTACCGGCTGCTGGCCGGGCGGGAAGGCGTGTTCGTCGAGCCGGCGTCGGCCACCAGCGTGGCCGGCCTGCTCGCGACGGCCGCCGACGGCCGGCTGCCGAAGGGCGCCACGGTCGTCTGCACCGTCACCGGCCACGGCCTGAAGGACCCGCAGACGGCGCTGGCGGGCAACGTCGAGGTCGAACCGCTGGCGGTGGACCCCTCGGCGGTCGCGGCGGCGCTGGACCTGCGGTGACCGCGTTCAAGGTGACCGTCCCGGCGTCCACCGCGAACCTGGGCCCGGGCTTCGACGCGTTCGGCCTGGCGCTGGCGCTCTACGACGTCGTCGAGGTGCAGGTCACCGACGCCGGCCTCAAGGTCGAGGTGATCGACGCGGGCGCGGGCGGTGTCGCCGACGTGCCCACCGACGAGACCCACCTCGTGGTGCGGGCCATCCGCCGGACCTGCGCGCACCTCGGTGTCGAGCCGCCCGGCCTGCACCTGCGCTGCTTCAACGCGATCCCGCACGCACGCGGGCTGGGGTCGTCGGCGGCCGCGGTCGTGTCCGGCGTCGCCGCCGGGTACGCACTGGCCGGCCGCGAGATCGACGAGTTCGACGCGCTGCAGCTGGCGGCGGGCTTCGAGGGCCACGCCGACAACGCGGCGGCGAGCCTGTTCGGCGGGCTCGTGCTGGCCTGGTGCGCGGGCGCGGAGTTCCACGCCGAGCGGCTGGTCCCGCACGCCGCCATCCGGCCGGTCGTCGCGGTCCCGGCGGTCCGCTCGGCCACCGCGACCACCCGCGGCCTGCTGCCGGCGACCGTGCCGCACGCCGACGCCGCGCACAACGCCGGCCGCGCCGCGCTGGCCGTGCACGCGCTCACGGCCAAACCGGAGCTGCTCCTGGCGGCCACGGAAGACCGTCTGCACCAGCACTACCGCGCGCCCGCCTACCCGGCGAGCACCGGGCTGGTGGACACGCTGCGTGCACAGGGCGTGGCCGCGGCGATCTCCGGCGCGGGCCCGACGGTGCTCGCGCTGACCACGACGGGAATATTGCCGCCAGGGGCGGGTGTTGAAGGCTTCGACGTCTACGAGCTGCCCGCGGATCTCGCGGGCGTGCAGGTTGCGGCTCAGTAAAGGCTGGGTCACGTGCCTGCGGTGGGGCCCGCCACGCGGGGGGTGGTTGTTGCACCCGGCACCGCCGCGGTCTACCCTCGGGGGCGTTCGATCACCGTGCGTTTCCGCACCCGGTGCCGGTCCTGGGAGCTTTCCCGGATGGCATCCTTCGTCGATCCGCCAGATCCGCACCGCCTGGCAAGCGGGGTAACGCGGAGGGACGCAGGCGGGTTTCCGGTTTCGGCGGTGCCGAATTTCGTGTCCTCCGAATGGAGGACGCAAACCCCTGTGGTGGAGGCGCTCCAGCTGTGTTTCGCACGGCCGAAGAGCTCATCTCCCGTATCGGGGGGCAGTTACGCCGGTTCGCGATCAGAAGCGAGCGGCAGTCCGCTGATCCGCCTGGAGGCGTGGATCGGTCAGGAAGGACATGTGTGAGCAACACCGATCTTTTGAGCGACGTGGGTAACGGCGCCGCAGAGTCGAACGGCACGGCCCCCGCTCCCAAGAAGACGGTCGGCGGGTTGACCGGCAAGACTGTGGCCGAACTGCGTTCGCTGGCTGGGGAGCTCGGCGTCGGCGAGACGACGGGCATGCGCAAGGGCGACCTGATCGCCGCGATCCGTGAGCGTCAGGGCAAGTCTCGTAAGCGTGCGGCGAACGAGACCCTGCCTCTGGAAGGCGTCGGCGAACCGCCGAAGGCGGCCCCGAAGAGCGAGCCCAAGGCTTCGGCCCCGGTCGAGACGAAGCCGGAGCCGAAGAAGGCCGTGGCCGCGGAGGCTTCCGTCGAGGCGCCGGCCGCTCCGGCGGACACCCAGCCGCAGGCCGAGCGCCCGCAGCAGGACAAGCAGGACGGTCAGCAGGGCCAGGACGGCGCGCCCGAGGAGGGCGGCCGCAGCCGGCGTCGCCGCGGTTCCAACCGCGCCGCCGGTGCGCCCGAGAGCCAGAGCGGCGGTGACCGTCAGCAGGGTGACCGGCAGAACGGCAGCGACCGCCAGGGCGGCGGCGACCGGCAGCAGAGCGGCGACCGGCAGAACGGCGCGGACCGGCAGCAGGGCGACCGCCAGCAGGGCCAGGGTGGCGGCAACCGCGACCAGCAGCGTCAGGGTGGCGGCAACCGCAACGACCGCCAGGACGGCAACCGCCAGCGCAACCAGCAGGACGGCGGCAGCCGCGGCGGTCAGGACAACCGCGACAACCGCGCCCAGCAGCCGCAGGACGACGACGAGGAAGGCGGCCGTCGCGGCCGTCGCTTCCGCGACCGTCGCCGTCGTGGCAGCGGGGGCGGCCAGCGGGAAGCCGGTTCGCCGGACACCGAGATCCGCGAGGACGACGTCCTGCTGCCCGTGGCGGGCATCCTGGACGTGCTCGACAACTACGCGTTCGTCCGCACCTCGGGCTACCTCGCCGGGCCGAACGACGTGTACGTCTCGCTTTCGCTTGTCCGCAAGTACGGCCTGCGCCGCGGTGACGCCATCACCGGTGTCGTGCGCCAGCCGCGCGACGGCGAGCAGCAGCGGCAGAAGTTCAACCCGCTGGTGCGCGTCGACTCGATCAACGGCCTGGAGCCGGACGAAGCCAAGCGTCGTCCCGACTTCACCAAGCTGACCCCGCTGTACCCGAACGAGCGGCTGCGCCTCGAGACCGAGTCGCACAAGCTCACGACCCGCGTGATCGACCTGATCATGCCGGTCGGCAAGGGACAGCGTGCCCTGATCGTGTCGCCGCCGAAGGCCGGTAAGACCACGATCATGCAGGACATCGCGAACGCGATCTCCACGAACAACCCCGAGTGCCACCTGATGGTCGTCCTGGTCGACGAGCGTCCGGAAGAGGTCACGGACATGCAGCGCTCGGTCAAGGGTGAGGTCATCGCCTCCACCTTCGACCGGCCGCCGGCGGACCACACCTCGGTCGCGGAGCTGTCGATCGAGCGGGCCAAGCGCCTGGTCGAGATGGGCCACGACGTCGTCGTGCTGCTCGACTCGATCACGCGTCTCGGCCGCGCGTACAACCTGGCGGCCCCGGCGTCCGGCCGGATCCTGTCCGGTGGTGTCGACTCGACCGCGCTCTACCCGCCGAAGCGGTTCCTCGGCGCGGCGCGCAACATCGAGAACGGCGGCTCGCTGACCATCTTCGCCACGGCGATGGTGGAGACCGGGTCGACGATGGACACGGTCATCTTCGAAGAGTTCAAGGGCACCGGCAACGCGGAGCTCAAGCTCGACCGCAAGATCGCCGAGCGCCGGGTGTTCCCGGCCGTCGACGTCAACCCGTCGGGTACTCGTAAGGACGAGCTGCTGCTCAACCCGGACGAGCTGGCCGTGACCGTGAAGCTGAGCCGGGTGCTGCACGCGCTCGACTCGCAGCAGGCCATCGACCTGCTGATCTCGCGGCTGCGCAAGACGAAGACGAACACCGAGTTCCTCATGCAGGTTTCGAAGACCGCCCTCGGCGGCAACGAAGACGACTGAGACTCGTGCTGAAAGGGCCCTCCCGATGCGTCGGGAGGGCCCTTTTCATTGGTGCGGGACCGCGCCGGGTGCCCAGCTGTGGCGATCGCGCCGACGCTGGAGGTGGGGGAGCCGCCGCTGCCGTCGGCGATGCCCGAGCCGGCGCGTACGCGCTGATGTTCCAGTGCGCGAACGAGCCGGGTGCCGGTGGAGTGCTCCGGGCTCGCGTCGACCGAGGCCGGAACGCCGGTGGTGCCGTCACCGGCCCGGCGTTCGCGCGGGGGCGGTGAGCAGCGCGGCGGCGTACGAATTCGATCTTCGGACCGCTGGGAATACCAGGTCAACGGGGTCTGTTCAAGTAGTCGTCAGCCTGTCTGGCAGAATTACCCGCTGAAGTCCGGCGCCGGTTCACCCCGCTCGAAGACTGGGGACCCGGAGCCAACGAGAGAGGACACCATGAAGAGCGGTATTCACCCCGAGTACGTGGTCACGAGCGTTGACTGCGACTGCGGTAACACCTTCACGACGCGCAGCACCAAGACCAGCGGCACCATCCACGTCGAGATCTGCTCCAACTGCCACCCGTTCTACACGGGCAAGCAGAAGATCATGGACACCGGTGGCCGTGTGGCGCGCTTCGAGGCTCGCTACGGCAAGCGTCAGAAGAAGGACGCCGACGCCAAGTAGCTTTTTTCACGGCGCCCACCCGCACGCGCGGGTGGGCGCCGTTGCTTTATGTCCAGAACGAGCCGAGAGGTGGCAGAGGTGGATTCGAGCTCGCTCAAGGGGCTGCTCGCCGAACACGCCGAGCTGGAGACCCAGCTGGCGGACCCGGCGGTGCACGCCGACCAGGCGCGCGCCCGCAAGCTCGGCCGCCGCTACGCCGAGCTGACGCCCGTGGTGCGGGCCGTCCACGAGCTCGACACCACCCGTGACGACCTCGCGGCGGCGAAGGAGATGGCCTCGGAAGACGCGGAGTTCGCCGCGGAGGCCGAGCAGCTGAGCGCGCGGATCCCCGAGCTGGAGTCGAAGCTCACCGAGCTGCTGCTGCCGCGCGACCCGTACGACGGCTCCGACGTCGTGATGGAGATCAAGTCCGGTGAGGGCGGCGAGGAGTCGGCGCTGTTCGCCGGCGACCTGCTGCGGATGTACCTGCGCTACGCCGAGCGGCACGGCTGGAAAGCCGAGGTGCTCGACTCGGTCGACTCCGACCTGGGCGGCTTCAAGGACGTCACCCTCTCGATCAAGACGAAGGCGGCGGTCGTCGACGGCGTCTGGTCCCGCCTGAAGTTCGAGGGCGGCGTGCACCGCGTCCAGCGGGTGCCGGCCACCGAGTCGCAGGGCCGGATCCACACGTCGGCGTCCGGGGTGCTGATCTACCCGGAGCCCGAAGAGGTCGAGGTCGAGATCGACCCGAACGACCTGCGCATCGACGTCTTCCGCTCGTCGGGCCCGGGCGGCCAGAGCGTCAACACGACCGACTCGGCGGTGCGGATCACCCACCTGCCGACCGGCATCGTCGTCTCGTGCCAGAACGAGAAGTCGCAGATCCAGAACCGCGCCCGCGCGCTGCAGGTGCTGCAGGCCCGCCTCCAGGCGGTCGCCGAGGAGGAGGCCGCGGCCAAGGCGTCCGACGCCCGCCGCTCCCAGGTCCGCACGGTCGACCGCTCGGAGCGCATCCGCACGTACAACTTCCCCGAGAACCGCATCTCGGACCACCGGGTGAACTACAAGGCGTACAACCTGGACCAGGTCCTGGACGGCGAACTGGACGGCGTCCTGGACGCCCTGGCGACGGCGGACCGCGAAGAACGCCTGGCGCTCTCGGCCGGCTGACGCCCCGAAACGACTGAAGGCCGTGCAGCTCTGCTGCACGGCCTTCAGTGTGTCTGCGCGGAAGCTCAGCCCGCCCAGTTGCCCGAGATGAAGCGGAGGAAGATCGCGCCGCAGAGCAGCGAGTTCGCGTAGAGGACGACGTGCACCGTGCCGCGCAGCTGCGGGCGGCGTTCGCCGAACAGCACCAGCGCCACGTACATCACCAGGCACGGCAGCAGGTAGCGGTGCACCGACACGACGTTGCTGTTCATCGTCAGCATCACGATCGAAGCGAACCCGAACAGCGCCAGCGGAACGCCCTTTGAGCGCAGCGCGACCAGGACGTACACCGACGACACGAAGAGCAGCACCAGGCCGATGAGCGGCAGGACGTGGCTC
Source organism: Amycolatopsis sp. NPDC088138 (assembly GCF_044741685.1). Taxonomy (NCBI): domain Bacteria; kingdom Bacillati; phylum Actinomycetota; class Actinomycetes; order Pseudonocardiales; family Pseudonocardiaceae; genus Amycolatopsis; species Amycolatopsis sp. NPDC088138. Next base: position 807,783 of record NZ_JBIUTB010000002.1, read on the forward strand.
AGCAGCGTCCACGAGTCCATCGGGGTGTCCCCGAGCAGCGCGTGGCCGGTGATCTTGCCTTCGGTCCAGAGCGTCTTGACGATGTTCGGGTCGAAGTGGTGGTACGACCAGGTCGCCACGCCCTTGAGCGCGTTGAAGCTCGCGAACGCGCTGCCCGTCTGGACCTTCATGTACGCCATCACGGCGCCGAGCCCGAGGAACGCGGCCGGGAACCACAGCAGGTGCCACGAGAGCAGGCCTCGCAGCTTCCAGTCCTTGGAGCGCCAGAACTCCAGGAAGCACAGGCCGACGAACACCGCCGCGGTGACGCGCGAGGCCGTCAGCGGGATCAGGGTCAGGCCCATCCACAGCCACTGGCGGCGCAGCGCGAACAGGTAGGCCCAGAAGCCCAGCGCGCAGAACACCGCCTCGCTGTAGAACGAGTGCAGGAAGAACGCGGCGGGTGCGGAGAGGAACGCCGCGACGACCAGCCACGGGGCCCGCTCGCCCGCGAAGAAGTGCCGGCCGATCTGGAGCAGCGCCACCGCGGCCAGCCAGGTGGCCACGACGTTGACCAGGAACCCGGCGGCGAGCAGGCCGAGCGTGCCGAAGCTGACCGTCTGCACCAGCCAGACCAGGATCGGGAACACCGGGTAGAACGCCCGGGTCGGCACGTAGCTGCCGGTGTAGGCGTGCGCGGCGATCTCGCCGTAGTTGCCGGCGTCCCAGCGGTAGGTGTGCGACAGCAGGCTCAGCGTCGAGCCGATGCCGGTCTTCGGAATCCCCTCGCTGGCCGGGGTGGAGGGCCCGAACAGCCACGCCACGGCGATCAGCACGACGTTCCAGGCCAGCACGATGGCCAGGACGCGGGCGTAGTCGCTGCGCAGCCAGCCCCAGCGGTTCCCGCGGACGGGTTCCGTGGTCTCCGGCTCGGCCGCTTCGGCCGCCCGGGCCGGGACGGCGGTGCTAGTCATGCGAAACCTCCGGGACCGGCGCCTCGGCCGCCGAGGGCCGCTGCCGGAAGACGACCTTGTGGTAGAGCACGTAGTTCCAGACCAGGCCGACCGCGATCCCGGCGAACTTCGGGATCAGCACGTGCACGCCGGGGAACGCCTTGGTGACGGCCAGGATGATCAGCGCCTGCACCACCCAGAGGCCGAACGCAGTGACGGCGAAGAACAGCAGCGCCTGGCGGCGGACGTCACCGTCCTTCGCGCGGAACGTGAAGCTGCGGTTCAGGCCGAAGCTGAGCAGCATGCCCGCGGTCGTCGAGATGAAGTTCGCCACGAACAGCGGGACGCCCAGCGTCACCAGCAGCGCGTAACCGAGCGCGTCGACCAGCGTGTTCGCCACTCCGACGATGGCGAAGCGCAGCTGAGTGGGGGTGATCAGCTTCACCGGGTGCCACTTCCCAGGTCGGCGCCCTCGCGGGCCTCGGCAGGCTCGGCCCGGCCCGTGCGCACCGACGCGACGCCGTACAGCGGCCGGTTCTGCACCTGGGAGTACGTGCGGCCGATGTAGCTGCCGAGCACGCCGAGCATGATGATCTGGATCCCGCCGAGGAAGAACATCGCGACGCCGAGGAACGCCCAGCCGGGCACCGCGGTCTCCGGCGCGAACAGCTTGACCCCGCCGACGTAGAGGATGCCGAGGAAGCTCAGGAACGAGATCAGGTAACCGAAGCGGGTGATCATCCGCAGCGGCGTCACGGAGAAGCCGAGGATGCCGTCGGCCGCGAAGCGCAGCATCTTGCGCAGCGGGTAGCCCGTCACGCCCGCGTGCCGCTTGTCGCGGTCGAAGAGCACGGCGGTCTGCTTGAACCCGATGTAGCTGACCAGCCCGCGCAGGAAGCGGTCGCGCTCGCGGTACTTGCGCAGCTCGTCGACGACCTTGCGGTCGACGAGCCGGAAGTCGCCGGTGTTCTTCGGGATGTCGACCGCGGCCATCTTCCGCAGGAACCAGTAGAACGCCCCGGCGGTGAACTTCTTGAACGCCGAGTCCTGGCGCGAGCGGCGCTGGGCGTAGACGACGTCGAAGCCCTCTTCCCACTTCTCGATCAGCTCGAGCGCCACCCGCGGCGGGTCCTGCATGTCGCTGTCCATGATGACGGTGGCGTCCGCGTCGACCAGGTCGAGCCCGGCCGTGACGGCCATCTGGTGCCCGAAGTTGCGGGACAGCTCGACCACCGTGACCCGGTCGTCCCTGGCGCCGAGCTCGGTGAGCTTCTCCAGCGAGCGGTCCCGGCTGCCGTCGTCGACGTAGATGAAGCTGAAGGCGTACCGGTCCGCCAGCGGCGCGGTCACCTCGTCCACCGTCCTGTGCAGCAGGTCGATGTTCTCTTCCTCGTTGAAGATCGGGAAGATGAACGCCACCCGGCGGGTGATCGGCTCAGTGGGCACTGCGGGGCTCCCCGGAGTTTCGGTGCGAAAGGTGCGGGCGGCGCCGTGGAGCAGGCGATTCCCCGACCCGGTGCCCTGCATCCTAGGAGATCGGACCGGCCGTCACGCCGGGACCCGGTCAGCCGGCCGCGGCGGCGAGTGCGCGCATCCGGCTTTCGCTGCCCTCCTCGCCGCCGAAGTGGACGGCCACGGCGTCCGCGCCGGCGTCCCGGTAGGCACGCGCGTCGCCGGCGGTCGTCGCGGCGTCGTCCCGCCACTGCATCCGCGCCGTGGCCCGGACGAGCCGGTCGCCGGCCAGCGACCGCAGGGTCGCGGCGCGCTCCCCGAAGTCGGCGGGGGACAGCCCGGCGCTCTGCCAAGCCGAGCCGATCCGGGCGGCGCGCCGCAGCGCGACCACGGAGTTGCCCCCGACGGTGATCGGCACCGGGCCCGCCGGCCGCGGCTCGAAGTACCCGCCGCCGGGGCCGCGGCCGGTGCGGAACAGCTCCCCGAGCAGGTCGAGGGTGGTGTCGGTCCGCCTGCCGCGGGCCGCGAAGTCGGCCCCGACCTCCGCGAACTCGGGCTCGTTCCAGCCGGTGCCCACACCGAGGTCGAAGCGGTGCCCGGCCAGCCGGTCGAGCGTCGCGACCTGCTTGGCCAGCGCGAACGGCTCCCGCAGCGGCACGATCAGCACCGACGTCCCGAGCCGGATCCGGCTGGTCAGCGCGGCGATGTGGGCGAGGGTCACCAGCGGCTCGTAGACGCCGCCGAAGACGTCCCCGAACGCGCCGGGCGGGATCAGGTGGTCGGGCAGCCACGCGGTGCGGTAGCCGAGGTCCTCGGCGACGCGGGCCAGCTCGGCGGGGCGGCCGGGCGGCAGGTCTGCCTGCTCGTTCGGCAGCACGACTTCGAGGTCCATCAGATCCTCCCGAGGAATTTTTCGATCGCGGCGAGCCACTCGTCGCGGGCTTCGGCACCGATGTCGTGCCCGGCTTCGATCTCGACCAGTTCGGCGCCGGGAATCCCGGCGGCCAGCTCCCGCGACAGCGCGGGCGACGCGAGCCCGTCGAGGGTGGTGGCGACGACGAGCGCAGGCACGGCGATCCCGGCCAGCTCGGCGCGGGTGTCGACCTCCGCGACCAGGCCGACGTGCTCCGGGCTGCCGTCGGGGACGAACGCGGCGAGCCGGTCGACAGCCGTTTCCAGCTGCTCGGGCGTCAGGGCTTCGAGGTGGTCGCGGCCGGTCGCGACCAGCGTGAGGAACTTCGCCAGCAGCTTCCGGTCGTCGTGCAGCAGTGCCGCCCAGACGTCGACGGCGAGCCGGATCCGGTTGTCGAGCCGGGCGAACCCGCTGGTCAGGATCAACCCGGTGACGCGGTCCGGGTGCCGGGTCGCAGCCCGGACGGCCACGGCGGTGCCCAGCGAGTAACCGAGGACCGTGAAGCGTCCGAGGCCGGCGTCGACGGCGATCGCGACCAGCTCGTCGGCGAGTTCGTCCAGGTCGAGCGGGGTCTCGCTGCGCGGCGTCGCGCCGGAGCCGGGGTAGTCGGGGCCGACGACGGTGTGCGTCCGCGCGAGATCGTCCAGGATGGCGCCGAAGTTGCCCTCGACGCTGCCGCCCCCGCCGTGGGCGAGCAGCAGGCCGGGGCCCGACCCGCGGACGACGTGGTGGAAATGTTCGGTCATGCCGGCGACGTTAGGTCTTCACATCGGTGTGAAGGTCAACCCCGGGGGTCGGATGCGGATCGGCGAGCTCGCGGAACGGACGGGTGTCAGCACGCGGCTGCTGCGCTACTACGAGGAGCAGGGCCTGCTGGTGGCCTCGCGCGACGGCAACGGCTACCGGTGCTACGACGGGGAGGCGCTCGTGCGCGTCCGGCAGATCCGCCGGCTCCTCGGCGCCGGGCTGAACACGGAGGTCATCGCGTCGGCGCTGCAGTGCGCGCGCGGCGAGGAGGCCCACCTGGACCTCTGCCCGGAGCTGGCGGAGGTGCTGCACCGCGAGCTGACGGCGATGGACGACCGGATCGGGACGCTCCAGCGCCGTCGCAGCGCCCTGGCCGGGTACCTGACCGAAGAGGGCGGATGACCGCCCGCTCGATACGCTGGACGGCGCGGGACCGGCGCGTGTCCTGACAGGGGAGTTCCGCCTGGTGTGCCAGGCTTGACGAGGTGAAGGACGACGAGTGAATCGGCAGCCGCTGCGCCTGGCCATCATCGAGGCCACCCGCATTCTCGAACGCGCGGGTGTCGCGTCGCCGCGGTTCGACGCCGAGGTGATCGCCGCGCACGTGCTCGGGGTCGAACGCGGGCGGCTGCCGATGGTGCCGCTGGTCGACCCGCCGGTCATCGAGGCCATCGGGCAGCTCGTCCAGCAGCGCGCGAAGCGCATCCCGCTGCAGTACCTCACCGGCTGGGCCGCGCTGGGTGACATCACCGTCGCGGTCGGGGCCGGGGTGTTCGTGCCGCGGCCGGAGACCGAGCTGCTGCTCGAATGGGGCGTCAAGTTCCTGCAGGGCCGGGAGTTCCCGGTCGTGGTCGACCTGTGCACCGGCTCCGGGGCGCTCGCGCTCGGCGTCGCGCACGCGCGCCCGGACGCGGTCGTCTACGCGGTGGACGTCGACCCGCAGGCGCTGGCCTGGGCGCGGCACAACGCGGACGTCCACGCCGACGCCGGGGACACCCCGATCCGGCTGTACTCCGGCGACATCGCCGACCCGACGATGTTCGCCGAGCTCGACGGCCTGGTCGACCTGGTGCTGTGCAACCCGCCGTACGTCCCGGACGGCACGCCGGTGCCGCCCGAGGTCGCCGAGCACGACCCGCCGCGCGCGGTGTTCGCCGAGGAGAGCGGCCTGGCGGTGATCCGCCACGCGATCGCGGCGGGCGCGCGGCTCCTGCGTCCGGGCGGCGGCCTGGCCATCGAGCACGACGACACCCACGGCTCGGCGGTCCCGGCCCTGGTCCGCGCCCGCCGGGTGCTCACCGGCGTCGAGGGCCACCTCGACCTGGCGGGCCGCGCCCGCTTCGTCACGGCGAAGCGGCTGGGCTGAGCAGCCCCCGTTTTCCACGCTACCGCCGGCCACCGACAGTTCCCGGTGCCCGACAGCTGCGCGGCCGGACTTGTCCACAGCGCCGGGTCGGGGCCTGACAAACCGGCCAGACTTTCGTCGTGGGGCAAGCGGGTGGACCCTCGCTTCGAGGCAGAAGCCAGACAGCGCGGCTCAATACGGTCGATCACGGGAAACCGCCACCCCCGCCGGTTCCCAGTGAAGGAGCCGCAGATGCGCGCCAGAACCCCGAAAGCGCTCGCCCTGCTCGCGGCCGTCGTCGTGCTGTCCGGTCTCGGTGCCGGGACCGCCGCCGCCGAGCCGCTCACCCGTGACTGGCCCGCCCCGATCGACGCCGCGCACTGGGAGAACCAGGACCACATGACGTGGTCCGACTACAAGAAGGTGCCCGGGACGAACTGGGCCGACCCCTCCCTCAAGCCGACGCAGCGCACCTTCAAGGGCGCTGTCGTCCTCGCCGACTACCCCGACCAGGACTTCGTCGTCACGAAGGCACCGAGCTCGACCGTGTTCGGCAACCCCGGCCCCGCCGCCGCGAACATCCCGCGCGCGAACGTCGCGCAGTACTACCAGGACTTCCTCAACAAACCCGAAGCCCTCAACAACGGGCACACCATCAACGAGTACTGGATGGAGGACTCCGGCGGCCGCTTCGGCGTGCAGCTGACGGCGTTCGGGCCGTACCGGATGCCCGGGCAGTCCTACGAGTACGGCATGGAGTTCCAGCCGGACGCGTGCCCGCCGTCCGCGAACTGCGACCGCGACATCCGCACGGACGCCGGGAACGCCTGGCGCGCCGACGTCGGTGACGCGGCGAACCAGTTCGACTTCGTCTTCTATCTCTCCGCCGGCCAGGACGAAAGCTCGACCTGGCAGGAGTTCGGCGAGATGAAGTTCGGCACCAAGGAGAACGTCCCGGACGCGTTCGGCCCGCCGAACCACGACCTGCCGAACTACGCCGCCACCCGGTACGTCCCGTGGACGTCGTGGGCGTCGGCCGCCAGCATCTGGCCCAACGCCGGGAACGGCAGCTCGGTGCAGGCCGAAAGCTCCGGGCAGTCGACCTACGCCCACGAGTTCAGCCACATCCTCGGCATCGGCGACAACTACAACAACCCGTTCGGGATCCCACCGTGGCGGGACTACTCCGGCGCCTGGGAAATGCTGTCTCGCGGCACGTTCAACGGTCCCGGCGGCCCGCACACCCGCTGGCAGATCCCGGCGACGCAGGGCAGCTCGATGGGTGCCCAGCACATGCTGCGCAACAAGATGAAGCTCGGCATCGTCGACCCGGCCGACGTCCTGCAGCTCGACCGCAACCAGCTGGCGGCTTCCGGGCCGGTGTCGGCGCGCATCACCGCCCGCGAGGCCGACCCGCAGCCCGGCGCGTTCACCGGGCTGAACATCAAGCTCACCGGCGGCGACAAGAGCCCGAAGTGCGACAAGGCGACCGACCCGTTCTGCGACGGCGGCGGGTACGACAACTACACCCTCGAGGTCGTCGACCGGATGGGCGCGGACTCCTTCTCGCCCGACTCCGGCGTGCTGCTCGCCAAGACGAAGGACAAGGACAACGCGCCCTTCGAGTGGGTGATCGACGCCAACCCGGCCGACATCGGCATCACCGACTACACCAAGCCGGACGGCACCCCGGTGAAGATCACCATCGGTGACTACCGCCAGCTCAACGACGCCCTGTTCAAGGCCGGCACCGAGGCGGCGAGCCCGTACGAGTACACCGACCAGGCCAACCGGCTGAAGTTCCTGGTCACCGACCTCGCCCGGGACCGCAAGGGTGTGCTCTCGTACACCGTCACGGTCGCTTCGCTCGACGGCGCGGGCAGCCAGGCGCGCGGCGCGGCGGTGACCCCGGCGCTGCCGGCGTTCGCCCGCGGCGGGCTCGCGACCTGCGACTTCGGCCTGTTCAACACGGGTTCGGCGAAGGGCGCGAAGGCGCCGTACGACACCGACACCTACCGGCTGAGCGTGGCGACCGACGCCAAGGGCTGGCAGGTCCGGCTCCCGAACGAGCTGGCCACGGCGAAGTTCGGCCAGCACGTGACGGTGCCGGCCTACGCCAAGCGCGGCCCGGGCGGCGACCTCGCGGCCCGCGTCAAGCTGACCGCGACGTCGGTGAGCGACCCGTCGAAGACGGCCACCGCGACCTGCGCGGCGTTCGGCTTCTGATCCCCGCCCTCGTGGGTGGTGAGGAGGGTTCCGACCCTCCTTACCACTCACGAGGCTAGGCTTGCCGCCATGAGCGTGGTCTACGACTGCAGCAAGCGCGACTCCCGGGCCGACGGACTCTCCGCGGCGGCCGGCGCGGTCCGGTCGAGCAGGCTGGTCGTGCTGCCGACCGACACGGTCTACGGCATCGGCGCCGACGCGTTCGACGCGGGCGCCGTCCAGGCGCTGCTGCGCGCCAAGAACCGCGGCCCGGACATGCCGGTGGGCGTGCTCGTCGGCTCCTGGTCCACTGTGGACGGTCTGGTGCTCGGCGTGCCGCCGCAGGCGCGTGCGCTCATCGAAGCGTTCTGGCCCGGCGATCTGTCCATTGTGCTCCCGCACGCGCCGAGTCTGCAGTGGAACCTCGGCGACGCGCGCGGCACCGTGATGCTCCGGATGCCGCTGCACCCGGTGGCACTGGAACTCCTGCGCGACGTCGGCCCGATGGCCGTCTCGAGCGCGAACGTCTCCGGCCGCCCGCCGGCGAGCACCGCGCAGGACGCGCAGGAACAGCTCGGCGACTCGGTCGCGGTGTACCTCGACGGCGGCTCCAGCGGCGAGGCCGTCGCGTCGAGCATCGTGGACCTCACCGGCACCGAACCGGTGGTGCTGCGCGAAGGCGCCGTGAGCAAGGACGCCATCGCGGAGGTGCTCGGTGTCCCCGCGGAATCGTTGGCGTGAAGCCGGATCAAGGCGCCCGGCGCGGCACGATAGCGTGTCGCGGGTGACCCCGACCCCGCGAGCGTGACGCACCCGTGCCGCCCACATCCGGTCTTCTCCCGATCCGGGAATACATCCTCGTCGCGCTGACCGCGACGGCCGTGACCTACCTGCTCACCGGCGTCGTGCGCCGGATCGCGATCCGCGTCGGCGCGATCGCGAACCCCCGCGCGCGCGACGTGCACGTCGCGCCCATCCCGCGGATGGGCGGGATCGGCATCCTCCTCGGCGTCGCCGGCGCGATGGGCCTGGCCCACCAGCTGCCCGCGCTGTCACACGGTTTCGACGCCTCGTTCGACTCGGTCGGCGTGCTGCTCGCCGCCGCCGTCATCTCGCTGATCGGCGCGCTGGACGACCGGTTCGAGCTGGACGCCTGGACGAAGCTGGCCGGCCAGGTCATGTGCGCCGGGATCCTGGTCATCTTCGGCGTGCAGTGGGTGTCGTTCTGGGTGCCGTGGGGCGGCACCGGCGGCTCGTTCGGCTCGGTGCTGGTGCTCGACAAGAACCAGGGCGCGCTGCTGACCGTCGTGATGGTCGTGGTGATGGTCAACGCGATGAACTTCGTCGACGGCCTCGACGGCCTGGCCGGCGGCCTCGGCTTCATCGCGGCGGCGGCCACGTGCGCGTTCTCGCTGGGCCTGCTCGACAGCTCCGGCGGCGACGTCGGCACGTACCCGCCCGCGCTGATCGCGGCCACCCTCGCCGGCGCCTGTCTGGGGTTCCTCCCGTACAACTTCCAGCCCGCCAAGATATTCATGGGCGACTCCGGGTCGATGATGATCGGCCTGATGCTCGCGGGCGCGACGACGTCGGCGTCCGGGCGCGTGCCCTACCCGCAGTTCAGCGGCAAGGACGCGATCGCGCTGCTCTCGCCGCTGGTGGTCGTGGCGGCGGTGCTGTTCGTGCCGATGCTGGACCTGATCATGGCGGTCGTGCGCCGCACCCGCCGCGGGGAGAGCCCGTTCGCGGCCGACAAGATGCACCTGCACCACCGGCTGCTGGAGATCGGGCACTCCCAGCGCCGCGCGGTGCTGCTGATCTACTTGTGGGCCGGGATCCTGGCGTTCGGCGCGGTCTCGGTGACCCTGTTCGACGACGCCGCGGCGCTCTGGATCATCGGGGTCGGCCTGGTGTTCGCGGTGGGGGTCTCGATCATCCCGCGGCTGCGTTCGCGCAACCGCCTCGGCTGAACCCGGCCCGCGGCCGTGGCCGGACGTCCGGGCGGGTGGCCGGGACCCCGTGCCACCAGGGTCTCTACACTCGGGGACGAACCGAGCAGGGAGCCGACCGTGAGCGAGACCGAAACCTCGACCGAAGCGCAGGAGAACCCGCACGCCAAGGTGGTGCTGCAGGCGGCCCGCGCCATGACGAAGGCTTCGCTGCTGGTGACCCCGCCGGCGGTGCTGGTCTGCATCGTGCTGTTCAGCATCCTCAACGGCATGCCGGGCTTCTGGGGCTCGCTCGTCGGCGGGGCGCTGGCGATGCTGGCCTCGCTTTCGACCCTGGGCATGATGCGCTTCAGCGCCGGCCAGGACCCGATGTTCGTCATGGTGATCGCGCTCGGCGGCTACGTCGTGAAGGTCGTCCTGCTGTTCGGCGCGCTGACGCTGCTGAAGGGCGTCACGGCGCTGCACCCGATGTCGCTCGGCATCACCATGATCGTGGCCATCCTGCTGGCCGCCGCGGCCGAGTTCGCCGCCTTCCGCAAGACCAAGATCCCGACGATCATCCCGTCCTGACGGCTGTCCGGTTTGCCGGGCAGGTCCGTTACTCAGGGTGAGTCCGCGTGCGGCCGCCCGGGTGTGACCGGGACCACAGTCGTGCGCTTGCGCGCGGCCTCCGGAAAGGTCCCGGAGGGCTCGCCTGCGGCGTTCCGGACGCGGTCCCGGCCGGCGCCGGACCTGGGTCCCGGGTCGACCCGGGACCTAAGTCCTGGGCTGATCGGTTGGTATGGAGTACGCCTGTACGGCACTGATTGACCTGCTGGTATGGTCCGCGTCAAGGGTGGCGGCCTCGGCCGCACGCTCCCTAAGACGAACCGCGATCAGCAGTGTGGCGACCGTGTAGTTCCGCCTCTTCCGCCGCTGGTCCGAAGTAGACCGTGGGCAGTGTTCACGCGAGACAACCCCGTGTGCAGAACGTGAAGCCGTGTTCATCGCACAGTGGGGCAGCCGCCTCCGACGTCCCGATGCGTATCGGGTACGTTAAGTCCAGATCGTGACGATTCCCCCGGCGGAGTGAACGCCGGCCGGGAGAACCGGAAGGAGCCCAGTGGGCGCGCTGGTATTGGCCGAGGGTGCTGTGTTCGCACCGCCCGGCGCCGAAAGCTTCGAGTTGCCGCCGTTGTTCGGCGATGTCACCAAGCCGATGCTGCTCGTCGTGCTTTCGGTGGTCATCATCGCGACGTACTTCCTGCTGGCGACCCGCAAGCTGCAGGTCGTGCCCGGCAAGGGGCAGTTCGTCGCCGAGTCGATCTACGACTTCAGCCGCAACAACATCGCGCGCGAACAGATCGGCTCGAAGGACTTCAAGCGGTATGTGCCGCTCGTTTTCTCGTTGTTCACTTTCGTACTGGTGAACAACCTCTACGGGATCATCCCGTTGCTCCAGTTCCCGACCATGGCGCGATTCGGTTTCCCGGTCGCCCTGGCGGTCCTCGTCGTCTACCCGGTGTACCACTACGCGGGCTTCAAGAAGCACGGCTTCGCCGGCTACTTCAAGAAGGAACTCGCGCCCCCGGGTGTGCCGAAGGCGGTCCTGCCGCTCTTCTCGCTGATCGAGTTCGCGGAGAAGTTCTTCCTCAACCCGCTCACGCTCGCCATCCGTGTTTTCGCCGCCATGTTCGCCGGTCACCTGATCCTGGCGGTGTTCACCCTCGGCGGCACCTTCCTGCTGACCGAGACGTCGAGCTGGGCGCTGAAGCCGGTTTCGATCGTGGCCTGGATCTTCGCCATCGGGATGACCTTCCTCGAGGCCTTCATCCAGGTGCTGCAGGCCTACATCTTCGCCCTGCTTTCGGCGGGGTACATCGGCGCCGCGCTGGCGTCGGAGCACTGAGAACACAAGCCCCCGATCCACGCGAGCGCGTGGACCGAAGTGAAGGGAAACGCACGTGAGCAACATCGTTCTGGCCCAGGCCGCCGCCGAGCAGGCCGCCAACATCAACCCCGGCCTCGCCGCCATCGGTTACGGCCTCGGCGCGATCGGCCCGGGCATCGGTGTGGGTCTGATCTTCGCCGCCGTCATCAACGGCACCGCGCGTCAGCCGGAGGCCCAGGGCAAGCTGCAGGGCATCGGCTTCTCGACCTTCGTGCTGACCGAGGTTCTGGCCCTGATCGGCATCGTCATCTACTTCATCGCCTCCGCCGCCTGAGTCAGCAGCTCATCGCTTAAGGAGACGCCGTGCTGAAGAGTGCAATGCTCCTCGCCGCAGAAGGCGAGACGCACAACCCGATCATCCCCGACATCTCGGAGCTGATCCTCGGCATCGTCGCCTTCCTGATCCTGCTGTTCATCCTCAAGAAGTACGTCGTCCCTCGCTTCGAGGCCGCGTACGAAGAGCGTGCGCAGAAGATCGAGGGTGGCATCGAGAAGGCCGAGAAGGCCCAGGCGGAAGCCGAAGCCGCGCTGGCGCAGTACAAGGCGCAGCTGGCCGAAGCCCGGTCCGAGGCCGCGAAGATCCGCGACGACGCCCGGCTCGAAGCCGAGCAGATCAAGGCGGAGCTGCGGGCCGACGCCGAGGCCGAGTCCCAGCGGATCGTCGCCCAGGGGCAGGCCCAGCTGCAGGCCCAGAAGGCGCAGATCATCGCCGAGCTGCGGGCCGACATGGGCCGCAACGCCGTGGAGCTGGCCAGCCGCATCGTCGGTGAGTCGCTCGAAGACGAGGCGCGCCGTCGTGGCACCGTCGACCGGTTCCTCGCGGAACTGGACACCGCCGGTGCCGCTGGTGGAGCGGGGAAGTAGACCCGAATGACGCTGCATGCTGCGAGCCGTGAAGCGCTCGGCCTCGCCGAGGAACGCCTCGGCGAGGTTCTGGCCGACGCGGGAGCCGACGCGGCCACGGTCGGCGACGAGCTGCTCTCGGTCGTCGACCTGCTGGACCGGGAGATCGGTCTGCGCCGGGCGGTGAGTGACGCCTCGGCGACGCCGGAGTCGCGCACCACGCTGGTGCGCCGGCTGTTCGACGGCAAGCTGTCCGAACCGGCACTGAAGGTGCTCGACGCCGTGGCGGGCAGCCGCTGGTCCAGCCCTCGTCAGCTGGTCGACGGGCTCGAGTCGCTCGGTCACTCCGCGCTGCTCACCGCCGCCGAGAAGACCGGCAACATCGACGCCGTCGAGACCCAGCTGTTCCAGGTCTCGCGCGTCGTGGCCAACCACCCGGAGCTCGAGACCGCGCTGTCGGACCTCGCCGGTCCCGCCGACGCGAAGCGTTCGCTGGTGCGCGGGCTGTTCGCCGACAAGGTGGACGTGGTCACCGAGACCCTCGTCGAGCAGGTCGTCCGCCGGGCCAAGGGCCGCGGTGTCGGCGCCGGGCTCGACGCGCTGGTCAAGCTGGCCGCGGAACGCCGTCAGCGCTCGGTCGCCTACGTGACCAGCGCGAGCCCCCTGACCGACGAGCAGACCGCCCAGCTGGGCGCGAAGCTCGACACCATCTACGGGCGGTCGATCGCGCTGCACGTCGAGGTCGATCCCGGTCTCGGCGGCGGGCTCGTCGTCCGCGTCGGCGACGAGATCATCGACGGGAGCGCGGCGGGTCAGCTCGCTGCCCTGCGCAGGCGGCTGGCCCGGGCCTAGTCCCCGGCCACACAAGACTTTGCATACTGGCAAGAACGAAGCGAGAGCGGGAAGAACATGGCCGAGCTGACGATCTCCTCGGATGAGATCCGTAGCGCGATCGAGAACTACGTCTCGAGTTACGCCCCGGACGTGAGCCGGGAAGAAGTTGGCGTCGTGATCGACGCGGGTGACGGTATCGCCCACGTCGAGGGCCTCCCCTCGGCCATGGCCAACGAGCTGCTCGAGTTCCCCGGCGGCGTCCTGGGCGTCGCACTGAACCTGGACGCGCGCTCCATCGGTGCCGCGATCCTCGGCGACTTCGAAAGCATCGAAGAGGGCCAGCAGGTCAAGCGCACCGGCCAGGTCCTGTCCGTGCCGGTCGGCGACGGCTACCTCGGCCGCGTCGTCAACCCGCTGGGTGCCCCGATCGACGGTCTCGGCGACATCGAGACCGTCGACCGCCGCCCGCTGGAGGTCAAGGCCGCTTCGGTGGTCGAGCGCCAGCCGGTGTCGGAGCCGCTGCAGACCGGCATCACCGCCATCGACGCGATGACCCCGATCGGGCGCGGCCAGCGCCAGCTGATCATCGGTGACCGCAAGACGGGCAAGACCGCCGTCGCCGTGGACACGATCATCAACCAGAAGTCCAACTGGGACACCGGCGACGAGAAGAAGCAGGTCCGCTGCATCTACGTCGCGATCGGCCAGAAGGGCTCCACGATCGCCGCGGTCAAGAAGTCCCTCGAGGACGCGGGCGCGATGGAGTACACCACCATCGTCGCCGCCCCGGCTTCGGACTCGGCCGGCTTCAAGTGGATCGCGCCGTACACCGGCTCGGCCATCGGCCAGCACTGGATGTTCGAGGGCAAGCACGTCCTCATCGTGTTCGACGACCTGACCAAGCAGGCCGACGCGTACCGCGCGATCTCGCTGCTGCTGCGCCGCCCGCCGGGCCGCGAGGCCTTCCCCGGCGACGTCTTCTACTTGCACTCCCGTCTCCTCGAGCGGTGCGCGAAGCTCTCGGACGAGCTGGGCGCCGGCTCGCTGACCGGGCTGCCGATCATCGAGACGAAGGCCAACGACGTGTCGGCCTACATCCCGACGAACGTCATCTCGATCACCGACGGCCAGTGCTTCTTCCAGTCGGACCTGTTCAACGCCGGTCAGCGCCCGGCCATCGACGTGGGTATCTCGGTTTCCCGCGTGGGTGGTGCCGCGCAGGTCAAGGCGATGAAGTCGGTCTCCGGCTCGCTGCGCATCGACCTGTCCCAGTACCGCGAGCTGGAGGCGTTCGCCGCCTTCGCCTCGGACCTCGACGACGCCTCCAAGGCGCAGCTCGAGCGCGGTGCCCGGCTGTACGAGGTGCTCAAGCAGCCGCAGTACTCGCCGATCCCGGTCGAGGAGCAGGTCTGCACGGTGTGGCTGGGCACGAACGGCCACTACGACTCGGTCCCGACCGAGGACGTGCGCCGCTTCAACCACGAGTTCCTCGACTCGGCCCGCCGCAAGCACGACGACGTCCTGGGCGCGATCCGCGACTCGGGCAAGTTCGAGGACGCGACCGCCGACAAGCTGGTCGCCGCGGTGAACGAGTTCAAGAAGGAGTTCACCACCTCCGAGGGCAAGTCCCTGGTCGAGTCGGACGCCGACGCGATGGACTCCGACAAGGTCGGGCAGGAGACCGTCAAGGTCAACAAGCCCGCCCCGAAGAAGTGAGCTGATAGCTCATGGCCGCACAACTCCGGGAACTTCGGTCGCGCATCAAGGCGACCAAGTCGATCGGCAAGATCACCAAGGCGATGGAGCTCATCGCCACCGCGCGCATCACCAAGGCGCGGGCGAAGGTCGCCGCTTCCCGGCCGTACGCCGACGAGATCACCAAGGTGCTCTCGGCGCTGGCCGGTGCGGCGGCCAACCTCGACCACCCCATGCTGGTCGAGCGCCCGAACCCGAAGCGGGCCGCTGTCCTGGTCGTGACCAGTGACAAGGGCCAGTGCGGTGGTTACAACTCCAACGTGCTCCGCGCGACCGAGGAGCTCCTCGCCCTGCTCCGCAAGGAGGGCAAGGAAGCCCGGGTCTACGTGACCGGCAACAAGGGGCTGAACTACTACCGGTTCCGCAACCGCGACGTGGTGGACGGCTGGACGGGCTTCTCCGACCAGCCGGGCTACACCGACGCGGTCGCGGCCGGTGAGGCCCTGGTGGAGTCGTTCATGTCCGGCGTCGACGACGAGCACGGCAACGCCGACGGTATCGAGGGTGTCGACGAGATCCACATCGTCTACACCGAGTTCGTGTCGATGCTGACCCAGCGTCCGATCGCCAAGCGCGTCGCGCCGCTCGAGGTCGAGTACTCCGAAGGGGAAGAGGAGAAGCCCGCCGGGCTGCTCCCCAGCTACGAGTTCGAGCCGAGTGCCGACAAGCTGCTGGACGCGCTCCTGCCGAAGTACATCAACACGCGGCTCTACGCGGCGTTGCTCGAGTCGGCGGCGTCCGAGCTGGCCGCCCGCCGGACGGCCATGAAGGCCGCGTCGGACAACGCGAACGACCTGGTGGGGAACCTGACGCGGGAGATGAACCAGGCCCGCCAGGCGCAGATCACCCAGGAGATCTCCGAAATCGTCGGTGGCGCGAACGCGCTCACCGCAGCAGGAAGTGATGATTGATGACCAGTACTGAAGCCCCGCGCGCCAAGGGGCGCATCGTGTCGGTGACCGGTCCGGTCGTCGACGTCGAGTTCCCGCGCGGTTCCGTGCCCGACCAGTTCAACGCGCTCAAGGTCGAGATCGAGTTCGAGCAGCTCCGCAAGACCGTGACGCTCGAGGTCGCCTCCCACCTGGGTGACAACCTCGTCCGCACCATCTCGCTGCAGCCGCAGGACGGTCTCGTCCGCGGTGCCGAGGTCACCGACACCGGCGGCCCGATCACCGTTCCGGTGGGCGACAAGGTCAAGGGCCACGTCTACAACGCCCTCGGCGAGTGCCTCGACGAGCCCGGCTACGGTGACGACCTCGAGCGCTGGGGCATCCACCGCAACCCGCCCTCCTTCGACCAGCTCGAAGGCAAGACGGAGATGCTGGAGACCGGCCTCAAGGTCGTCGACCTGCTCACCCCGTACGTCCAGGGTGGCAAGATCGGCCTGTTCGGCGGTGCCGGCGTCGGCAAGACGGTGCTCATCAAGGAGATGATCACCCGTGTCGCCCGGAACTTCGGTGGTACGTCGGTGTTCGCCGGGGTCGGCGAGCGCACCCGTGAGGGCAACGACCTCTTCCTGGAGATGAGCGAAGACGGCGTCATCAACGACACCGCCCTCGTGTTCGGCCAGATGGACGAGCCGCCGGGCACGCGCATGCGCGTCGCCCTGTCCGCGCTGACCATGGCGGAGTACTTCCGCGATGTGCAGAACCAGGACGTGCTGCTGTTCATCGACAACATCTTCCGGTTCACCCAGGCCGGTTCCGAGGTGTCGACCCTGCTGGGCCGGATGCCTTCGGCCGTGGGTTACCAGCCGACGCTGGCCGACGAGATGGGCCAGCTGCAGGAGCGGATCACCTCGACCCGAGGCCGTTCGATCACCTCGATGCAGGCGATCTACGTCCCCGCGGACGACTACACCGACCCGGCCCCGGCCGCGACGTTCGCCCACCTGGACGCCACCACCGAGCTTTCGCGTGGTGTCTTCCAGAAGGGCATCTTCCCGGCGGTGGACCCGCTGGCGTCGACGTCGACGATCCTCGACCCGGCCATCGTCGGTGAGGACCACTACCGCGTGGCCTCCGAGGTCATCCGGATCCTGCAGAAGTACAAGGAACTGCAGGACATCATCGCGATCCTCGGTATGGACGAGCTCTCGGAAGAGGACAAGCTCACCGTCCAGCGCGCCCGCCGGATCGAGCGCTTCCTCTCGCAGAACATGCTGGTCGCGGAGGCGTTCACGCAGATCCCGGGCTCGACGGTGCCGCTGTCGGAGACCATCGAGTCGTTCGACCGCATCGCCAAGGGTGACTTCGACCACTACCCGGAGCAGGCGTTCCTGGGTATCGGTGGCCTCGAAGACCTCGAGAAGAAGTACAAGGAAATCACCAAGAAGTGACTTCCCTGAGGCGGCGGGGGCGGTGTCCACTGTGGACTCGAGCCCCCGCCGTTCTCATACCGGGATACGGACCTATTACACTCGGTGGTAACACCCCGAGCGAAGGAGTGCTACGTGGCTGAGATGTCCGTGGAGCTGGTGGCTGTCGAGCGCCGTCTCTGGTCGGGTACCGCCACTTTCGTGGTGGCCCAGACCACCGAAGGCGAAATCGGCATCATGGCCGGTCACGAGCCCGTGCTCGGGCAGCTCGTCGAGGGTGGCGTGGTCAAGGTGACGACCACCGAAGGCGAGTCGGTGTTCGCGGCCGTGCACGGCGGTTTCCTTTCGGTCACCGGCACCGGGGTGAGCATCCTCGCGGAGAGCGCCGAGCTCTCCGACGAGATCGACGTAGAAGCGGCGAAGGCGGCCCTGACCGGGGACGACGAGACCGAGCGGGCGAGGGCCTCGGCCCAGCTCCGCGCAGCAGGTCAGTCGGCCTGAGCGAGCGACGGGCAGGAGCCGGGCCGTGCAGATCACCGTGGTGGTAGTCGGGCTCCTGATCGTGCTCGTGGTGCTGGCCGGCTGGTACGGCCAGCGGTGGATCCGGATGCGCCGCGGCGGGGGCGTGAGCGTCGCGCTGCGGTGGCGTCCGGACAGCGCGCGGGCCAGCTGGCACCTGGGGCTCGGCCGGTACGAGGGTGACGAGTTCGTCTGGTACCGCGTGTGGAGCCTGCGCAGCGGCCCGGACCGCGTCTTCCAGCGGGCGAGCATGCAGATCGCCGACCGCCGTGACCCCTCCGGCACCGAGGCCTACGCCGTCCCCGAAGGCGCCATCGTGCTGCGCTGCGAGTCCGAGACCCAGGAGGCGATCGAGATCGCCATGGGCCCGGGTGCGCTCACCGGCTTCCTCTCGTGGCTCGAATCGGCCCCGCCCGGGCGACGTCTCCCGCGCGCTTCCTGACACCGGCTGTCTCAGGTGCTGTCTCAAACCGAGACAGCCATGGCGGCCGTTTTGGCCTACGGTTGAACGCATGATCTTCATCGTGGTCAAGTTCCCGGTCAAACCGGAGCACGCCGAAGCCTGGCCGGACATCGTGGCGGACTACACCAAGAACACCCGCGGCGAGGCGGGCAACCGGTTCTTCGAGTGGTCCCGCAGTCTCGAAGACAAGAACACGTACGTGCTGGTCGAAGGCTTCGAGGGCCAGGACGCCGCCGTCGCGCACGTCGGCTCCGACCACTTCAAGTGGGCCGTCGCGAACCTGGGTGCCTACATCTCGGACAACCCGCAGATCATCAACGTCCAGGACGCCTCCGACTGGGGTCCGATGGCGGAGATCTCGCCCCACTAAACTGGGGTTCGTGACTCTCGTCGAGATCCCCGGCTCCAAGTCCGTCACCGCTCGCGGCCTGTTCCTCGCGGCGGCCGCGCACGGCACCACCGTGCTCGGCCGTCCGCTGCATTCGGACGACACCGAGGGCTTCGCCGAGGGGCTCGTGAAGCTCGGCTACCAGGTGGACCGGCAGCCGGGCGCCTGGACGATCGAGGGCCGGCCGTCCGGACCGGGTGTCGCCGAGGCGGACGTCTTCTGCCGCGACGGCGCCACCACGGCCCGCTTCCTGCCCGCGCTCGCCGCGGCCGGCACCGGCACGTTCCACTTCGACGCCTCCGACCAGATGCGCCGCCGCCCGCTGGGGCCGCTGACCGGCGCGCTGCAGGAGCTGGGCGTCGACCTGACCTTCGAGGGCGAGCCGGGCCACCACCCGCTGACCGTCCGCGCGAACGGCGTCAAGGGCGGCGACCTGACCCTGGACGCGGGCCTGTCGTCGCAGTTCCTGACGGCGTTGCTGCTGCTCGGGCCGCTGACCGCGGAGGGGCTGCGGATCACGGTGACCGACCTCGTGTCGGTGCCGTACGTCGAGATCACGCTGGAGATGATGCGGCGCTTCGGCGTCGACGTCCGCCGTGAGGGCAAGACGTTCATCGTCCCGCCGCGGCCGTACCAGGCGTGCGACTACCCGGTGGAGCCCGACGCGTCGACGGCCAGCTACTTCCTGGCCGCGGCGGCGGTCACCGGCCGCACGGTGACCATCCCCGGCCTCGGTTCGTCGGCGCTGCAGGGGGACGTGCGGTTCGTGGACGTCCTCGAGCAGATGGGGGCCCACGTCCAGCTCGAAGAGGACTCGGTGACCGTCGCGGGCCCGTCGGAAGGCCTGCGTGGGGTCACGGTGAACATGCGCGACATCTCCGACACGGTCCCGACGCTGGCGGCGATCGCGCCGTTCGCGTCCGGCCCGGTGCGGATCGAGGACGTCTACAACACCCGCATCAAGGAGTGCGACCGCCTGGACGCGTGCGAGGAGAACCTGCGCGCACTGGGCGTCTCCGTGGAGACGGGCCGCGACTGGATCGAGATCCAGCCCGGTGTGCCCACCGGTGCGCTGGTCAAGTGCCGCCGCGACCACCGGATCGCGATGGCGTTCAGCATCACCGGCCTGCTGGTCGACGGCGTCACGCTGGACGACCCGGAGTGCGTGAAGAAGACGTTCCCCGGCTTCCACCAGGCCCTGCGGTCGCTGCGCGACAGCTGGGGGATCTAGGCGGGCTGCCCGCCCGGCTGCCAGAGCACGTCACCTTCGGGGTTGGCCAGCCGGGCCAGGATGAACAGCAGGTCCGAGAGCCGGTTGAGGTACTTCACCGCGATCGGGTTCGTCGTCTCCGGCTCGGCCTCGTACAGCTCCCACGCCGAGCGCTCCGCGCGGCGGGACACCGTGCGCGCCTGGTGCAGGAACGCCGCGCCCGGCGTGCCGCCCGGCAGGATGAACGACGTCAGCTTGGGCAGGCGGTCGTTGAAGTCGTCGCACCAGCCTTCGAGCCGCTCCAGGTACTTCTCCGTGATGCGCAGCGGCGGGTACGGCGGGTCGTCCTGGATCGGCAGGCACAGGTCGGCGCCGACGTCGAAGAGATCGTTCTGCAGGGTGCGCAGGACGCCGGTGATCTCGTCCGGCAGCGCGCCCATCGCGACGGCCAGCCCGATGACGGAGTTCGCCTCGTCGGTGTCGGCGTAGGCCCCCAGCCGGGGGGACGTCTTCGGCACGCGCGACCCGTCGCCGAGCGCGGTCGTGCCGTTGTCGCCGACCTTGGTGTACACGCGGTTGATGCGAACGACCATGAAGCCACCATAGCGGCCCCCGCCCGGGCCGAATCCGGGCGAGAGGGCATGATTGGCGGCCATGAGCGAGCACTTCGACGTGCATGGCGGAGCCCGGCTGGTCGGCGAGGTCGACGTGGTCGGCGCGAAGAACAGCGTGCTGAAACTGATGGCCGCCGCCCTCCTCGCGGAGGGCACCACGACCATCACGAACTGCCCGCAGATCCTCGACGTCCCGCTGATGGGCGACGTGCTGCGGAGCGTCGGCTGCGAGGTCGTCATCGAGGGCGACACCGCCACGATCACGACGCCCGCCGAGCTTTCGCACCGCGCGGACTCGGCGGCGATGGGCAAGCTGCGCGCGTCCGTCTGCGTGCTGGGGCCGCTGGTCGGCCGGCTGAAGCAGGCCGTCGTGGCGCTGCCGGGCGGTGACGCGATCGGCTCGCGGCCGCTGGACATGCACCAGAACGGCCTCCGCAAGCTGGGCGCGACGAGCACCATCGAGCACGGCTGCGTCGTCGCCAAGGCCGACACGCTGGTCGGCGCGCAGATCTGGCTGGACTTCCCGAGTGTCGGCGCGACCGAGAACATCCTGATGGCCGCCGTCCTCGCCGAGGGCACCACGGTGATCGACAACTGTGCGCGCGAGCCCGAGATCGTCGACATCTGCACGATGCTGGTGGAGATGGGCGCGAAGGTCGAAGGCGCCGGCACGTCGACGCTGACCGTGCACGGCGTGGAGCAGCTGCACCCGACCCAGCACAGCGTGATCGGCGACCGGATCGTCGGCGCGACCTGGGCCTTCGCGGCGTCGATGACCCGCGGCGACCTGACCGTGCGCGGGGTCAACCCGCACCACCTCGACCTGGTGCTGAACAAGCTCGAGCTGGCCGGCGCCGAAGTCACCACGTTCGGCGACAAGGGTTTCCGGATCGTGCAGCCCGAGCGGCCGCAGGCGGTCGACTGGGTCACCCTGCCGTACCCGGGTTTCGCGACCGACCTGCAGCCGTTCGCGGTCGCCCTGTCGGCGGTCTCCGAGGGCACGTCGATGATCACGGAGAACGTCTACGAGGCGCGCTTCCGCTTCATCGAGGAGATGATCCGGCTCTCCGGCGACGCCCGCACCGACGGCCACCACGCGGTGGTCCGCGGCGTCGAGCGGCTGTCGAGCGCACCAGTCTGGGCGTCGGACATCCGCGCGGGCGCGGGGCTGGTGCTGGCCGGCCTGTGCGCGGACGGCGTCACCGAGGTCTGGGACGTCTTCCACATCGACCGCGGCTACCCGCACTTCGTCGAGAACCTGAACCGCCTGGGCGCGAACATCAAGCGCGTCAGCGGCGAGCCCGACCGGACCTGAGTCAGCCGTCCTGCGCGCCCAGCGCGCGCAGGACGTACTCCACCAGCTGCTCCAGGTAGTCCGGCTCCACCGGGGCCCGGCGGACCACCATGCGCCAGTAGATCGGCGCGCCCAGGACGTCCATCGCCATCTCGACGTCCAGGTCCGCCGGGATTTCGCCCCGGTCCATCGCGCGGCGCAGCATCACCTCCGCGCGGTCGCGCCGGGGGCCGCCGATGCTCGTGCGCGCGCTTTCGGCCATCTCCGGGTTGCGCGCGCCCTCGGCGACGAGGTCCGGCAGGATCCGCGAGAACAGCGGGTGCGTGAGCCAGTCGATCATCCCCTGCAGCGTCACCCGCAGGTCGCCGCGCAGCGAACCGGTGTCCTCGAGGACCGCGCGTGACACGCTGAACTCCGCGACGACCGCGGTGATCATCTCGTGCTTCGACGTCCATCGCCGGTACAGCGCGCTCTTGCCGACCCCGGCCCGCTTCGCCACGGCTTCCATCGACAGCCGCCCGTAACCCTGTTCGGCGAGCTCGTGCAGCACCGCGTCCGTGATGGCCAGGGTGACTTCGGGCTGGAGGACCGCGGCGCCGGTCGGGGTGCGTGCCATGAGGCGCAGTCTAGCTGGTGGACGGGACGGTACCGTCCCGTCTATATTGACGTCGGGACGGTACCGTCCCGTCCAAACGTTCTAGGAGGCACCCGTGCGACCGAGCGAACTCGTCGAGCACGCGCTCGACCTGCTGGTGAAGCACGACATGGCCGGGTTCGCCGGGCTGTGGGCCGAGGACGGCGTCCTCGAGTTCCCGTTCGCCGCGGCGGGCTACCCGCCGCGCGTCGAGGGCCGGAACGCCATCGCCGACTACCTGCGTGGCTACCCGGACCTGCTCGACGTCCGGGCGATCACGGCGAAGACCGTGCACGAGACCGCCGACCCGGCCGTGGTGGTCGTCGAGATGACCGCGGCCGGTGTTGTCGTGGAGACGCAGAAGCCGTACGAGCTGTCCTACATCGCCGTGCTCACCATCAACGACGGCGAGATCCGGCGCTACCGCGACTACTGGAGCCCGCTCGCCGCGGCCGAGCTGATGGGGGGCGTCGACGAGCTGACGTCGGCGTTCGCCGGGAGCGACCGTGGCTGACGTCCTGGTCCTCGGCGGCACCGGCACCACCGGGAGCCGGGTGGTCGCGGGCCTGCGCGAACGCGGTGCCACGGCACGGGCCGCCACCCGCAAGGTGCACGAACCCGGCCATGTGCGCTTCGACTGGACCGACCGCGCCTCGCAGGTGGCTGCGCTGCAGGACGTCTCCGCGGTGTACCTGCTCGCCCCGATCGGCGAGGCCGAGCCGGCGCGCCTGGTCGCGCCCTTCCTGGCCGACGCGCTCGACGCCGGCGTGCGCCGGGTCGTGCTGCTCAGCTCGTCGGCGATCACCGAAGACTCACCCGGGCTCGGCGAGCTGCAGCGCCTGGTGCGCACGGCGCCGGAGTGGGCCGTGCTGAAGCCGTCGTGGTTCATGCAGAACTTCACCGGCGAGCACGTGGTCGCCCAAGGTGTGCGGGACGGCGAGATCGTCACCGCGACCGGCGACGGCCGGGTCGCGTTCGTCGACGCGGGTGACATCGCGGCGGTCGCCGTCCGCGCGCTGACCGACGCCGAACCGCACAACACCGAACACGTGCTCACCGGTCCTTCGGCCCTGAGCTACGCCGAGGCCGCAGAGATCGTCACCGCGCACACCGGACGTCCGGTGCGCCACCGCCCGGTGAGCACCGCCGAATTCGCCGCTTTGGTTGCGGCGTCGGGAGTTCCCGCGGAGTTCGCCACCGTCCTCGCCGCGCTCGACGAGGACATCCGGCGCGGCACCGAAGACCGCGTCACCCCGGCCGTCGAAGAGGTCACCGGCCGGCCCGCCCGAACGTTTCGCACTTTTGTGGAGGAGGAAATCCGATGAAGCAGCTCATGTTCACCGAGGACCCGCAGTTCTGGTTCGAAACCCTGCGCCTGTTCGGCCACGCGGCCTACGGCGGCTCGGACTTCGGCGAGGTGCTCGCCGCGGCGTCGACCGTCACGCCGGGGGACTACGACAGCTGGCACGACGCCTACCGCCGCCTGGCCGACCGGCTCTACGCCGAGGCGGCCGACGCGAGCCCGGTCACCGCGCGGGACCTGCTGCTGCGCGCGTCGACGTACTACTTCTCGGCGGACTTCTTCCTGCACGGCGACCCGGCGGACCCGCGGATCGCGGCGGCCTACGACCGCAGCGTCGAATGCTTCCGGCGCGCCGGTGTCGCCGAGCCGGTCGAAATCCCGTACGAGGGAACGGTTCTGCAGGGCTACTTCTACCGCGCGCCCGGCGCCGGGCCGAAGCCGGTCGTGGTCATGCACAGCGGTTTCGACGGCAGCGCCGAGGAACTCCACTTCTTCGGCGCGGCGTCCGGCGCCGAGCGCGGCTACCACGTGCTGACCTTCGACGGCCCCGGCCAGCCGTCCGCGATGCACCGCGACAAGCTCGTGTTCCGGCCGGACTGGGAGCACGTCGTCACCCCGGTGGTGGACTTCGTGCTCGGGCTCGACGGTGTCGACCCGGAGCGGATCGCCTTGCTGGGCGTGAGTTTGGGTGGCGTCCTCGCCCCGCGCGCAGCGGCGTTCGAGCCGCGGCTGGC
Organism: Amycolatopsis sp. NPDC088138; assembly: GCF_044741685.1. Classification (NCBI taxonomy): domain Bacteria; kingdom Bacillati; phylum Actinomycetota; class Actinomycetes; order Pseudonocardiales; family Pseudonocardiaceae; genus Amycolatopsis; species Amycolatopsis sp. NPDC088138. The sequence continues at coordinate 832,164 of NZ_JBIUTB010000002.1, forward strand.
GGCGGTCATCGCGGTCGACGGCGTCTACGACGCGGGCTCCGCGGTGACGTCGATGCTGCCCTGGGACCGCGACGAGATCGTCCGCCGCGCTCGGGCGGAGCAGGACGAGGAGTTCGACGCACTGCTCGCCGCCGGCCGGCAGGCGAACTCGACGCTGCGCTGGGCGTGCGACCACGGCCGCTACGTCCTGGGCGCGGCGTCCGACCGCGAGTTCGTCGCGAAGTACCTCGAGTACACCCTCGACGGCGGCATCGCGGAGAAGATCACGTGCCCCACGCTGATCTGCGAAGCGGCGGACGACCTGTTCTTCGGCGGCGAAACGGAAACCGAGCCGCGCCGGCTGCACGCGCACGTGAACGCTCCGAAGACGCTGCTGACGTTCACCGCGGAGGAAGGCGCGGACGCCCACTGCCACGTCGGCGCCCAGCGCCTCGCGGCCGGCCGCATCTACGACTGGCTGGACCGCACGCTCTGACTCTGGGCCGAACAGGTGACGGCCGAATGCCGTAGTAACAAAGAATCAGGGGTGCCGACTATGAGCGGGTATCGAGGAGGTCGCACCAGGCGATCCACGTGACCGGAAAGCACCGAAATGGCAGAGGAAACCGGCGACACCCGTGTCGTGATCAATCATCGAACCCTCCGGATCGGGCGGGAGAACTATGCGCTGAACAACATCGCCCGCGTGCAGGTGATCGGCGTCAAGCCGCCCCCGGACGCCGGCCAAGGAAACGCGAAGCTCGGCTGCATGTCGGCGTTCGGGGTCTTCCTCCTGTTCTCGATCCTGACCGCGAGCACGCAAAGCGGCGCACTGGCGACGATCGGGTTCGTGGCGGCGATCGCCGTGGGGATCCTGGTTTTCATCAAGTCGAAGAAGGCGTATACGCCGCGCTACGCGCTCATGCTGGAAAGCACGGGAAACCCGAAAGCCGGCCTCATCTCCCCGGATCGGGAGAGCCTGGAGTGGGTTTCCGATCGGATTGTCGACGCCATCGAGAACCCGCCGGAGACGGAGCAGTCCTACACGGTGAGCAATGTTTTCCTGGGTGATCAGTTCAACCAGTACGGCGACGGCAACATCGGCCGGATGGTGAACCCGTGACGATGTGGGGCGGCGACCAGATCAACCAGTACGGCAACGGCAACATCGGCAAGATCGACCAGCGTTCGGGCGACGGGCGCAACCAGGTCAACGACGCCGAACGGGCCGGCGCCTCCGCCGAACTGACCGCCTTCATCGCCCACCTGCACGAGGTGGGGCTGCTTTCGCCCGACGGTGACCCGGTGGACCCCTCGGCCATCGAGGCGGAGATCGTGAAGGAGAAGTCCACGCTGCGGAAGGTGGCGAACGTGATCGGCCGGGGCGCGAAGGAGGCGTTGGCCAAGACGGTGAACCACGTCGTCGTCCCGCTGCTGTTGAAACTGGTCGAGAAGCAGCTTCGCTGAGTCCGCCGCGTGCCGAGCGCGGCCCCGGTCAGCCTTCGAGGGCCAAAGCCGCGCCGAAGCCGAGCAACGCGGTACCCGTCACGCCGTCCATCGCGCGGCGCACCTTGCGCCGCTGCAGCCAGCCCCGCACCCGGTGCACGAACAACAGCAGCAGCACCTGCCACACCACACCCAGCGCCGCGACCGTGTACGCCAGCAGCAGCGAGTCCCCGAACCCCGACTCGGGGGTCAGGAACTGCGGCAGCACCGACAGGTAGAGCACGATCACCTTCGGGTTGGTGATGTTGGACAGGAACCCCTCCCGGAACCGCCGGCTCCGGGAGGCGCGGGCGCGGCGGACGTCGTCCAAGGCCTCGTAGTCGCCGCGCCAAGCGCCGCGCAGGGCCTGGATGCCCAGGTACACCAGGTAGGCCGCGCCGAGCCACTTCACCGTCTCGAACACCGGCTGGTAGCGGGTGATCACCGCGCCCAGGCCGAGCGCGGCCGCCGTGCCCTGCAGGAAGTTCGCGACGCTGATCCCGGCGCACGCCCAGCCGCCGCCGCGCGCGCCGCCGGTGAGGGCGTTCTTCAGCACCACCATCGTGTCCGGGCCCGGCATCATCGCCAGCAACGCCATCATCGCCGCGAACCCGGCGTAGGTGCTCCACGTCATCAGGACTCCAGGGCGAGGACGGCGCCGAAGCCGACCAGGGCGGTGCCGGTGACGCCGTCCAGTGTGCGACGGACCCGCCGCCGCCCGAGCCACGCGCGCACCCGGTGCACGAACACCAGCAGCACCAGCAGCCACAGCCCGCCGAGCACCGCGACGGTGTAGGCCAGCGCGAGCGCGTCCCACGTCGTCGTGCGCACCGGGTCGAGGAACTGCGGCAGCACCGACAGGTACAGCACCAGCACCTTCGGGTTGGTGATGTTGGACAGGAACCCTTCGCGGAACCGGCGGAAGCCCCCGCCGCGACGTCGTTGCTGCGTCTGCTCGACGACGTCGTAGTTCCCGCGGAACGCACCGCGCAGCGCCTGGAAACCGAGGTAGACGAGGTAGGCCGCGCCGACCCACTTGAGGGCGAGGAACACCGGCTGCGACTTCGCGATGAGCACGCCGAGCCCGAGCGCGGCGGCGCTGCCCTGAACGACGTTCCCGGTGACGATGCCGAGCGACGCGAGCAGCCCGCCGCGGAATCCGCCGGAGAGCGCGTTCTTCAGCATCACCATCGTGTCCGGCCCCGGCGCCAGCACGATCAGGACCACGATGACCAGGTAACTCCCGTACGAACTCCACGTCACGGCTGCCCACGCTAACCGACGGGTATCGGTCCGGTCTCGCGGATTTCCGTCACACCGTCCGGCGCGTAGTTTGTCCGTGTGTACCGGGGGGAACTGAGGCTGCAAGCCGGCGAAAACCTGCTGTGGCAGTGCTCGCCGCGACCCGAACCGCCCGAGGAGCGGAACAAGGCGGTGCTGGTGGCGCTGACCTCCGGCCGTATGAACGAGCTGCCGGAACCCACGCTGGAGATGCACGCCGACGGCACCGGCACGATCGTCTTCGCCGGCGCCGAAGATCGGCGCCTGCACCGGACCATCCCCATCGACCGCTACGCCGAACCAGATCTCCGGCTCCGCGAGGTCAACCACGACAGAGGGTGTTCGCGCACGTACAGCGTGCTCGGGATTCGGCGCCGGGCACCTCGGCAGAGTAGTGTTCGGCCATGTCAGCAGGGGAAATCGATCTTCTACCCGGTGAGCGCGTGCTCTGGGCGGGAGAGCCGGTCCAGCGCCCGTTGTACATCGCCGCCGACGGGGTGATCGCCCCCGCCGGACTCGTTCTCGCCGCCGTCGCGCTGTGGTTCCTCCTTACCCAGGTGCACGAAGGCGCCGGCACGCTTGCCGGGCTGATCGTGCTCGTGGTCGGCGTGTACGGCGCGATCGGCCGTTCCGCCGTCCGCTACCTCGCGCTCGGCCGGACGACCTACGCCGTGACGGACAGCCGGATCATCGCGCGGTCGGGCCTGTTCCGGCAGAAGGAACTCGCCAGCGAACTGGCCACCCTGTCGCCGCCGGCCCTCAAGCGCGGCGGCACGGGCACCGGCACGATCAGCTTCGGCGACACCGGATCGGTGACGCTGATCGGCGTCGGCGAGCCCAAGCGGGTCCGCGACCTGCTCACCAAGGCCATCGACGAGGCCCGGGCGCGCCAAGCCCCGCCGGAGGCGGACACCTCGGCCGCCTGAGGGCAACCGGTACGGCCTTCTCGAGCGTCAGCCCGGCAAAGAGCGCTGGGGAGGCCGCCGTGGAAGAGCCGATCATCGTTGTGCAGCCGGGTGAGCTGCTGCTGTGGTCGGGGCGCCCGCAACGGGTCGTCCCGGTCGGCGGGGAGTGGTGCCGCCTCGTTGTCGGCTCGATCCTGGTGGCAGTGATCATCTCCTTCGCCGGACTGTACGTGCTTCCCGTGCTCGTGTGGTTCGTGATCGTCTGCGGGCCGGTGGCCTTCCGGCTGTGGACGACGTATCGCGCGGTGTACGCGGTGACCGATCAGCGGGTCGTCGTGGCCGACCGCATCTCGGGCCACATCCGCAAGTGGATGGACGTGACCACCCCGGAGGTCTCCTCGCTCCGCGGCGACGGCGTCGGCACGCTCACCTTCCACCCGCTGTTCGAGACGGTGGACATCCTCGGCTTCGGCTTACCGAAGCAGAACCCACAGCGTCCGATCGCGCTGTTCGCTGTGCCGGACGCCAGGCAGGTCCAGGCGCTGATCGTGCGGGCTCTGATCGCGGACTGACTCACCCGGACGTGTCCGATTCCACTCCGCCACACAAGTTACCGGCCGGTACACTCGTTGGGTCGTCCAGTGCCGGAGGTGCACAGTGCCGTACCCATCCGACCACGAGCGGGATCGCCCCTGGGTGATGCGCACGTACGCGGGCCACTCCTCCGCCGCCGCGTCGAACGAGCTCTACCGGCGCAACCTCGCGAAGGGGCAGACCGGCCTCTCGGTGGCGTTCGATCTGCCGACCCAGACCGGCTACGACCCGGACCACCAGCTGAGCCGCGGTGAGGTCGGCAAGGTCGGGGTGCCGATCTCGCACATCGGCGACATGCGGCGGCTCTTCGACGGCATCCCGCTCGCCGAGGCCAACACGTCGATGACGATCAACGCGCCGGCCATGTGGCTGCTCGCGCTGTACGTCTCCGTGGCGCGCGAGCAGGCCGAGACCGAAGGCCGGGACGTCGACGAAGTCCTCGCGAAGCTCACCGGCACCACGCAGAACGACATCATCAAGGAGTACCTGTCCCGCGGGACCTACATCTTCCCGCCGGGTCCGAGCCTGCGGCTGATCACCGACATGATCGCGTGGACCGTGCACCACGTGCCGAAGTGGAACCCGATCAACATCTGCAGCTACCACCTGCAGGAGGCCGGCGCGACACCGACGCAGGAGGTCGCGTACGCGCTGTGCACCGCGATCGCCGTGCTCGACGCCGTCCGCGACTCCGGGCAGGTCGAGCAGGCCGACATGGCCAAGGTCGTCGCGCGGATCTCGTTCTTCGTCAACGCCGGCGTCCGGTTCGTCGAGGAGATGTCCAAGATGCGCGCGTTCACCGCGCTCTGGGACGAGATCACACGGGATCGTTACGGCGTAACGGATCCGAAGGCGCGCCGGCTGCGCTACGGCGTCCAGGTCAACTCGCTCGGGCTTACCGAGGCCCAGCCGGAGAACAACGTCCAGCGGATCGTGCTGGAGATGCTCGCGGTGTCGCTCTCCCGGGGCGCGCGGGCCCGCGCGATCCAGCTGCCGGCGTGGAACGAGGCGCTCGGCCTGCCCCGGCCGTGGGACCAGCAGTGGGCGCTGCGGATGCAGCAGGTCCTCGCCTTCGAGACGGATCTGCTGGAGTACGAGGACATCTTCGACGGTTCCCACGTCATCCAGGCCAAGGTCGACGAGATCATGGCCGGCGCGCGCGAGGAGATCGCCCGCGTCCAGGACGTCGGCGGCGCGGTCGCCGCGGTCGAGAGCGGCTACATGAAGTCGCAGCTGGTCGGGTCGCTGGCCGAATACCGCCGCGGCATGGAGAACGGCGAGCGGGTCCTGGTCGGGGTCAACAAGTTCGCCACGACCGAGCCGTCGCCGCTGCAGGCCGAAGGCGCGAAGGCGATCGAGACGATCGACCCGGCCGTCGAGAAGGAAGCTGTCGCGGCGCTCGAAGACTGGCGCAGCCGGCGGGACAACGACGCCGTCGCGCGGTCGCTGGCCACCTTGAAGGAGACGGCGCAGACGTCCGCGAACCTCTTCGAGGCCACTGTGGACTGTGCGCGGACCGGGGTGACCACCGGCGAGTGGGCCGGCGCGCTGCGCGAGGTGTTCGGCGAATACCGGGCGCCCACCGGGGTTTCCGCGGCCGCCGCCGGTGGTGGCGACCCGGGGATCGAGCGGGTCCGGGAGCGCGTCCGTGCCACCGAGGCGGAACTGGGCGAGCGGCTGCGGATCCTGGTCGGCAAGCCGGGCCTCGACGGGCACTCCAACGGCGCCGAGCAGGTCGCCGTCCGCGCCCGCGACGTCGGCTTCGAGGTCGTCTACCAGGGCATCCGGCTGACGCCCGAGCAGATCACCGCGGCCGCCGTGCAGGAGGGCGTGCACGTCGTCGGGCTGTCGGTGCTGTCCGGCTCGCACCTGGAGGTCGTGCCGCACGTCGTCGACGGCCTGCGGGCCGCGGGCGCGGGGGACGTCCCGGTGATCGTCGGCGGCATCATCCCGCCCGACGACGCCGCGTTGCTGACCGAACGCGGCATCGCGCGGGTGTTCACGCCCAAGGACTACGAGCTGACCGACATCATGGACGGCATCGTCTCGCTCATCCGGGAGCGGCACGGCCTCAGCTGAGATCGGCCAGGATGTCCTTTGTGGACTTGACGGTGGCGAACTGGTTGGCCAGGTTCGCCGCCGTGACGCGGTACAGCTCGTCGGCGGTCACCTCCGGGAGGTCGAAGGTGAACGTGGCGTCGAGCGCGAAAGTCACGTCGTAGCCGAGGTTCCCGCCCATCCGCGCGGTGGTCTCGCAGCAGAAGTTCGTCTGGATGCCGGCGAGCACGAAGCTCGTGATGCCGCGCTTGCGCAGCCACGCGTCGAGGTCGACGTCGCCGAGGAACGCCGAGTTGACCTGCTTGCCAAACACCAGGTCCGGGCGGGCGCCGTCGAGTTCGGGTTTGAAGTCGTTGCCGGGCTGGCCGGGCCGCAGCGACGACTTCGGGCCCGTCGAGTCGTGGTGCACCAGCACCACCGGGAGCCGGCGCTCCTGCCAGGCGTCGAGCAGGGCCTTGATGTTCGCTTCGGCGCCGGGGTTGTTGCGCGGACCCCAGACAGGCTCGTCGAACCCGCGCTGGACGTCGATCAGGATGAGTGCCGTTTCGGTCATGACGTCGAGCTTCCTTGGTTCACGACGTCCGGGGGAGTGGCAGAAGACGCGCGATGCGGTACTTTTCTGCCATGCGCACGATCGGCGTCCTGCTCCTGCCCGGTACCCGGATGTTCGACCTCGCGGTGATCGGCGAGGTCTGGGGCCAGGACCGCACCGACAGCGGGATCGGCCCGTTCACCCTGCGACTGTGCAGCCCAGGCCGGGTCCGCACGGCCGTCTCGCCGTTCGGTGACGTCGCGGCGACCCACGGGCTGGCCGGGCTCGACGGTTGCGACCTCGTGCTGGCACCGGGCCGCGACGACCCGCTCGCTCCGGTGCCGTCGGCGGCGGCCGCAGCGCTGCGGCGGGCCCACCGCGCGGGGACGACGGTGGCCGCGTTGTGCTCGGGCGCGTTCACGCTGGCCGCCGCCGGCCTGCTCGACGGCCGCGCCGCGACCACGCACTGGCGTGACTTCGACACCCTGATCGTCGCCGCGCCGCGCGCCGACCTCCAGCGCGACGTGCTCTACACCGACGACGACGGCGTCCTGACCTCGGCGGGTGTGGTCGGCGGCCTCGACCTGTGCCTCTACCTGGTCCGCCGCGACCACGGCGCGGACGTCGCCGCCGCGCTCGCGCGCCGCCTGGTGATGCCGCCGGCGCGGGAAGGCGGGCAACGCCAGTACGTCGACAACCCCTTGCCGCCGTCGAACGCCCAGCCGGGCATGGCGTCCACAATGGACTGGGCGCTGGCCAGGATCGGTGACGACATCGGTGTCGAGGACCTGGTCGGGCACGCGCGGATGAGCGAGCGGACGTTCCACCGGGAGTTCGCCGCGGCCACCGGCGTGACGCCGGGACGCTGGCTGCGCGTACAGCGCGTCCGATACGCGCAGCGGCTGCTGGAGACGACCGAGCTGCCGGTCGAGCGGGTCGCGCAGCGGTCCGGGCTGGGCACCGCGGCGAACCTGCGGCGGCGGATGCGCGCGGAGGTCGGCGTGGGTCCCGACAGTTACCGGCGCACGTTCAGAAGAGTTACCGTCGAGGCATGACCGAGTACGAGCACATCCTGGTCAAGCGCGACGGCGACACCGTCACGATCACCATGAACCGCGCGGCACGGCGCAACTCGCTGTCCGCCGAGCACCTCGCGGAGCTGCTCGCCGCGTTCCACGAGGCCGGGACGTCCGACGCGACCGGCATCGTGCTGGCGGGCGCCGGGCCGGTGTTCTCGGCCGGGCACGACTTCGGCGACGTCGCCGCGCGCGACCTCATGGGCGTGCGCGAGCTGCTGACGCTGTGCACGGACCTGATGCGCACGATGCAGTCGGTCCCGCAGGTCGTCATCGCGCGGGTGCATGGCCTGGCCACGGCCGCGGGCTGCCAGCTGGTGGCCTCCTGCGACCTCGCGATCGCCGCCGAATCCGCGGGCTTCGCGCTGCCGGGCGGCAAGGGCGGCTGGTTCTGCCACACACCGGCGGTCCCGGTGGCGCGCTCGATCGGCCGCAAGCGCCTGATGGAGCTGGCCCTGACCGGCGACGTCGTCGACGCCCCGACCGCACTCGACTGGGGCCTGGTGAACCGGGTCGTCCCGGACGAGCAGCTGGACGACGCCGTCGCGGAGCTGCTGGCGCGAGCGACCCGCGGCAGCCGGGCGAGCAAGGCGATGGGCAAGGTGACCTTGTACGCCCAGCTGGATCGTCCCGAGGCCGACGCGTACGCGATCGCGCTGGAGGTCATGGCCTCGGCGTCCCAGCTGCCCGGTGCCCGCGAAGGCATGGCTGCGTTCCTCGAGAAGCGCAAGCCCTCCTGGCCCGACTGACCCGAAGCGGCACTTTCACGTGAAAGTGCCGCTTTCGTGCCCGACGGCCGTACCATACGGTATGGTATGGCCATGGTGAGCAAGCGGGACTGGCTGGACGCGGGGCTGACGCTGCTGGCGGAGCAGGGCGCGCCGGCGGTGACGATCGAGCGGCTGACCGAGCGGCTCGGCCTGTCGAAAGGCAGCTTCTACCACCACTTCCGCGGCATCGGCGGCTACCGGACGGCGCTGCTGGAGCACTTCGAAGCCGAGCGCACCACGCGGTTCAAGGACGAGGCCGAGCGCGTGCAGGGTGACCGGCTGCGCACGCTGATGAAGCTCGTCCTCGCGCCCGGGCCGGGCCCCGAGCTGGAGATCGCCGTCCGGGCGTGGGCGCTGCAGGACGCTGAGGCGCGGGCGGTCCAGGAGCGCGTCGACCGGACCCGCGCCGACTACCTGACCGAGGTCTGCGGCGACGCGGAGCTCGGGCAGGCGCTGTACCTGGTCGTCGTCGGCGCCGGGCAGGTCGTGCCGCCGCTGTCGGGCGACCGGCTCAAGAGCGCGCTGGAACTCGTACTGGGGAGACGATCATGACCGAGCTCGAGCCCTTCCTCGACGGCGCCGACTACGTCGAGTTCAAGGAGATCGAAAGCGAGAACAGCCTGCGTGAGTTCGTCGCGGGCGTCTTCGGCTGGAGTCCCGGATGGGTGAAGTTCCTGTTCGGCGTCCGGTACCTGCTGGCCCGGGCGCTGCGCCTGGAGACGGCGCGGGTGCCGCGCCGCCGCCGGTCCGCGGACATCGGCTTCGAGCCCGGTGACGCGGCCGGGCTCTTCACTGTGCGGGCGGGCGACCCGGAGCGCTACCTGGTCGTCGGCGCGGACGACAGTCACCTGAGCGGGTACCTGACGGTCGAGGTGGTTCCCAGTGCGCGCCGCCGGTTCCGGGTCGGCACGATCGTGCACTTCCACAACCGTGTCGGGCCGGCCTACTTCGCGCTGATCAGGCCGTTCCACCACCTGGTCATCCGCGGGATGCTCAGGGCCGGAGCCGCTCGGCCAGCATGAGCTGGGCCCACGCGGCGATCGACTGGGCGTCGGTGATCCCGCCGGTGAGGATCAGTTTCTCGATTTCGTCACGCGAGAACCAGGCGCTGCGCATGTCCTGCTCTTCGAGCTCACGCTCCGGCTCGCCCTCGGTGAGCTCGGTGGCGAGGAACACCCAGCCGCGCTGGCTGCTCATGCCGGGCGCGACGTCGAGCTGGCCGAGCGTGACCATCGAGCCGGCGCGCAGCCCGGTCTCCTCGCGCAGCTCGCGGGCCGCGAGCTCCTCGGGCGGCACGTCGGCCAGGTCCGGCGCGGTGCCCTGCGGGAACTCCCAGCGGCGCTCGCCGATGGGGTAGCGGAACTGCTCGACCAGCCGGAACCGGTCGCCGTCCTGGGCGACGACGAGCGCGTACGCCGGTTTGTCGATCACGCCGTAGATGCCGGCCGAGCCGTCGGGGCGGCGGATTTCGTCCTCCCGCACGGTCATCCAGTTGTTCCGGTACACCTCGCGGGACGCGACACGCTGAATGGGGTCCACCCGACCAGTATCCCGGACCTGTCCTACCCTCCTCGGGTGCGTCTCGTGATCGCGCGGTGCCAGGTCGACTACGCCGGCCGGCTCACCGCCCACCTGCCGATGGCCACCCGGCTGCTGCTCGTCAAGTCCGACGGTTCGGTGTCGGTCCACTCCGACGACCGCGCGTACAAGCCGTTGAACTGGATGAGCCCGCCCTGCTGGCTGATCGAGGACGGCAAGATCTGGATCGTCGAAAACAAGCAGGGCGAGAAGCTGGTGATCTCGATCGAGGAGATCTTCCACGACTACTCCCAGGCGCTGGGCGCGGAACCGGGCCTGCAAAAGGACGGCGTCGAGGCGCACCTGCAGGAACTGCTGGCCGAGCACATCAAGACCCTCGGCGACGGCTACACCCTGGTCCGCCGCGAGTTCCCCACGCCGATCGGCCCGGTCGACATCATGGCCCGCGACGCCGACGGCAAGTCGGTGGCGGTGGAGATCAAGCGCCGCGGCGAAATCGACGGCGTCGAGCAGCTGACGCGCTATCTGGAACTCCTCAACCGCGACCCGCTGCTGGCCCCGGTGCAGGGGGTGTTCGCGGCCCAGATCATCAAGCCGCAGGCGCGAACCCTGGCGGAGGACCGCGGAATCCGCTGCCTGACCCTGGACTACGACGAGCTGCGCGGCATCGAGTCCGACGAGTTCCGGCTGTTCTGAGTGGTCGAGCCGGGGCGCTACGTCCACTACAAGGGCAACGAGTACGAGGTGCTCGGCGTGGCGTCGCACAGCGAGACCGAAGAGCAGCTGGTGGTGTACCGCGCGCTCTACGGCGCGATGGGGCTGTGGGTCCGCCCGGAGGCGATGTTCACGGAGACCGTCGAAACACCGAGCGGTCCGGTGCCGCGGTTTCGCCGGCTCGGTTGCCCATGAGGGCGGTCTTCGGTGCGATACCGAATCGATGCCTTATTCGTGTATCTGATTCTGCGGCTATTACTCCGGCCGGGGAATTGTTTACGAGATAGCACTCGTTGCGGTGGGCCGTTCATTTCATCCGGTTATCTTAATGCGCTGTTCGGGTGAGGGGCGGATCCATTTCGTCCCGCTCGTGGGATACTCGATTCGAGGGGTTCCGCCGGTGGGTCCGGCGTGGCCGGAGGGTGGGGCGCTCGGCAGTCTTTCTTTGCCGTGCCAACGTTTTCTTTCCGCCTTGAGCTTGGTGTGCGCATGTTCTCCGGTCGGCGTGCGCGCGTTTTCGCCTGCACGGAGGAGGAAGTCATGCGTTATCGCCCGCTCGGTTCCGATCCGCTCGACCCGCGGCTGGGCCGGTTCATTCCGGACGACTGGGAGCACGTCGAACGGTATCCGCTGTCCGCGCTCGCGGACGACGACCGGCCGACGCGGTCGCCCGTGGTCATCGGGGTCAACTGGTACTCCGCGTTCGACAAGCCGGAGAAGGACGAGAAGTCCGGCGAGTTCTTCATCGCGAAGGCGGGCGCCGCCGCGCTCGGCCGGGTCCGCGGTGGGCACTGCGTCTGCCTCGAACCGGGCGGCACCCCGGACACCGACGCCAACTACGCGTTCTACGACCAAGGCGCGGAAGGCGCCTGCGTCGGCTTCGGCTGGTCGCGCTGCATGTCGCTCTTCAACGGCGGCGAGTACACCGCCCGCTGGCTCTGGGACGCGGCCAAGAAGCGTGACGAGTGGCCCGAGACCAACCCCGGTGACGACAACGGCACGTCGGTCCGCGCCGGCGCCGAGGTGCTCAAGGACGCCGGGCACGTTCTCTGGGACGACTCGTACAAGAACGACGACTGGGAGGCGCGGGAGAAGTACGTCCCCGACGCCAAACAGGGCATCACGGCCTTCCGCTGGGCCAAGTCGGTCGACGACGTGCACGCCGTCCTCGCCAACCCGCGGGCCGACGAGCTCGGCGCGGTGCCGCTGCTCAACTCGTGGGGCCCGGGCTACCCGCACCGCACCTACCTGCCCGACGACGTGCTCGCCCGGCTGATCGAAGAGGAGGGCGAGATCGCCGTCCCGACCGATCGATGATCCACAACTGAGTCGCTCCCGCGGCGTCGAGGGCGCGTTTCCGCTGGTCAAAGGCCAGGAAACGCGCCCTCTGTGCACAATGGACAGGTCAGCGTGCCGACCCTGAATCCATGCAGTACTGTCCGGATCCGACGGGACAGTGGTGATTCCTGTCGGTTGTTGTCCAGTTTGAAAAGTACAGCCGGGAGGTGGGTCGGGTGCTTCTCGCCGATGCGAACCTGCGACTCGACGCCAACGCGATCGACTACGTCGAGTTGGCGTTCTATTTCGTCCTGGTGCTCGGCATCGGGTACCTGGCACGACGGCAGGTGTCGAGCAGCCTCGACTTCTTCCTGTCGGGCCGTTCGCTACCCGCCTGGGTGACGGGCCTGGCGTTCATCTCCGCGAACCTCGGCGCGGTCGAGGTCATGGGCATGTCCGCCAACGGCGCCCAGTACGGCCTGCCGACCGTCCACTACTTCTGGATCGGCGCGATCCCGGCGATGCTGTTCCTCGGCATCGTGATGATGCCGTTCTACTACGGCTCCAAGGTCCGCAGTGTTCCCGAGTTCATGCGCCGCCGCTTCGGCAAGCCGGCGCACCTGCTCAACGGCATCAGCTTCGCCGCCGCTCAGATCCTGATCGCGGGCGCGAACCTGTTCCTGCTGGCCAGTGTCGTGAACCTGCTGCTGGGCTGGCCGATCTGGGTGTCGATCATCATCGCCGCCGTGATCGTGCTCTCCTACACCGCGCTCGGCGGCCTCTCCGCCGCGATCTACAACGAGGTCCTGCAGTTCTTCGTGATCGTGATCGCGCTGGTGCCGCTGACGATCATCGGCCTGGTGAAGGTCGGCGGCTGGAACGGCCTGGTCGACAAGGTCACCAACAGCCCGGGCGGCACCGCGCAGCTGCACTCCTGGCCCGGTGACAACCTCACCGGCTTCGGCAACAACATCCTCTCGATCCTCGGCATCGTGTTCGGCCTGGGCTTCGTGCTCTCGTTCGGCTACTGGACGACGAACTTCGTCGAGGTCCAGCGCGCGATGGCGTCGAAGAGCATGTCCGCCGCGCGGCGCACGCCGATCATCGGCGCGTTCCCGAAGATGCTGGTCCCGTTCATCGTGATCATCCCCGGCATGATCGCCGCGGTCACCGTGTCCGAGTACGTCAAGGACAAGCAGGTCCTGCTCGACGGCGGCACCGCGGAAAGCGGCGTCACGTTCAACAACGCGCTCCTGCTGCTGATGCGCGACCTGCTGCCCAACGGCATGCTCGGCATCGCGATCGCCGGCCTGCTGGCCTCGTTCATGGCCGGCATGGCCGCGAACCTCAGCTCGTTCAACACCGTCTTCACGTACGACATCTGGCAGACGTACGTCCAGAAGGACAAGCCGGACGGCTACTACCTGCGGCTCGGGCGCATCGTGACGTCGGTCGGCACGGTCCTCGCGATCGGCACCGCGTTCATCGCGTCGAACTCCGGCAACATCCTGGACTACCTGCAGGACCTGTTCTCGTTCTTCAACGCGCCACTGTTCGCGACGTTCATCCTGGGCATGTTCTGGAAGCGGATGACGCCGCACGCGGGCTGGAGCGGCCTGCTGCTCGGTACCGCGTCCGCGATCACCGTCTGGGGCCTGTCCCAGGCCGGGGTGATCGGCCTGAGCGGCCAGGGCACCAGCTTCGTCGCCGCCGGTACCGCGTTCGTCGTCGACATCGTGGTGAGCGTCGTGGTGTCGCTGGCCACCAAGCCGAAGGCGGACGAAGAGCTGGTCGGTCTCGTCTACTCGCTGACCCCGAAGTCGACGCGGCAGCACGACAACACCGGCGAGAACTCGGGCTGGTACCGCAAGCCGGGCCTGCTCGCGGGCATCGTGCTCATCCTGACCATCGCCCTCAACGTCATCTTCTAGGAGGTCCGTCATGGCTACCGAGTCCGGCGCGCGTCCCAAGAAGGCCGGCGCTTTCGACATCCGGCTGATCATCGCCCTGCTGATCGGCGTCTACGGCGTCATCCTCACGGTGATGGGCATCGGCTTCACCTCCGACGCCGAGCTGCAGAAGGCGGCCGGGGTGAACATCAACCTGTGGGCCGGCATCGGCATGCTGGTGGTCGCCGCGCTGTTCTTCACCTGGGCGCAGGTCCGGCCGCTGGTCGTGCCGGCGGAGCCCGAGGCGACCGAGGCGACCGAGGCCGACGAGACCACCGGCACCACACCCGCGGCGGGGGAATAGCCGGGTTGTCCGGACAGCGGCACGATCGTGCCGCTACCGTGCATCGCGTGCTCCCTGACGTTCGGCGCCGCCGTCTCCCGAAGCTGTTCCTGCTGGTCACCGCCCTCACGCTGACACTGACCGCGTGCGGGCAGGACCTCGGCAGGTCCAACTTCGCGCGGACGACGGTGCCCGCCGCGGCGGGCACCGGCCAGGTCTCCGACGGCCCGATCACCGACGCCGCGGTGGCCGCGAACGTGCTGCGCACGGTCAAGCCGTGCCAGTTCCTCACCAAGGACGCCCTCGGCGCGCTCGGCCTCGGCACGGTCGAGGAGGACCCGACGCCGTCGTCGATCGCCTACGACCGCTGCGCCAACAAGGTGAAGGACCCCGGCGGCAAGGAGATCCGGCTCGACTTCGAGATCGGCAACACCCTGCTGCCGCGGGCGGACAAGACGACCGGGCAGGTCGGCGGGCTGCCGCTGCGCGTCGACAAGACCGACGACTCCGACTGCACGGTCGCGGCGATGACGGCCCTGAACCCGGACACCGCCCTCACGCTGACGGTCGCCTACCCGGGTGACCCGTGCCGTCCCGGGCAGACGGTGCTGGACGCCGTCGTGCAGAAGCTGCACAACTCGCCGGAGAAGTACTCGACGCCGCCGGGCACCCTGCTGACCGCCGACCCGTGCACGATGGCGGAGTCCTCAGTGGTCGCCTCGGCCGCGCCGTCGCCGAAGCAGGCGCCGACGGGCCTGCACAGCTGCGACTGGGCGAGCAACGCCGCCAACCCGACGGTGTCGGTCGAGTTCCTGCCGGGCCTGCCCCCGCTCGTGGGTGACGGTTTCTCCAAGGTGGACCTCGGTGGCGGGATCACCGGCTTCCAGAAGAAGGGCACCTCGAGCTCGGCGGAGTGCGAGGTGGAGTGGCAGCACCGGCCGTGGCAGGGCGACGACGTCGAACTGGCCCAGGTCCGCTACCGGAACTACAACACCAAGCCGGACACGGACGACGCGTGCGGCAAGGCCGTCACCGTCGCGAAGAACGTCGTCACGAAGCTCCCGAAACCCTGACCTGGCGTACGGCCGCGCGGAGATGTAGGAAGAGGGCACCCACCCGCCGATGTTGCCGGAGGTTGCCGTGAAGAAGATCATCAACGATCCGGCGAACGTGGTCGTGGAGTCGCTGCGGGGCCTCGCCGCCGCGCACGCCGACATCCTCCGCGTGCAGGAGGACCCGGACGTCGTGGTCCGGGCCGACGCCCCGGTCGCGGGCAAGGTCGCCGTGATCTCCGGCGGCGGATCCGGGCACGAGCCGCTGCACGGCGGGTTCGTCGGCCTCGGCATGCTCGCCGCCGCCGTCCCGGGCGCGGTGTTCACCTCGCCCACCCCGGACGCCGTGCAGGCCGCCGTCACCGCGACGACCGGTGACGCCGGTGCCCTGCTGATCGTCAAGAACTACACCGGCGACGTGCTCAACTTCGAGACGGCCGCCGAGCTGGCCGCCGCCGAGGGCCTCGAGGTGCGCAGCGTCGTGATCGACGACGACGTCGCGGTCAAGGACTCGACCTACACCGCGGGCCGCCGCGGGGTCGGCGGCACGGTGCTGCTGGAGAAGATCACCGGCGCGGCCGCCGAGCGCGGCGACTCGCTCGACGCGGTGACCGCGCTGGCGCAGAAGGTGATCGGCCAGGTGCGCTCGATCGGCGTCGCGCTGACCGCGCCGACCGTGCCGCACGCCGGCACCCCGAGCTTCGAGCTGGCCGACGACGAGATCGAGTTCGGCATCGGCATCCACGGTGAGCCCGGCCGCGAGCGGATCTCCCTCGAACCGGCCGACGCGCTGGTCGAGCGGCTGGTCGAAGCGGTCGTCTCCGACCTGCCGTTCGCCTCCGGGGACAGGGTGCTGCTGTTCACCAACTCGATGGGCGGCACCCCGCTGGTCGAGCTGTACCTGGCGCACGGCATCGCCGAGCGACTGCTGGCCGAGCGTGGGATCGTGGTCGAACGCCGGCTGGTCGGCCCGTACATCACCAGCCTCGAGATGCAGGGGATGAGTCTGACGTTGCTCAAACTGGACGACGAGCTGACCGAGCTCTGGGACGCACCGGTCAACACCGCGGCCCTGCGGTGGGGGCTCTGATGACCTGCAAGTCCGAAGGGGTCGCGGCGGCCGTGCGCGCCGCCGCGGCGGTGGTCGCCGAGCACCGGGCCGAGCTGGTCGAGCTCGACCGCGCGATCGGCGACGGCGACCACGGCGAGAACCTGAACCGCGGCTTCACGGCGGTCGTCGCGGCGCTCGACGCGGCCGAGCCGGATACCCCGGGCGGTGTCCTGAAGCTCGTCGCGACCACCTTGATCTCCAAGGTCGGCGGCGCGGCGGGCCCGTTGTACGGCACGGCTTTCCTGCGTGCCTCGGCCAAGCTGGGCACGACCGCCGAGCTCGACGTGCCGGCATTGCTGGACGCCCTGCGCGCCGGCCTCGAAGGTGTCCAGGCCCGCGGGAAGGCCGTGGAAGGCGACGCGACCATGGTCGACGCCCTGATCCCCGCGCTCTCGGCCGCGGAGAAGGTGGCCGAGGACGGTGGCGACGTCGCCACCGTGCTGACCGCGGCCGCCGACGCGGCCGACAGCGGCGCCGAGTCCACAGTGGAGCTGGTGCCGCGCAAGGGCCGGGCGTCCTACCTGGGCGAGCGCGCGGTGGGCCACATGGACCCGGGCGCGCGGTCGTCGGCGCTGCTGCTGCGGGCGTTCGCGGGAGCCGCCCGGTGAGCGTCGGCATCGTGCTCGTGTCGCACAGCGCGAAGATCGCGGAAGGCCTCGCCGAACTGGCCGCCCAGATGGCCCCGGACGTCACGATCGTGGCGGCCGGCGGCCTGCCGGACGGTGAGATCGGCACGGACTACGACGAGGTCGTCGCGGCCACCCAGCGTGCCGACTCCGGTGCCGGGGTCGTCCTGCTCTACGACCTCGGCAGCGCCCAGATGACGGCCGAGCTGGCCGTCGAATCGCTCGCTGACCCCTCGGCCGCCCTCGTCGCCGACGGCCCGCTGGTCGAGGGCGCGATCGCCGCGGCCGTCGCGGCGCAGGCCGGGCAGGACCGCAAGGCCGTGGCGGAGGCCGCGGCCGGGGCCGGGTTGCCCGAGGACCTCATCCCCGCACCACCCGTCACCGGTGGCGCCGACGAGATCGAGCTGGAGCTGCACAACGAGGTCGGGCTGCACGCGCGGCCGGCCGCGGTGCTGGTGCGCACGCTCAGCGCGTTCGACGCCGAGGTGAAGGTCCGGCTGGGCGAGCAGGAGGCCGACGGGCACAGCGTGCTGGCGCTGATGTCGCTCGGTGCCCGCCAGGGTGACCGGATCCGGCTGCTGGCGAGCGGCCCGCAGGCGGCCGAGGCGCTGGCGAAGGCGAAAGAGCTGGTGGACGGCAATTTCGGCGAGTGACCCCGCGTCGCCGACCGGGTGACGTGCGCGGTTCTGACTCGATTCCGTCTGGGCTTCAGATGGCGGCGCGTGGCAGTATCGGGGCAATTACCGGCGAGTAACATCACTGGAGGCCTCGATGGCGCGGGACATCTCGACAGTCGGAGTGGTCGGCCTCGGCACGATGGGGGCCGGTATCGCCGAAGTGCTCGCGCGCAGCGGCCTCGACGTCGTCACGGTCGAGCTCGACGAGACGGCGGTCACCCGGGGCCGCGGGCACCTGGAGCACTCCACCGAACGCGCCCTTTCCGGCGGCAAGCTCGACGAAGCCGGCCGGGAGGCGCTGCTGGGCCGGATCCGGTACAGCACCTCGCTCTCCGATCTGTCCGATGTGGACCTCGTGGTCGAGGCGATCCCCGAGAGCCTGGCCGCCAAGGCCGACGTGTTCGCGCAGCTGGACAAGATCACCCGGCCGGAGGTCGTCTTCGCGTCCAACACGTCGTCGCTGTCGATCACCGAGATCGGCGTGCACACCGCGCGCCCCGGCAAGGTCGTCGGCATGCACTTCTTCAACCCGGCGCCGGTGCAGAAGCTCGTCGAGATCGTGAAGACCGTGGTCACCGAGCCGGAGGTGGTCACCGACACCGTCGCGTTCGCCGAGCGGCTGGGCAAGGTGCCGGTGGTGATCGGCGACCGGGCCGGGTTCATCGCCAACGCGCTGCTGTTCGGCTACCTCAACCACGCGGTGCGGATGTACGAGCAGCGCTACGCCACGCGTGAGGACCTCGACGCCGCCATGCGGTTCGGCTGCGGTTACCCGATGGGCCCGCTCGCGCTGCTCGACCTGATCGGGCTGGACACCGCCAACGAGATCCTCGACACGATGTACCACCAGTCCCGCAACCGGCTCCACGCCCCGGCGCCGCTGCTCAAGCAGATGATCACGGCGGGCCTGCTCGGCCGCAAGACCGGCCGCGGCTTCTACACCTACGACGCGCCGGACTCGCCGAACGTGGTCGCGGACGCCGCGGTGACGTCCACTGTGGACGGAGTCGCGCCGAGGCCGGTCGCGAAGGTCGGGGTGGTCGGGACCGGGACGATGGCCACCGGCATCGCGGAGGTCTTCGCCAAGCGCGGCCTCGACGTGGTACTGCGCGCCCGGAGCCTGGAGAAGGCGCAGGCGTCGGTGGCCAAGGTGAAGAAGTCGCTCGACAAGGCCGTGGTCAAGGGCAAACTGTCCGAAGAGGACGCGGCTCTCGCGTTGGCGCGGATCACGCCGGTCACCGATTTCGAAGCCCTCGCCGACGTCGACCTGGTCGTCGAGGCGGTGGCCGAGGAGCTTTCGGTGAAGCAGGCGGTGTTCGCGGCGCTGGACGAGGTCGTCCGCCCCGGCGCGATCCTGGCCACGACCACGTCGTCCCTGCCGGTGATCGAGTGCGCCGCGGCGACCTCCCGGCCGTCCGACGTGGTCGGTCTCCACTTCTTCAACCCGGCCCCGGTGATGAAGCTGGTGGAGGTGGTGTCGACGATCGCGACGGCCCCGGACGTCGTCGCCACGGCGAGCGCGGTCTGCCAGGCGGTCGGCAAGCACGCCGTCCACTGTGGAGACCGCGCCGGCTTCATCGTCAACGCGCTGCTTTTCCCGTACCTCAACGACGCGGTGAAGATGCTGGAGGCCCACTACGCGGGAGCCGACGACATCGACACGGCGATGAAGGTCGGCTGCGGCCTGCCGATGGGTCCCTTCGAGCTGCTGGACGTCGTCGGCCTCGACGTCTCGCTGGCCATCCAGCGGACGCTCTACAACGAGTTCCGCGAGGAGGGGTTCGCGCCGGCGCCGCTGCTGGAGCACCTGGTCACGGCCGGGCGGCTGGGGCGGAAGACCGGGAAGGGCTTCAAGGACCACTGATCATTTTCCCAGGCTCAGCGCGACGTTCCCGTCCCGCGCGTCCTCGGGCCGCACCATGATCCGGCCGCGGTGCGAGACCTCGACCAGGTAGAACTCCTCGCCCGCGGGGACGTTCGGCGCGGACAGGGTGAACACGCAGGTGCCCATGCCCGCCGGTCGTCCGGTGCCGAGCGCGCCCTGGGAGAGCACGTTGCCGGCGGCGCCGTAGACCGTGACCGCGGCGCCGCCGGTGATGTCCGCGTAGCCGCCGGAGCCGGCGCACGTGCCGAACCCGTCCCCGCCGCCGGTCAACGTGTACGTGCCTCGGAGATCGAACGTCTCCGGACCGGCGGGGCCGCCGGAACCGGCCAGGTCGAGGCCGGCCCACAGCACACCGACCAGCGCCGCGCCGCCCGTGGCCGCGAGCAGCAGGTGCCAGGGTCTGCTCCTGGTCCGCACCCGCGGGGAAGCCGGGGCCACGTCGGGTTCCGGTTCGTACAGGTCGGTCAACGGGCACCTCCGGTCGGCACGATCGGCGG
Source organism: Amycolatopsis sp. NPDC088138 (assembly GCF_044741685.1). Lineage (NCBI taxonomy): Bacteria > Bacillati > Actinomycetota > Actinomycetes > Pseudonocardiales > Pseudonocardiaceae > Amycolatopsis > Amycolatopsis sp. NPDC088138. The sequence continues at coordinate 852,455 of NZ_JBIUTB010000002.1, forward strand.
GTCCGTTCGCGCGAGGGAGGTCGTCCGGGAGGAGGCGCTCGTTACCCCGTGCGCCGGATCGTGCTCGGTTGGCGCAACGCCTCGCTACTTGTAGTACCCCTCGACCGGGACGCGGGCCTCGTCGAACAGGGCGGGGCCTTCCAGCTTGTGGCCGCCCCAGGTGACCGGCGGGCGCAGGGTGAGGAACTGCTCGGTCGACAGTGCGTAGACGACCCGGCCGAGCCCGGACCGCTCGATCGCGCCGGCGCACATGCCGCACGGCTGGGTGCTGGTGAACATCGTGGTCGTCGCCGCGACCTCCGGGGCCAGGTTCTGCGCCGCCCAGCGGGCGAGCTTCAGCTCCGGGTGCGCCGTGATGTCGTTGTCGGTGAGCGAGGTGTTGCGATCCTCGACGAGGACCCGGCCGTCGGCGTCCGCCAGCAGGGAGCCGAACGGCGGGTTGCCGTGCACCTCCCGCGCCTCGCGGGCCAGCTCGATCGCCCGCCGCAGCAGGGTTTCTTCGGTGTCCTTCACAGCTTCTCCTTCCAGGACGCGGCAATCGCCGCGAGGTCTCGCCAAGGTGCCTCCGGGTGGAGGGTTTCCGCCGGGTCGCCGTCGAACGGGTCGAGCACGACGGTGTCCGCGCCCATCGCCCGCAACTGTGTGAGGTCGTCGAGGACCTGGTCGAGCGTGCCCTCGCCGGCGCGCCGGTCCGGTCCGGTCACCGGCGTGTCCGTCAGCCGCAACAGGATCCGCGGCGCGAACGCCGGCACCGGCTCGTCGCCGGCCAGGCTCTTCAAGCGTCCCAGCCCTTCCCGCAGCCCGGACATGGTCAGCCGCAACGGGTGCCACGCGTCGCCGAGCGCGATGGCGCGGCGCAGCCCCGCGTCGCTGTGCCCGCCGAGCCAGATCGGGATCGGGCCTGCGCGGTAGTCGTCGTGCTCCGCCCAGGCCGCGCGGATCGCCCGCAGGTACTCGGTGGTGAGCTTCCCGCGCTTCTCGAACGGGACGCCCAGCGCGTCGAACTCCTGCTTGGCCCAGCCGATCCCGGCGCCGAGCACCAGCCGGCCGCCGCCGCTGAGCTGGTCGAGGTTGGCCGCCATCCGGGCGACCAGCAGCGGGTGGCGGTAGGGCACGACCAGCACGGTGGTGCCCAGGCGCACCCGGTGCGTGATGCCGGCCAGCCACGACAGCGTCGTGAACGGCTCGTAGAACGGCGCCGGGTACTGGGCCGCGACGTCCGGGGTGATCGCGACGTGGTCGGACACCATCAGCAGGTCGTAGCCGAGGCCCTCCACGGTCTGCGCCCACGAGCGCAGTGCGCCGGGATCCGTGCCGGGGCCGAAGTTGGGGACGTTCACGCCGATCTTCACCCGACAAGGCTATCGAGGTGAAAGCGCTGATCGGAAGGGATCGATCACGGCGTTCCCCGGCTTCGGCCGTGGATCTCGCGGTATATTCGGCGGATGACCGAGAGTCTCGATCCGACCGACTGGGCCATCCTGGTCGAGCTCCAGCGGGACGCCCGGCTGCCCCTCACCGAGCTGGGCCGCCGGGTGAACCTCAGCGCGTCCGCCACGACGGAACGCCTGCGCCGGCTCGAATCCACCGGCGTGATCACCGGCTACCGCGCGGACATCGACCTCGGCAAGGTCGGTTACGCGGTGCTCGCCGTCGTCCGGCTCAAGTACCCGGGCAGCCGCCACGAGCCGTTGCACAAGCTGCTGGCCGAGCGCTTCGAGATCCTCGAATGCGTGCGCACCACCGGAGACGACTGCTACACGCTCAAGGTCGCCGCGGCGTCGATGGCTCACCTCGAGCAGACGATGGACGAGCTGGCCCAGTTCGGCAGCACGACCACGAGCATCGTCTACAGCCAGACACTGCCCTACCGAGGACCGCAGGAGCCCGCCCGTGACCTCGATTCCTGACCGGATCGTCGTCTACGGCGTCACCGGCTCGGGCAAGTCGACGCTCGCCGCGCGGATCGCCGAGCGCACCGGCCTGCCGTACCACTCCGCGGACGACCTGACCTGGGAGCCGGGCTGGGTCGCGGTGCCCGACGAGGAGCAGCGCCGCCGCATCGCGGAGGTCTGCGCGGGGGAGCGCTGGGTCCTCGACGCCGCCTACGGCAGGTGGAGGGACGTCGTGCTGCCCCGCACCCAGCTCATCGTGGGGCTCGACTACCCGCGCTGGCTTTCGCTGGGCCGCCTGGTGCGCCGGACGGCCGTGCGCTCGGTGACCCGCGAGCGGATCTGCAACGGCAACGTCGAGTCGTTCCGCCAGATGTTCTCCGCGGACTCGATCATCCGCTGGCACTTCGCGTCATTCGCGCGCAAGCGGGCGACCATCCGGGGCTGGGCCGCCGAACCGCCGTGCCCTGTGGTCCTCCGCATGACGTCCCCGCGCCAGACGCGCCGCTGGCTCGGGACGCTGTGACGTCAACGGCCGGACGTCACGCGCCCGGCGGCAGCAGCGGGCCGCCGCTCCAGTGCTGGAACACGAGGTTCGTGTGCACGCGGGCGACCTCGTCGCGGGCGGTCAGCTCGTCGAGCACCAGCCGCTGCAGCTCGCCGGCCGAGCTGGTGGCGACGTGCGCGAGGAAGTCGTCCGGCCCGGTCAGGTGGTAGACCGCGCGGACCTCCGGCAGGGACAGCAGGTGCTCGATGAACGGGTCCACCAGCGGCCGCCGGTGCGGGCGCACCTGGACGAACAGGAACGCCTCCAGCGGCCGCCCGAGCTTCGCTGCGTCGACCGACGCGTGCTGCCCGGTGATCACCCCGGTGTCCCGCAGCCGCGCCACCCGGTCCAGGCACGTCGACGGCGCGAGGCCGACCGCGGCCGCGAGGTCCTTGTTGGTGATCCGGGCGTCGTTCTGCAGCATGCGCAGAATGTCAAGATCAACCGGACTGAGTTCGACGTTCTCGGACATCGGCGAATGATATCCGAGACTGTTGCCTTGGATCCGGTGAAAGATCGAGCATGCTCGTATGACTTCCGCGCTGCGCACCCGAGCTGTCCACGCCGGCCGTGACGATCTCACGGACCTGGGCGTGCACGCCGCTCCGCTCGACCTGTCCACGACCTACCCGTCCCGTGACAGTGCCGGCGAAGCCGCGCGGATCGACGAGTTCGCCGCCGGTGGCGAGCTCGCCGGCCTGCCGATCTACGGCCGGGTGGGCAACCCGACCGTCGACCGTTTCGAGCGGGCGCTGGCCGAGCTCGAAGGCTTCGACCACGGCGTCGCGTTCGCCAGCGGCATGGCCGCGGTGTCCGCCTGCCTGCTTTCCGCGGTGGCGCAAGGGAAACGGCACGTCGTCGCCGTGCGCCCGCTGTACGGCTGCAGTGACCACCTGCTCGAGTCGGGCCTGCTCGGCACCGAGGTCACCTGGGCCGCGCCGGACGCCGTCGCCGCCGCGCTGCGGCCCGACACCGGTCTCGTGTTCGTCGAAACCCCGGCGAACCCGACGCTCGCCGAGGTCGACATCGCCGCGCTCGCTGCTGTCTGTGGCGACGTGCCTCTGTTGGTGGACAACACCTTCGCGACGCCGGTGCTGCAGCGCCCCGGCCGCCACGGCGCCCGGATCGTGCTGCACAGTGCGACGAAGTTTCTCGGCGGCCACGGCGACGTGATGGGCGGGGTCGTCGCGTGCGACGCCGAGGAAGCCGCCCGGTTGCGGCAGATCCGCTTCGCCACCGGTGGCGTGTTGCACCCGCTCGCCGGATACCTGTTGCTGCGCGGGCTTTCCACGCTGCCGCTGCGCGTCAACGCGTCGTCGGCGACCGCGGCGACGCTCGCCGAACGGCTCGCCGCCCACCCGGCGGTGACGGCCGTCCACTACCCGCGGCTCGGCGGGCCCCTGGTGGCGTTCGAGGTCGACGGCGACCCGCACGCCGTGATCGGCGCCGTCCGGCTGATCACGCCGGCCGTCAGCCTGGGCAGCGTCGACACGCTGATCCAGCACCCGGGGTCGATCAGTCACCGGATCGTCGACGCCGGCGACCGTCACGACGCCGGGGTGTCCGAGCAGCTCGTCCGGCTTTCGGCCGGGCTGGAGGACGTCGAGGACCTCTGGCACGACCTCGACCAGGCGCTGAAGGCGGTCTAGCCGCAGCAGCCGCCACCACAGCACCCGCCGCCACCGGCCGGGGCCGCGCCACCGCTCGCGGCCCCGGTGAGGGCGACCGTGGTGAGCAGCTTGACGGTGTCGTGGTGGCCCTCCGGGCAGGCGGCCGGCGCGCCGGATTCGCTCATCGGGCGCAGGAGCTCGAAGGTCTCGGTGCACTCACGGCAGCGGTAGGCGTAGGTCGGCATGCACGGATTATCGCCGGGCCGGGCCCCGGATGGGAAGCTGGGCGCGTGCAGCCCCCTTCGCTCGCCGACGTCGCGCACCTCGGCCAGGTCGTCCCGTCCCTGCTCGCCACGCTCGGTGTCCCCGGCTGCGCGAACACCCTCGCGCTGCCGGAGGCGCGGAGCGCGGCGGTCCTGCTGGTCGACGGGCTCGGCTGGGAGCTCCTGACCGAGCACGCCGCGGACGCCCCGGTGCTGACGGAGCTCGCCACCCGGACGTTGCGCGTGGGCTTCCCGTCGACCACCGCCGCCGGGGTGGCCGCGATCGGGACCGGGCTCGCGTCCGGTGAGCACGGCATGGTCGGCTACACCTTCGAGATGCCGGGCAACGGCGTCCTGAACGCCTTGCGCTGGCGCAGCCACGAGGACGGCAGCGACCTGCGCGGCGCCCTCCCGCCGCGTGAGGTGCAGCCGCTGCCGACGACGTTCGAGCGCGCCGCCGAGGCCGGGATCGACGCCGCGGTGGTGTCTTCCGCGCAGTACGCCGACACGGCGTTGACGCGGGCGACCCAGAGCGGCGCGCGCTACGCCGGGGTGCACGCGCTCGGCGACCTCGCCGCCCGGACCTTGTCGGTGCTCGAAGGGCGGGCGTTCTGCTACGCCTACCACAACGAACTCGACCTGCTGGGGCACGTGTACGGCCCGGGTTCGCTCGCGTGGCGGATGCAGCTGCGGCAGGTCGACCGGCTTGTGGAGTCCCTTGTGGACGGTCTGCCGGCCGGTGCGCTGCTCGCCGTCGTGGCCGACCACGGGATGGTCACCGTCGAGGACAAGCTCGACCTCGAGGACGTGCCGGAGCTGCTGGACGGCGTCCGGACGTTCGGGGGTGAGGTCCGGGCCCGGCACGTCTACGCCGAGCCGGGTGCCGCCGCCGACGTCCTCGCCGCTTGGCGCGCGGTGCTGGGCGAGCGGGCGTGGGTGCGCTCGCGGGAGGAGGCCGTCGCCGAGGGGTGGTTCGGCCACACGGTCAGCGACCGGGTGCTGCCGCGGATCGGTGACGTCGTGGCCGCGGCCCGGGACCGGTTCGGGATGGTGCGCGGGCTGGCCGAGGCCGTCGAGACGTCACTGGTCGGGCAGCACGGTTCTCTGACCACCGCCGAACAGCTGGTGCCGCTGGCGATCGCCCGGGGGTGACCCGATTGCGGGAATGGGCGGCCGCGGGAACTTTCGGGTGAGTGGTGCCGACCTGTCCACTACGTGCCGGACTGACGGGAGTGGGCGGAATGAGCGTGCTGGACGGGATCGGGGTCGTCGGGGCGGGTGGTGAGGGCCGGGCCGTGGCGGCGTGGCTCGCCGCGCGGGATCTGCCGGTGCACCTGTACACGCGGGATCCGGGCGCCGTGGGGGAGATGGTGCGGCGCCGGGAGATCGTCGCGAGCGGGACGCTGTCCGGGCGGTTCCCGCTGCGCGCGGTGACCGGCGACCCGGCCGGCCTCGCCGGGCGCGCGGTCGTGCTGGTCGCCACCGTGACCACCGCCTACCCGGAGGTCGCCGCCCGGCTCGCGCCGTACTTGAGCGCCGGGCAGGTCGTCGTGTTGTTCTCGAGCAAGCTGTGCGGGAGCGTCGAGTTCGCGCACGCGCTGGCCGGCGCCGGGGCACCGCACGTCGACGTCGTCGAGACCGACGCGCTGTTCGCCGCGCGGCCGTGCGGGACCGGTGGGGTGACCGTGCTCGGGACCAAGGGCTGGAACCTCGTCTCCGGCAGCACCTCCGGCGCGGTCGAGCGGCACGCCGGGCTGCTGCGCGAGTGGTTCCCGATGCTGGAGGTCGCGCGCAACCCCGTCGAGCGCGGGTTGCACGACTTCGGGGCCGTCGCGCACGTGCCGATCGCGCTCGCCAACCTCGGCGCCATCGACCGCGCCGAGGAGCTGCTCTTCTACGTCGAAGGGGTTTCCTCGCGCACGATCGCGTTGCTGGAGCGCACCGAGGCGGAGTTCGCCGCCGTGGCGCAGGCGTACGGCGCCCGGCTGCTGCCGATGACCGAGGTCCTCGACCGCTACTACGGCTGCCCGGCCACCACGCTGCTCGACGCACTGCGGACGGTGAAGCCGTATCGGACGATCGCGGCTCCGACCAGCCTCGACCACCGGTTCCTCACCGAGGACATCCGGTCCACGCTCGTGCCGCTGCAGGCATTGGCGAGGTGCGCCGGGGTCGCCACGCCGATGGTCGACGCCGCGATCACGATCATGTCCGTGCTGAGCGGGGAGGACTTCCGCCGCACCGGGCGGACGCTGCGGCGGCTGGCCTGGGACGGCCTCGGCCACGACGGGATCCTGCGCCGCTTGCGGGCCGGCGACCGGGAGACGGACCGGGCCGCCTAAGCCACGGCCGCCCGTGCCCAGGCGGGCATCACACGTGACGGGAGGAGCATCACGTGTGATTGGAGAGGCATCACGCGTGATTGGGAGGTCGACTCGCGTGATTGCGGAGTCAACTCGCGTACCTAGGTAGACGACTCGCGTACCCAGATGGACGACTCGCGTGCCTGGATGGACGACTCGCGTACCCAGGTGGACGACTCGTGTGCCTGGATGGTCGGTTCGTGTGGCTGGAGGGTTGGTTCGGGTGGCTGGGGCGACACGGGTGGGTGCGCTGGACCGTGGGGGTGTGCGGGGCGGTTAACGTTCGGGGGTGCCTCGACGTAACCGTCCTGGGCCCCGGTCGGGCGGTGGGCCGCCCGAGCGGGAGCTGGGTGCTGCCACCGGGTGGGCGCGTGCCGAAGCCGCGGACGACGGCGAGTGGCTGGTGCGGACCGTGCCGGGGGCGCAGGCCACGAAGTTCTACCGCTGTCCCGGCTGCGACCACGAGATCCGGCCGGGCACGCCGCACCTCGTCGTCTGGCCCGCCGACGAGACCGGGTCCGTCGCCGACCGGCGGCACTGGCACCGGCCCTGCTGGGACGCCCGGGCCCGGCGGCGGCCGAACCGCCGCCGATGATTCGCTCTGGAGTTGTCAAACAACGCCCGGCTCAGCGCCGGTAGTGCCGCGACAGCGCGCCCTCGTACACCTCCTCCGTGTACTCGGTGAAGCCGAGCCGCTCGGCCACCCGCAGCGACGGCTTGTTGTCCACGTTCACGCTCGCCAGCACCGGCAGGGACGCCTGCTCGCGGGCGCACCACTCCAGTACCGCGCTCCCGGCTTCGACCGCGTAGCCCTTGCCCCACGCGGACGGCCGGAACCGGTAGCCGAGGTTGAGCACCTTCTCGCCCTGGAAATCGCGCATCCGCACGCCGCACACGCCGATGACCTCGGTGCCGCCCGGTTCGGTCACCGCCAGGTAGCCGAAGCCGTGCTCGGCCCAGTGCGCCAGCCAGGCCGAGAACATCTCCGACGCCTGCCGGACGCCGGGTGGGTCGGGGTGGAAGCGGTTGGTGCGCGGATCCGTGTGGATGTCGACCATCGCCTGCCGGTCCGCCTCGTGGAGCGGACGCAGCAGCAGCCGGCCGGTTTCGATGTCGGTGAACACGTCGGCGAAGCTAGCGCGGGGGTCCGACAAAATGACGCGCATGACCGAACTGCCGCTGGTCCTCCTCCACGCCTTTCCCCTGGACGCCCGCATGTGGAACGCGGTGCGCGAACCCCTCGCTTCACACCTTCGGGTGATAACGCCGGACCAGCGCGGGCTCGGCCGCTCGCCGCTGCCGGAGTCCGATCGCGAGCCGAGCATCGAGGACGCCGCGCGGGACGTGATCGCCCTGCTCGACCGCCTGGACCTGGACCGCGTGGTGCTCGGCGGCTGCTCGATGGGCGGCTACCTCGCGATGGCCGTGCTGCGGCTGGCGCCGGACCGGGTCGGCGGGCTCGTTTTCGTCGACACCAAGGCCACGGCCGACACGCCCGAGGCCGCGCAGAGCCGCCTGGACGTCGCCGTGCGCGTCGAGCAGGAGGGCACCGCGGGCTGGCTGGCCGAGGCGAACCTGCCGAACCTGCTGGCCGAAGCGACGCGGGAGCAGCGGCCCGGCGTCGTCGAGACGGTCCGGGAGATCATCGAATCGCAGCCACCAGCCGGGATCTCGTGGACCGCGCTGGCGTTGCGGACCCGGCCGGACTCCCTCGACCTGCTGCGGGACGCCGGTGTCCCGGCGCTGGTCGTCGTCGGGGAGGAGGACCGGATCACCCCGGTCGAGGCCGCGAGCGCGATGGTCGAGGCCATGCCCGGCGCCACGCTCGTGGTGCTGCCCGGTGCCGGCCACCTGACGCCGCTGGAGGACCCGGCGGGTGTCGTCGAAGCGATCCTCTCCTGGTACCCGGCAACTCACGAGAAGTAGGCAGTGAGCGCTTCGCGTGCTTCGGGAAGGCGGTGCGGGAACCGCTTCGCGATGAGGAAGCGCCACGCGACGGCGAAGAGTTCTCGCAGCTGTATGCAGGCTTCGAGCGGGACGTCCGCCGCGCCGGGGTAGGCGGCGAGGTACTCCGGGCCGCCCTGCCGGGCCAGGATCCCCAGGTCCCAGCCGAGGGGCCCGCACCAGGTGTCCTCGAAGTCCAGCCAGCAGGGCCCGGCCTCGGTGGCGATCAGGTTGCCGGGGTGCGCGTCGCCGTGCAGCGGCTGCACGGCGACGTCCGGCAGGGCGGCCTCGATCCGGGCGGCCTCGGCGCGCAGCCGGGGCGCCGCGCCGTCCATCGCGCCGCCGTGCCGGTCGAGCATCCGGCCGAGGTCGTCGAGCGGGCCGCGGCGGGGCAGTTCGCCCGGGTACTCCCGCAACGCCGAATGCAGCCGGGCCAGCGAACCGGCGACGACGTCCGGTGCGTACCGGTGGTCCGGATCGTGCGGTGTGTGGTGCCAGAGCGTGACCGGCAGGCCGTTCGCGAAATGCGGTCCGGCCGGGGGATCCGCGGCGGGTGAGACGACGAGCACACCACGTTCGGTGAGGTACCGCGAGACGGCCACGTCGCGGGCCAGCCAGGCCGCCGGCTCCGGCCGGGCGAGCAGCGTCGTCGCGGGCACCCTCGCGACCAGCGGACCCAGTCTCACCAGCACGTTCGAGCGTTCGTGCAGCACCTCCGGGGAGTGCTCCGGCAACCCCAGCCGGGTGGTCACGGCGAGGGCCGCCCGCACCGCCGCCAGGGTGTACTCGTCGGCCATGCGCCGATCTTGCCAGCCGGTGCGCGCGACTGTCGGTAGCGAGGGCTACGATCCCTCCAAGCCGTCGGACCGGGTGTTCCCGGGCTCCGGTGGCACGACGATGACCACCACAAGGTTTCAAGTGTTGGAGGCAGGAGTGACGGCCGTAGCCCCCAAGCCGATCGCGACGCGCCCGTACCCCGCGCACGAGTCGGTCAAGGGTTCGTACCTGCTGCGGTTGTTCCGCACGACGGACCACAAGCAGATCGGGATCATGTACCTGGTCACGTCGTTCGCCTTCTTCATGGCGGGCGGCGCGATGGCCATGCTCATCCGGACCGAGCTGGCGCGACCCGGGCAGCAGTTCCTTTCGCAGGAGCAGTACAACCAGCTCTTCACCATGCACGGCACGGTGATGCTGCTGCTGTACGCGACGCCGATCCTCTTCGGCTTCGCGAACTTCATCCTCCCGCTGCAGATCGGTTCGCCGGACGTCGCGTTCCCGCGGCTCAACGCGTTCTCCTACTGGCTGTACCTCTTCGGCGGCCTGATCGTGCTGTCGGGCTTCCTGACGCCGGGTGGCGCCGCCGACTTCGGCTGGTTCGCCTACACCCCGCTGTCGGACGCGATCCACTCGCCGGGCGTCGGCGCGGACCTGTGGATCTCCGGCCTGGTGGTCTCCGGTCTGGGCACCATCCTCGGCGCGGTCAACATGGTCACCACCGTGGTCTGCCTGCGCGCGCCGGGCATGACGATGTACCGGATGCCGATCTTCACCTGGAACATCCTGGTGACGTCGATCCTGATCCTGCTCGCCTTCCCGATCCTGACCGCGGCCCTGATGGGCCTGCTGGCGGACCGGCATCTGGGCGCGCACGTGTTCGACCCCGAAAACGGCGGGGTGATCCTCTGGCAGCACTTGTTCTGGTTCTTCGGGCATCCAGAGGTCTACATCGTCGCTCTACCGTTCTTCGGGATCGTGTCGGAGATCTTCCCGGTCTTCAGCCGCAAGCCCATGTTCGGCTACAAGAGCCTGGTCTGGGCGACGCTGGCCATCGCGGCGCTGTCGGTCGCGGTGTGGGCGCACCACATGTACGCCACCGGCGCCGTGCTGCTGCCGTTCTTCTCCTTCATGACGTTCCTGATCGCGGTCCCGACCGGCGTGAAGTTCTTCAACTGGATCGGCACGATGTGGAAGGGCCAGCTGTCCTTCGAGACGCCGATGATCTTCTCGATGGGCTTCATCGTCACGTTCCTCTTCGGCGGCCTGACCGGCATCCTGCTGGCCGCGCCGGCGATCGACTTCCACGTGTCGGACAGCTACTTCGTCGTCGCGCACTTCCACTACGTGCTCTACGGCACGATCGTGTTCGCCACCTTCGCCGGCATCTACTTCTGGTTCCCGAAGATCACCGGCCGGATGATGGACGAGAAGCTCGGCAAGTGGCACTTCTGGACCACGTTCATCGGCTTCCACGGCACGTTCCTCGTCCAGCACTGGCTGGGTGCGGAGGGCATGCCGCGGCGGTACGCGGACTACCTGACCAGTGACGGCTTCACGACGCTGAACACGATCTCCACGATCGGCGCGTACATCCTCGGTGCCTCGACGCTGCCGTTCATCTGGAACGTCTTCAAGAGCTACAGGTACGGCGAGATCGTCACGGTGGACGACCCGTGGGGTTACGGCAACTCGCTCGAGTGGGCGACGTCCTGCCCGCCGCCGCGGCACAACTTCACCGAGCTGCCCCGGATCCGGTCCGAGCGGCCGGCGTTCGAGCTGCACTACCCGCACATGATCGAGCGCATCCACAAGGAGGGCGAGATCGGGTTCTTCGGCAAGCAGAAGCTGAACAGCCACGGCTCGGCGCCGTCGCAGGTGCTCACCGAGAAGCTCATGCCGGGTGACCACAGCAAGGACAACTCGGGCGAGCAGTAGAACACCCCGAACGAGTGAGAGCGTGTGCCCGGCTTTTGTGAAGCCGGGCACGCGCTCTACTTATGTCCAAGGCCGGACCGGCAGACTGATCGTGCAGCGTTGCCGAGCGAGGGATGACCAGTGACCCAAACCCCCGTCCTGATCACGACGACCGGCCCCGACAAGCCCGGCGTCTCGTCCGTGCTGTTCGCCGTGCTCACCAGGCACGACGTCGACGTGCTCGACGTCGAGCAGGTCGTCATCCGCGGGCAGCTCGTGCTCGGGGTGCTCGCCGGGGTCTACCGCGACCCGGAGGGGCTGCAGGAGTCCGTCGAGCAGGCGATGGCGTCCGTCGGCATGGACGTCGACGTCAAGATCGGGGCGGCGATCGGCGCGGACCCGTTCGCGCTCGGCCGCCGCGACTCCACGCACGTGCTGGTGGTGCTGGGCCGCCCGGTGACCGCCCGGGGCTTTTCCGAGGTCGCGCGCCGGCTCGCGGCGCTCGGGGTGAACATCGACGGCATCCGCAGCGTCGCCGACTACCCGGTGACCGGCCTGGAGCTGTACGTCTCGGTCGACGAGGACACGCCCGACGCCGACGCCGCGTTGCGGTCGGTGCTCGCCGACGCGGCGGTCGAGGTGGGCGTCGACATCGCGGTGGAGCGGGCCGGGATCACGCGGCGGGCGAAGCGGCTGGTGGTCTTCGACGTCGACTCGACCCTGATCCAGGGCGAGGTCATCGAAATGCTGGGCGCGCACGCCGGGGTCGAGCCGGAGATCCGCGAGATCACCGAAGCCGCGATGCGCGGCGAGCTGAACTTCACCGAGTCGCTGGAACGGCGCGTCGCGCTGCTGGCCGGGCTGCCGGCGACGGCGATCGACGAGGTCGCCGCGTCGATCGAGCTGACGCCGGGCGCCCGCACGACGATCCGCACGCTCAAGCGGATGGGGTTCCGCACCGGGGTGGTCTCCGGCGGGTTCACGCAGGTCATCGGCAGTCTGGTGAAGGACCTCGGCCTGGACTTCGCGGCGGCGAACGAACTCGAGATCGTCGACGGCAAGCTCACCGGCCGGGTGGTCGGCGAGGTGGTCGACCGCGCGGGCAAGGCGAAGGTGCTTCGCCGCTTCGCCGGCGAGTACGACATCCCGCTGGAGCAGTGCGTCGCGGTCGGCGACGGTGCCAACGACATCGACATGCTGTCCGCGGCCGGGATGGGCGTCGCGTTCAACGCGAAGCCCGCGCTGCGCGAGGTGGCGGACACCGCCCTTTCGCACCCCTACCTCGACGCCGTGCTGTTCATGCTCGGTCTCACCCGCGGCGAGGTCGAAGCGGCCGACGCCGCCGACGGACTCGAGCTGATGCGTCCGTGAGCAGCGTTCTCGACCCGTTGGGTGCCCGCTACGCCTACTGGCTCGGCTTGCCGCCCGAGGACACTTCGGACACCTCCGACGAGCTGCCGGAGGAGGTGCGGGCGATGCCGGTCATCCTGCGCATCGAACGCGCCGAGCCGCCGGGCCGCACGCCGCTGCTGGAGGCCGCGGCGGCGGCCGCGCTGGCGGTCTGCCTGGACAAGCGGGCCGAGCCCGAGGGCGAGTGGGCCGAGCCGATGCACGCGTGGCTCGACAACCGGATCCGCAAGGTCGCGCGGCGGGCCCGGGGCGCGCACTGGGCGGCGGTGCAGGACCTGCCGGGCATCACCGTCGAGGTCGACGGCGCCGAGGCGCGGGCCCTGGTGCCGGGCCTGGTCACCGAAACACCCAAAGAGGTGGCACGGCTCCAGATTTCCGGCAGCGAGCTGCCACCGGACGAGCCGGGCCCGATCCCGGACGGCGTCCCGCTGCTCCTGCTCAACCCGCAGGTCCCGATGACCGTCGGCAAGGGCGCCGCGCAGGTCGGCCACGCCACGATGATCCTCGCGGCGTTGCTGGACGACGAGCAGCTCGCCGGCTGGGCCGCCCAGGGCTACCGGACCGCGGTGCGCACGCCGAGCGTGGCGCGGTGGAAGGAACTGCACCCGGGTGACGACCCCGAAGGCGCCTGGCGGCGCGACCGCGTCATCGCCGTGCGGGACGCCGGGTTCACCGAGGTCGACCCGGGCACCATCACCGTTCTTGCCCAGTGGGACCCGGAACAAGTGTTGTCCTGACCCGGTTGGAGCCGACATGGGACTCGAAGTACAGCGTGACGGCCAGCATTCCTTCGTCGGGCGCAACGACCGCGGCGCCGAGGTCCGGCTGGGCCGGACCGGTGCCGAAGGGGCGTTTTCGCCCGCCGAGCTGCTGCAGATCGCGGCCGCGGGCTGCAGCGCGGTGACGGCCGAAGAACTGATCACCCGGCGGGTGGGCGAGGACGCGAAGTTCCGCGTCAACGTCACCGCCGATCGGCGTGAAGGCGCTTCCGAGCTGGACGCCGTGCACGTCGCGTTCGATGTCGACGTGTCGACTTTGGCGGAGGATCAGCGGGAAGCCCTGGCCGGTGCCGTGGACCGTGCGATCGAGCGGCTCTGCACGGTGAGCCGGACGCTCAAGAAGGGAATCCCGGTGACGGAGGAGTTCCCGACCGCGTAGGCGGTCAGTTCTCGCTGGATTCCCAGACCACGTACGCCTGGTCCGCGTCGGTCGTCATGGCTTCGATGAACTTCTCGTTGTCGAAGCCCGGCAACGCCTGCAGGCGCTCGATGAGCGCGTCCGCCGCCGGGTCACCGCTCGGCACCGCGGTGCCCTTGCCGTCGGCGCCCACCAGCATGAAGAAGACGTCTTCGTTCCAGGGGCCGTCAGGGATGACTCTGACCATCACCGAGGACAAGGTGGACCACGTGACGGCCTCTTCGCTGCCGTCCGCTAGGCGCCGCCGCACTCCGGTGTCATCGACACTGACAGTCCGGGACTGTGCGCTGGACGAATCCTGGGTCAACCGGTGCTCCCTTTTCGCTGTGCCGCTTGTGCTGATCCGACCACAGCCACGGCCGAACGACTTCGCCGCGGCGGTTGCGTTCTGCGTGGGGCGGCGGCCTGCTTTTGGTCGGATCAGTACTAGGGTTGCTTCACCGTACCGGTCGGTGTTGTGGACCGCGTCACGCGGGCGCGGCTGCGTCCAGCCGGCGCAGGGCGTCGCGCGCCACCTTCGGATCCATCGTGGGCCAGAACGGCGGCAGCGACGCACGGAGGAATCCGCCGTAGCGGGCGTTCGCCAGCCGCGAATCCAGCACCGCGACGACCCCGCGGTCGGTCACCGAGCGGTGCAGCCGGCCGGTGCCCTGCGCCAGCAGCAGCGCCGCGTGCGTGGCCGCCACGGTGAGGAATCCGTTGCCGCCGCGGGCTTCCACGGCACGCTGGCGGGCCGAGGACACCGGGTCGTCCGGGCGCGGGAACGGGATCCGGTCGACGACCACGAGCTGCAGTGACGGCCCGGGGACGTCCACGCCCTGCCAGAGGCTGAGCGTGCCGAACAGGCAGGTCCGGACGTCCTCGGAGAACTTCTGGACCAGCAGCGACGTCGCGTCTTCGCCCTGGCAGAGGATCGGGAAGTCCAGCCGCTCGCGCATCTCCTCGGCCGCCTGCTTGGCCGCGCGCATCGAGGAGAACAGGCCCAGCGTGCGCCCGCCCGCCGCCTCGATCAGCTCGGCCAGTTCGTCCATTGTGGACGAGGCGAGGCCGTCACGCCCTGGTGGCGGCAGGTGCTTGGCCAGGTAGAGGATCCCGTTGCGCTGGTGGTCGAACGGCGAGCCGACGTCGAGGCCGATCCACTTCGGGCCGGTGTCCGCGTCGGACGGTGCTTCCTTGTCCGTCGCGGCTCCCGGCGCCTTCTCGACGCGCGCCGCGCCCGGCGGCAGGCCCCACTGGCGGGCCATCGTGTCGAACGTGCCGCCCAGCGTCAGCGTGGCCGAGGTCAGGATCGTGGTGTGCAGGTTGAAGACGCGCTCGCGCAGCAGGCCGGCGACGCCCAGCGGCGCGACCTTCAACGCGGGCGGGCGCGGGTTGGACGAGAACTTGTCACCCGCGAGCCACACGACGTCGCGCTGGTGCGCCTGGTCCTCGTCGAACGCCTCCAGCAGCCGGACCGCGGTGTCGTGCACCTCGTCGAGCAGGGTGCGCGCCAGCTTGCGCGCGGTGGCCCCCTCGACGTCCTCCTTGCGGTCCGAACCGAGCGCGGAGATGCACGCGTGCGCGGCGTCGCGGACCGCCGGGATGGCGCCCTTCAACGCCTGTGGCAGCGCGTCCATCCGGCCGGGAGGCAGGTCGTCGACGATCAGGGCCAACCCGTCACCCGCTTCGAGCAGGCGGTCGGCGACGTCGGCGTCGATCAGCTTGCCGCAGCGGCGGGCGGCGGACGCGCACATCGCGCTGGTCAGCTCGCCGGTGGCGACCGAGGTGACGCGGTCGACCAGGTCGTGGGCCTCGTCGATGATCACGACGTCGTGGTCCGGCAGGACCTGGTAACCCTGCAACGCGTCGATGGCCAGCAGCGCGTGGTTGGTGATGATGACGTCGGCCCGGCCGGCCTCGGCGCGGGCCTTCTCGGCGAAGCAGTCCGTGCCGATCGGGCAGCGGGACGCGCCGAGGCATTCCCGTGCTGTCACGGACACCTGGCGCCACGCCTGGTCCGTCACGCCCGGGACGAGCTCGTCGCGGTCGCCGGTTTCGGTGTCCGACGCCCACTCCCGCAGCCGCGTGACCTCCTTGCCGAGGCGCGAGACCGCGAACGGGTCGAAGAGCTGGGCGTCCTCCGGCTCGTCCGGCGCGCCGGAATCCAGCCGGTGCAGGCACATGTAGTTGCGGCGGCCCTTGAGGATCGCGAAGGTCGGTTCGCGGCCGAGGGGCTTCTTCAGCGCCTTCGCGAGCCGGGGGAGGTCGCGGTCGACGAGCTGGCGCTGCAGCGCGATGGTGGCCGTCGACACCACGACCGTGGCTTCCTTCTCGACGGCGTGCCGGATCGCGGGCACCAGGTAGGCCAGCGACTTGCCGGTGCCGGTGCCGGCCTGCACGGCCAGGTGCTCACCGGTGCGGATGGCGCGGCCGACCGCGTCGGCCATCTCGACCTGCCCGGGCCGCTCGGCTCCGCCCACCGACTCCACCGCGTGGGTCAGGAGTTCGAGGACGCCGGGGAAGTCAGTTCGAGCGGGCACAGCGACACATTAGCCGCCACGACCGACAGGATCGGTGATCCGTCGCGAACGGGCCACTCGCGCCGTCGTGTAGGCGGCGAAGGGCCCGCCACCGTGATGGCGGGCCCTCACCGTCAGTCTTCGGTGCGGCGCGAGACCAGCTTCCACGTGAGCGGCAGCAGGCCGGCGGCCACGACGATCTTCAGCGCGTCGCCGATCAGGAACGGCGTGACGCCCTTGGCGAACGCCGTCGACAGGTCGAACCCGGTCGAGGCCATCAGCCACGGCACGCCGAACGCGTAGATCACGACGTTGCCGAGCACCATCGTGCCCGCGGTGCGCAGGGGCGTCCGGTCGCCGCCGCGCCCGGCGAGCGCGCCGACGAGGGCGCCCGCGAGCACGAACCCGACGATGTAGCCGGCGCTCGCGCCGGACAGGCCCGCGGTGCCGTTCTGGAACCACGGCACGCCCACGGCGCCGACGAGCAGGTAGACCAGCATCGACGCGGCCCCGCGCGACATGCCGAGCGAGGCGCCGACGAGCAGCGCGGCGAACGTCTGGCCGGTCATCGGCACCGGGCTGCCCGGCACCGGGATGACCAGCTGCGCGGCGGCGCCGGTGAGCACGGCACCGCCGGCGACCAGCGCGATGTCGCGGACGAGCGTGCCGGGCACGAGGTCGGCCAGCACGGGCCGCTTGGCGGCGAAGGACAGCGAAGACACAGAACCTCCCGAGTTGGGTCCGAGGCGTGGTCCGGTCGGCCACCCCGGTCCAGCCTCACACGCGATGATCGAGGTTAACGCTGGTTATCTCCCCGAGTACCGCTCGAGTTGCGTTCCTCACCGGCCACTCGTCCGGGTGGACCCGCGCGGACGGCCGTGCGCGCCCGCCGATCGGCGAAGAGGCTGGCTGCGAACCGTCACGGAACGAGGAGGCCGGTGCATGCGAAACGCCAGGAAGAGGACGATCCGGTTGCTGGCCGTGACGGCGCTGGCCGGCCCGCTCCTGGTCGCCGCGGCGCCCGTGACCTCCACCGGCTGGGCGGCCACCGGCTCGGTCGACGTGACGATCGACAACGAGCACGTCGTCACCGGTGACCTGGCCAAGTGCACCGCCGACGGCCCGGCGAGCGCCCGGACCGACGGCGGCGCGACGGGGGACGTCGCGACGTTCGGGATCGGGGAGTCCGGCTGCGGGCGCTCGGGTGAGGTGGCCATCGCGCAGGCGTCCGGGCACCGCTTCGAGGCGTCGGTCCTCAAGCGCTACGGCGGCCCGGTGATCACCGTCCGGACGTTCTCGGCGAAGTGCGCGACGTCCGCCACCGGCAGCGGTGGCGAGGTGGCGATCGGCACCGTCACCGGTATCTCCGTGCCCGCCGAGATCCCGCCGAACGACCGGATCGTCATTCCCGGCGGCCCGGCGGGCACCGCGCTGGCCACGGTGATCCTCAACGAGACGGTGACGCCCCAGCCGCCGGACGGCAGCCTGGTGACGCACGCGCTGCACATCGTGCTGTTCCCGCAGGGCGGGCCGGCGAGCGGCGACATCTACCTGGGCACGGCCGCCTGCGACCCGTTCGGCAAGAAGTAGCTACGCGGTCTTGAAGCGGCTTGCCGCGGCGACGAACTCGCCCGCCCGGGTCGCCAGGTCCGGGAGGCTGCCGGCCGACGTCAGGGCGTCACCCAGCAACGGGGTCGCCGCGGCGACCGCGATCGCGCCCGAGCGCAGGTAGCTCTCGACGTCGGACAGGTGGACGCCGCCGGTCGGCACCAGCGGCACGTCCGGCAGCGGGGCGCGGACCGCGCGCAGGTAGGCGACCCCGCCGACGGCCGCGATCGGGAACACCTTCACCGCGGCCGCGCCGAGGCGCCAGGCCTGGTCGATCTCCGTCGGCGTCAGCGCGCCGCAGATCACCGGGACGCCGAGGGCGTCCGCGCGTTCCAGGACGGCCGGGTTGACCGTCGGGGTGACCAGGTAGCGCGCGCCCGCGTCGACCGCGATGTCCACATCGGACGCCTCCCGGACGCTGCCCGCGCCGACCAGCGCGTCTTCGCCCAGGGCCAAGCGCAGGGCGTTGATCGCCGCGGGGGCGCCCGGCGTCGTCAGGGTGGCTTCGAGCAGGCGGATGCCCGCCGCGTGCAGGACGACGCCCGCGTCGGCGAAGCGCGACGCGTCGGAAGAACGCAGGATCGCGACGAGCCGGTGTTCCGCCAGAGCGGCCTTCAGGTCCTTCATCCGACGTGCGCCGTCCCCGTGTGCGTGACCCCGGCCTCGTCGAAGTCCCGCAGCGCACTGTCGACCGAAGACTGGGCGATCCCGGCCGTGTGGTCGAGCAGCACGCGGACGCCGAACCCGGCCCGCGCCGCGTCCAGGGCCGTCGCGCGCACGCAGTAGTCGGTGGCGATGCCGACGACGTCGACGTCGGTCACGTCGTGCTCGCGCAGCCAGGTCTCCAGGGACTTCCCGTCCCCGGACGCGCCTTCGAAGCCGGAGTACGCCGCGCTGTACTCGCCCTTCGAGAACACCGCGCCGATCGGGGCGACGTCGAGCGCGGGGTGGAAGGACGCGCCGGGCGTGCCCGCCACGCAGTGCGGCGGCCAGCTCGCGACGAAGTCGGGCGTCTCGCTGAAGTGGTCACCCGGGTCGACGTGGTAGTCGCGGGTGGCCACGACGTGCGAATAGCCGCCGGTCGCCGACAGCGCGGAGATCGTCTCCGCGGCCGCGGCGCCGCCGGCGACCGCGAGCGAGCCGCCTTCGCAGAAGTCGTTCTGCACGTCCACCACGATCAGCGCGGTTGCCATGGTGACCTCCGGTCAGAGGAACAGGGTCGGGATCGCCGGGTCGCCGTGCGAGAGCTTGAGGCCCTCCCACGGCAGGCTGACCAGGCCGCGGCGCAGCCGCTGCCGCGCGTCGTCGAGCGTAGGCAGGTCCGGCTCGACCCGGCCAGCCCGGATCAGCGGCAGCTGCAGCGGCCGGTCGTTCGGCTCCGGCTCGGGTGCGGCCCCCGACGTCGTCCAGACGACCTCTTCGACCGCCGTGCCGGTGCCGCGGTGGCGCCGCAGCGCGGACTTGCGCCCGCCGCGGGACTCCTTGTGCGCGCTGCGCTTGGCGACCGGCTTGCCGTCGACCTCGACCAGCTTGTAGACCATGCCCGCGGTCGGCGCGCCGGACCCGGTGACCACCGAGGTGCCGACGCCGTACGCGTCCACCGGCTCGGCGCGCAGCGCGGCGATGGCGTGCTCGTCGAGGTCGCCGGAGACGACGATCCGGGTGTCCTTGGCGCCGAGGGAGTCCAGCTGCTCGCGGGCGCGGCGGGCGAGCGGGCCGACGTCACCGGAGTCGATCCGGATCGCGCCGAGCTCGGGGCCCGCGACGCGGACGGCGGCCTCGATGCCGGCGGTGATGTCGTAGGTGTCGACCAGCAGGGTCGTGTCCGGGCCCATCTTGTCGACCTGGGAGCGGAAGGCCTCCTCCTCGCTGTCGTGCAGCAGCGTGAAGGCGTGCGCGACGGTGCCGCGGGTCGGGATGCCGTAGCGGCGGCCGGCCTCGAGGTTGGACGTCGTCGCGAAGCCGGCCAGGTAGGCGGCGCGCGCGGCCGCGACGGCGGCCCACTCGTGCGTGCGGCGCCCGCCCATCTCGATGATCGGGCGGCCGTGCGCGGCACCCGACATCCGGGCCGCGGCCGAGGCGATCGCGCTGTCGTGGTTGAGGATCGACAGGACCAGCGTCTCCAGCAGCACGCACTCGGCGAACGAGCCGGTCGCGGTCAGGATCGGCGAGCCGGGGAAGTACAGCTCGCCCTCGGCGTACCCGTCGATGTCGCCGGAGAACTCGTAGTCCGCGAGCCAGGCCAGCGTCGTGTCGTCGACCACCGCGGTGGCCTCGAGCTGCGCCAGCTCGGCGTCGGTGAAGCGGAAGTCCGCGATCGCGTCGAGCACCCGGGCGGTGCCCGCGACGACGCCGTAGCGGCGGCCGTCCGGTAACCGCCGGGCGAACACCTCGAACACACAAGGACGCTCGGCTGTCCCGTCGGCCAGCGCGCTGCCCAGCATGGTCAGCTCGTAGTGGTCGGTGAGCAGCGCGGTGCTGGCCGTGGCCGGCTCGGGTGAACCCATGCCGCCACCCTATTCACCCACATGGCCGGACCTGGCGCGGCGTACCCTCGCGCCCCCGTGACACCATGGGGTGCATGTCCACGCCTGTCGCATCCGAGCAGACGCAGGTCGAACCGGCCGGTGCCGAGGTCGCCGAGTCGGACACACCGTGGCGGACCGTGGTGTGGAACGACCCCGTCAACCTGATGTCGTACGTGACGTACGTCTTCCAGAAGCTGTTCGGGTACAGCCGCGACCACGCCACCAAGCTGATGCTGGACGTGCACCACAAGGGCAAGGCGATCGTGTCGTCGGGCAGTAAGGAAAAGGTGGAGGTGGACGTGGCGAAACTCCACGCGGCGGGCCTCTGGGCCACCATGGAGCAGCCCTCGTGAACGGTTGGCGACGCAAGGGCGCGGTCATCCACGCCGGGTTCGAGCAGCAGGAAGCGGCCGTGCTGCGCGGCCTGGTCAGCCAGCTCGAGGACATGCTCACCGCGCGCGCCGAAGAGGCGCCGCAGGACGAGCTCGCCGAGCTGACCGGCATCCGCACCGGCCCGACCGAGTCGCCGGACGACCCGGTGCTCTCGCGGCTGCTGCCCGACTTCCACCGGCTCGACCCGGACAACCCGACCCGCGAAGACCTCGACTCGGCGTCGGCGATGCGCTCGCTGCACGAGCCGGAGCTGCTGGACATCAAGGTCGGCGTGGCCAAGATCGTGCTCGACACGCTGCCTCGCGACGGCGGCAACGTCCGGTTGACCGAGGAGCAGGCCGACGCCTGGCTGGCCGCGCTCAACGACGTCCGGCTGGCGCTGGGCACCGCCCTCGACGTCACCGAGGACATGCCCGACGAGCTGCCCGAGGACGACCCGCGCGCGCCGCACCTCGGCGTCTACCACTGGCTGACCTGGGTGCAGGAGACGCTGATCCAGGCGCTGACCGGATGATCACCGACGTTCCCGGCGTACTGGTCGGGCACCACGAGCGGCTCGGGGACGGCTGGGCGACCGGGACGACGGTGGTGCTCGTGCCGGACGGCGCGGTCGGCGCCGTCGACCAGCGCGGCGGCGCGCCCGGGACCCGCGAGACGAACCTGCTGGAGCCGGAGAACCTGGTCCAGCGCGTGAACGCGGTCTGCCTCTCCGGTGGCAGCGCGTACGGGCTGGCCGCGGCCGACGGCGTCATGCGGTGGCTCGGCGAGCGGAACCTCGGCTTCCCGGTGGGCGCGCAGCCGCACGAGGTCGTGCCGATCGTGCCCGCGGCGGTGCTGTTCGACCTGCCGCGCAGCGACTGGGGCAACCGGCCCGACGCGTCCTTCGGCTACGCGGCCTGCTCCGCCGCATCCGCGGGCCCGGTGGTCCAGGGCACGGTCGGGGCCGGCGCGGGTGCGGCCGTCGGGTCGCTGAAGGGCGGCATCGGCACGGCGAGCGAGGTCGTGAGCGAGTTCACGGTCGGGGCGCTGGCGGCGGTCAACGCCGCGGGCGAGGCCGTCGACCTCACGACGGGCCGGGCGTACGCCGCCGACCACGGCGACTTCGGCGTCACGTGGCCTTCGCGGCCCGCCGACCTGCCGTCCCGGCGGACGGACCTGAACACGACGATCGGGGTCGTCGCGGTCGACGCGGCGCTGTCCAAGGCCGAGGCGCGGCGGCTCGCGGTCGCGGCCCAGGACGGGCTGGCCCGGGCGGTCCGCCCGGCCCACACGATGTTCGACGGCGACACGGTGTTCGCGCTGGCCACGGGCGCGCGGGAGCTGCCCGAGGCGAGCGGCCCGTTCGGCGCCGCGGTGCGCGCGGGGGCACTGGACGCGCTGTGCTCGGCGGCGGCGCGGGTGTTCGCCAGGGCGATGGTCCACGGCCTGCTGGCCGCGACCACGGCCGGCGGCGTCCCGGCCTACCGCGAGGTCTGGCCCGAGGCGTTCGGCTAGAGGTCCGGCAGCGGGTCTTCGGGCAGGCCCTCACGGCTGCCTTCGAGGTTGGCGGCCCGGACGGCGCTGACGTACTCCTCGTCGATCTCCAGGTGCAGCCCCGCGACGGTGAGCACCGGGCCGAGCGACGGGTGGACCTCGACCGGCCCCATCTCGGTGTGCCGCGGCAGCCGGTCGTAGACGGTCTTCGGCGTGTAGCGCCGGAAGCGGCCGCCGTAGAGCACGGTGATGCCGCGGTCGGTTACCACGACGAAGAACGCGGCCCGGGTGCGGACGCCGTTGACGTACAGCGAGATGCCCGGGATCAGGTACTGGATCCGCTCGCCCTTCTCGAGGAACTCGCGGCACCGTTCACGGGCTTTCGAGGACATCGGCATGCCCTGATTGTCCCGGTGAGCGCAATATCTCAGATTCTGGACAGCTTGTGTCCACCACCTAAGATGGTGGTGTGCTCCGGATCCGCCGTGAACTCGTCGACGAGATCGTCGCCCACGCCCGCCGTGACCACCCCGACGAGGCGTGCGGGGTGATCGCCGGGCCGGAAGGCTCGGATTCACCCGAGCGGTTCATCCCGATGCTCAACGCGGCTCGGTCGCCGACGTTCTACGAGTTCGACTCGGGCGACCTGCTGAGGCTTTATCGCGAGATGGACGCCAAGGACGAAGAGCCGGTGGTCATCTACCACTCGCACACCGCCACCGAGGCGTACCCGTCGCGGACCGACGCGTCGATCGCGGCCGAGCCCGGCGCGCACTACGTGCTCGTGTCGACCCGGGACCCCGAAGTGCACGAGTTCCGGTCGTACCGGATCGTGGACGCCGAGATCACCGAGGAGCCGGTCGAGATCGTCGGCTGAGCCCGCTCGGAACAAACCGCGCGCCGCAGGCGTCTGCGTGTAGGAACCCACCGGAGGTAAGAACCCATGGCCGTGACCGTCTCCATCCCGACGATCCTGCGCACCCACACCGGCGGCGAGAAGTCCGTCGAGGCGAAGGGCGCGACCGTGCTCGAGGTCATCGACGACGTCGAGGCCCGGCACGCCGGCCTCAAGGCGCGCCTGGTGAAGGAGGAGAAGCTGCACCGCTTCATCAACGTCTACGTCAACGACGAGGACGTGCGCTTCGCCGGCGGCCTCGAGGCCGAGGTCAAGGACGGCGACACGCTGACCATCCTCCCCGCCGTGGCCGGTGGCTGATCGATGGCTCGCTTCGAGTCCCTGCTCGACGCGCTCGGTGGCACCCCGCTGGTCGGGCTGCCCCGGCTCTCGCCGACGCACGACGTGCGTCTGTGGGCGAAGCTGGAGGACCGCAACCCGACCGGCTCGATCAAGGACCGCCCCGCGCTGGCCATGATCGAAGCCGCCGAGCGTGAGGGCAAGCTGCGGCGCGGCTCCACGATCCTGGAGCCGACGTCGGGCAACACCGGCATCTCGCTGGCCATGGCCGCCAAGCTCAAGGGCTACGGGCTGGTCTGCGTGATGCCGGAGAACACCTCGACCGAGCGCAAGCAGCTGCTGCAGGCCTACGGCGCGCGGATCGTGTTCTCCCCGGCCGCGGGCGGCTCGAACGAGGCCGTGCGGCGGGCGAAGGAGCTGGCGAAGGCGAACCCGGAATGGGTGATGCTCTACCAGTACGGCAACCCGGCCAACGCCGACGCGCACTACCGCGGCACCGGCCCCGAGCTGCTCAAGGACCTGCCGACGCTGACGCACTTCGTCGGCGGCCTCGGCACGACCGGCACGCTCGTCGGCTGCGGGCGCTACCTGCACGAGGCGAAGCCGGACGTCCAGATCATCGCGGCCGAACCGCGCTACGGCGAGCTGGTGTACGGCCTGCGCAACCTCGACGAGGGGTTCGTCCCGGAGCTGTACGACCCCAGCGTGCTCAACGGCCGGTACTCCGTCGGCGCGTACGACGCGCTGCGCCGGACGCGGGAGCTGCTGGAGCACGAAGGCATCTTCGCGGGCATCTCGACGGGCGCGGTGCTGCACGCGGCACTGGCCGTCGCCGAGAAGGCCGCGGCCGCGGGTAAGCCGGCCGACGTGGCTTTTGTCGTCGCCGACGCGGGGTGGAAGTACCTGTCGACGGGGGCTTACGCGGGCTCGCTGGACGAGGCCGCCGAGCGGCTCGACGGGCAGCTCTGGGCCTGACCTACTCGGTCTTCCAGAGCTCCGGGAGGGCGAGGTCGACGTCGTCTTCGGCGGCGAGCCGCTTGAAGGTGTCCATGGTCGTGTCCAGGTCGTCGAACAGCTTCGGGAGCAGCTTCAACGGCTTGGACAGCGGGCGCCAGAACGCGTCCCAGTGCACCGGGCGGACGGTCCGCGGCCCGAGCGCGCCGACCGTCTCGCGCCAGTACTCCTCCCGCCACTCTTCGGACTGCTTCCCGGCCGCTCCGGCGCCCAGGTAGACGACGTCGGCCGAGTAGCCGGCCAGCGCGCCCGGGACGAAGTTCGCCGACGGGTGGACCAGGACGTTCCCCGCGGGGTGCGCGATGTGGAACGAGTAGCAGCGGCCGGTCTTGAACGCACTCGCCTTCGCCGGCACCCGGACGGGTCCGGTGATCTCGCCCGGCACCCGGTCGCCGTCGCTGTGACGGGCGTCGACGCCGGTCACCGTGAACTCGCCGAACTTCACCGGCTCACCCGGCACCAGCTCGTGGAACGGCTCGGCGGCGAGCTCGTAACCCTCCTGGACCCGGCGCGTCGACGGCGAGCCGCAGAGCGTGGCGCCGGTCAGCTGGGCGACGACCGGCGCGTCCAGGACGTGGTCCACGTGGGAGTGCGACACCAGGACCGCGTCCAGCTTCGTGACTTCGAGCTTCCGCAGGCACTCGTCGATCCGGCTTCGGGACGGCGAGACCCGGGTGGCCATCTTCAGCAGCGACGGGCGTGAGAAGAAGCCGTCGACGAGGATCGCCGACGTCCCGTCGCCGACCAGGACGTTGGACACCCCGGCGAACGTGGTGCGGATCTTCCGTTCGGGCATGCTGACAGCATGAAGGTCATCGGGCTGCTCGGCGGGATGAGCTGGGAATCGTCCAGCGAGTACTACCGGCTGATAAACGAACGGGTGAAAGCCGCGCTCGGGGGCTTCCACTCGGCCTGCACGGTGCTGTATTCGGTGGACTTCGCCACGATCGAAGCGATGCAGGCCGAGGGGCGCTGGGACGACGCGGGCGCGGAGCTGAACCGCGCCGCCCGCGCGCTCGAGGCGGCCGGTGCCGACTTCGTCGTGCTCTGCACCAACACCATGCACAAGGTCGCCGACCGGCTGACCGACGGGCTGGGCATCCCGCTGCTGCACCTCGCCGACGCGACGGCGGCCGCCGTCACGGCCGCCGGGATCCGCCGGGTCGGCCTGCTCGGCACCGGGTTCACCATGAGCCAGCCGTTCTACCGCGACCGGCTCGCCGCGCACGGCCTCGACGTTCTCGTGCCGGACGAGGGCGACCGCGACCTCGTGCACCGGGTCATCTACGACGAGCTGGTGCTCGGCGTCGTCAAACCGGAGTCGCGCGAGGCCTACCGGGGCGTGATCGCGCGGCTCGTCGAGGCCGGGGCCGAAGGCGTGATCTACGGGTGCACCGAGATCGAGCTGCTGGTGGGTCCCGAAGACAGCGCGGTGCCGACCTTCCCGACGACCCGGCTGCACGCCGAGGCCGCCGTCGACTACGCCCTCGGAAAGGCTCCGCTGCCCGCTTGAGTCACACGGCGACCACCGGCCCGCCGCTCGCGTGCGCTTCGTGCTGGGCGACGAGGTTGCGCCACAGCCGGTCGCGCTCCTCGGCCGTGAACAACGCCGACGGGATCCCGAAGACGTCCCCCGCCGCCGTCCACCAGGCTTCGGGTGAGTCGACGAGTTCCTTGGCGCCGTGGCGGTTCAGGGTGAGCGCCCGCAGGGTGTCGACGCCCGCCGCGTCCCGCCGCTGGATGACGCAGACCCGCACGAACCCGGACTCCGGCGCCGTCGACAGCCACGCGTGCTTCTCGGTGAAGTCGGCCATCTCGGCCGGGCCCGGCGCGAAGTCGAAGCCCACGAAGCTGCCCGACGGGTCGTGGTCGAAGCGCCAGCCGCCCGGCGCCACCTCCGACGGCCGCAGCCGGTAGGTGTGCGGGCCTTGCGTGTAGGTGCCTTCCCGTAGGGGGAGCGGCTCGTGGATGCCGTCACCCAGCCCGGCGTCCACCAGCCACGACGCCGATGGGTCCTCCGGCAGGCCCGTGACGGTCAGGGCCAGGTGGTTCCGGTCCAGGTTCGGCGCGTCGGCCGCGCTGCCCTGCACCCCGCCCAGGTGCCGCGTGACGTTGTAGCCGAGCTCGCGCAGCAGCGCCGAAAAGGCGCCGTTGAGGTGGTAGCAGTAACCGCCGCGGCCGCGCAGGATCCGCGCCAGCGACGCCGACGGCTCCAGCGGGGTCGGCCGGCCCAGCTGAACCTCGATCGCCTCGTACGGCACGCGCTCGACGTGCGCCGCGTGCAGCCGCCCCAGCGCGGCCAGGCCCGGCGGCTCCGCGTCGAGGCCGAGCCGCTGCAGATATCCGGTGACATCCATGGCCCGAACGCTAGCGGCGGGCACCGACAAAAACCGGATCTCCGGCCCGGCGCCCGAAGGTGGCCTTGGGTGCGTGGGACGCACCCGAGGCGGCCTTCGGTGCGTGGGACGCAACCAAGGCCGCCTTGGGGCGCGGTGCTGGCCCGGCCGTCGGCGACCTCGAGCGCTCGGCAGGAGCGGGTGGGTATCGGCAAAACCCCGGATCTCCGGCGAACCGGCGCCTGCCTTGGTGTGGGACGCACCCAAGGTGGCCTTCGGTGCGTGGGACGCAACCAAGGCCGCCTTGGGGCGCGGTGCTGGCCCGGCCGTCGGCGACCTTGGGTGCTCGGCGGGAGCGGGCGGGCACCGGCAAACCCCGGATCTCCGGCGAACCGGCGCCCCAAGGCGGCCTTCGGTGCGTGAGACACAGCCAAGACCGCCTTGGGCGCGGTGCCGGGCGCCGGCCGTCGGCAACCGCAGTCGTGTGAACACGAGCGGGCGGGCACCGGCAAAAACCCCGGATCAGGGATTTCACCCGAGGCGGCGGCGCCGGACCCGGACGTAGCCTCGAAGACGTGAGCACCTTGCCTGTGACCCCGGACCCGGCTTCCGACACCGCGACCGACGCCCGCAAGCGCGTGCTGCCGGCGAAACCGAAGGCGGCCGCGCTCGTCGCGTTGTCCTTCACCCTGCTGCTCTACCTGGTCGAGCTGGCCGACGTGATCCTGCCCGGCGACCTGACCCAGGGCGGCATCCACTCGCGCGAGCTGTCCGGCCTGGACGGCGTGCTGTTCGCGCCCGTGCTGCACGCCGGCTGGTCGCACCTGTTCGCCAACACGGTGCCGGTGCTGCTGTTCTCCTTCCTCGCGATGGCCGCCGGGATCGGCCGGTTCGCGCTGGTCACGGCCATCATCTGGCTCGTGTCCGGGCTCGGGGTGTGGCTGATCGGGCCGGCGAACGCGGTCACCGTCGGCGCGTCCGGGCTGGCCTTCGGCTGGCTCGCCTACCTGCTGGTCCGCGGTATCTTCAACCGCGCGGCCGGGCAGATCCTGGTCGCCGTCGTGCTGCTGGGCATCTGGAGCGGGATGCTGCTGGGCCTGCTGCCGGGCAACACCGGCGTCTCCTGGCAGGGGCACGTCTTCGGCGCGCTGGCCGGTGTCCTGGCGGCCTGGCTGACCGGCCGCACGGGGAAGTCGCGCAAACCCGCTCCCGCGGCCACGGGTAACCTCGGGGTGTGACCCTGCCGCTCGCTGATGCCCCGATCGGTGTGTTCGATTCCGGTGTCGGCGGCCTGACGGTCGCCCGGGCGATCCTCGAGCAGCTGCCCGCCGAGCAGCTCCGCTACGTCGGCGACACGGCGCACAACCCGTACGGCCCGCTCCCGATCGCCACCGCCCGCAGCTACGCGCTCGCGGCGCTCGACGAGATCGTCGAGAGCGGGGTGAAGGCTCTGGTGATCGCCTGCAACACGGCGTCGGCGGCCTGCCTGCGCGACGCGCGCGAGCGCTACGACGTCCCGGTGATCGAGGTCGTCCTGCCGGCCGCGCGCCGCGCCGTCGTCGCGACGCACACCGGGCGGGTCGGCGTGATCGGCACCGAGGGCACCGTCCGGTCGCGGGCCTACGAGGACGCCTTCGCCGCGGCGCCGGGCATCTCGCTCACCAGCGTCGCCTGCCCGCGGTTCGTGGACTTCGTCGAGCGCGGCATCACCTCGGGGCGGCAGGTGCTCGGGCTCGCCCAGGGGTACCTGCAGCCGCTGCTGGACGCCGAGGTCGACACGGTCGTGCTCGGCTGCACGCACTACCCGCTGCTGCAGGGGGTGCTGCAGATCGTGATGGGCCAGGAGGTCACCCTGGTGAGCAGCGCCGACGAGACCGCGAAGGACGTCGTCCGCGTGCTGACCGAGCGGGACCTGCTGACGACCAGGGAAACCCCGCCGCGGCACGAGTTCCTGGCCACCGGCTCGGCCGAGCCGTTCACCCGGCTCGCCCAGCGTTTCATGGGCTTCGCCCCGGGTGTCCTCGCTCCCACCACCGCGTGATCACGCCTTCGGGCGCTTAGGGTGGCGAAGTGCGACTGACCATCCTCGGGTGCTCCGGCAGCATCCCCGGGCCGAACGCCGCCGCGTCCGGTTACCTGGTCGAGGCCGAGGGCTTCCTGCTCGGCCTCGAACTGGGCAACGGCACGCTGGCGCAACTGCAGGCCGTGGCCGACCCCTTCGACCTCGACGCGCTCGTGCTCACCCACCTGCATCCCGATCACTGCGCCGACGTCAGCGCACTCACCGTCCTGCGCCGCTACCACCCGGCGCCGCCCTACCCGGCCCGGCCGCGGCTGCTGCCGCTGTACGGGCCTGACGACGCGCCCGTCCGGCTCGCGAACGCGTACGCGCCCAACGAGACCGAGCGGGCCGGCACGGACCTCTCCGACGTCTACGCCTTCCACCCGCTGCGGCCCGAGCCGTTCCGGATCGGGCCGTTCGAGGTGCTCGCGGTCGAGGTCGACCACCCGACCCCGGCGTTCGGCCTGCGCGTCTCCTACGGCGGCCGGATCCTCGCCTTCACCGGTGACACCGGCCCGTGCCGGGCGCTGAACGAGCTCGCCGACGGCGTCGACCTGCTGCTCGCCGAGGCGTCCTGGACGGACTCGGCGGAGCGCCCGGCGGGGGTGCACCTGTCCGGCAAACAGGCGGGTGAACTGGCGCGCGACGCCGGTGTCGGGCGGCTGCTGCTGACGCACATCGCGCCGTGGACCGACCCGGGAGCGGTGCTGGCCGAGGCCGCGGCCGAGTTCCCCGCGGCCGAGGTCGTCAAGCAGGGTGCCGTCTACGACGTCTGAGCGGTGCGGTCCTAGAGTGCTCTTCGTGGCTCGAAAAGATGGCAGGAACGACGACCAGCTCCGCGACATCAAGATCACCCGGGGGTTCCAGCAGTGGCCGGCGGGCTCCGTGCTGATCGAATTCGGCAACACCCGGGTCCTGTGCGCCGCGAGTGTCACCGAAGGGGTGCCGCGCTGGCGGGCCGGCTCCGGCCTCGGCTGGGTGACGGCCGAGTACGCGATGCTGCCGTCCGCGACGAACACCCGCAGTGACCGCGAATCGGTCAAGGGCCGCATCGGCGGCCGCACCCACGAGATCTCCCGGCTGATCGGCCGCTCGCTGCGCGCCTGCATCGACCTGGCCGCGCTGGGCGAGAACACGATCGTCATCGACTGCGACGTCATCCAGGCCGACGGCGGCACCCGCACGGCCGCGGTGACCGGCGGTTACGTCGCGCTCGCGGACGCCATCACGTGGCTGGCCGCGGCGAACCGGCTCAACGACCCGCAGCCGCTGTCGTCGTCGGTGGCCGCGGTGAGCGTCGGCGTCGTCGACGGTCGCGTGCGCCTCGACCTCCCGTACGAGGAGGACTCGCGCGCCGAGGTCGACATGAACGTGGTCGCCACCGACGCGGGCACCCTGATCGAGGTCCAGGGCACCGGCGAGGGCGCCACCTTCGCCCGGTCCACTTTGGACAAGATGCTGGACCTGGCCCAAGCCGGCTGCGAGGAGCTGACCCGGCTGCAGAACGAGGCGCTGGCGCTGCCGTACCCGGGCGAGCTGCCGGAGCCGCGTCCGGACAAGAAGAAGGGCTCGAAGTGACGAAGCTGCTTCTGGCCACCCGCAACGCGAAGAAGCTCGGCGAGCTTCGCCGGATCCTGCTCGCCGAGGGAATCTCCGGCATCGAGGTCCTCGGTCTCGCGGACGTCCCCTCGTTCCCCGAGGCGCCGGAAACCGCGCCGGACTTCGAGGGCAACGCGATCGCGAAGGCCCGCGACGCGGTGGCGGCCTGTGGTTTGCCGGCCATCGCCGACGACTCGGGCATCGCGATCGACGCGTTGAACGGCATGCCGGGCGTGCTGTCGGCCCGCTGGTCGGGCGGCCACGGCGACGACGACGCCAACCTGAACCTGGTGCTGGCCCAGCTCGGCGATGTCCCGGACGAGCGCCGCGGCGCCCAGTTCGTCTGCGCGGCGGCTCTCGTTTTGACGTCCGGTGAAGAGACCGTCGTCCGCGGCGAGTGGCGCGGAACCATGGTCCGGGAACGCCGTGGCACCAACGGGTTCGGTTACGACCCGATCTTTCGGCCGGACGGCGAGACCCGGACCTCGGCGGAGATGGAACCGTCCGAAAAGGACGCCGTCTCGCACCGCGGAAGGGCGCTGCGGGCGTTGCTCCCGGCGCTGCGGGAGCTGGCGGAGGGCTAGCCTCCTGTCGTTTGTGGACGGTCGTCTTCGCCTGGCGGGCGGACGGTCTCCAGGCGCCACGCCTCGCGGAAGGCGCTGATGGTGAGCCAGGCGAGCCGGGCGTTCACCGGGAACAGCTGGCGCACCGAGGTGAGGGTGTCGAAGGACGTGTCGCCTTCGGTGCGGCCGAGGTCGAGGGACCGCGGGGTGAAGGAGGGGCCGAAGACCTCCAGGACCGTGCCCAGGTAGTAGAGGTACCCCAGGGTTTCGAGCTGCAGCCGGTGCAGCGCCGCCGTTTCCGGCGTCGGCCCGCCCGCGACCGGCGGGTGCGCGGCCGCGTGCAGCAGCTTCGCCGGCTCGGCGACGGCGTGCGCGTCGATGTGGCGGACGAGGTCGCTGACGAGGACCTCGTCGTACGCGCCGCGGGTCACGACCGTGCGCAGGGCGCCGCGTTTCTCCAGCAGGTCCTGCTCGACGAGACGGCGCGTGACGCGGTCGAGGGAACCGCTGTCGCCGACCAGCTGCCGTGCGACGCGGATGAGCTCCCGCGGCAGCCCGCCGGCCAGGCAGTGGCACAGGCAGATGAACGGCTCGGGCAGGCCGAGGACGCGGCCGGTCAGCACCTGCCGCGCGTCGCCCAGCTTGAGGTACTCCACGCGGAAGATGACGTCGAAGGCGCTGTCGAACGCGTCCCGCACCGGCAGGCCCCGGCGCTCGAACGAGGCCAGGGCGTCCTCCGACACGGAGACGAGGAGCAGGAAGCCCGGGACGTCGAGGGTCAGCAGTGCCTTCACCTCGTTGACGAAGTCCTGGGCCGCGTCGGGGGCGACGATCTTGTCCAGCTCGTCGAGGATGATGACCACCGCCGGGCTCGAGACCTCCGGCTCCCGGGCGACGCACGTGATCGTCAGGTCGAGGAAGTCGCGGAACCCGCGGATGATCTCCGGGTACGTGCGCGGCTGCCGGGTCGTCTCCCGTGCCCTGGTGGTGGTGGCCTCGACGCCGATCGGCAGGCCGGCCTTGCCCGACCAGCCCGCGGTGTGCTTCTGCTGGAACTCGATCTCGGCGAGCCGGTGGGTGGCGATGGTCCGCAGCTCGGCCAGGCTGCCGGGCGCCGTCCCGGTGTGCTCGGCCGCCGGTGTGGCGGCCGAGCCGGGACGGCGGCGGGCGGCCATCGCGGCCAGCCCGGCCACCGCGACCACGGACACCACCGGCCACCACATCGAGGTGAGCCACACCCGGAAGTCGAACTTCGGGTCGCGCAGCGCGAACGTGCCGGCGAAGCCCAGTCCGAGCCACGCCACCACCACCGCCGCGAACGGCCACAGCCGGCGAAGCCGGGCACGACGAGCCGGCCAGGCGCTGGGCGGCTTCGCGCCCGTGGGGGCCCGGCCGGCGCAGAAGTCGATCACCGCCGCGCACATCCGGGCGTAGAGGTACAGCGTGAACTCGCGGACGTCGTAGCGCACCGGGACGCTCTCGAGCAGCGCGACGTGCACCCCACCGGTCTTCAGCAGCTGGCCGGCCTGGTAGGCCTCCAGCAGGGTGGACTTCCCGACGCCGCGTGGCCCGGCCATGCCGACCGCGCCGCCGCTGATCCCCGCCAGGAGCGACTTCAGCCGGATGCCGGCCGCCGTGTCCGTGACCACCCGGTCACCGGCCCGCATCTGGCCGAGCGAGCCGCGCTCGAGCTCCGGCAGCACCGTGCTGAACGGCGGCTCCAGGACCGCGTTGAGGTGGTGCCGCACGCTGCGCTCGACGGGTGCCGCGGCCGCGGCCGACCACGCTTGGTCGGCGGCCTCCTGCTCGCGCCGCAACTCGTCGTGTCGCTGTTCCCACGCCCGGCTGCCGTACCGCGCGACGTCGTCCGACAACGTGAGCGGTGCCAGCCTCGTACTCAGCGACAGCGGTCCACCGAGCGCCGTACCCGCGAGCAGGAGCGCGTCCAGCGACAGCCAGACGACCCATTCGGGCCACGGCAGCGGGATGACACCGGTCAGCGCCGGAGCCAGGAGCACGGCCACGACGACCGTGACGAGCAGCTCCCGGCGGACGACGGCCGGCGCGAGGCACTTCGACCGCGGCTTCGTCTGGGTGGGCTCGTTGACGATGCTGTAGACGATCCAGGTCACGAACCAGGCCAGCAGGGCCACGACGACCCAGACCACGACCGCCAGGACCGGGCCCATGCCCTCGTCCGACGACCTCCAGAGCCGCCAGAGGGACAGCGCGTACGTCGTGGGAACCCCGAGCACGAGCAGCCAGCCGCCGCCGTCAGTGACCGTCTCACCGGCGAGCCTCCGCCCGGCCCGCACCACGACCCGGCTGGTCAGCCACATCAGGAAAAAGCCGGCCACCACGATCGCCACCGAGGTCCAGACGTGCCCGGACGTGCTCATCGGCACCTGGAGCAGCTGCCAGAAGACCAGGGGGACCAGCACGCCGATGCCGAAGACCAGCCCCAGGCCGGCGTGGGCGCGCTTGTCCCGTACGTCCGGCAGCCGCCGGGCCGAGGGCTCCGGCCGCCGTTCGTGCGCGGCCAGGTCCCGGCGGGCCTGCCGCAGCCGGGAGATCTGCTCGTTGGTTTCGCTGAGGAAGGTCGCCGCGTCCTCGGTCACGCGGTCCTTGATCTTCGTGCGCGCCGTTTCGCGATCGGCCGCGTGGATGCTCCGGTCCAGCCGATCCTCGAACCTGACCAGCACCTGCTCGGCCAGCATCGGGATCCGGGCGTACAGCTCTTCGACCAGCTCGTCGGGGCCCTGGTCCGCCGGGACGGTGAGCTCGGCGACGTCGGCGGGGATCTGGCTCGGCACGGACACGGGACAAAAGCCTATCGGGATGTCACACGTCCGAATGGGCGAATTCTACTTGTCACTCGGGCCGAGGATCGCCACTTCGCAGTCGTGTTCGATCTTGTCCGCGTTCGGCGGCTGGGTGTCGCTTCCGTACGTCCACGGGGACTCGTCGTTGTCCGGGGTCTCCACCACGTGCATGCCCTTGTCGTTCATGCACTGCACCCACTTGTGCATGTTGTCCTGGTAGGCCGGGTTCTCGCGGTCCATGCCCCACGGCAGCAGCGGCAGCTTCGGCCGGCACGCGTCACCCGCGGCCTTGTGGTCCGCGCTCCACTTCTCCGCGCCCTCGATGGTGTTCGGCTGGGTGTCGACGTCCGCGTCGTGGTCCTTCATGCACGTGCGCCACGGCTCGATCAGGCGCTGGGACTCCTCCGCCGTCTCGTCGACGCGGTGGCGGGGGCGGCCGCCGTCCGCGTCCGTCGACGGGGGAGCGGAAGTCGACGGCGAGGACGCGGGTGTCGAGAGTGAAGCCACCTGGGGTGCCGCGGGAGGTGGGGACGAGCACGCGGCCACGCCGAGAGCCAGCACCAGGAGCACAACCAACCGAAATGCCATGGGACGAGCATGACCGGCGCTTTTCAGGAACTCGTCAGCACGGCGTGAGCGACTCATGCCAGCGCCTGCGTCGGCGGCATCCGGGCGGCGCGCAGCGACGGGTGCAGGCCCGCCAGCACCCCGACGACCAGCGCGCCGAGCACCCCGCCCAGCACGGACAACGGCGGGATCACCGGCGGCCAGCCCTGGTACGTCGCGTAGCCCCAGGTCACGAGCACGCCGACGGAAGTCCCGGCGAGGCCGCCGAGGCCGGACAGCGCCACCGCCTCCGTCAGGAACTGGTCGCGGATCTGGCCTCGCGTTGCCCCCAACGCGCGTCGCAGGCCGATTTCGCGTCGGCGTTCCAGGACCGAGATGAACATCGTGTTGGCCACGCCGACGCCGCCGACCAGCAGCGCAACCCCGGCCAAACCCAGGAACAGCGCGGAGAACGCCGTCTGCGCCGCCTGTTTCGCCGCCAGCGCGTCCGACGGCCGCGACACCTGGACCAGCCCGGGCAGCTCCGGGTTCAGCGTCGCCGGGAGCACCGCGCGGACGTCGGTGATCGCGTCCTCGCGGGACTTCACGTAGACCACCGTCGGGTGGCCGTCGAAGCCCAGGAACCGTTTCGCCGAGCCCCAGCCGACGACGACCGCGCGTTCGACGTCCGGGGCCAGCGGCATCGGCGCGAGGACCCCGGTGACCGTGTACCAGGTCGTGCCGATCATCACGACCGGTGGCGGCTGACCCGGGACCAGGTAAGGGATCCCGAGCCGGGACGCCGCGACGTAGCCCAGCGTCACCACGGGCAGGTCCGAGGTCTCGAACCGTCCTGATTGGACACTGCCGTTCAGTGCGTCGAGCAGATCCGGCGAAGCGGCCAGCACCGAAAGGCCCGAGCCGTCCTGGGGATCCGTGCGGTCGGACCGGCGGACGACGGCGTGGGTGTTCGCGACGGCCGCCGCCGTGGTCACCGGGCCGATCCGCCGGACACTGCCCAGCGCCGACTCCGGCAGCACCACCGGCGGCGTCTGGTTCGGCTGCGGCTCGGCGCGGAGCATGTTCGTGCCCAGCGCCGTCAGCTTGTCCAGCAGCGCCGCCTGGCTGGACGCCGGGATGCCGGTGACCACGATCATCGTCGCGATGCCCAGTGCGATCCCGAGCGCGGACAACGC
This sequence comes from Amycolatopsis sp. NPDC088138, assembly GCF_044741685.1. Taxonomy (NCBI): domain Bacteria; kingdom Bacillati; phylum Actinomycetota; class Actinomycetes; order Pseudonocardiales; family Pseudonocardiaceae; genus Amycolatopsis; species Amycolatopsis sp. NPDC088138. The sequence continues at coordinate 888,208 of NZ_JBIUTB010000002.1, forward strand.
CGCCCGCAGCCGCCGGGTGCGGATGCCGAGCAGGCCGAGGGACAGCACGTCCACCAGCGAAAGACGCACTGCTTTCATGCCGAATCCCGCACGATCCGGCCGTCGCGGAACTCGACGCGCCGGGGCAGCCGCGCCGCGATGTCCCGGTCGTGCGTGATGACCGCGAGCGTCGTGCCGTCGGCGTGCAGCCCGGTCAGCAGGTCCAGCACGGCCTGGCCGTTCGTGGTGTCCAGGGCGCCGGTCGGCTCGTCGGCCAGCACCAGCGCCGGGTCGTTGACGACGGCGCGGGCGATCGCGACGCGCTGGCGTTCACCGCCGGAGAGCTCGTGTGGCCGGTGCGCGACGCGGTGCGCGAGCCCGACCCGGCCGAGGGCCTCCAGCGCCAGCGGGCGACGCCGCTTGCGCGGCACGCCCGCGTACAGCAGGCCGGTCGCCACGTTGTCCACAGCGGACAGTCCGTCGGTCAGGTGGAACTGCTGGAACACGAACCCCAGCCGCCTTCCGCGCAGCGCGGACAGCTGCCGGTCGGACAGGCGCGTGACGTCTTCGCCGTCCAGCTCGACCGTTCCCGACGTCGGCAGGTCGAGCGTCCCGGCGATGTGCAGCAACGTCGACTTGCCGGAGCCGGACGGCCCGACGATGGCCAGGAGTTCGCCGTCGGACACGGTCAGCGTGACGTCGTCGAGCGCGACCACGTCCCCGGGATAGCGCTTGCTCACCCCGCGCAGGGCCAGCACCGGCGTCACGACGTCGTCACCACCCGCAGGCCTTCGGTGACGCCCGCGCCGCGGATCTCGACGAGGTCGCGCGCGAACATCCCGGTCTCGACGGCCTTCAGCGTCCCGTCCGGCAGCTGCACGGCGTACCCGCCTTCGCGCAGCGCGATCAGCGCGCCGACCGGAACCGCGAGCACCCCCGCGTGCGTCTCGGTCGCGATCCGCACCTGCACCGCCGCGGAATCGAGGTCCGCCACGGACTGCGGGTCGTCCGGCGTGACCACGACGTTCACCTTGGGCGGTCCCTGGCCCTCCGCGACGTCCGTGCTGACCGACGTCACCTTCGCCGGGACGCCCTTGCCGTCCGGCCGCACCACCGAGACCGCCGCGCCGGTCTTGATCGCCGCGACGTCCGAGGCGTCCACCGGCGCGACCACCACCTTCGTCGTGGACGTGACCGTGAGCAGCGGTTCCGCGACCGGGTCACCGGGCTGCGCGGTCACCGAGTTGACCCGAACCGGGCCGGCCAGCACCGCGACCTGGCCGACGTCGAGGGTGCCGGTCTCGTCCAAGCCGGCCTTCTTCTGCCACTTCTTCAGGGTTTCGGCGAACGTGAACGTCTTCGGGTGCCCGATCTTGTACCCCAGCGCGGTCAGGTTGGCGGCGACCATCGTGACGTCCGGACCGGTCAGGTCCGGGTTGTCGAGCTTGCGGAACAACGGCGTGTCACCGAAGAACACCGGCACCGGGTGACCGTCCACTGAGTACAGCGGCTTGCCGCGCTGGGCGACGTCCCCGATCGCCGGCAGCTTCGTCACGGTCCCGGCGCCGGTGCCCTTCAACGGCTGGGGCGTGCCGAAGCCGAGGGTGCCGGTGAAGGACTGGGTGTTCGCGAGGTCGGTCTTGCGGACGGCGACGGTCTGCACCGCGGGTGGCGGCGCGGCCGTGGCGGCGGTACCGCGCCCGTGCCGGACCACGAAGAACGCCGTGGCCCCCAGCAGGACCACGACGACGGCGGTGACCAGCAGCCACACCCACCGGCGCCGGCCACCCGATCGGGTTGTGCTCATGGCGTCACCCTCACAGCGGAATGTCAGGGACCCATGAGGAAATCGTGGTCTTCCGGTAGCCGCGCTTATGCTCGGGATCATGTGCGCCCACATCGTGCTGGCCGAGGACGACGCCAAGCAGGCCGAACTCGTCCGGCGCTACCTCGAGCGGGAGCGGCACACCGTGGTCGTCGTCGCGGACGGCACCGCCGCGCTGGACCTGGTCCGCCGGCACCCGCCGGACCTGCTGGTGCTCGACGTGATGCTGCCCGGCACGGACGGCCTCGAGATCTGCCGCACGCTGCGGGCCGAGACGGACCTGCCGGTGCTGATGCTCACCGCACGCTCCACAGAGGACGATCTGCTCGCCGGGCTCGACCTCGGCGCCGACGACTACGTCACCAAGCCGTTCAGCCCGCGCGAGCTGATGGCGCGGATCCGCACGCTGCTGCGTCGCGCCGCCCCGGCCCGTCCCGGCGGCACGACCCGGGTGGGCACGCTGACGGTCGATCCGCTGCGGCACGAGGTGACCGCCGACGGCCGGGCGATCGACTGCACACCGGGCGAGTTCCGGCTGCTGGAGCTGATGGCCACCCAGCCGGACCGGGTGTTCACCCGCGGCCAGCTGCTGGAGCACCTGCACGGCTTCGACCGCTACATCACGCAGCGCGCGATCGACGTGCACGTGATGAACCTGCGCAAGAAGATCGAGGCCGACCCGCGGCGCCCGGCGCGACTCGTCACGGTCTACGGCGTCGGCTACAAGCTGACCGCGGGCGCCGATGCGCCGTAGCCTCCTCCTGCGGTTGTTCGTGCTCTCGGCGCTGGTCGCGGTGGCCTCGATCGCCGCGACCGCGTGGCTCGCCGCGCGCACGACGTCCGGTGCGATCCAGCAGGAGCAGGGCCAGGCGCTCGCCGACGACGGCAACATCTACCGCGGCCTGCTGAAGTACGCCGCGACCCACCCGAACTGGCACGACGTCGCCACCGAGGTGCGCGGCACCGCGTCGATCACCGGCCGCCGCATCGCGCTGACGCTGACCGACGGCACGCCCGTCTTCGACTCGGCCACCGACGGCCGGCCGCTGCCGCTGCGGCCCTCGATCGTCGTCGACCCGCTGCAGGTCGACTCCGGGCTGGGGCAGGAGACCACCGCCGACCGGATCGACCCGGACGCCGTCGGCCCGTACGCGCTGCCCGACGCCGACCGCACCCGTCTCGGCGCGCTCGCCCAGCGGGTTCTGCGGTGCGTGCAGGCCCGCTCCGGGGTCGGCACCGTCGTGACGTCGCCGGGCGGGCACCCGCGGATCGAGGGTGCCGACCCGTTCGTGCTGTCGTCGTGCAACGGCAGCACGCTCAGCCTGCCGACGAAGACCGAGCAGGCCGCGCTGGACCAGCTGTCGACGCTGGTCAGCGCGTGCCTCAACCGCGGGCCCGAGCCCAAGCCGCTCGCCCAGGTGCAGGTGCTGCTCGACTTCACCTGGGTGCAGAAGGGCGTGGTGCGCGACGCCGAGTCGAACCAGGCCGTGCAGTCGTGCCTGAGCGCGGCAAGGCGGGAGCAGCTGACACCGTTCGTCGCGCCCGCCGCGTCGCTCTACCTCACCGCGCCGGGTGGCGAAGCACCGGCGGGATTCACGTTGTCGCCCGAGAACAAGGTCCGCCTGTTCGAGGTCGCGGGCGGGATCCTGCTGCTGACCCTGCTGGTCACGGTGCTCGCCGGGGTGCGGCTGATCCGGCCGCTGCGCGCGCTCACCGGCGCGGCGAAGCGGATGGAAGGCGGCGAGAGCGGCGCCCAGGTCAAGGTGCGCGGACGCGACGAGATCGCCCGGCTCGGGACCGCGTTCAACGCCATGTCCGCCAGCCGTGAACGCCTGGAGGAGACGCGCAAGGCGATGGTCAGCGACATCGCGCACGAGCTGCGGACGCCGCTGAGCAACATCCGCGGCTGGCTGGAGGCGACGCAGGACGGCATCAGCCGGCTCGACGACGAGCTGGTCGACTCGCTGCTCGAGGAGGCCGTCCACCTGCAGCACATCGTCGACGACCTGCAGGATCTGGCGCTCGCCGACGCCGGTGCGCTGCGGCTGCACCCCGAGCCGGTGGACGCGGCACACCTGCTGGCCCAGGTCGTGGCGGCGCAGAGCCCGGCGGGCGTCGCGCTGTCGGTCGAAGCACCGGACGCCCTCGAGGTGACGGCCGATCCGGTGCGGCTGCGCCAGGCCGTCGGCAACCTGGTGTCCAACGCCGTCCGGTACACCCCGGCCGGCGGTGCGGTGGTGGTCCGCGGCCGCCGGGACGGCGACGACGTCGTCATCGAGGTCGCCGACACCGGCGCCGGGATCGACGCCGCCGACCTGCCGCACGTGTTCGACCGGTTCTGGCGGGCCGACAAGGCGCGGACCCGGGGCACCGGCGGCAGCGGCTTGGGGCTGGCCATCGTCAAGAAACTGGCGGAGGCCCACGGCGGCGCGGTCGCCGCGGCCTCCGCACCGGGTCAGGGCTCGACGTTCACGCTGCGGCTGCCCGCCGGTACAGCGGCTGGGTGATCGCGGTCGTGAACTGCGGGCCGAAGAGGTAGCGCGTGCAGTCCGGCGTCTGGTCGAGGCAGAGCGAGCCGTCGGCGTGCAGGTACCAGGCCTCGGTGTTGACACCGACGACCACGCCGTAGCCGGTCTTCTCGGAGAACGCCGTCAGCCGCGGGCCGCCGCTGGCGCCGCCGCCCATGTCGCACGGCACGCCCCACTGGCCGCGCGGCACCGGCACCTCGTCGTTGCCCGGGTTCTCCTTCGGCGCGCCCCAGCAGTGCGCGACGCGCTGGCCGGTGAACTCCGGACGGCCCTGGTGACCGGGCTGTTTCGCGGCGCGCGGGTAGCCGAACTCCTGGGCCGGCCGGTTTCCGGGCAGGCCGATGCCGAGCGGCTGGGCGGCCCGGGTGACGTCGGCGGCGCGGCGGCCGTGGTCGTCCGGGTTCAGCACCAGGAACGCCTGGTCGTGGCCGCTCTGCTGGTCGTCGGTCACCCAGGTCGTGTCGGCGAAGGCCGTCCGGGCGACAAAAGCGCCGTACGGGCGGGTGTTGTCGCGGAAGCCGGGGACGAACAGCAGCTTGTCCGTCCACTGTGGATCGTTGCCGATCAGGTCCATGGTGTGCACGCAGTGCCCGCCGGTGACGATCGTGCTGCGGTTGGCCGCGGCGACGAGTGTCGCGGTGCAGCTTTCGTCTTCACCGCGGTCGACGAAGAACAGCCGTCCGATGGTGCGGTCGACGGCGGTGCCGACGGGGAAACCGGCGCCGTCCGGGCCGTCCTGCGGTGGTGCTTGGCCGGTGACCGGCCCGGTCGGCATCGCCGCGATGCGTTCGGGCGTCCAGTAGCCGAGCACGGCCTGGCGCTGGGCGGCGGTCACCGCGAGGTCGTGCGTGACGACGGTGCCGGCGGTGTCGGCGGCTTGCGCGGGTGTCGCCCCGAGCGTCGCCGCGGCCAGCACGGCCGCGGCGAGCACCGGGATCTTGGTTGCCTGGAACAAAAGAACCTCCCTTTCGTGACCCGGGCAGCGTCCCGAAAGGGTGTGTGGAACCGATGAGCGAGCGGTCAGGCGGTGATCAGGCGGCCAGGCCGAGGTCCCGGATCAGCTTCGCCACGTGGCCGGTCGCGCGGACGTTGTAGAAGGCGTGGGCGATCTTGCCGTCGGCGTCGACGACGAACGTCGAGCGGATCACGCCCATGTACTTCTTGCCGTAGTTCACCTTCTCGCCGTACACGCCCCACTCGGTGATCACGGTCTTCTCCGGGTCACCCAGCAGGGGGAACGTCAGCTCTTCCTTCTCGACGAACTTCGCGAGCTTCGCCTGCTTGTCCGGCGAGATGCCGACCACCTGGTAGCCGGCGTCGTTCAGCTCGGCGAGGTTGTCGCGGAAGTCGCAGGCCTGCTTGGTGCAGCCCGGCGTGCTCGCCGCCGGGTAGAAGTACACGACGACGGACTGGCCGCGGAAGTCGCGCAGCGACACCTCCTTGCCCTCGCTGTCGGGCAGGGTGAAGTCCGGGGCGTCGTCACCCGGGGAGAGGCGATCGGTCATGCGTCGAGCCTAACGGGCGCCGGCTCAGGCGGTTCCGCAATACGTGACCACGGCTTCTTCGGTCGTGCTCGGCCGGATCCGCAGCCGGAGCTGAGTCTGGTCCTGGGGCATCGCGAAGGCGAAGGTGACGCGCACCGAACGGCCCGGCGGGATGTCCTTGCCCGCGTCGGCGATGCCGGTGAAGCCCTGCGTCGTGTCGACGACCTGCTTGACGGCCGTGCCCTGCGCGGTGGCCGTGACCGTGAGGCCCGAGAGCTTGTACGTCGCGGAGCCGGCGTTCGTCAGCTGGACGTCGAAGGCCGCGCCGCGCGGGCTCTGCGGGTACGCCGACAGGCTGGGCTTGAACGACTGGGGTGAGCCGACCGAGATGGTGACGCCGCTGGCGAACCGGTGGTCGGCGCCGAACTTCAGGTCGTTGCCCGCCTGCGCGGCCGCGGCGCCCGCGGGGGAGCCGCCCGCGCCGAGCGCGGCGGTGCCTTCCTGCGCCGAAGGGACCCCGCACGCCACCGCCAGGCCCAGCAGTCCTGAGGTGAACATGATCTTGCACGTGCGCGCGAGCGCCATCGCGGGTACTCCAGTCGGCGGTTCGGGGGATGCCGTTCGGCAGCGGGGTGTGCCGGGCGAACGCGCTCCACTCTGGCCGTGATCGCTCGGGGTTACGAGGCGCCACGGGGGGTTGTCGCGCACCTGGTGCCGCCCCGTGGCCAATCCGTGACCGGAACGGCACGGGTGGTGACAATCACCACCTACATGCCACTTAAACGGCGAGTGCGAACAGCAGGATGAAGATCGCCACCCCGGCCACCCAGGCGGCCATGAGCCAGCCGAAATCGCGGACCGGGTCGACCGCGCGGCTCTCCTCGCCGGGCACGTAGACGCCGCGTTCCTCGAACCAGTCCGCCCAGCGGGCGAACCAGCCCAGCGGGTTCCGCGACGCCATGGTTCACCTCCGGGTACGGGCTTCCCCGTCACCCTACGGGTTCGGCGCCGGAGACCGGAAGGCGCGTGATGATCAGGAGTTTCGCTCCGGCCGGCCGCTCATTCGAGCGCGTTCGACGCCATCGATCGGACGTCGTGGACGACGGCGGGCCGAGCCCGTGCCACCCCGAGTGGTCCGGTCGCCGGGCGGCGCCTCGGTAACCGGACCCGATCGGTGTGACAGAGGCGGTCGCGCTGGGTGATCCCCTCACCGCCTGCGATTCGATGTCCCACGGTCGAGTGAACCTCGGCGTCACTCGTGTAGAGCTTTCCCGGGGCCTCAGACGACCCCGTTGCGCTGCAGCACCGACACGGCACGCACCGTGGCGTACCCGCGCCATTCGAGCTCGGCCGCGGGCGAGTAGCTCGCGAAGTCGACCCGCCAGCCGCCGTCGTCCTGCTGCTCACCGGCGAGCCGCCGCAGCTCGGCGTCGATGACGTCCTGCTTGAACAAGGCGCGCACCGGGCGGTCCGGCAGAGGTGCGAAGTCGAGGGCGCGCAGGGTCTCGCCCTCGGATCCCCCGGCCACCGCGGCCAGGCCGTCGGCCGGGACGAACGCGCCGAGGTGGTCCAGCAGCTCGCCCGCCTCGGGGTGGAGGTCGTGGGCCGCGTCGGCGAACTGCACCGCGAACGAGAGCGCGATCGCGTGCGGCGCCTCGGAAAGCGCCCGGATCGCGTCGAAGCAGTACCGCGTCGCGCCGGCCAGCCAGGGGTGTTCGCGCACGGCCCGGTCGTGGCGCGCGACGCGCAGGGCGACGGCGGCCGCGAAGGCCGTGCTCTGCAGCGTGGCTACCTCCGGGTCGGACTGGACCCAGAACGGCGCGCAGCCGGCCGGGTCGGCCACCGGCAGCGCGAACGGCAGCCCGCCGTCGGGACGGGAGGCGTCCGCCAGCCAGTCACAGAGCCGGGCCGCGTGCGGCGAGGTGTCCGGAGCGACGTCCTCGAAGACCTCGAAGGCGTGCAGGGCGCCGCCGGGCTGGCTTTCCGGCGCCCGCAGGTCCGGCTCCAGTCCCCAGCCGTAACCGCCGTCGGGATTGCGATAACCGTCGACGGCGGCGAGCACGGCTTGCGCGTCCGTCTTGCCCTGCAGCAGCTCGAAACGGCGTCGGTCGAGGAGCCGGGCGTGCGTGGCCATGAAGGACGCCGCGGCGGAGAGGTTCGCAGTCACCCGGCCAGGGTCGCACCCACCGGGGCGGCGGTCTTGAACGGATCGGCGCGTCAGGGGGTTGTGCCTGAGTGGGCGGCGTCGCTGGTCCGGATCCGGTGGTGCTTCGGCCGGCGGCGGGTGGGCGGTCGGATGCGCCGGTCAGGCAGCCGCGGTGGCTTCGCTCGGGCGGTAGCGCTTGAGCGGGCGGCGTCGGTGCGTCCGGATCCCGGCGGTGCTTCGGCGGGCCGGCGGTCGGCGTGAGCGGCAGCTGCGGCGCTTCGCGTGGGTGGGTCGTGACTGAGCGGGGGATTTCGGTGTGTCCCGGTCAGGCGGCCCTTCGGCCGGAAGCGGAGCCGGCGAGTGGGCGGTCGGATGCGCCGGTCAGGCAGCTGCGGTGGCTTCGCGCGGGCGGGTCGCGCTTGAGTGGGCGGCGTCGGTGCGTCCGGATCCGGCGGTGCTTCGGCCGGCGGCGGGTGGGCGGTCAGCGTGAGGCGGCAGCTGCTGTGGTTTCGCGTAGGTGGGTCGGGCTTGAGTGGGCGGCGTCGCTGGTCCCGATCCGGCGGTGCTTCGGCCCGCGGCGGGTGGGCGGTCGGCGTTAGCGGCAGCTGCGGCGGCTTCGCGTGGATGGGTCGCGACTGAGTGGCGACGTCGTCGCGTCCGGGTCCGGCGGTGCTTCGGCCCGGCGGGCGGGGTCGGCGTGAGGCGGGGTTCGCGTGGGTGGGTCGTGCCTGAGTGGGCGATATCGCCGCGTCCTGATCCGGGGCGCTTTGGCGGGCGGGGGTCGGCGTGAGGCGGCAGCTGCGGTGGCTTCGCATTGGCGGATCGCGGCCGAGCGGGCGGCGTCGCTGCGTCCGGAACCGGCGAGTGGGCGGTTGGTGTGGAGCCGGATGCGCTGCTTCGGGCAGCTATGGCGGCGCCGAGCGGGCGGCGCCGCCGCGTCCGGATCTGGCGGCACAGCGGCGGGCGGGCGGTCGACTACGCCGATCAGGGCAGCTGCGGCGCCGGCGCCGCGGCCTCGCGCAGCCTGGCCGCGTCCTGGCCGGGCGGGGCGCCGAACAGGCGCCGGTACTCGCGGTTGAACTGCGATGGGCTGTCGTAGCCGACCAGGTGCCCGACACCCGCGACGTCCCCCGCGTCGGCGACCAGCAGGGACCGCGCCTCCTGCAGCCGGATGCGCTTCTGGAACTGCAGCGGGCTCATCGACGTCACCGCGCGGAAGTGCCGGTGGAACGCCGACGGGCTCATTCCGGTCAGCCGCGCCAGCTCGTCGATCCGCATCGGCTCGGCGTAGTTCTCGCGGACCCAGCGAATCGCCCGGCTGACATGCGACAGGCTGCTGTCGGCCAGCCCGATCTGGCGCAGCAGCGCGCCGTGCGGGCCGGTGAGCAGGCGCCAGAGGATCTCCCGCTCGATCAGCGGGGCCAGCACCGGCGCGTCCGCGGGGTGGTCGAGCAGGCGCAGCAGCCGGGCGACGGCGTCCAGCAGGTCGTCGCCGGCGTCGCCGGTCGCGATGGGGGACGTGTCGCGCGGCCACTGCTGGGGCGGCGTCTCCAGCAGCAGCGGCGCGATGGCCGCGGGCCGCAGCTCCAGGCCCATGCCCAGGGCCGGCGTCTGCGGCGAGGCGCCGACGAAGTGGCCGGTCACCGGCAGGTCCGTGGTGACGAGCAGGTACTGCCCGGCCCGGTATTCGTGCAGCTGCTCGCCGAGCAGCAGGCGCTTCCCGCCCTGCGCCATGACGACCAGCAGCGGCTCGGTCAGCGAGTGGTGCGGCTCGGCGGAGTCCACTTTGGACAGCAGCAGGCCCGGCACACGCGTCCGCAGGTCGGGGTGGGCGTGCGCGGCGATGAGGTCGCGGATCTCGTCGAGCATGCCCTCAAGAGAACCAAGGTCGGCAGGATTGTGCAAGAGGTCGAGTGGATCGATCTACCGCTGAGCTGGCGAATCGCGTTTCCTGGTAGTAGCCAATCCGACACGCAAGGAGCGTTTCATGTCACTCGACCAGTACGTGACCCTCGGCCGGTCCGGACTCCGCGTCAGCCCGTTCGCCCTCGGCGCGATGACCTTCGGCGAGGACCCGGGCGGCGCCGGCTGCAGTGTCGAGGAGTCCGAGAAGATCCTCGCCTCCTACCTCGACGAGGGCGGGAACTTCGTCGACACGGCCAACTTCTACACCAACGGCCACTCGGAGAAGATCCTCGGCGACTTCTTCGCCGCCCAGCCGGGCCGGCGGCAGCACGTCGTGCTCGCGTCGAAGTTCTTCGGCAACATGTTCCCCGGCGACCCGAACGGCGGCGGCGCGGGCCGGGCGTCGATCATCGCCCAGCTGGAGCAGACGCTGCGGCGCCTGCAGACCGACTACCTCGACCTCTACTGGATGCACAACTGGGACCGCGCCACGCCGATCGAGGAGACCATGCGGACCCTCGACGACCTGGCGCGCGCGGGCAAGATCCGCTACGTCGGCTTCTCCAACACCCCGGCGTGGGTCACCGCGCAGGCCCAGACGACCGCGCAGCTGCGCGGCTGGACGCCGCTGATCGCGCTGCAGGTCGAGTACTCGCTGCTGGCCCGCACGGTCGAGGGTGAGCTCGCGCCGTTCGCACGGGACCAGGGGATCGCGCTGACGCCGTGGAGCCCGCTGAAGAACGGCTTCCTGTCCGGCAAGTACCGCCGCGGCGCCGACACCCCCGACTCGGCCCGCACGGCGTACGTCGGCGGCCCGAGCGAGGCGGAGTTCGACGTCATCGACGTCGTCGCCGCGATCGCCGACGAGCTCGGCACGACGTCCGCGGCGGTGTCACTGGCCTGGCTGCGCGCCCGCCGGGGCACGGTGGTCCCGATCGTCGGCGCGAGGCGCCTGGAGCACCTGACCGGCAACCTCGCAGCGCTGGAGATCGCCCTGTCGGCCGACCAGCTCGCCCGGCTGGACGAGGTGTCGGCGCCGACGCTGGACTACCCGGCCCCGATGCACGGTGCCCAGCGCGCGATGCTCCAGTTCGCGGGCACCACGGTGGACGGCGAGCCGTCGACGGTCTACCCGCCGCTGCTGCAGAGCGACGTCCGCTACTGACCGCTCACCCGGGCCAGGACGGCGTCGAGGCTGTTCCGGACGCTGTCGCGCAGGCCGTCGCCACGCAGGTCGGCCAGGAACTGCTCGTTGATGCCGCCCGGCGTCATGTGCTTCCCGGCCAGGTCCTCGAGCGTGCCGGGGTGCGTGAGCAGCGTCCGGCCCAGCTCGCCGAAGACGTGCGCCACGTAGGCGTCCGCCTCTTCGGGCGCGACGCCGTGCTCGGTCATCCAGTGCGCGATGGTGGCCAGCTGGTCGAGGTGCGCGGCGAAGGTGGCGGTCGCCGTGGAGAACGTGGCCAGGGCCGCCTCGTCCCGCGGGACGACGACGTCGCCGACGCTCTCGAACAACGCCCGGGCAACGACGTCGTCCGGGTAGACGGCGGTGCGGCCGGCTCGCCGGCTCACGGTCGGCAGCGGGATGGACCGGACCTGCCGGGCGGCCGGCGCGGTCCACTCCCGCAGCTGCTCCAGCGACACCCCGGCCAGCACGCTGACCACCACGTGCGCCGGCCGGAAGACGAGACCGGTCAATACGTCTTGCGCGACCTGCGGGCGTACCGCGACGACGATCGTGGTGGTGCTGTCGAGCACTTCCTGGTTGGTGCCGCACACCCGCACGTTCGGGAACCGGGCGGCCAGGGCGTGCGCGACGTCGTGGTTGCGCGGCGACAGGAAGACGTCCGGCGGGTCGGCGACATCGGTGCCGAGACCTTCGACGATCGCGGCGGTGATCTCGCCGGTGCCCACGAACCCGTACGACTGCATGGCGAACCCTAACCGCGGAACGTGCGGCGGTAGGCGTCCGGGGCCACGCCGACCGTGCGGTGGAAGTGGCGCCGCAACGTCGTCGCCGTGCCCATGCCGACCGCCTCCGCGATGGCGTCCACGCTGCTCGCCGACGTCTCCAGCAGCTCCTGCGCGCGGCGGATGCGCTGGGTCAGCAGCCACTGCAGTGGGGTGGTGCCGGTGACCGCGTGGAAGTGGCGGGTCAGGGTGCGGGCGCTCATGTTGGCCTGCCGCGCCAGGTCGTCGACCGACAGCGGCCGGTCCAGCCGCTCGGCCGCCCACGGGAACAGCTCGGTCAGCGGGTGGTCGGCCCGGTCGGGCACCGGGGCCGGGACGAACTGGGCCTGTCCGCCGTCGCGGTGCGGGGGCACGACCAGGAGGCGGGCGATCGTGTTGGCGGCGGCCGAGCCGTGGTCGGTGCGGACCAGGTGCAGGCACAGGTCCATCGCCGCGGCCTTGCCCGCCGAGGTCAGGACGCTGCCGTTGTCGACGTAGAGCACGTCCGGGTCGACCTGGATGCCGGGATAACGCGCGGCGAGTGCGCCGGTGTGGGCCCAGTGGGTCGTCGCGCGCAGGCCGTCGAGCAGGCCGGCGGCGGCCAGCACGAACGCGCCGGTGCACAGCGACGCCACCCGCGCGCCCCGCGCGTGGGCCTCGCGCACGGCGTCGAGCAGGTCGGCCGGCGGATCCACGTCGACGTCGGCCCAGCCCGGCACGAGCACCGTGTCGGAGCGGGCCAGCCGGTCGAACCCGTGCTCCGGCTCCAGCCGGAACCGGCCGACCATGACCGGGGCCGAGCCGCAGACGGCGAAGTCGTACCGAGGGTTCTCGCCGAAGACCTCGGACGCGATGGCCAGCTCGAAGGACAGCATCCCGTCGGTCGCGGCGAGCGCCACAGTCTTCATGTCCGGAATTGTACGCATGATGGCGTTCCGGACACTGGTAGCGCGACGCCACCGTCGTGAGGATGGCTGTATGACATCGGTACTGGTTTACGGCGCCTACGGGCACACCGGGCGTTTTGTGGTGGCCGAGCTGCGCGAACGCGGGTTCGAGCCGATCCTCTCCGGCCGTGACGCGGCGCGCCTGCCGGGCGGCCGGGTGGCGACGGTCGACGACCCGGCGTCGCTCGACCGCGCGCTGGAGGGCGTGGCCGCGGTGATCAACACGGCGGGGCCGTTCGCGGAGACGGCCGCGCCGCTGATCGAGGCGGCGCAGCGGGCGGGTGTGCCCTACGTGGACGTCGCGGCCGAACTCGAGGCCAACGTCGACACCTTCGCGCGCGCCGCGGACGGCGTCGTCGTCCCGGCGATGGCGTTCTTCGGCGGCCTCGGCGACCTGCTGGCCACCGCGGCCATGGGCGATTGGACGAGCGCGGACGAGATCCACGTCGCGTACGGCCTGAGCGGCTGGCACCCGACGGCGGGAACACTCGCCGCGGGCCGCGTCTCGCACTCGCGGCGTGGTGGCAGGCGCATCCGGTTCGCGGACGGCCGCCTCGAGTACCACGACGACGCGCTGCCGAAGCTGACTTGGCCGTTCCCCGAGCCGCTGGGTCCGCAGCCGGTGCTGGGCGAGTTCACGATGGCCGACGTGGTGACGATCCCGAGCCACCTGGCGGTCCCGTCGGTGACGACGTACATGACGGTCGTTGCGGCCGCGGGCCTGTCGGCGGCGCAGGAGCGCGAGGGAGCGCCGGAGACGTTCGTGGTCGACGTCCTGGTCCGGTCGGGCGGGGAGGAACGCCGCATCACGGCCCGCGGCCAGGACATCTACGCGGTCACGGCGCCGCTCGCGGTGGAGGCGGTGGAGCGGATCCTGACGGGCCACACCAAGACGAAGGGCGTCGCGTCGGCGGGGGAGCTGTTCGACGCCCCGGACTTCCTGAAGGCGCTGGCGCCCCACGTCACGATCGACTGAGCTCGGGGGAATCAGTGCTGGGGAATCGAGTGGGCCCGGAGAGGCCTGCCCGGGTTCCACCGGCGGGTGTGGCACGTTTGAGGCACGCGCCGTCTCGGGCGGTTGGTACCTGTGGGGATCGTCGCAGTTCAGACCAACCTGAGTGGGCCCGGAGAGACTCGAACTCTCACTGGCACGGACCTAAACCGTGTGCCTCTGCCAATTGGGCTACGGGCCCTGCGCATCCGGAAGCGTAGCGTGCTGCGGCGTCCGCCACGCCGGGCCGTGGCCGGTGCGGGGTCCCGGCGGGGGGCCAGCTAACGTTGGCGCCGGCAGTCCCTTGCGGCGGAGGAGGACACGTGGCCCGCGACCCCGAGACGATCGAGCGTGAGATCGAGCAGGCTCGAACCGCCCTGGCGGCGACGCTCGACCAGCTGACCGTCAAGGCCGACCCGAAGAAGCTCGCGGACGCGGCCAAGAACGGCGTGCGCGCCAAGCTGGACAACCCCAAGGTCAAGTACCCGCTGATCGGCGCGGGCGTCCTCGTGCTCGCCCTGCTGGTGCGCAAGCTCCTCAAGTAGCGCTCAGGCGCGAGCCGGCTTGGCCGGAGCCTTGCTCTCGACCTCGGGGGCGGGCTCGGCCACCGGCTTAGCCTCCTCGACCGCCTTCGGCAGCTGCTTGCCCGTAGGCAGCGCAGGCTTCTTCTCCACCGCCTTCGCCGGCTTCTCGTCGGCCTTCTCCGCGGTCTGCTGCTTCGGCACACTGCCGGGCGGCGGGACCTCGAGCGGCGGGAGCTTCGGGAGCGTCAGCCGGGCGGTCATGTAGGTGCTGGTGAAGTCCAGCGCACTGCCGTTGATCAGGTGGACCACCGTGTTCCGGCCCTCCCCGCCGAGCTCCTCGACCAGCTGGTCGGCCCGGTCCCGCGCGGCGATGATGCCCGGCGCCCTGGCGGTCAGCTCCTTGCCGTGGCCGCTGACCGTGATCGCCCAGTCGGCGTCCTGTTGGACGTACGTCGCCGTGATCGCTTCCACCATCTGCCTCACGCCCCTCTCCCTCTCCGGCAAAACCCTCACGCGTACGTGACCCGGTCACCGCGTCGCTATGACGTGGTTTCCGCCACCCTGTGCACGGCCGCGCAAGTCCAGCATTCCTTTGTACCGTGTCATCGATACCGTAGAGCAACTCTGTGTCACAAGACACGGAGCGCAATGTGCGCTGAGTAACGACCGAATGGCCTAATGCACGAGCAGATTACCGTGCACGGCCCCGAAGTCCAGCCCAGAGGACGGCCATCGCGTACTCGGTGGCCATTTCGGGGGTCACTTCATCGTGGCGCTCGCACCAGATCGCGAGGCGTTCGCACGCTCCGACGACGAATTCCGCGGCCGCCTCGGCCTGTAGCTCGTCATCTCCGGTGAAATATCCGCTCATCAGTGCGGCGATGAGGTCGGTCTGCTGACGGCGGGTTTCTTCGACCTCGTCGGCGGCCGGCGTGCCGATCAGCGCCATCTCGTGCCGCAGCAATGACCACGCCTCGCGCCGCTCCCGGATGAACACGAAGAACGCCAGCAGACCGCGCCGCAGGGCGTCCTCGGCGCTGGTCGCGCCGACCATCGCCTGCTCGGTGACCTCGCGCAGGATCGCCCGCGACTCCTGGATGCACGCCAGGAGCAGGCCTTCCTTCGAGTTGAAGTACTCGTAGAGCATCGGCTTCGAGACGCCCACCAGCTCGGCGATCTCGTCCATGGACGCCGCCGCGTAGCCGCGCGCCGAAAACACCTGCTCGGCGACCTCGATCATCTGCCGCATCCGCTCGGCCCGGGGCATGCGCTTGCGTTTCGCGGTGGTCACGGGCAACACTCTACCGGTAGTAACCTACTCTGAGTAAGCTGGACGACGGGTAACAGGCAATCGGGAGGCGTGCCATGGGCAACCGCACGGAGACCGGGGTCGTCATCGTCGGGACCGGGTTCTCCGGTCTCGGCATGGCGATCCAGCTGCGCAAGGAGGGGCGCGACGACTTCGTCATCCTCGAGAAGGCCGACGACGTCGGCGGCACCTGGCGCGACAACAGCTACCCGGGGTGCGCCTGCGACATCCCGTCGCACATGTACTCGTTCTCCTTCGAGCAGAACCCGGGCTGGTCACGGGCCTACTCGCAGCAGCCGGAGATCTGGCGCTACATGCGCGAGGTGGCCGACAAGCACGACCTGCGCCGGTTCGTCCGCTTCGGCCAGGAGATGACCGGGGCCCGCTGGGACGCCGACGAGAACCGCTGGCACGTCGCCACGAGGGGCGGCGACGAGTTCGTGGCGGGCGCGCTGGTCGCCGGCGTCGGGGCGCTGCACCTCCCGCAGATCCCGGAGCTGCCGGGCATCGAGACGTTCGCCGGGCCGGCGTTCCACTCCGCGCGCTGGCGCCACGACGTCGACCTCGCGGGCAAGCGCGTCGCGGTGATCGGCACCGGCGCCAGCGCCGTCCAGTTCGTGCCGAAGATCGCGCCGGACGTCGAGCGGCTGACGCTGTTCCAGCGCACGCCGCCGTGGATCATGCCGAAGGGCGACCACGAGATGTCCGGCCGCGCGCGGGCGCTGTTCAAGGCGTTCCCGCCGGCCCAGCGCGCCTACCGCAACCTGCTCTACTGGATGCTCGAGGCGCGCGCGATCGGCTTCAACGGCCAGTCGTGGGTGATGAAGATCGGCCAGCGCCTGGCCAAGCGCAACATCGACGGCGCGATCAAGGACCCGGCGCTGCGCCGCAAGGTCACCCCGGACTACACCATGGGCTGCAAGCGCGTGCTCATCTCCAACGACTACTACCCGGCGCTGGCGCGGGACAACGTCGACGTCGTGACCGAGGGTGTCCGGGAGGTCCGCGAGCACAGCGTCGTCGACGCGGCCGGGGTCGAGCACGAGGTCGACGCCATCGTCTACGGCACCGGGTTCCACGTCACCGACGCCTTCGACGACCTGGAGATCGTCGGCCGCGACGGCCGCAACCTCGGCAAGGAGTGGGCGACCGAGGGGATGCGGACGCACCTCGGGATCACCGTCGCCGGGTTCCCCAACCTGTTCTTCCTGCTCGGCCCGAACACCGGCCTGGGCCACAACTCGGTGGTGTTCATGATCGAGGCGCAGATCTCGTACGTCGCCGAGGCGCTGCGGCTGGCGGCCGGGCGCGCGCTCGAGCCTAGGCCCGAGGCGCAGGAGCGGTTCAACACGCAGATCCAGCGCAAGCTCGCGAAGGGCATCTGGACCCGCGGCGGCTGCAAGAGCTGGTACCTCGACGCGAAGGGCGTCAACCGGACGATCTGGCCCGGGTTCACGTGGCGCTACTGGCTGGACACGCGGAAGGTGCGGCGCGAGGACTACCTGGTGGGCTGACGATCTGCCGTGAAGGGCACCCTCATGGCCTTGACCGCCATGGGGGTGCCCTTCACGGCTTTCGGGGATCAGCGGGAGACGTAGCGGCGGAGGCTGGCGATCAGGTCCACGGTCGGCAGCTCGCACAGCTCCGCCATCCGCTCGAGGGCCGGCAGGTCGAGGGCGACCTCGCCGGGACCGTGGTCACCGGCGGTGCGCAGGCGGTCTTCGGCCCAGCGGCGCAGGGGGAGCAGCTCGGGCGGGGCGTCGGCGACGACCTTGCGCAGGTCGACGCGGACCCGGCCGGGCTCGTCGACGAAGACCCGGCGGTGCACCTTGGCCAGCAGGTCCTGGGGCAGCTCGTCCATCGCGACGCACAGCTCCACCAGCCGCACCACGGAACACTGTCTGGTGCCCAGTTCGTAGGTGGCCAGCGTCTGCAGCGAGATCTCGCTCTGCAGGTGCTGGTTGAGCTCCTTGCGCGTCCAGCCTCGGCTGCGCCTGAGCTTGCGGAGCTCGTCCCCGAGTATCCGCTGGTAGTCCTCGGCGTCGATCAGCACATCAATGTCCCCTGCCGTGTTCCTCCCACGGCACCTTCACGGAGGTGACAGTTTCCGTGCAGGTGCACCCTCACGTGTATGTAAGTGCGCAGGTGCCCGCGCATTACGCGGATTCGGGCATGTCTTTGATACCGATTGCGCGAGTTAGGCCGATCGGGTTAACAGCAGATGACAAGATCGTGCAACTTGCAGGGGCCGTTGCTCAGTTGACGCAGGGGACGCCTTCGGCGGTGATCGGCTTTTCCTCGTCGGCGGGCGGCGGCGCGGGCGCCTGGGACGTCGCGCCCCCGGCGCTGGAGCCGGCGTTCGAGTCGGCCGAGCTCGGCGGCTCGTAGTCGGCGCCGAGGAACACCATCACGTGCCCGGCCTGGACGCTCTTGTCCTCCTGGACCGTCGGCGAGCCGCCGAGCGCGTCCGCGACCTTCTGGCCGGTGTCCTTGCCACCCTTGGGCACCCAGATCACGGTGGTCTTGCGCGAGGTCGAGTTCGCCGTGTCACCCGAGGTGAAGCCCTTGGCCGAGAGGGCCTTGGCGACGGTCGCGGCCAGGCCGGTCTTGCCGGAGGCGTTGCGGACGTCGACCGTGGTCGCCTTGTTCGCGCTGTCGGCCTGGTCGGCGGTCGGCGTCGTCTGGCCCGGCTGCGGCCCGGCGAGACCCTGGACGAAGTCCTTGACCTCGGCCGGGTCGACCTGGATGGCCGAGCCGTCTTCGGGGGTCTTGTAGTCGACGTTCTTCACCGGGATGGTGCGGAACTCGAGCTGGCCGCCGGTCAGGCCCTTCATCTGCTGGGCGAACCCGAAGATGTCCCAGTTCTGGTTGAGCACGACCGACTTCTTGATCGCGTCGATCAGGTCGGTGAGCTTGCCCGGGTTGGTCAGCGTGCCCGCCGAGAGCACCTTGCGCGCCATGCCGGCCATGAACACCTGCTGCCGGACGACCCGGTCGAGGTCGCCGTTGGGCAGGCCGTGGCGCTGGCGGACGAACTCGAGCGCCTCGACGCCGGAGATCGTGTGCTGGCCCTTGGTGAAGTTCGCGCCGGAGTACTGGTCCTTGACGGTGTTGTTCAGGCAGACGTCGACGCCGCCGACGGCCTTGGTGATGTCGCTGAAGCCGAGCAGGTTGACCGCGGCGTAGTTGTCGATGGTCGACCCGGTGAGCTTCTCGACGGTCTGGATCAGCTCCTTGGCGCCGGCCTGGTTGGCCTGGACGTCGAGCTGCTTGGGATCGGTCACGCCCTGCTTCTGCAGGTCCTTGCGGGCCGAGAGCATCGCGCGGGCGTACGCCGAGTTGATCTTGTGCTTGCCGTAGCCGCCGGGGATGTCGACGTAGGTGTCGCGCGGCAGCGAGATCGCGACGGCCTTGCTGCCGTCGTTCGGGATGTGCACGAAGATCAGCGAGTCGGTGTTGAGCTCGCCGTCGGACTCGCCGGCCCGCAGCTCGTCGAGCACCTCGCGCGACAGGGGGTTGCCCTGGGCGTCGGTGCGGCTGTCCAGGCCGACCAGGAGGATGTCGCGGGCGCCGTCGGCGGGCTTGTCGCCACCACCGCCGTCGCTGATCACGTTCGCGTAGTTCAGCCCGTTGACCAGGCCCTGCATCGCGGCCCACGCGTAGCCGGTCAGGCCCATCACCAGCAGCGAGACGACGGTCAGCGCGATCTTCGCGCCCCGGAAGGAGTTGCGGCGCGCCCGCGCCGGCGGCCGGCGCTGCGGCTCGATGCGGCGTGCGTCCACCGGCTCACGGCGAGGTGCGGGACGGCGCGGCGGCGGGGTGCCGCGCCGGGCGTCGGCCCGGCCGGGCTCGTCCTGCCAGGGCCGAGCGGGGCGGCGGCCGCCTTGCCCGTTCCGAGGCGGGTGATCCACGCGGGCGACTCCTCACTGCTCGATCGACGGTGCTAACCGGTGGGGCTACAGGATGGGACGCATGGTGCCTTCCCCTGGTTGCCGTAGCGTTACACATCCCCCTGTGGATGTGGCGTGCACCACCCATTTTCCCGCACGGCCGCCGGTTTCGCCTGGTCAGGGCACCGCGCTCGCCGGAGGCCGCGGCGCTCGCCGCGAACCGGCTTCGCATCCGGGTGCCGGAGATCCCACGAACGAGTGAACGCCGGGCCCAGCTTTCGCTGGGAAAGATGCGTCTCCGGGGTCCGCGGACGCACCTTTCCTGGCGAAAGCTCGCCCCTCAGGGGGCCGCGTTGGCGGCGCTGCGGGCGGGCAGGAGGGTGCCGGCCGCCGCGAGGAGGGCGAACACCGCCGTCGCCGCGTGGAGGGTCACGCCCAGCAGGCCCGGGGTTCCGCCGTCGGCCGCGAAGAGCAGGGACGGTGCGCACGCCAGGGCCGTGGCCAGCCAGGTGCCCGTCGCCGCGCTCGCGCCGATGCGGATCGTGTGCAGCAGGAAGACCCCCAGCAGCAGGTGCACCAGGCTCTGGATCGGGTCGAGCCGCAGGCCGAGGATGTCCGCGTCCGCCGCGACGCCGCCGAAGCGCGTGAGGGCGAAGCCGAACACCCCGAGCGTCGCGTAGCCGATGCCGAGCGCGGCCGCGGCCCTGGTCAGCACCGCCGTCCGGCGGCCGGGGTGCTCCGCCGCGCGCGGGCGGCCGTCGCCGTGGGCGTGCCGCTCGAACCACCAGAACACCAGCGCGCCCGGGACCGCGAGCAGGCCGACCGCGACCAGCGTGCGCGGCCGGACCAGCCAGGTCAGTCCGTCGGCGATCCGGCCGGGCAGGTAGACGACGGCCACCAGCAGCAGCATCGCCGCGAGGAACGCCAGGTACAGGCTCATCGGCGCGCGCAGGACGAACCGGCACGCCCGGACGACACGAGGCCGCGAGCCGAGCCGGACCAGCGGGCCCGCCAGCAACCCGAGCAGGCCGAGCTGGACCAGGCCGAGCAGCAGCACACCCCACGGCGGCGCGGAGAACGCGGCCGGGGCGCCCGGGCTGCCGAGCAGCACCGGCGGCCCGCCCCGGACGACGCTGACCGCCGCGAGGCCCGCGACACCGGCGAAGGCCGCGAAGCCGAGAAGACGTCGAGACGGCCGTACGCCGTCAGCGTGCGCGAAGGCGAGTTGCTGGGCGAGGAGCGCGAGAGCGAACGTCGCCGCGTAGCGGGGCAGCGGCGAGCCCGCCCAGCTCGCGGCCAGTTCGCCGCCGACGACCAGCACGAGCAGGCCGGCCGCGGCCGCCACCGGGGCCCGGCGGTGCAGCGCCAGCAGCGGCGGCGCGCAGACGATCGTCAGCAGGTAGACCCCGAGCAGCCAGAGCGGGTGCAGCGCGATCCGCATCACCGTGGCGGTGGTGCCCGCCGGGATGCCGAGCAGCTCGAGCGCGAGCGGCGTCAGCAGCGCGACGACGGCGAAGATCAGCGCCGGGCGCAGCAGCGGGCTGGCGCGTTCGGCCAGGTAGTGGCGGTAGCCGCCGCCCGACTCCTGCTCGGTGCGCCAGCCGGCCGCGTTTGCGTGCCCGCCGGCGAAGAAGATCAACGGCGTGAGCTGGGCGAGCCAGGTCAGCGGCCACAGGGCCGGTTCGGGCGCGCCGGCCCAGTCCGCGAGCGCCGTCACGGACTCGCCGAGCAGCAGGAGGACGACACCGCAAGCACCGAGCAGCGCCCAGCGGCTGACCGACGCGGGTACCGGCGCGGGGCGCGGCAGCGGCATCGCGCGGCGGGCGTACAGCCAGCCGCGCAGCCGGAAGACCAGCAGGCAGGCGATCACCAGCACCCCGGCGACCATCGGGCCGATCGGGTCGCCGACCGGCGGGCCCCACCGCTGGTGCCAGGAGTTGACGACCAGCCCGGCCGAGTAGAAGGACGCGACGACCCCGCAGGTGCCCGCCGAGTCCATCGGGTTGAGGTCGCAGGCGTGGTGCATGTCGTAGGAGAGCCGGTCGTCCAGCGCCTCGCGGACCTCCGGGCCGAGCGGGTGGCCCTTGCGGTCGGCGTAGCGCAGCAGGTCGTAGCCGAGGTCGTGGGCCTTGCACGGCACCGCGTAGTCCCACTTGGTGTTGTCGTCGCCCCAGGGCGTCGAGCAGCCGCCGTCGACGTGCACCGCGCGGACCGTGCCGTCGCGGGCCGGCATCGACCCCGGCGTGACGCCGCTGAGCGCGGTGAAGTCCTTCGGGAGCGACGCCAGCGCGTCCGGGTGCGGGCCGGGGTGGACCAGGGCCTCGATCGCGTTCTGCGCGGCCAGGACGTCCCCGGTGGGCGGGCCCTGGTCGGGCGGCGACGGCGGGCGCGAGGCGATCAGCCCGAACGCGAACACCACCAGCAGGACCAGCAGCAGCCAGCCGGACGTCGACCAGGGTCGGCGGACACGCGGCGGCTCGGTCGGGGCTGGCATGCGTCAAGGGTGCCAGCCCCGCCGCCGGGCCGACACGGGGCTAACCCCCGGGCGCGCGGTGGGGGTTGCCCGATCGGCTGCCCGTTCTCGCCTTCCGCGGCCGGGCCGCGGTGCGGAGACTCGGGGCGGGGGCGCGGCGACCAGGAGGCGTGACGTGGGCTCGGTTCCCGTGGAGAACACCGTGCGCGCGCTGCGCCGGCTCGCTCCCGGCGCGTCCCTGCGGACGCCGCGTGACGCCGACGTCCGGATGCTCGCCCGGGCCCTGCGCAAGGTGGAGCCGGGGACGCTGGCGCGCTGCTGCCCTGCGGAGGTCGCGCGCGTGGCGCTGGCCGATCAGGTGCGCGCGCTCGACCGGGCCTCGACGGGCTTCTTCGGCGCCGGTCCGCCGGAAGCGGCACGGTTGTGTGCCGGACCGGGTCTGCGTGCCGCGGCGCTGGCTTGGGCGGAGGCGGTCGGTCACCGGGCCTTGAGCGACTTCTTGCGAGGCGTCCCGCCGGTCGCTTCGGCCGACGACGGCCGCCGTGCGGCGGAGCTGACGGTCGCCGCGCTGCTGCCCCGCGCCGACCGGCTGCCGGGCGAGGTGGGATCGCCGAGGGGCGGCGCGATCCTCGAGGTCCGCGGGATCCGGGTGGGGCCGAGCGGGTTCCGCGTCGACGTCGACGCGGACCCGCCGGTGGAGCTGACGGCGGGGCCGACGCTGCGGGCCCTGTGGTGGAACGGCCTCGACCGGGTGACCGACGATCTGGGGTACGAGTACCTGATCCTGGCGAAGGACCCGGCCGGGACGGGGACGGTCCGCCACTGGTGCCACCCCCGCCCGGCGTGGGGCGCGCGGGTGCTGCGGCTGGAGTCCGCGGGCTACCGAGGCGAGCGTTTGCGGCTGAGCCCGGCGGGGGCGGGGACCTCGGCGGAGGTGCTGGTGAAGGCCCAGCTCACGGTCCGGCTGGAGGCCTGAGCTTCGAGACTTGCCACGGTGTGCAGTCGGCGGTCGGGGGCGCCGGCAGGCGGTTCGCCCCGGTGGCTCGCGGTCTGGCCTTCGCGAGGAGACTGCTCGCCCAGG
This sequence comes from Amycolatopsis sp. NPDC088138, assembly GCF_044741685.1. Taxonomy (NCBI): domain Bacteria; kingdom Bacillati; phylum Actinomycetota; class Actinomycetes; order Pseudonocardiales; family Pseudonocardiaceae; genus Amycolatopsis; species Amycolatopsis sp. NPDC088138. The sequence goes on from NZ_JBIUTB010000002.1 coordinate 911,237, forward strand.
GCGCGGCTTGCGATTCGCCGGGGGAGCTTGACCTCCACGAAACAGGCCGCTCATCCGGAGCGAAGCTTCCGGTCCGGCGGCTCGAGCCGCCGGGGGCGAGCATTCCGTGAAGGCCACCTTGAGGGACTCAGAGTCCCTCAAGGTGGCCTTCACGGCTTTGAGACGAGGGGGCCCGAGAATCAGGGCGCGGGCAGCTCGTCCGGGGTGTCCGGGGCGAAGCTCACCTGGTCACGGCCGTTCTCCTTCGCCAGGTAGACCGCCGCGTCGGCGGCCTGCAGCAGGCGCTCCAGGGTCTCGCCGTGCCTGGGGTAACGCGCTACGCCGATCGAGGTCGTGCGGTCGGCGATCGTGGCCGGGTCGCCGCGCTTGTCGGTGGTCACGATGTGTGACTTCGCGATCGCGATGCGGATGCGCTCGGCCGCGTCGCGGGTGGCCTCTTCGTCGATGTCCGGCAGCAGAATGAGGAATTCCTCACCGCCGAAACGGCCGACCGAGTCACTCGGTCTGGTCACCTCGTCGAGGGTTTGCGCAACAGTGCGCAGCACGTCGTCACCCGCCGGATGTCCATAGGTGTCGTTAATCCACTTGAAGTGGTCGAGATCGACCATCAGCAGCGCCAGCTGATCACCCGATCGAGCAGTCCGTTCCAGTGCTCGCTCCGCTGTCTCCGACCAGCCGCGCATGTTGAGAATGCCGGTTTTCGGATCCGTCCGGACGTCGTTCTGCAGCTGATCGAGTTCGGCGAGGCGATTGAACACGACCGTGACCACGGCCATCACCGCCACCATCGGCGGGACCACGGCGAGCAGGATCGCGGTCACCGCGCCGAGGCCGATGGTGATCGCTTCGAGCATGTTGTCGGCCGGGCTGCCGAGGACGTTGCGAACCGTGGGCTCGGAGGACATGCCGAGCGCGAGCGCCCCGCCGACGTAGACGATCTGGATCGCCTCGTAGATCGCGCCGGTGAGGACGATCGCGCCGAACTCGTACAGGAAATCGGTCCAGCCGGTGCCCAGCAAATGCGGCCCGAGTGCCGTGTACGTGACGTGCGCGAGGACGCCGGCGAGGCCGTGCGTGATCGACGAGAAAATGAAGTTGTGCGCCGGGCGGCGGGCGATGAACCAGTGCTGCAGCCGAATGACGAAGATGACCAGGAGAATCAACGGCGCGGGCAGGATCAGCGCGGCCGAAAACGTCCACACCGCGGTGAGGTCGATGAGGACCGTCTTTTTGCGGTTCCGGCGCCTTTCTTCCTGGCGCTGGGTCAGCTGGATGTGAATGGTGGCGCCGGCGGCGAGAATTCCGAAATTGATCCAGTCTCGCGGCACGAGTGCCGGTGAACGGGTGAGCGAAACGGCGAGCACGGCGAGGGCGATCGCCTCGCTGGTGAGGATGAAGGCGACGACCCGCGGACGGCGGCGCCAGAGCGCCCAGTTGCGGGGCGAGTACGGGTGGTCGCGCCAGACCGTCCCGGGTGGACCACCGGCCGTGGTCGCGGCGTGGTCCGGTTGGCGGCGCGACGATGCGCGCCGTCGTGCGCCGCGGCCGCCCGTCACGGCGTCGTCTGGTCCGGGATGCAATTGGTCACCTCCTTTCCAGCCTACTTGGGGTGTTGAGTAATCTCATCGGTACCTGCCAGAGTGGTTCACGCATTCCGCTGCCGGGTATCATCCCACTGCAACGGAACTGCCGCGCCCTCGGCGGAACTGCCGGGAACGTGGACCAAAGGCATCTTCAGGCTCCCCACACGGAGGTGGCACCGTTGAGCAACCGCGATCTCTGATGCGTCGGCGAATTGTCGTCCCTTGATTACTACGAGAGGTGGCTCCTGTGCGCAACCGCGACCTGTGACGAGTGCGAATCCCATTCACGATCTTGACTTCACGGAGAGGTGGCTTCCGATGGCGAACCGTGACCTCTGAACCCCGGTCCTTGCACCCTCGAGTCACGACGGGCGGGCTTCCGTCCCGCCGACCCGGCGCCAGGCGAGCGCGACCGGGACGGCCAGCAGCAGGCCCACCGCACCGGCGAGCGCGATCGTGGCGTTCGCGGAGCCGGCCCACTGCGCGACCAGCCCGCCGATCCCCACGCCCACCCCCTGGGCGACCCGCAGCCCGGTCCGGTACAGCCCGCCGGCGCTGCCGCGGATGTCGTTGGGGACCCACGTGATGAACGTGGCCGACACCGTGATGACGTACGCACCCGTCGCGCCGGCCAGCGCGAGCAGGACCAGCGCGAGCACCAGGCCCGGCCGCAGCGCGAAGGCCGCCAGCGCGGCCAGCGGCAGCGCGGCCAGCACTCCCAGCAGCTTCCGGCGGTGTTCCGTCGAGACGTACCGCGACAGCAGGAACGTGCCGAGCACGAACCCCAGCGGGTCGGCGGCCAGCAGCCAGCCGACGGCCTGGTCACCCTCGCCCAGCTGCGCCGCGAGCGGCGCGGCGAGGCCCTCCGGGATCACCGCCAGGCCGACCAGCCAGGACAGGTAGAGCAGCACCCGCAGCCGTTCGTCGCCGAAAACCTGCCGGACGGCGCCGAACCACGGGGCGCCCCCGTCCCCGGCCGCCGCGCGCCGGAGCACCAGCAGCTGCACAGCGGCCGCGGCCACCAGGAACGTCAGCGCGTCGATCGCCAGGGCCCACGACGTGCCGATCGTCGTCACCAGCAGGCCGCCGACGGCGAGGCCGCCCAGCATGGCCGTGTTGTTGGTGATCCCGCGCAGGTCCTGGCTCTGCAGGTAGACGTCGTCGTCGGTGAAGATCTCCCGGCCCAGCGCGTTCTGCGCGGCGTTGCCCGGCGCGTTCGCCAGCCGGGCGAGGACGAACAGCACGAACAGCCACGCCATCGGCATACCCGGGATGGCCATCAGCCCGATCAGCACGGCCTGCGCGAGCGACCCGGCGGCCAGCACCGCCCGCCGCGGGAAGCGGTCGGCGAGCTGGGACAGGCCCAGGCCGCCGGCGAGCGCGGGCAGGAACGTCAGCGAGTAGACGATGGCCGAGAGCAGCGGCGACCCGGTCCGGTCGAACACGAGGATGGCCAGCGCGACGATGGTGAGCTGGTCGCCCAGCATCGACTGCGTCTCCGCGAACCACAGCGCGCGGAACTCCCGGTTGGCCAGGACGGCCCGGAGCCGGGGTGTCGCACGGGTCGTCACCTCGTCACCACCGTCCCCCGATCGAGTGAATATGGACCGCCCCGCATTGTGCCTCGCCAGTGACGACCCGGTCCGGGGGCGTCACATTCACGGCCTCCGGCAGCACTAACAGTATGCCGCCGACTACGCGCCGATGTACGGGGAACGACGTACTACTGCACCCTTGAGCCGATCGGGTTACGCCGCCTGACCGGCGACGGACGGTGGCTTTGACCGGTGCGCGGGTATCTCCGGACTGATCGAACCCGACTCGTTCGGCGCAAGGCGGCGGCCGTTCGTCGTCGTGGCGATGCCCCGTTGGGCCGAACGGGCCAAGACTGGACTCAGGACCGGCCGGGGTGGACGGGCCGCCGCGCCGACGGCGCCGCAGATCGGGGAGATGACGATGGACGACTTGATGCAGGGCAAGGCGGTCGTGGTGACCGGCGCCGGGCGGGGGCTGGGCGAGGCGTTCGCGGTGCACGTCGCACGGGCGGGCGGGTCGGTGGTCGTCAACGACGTCGACGTCGAGCTCGCCGAGCGGACGGCGCAGAACATCCGGGACCACGGCGGCCGGGCGGTGGCCAGCGGTCACAGCGTGGCCGAGGCGGGCGAGGCGCAGGAGATCGTCGACCTGTGCGTCAAGGAGTTCGGCGGGATCGACGGCCTGGTCAACAACGCCGGCCTGAACTACGAGGCCCTGCCCTGGGAGGACGACGCCGACCAGGCCCGCGAGCTGGTCCAGGTGAACGTCCTGGGCGTCGTCAACACCGGCCTGGCCGCGATCAAGGCGATGGTCGACGCGGGCACCGGCGGCTCGATCGTCAACATCTCCTCCGGTGCCTCGCTCGGCCAGCGCAAGCTCGGCGTGTACGCGGCGAGCAAGGGCGCGGTCGCGTCCCTGACCTACTCGTGGGCCCTGGACCTCGAGGACGTCGGCATCCGCGTCAACGCCGTCTGCCCGCTCGCGCACACCCGGATGGTCTGGAAGTCCGAACGCTCCCTGCGCGCCTGCCCGCCGGACCGCACGCCGTCGCGGATCGCGCCGGTGGTGCTGTTCCTGCTCGGCGAGGGTTCGCACGGCATCACCGGCCAGATGATCCGCTGCAACGGCCCGCAGCTGCACGTCATGGGCCAGCCGTTCCTCAAGCAGCCGATCCTCGAGCGCCCGGTCTGGGACACCGAGACGGTGCAGAAGGCGTTCGACGAGGTCTTCAGCGCCCACCTGGAGAACTACGGCCTGGAGAAGCGCGTCCCGCCGCGCCTGCGCAAGTGGACCGACACCACCTCGCCCCGCACCGCCTGAGGCGTCACTTTCACGTGAAAGTGACCACCTGGGGGCGTCACTTTCACGTGAAAGTGACGCCCTTCGGCGGTCAGGAGCCGGCGGTGGGGGCCGGGTCCCGGACGGCCGCGTAGAGCGCTTCGATGTCGGTCGAGTAGCGGTCGTTGATGATCCGGCGCTTGAGCTTCAGCGTCGGGGTCAGCTCGCCGGACTCGGGCGTCCACGCCTTCGGGAGCACGTGGTAGCGCTTGATCTGCTCGATCCGCGCCAGCCTGCTGTTGGCCGACTCGACCGCGCGCTCCAGCTCCGCGCGGACCGCCGGGTGCTCGGCCAGCTCCTCGGGCTTGGCGTCGACGCCGTTCGCGGCGGCCCAGCCCGGGGCGATCTCGTCGTCGAGGACGATCAGCGCCGTGACGTACGGCCGGTCGTCGCCGATCGCGACGGCCTGGCCGATCAGCGGGTGCTCCTTGAGCAGCCCTTCGATCCGCGTCGGGGCGATGTTCTTGCCGCTCGAGGTGATGATCAGTTCCTTCTTGCGGTCGGTGATCGTCACGAAGCCGTCTTCGTCGATCGTGCCGATGTCGCCGGTGGCGTACCAGCCCTCGGCGTCGGTGGCGTCGGCGATCGTGCCGTCCTCCTGCAGGTAACCGAGGAAGACGATCGGGCCGCGGACCAGGAGCTCGCCGTCTTCGGCGACGCGGACGTCGATGTCGGCGAGCGGCTTGCCGACCGTGCCGGCGCGGAACGCGGCGCCGGAGTTCGACGTCGCCGCCCCGGTCGTCTCCGACAGGCCCCAGACCTCGGAGATCTCGATGCCGAGGCCGGCCAGGAAGTAGATGATCTCCACCGGCAGCGCGGCCGCGCCGCTGGAGGCGACGAGCACCTTGTCCAGCCCGAGCAGCGCGCGGACGGGGGCGAGGGCGGCCGCGTCGGTCTGCGCGATCTGCTCGGCCAGCTCCGGCGGCACCGGCTGCCCGGCACTGCGCAGCTTGTAGCCCTTCTGCAGCAGCTCGTTCGCCGCGAGCAGCGCCGTGCGGCGGTCCTCCGGCACGCCGCCGAGCATGTTCTTCAGCCCGGCGACCATCTTCTCCCAGACGCGCGGGACGCCGAAGAAGCTCTGCGGGTGCACCTTGCCGAGCGCGCCGACCACGCCGGACGGGTCGGCGAGCGTGTGCACGTGCCCGGCCCAGACGATCGGCAGGTAGACCGACAGCTCCCGCTCGGCGATGTGCGCGAGCGGCAGGTACGCGATGTTCGTCGCGTGCATCGGCGGGTTGTGCAGCACCGTCACCGCGTACGCCTGGTGGATCGCGTTGCGGTGCGACAGCACGACGCCCTTCGGGTCACCGGTGGTGCCCGAGGTGTAGATCATCGACAGCGGGTCGTCCGGCTGGATGCCCTGCCACGACTGTTCGAACGCCTCGGGGTCGGCGGCAAGCGCTTCCCGGCCGCGTGCCCGGAGGTCGGCCAGCGAGACGAACCGGTCGTCGCCGTCCGGGATCGCTTCGGCGTCCATCACGACGATGTGGCGCAGCGCCGGGAGGTCGTCGAGGACCGGCCGCCAGCGGGCCAGCTCGGTCTCGCCGCCGAGGATCACGACCGGCGCCGCGCTGTGCCGCGCGACGAACCGGATCTGGTCCGGGCTGAGCGTGGCGTAGGCGGTGCACGGGATCGCGGACAGGTGCGTCGCGGCGAGGTCGGCGACGATGTGGTCCGGGCAGCCGGGCGCCATGATCAGCATCCGGTCGCCCCGGGCGAGGCCGAGCCCGGCCAGGCCGCGGGACACCTCGGCGATGGCGGTGCGGAACTCCAGCCAGCTGAGCGTCGGCTGCCCCTCGATGTCGAGCGAGGTGATCGCCGGCAGGTCGGGATAGTCGACCGCGTTGCGGTGCAACAGGCGCGGGATCGTCTGACCTTCGGCCTGCTCGGCGACGGACGGGGTGGTCAACACTGGCCTCCTGGTGGTCCGGATGGCCACACTTTAGGGGCTTCGCAGGCTGGTGGATAGAGAATCGCGGCCAGGTCAAATGTCTCCTTCATCCGGTTTCGGCCGGTCAGCTCCTCACGACCGTCCACAATGCACTCGGGCGGCCGCACCCGAAAGTCGGTTGAATGGGGTGATGACCCGACAGGCTCGCGAACTGCTCGACCAGATCCAGTCCGAGCTCGCGTCCCGCGACGACGACAACCGGCTGGTGCCGCTGATCACCGCCGGCCGGGCGCCGCGGCGGGTGTTCGCCGCGCTCGCCGCGGAGGAGAAACGGATCACGCTCAGTGATTGGCGGAGCTTCCACGCGCTGGCCGCGCGGGCCGACGAGCCGAACGCGCGCACGTTCTTCGGCGGTCTCGCGCCGGGGGAGCAGCAGGCCAACCTGATGCTGGACGCGCTGATCGCCGCGGCTGGTCCAGACCACGGGGAAGAGCGCCCGCGCGCGGGCTGCCAGGCGTACCCGGCCTACGTGGCGTGGCTGGCGCTGAACGGCGAGTCGTCGGCGGCCGTCGCCGGGATCTTCGCCAACTTCTCCGCCTTCGGCCGGTACTGCGCGGACGTCGCGGCCGGCATGCGGGCGCACTACGGCTTCGACGACGCGGCCTGCGCGTTCTTCGACTTCTTCGCCGCGGACGTCCCGGAGATCGAGGAGCAGGCGCTCGCCGCGATCCAGGCCGGCATCGACGCGCACCGGCTCGACGTCCACGAGGCGCTGCTCTACGCCCGGCTCTTCCAGAGCTACGAGCTGCAGTTCTGGAACACCCTCGCCGACGAGTTCCCGGGCTGAGGATTCCCTTGGCGGGCAAGGACTTCCGGCGCCGACGGCAGCGTCTCCCGGCTGTCGGGCCCCGGAGGCCGGTAATCGAATTCTTCGACGGCGCGCTATTCCATTCGGACCAGCGTGTTCCGGAACCGGTTCCGGCGCTAGCGGAGACCCGCTGAACGCCCACTTCGCGGAATGGTGGGAATTCCGGCCCGCCCTCCGGTGAATCCGTGGTGCCGGCCGGGAATCGTGCGCATTTCCGCTTTCCGGGAGCCGTCCGGCCCGGACGAAGGGGTGGCGAGGCCCGGCTGTGTCGTACCCGTGATGTTTCTCACCGAACGATTCGGCGCCGCCGTACGTAGCGACCCCCAGGTCGGCGGCCGGTTCGACCGGCACCGGTACCAGCGTGCACCCGTGGCGTGAAAGAGAAGCCGCCCTGGGACGAACCTCACGACTTTCGGTGGTGGACTTTCCAAGCGCAGGCAGCGAGTGTGGATGGGTCACCGTTTCCAAGATCACGTTATCGCCACGGACTTGACGTGCCCTGAAGGGCTGCCTAACGTCGTCGCGGGCGAAGCAGACCACGGTGATGTTGATCCGGCTGGTCGGAATCCGGGTGTTGACCGCCTCGGGCGACCCGAAACCATGTACTGCCGGAAGGAAAACGGACCCAGGTGAAGCAGATTTCTCTTCGACGCAACCGGGGATCCTCGATTCGGAAGCGCGTGCTCACGATCGCGCTCATCCCCAGTGTCGCGCTGTTGCTCGTCGGCGTGGCACTCGCAGGTTACCTGATTTACGACGCCGTCACGGGCCGTGACTACGTGAACCGGATCCGGGGTTCGGAAGCTCCGTCGATCCCGTTCTTCGGCGCGCTGCAGCAGGAGCGCCTGGCGACCCTGAGCCTCCTCGCGGGGCAGGGCAACCAGCGCGCGGTGCTCGCGGCCGTCCGCCCGAAGACGGACCAGAACGCCGCGAAGACGATCGAGTACCTCAAGGACAGCTTCGCGGGCTACGACGACACCCCGCCGAGCGTGCAGAAGAACATCGCCACGTTCTTCGCGCTCTACCAGCAGCTGCCGCAGACCCGCCAGGCGGTCGACAGCGGCCAGATCCAGATCAGCCAGGCCTTCACCTTCTACAACAAGATCATCGACCAGTTCACCGACGGCCTGGCCGGGCTGGCGCAGAACGCGCGTGGTGCGCAGAACGCGTTCGACCGGCTGACCGCCATCCCGATGTTCACCGCCGCGGAGGCGATGCAGCGCAGTGACGCGCTCGCCGCCGCGGGGCTGGCCGCGGGCGGGCTGACGAACGACGACTTCCGCACCTACGTCGGCCAGGTCGGTGCCTACCACGCGCAGCTCGACGCGTCGGCGCCGAAGATGATCCCCGACGTCAAGGCCAAGTACGACCAGCTGCTGGCGAGCCAGCCGTGGCAGATCGTGAACCAGGTCGAGACCGCGTTCCTGCGCGGCGACCTGACCAAGCTGCCGGTGCCGCAGGACCAGTGGCGCACCGCGGCGCGGCAGGTCGGTGACGCCCTGTCGGGCATCTTCGTCCTGCAGAGCTCGAACGCCAGCCAGGCCGCGATCAACGACGCCGACTCGACGTTCACCGAGTCGCTGATCGCCGGTGTGATCGCGGTGCTGTTCGCGGTCTTCGTCGTCTTCGTCGCCGTCCGGCTGTCGAACCGGCTCATCGGCCGGCTGCACCGGCTGCGGGAGGACACCCTCGACGCGGCCGAGGTCCGGCTGCCCGAACTGGTCGCCAGGGTCCAGGCGGGTGAGCCCGTCGACCTCGAAGAGGGCGGGCACTTCCTCGACCACGGCACGGACGAGATCGGCCAGGTCGCCGACGCGTTCAACAAGGCGCAGCAGACGGCCATCGCGGCCGCCATCGACGAGGCCAAGACCCGGGAGGGCACCAAGACGGTGTTCCTCAACATCGCGCACCGCAGCCAGGTCATCGTGCACCGCCAGCTCAAGGTGCTCGACCAGGCCGAGCGCAAGCAGGAGGACCCGGAGCAGCTGGACACGCTGTTCCAGCTGGACCACCTCTCCACCCGCGCCCGCCGCAACGCCGAGAACCTGATCATCCTCGGCGGCGGGCAGCCGGGACGGCAGTGGCGCAACCCGGTCGGGCTGGCCGAGGTGGTCCGCGGCGCGTCCGCCGAGACCGAGGACTTCGCCAGGGTGAAGACGGCGGCGCTGCCGCAGATCGCCATCCGCGGCCCGGTCGTCGGCGACCTCGTGCACCTGCTGGCCGAGCTGATCGACAACGCGACGTCGTTCTCGCCGCCCCAGTCGCGGGTCGAGGTCCGCGGCAACGTGGTCGGCAAGGGCGTCGTGATCGAGGTCGAGGACCAGGGCCTCGGGCTCGAGCCGGACCAGACCGAAGAGATCAACACGCTGCTGTCCGACCCGCCGGACTTCGGCATCATGGCGCTGTCCGACGAGCCGCGCCTCGGCCTGTTCGTGGTCGGCCGGCTGGCCGCCCGCCACGGCATCCAGGTGCACCTGCGCGAGTCGGCCTACGGCGGCACCCGGGCCATCGTCCTGGTCCGCACCGACCTGCTCGCCCCGCTCACCGAGCTCGAGCCGGAGCAGCCGATCACCCCGCCGAAGCCGGAGCTCGTGCCGAACCCGGCCGACGGGGAGCTGCCGAACGACGAGGTCAGGCAGCTGCGGCGGCAGCCGCGCCGCCCGGCTCGCCACCGCACCGAGCCGTCCGCCGCGCCGCCGATGCCCACGCAGCCGGCCCCGGTGCTCGCGCCCGCCCCGGCCCAGCCGTCGTCCGCGCCGACGCCGGTCGGGACCGTCTCCGAGCCGGTCAGCCAGCCCACGCAGGTCCAGCCGGTGAGCCAGCCGGCCAGCCAGCCGACCCAGGCCCAGCCGGCCGCCGCGGTCCGCCCGCCCGCGCCCCCGGTCCGCGGCTCGCGCCCGGCCCGCCCGGCCGCGCAGCAGCCGGTGTGGCCGCCGCAGGAGCCCCGGCCGGAGCCCCGGCCCGCGGTGTCGGAGTCCCGGCCGCAGCAGCCGCGGCGTCCGGAGGCACCCGGCCGCCCGCCGTTGCCGCAACGGCGACGCCAGCAGAGCCTGGTTCCCCAGTTGCGGGAAGATAGGCCGGCACAGCAGGAGCGCGAAGAGGTTCGGCTGGACTCCCCGGAGGCAGCCCGCAGCCGGTTGTCCGCCTTCCAGCAGGGCACCCGCCGGGGCCGCGACGAGGAACCAGCCGAGAACGACGACACGTACGGAGAGCGCGAGTAATGGCCAACTCAGGCGTCAGTGAGCTCGACTGGCTGCTGGACGACCTCGTCAAGCGGGTCGCCGGGGCGGACCGCGCGGTGGTCCTGTCCTCGGACGGCCTGCTCATCGGGAGGTCCGGGAACCTCTCCGAGGAGGACGCCGAGCACCTTTCGGCGGTGGCTTCGGCGTTCCAGAGCCTGGCGCGCGGTACCGGACGGCACTTCGGCGGCGGCAACGTCCGCCAGACGATGGTCGAGATGGACCACGCGTTCCTGTTCGTGACGGCGGCCGGACGGGGTGCCTGCCTGGCCCTGCTCGCCCGCGAGGACGCGGACATGGGCCTCGTGGCCTACGAAATGAACCTGATGGTGAAGCGGGTCGGCCAAGTGCTCACCTCCGCGCCGCGGACCGGTGCCGGCGTACTGCCCACGTCGCCATGAGTGCCAAGCACGAAGCCTGGTTCGACGACGAGGCCGGCCCACTGGTCCGGTCCTACGCCGTCACGGGTGGGCGCACGCGGTCGGACACGCTGGGGCTCGACCTCATCACCCTGGTCGTCGCGCTGCGCACGGCGCACGAAGCGGGCATGCTCGAACCGGAGTACGCGCGGATCGTCGCGCTGTGCCAGCGGCCGGTGTCGGTGGCCGAGGTCGCCGCGCGGGTCGACCTGCCGTTGCCCGTGGTGAAGGTGATGTTGAGCGATCTCATCGAGCAGAACCTGGTGCTGTTCCGTACCGCGGCGCCGGTCAACGAAACTCCCAACAAACACGTACTCCAGGCGGTTCTTGATGGCATCCGGAAACTCTGAGCCCCGGCGGAACCTGACCGCGACCGCGGTCAAGGTACTGATCGCCGGCGGCTTCGGAGTCGGCAAGACCACGATGGTCGGTTCGGTGAGCGAAGTGCCGCCGTTGCGCACCGAGGAAGTCATCACCACCGCGTCCGAGGGCGTCGACGACCTATCGGGCATCGAGCAGAAGACCACCACGACGGTCGCGCTCGACTTCGGCCGCATCACGATCAACCCCGACCTGATCCTGTACCTGTTCGGCACGCCCGGGCAGGACCGGTTCTGGTTCATGTGGGACGAGCTGGCGGAGGGCGCGCTCGGCGCCGTCGTGCTGGCCGACACCCGGCGGCTGGACAGCTGCTTCGCGGCGGTCGACTTCTTCGAGCGGCGCAACCTGCCGTTCGTCGTCGGCGTGAACTGCTTCGACGGCGGGTACCGCTACGGCACCGAGGAGGTCCGCCAGGCGCTCGACGTCGGCATGGACGTCCCGCTGCTGCTGTGCGACGCGCGGGAGCGGGAGTCGACGAAGCAGGTGCTGACCAGCCTGATGGAACACGTGATGGCGCGGTCCGACCTGGCGGCCGCCCAAGGCGGCTACTGATCGGACCGCGTCCGCGGTCCCTCAGCGGCGTCGCTTGACGAGCGTGTCGAGCGCGAACGCGCCCGGGCCGACGACGGCGAAGAGCAGGAAGACCCAGGAGTAGACCGCGGCGGGCTCGCCCATGTTCTGCAGCGGCAGCAGGCCCATCGGGGCGTGCACGGTGAAGTAGGCGTAGGCCATCACGCCGGACAGCAGCAGCGCCGCGGGCCGGCTGGCCAGCCCGACCAGCAGCAGGACGGCGCCGAGCAGCTCGAGCGCGCTGCCCCACCAGCCGGGGAACGAACCGAACGGGGCGCCGCCGCCGTGGCCGTCGATCCCGCCGAAGAACCCGAATCCCTGAAGGCCGTGGAAGCCGAACAGGAACGAGATCACGATCCGGCTGGCGGAGATGACCGCGCTGGTCAGCGGGCTGAACCGGGTGCGCGCGGTCGCGGTCTGGGACGGGGTGGTCTCGGTGGCGGTGGCGATCGTGTTCATGGCCGGGCCTTCCTCTGGTGACGTTCTTCCCTGGTGCTGAAGCGTCGAGTGGGCTCCTCGCGGATCGACAATGCCTCGAGAAAACCTCGACCGGGTTCTCCGGTGGGCCCGGCGGCCCGGCAGACTGGGCGGATGGCGGGCAAACGCAGTGCCGGGCTCCTGCTCTTCCGCGGGCGCGGCGAGGACGTCGAAGTGCTGCTCGGGCACATGGGCGGGCCGTTCTGGGCGAAGAAGGACGCGGCCGCGTGGTCGCTGCCCAAGGGCGAGCTCGACCCGGACGAGCCACCGGAGAAGGCGGCGCGGCGCGAGTTCGAAGAGGAGCTGGGCCTGCCCGCGCCCGACGGTGACTACGCCGAGCTGGGCGAGGTGAAGCAGTCGGGTGGCAAGGTCGTCACGGCTTGGGCGGTCGAGGCCGACCTCGACCCGGCGGCCGTCGTGCCCGGGACGTTCAGCATGGAGTGGCCACCGCGTTCCGGGAAGCAGCAGGAGTTCCCCGAGCTGGACCGGGTGGAGTGGTTCGGGCTGGACGCCGCCCGCGAGAAGCTGCTCAAGGGCCAGCTGCCGTTCCTCGACCGGCTGACGGCGCTGCTCAACGGCTGAGTAGCGCCTCGAGCGGCTTGGCCGTGAAGGACGGCAGCACGACATCGGCGGCCCCGAAGTCGAGGCTTTCGGTGATCGCGTTGGGCACCGCGACGCAGGTCAGCCCGGCGGCCTTGGCCGAGGTCACGCCGTGCGGGGTGTCCTCGAAGGCGATGGTCTCCCCGGCGCTGGTGCCGAGCGCGTCGAGCGCGGCGAGGTAGAGGTCCGGCCGGGGCTTGGCGGCGTGCCGGTCACCGGTGCAGACGGCGTCGAAGTAGCCCGCGATGCCGAGCCGTTCGAGGTGCGGGTTCACCCAGGCCCCGGACGAGCTGGACGCGACGGCCAGCTTCAGGCCGTGCCCCCGCGCGGCCTCGAGGTAATCGAGGACGCCGTCACGCGGCCCGAGCGTTTCGAGGAGCTCGAAGACCCGGGCCTTGGTGACCGGGCGCAGCGCCTCGGTGTCGACGCCGGGCACCTGTTCGGTGAGCAGGGCGAACATCGCGGGCGTGGTGTGCTGGGTGCCGATGACGGCGTACCAGGCTTCCAGCGGCAGCTCGGCCCCGTGGTCGCGGAAGGTCTCCTGCCAGGTGCGGAGAACGGCGGACTCGGTGTCGGCGAGCGTGCCGTCGAAGTCGAAGACCAGGGCGCGGGTGGGCACGCCCTGCACCCTGCCTGGTCGGTGATCGCTCAGGCAAGGGAGTTGTGACGCGCGCGAAAGGCCCGCATGGCTTCGTCGCCGCGGAGCGCGAAGACGATTTCCTCGACGTCGGTGCCGGTCGTGGTGACGGTGGCCAGCGCAATCTCGGCCGCAGACTCCAGCGGCCACCGGTAGATCCCGGTGGAGATGGCCGGGAAGGCGACGGTCTTGGCTTGCAGCTCGTCGGCGACCTTCAGCGAATTCCGGTGGCAGTCGGCGAGGAGCCCGGACCGGTCCTCGGAAGCGGACCACACCGGCCCGACGGTGTGCACGACCCACTTCGCGGGCAGCTTCCCGGCGATGGTGGCGACGGCTTGCCCGGTCTTGAGCCCGCGCCCGTAGTGCCCGGCCCGCAGCTTCCGGCACGCGGCGAGGATCTCGGGCCCGCCCTTCCGGTGGATCGCCCCGTCGACCCCGCCCCCGCCGAGCAGGGAGGAGTTGGCGGCGTTGACCACGACGTCGACGTCGAGGGTGGTGATGTCGGCCTCGACGATCCGGATGGACGGGCTCATGGTGACCATGTTCCCGGGGTTGTCCACCGGTAATCGCGGCGGTGGCAGACTCCCGGCGTGCTGCTGACGTGGATCGCCGAGCTGGGCGCCGAGGATTTCCTGGTGGAGCCCGCGGATCCCGTCGCGGAAGCGCGGCACAACACGTGGTCGCCGAGCGCCGGCCCGGTCGCCGTGCCCACCGGGGAGGTCGTTGCCGCGTTCGAAGCGGTCACCGAGGTGCTCGCCGGCCGTCTGACCGGCGTGACCCTCTACGTCTGGCACGACGAGCAGGTCGGGGCGCTCCGGTGTTCGGTCTCCTCGCGTGCCCCGGAGGTGTTGCCCTTCGGAGGCTCGTACCGGCTGGCCGGCGACCTGACGCCGATCGTCGACGCGTTCCTCGCCGACCCGCATCCGGGCGCCGTTCTCTGGAATGAGCTGGAAGACGCGCCGGACGGAGTGGACGAGCCAGAGCCGCCGCCGTTCCCCGTCTGGGCGCGGGTGCTCCCTTAGCTGCGGAAGAACGCCGTCAGCACCGGGGCCAAGGCCGCCGCCTTCACGATGTGCGTCTGGCCCGGCAGCGTCTCGTGTCGCGCCGACGGGAGAGCTTGAGCCAGCGATGCCACCCCGTTGCGCATCCACTCCGGGCTCTTGCCGCCGTCGACGGCCAGTGTCGGGATCTTCACCTCCGGCCACGCCGCCGGTGGCAGCGGGTTGCCCGACTGGTGGTCGCCGACCACCGCCGTGTCGTACGGGATCGTGTGGGCCACGCGCTTGAGCTTCGACCAGAACGGCATGATCCGCATCAGCGCGACCGTCACGCCACCGAGGCCGACGCCTTCCGTCATGAACATCTTGACCGCCTTGCCGCGCTTGCCCGCCGCCACGGCCTCGTCGAGCCGGGTCGCGTAGTCGGGCTTCACCGGCGTGCGGGTGTGGTCGAGGATGAACGGCGGCTCGTACAGCGCCAGCTTCGTCACCGGCAGCCCGCGGTCCACCGCCTCCAGCGCCAGCGCCGCACCCGACGAAATGCCGAACAGCAGCGCCGAGCCGCCCGCTTCCTCGACCAGCGCGTCGAGGTCCTCGACCTCCCGCTCGACCGTGTACGGCGCGGTGTCCGTGCTCTCGCCGCGGCCACGCCGGTCGTAGGTGTACACCGTGAAGTGCGCGGCCAGCTCCTTCGCCAGGTCGTCGTTGGGCGACGAGCCGCGGTAGCACATCGCGCCGTCCACCAGGACGAGTGCGGGGCCGGTGCCGGCGCGGGTGTAGGCGATCTTGGTGCCGTCGGCGGAAACCGTCGTGCTCATGGGAACTTCTCCTTGTCCGGTAGGGGGTTTCAGCGCCGCGTCAGGTGGGCCGAGGTGGTCGCGAGCCAGGTCCAGGCGACGATGACGGCCGCCCAGAAGCCGAGCGTCACGGCCGGGCTCGTCGAACCGGACGCTACGCCCGCGAAGCCGATGAGGAAAAGCAAGCCGCTGATCCGCGAGTACCAGGCCCGCCCGCGGCCGAGCTGCGAGCCGATGACGAAGCACGCCGCGACCAGGCAGAGGAAGCCGATGCCGCCGCTGACGAAGTGCAGCGTGCCGTGCCAGCTCACCGACGCCGGCGGCCCGGCGGGCGTGCCGAGCGGGAAGCCGTCCTGGGGGTCGGCCCGGAAGACGCCGGCGCAGATCAGGCTGACGCCGTAGACCGCGAGCAGTCCCGGCCCCCACCGGCCGGGCAGCGACCGTCTGATCCCGGCGGCGGCCGCCAGCGTCAGCAGGCCGCTGACCACGAAGTTCGTGATCTGGATGAAGCCGAGCGAGCCGTCCGACAGCAGGCTCGCCGGGTGCCGCGTGAGGTCGAAGCCGGCCCGCGTCAGGCCCTGGACCAAGCCGGTCAGGACGAAGACGGGCCCGGCGAGGACACCGCAGGCGAGCAGGGCGCGGGTGCCGGACGCGGAGGCGGTGCGAGCGGGGCCGAGTGTCGTGGTCATGCCGCACAGCCTGGCATCCGAGTGTAAAAACCGTCAAGACAAAAAAATATGTCGGTGACGCCGGAGAGAGGCCGCCCCGGGATCGAGGCGGCCTGACTCAGGCGCGGCGCAGGGTGAGGAGCGTGATCTCGCTCGGCGCGAAGACCCGGAACGGCGGCCCCCAGAACCCGGTGCCGCGGCTGTTGTACACCTGCGTCGGCCCGAATCGCTTGAGGCCGGACAGCATCGGCTGGTCGATCCGCACCAGGAAGTGGAACGGCCAGATCTGCCCGCCGTGCGTGTGCCCGGAGATCTGCAGGTCGATGCCCGCTTCCCGGGCCTGCACGACCTGCTTCGGCTGGTGCGCGAGCAGCACCACCGGCACCTCGGACGGCACGCCGTCGAGCGCCGCGGGCAGGTCGGGGCCGTGGCCGGGCAGGCCGGACGACGCGCCCGTCGGGTCGTCGATGCCGGCGAACACGATCCGGTCGCCGCCGCGCTCCAGCAGCGTCGAGCGGTTGTGCAGCGGATCCCAGCCCAGCCCGGCCATGTGGTCGAGCCAGCCCTGGGCCTCGCCGAAGTACTCGTGGTTGCCGGTGATGTAGAACCGCCCGAGCTTGGCCTGGACGCCGCCGAGCGGGTCGACCTGCTTGCGGCGCCGTGCCACCGAGCCGTCCGCGAGGTCACCCGCGTGGCAGACGACGTCCGCGTCCAGCGCGTTCACCGCCGCGACGACCTTCTCCGACCACTTCGTCCGGTCGATCGGCCCGAAGTGGGTGTCGGTCAGCACCGCGACGCGCAGCCCGTCGAGCGCCGGGCCGAGCCGCGGGATGACGACGTCGGTCGCCTTCACCGGCGGCACGCGCATCGCGACGCGGTTGCCGTACACCAGCAACGAGACGGCCACGAGCGCCGCCGCGCCCGCGACGATCCGCGACCGCGCCGGGTCGTCGACGCCCAGGAGCGCGACGCGCAGCACCAGGCTCAGCACCGACCACGTGAACAGCACCCAGCTGACGGCGAGCAGCGTGTCGCCGAGGCGGGCGGCGCCGTCACGCTGGCGCTTGCCGTGGCCGAAGACCATCGCGACGGGCATCGTCACCAGGCCCAGCGCGAAGAGCGCGGTACCGGCGACGAAGCCCGCGGTACCCCACTCCGGCGCGAGAACGAGCGTCCACCACGGGACGGCGAACAGCAGAAGCAGCGCCAGAATCGGCACCGCGAGCAAAGGGCCTCTCATCGAACCAGGTTACAGCCCATCGGGCTGTTAGCACTTCCGCTACGCTGGGAGCGGAAGGAAGGGGGATCGCCGTCGTGAACACGTTGCTCGAGCTGGCGTTCCCCGTGCTGATCAGCCCCACCGCGCTGGTCGCCTTCGCCTCCCTCGCCGCCGCCAGCCTTCTGGTCGTCCTGCTGGTCGGCAGCACCCAGCGCAGCGAACTCGCGCTCTGGTCGGTGCCGGCCCGCAGCCGGGTCGCCGCCGCTCGCCGCCGCGCCCGCCGGGCCGAGTCCATCCGGCTCCGCGATCCAGGAGCGCCTGGACGCAGCAGGCCACGAGCACCCGGTTTCCGCAGCCTGGCTGCGTAGGAACCCCTTTCACGCAGCCATTCCGCGTATCCCTTTCCTTCTCACTCATGCGGAGTGCTGCCCATGTTCGGCTTTCTCGACGTGCCCGTCGCCGGCGCGTACCACCTGATCCACTGGCTGCTCGCGGCCACGGCGTTCACCGGCCCGCTGGCCGCGGCCCTGGCCATCGTCCTGTTCACCCTCTCCGTGCGGCTGCTGCTGCACCCGTTCGCCCGGGCGGCGGTGCGCGGCGAGCGCGCGCGGGCCGCCCTGATGCCCGAAATCAAGGCACTGCAGACCAAGCACGGCCGGGACCGGGAACGCCTGGCCGCGGAGATGACGAAGCTGCAGCAGGAGACCGGCACGTCGATGTTCGTCGGCTGCCTGCCGATGCTGGCGCAGCTGCCGTTCTTCATGGTGATGTACCGGCTCTTCACCACGCCGGCGATCGGCGGCGAGCCCAACTCGCTGCTCGGCGCGACGCTGTTCGGCACGCCCCTGGGCGCGCACGGCCTGGCCGGCAGCCCGCTCGTCTTCGTGATCGCGGCCGGGCTCGCCGTCGTCGCGTGGTTCTCGGTGCGCTGGCAGGACCGTCAGCGCGCGGCCGGCGCGGCCGACGTGCCGGGCGGGAAGCTGCTGCGGCTGCTGCCCTACGGCACGGTGCTCGCGACGCTCGTCGTGCCGCAGGCCGCCGGGATCTACCTGCTCACGACGACGGCGTGGAGCGCGGCCGAACGGGCGTTGTTACGGCGTGGCGCGTGAGCGGCGCCAGTCGTCGAGCGTCTCCTCGACGTCGACCAGCGCGACGGTGAGCGGCGGGCCGGACTGGTGGTTCAGATAGGCCTGACGGATCCGCTCGTTGAGGTCCTCGACGAGCTCCCGCACCCGCCGTTCGGTCCGCTCACCGGCGAGCTTGCCGGGCAGGTCCTGCACTTCGCGCTTGAGCGCCAGCGCGGGCGGCAGCAACACCGTGGTGTCGTGGCCCTCGGCCCGGACGCGCCGCAGGACCCAGTCGGTCGCGGCGTCGTTGCCGGTGGGCGGCGGCAGCGGCTTGCCGGTGCCGGGCAGGTCGTCGAACTCGCCCCGGTCCTTCGCCTCGCTGATCTGGCGGTCGACCCACCAGCGGAAGGAGACCTTGGGCGGCTTGCGTCCGGTCATGGGTTCCAGGGTAGGCGGACGCGCGTCCGGATTCACGGGACCAACGTCCTGAACGGCCAGGTGAGCGCGGTCCGGCGGGTAGGATTCGCGGGAGGAGCGAGGGGAGCGCATGACCGCCGAACGCAGTGGTGCCGAGAACATCGACCGCACGCTCGGACTGCTCTGGCGCGCCCGGGGCGGGGCCGGCGAACCGACGAGGGGACGGCGTCCGACGCTGTCGGTCGAGCGGATCGTCGCGGCGGCGATCGCGGTCGCGGACGCCGACGGGCTGGCGGCCGCGTCGATGCACCGCGTCGCGAAGGAGCTCGGCGCCGGCACGATGACGCTCTACACGTACGTGCCCGGCAAGGCCGAGCTGGTGGACCTGATGGTGGACGACGTGCTCGTCGAGCGGCGGCTGCCCGGGCCCGGTGAGCCGCGCCCGGTCGGCTGGCGCGAGCAGGTCGCGCTGTACGCGTCGCGGACCGGCGAGGCCTACCGGAAGCACCCGTGGCTGTGCGAGGTCTCGCGGGTGCGGCCGCCGCTGGGGCCCGGCCAGCTGGCCGGGCAGGAGTACCTGCTGTCCATTGTGGACGCTCTGGGGCTGCCACCGCGGCAGGCCGTCGCGGCGGCCAACGGCATCGGCACGTACATCGACGCGAACGCGGCGCTGGGCGCGGAGAACACGCGCCTGGAACGCAGCACGGGCCAGTCGACCGAGGCGTGGTGGCACCAGCGCTCGTCGTTCTGGGAGAACCACTTCGTGGTCGACGCCCACCCGTCGATCAACCGCATGTGGCTGGGCGGCGGCTTCGAGCAGACCGCCGAAGCCCAAGGTGACGCGGCGTACGAGTTCGGCTTGAACCGCATGCTCGACGGCATCGAGGCCCTCGTGAGCGGCGACCAGCAGTCCCGTACCTCAAAGCCGTGAAGGCCACCTTGAGGGACTCAGAGTCCCTCAAGGTGGCCTTCACGGACTTGGGTGATCTCAGCGGCGGGTGGCGCGCAGCCACCTCGAGCGGCGGCGTTCCTGGGCCGGCACCGTCGGCTCGGCCGGGGTGGTGTCGCCGCGGAGGAGGTCGCGGCAGGTCGGGTCGAACCGGCCCGGGGCCTCGATCATCGGGGCCGCCAGCACCACGTGGCCGCAGATCGCGCGGAACCGGCCGTCGTGGCGGCCCGTCGCGAACTCGTCCTCGGTGACGGCATGGGTGTAGCCGTCGGTGTCGCAGCGGATGTGCACCAGGAACGGCTCCATCGGGCTCATCCCGTCGGGCTGGTCGTGGTGGTGGTGTCGGTGGGCGTCTCCGCCGAGCCGGCCGGGGTGGTCGGTGTCGTCGACGGCGGCGGGGTGGTCGTGCTGGTCGTCTCCGGCGGTGTGCTGGTCTCCGGCGGCGTGGTCGGGGTGGTGGACGACGACGGTGAGGTCGTCGGCGTGTCGGACGTCGGCGACGTCGAGGTGGTCGGACTCGTCGAGGTGCCCGGGTCCACGGGGAGCGACTCCGGCGGGCCGGTGACCGCCGGCGGGGCCGGGGTGCCGACCGGGCCGCCGGCGGCGGCGTTGTCCGGGGCGTTCGGCGTGCCGATCGGGATGTCGCTGTCGGGCAGCTGCGCCACGCCGCCGCGGTAGGCCGTGGCCCACGCCATCACGGTGTCCACATAGGACTGCGAGTTGTTGTAGCGGCGGACCGCGATGCGCTGGCCGGCGTCCGTCGAGAGGTCGAGCCCGCCCGAGCAGAGGTACCGCGCGCTGGCCAGGGTCTCGTCGTAGACGTTGTTCGGGTTCGAGACGCCGTCGCCGTTGCCGTCGGAGGCGTAACCGCGCCAGGTCCCCGGGATGAACTGCGTCGGGCCGACCGCGCGGTCCCAGACCGGGTCGCCGTCGTACTTGCCGCCGTCGGTGTCCGGGATCGCGGCGAACGCGCCCGCGCCGTTGAGCACCGGGCCGAGGATCGGCTCCAGCGTGTCACCGGCCGCGTTGACGTACCCGCCGCGGGCGTGGTTCGACTCGATCCGGCCGATGCTCGCGATCAGGGCCCAGTCGATGTGGCAGCCCGGCTGCTCCTTGTTCAGGATCTCGGCGGCGTTCTTGTACGCCTTGAGCATGCTGGCCGGGATGCCGAGCGGCCCGGAGATGCCCGCCGATCCGGCGTGCCCGCCGGGCACGACCAGTGGCATCGGCACCGGCGGCTGCGGCAGGCTGCCGTCCACGGCGATCGGCGGCATGACGACGTTCGGCGGCTGCAGCGGCGCGGCCTGGTCGGGCAGCGCGTCACCGGACCTGGCGACCACGACCGGCGCGGGCAGGCCGCCGGCGGTCAGCGTGGGCAGCACGACGAGCGCGCCGCCGGCGAGCGCCGCGGCGGCCCGGCGAACGGAACGCGCGCTCTTGCGACGTGGCCGGTGCTTCGGCATGGTCGTCCCCGCTTCCCTCGATCTTCGCTGATCGCCTCACCCGATCGGCCCCACCGCCGGTACTGGCCGGTAGGAGCAAGCTAGCCGATGTAAGCAAACTTTGGCGAATGGCACAGCGAAATCCGGGTCTCTGGGAGAAGTTCGTCCTGTTGGCACAAAACTATCGTCGGAAATCTGTCACATTCACCAGGACTTAACGGGTCGCTCAGGAGAGTTTGTCCAGTAGCGGGGCCGGGACAGCGATCCCGCGGTGACGCACGTCCGAACAAAACCGCCGGACGAGCGAATCCGACGGCGTTGCGGTGAACGTGACGACGTCGCGGTGCAGTGCGGGCCGCAGCCGCCGCAGCGCACCCGCGAACGTCCGGGTCAGCGCGGTCGTCGGGACCAGGGCCACGCCCAGGCCCGCCGCGGCCAGCTGGGCCGCCGTCGCCGCCTGCTTCGTCCGCATCACCGCGTCCAGCACCGTGCCGTGCTCCGCCGCCACGGCGTCCAGCCAGCCGCCGAGGCCGTTGTCCGGGTGGTAGTGGACCACCGGCAGCCCGGCGAGGTCCGCGATCGGCACCGGCGCGCGGCCGGCGAGCGGGTGGTCCGCGGCCAGCGCCAGCACGACCTCCTCGTGCCCCACCACCTCGGTGTGCCCGGTCCACCGGCTCGGCCGCGGCCCCACCGCGACGTCCGCTTCGCCGGTCTCCACGGCGGTGACCAGCGCGTCCGCGCTCGTCGTCTCGACGAGCGCGATCAGCACGCCCGGCCGCTGCCGGTGCCAGGCCCGCAGCACCGGCGCCAGCAGGCCGGCCGTCATGGTCTCCGCGCAGGCGATCCGGAGGGTGCCGTCGCCACCGCCGGCCACCGCGCGGCCGGTGCGGACCACCCGTTCGGCCGCGGCCAGTGCCGCCCGCGCGTCGGCCAGCACCGCCCGGCCCGCCGCGGTCGGCCGGACCCCGCGTGGCAACCGTTCGAGCACCGGCGTGCCCAGTTCGCGTTCGAGCGCGCCGATCTGGTGGGACAGCGCGGGCTGCGAGAGGTGCAGCCGCGCGGCCGCTTCGGTGATCGAACCCGCGTCCAGCACCGCGACGAGGCACTCGAGGGCGCGCAGCGTAGGCATTCGCCGATTCTATCGCAGCCATCGAAAACCTTCGGATCACGACGGGAAGGTTCCGGCGCCGCCACGCGCTGAACCCGGTGTGCGAGACGAAAGGAGCACATGATGTCTTGGGAGAAAAAGCGGCTGGTGATCGTCGGCGGCGGTTCGGGTATCGCGCGCCGGATAGCGGTGGACGCGGCCGCGGCGGGCGCGGAGGTCGTGTTCGCCGGGCGGAATCCGGCGGAGTTCACCGAATCCGGAATTCGCACTGAATTCGCGGATCTCGGTGACGAATCGTCCCTGAAAGCGCTTGCCGAGAAGGTGGGTGAACTCGACTACCTGATCACCCTCGCGGCGGCACCGGCGAACGGGCCGGTCACGACGCTGGAGCGGGACGCGGTCACCCGGGCCTTCGACGCCAAGGTGATCGGCCCGATGATGCTGGCCAAGCACTTCGCGCCGCGATTCCGCGAAGGTGGTGCCATCGTGCTGTTCTCCGGTGTCGCCGCGTGGCGCCCGTTGCCCGAGCGGGCCGTGATGGCCACGACCAACGGCGCGGTCGCGTTCCTCGCCGAAGCGCTCGCGGTGGACCTCGCGCCGGTGCGCGTCAACGCGGTGTCACCGGGCATCGTCGACTCGGGTGCGTGGGACAGGCTGGGCGCGGCGAAGGACGAGTTCTTCCGCCGCACGGCGGAAACGAATCCGGCGCGCCGGATCGGCACGACCGCGGATGTCTCCGCGGCCACCCGGTCACTGCTGTCGAATCCGTTCGTCACGGGCACGACTCTGCACGTCGACGGCGGCGCCCGGTTGTCCTGAACCTGATCCTTTACAGGGCTCGCCGCTGTTCCTATGATCGGCCGACCGGACGCGCCGCCGCCGTTCGGCCGGCCCAGGGTGGAGGGTGGCATGGCACGTCGGGCTCCGCGTCGCGAGCAGGTCAGCGTCGCCGAGTTGCTCGTCCGGTCCACCGTCCGGGAGGACGGGCCGGCGCGGCACCGGCAGCAGTCCCCGCGGGCGCGCGCTCTCGCCCGCGTCCGGGTGTTCTCGGTGGTCGCCGGGGCGCTCGCGCTGACCGGCGGGGTCGCCGCGGCGGTGTCGCAGCCGTACGAACACGCCGCCGGGGCGGTGTGGCCGCCCGTCGGGCTGGACCCCGTGCCGGTCGCGCTGACGCCGACGCCGGTGGACGCCGTCGTTTCCCCGGGAACTCCGGAATCCGCGGTGCCGACCCCTCGTTCGGGAGGAATTGCTCCGGCCGTCGCCAAGCGCGAAGCGAATTTCGGAAAAGCACCCGTCAAGAAAGCCGAGCCGCCGAAAAAGGTGACGCCGGTGCGGCACGCGATCCCGGACGTCCCGGCCTGGTCGCGCAGCCACACCGCGAAACCGGACCGGCACGCGGTCCGGACCGCTGCCCACCGCGACAGCGGGCACGGCCACCACCGCGGCGGCGGTGGCGGCCGGCACCGCCGTTAGGACCCGAGCGGTATCTGGTACTGCATGAACCCCTTGTCGAGCGCGACCTGGTCGTAGAGCCGGCGCGCGGTCGAGTTCGACGTCTGCGTGTGCCAGTAGACGCGGACGCAGCCCCGGGTCCGCGCCCAATCGGCGACGGCTTCGATCAGTGCCCGGCCGGCCCCGTGACCGCGGGCTTCGGGCGCGGTGAAGAGGTCCTGCAGGTAACAGACGTCGGCCGACGTCGTGCTGACGTGCGTGAAGAAGTGGACGATGCCGACCAGGTCGCCGTCGAGCCGCGCGCCCAGCGCGTGCATCCGCTCGCCGCTCGAGAACTCACGCCACGCGCGGTCCACGAGGTCCGGCGCGAGTGTCCTGCCGTAGAACGTGTTGTAGCCGGCGAAGAGGTTTTCCCAGGCCACACGGTCGGTTTCGGTCAAGGCCCCAGTGGTGATCATGCTTGAGGCTAACGCGCGGCCTGACCCGTTCGATGAATTCCGTGGACACAACTGGCGAGTAAGGTGACGAACCCGAATTTGATTCATAGAATCAGCGCCATCCCGCAAGGCAGCTACTCCCGGAGGTTCCCGATGGCGCGCACGGCACCCCGTGCCAGTGGCAAGGCTGTCACGGTCAGCGAGCTGTACCTGCGGCCGGACGTCCACGGCAGACGCCGGCCCGAAGATCTCGAAGTGCTCGAACTC
This sequence comes from Amycolatopsis sp. NPDC088138, assembly GCF_044741685.1. Classification (NCBI taxonomy): domain Bacteria; kingdom Bacillati; phylum Actinomycetota; class Actinomycetes; order Pseudonocardiales; family Pseudonocardiaceae; genus Amycolatopsis; species Amycolatopsis sp. NPDC088138. The sequence goes on from NZ_JBIUTB010000002.1 coordinate 935,597, forward strand.
GCCTACCGCATGCGCCGCCGCATCGGTCCCGAGCCGGTCGTGACCCCCGCGCCGTCGTCGCGCTCCCGCGCGCTGGCCGCGGTGACCGGGCTGCTGCGCCGCAAGCCGCGGTAAGCCGCCGCCCCTCGTTCCACCGCAGGCCACCCTCGCCGAGGGTGGCCTTTTTGCTGCGCCCGGCGCCGTGGGTCGCGGCGGATCGGCTGGAGGCTGCGGGCGCCCGGTCTTCTCTTGCTCGCCGCCGCGTGCCGCATGCGTCGGCGGGTCGGCTGCGCGGCGCCTGGTCTCGCCGCGGTCGCCAGGCGCTGCGCCGCAAGCCGCGGTAAGCCGCCGACCCTCGTTCCACCGCAGGCCACCCTCGCCGAGGGTGGCCTTTTTGCTGCGCCCGGACCGCGGTGACCCATGCCCTCTCGCGCACTTCTCTGCGCGGATCCTGTCCGAAGTTGCACGATACGACGATTGACGACGCACAAAACTGCACCTAACGTGACAGCTGTTGCGCACAACTGGCACGAACGGGGAGTTCATGAGCGGGACCTTCATGGCGGCGGAGATCGCGAGCCAGCCCGGCTGCTGGCGGGACGCGGCCGCGCTGGCCTCGGCGAACGCCGGGCTGTTGCCGGCGCCGGGCGCGCGGGTGGCGATCGTCGGCTGTGGGACGTCGTGGTTCGTCGGCCAGGCGTACGCCGTGCTGCGCGAAACCGCCGGGCTCGGGGAGACCGACGCGTTCGCCGCGTCCGAGTTCCCGGCCGGGCGGGCCTACGACCACGTGCTCGCGCTGAGCCGCTCGGGCACCACGACCGAGGTGCACAGCCTGCTCGCACGGCTGCGCGGCCGCACCCCGACCACGGCCATCACCGGCGTGCCCGCCGAGATCGCCGGGGCCGCGGACACCGTCGTCGACCTGTCCGCGGTGGACGAGCGCTCGGTCGTGCAGACCCGCTTCGCCACCACCGCGCTCGCGATGCTGCGCGCGCACCTCGGTGAGGACCTGACCGAGGTCGTCGCGCAGGCCGAGCGGGTGCTGGCCGAGCCGCTGCCGGAGTCGCTGGTCGGCGCCGGGCAGTTCAGCTTCCTCGGCACCGGCTGGTCGGTGGGCATCGCGAACGAGGCGGCGCTCAAGTTCCGCGAGGCGTGCCTGCTGTGGACGGAGTCCTACCCGGCGTGGGACTACCGGCACGGCCCGATCAGCATCGCCGAGCCGGGCCGGGTGACCTGGATGTTCGGCAGCGCGCCCGACGGGCTCGCCGAGGACGTCCGCCGCGCGGGTGGCACGTTCGTCGAGAGCGGCCTCGACCCGCTCGCCGACCTGGTGCGGGCCCAGCTCGTCGCGGGCGCGATCGCCCGGCGCAAGGGCCTCGACCCGGACAACCCGCGCAGCCTCACCCGCTCCGTCGTGCTGACGTGAGCCCGCCGTGATCGTCACGGTGACGCCGAACACCGCGCTCGACGTCACGTACACAGTGGACAGCCTGGTCCCGGACGGCGTGCACCGGGCGCGCGACGTCCGGCGGCGGGCGGGCGGCAAGGGCGTGAACGTCGCCCGCGTGCTGCACGCGCTCGGGGCGGACGTCGGCGCGATCGCCACGGCGGGCGGCGCGACCGGCGCCGCGGTCGCGGCGGAGCTCGGCGTGGCGGGACTGGCCGCGGAGCTGGTGCCGATCGCCGGGGAGACCCGCCGGACCACGACCGTGCTGTCCGCCGTGGACGGTTCGGTCACCTTGTTCAACGAGCCGGGCCCGGTGCTCAGCGGTCCGGAGTGGACGGCGCTGGCCGAGCGGGTCCGCCGGCGCGAGCCGGACGTCCTGGTCTGCTCCGGCAGCCTGCCGCCGGGCGCGCCGGAGGACGGCTACGCCCAGCTGATCGCCGGGACGACGGCCGTCCTGGACACGTCCGGTCCGGCGCTGCTGGCCGGGCTGGCCGGGCGGCCGGCCGTGGTCAAGCCGAACGCCGAAGAGCTGCGCGAGGTCACGGGCCTCGACGACCCGGTGGCCGCGGCCGGTGAGCTGCGCCGCGCCGGGGCGCGCGCGGTCGTCGTCTCGCTCGGGGCCGAAGGCCTGCTGGCGGTCACCGCCGCGGGCGTCTGGCAAGCGACACCGTCCACTGTGCTCAGTGGCAACAGCACCGGCGCGGGTGACGCCGTGGTCGCGGCGCTCGCGCTCGGGCTCAGCCGGCGCGAACCGTGGCCGGACATCCTGCGCCGGGCCGTCGCGCTGTCCGGCGCGGCCGTGCTCGGGCCGCTCGCCGGGGACGTCGATCTCGCGCACTACCACCGCGAACTGGGGCTGGTCGCCGTGCGCGCCCGGCCGGAACAGGAGTGAACGATGCCTCTGGTGAGCACCGGGGAGATCGTCGGCGCCGCCGCGGCGGCGAGGCGCGGCTGCGGAGCGTTCAACGCCATCCAGCTGGAGCACATCACCGCGATCGTCGACGGCGCGGCCGCGGCCCGGGCGCCGGTGATCGTGCAGCTCAGCCAGAACGCCGTGCGCTACCACGGTGCGCTGGCGCCGATCGGCGGTGCGGCGCTGGCCGCGGCCCGCGAGGCGGAGCCGGACGTCGCCGTGCACCTCGACCACGCCGAGTCCGCCGATCTCGTGCGGGAGGCCGTCGGGCTCGGGTTCGGCTCGGTCATGTTCGACGCGTCCAAACTGGACTACGCCGATAACGTGCGGGCCACCCGGGAGATCACCGCGTTCTGCCACGACCACGGCGTCTGGGTCGAGGCCGAGCTGGGTGAGGTCGGTGGCAAGGACGGCGTCCACGCGCCGGGTGCGCGCACCGACCCGGACGAGGCGGCGGAGTTCGCCGCCGCCACCGGGGTCGACGCGCTCGCCGTCGCCGTCGGCAGCTCGCACGCGATGCTGACCCGGGACGCCGCGTTGGACTTCGAGCTGATCACCCGGCTACGGGACCGGGTGCCGGTGCCGCTGGTGCTGCACGGTTCTTCCGGGGTGCCCGACGAGGGCCTGGCCGACGCCGTGAAAGCCGGGATGACGAAGATCAACATCGCCACCCAGCTCAACAAGGTGTTCACCGCGGCCGCCACGGGCGACTGGCGTGCGCACCCGGACCGGGTCGACCCGCGCAAGTACCTGGGGGCCGGGCGGGACGCCGTCGCCGTCGAAGTGCGGCGGTTGCTCGGTGTGCTCATGCTGGTCACGGAGGGCGGACCCAAGTGACGGTTGAGCAGATTTTGTTCCATTGAGTGTTGACAGATGCGTGAAACCTAACAAAACTGCGCAGCAACGCGCAGAAGTTGCGTGAAACTCGAGCTCTGGTGGTGGCGGATGCGGCGAAGCAAGGTCATGGCGTGTGCGGTGGGGGCCTCTCTCCTGCTGGCCGGCTGCGGCGGGGGCGCGGACACGGACAGTGGCACCGGTGAGAACGCGCTGCCCGGCGTCGACCAGTACCTCAACGCGCCCTGCCCGGAGGCGGCGGTCAAGCCCGCCACGGACAAGGAACTCACCTACTGGGCGATGTGGACGGCCGACGAGCCGCAGGGCAAGGTCCTGCAGAAGGCCTTCAAGTGCTTCCAGGAGAAGACCGGCGTCAAGGTCAACGTGCAGTGGCTGGGGCGCAAGGCCTACACGCAGAACCTGGTGCCCGCGCTGAACACCGACGCGGTGCCGGACCTGTTCGACCAGGACGTCAGCAAGGTCGGCGCGGCGATCATGACGCCGGGCGGCACGCAGAGCGTCGACGACGTCTTCGCGATGAAGGTCGGCGAGGGTGACAAGACCGTCAAGGACGTTCTTTCGCCCAGCTCGTACGACTTCCCGCAGAACAAGGACCACGAGGGCCACAACTTCATGGTCCCCTACACCGTCCAGTCGAGCGCGTGGTGGTTCAACAAGGACGCCGCCGGTGACGTCCAGCAGCCGAAGACGATGGACGACCTGACCGCGCTGTTCGACAAGGCGAAGGCCGACGGCAAGGCCGCGATCAGCCAGGACGGCGACATCCCGTTCTACAACATGTACTTCTTCACCCAGCTCGCCGAGCGCTACGTCGGCTCGGGCGGGCTGAACAAGGCGGCGTCCGACAAGACCGGGCAGCTCTGGAAGACCGACCCCGGTTTCCTCAAGGCCGCCACCGAAACCGCGAAGCTGCCGAAGTACTTCATCGACGGCTGGGACGCGGCGAAGTTCCCGCAGGTGCAGCAGCGCTGGGCGGACGGCGACTCGCGCTACCTCTACGTCGGCACCTGGGCGCCGAGCGAGACGCGCGAGTACCTCGACAAGCAGGGCGCCGGGACGAAGATCAACTACGGCTCGTTCCAGTTCCCGATGCCGGCCGGCGCCACGCACGACACCGTCGAGCAGATGTCGATCGGTTTCGCCGTCACCAAGAAGGCCAAGCACGCCGAGGCGGCCAAGGCGTTCATCGCCTACTTCCTCAACAAGGACATCCTCTCGGGCATCCCGGCGGTGGCCGACAACCTGGTGCCGCGCGCCGACCTCGCCGTGCCGGACGACCTCAAGCAGGTCAAGGCCGCGATGGACGACACGAAGAAGGAGCACGTCCTGCAGTACGACGGGATCGACGGCATCGCCGGCGGCAAGTGGCAGACCGACGTCTTCGACCCGGCCGACACCTCGCTGCTCAAGGGTGAGCTGAACCCCCAGCAGTTCGTCGACCAGCTCGCCGCCAAGGGCGCCGACTTCTGGAAGAACCAGAGCTGATGGCCACGGTCACGACGACGGCGGCGCGGGCCCGGGGGACCCGCGCCGCCGGGGCTGCGCACCTGCGCCGCAAGAAGCGGCTGTTCTGGCCGTTCGCAGCGCCGGCTTTGGTGCTGTACCTGGCGTTTCTCGTGCTGCCGACGCTCGCGACCGTCGTACTGAGCTTCACCAGCTGGGCCGGTGCGGGGGACACGCCGAAGCCCAACGGCGTCACCAACTACACGCAGATGTGGGCGAGCGACTCGTTCCAGTACGCCTTCCGCAACACCCTGGTGTACGTCTTCCTCGGCGGCATCGGCACGTTCGCGCTGGCGTTCCTGTTCACCATGGTGCTGCGGGACATGCGCGGCGGCAAGGTCGTGCGGGCGATCCTGTTCTTCCCGAACATCGTCGCGCCGGTCGCGCTGGGCATGTTCCTCGGGTTCGTCTTCAAGTACCAGCCGGGAAAGCAGGGCCTGGCGAACTACGTGCTGGAGCACATCGGCGCGGACGCGGCGAAGTTCCTGGCGCCGGCCAACGTGACCGGCGTGGTGACGGCGTCGCTGATCTGGGCCAGCTCGGGCTTCTACATCACCATCCTGATGGCCGCGGTCGACCGGATCCCGCCGTACCTCTACGAGGACGCCGAGCTGGGCGGCGCGTCGCCGTGGCAGAAGTTCCGCAACATCACGCTGCCGATGACCTGGGACGTCGTCGGTGTCGCCGGTGTCTTGTGGACGATCAACGCGCTCAAGATCTTCGAGCTGGTGTTCGTGCTGGCCGGGCCGGGCACGTACGCGCCGCCGAACCAGGCGTGGACGCTCGGGATCTACGTGTTCGACCGGACCTTCGGCTCGAACGGCACGCCCGACTTCGGTGCCGCCTGCGCCTGCGCGGTGGCGATGATCGCGCTGGTGTCGATTCTCGTTGTCCTGCTGCGCCGGTTGATGCGCCGTGACGCGATCCAGTTCTGAGGGAGACCCGATGACCGTCACCGACGCCGCCGCGCCGGCGCGTCCGGCCGCGAAGCCGCCGCGCAAGGTGCCGCGCAAACCGCGCCCGGCGCCCGGCTCGCGGAAGCTGAGCCCGTTGCGGCTGCTGGGTTCCGTGATCGTCTGGGCGTTCACCGCGGGCAACGTGCTGGTGCTGTACTGGCTGCTCACGGCGTCGTTCAAGACGCCGGTGGAGATCTTCACCAAGCCGTTCGCCCTGCCGTACCAGTGGTTCCACGTCGGCAAGCCGTTCCGGAACTTCATCTACGCCTGGAACAACGCCGGGTTCGGCGACGCCGTGCTGACGACGGTCGTGCTGGTCGGGCTGGCGACGTTCGCGACGGTCGCCGTGTCCGCGCCCTGCGCGTACGCGCTGACCCGGCTCGGCGTGCGCGGGTCCGGGCCGCTGACGAACGTCGTCGCGATCGGCATGGGCGTCCCGTTCCAGACGGTGATCATCCCGCTGTTCGTCACCATGAGCAAAGCCCACCTGGACAACGAGTACGGCCTGTTCCTGCTCTACGTCGCCTTGTCGATCCCGTTCACGGTGTTCCTGCTGACCGGGTTCTTCCGCTCGCTGCCGGACGAACTGGAGGAAGCGGCCTCTTTGGACGGTGCCTCGCCGACGCGGACGTTCTTCTCGGTCATGCTGCCGCTCGCGCGCGGTGGCCTGATCACGGCGTTGACGCTGAACGCCATCGGCCTGTGGAACGAGACGCTGCTGGCGATCGTGTTCCTCAAGGACCAGGCCCACTTCACGCTCTCGCGGGCGCTGTTCACCTTCTACGGCGCCGCGAGCTACCAGTCGGAGTACGGCGGCCTGATCGCCGGCGTGGCGATCGTCGTGCTCCCGATGCTCGTGCTCTACCTCGTGCTCGCCCGCCGGATCATCACCGGCCTGACGCTCGGCGCCGGAAAGTAGGACCTGATGGCCACCGTGAGTTTCCAGGACACGACCCGGTTCTACGCCGGGGTCGAGCGGCCCGCCGTCGACGGGCTCGACCTCGAGGTCGCCGACGGCGAGTTCCTCGTGCTGGTCGGGCCGTCCGGCTGCGGCAAGTCGACCACGCTGCGGATGCTGGCCGGGCTGGAGGGCGTCGACGACGGCTCCATCCACATCGGCGACCGGGACGTCACCGAGCTGCCGCCCAAGGACCGGGACATCGCGATGGTGTTCCAGAACTACGCGCTCTACCCGCACATGTCGGTCGGCGAGAACATCGGCTTCCACCTGAAGCTGGCCAAGATGCCGAAAGCCGAACGCGAACGCCGGGTGCAGGAAGCCGCGAAGGTGCTCGACCTGACCGAGTACCTCGACCGCAAGCCCGCGAAGCTGTCCGGCGGGCAGCGTCAGCGCGTCGCGATGGGCCGGGCGATCGTGCGCGAGCCGAGTGTGTTCCTGATGGACGAACCACTGTCCAACCTGGACGCCAAACTGCGGGTGCAGACGCGCACGCAGATCGCGTCGCTGCAACGGCGTCTCGGCGTCACCACGCTGTACGTCACGCACGACCAGGTCGAGGCGATGACGATGGGCGACCGGGTGGCGGTGCTCAAGGACGGCATCCTGCAGCAGGTCGACACGCCGATCGGGCTGTTCGCGCGGCCGGTGAACGTGTTCGTCGCCGGGTTCATCGGCTCACCCGCGATGAACCTACTGGAGACCACTGTGGACAGTGACGGCGCGGTTGTCGGCGGTACGCGCCTGCCCTTGACTCCGGCGCAGCGCTCGGCGCTGACCGGGCCCGGCATCGTCGTCGGCGTGCGGCCCGAAGGCTGGACGATCGGGGACGGCGGGTTCGACGCGATCGTCGAGGTCGTCGAGGAGCTGGGCAGCGACCAGTACCTGTACTGCCGCGACGGCGACCGGGTGCTGACGGTCCGCACGCCGGGCATGTCGCCGTGGCAGCGTGGTCAGGCGATCGCGCTGGCGCCGCAGGTCGGCTCGGTGCACCTGTTCGACGCCGCCACCGGTGACCGGCTGTCATGACCCGCCTGTACCGCACCACGCTGGTGCTGCCCGCGGCCGAGCTGGGACCCGAGAACCCGCTGCCGCCGCTGGTGAAGCCGGAGGCCGTCGCCTCGGTGTCCAATGTGGATGAACTCCCGCCGGATCTTGCGGCCGGGCTGGACTACGGGCGACTGGACACCGTGCTGCCGTGCCGTCTTCAGGACGGGTATTCGCGCTCGCGCACCGAGCGGGAGCTGCCCGCGCTGGTGCTGGAGAACGACCGGGTGCGGGCGACCATCCTGCCGACGCTGGGCGGACGGCTGTACTCGCTGGTCCACAACGGACGTGAGCTGCTCTACCGCAACCCGGTGTTCCAGCCCGCGAACCTCGCCCTGCGGGACGCCTGGTTCGCCGGTGGGGTCGAGTGGAACCTGGGCAGCACCGGGCACACGACGCTGACGTGCGCGCCGATGTTCGCGGCTTCCGTCGAAGGTCCGGACGGGACACCGGTGCTTCGGCTGTGGGAGTGGGAGCGCACCCGCGACCTGCCGTACCACCTGGACTTCTGGCTGCCGGAGGACTCCGACTTCCTGCTGGTGGGCGTCCGGATCCGCAACCCGCACCCGCACGACGTCCCGGTGTACTGGTGGTCGAACATCGCCGTGCCGCAGACGCCGGACACGCGCGTGCTCGCGCCCGCGACGCAGGCCTGGCACTACGGCTACTCCGGGCGGCTGGACCTGGTCGACGTCCCGGGCGCGCTGACCTACCCGGCGCGGGCCGAGTCCGCCGCCGACTACTTCTTCGAGTGCTCGAAGCCGTGGATCGCCGCGATCGACGGCGACGGGCGTGGCCTGCTGCAGACGTCGACCGAGCGGCTGCGCGGCCGGAAGCTGTTCCTGTGGGGCGAGTCCGCGGGCGGGCGTCGCTGGCAGGAATGGCTGGCGCCGGGCGCAGGCGGCTACCTGGAGATCCAGGCCGGGCTGGCCCGCACGCAGCTGGAGCACCTGCGGCTCCCGGCGGGCGAGTCGTGGGACTGGCTGGAGGCGTACGGCCCGATCTCGGCCGACCCCGCGGTGGTCCACGGTGACGACTGGCAGGCGGCGACCGACGCCGTCGTCACGCCGGTTCTGGCCGGATACCACGACGAATGGCGGAAGATCCTCGACGTCGAGCCGGAGTCGTTGCTGGCCACGGGGTCCGGCTGGGGTGCGCTGGAGGCGCGCCGGATGCCGACGTGCCTGCCGGGGACGCCTTATCCTTCGGAATCACTGGGGCCGGAGCAGGAGCCGTGGCTGTCCCTGCTGGACGGTACGCCGCCGGAGGGTGACCCTCGGGCCGTGCCGCCGTCGACGCTGGTCAACCGGTACTGGACCGATCTGCTGGAGCACACGCCGGACAACTGGCTGACCTGGTACCACCGGGGTGTCGCGCGCTGGGCGGCCGGACGTCACGACGCGGCGCGGGAGGCGTGGACGGCCTCGGTGGCTTCGGCCGAGAACGCCTGGGCGTTGCGGTGCCTGGCTGTGGCCACCGACGACCCGGTCGAGGCGGCGCAGCTGTACGAGCGGGCGGTGAAACTGGCTCCTGACGTGGAATCGCTGCAGGTCGAAGCGGTCACGGCGCAGCTGGCGGCCGGACGCACGCCGGAGCTGCCCGCGGAACCGACGGGACGGCTCGCGTTGCTGGCCGCGCGGGCGCGGCTGGCGCTGGGTGACGTCTCCGGTGCGCGGGCCGTGTTCGACGCCGGGTTCGAGGTGGCGAACATCCGCGAGGGCGAGACGTCGTTGTCCGACACCTGGGCGGCGCTGTCGTCCGATCCGCTGCCGGAGCGCTATGACTTCCGGATGAAGTAGGCGGCGTGCCGCGCGCGAGCACCGGTGATTGTGCAGCATAATGCTCGAAACGGTGGTCAACAGCGCACCTCTTTGTGCACAGGAAGCTAGGGAGTACCGCCGATGGCCCGGCACGAACGGCTGAGCACCCTGCTGGACATGCTGGGACAGCGGGAAAAGATCGACGTCGAGGACGTGGCCGGGGAGCTGAACGTCTCCGCGGCGACGATCCGCCGCGATCTCGACCATCTGGCGGAGCAGCAGCTGCTCACGCGCACGCGGGGTGGCGCCGTCGCGAACGACCTCGCCTACGACCTGCCGCTGCGCTACAAGACTGCCCGGCACGTCCCGGAGAAGCAGCGGATCAGCGCCGCCGCGGCCGCGTTCGCCGCGAAGGGCATGGTGGTCGGGCTCAACGGCGGCACGACGACGGCCGGCGTCGCGCGGGCCCTGACGATGCGCTCCGACCTGTCCGGCCGCGGTGACGCGCCGGGCATCACGGTCGTGACGAACGCGCTGAACATCGCGCACGAGCTGGCGGTCCGCCCGAACGTCAAGATCGTGGTGACGGGCGGGGTGGCCCGCCCGCAGTCGTTCGAACTGAGCGGGCCGCTGGCCACGCGGGTGCTCAGCGAGCTGACGATCGACCTGCTGTTCCTGGGTGTCGACGCGTTCGACCCGGACGCGGGCGCGTTCGCGCACCACGAGGGCGAGGCGAGCATCAACCGCCTGATGGTGGAGCGCGCCGAGCGCGTGGTGGCGGTGGCGGACGGTTCGAAGCTGGGCCGCCGCGCGTTCGCCCGCATCTGCGAGACGACGCAGGTCCACGCGCTGGTGACGGACACCGAGGCCGACCCCGAGATCGTGCGCGCGTTCGAAGCGGCCGGTGTTGAGGTGCAGTCCGTGTGAGGGTGGGCGCCGGGTGTTCGCGCGCGTTTGCGGCGGCCCAGGTGCGCGCTTGGTGACGGGCCGCCGTAGCTGTCCGCGCGTTCGGGGCGGCTGGTGTTGAGGTGCAGACCGTCTGAGGGTGGCCGCGGGCGTTTGGGACGGCCCAGGTGCACGCCTTTAGTGACGGGCCGCCGAAGCTGTCCGCGCGTTCGAAGCGGTCGGTGTTGAGGTGCAGGCCGTCTAGCGCGCCAAGGTGAGAGCCGCCGTCAAAACCCGGTGGCCGGCCGCTGTCGGGTGGACGTCACAGCCGCCCGTTGGCAGCTTGATCAGCAGGCCCGCCGCGCACGGGTCGCCGCCTGTGCGGAGGGACGCCAGGCGGAACGCCGTGAAACCGTCGGCGATCTTCCCGTGGTAGCGGCGGGTCACCTGCGTCAGCGCCGCGTTGATCGCCTGCACCTGCTTGACCTGCACCGGGTCGCGGTAGTCCAGCGAGTAGTACGACACGAGCACGACGTCCCCGCGGTAGTGGGCGCGCACCGCGCCGAGGATCGTCGCGACGTTGCGGCTCACCTGGTTCAGCGCCGCCTGGAAGTCCGTGCCGGTGCACTGGTCCGGGGTCGTCGCCTGGCAGACGAACATGTCGTTGGCGCCGATGTTCAGCGTCACCAGCTTGGTATCCCGGTGGGTGCGCAGGTACCGCGTGGCGTAGTCGATCTGCGTACCTGCGTACGTCACGTGCAGCGGGAACGTCGTCCGGTAGCCGACCGGGGAGCCGACGGAGTTCTCGCAGCCGTTGCTCTGCGCGCCGGCCTCCAGGAAACTCCCGGTCGTCTCACCGGGACACGACGCGTTCGCGAGCCGCAGTCCGCGCAGGGACGCGTAGTTCTCCGCGTAACCACGGAAGTTCGCCGCGTTGAGGTAGTCCGAAACCGGTGTCACGGCGCCCGGCCGGTAGCCGAACGCCACCGAGTCGCCGAGGGCGAGATAAGTGCGGCCGCCGGCGTCCGCGGGGGCCGTGGCCAGCCCGGTCAGCGTGACCGCTATCGCCGTGCTCGCGAGGAAAGTCCTGAACCGCATGACGGTCTCCCTTCCCCGCGACGCTGCGAGGCCGGAACCGATTGTGCCGGTCCCGGCCCCGCAACGGAAGCGTCAGAAGCCGATCGCCGACGGCGCCTTCGGCCCGGCGATCCGGGCCTGGGGCGCGTCCGGCTCCACCGCGGCGCAGTGCGTGCCCCTGGCCGGGAGCTTGCCGGTGATCAGGTAGTCGTCGGCCGCCTTGGTGACGCAGTCGCTCTTCTTGAAGTAGGCGCCGTGGCCCCAGCCGTCGTAGGTGAGCAGCGTGTTGCCGCTCTGCCGGGCCACCGTCTGCGACCACGCGTACGGCGTCGCCGGGTCGTACTCGCTGCTCAGCACCAGCAGCGGCGGTGCGCCGTGCACCTGCAGCGGGTGCTGCGGGTTGCTCGCCTTCTCCGGCCAGCCGATGCAGCCGGTCACCGCCTGCCAGCCCAGCGAGTTGAGCTTGACGTCCGGGGCGAACGCCGCCACCGCGCGCCGGTAGGTCTCGAGCTCGGCGTAGTTGTGCACCGGCAGGCGCCAGTCGTCGCAGAACACGCTCTGGAACACGGTGTTGACCGGCGTCTCGTCCCGCAGCTTCGCCGACGCGGCCGCCGGTGTGCCGTCCGCGAAGGACTTCAGCGTCTTCGCCAGCTGGTCCCAGCTCGGGCCGTAGAACGCGCCCTGGAAGATCGACGCGAGGGTCAGCGGCGTGATCGCCTCACCGCTCTGCGGTTCCTTCAGCTCCCCGCGCGCGGCCTTGTCCTGCAGGGCCCGCGTCACCTTCGAGACGTCCTGGCCGTGCAACGCACAGGCCGGCGTCCGGCCGCACCACGCGGCGAACTCGCCGAACTCCGCCTGCACGGACTTGGTTTCGCTGAGCAAGAAGTCCCACGCGCCCTGCTGCGAGTGGTCCATGTTGCTGTCCAGCACGAGCGCGCGGACCTTGTCCGGGAACAGCTCGGCGTACTGCTGGCCCATCAGCGTGCCGTACGAAACGCCGTAGTAGGTCAGCTTCTTCTCGCCGAGCGCGGCGCGGATCGCGTCCATGTCCCGCGCGACGGTCTTGGTGTCGGCGAAGCTCGCCAGCGGCCCGGTGAGCCGGGAGCAGCTCTCGCCGACCTTCCGGTTGTACTGCGCGAGCTGCTCGAACTCGGCCTGGTTGGCCGGCACGGCCGGGTGATCGGCGATGACCTCGTCGAGGCCGCACTTGATCTGCGTGCTGTCGCCGATGCCGCGCGGGTCGAAGCCCACGGTGTCGAACCGCTTCGTGACGTCGGCCGAGAGCGACCAGCCGGCCTTGACCTCGCCCACGCCCGAGCCGCCGGGGCCGCCCGGATCCATCAGGACCGCGCCGATCCTGGCCTGCGGATCGGTGGCCTTGCGCCGGGCGAGCGCGACGCTCGTGGTGCCCCTGTCCGGGTGGCCGTAGTCGATCGGCACGGTGACCGTGCCGCAGTCGACGCCGGGCGCGTCCGCGCACGGCTGCCAGTCGATCGTTCCCGCTGTCGCGGCCGACGCCGGCGCCGCGGCCAGCAGGCTTCCGGTGACCGCCGTGACCGCCACGGCTGTCAGCAGCCGCTTTCCTACCCCCAGCATAACCAGCCTTCCGTTACCGACAGTGGTTGATCGGCTCCAGGAAATCACCAATCGGCTGATCGCGCCAGGATCGCCGGTGGGTCATGTCGTGGCGTCCACTGTGGATGATCGTTCCGCGCGCCGGAGCCAGGCCGTGGCGAAGGTGCCGAGCACGCAGAGCGCACCCAGGACGCCGAACGCCCAGCCGAACCCGGTCGCCGGGCCGGTGGTGAGCCCGCGTGAAAGCACGATGACGCACAGCGCGCCGCCGACCGCGCCGCCCACGCGCAGCACGATGTTGACCAGCGCCGTCGCGTGGCCCAGCTCGCTCGCGCCGACCGACGCGTACGCCGCCGTCGACGCCGGCATGATCGACAGGCCCAGCCCGGCGCCGCGGACCACCAGCAACGCCTGGGTCAGCCACATCGGCGTCTCCGGGCCGAGCCAGGGCATCGGCACCGTGCTCGCCAGCACCACCAGCGAACCGGTGAGCGAGACGGTGCCGCCGCCGTAGCGGTCGGTCAATCGCCCGGCCACCAGCACGAACACCGTGGTGGCCAAGCCCATCGGCGCGAGCAGCACGCCGGCTTCGGCCGGGCCGGCGCCGAGGCGGACCTGGAACCACAGGGGGAGCAGCAGGACCGCGCCGAACATCCCGGCGCCCGCGAGCAGCACGGACGCCAGCGCCGCGCCCATGACCGGCCGCGAAGCCAGCCTCAGCCGCAGTACCGGATGCGGCGCGCGCAGCGACCACCACGTGAACACCGCGAGCGCGACGGCGCCGGTCACCGCCAGCACGACGTTCAGCGGGCCGGCGGACCCGGGCGCGCCGAGTTCGGTGAGCGCGTAGACGACCAAGGGCAGGCCGAGTGACACCAGGATCAGCCCGGGCCAGTCCATCGGCGGCGGCTGCCGACGGTCGCCGCGCGGCACGAACCGCAGCGCCAGCCCGAACGCGACCAGCCCGATCGGCAGGTTCAGCCAGAACAGCACCGGCCACGAGAAGTGCGCGAGCAGGAAGCCGCCGACGCTCGGCCCGACCACCGGCGCGAGCCCGACCACCAGGCCCAGCGTGCCCATGGTCCGCCCGAGCCGTTCCGGCCCGACGGCCAGCCCGATCACGGTCTGCCCGGCCGTGACCATGACCCCGGCGGCCATGCCCTGCACCGCGCGCACCCCGATCAGCGTGGTCGCGCCGGGCGCGAGCGCGCACGCCGCCGACGTCAGCAGGAACGCGGCGAGGGCGCCGAGCCACAGCCGTCCCGCGCCGAACCGCCGGACGAGCCACGGGGTCAGCGGGAGGGCGGCGGAGAGACCGAGCAGGTAAGCGGTGGCGACCCACTGGATCTCGACGAGCCCGACCCCCAGGCTCAGCCGCAACGACTCCAGCCCGACGGCGACGATCGAGCCGTCCATGTTCCCGAGGAAACCGCCGAGCGCCATGACCCCGGAGGCGATCCAGACGGCACGGGGAATCGGCGGCAGCGCGGTCCGCTCGTGGAGATCACTCATGGATCGACGGTAAAAGCTCAAGAAAGGTCGAAGTCAACTGTGTGACCGCACGGCCTCTCGAGGTACCCAACGCCGCCTTGGCGCTCGAGGTCAGCGGGTCGAGCTGCCGCGGACGATGAGCTGCGCCGCCAGTGTCGTCGTGGTTGTCGCGTGGGTGCGGCCGGTGCCGACGCGGTCCAGCAGGAGCCGCGCCGCGAGCTGGCCCATCGCGTGCGCCGGCTGGGCGACCACCGTCAGGGCCGGTGAAATCAGCGTCGCCCACGGGGCGTCGTCGAACGAGACGATGCCGATGTCGCGGCCCGAAGCCAGGCCCAGCTCGGCCAGCGCCTGCAGTGCGCCGACCGACATCGTGCTGCTGGACACCAGGAGCGCGTCCGGCGGCGCTGCCTCCTTCAGAAGCTGTTTCGCCGCTTCGTATCCGCCGGTTTCGCGGAATTCGCAGCGGCGCACCAGCTCCGGCGAGTATTCCCGGCCTGCCTCGCGCAGGGCGTCGCGGTAGCCGTCGAGGCGGTCGTCCGCGGTGGTGATGCCCGGCGGGCCCGCGATGCAGGCGATCCGCTCGTAACCGCCGTCGATCAGGTGCCGGACGGCGTCGCGGGCCGCGACGCGGGAGTCGACGAGCACGGCGTCGCAGTCCGCCGAATCGAGGCGCCGGTCGACGGTCACGATCGGCGTGCCGTGCGCGAGCAGGGGACCGACGTCGCTTTCGCCGGTGGTGGGCGACATGATCACGCCCGCCCGCCGTTCCCGCGCCGCGACCTCGACGTACCGGCGTTCCTTCGCCGTGTTCTCGTCGGAGTTGCAGAGCATCACCGAAAACCCGGCGGCCTGCGCGGTGTCCTCGACACCGCGCGCGATCGCCGTGAAGAACGGGTTTTCGACGTCGGAGATGATCAGCGCGAGCACGGCCGTCTCGCGGCGGCGCAGGCTGCGCGCCAGCCCGTTCGGCGTGTAACCGAGCTCCGCCACGGCGTCGGCCACCCGCTCGGCCAGCGCCGGGTCCACAGTGGACTTACCGTTGAGCGCGCGGGAAACGGTCGCGGTGGAGACGCCGGCCAGGGCCGCCACGTCGGAGATCGTCGCCACGCGCGTCCTCGTTCACCTGAGTTTGACAGTGCTCCTGGCACACCATAGCTTGGTGGTAATCGATTTCCGGCACAAGTGGTCCTGCGGAGGGGCGGATGACGGGGCTGCTGCTGGGGGTGGACATCGGCACGTCCGGCTCGAAAGGCGTGCTGGTGGACGCCGACGGCGCCGTGCTGGCCCGGTCCGTCCGCGAGCACGGCGTCTCGACACCGCGCCCCGGCTGGGTGGAGCACGACGCCGAAACGGTCTGGTGGGCCGACTTCACCGCCATCGTCGCGGACCTGCTGCGCGCCGCCGGCGGCCGAGCCCTCGCCGGGCTCGGGGTCAGCGGCATCGGCCCGTGCCTGCTGCCCGCCGACGAGCACGGCGACCCGCTGCGCCCGGCGATCCTCTACGGCGTCGACACCCGGGCCGGCACCGAAATCGCGGAGCTGAACGAAGAGTTCGGCGCCGGCGAGATCCTGGCGCGCGGCGGTTCGCCGCTGACCAGCCAGGCCGTCGGGCCGAAGGTGCGGTGGCTGGCCCGGCACGAGCCGGACGTCTACGCGCGCACGAAGAAACTCCTGATGGCGAGCTCGTTCCTGGTGCACCGGCTCACCGGCCGGTACGTCCTGGACCACCACTCGGCGAGCCAGTGCACGCCGCTGTACGACCTCGCGGCCGGCGAGTGGGCGAAGGATTGGGCCGAGCGCGTCGCGCCCGGGCTCGCGTTGCCGGATCTGCTGTGGCCGAACGAGATCGCGGGTGAGGTCACCGAGGCCGCGGCGTCGCTGACCGGCCTGCCTCGTGGCCTGCCGGTCACCGCCGGGACGGTCGACGCCTGGGCCGAGGCCACCAGCGTCGGCGTCCGCGAGCCGGGTGACGTGATGGTCATGTACGGCAGCACGATGTTCCTCATCCAGGTGCTCACCGAACCGCGCCCGCACCCCGGCCTGTGGGGTACCCGCGGGGTCGTCCCGGGCAGTTTCACGCTGGCCGCGGGGATGGCGACGTCCGGCGCGGTCACCGACTGGCTGCGCAGGCTCGTGGGCGGCGACTACGCGGACTTGGTCGCGGAGGCCGCGGAGGTGCCGGCGGGCAGCCGCGGGCTCCTGCTGCTGCCGTACTTCGCGGGAGAACGGACGCCGCTGTTCGACCCGGACGCGCGGGGTGTGCTCGCCGGGCTGACGACCACGCACGGCCGCGCCGAGATCTACCGCGCGGCGCTCGAGGGCATCGCGTACGGCGTACGGCACAACCTGGAGGCGATGGCGTCCGCGGGGGGAGCGGCCGGGCGGCTGGTCGCCGTCGGCGGCGGGACCCGGGGCGGCTTGTGGACGCGCATCGTCTCCGACGTCACGGGCCTGCCTCAGCAGATCCCGGCCGAGACGATCGGCGCCTGCCTCGGTGACGCGCTCCTGGCGGCGGAGGCCACGGGCGCCGCGATCGACCCGGCCCGCGCCAACCCGATCGCGACAACGGTGACACCGGATCAGGCGAATGTCACGCGGTACCAGGAGTTCTACGAGCACTACCGGTCGCTGTACGAGGCGACGGCGAAGACAGCGCACTTCCTCGCAGCTCAGCAGCGTGAGGCGGCCGGGTAGCTCGACGTGTCAACGTTGTCGGCCGGCAGTCGTCACTCAGGTGGTGGCAGCCGGCGTACGGCGGCGCCGTGCCAACGTTGTCGGCCGACCCGGCTGCGGTAGTCCTCCAGCGCGGCCACCGACTCGGTGACCTGCTCGAAGGACGGCAGCGCGCGCACGTTCGCGACCAGCGTCATGTCCTTGCGCGGGATTTCGACGAAGCACACGTCGACTCCGGAGCGTGACGCTCTGGCGGCCACTTCGGCCTGCCACGTCGGCAGATCGCCGTCGTCGCCCAGCCACTCGTGCAGGTACACGCACCACTTGCCGCGCAACAGCTCGTCGGCGATCGCGTCCTGTGCCACCAAGTACGGTTCTGTCACTCGGTCGGACACTGCTTGTCCTGGTTGAACCACGGCATGACATCCCTCCTGCACCCGACGGCGACCCGACCGCCGGTAAGCGCTCTCTCTACGGTCACCTCCCCGATCCCGTCGAGCAGCACGAGCCCCGATGGCCGATCCCCAGCCTTCGGTGGGCTGTCAACTTACAGCGCAAAGTGTTTAACAGCAAGCACTTCACGAGTTGCTGACAACTTGCGTGCACCGGCGTCGTGCGGATGCACGTGCTGCTGCACATCGGGGAACGCGCATCGGAACCTGAAGTGTGGCAACGGGAAACATCGCCCGGATTCGTCCTGAATGGACGGAGATATGCGATCTGCAAGTTGCAGATGGGGTGAGCGCTAAGACGCCGTTCAAGTACGCGTTGTGACCGCACCGACGGAAGTCGGGAGTGCGGCCCTCGGAACCGGTTCAGCGGGTGACTTTGCGCGAAACGTGCGCTATACAGAGGCCAACATGCGTATTGATGCGCGAAAGGTGTCAGTAATGAACAGAGTTGCGCAGTCGCTCTGGTGTCTGGCGACAGTCGCCGTCGTCGGGCTCTCGCCCGCCACGGCGTACGCCGACCCGCCCGCGGCGCCCTCCGGGCAGCTCGGCGACCTGACCGGGATTTCCGCCGACGGCACCACCGTGACGCTGGCGTCGGGGAGCGCGGCGGTACGCGTGAGCTTCCCGGCCGACGGTGCCGTCCGGGTCTGGCTCGCCCCCGACGGGTCCTTCACCGACCCGGCCGGCAGCAGGATCGTCCTCCCGAAGACCACGCCCCCGGCCACGCCGAAGCGCGTCGACAAGGGCGCCTACTGGGCCATCTCCACCCCGAAAGCGACATTGCGGGCGTACAAGCACCCGCTGAAGTTCGCCCTCTACGACGGCGCGGACCGCAAGCAGCTCTGGGCGGAGTCCGCGCCGCTGTCGTGGACCGGCTCGACGACCACGCAGAGCCTGACCCGGACCGGGTCGGAGCAGTTCGTCGGTGGCGGTGAGCAGAACGGCCGCTACAGCCACCGCGACCAGACGATCAAGATCTTCGCCGACGACAACTGGAACGACGGCGGTGCGCCCAACTCGCAGCCGTTCTACGCCTCGACCGCGGGCTACGGCGTCCTGCGCAACACCTTCGCGCCGGGCAGCTACTCGTTCACCGACCCGGTCGAGACCACCCACGACGAGCGCCGCTTCGACGCCACCTACGTCGTCGGGAACACCCTCAAGGACGTCATCGGCGGCTACACCGACCTGGTCGGCAAGCCCTTCATGCCGCCGATCTACGGCCTGGAAACCGGCGATTCGGACTGCTACCTCCACAACGCCAACCGCGGCGAGCGGCACACGCTCGACGCGGTGAGGGTGGCCGACGGTTACGCCGCGAACGACATGCCCAACGGCTGGATGCTGGTCAACGACGGCTACGGCTGCGGCTACGAGAACCTGCCGCAGACCGGTGAGGGCCTGCGCAAGGACAACATGCAGCTCGGGCTGTGGACCGAGAACGGCGTCCCCAACCAGGCCGAAGAGGTCAAGGCCGGGGTGCGGGTGCGCAAGCTGGACGTCGCCTGGGTCGGCCCGGGGTACCAGTTCGCGCTCGACGCCTGCGACACCGCCCACAAGGGCATCGAGGACAACAGCGACGCCCGCGGCTTCGTCTGGCAGCCGGTGAGCTGGGCCGGCGCCCAGCGCTGCGGCGTGCTGTGGAGCGGCGACCAGTCCGGCTCGTACGACTACATCAAGTGGCAGATCCCGACGTACGCGGGCGCGACGACGTCCGGCATCGCGTACAACACCGGCGACATCGACGGCATCTTCGGCGGCAGCCCGCAGACCTACGTCCGCGACCTGCAGTGGAAGTCCTTCCTGCCGACCGCGATGACGATGGACGGCTGGGCGTCGTCGGACAAGCAGCCGTGGCAGCAGGGCGAGCCGTACACCTCGATCAACCGCAAGTACCTCATGCTCAAGGAACGCCTGCTGCCCTACACCTACAGCTACTCGGCGCAGGCGCACCAGACCGGCGTCGGCCAGGTGCGGCCGCTCGCGCTCGAGTACCCCGACGACCCGAACGTCTGGACGGACAAAGCGAAGTACGAGTTCCTGTCCGGCACGGACTTCCTGGTCGCGCCGGTGTACGAGAAGTCCAACGTCCGCAACGGCATCTACCTGCCCAAGGGCACCTGGGTCGACTACTGGAGCGGCAAGACCTACACCGGCCCGACCACGGTCAACGGTTACGACGCGCCGCTCGACACGCTCCCGCTGTTCGTCCGGGCCGGCGCCGTGGTGCCGATGTGGGCCGACGGCACGAAGTCGTGGCAGACGCGGGACAAGGGTGAGCTCGACCTCGACGTCTACCCGCAGGCCAAGGGCAGTTTCACGCTCACCGAGGACGACGGTGTCACCCGCGGCTACCAGCGCGGGGAACAGGCGAAGCAGACGTTCACCGTGGACGCGCCCAAGTCCGGGCCGGGCACGGTGACGGTCGGGATCGGCGCGAGCGCCGGGACCTACCCGGGTAAGCCGGCCGCGCGGAACTACCAGCTGTCCGTCCACACGGGAACGAAGCCGGCGCTTGTCCAGGCGGGCACGGGGATCCTGCGCCAGTACGGCAGCAAGGCCGAGCTGGACAAGGCGCCTTCGGGCTGGTGGTACGACCCGGCCGCGCACGGTGTTGTGCGCGTGAAGACCGGGCAGGTCGGAGCCGGTGACCGGCAGGACGTCCGGCTCTTCGGGGTCAGTGCCGTCGGCGGGTTCTTCCCCGAGGACGACAACGGCACGACCACCCTGACCATGCCGTCGCTCGCCGCGCCGGGGCAGGCCACCGCGGCGACGGTGAGCTTCACCAACGGCACCCCGCTGCCGGTCCGGGACGTCGCGTTGTCGGTGCAGGGCACCGGGTTCCGGGCCGACGTCCCGGCGTTGCCGAAGCTGGTCCGGCCGGGCCAGACCGTGAAGGTGCCGGTGACGCTGACCCCGGACGCCGGGCTGAAACCGGCGGACTACCAGGTCACCGCGTCCACGTCCTACCGCGCGCGGCTGGACACGCACCAGGCCGTGGACTCGTCCACCGTGACGGTGCCGTACGCGTCCCTGGCGGCGGCCGCGTCGAACGTCGGTGTCACCGACGCGGGCCATGTGACGGCCGGCGATCTCGACGGCGGGGGTAGCAGCTTCCGGGCGGACGGCCTCGCCGACGCCGGTCTCAAGCCGGGAGCGGCGTTCTCGGCTCTGGGTGCGTCGCTGACCTGGCCGGACGCCCTCGGTGCGAAGCCGGACAACGTCGTCGCGGCCGGTCAGACCGTCGCGGTGAAGGGAACCGGCTCGAAGCTGGTGCTGGCCGGCACGGGCACCGGGACCGCGAAGGGCACGGTCGTCGTCCAGTACGCCGACGGCAGCACCAGCCAGGCCGATCTCGGGTTCCCGAACTGGTGCTGCGCCGACCCCGCCCAGTACGGCGCGACGACCGTCGCGACCGTGCTGGGTAAGAACACTCGCACCGGCGCGGCCTACCCGACCACGCCGTACCGGGTGTTCGCGAACTCCGTCCCGCTGACCGCGGGCAAGGAGGTCATGGCGGTGACACTGCCGTCGAACGCGGCGTTGCACGTGTTCGCCGCGAGCGTCGCCTGAAGCAGGTTCGGTGAGCCACCGAAGTAGGCGCCGTCCGTGACGAACAGCGTGTCGTCACGGACGGCGACCGCGGTCGGGTTGGCCAGTCCGTCCTCAATGGACAGAATGGTCCTGACGCCGTCGCGGCCGATGGTCACGACCCGGTTCTCCTGGTTGATCGCCGCGACGACGGTGTCGCCGTGGAAGGCGAAGTCGTCGACCGGGCCGAGGCCCGACGTCACGACCCGGCCGGGGCCGCCGTGCAGCGGGAAGCGGACCAGCGTGCCGCGGTCCAGGTTGGACACCCAGAGCGCGCCGTCGTGGACCTTGACGCCGTTGGCGCCGAAGCCGCTCACCGGGGCGAGCAGGTCGCCGGTCGCCCAGGCGGTGACGTGGCCCCGGGCAACCCGCCAGACCGTGGAGTTGAACGAGTCGGCCACGTAGATGTCGCCGGTGGCCGGGTCGCGCGCGACGCCGTTCTGGAAGCCGGACGGCGGCAGTTTCGCGACCTGTACCGGCGGTTCACCGGCCCTGACCCGGTAGAGGCCGGTGGCCGCGGTGCCGGTCGAGACGGCGACGTACAGGTCGCCGCCGGGTGCGCGGACGATGCCGCCGAGGAACAGTCTCTTGTGGACGACCGGGACGTCGCCGTCGTCGGGTACCGGGATCCGTCCGATGACGGTGACTTGGCCGTCGCGGGCGACCCGGCCGATCTCGCCGGTGTAGGCGAAGGTCAGGTCCGCGGCGCCGTCGGGCTCGAGGGTGATGTTCTCCGGCTGTTGGTCGAGGGGCACGATCCTGGGTGCTGCGTCGGCGGTGGTTGCCGACAGGGTGAAGGCGGCGGTCGCGGCCAGCGCGACGCCGATGTGCTTGATGCGCAAGGGAAAACTCCGTCTGAATCGGGAGCGGCGGCCCGACCCTGGGCTCGCCGTGCCTTCGACGGTAGGCCCGGTGCGTGCTCGCGGGCCAATAGCTCAGCCTGGCGCTGCCATCGGAAAACCGATGGCGCTCAGAGATCCCGGGCGAAGCAGCGCGAAACCGGTTCGCCGCGATAAGGCCCGTAAGCCTCGATCGGCTCGTAGCCTTCGCGCTGGTAGAAGCGCATCGCGTCCGGCTGCCCGGTGCCGGTTTCCAGCAGCAGCCGCGGAATCCCGAGTTCCCGTGCGTGGTCTTCGAGCGCGCGCAGCAGGGCGGTCGCGACGCCGGTGCCGCGAGCGGACGGGTCGACGTACATCCGCTTGATCTCGGCGGAGTCCGGTCCGAGCGGCCGGAGCCCACCGCAGCCGACGGCGGTGCCGTCGCCGTCGCGCGCGACGAGGAACACGGCCATGGTTTCGGCGGTCGGGAGCGCGCCGGGCTCGTGGTGGTCGGTGCCGTAGCGGGCGTCGAGCTCGACGCGCTGGGCTTCGCGCAGCCGGACCGCGTCGGGATCGTCCCAGCTCACGGCCTTGATCGCGACGGTGTCGAGGTTGGTCACGGGCAACCCTCCGTTTCGTAACAAGCGTTACCGTAGCACCTGTTACGCTACCGGGAAAGGAGGTTCCGGGTGCCGAGACAGCGCGACGTGGGAGCGCAGCGGGAGCTGCTGTCGAACGCGGTGTGGCAGGTGCTCGCCGAGGCGGGGCTGCCGGGCCTGACGCTGCGCGCGGTCGCCGAGCGCGCGGGCTGCACGACGGGCCTGGTGCTGCACGCGTTCCCGACGAAGAAGGCCCTGCTGCTGCACGCACGCGACCTGCTGTACGAGCGCACGGCGATCCGTGCGGACGCGGCGGAAGCGGCGGCGGCGTCTCCGTCCGGTGCCCTGACGGCGGTGCTCGGCTGCGCGGCGGACCTCACTCAGGGCCACCAGGAGGAGTCCCGCGTCTGGGTCGGCTTCCTGGCCGCGGCCCTGGCCGACGACGACCTCGCGGAACGGCACCGAGCGGCGAACCACTCGTTCCTGGCCCGGGTCCGGCGCCTGATCGCGGCCTGCCGTCCGGAGTGGACGGACGATCGCCTGGACCTGACCACAAAAAGCCTGGTGGCGCTGGTGGAGGGCCTCAACGTCCTGGCCGCGGCCGACCCGCGCGCCTATCCGGCGCGGCTGCAGGAGGACGCCTTGGCCAAGGCGCTCCAAGACGTCGTGGGTGGTAACTCGGGTTAGAACCCTCATCGCCGCTCACGAGAGCCGCGCCGACGCGGCGCCGGGTCGGTCGGAACTGGTGTGATCAAGTCCCGAACCGGCGAGTTCCGGCTCCGAACCCGCTATGCCGCCGGGCCGAAGCGGCGGCGATAGGCGCTCGGGGCTTGGCTTGCGCGACGGCGCGGGTCGCCTGTTGTGCTGGGTCGGGCGGATCCGGCGTGATCTAGCCCCGAATCGGCGGGCCCGCCCCAGCCATGCGAGTTTCGGGCCCGGTCACGCGAGGTCTGGCCCTGGTCACGCGAGTTCGGGCCCAGCCACGCGAGTTTCGGCCCCGGTCACGCGAGTCACGGGGCAGTCATGTGAGTCCAGTCCCGAACCGGCTACGCCGCCGGGCCGAAGCGGCGGCGGTAAGCGCTCGGACTCAGGCCCGTGTGCCGCCTCAGCTGCAGCCGCAGGTTCGCCGCCGTGCCGAAGCCGCTCGCCTCCGCTACCCGGTCCAGCCGCAGCTCGCCGCGCTCGATCAGGCGGCAGGCCAGCGTCACCCGCTCTGTGGTCAGCCAGGCCAGCGGTGTCGTCCCCAGCTCCGCGCGGAACCGGCGGTGCAGCGTCGCCGGGCTGGTCGCGGCGTGAGCCGCCAGGCCGGCCACCGTCAGGGGCGTGGCGAGCCGTGACCGGGCCCAGGTCAGCAGCGGTGCCAGCGAGGTGTCCGGCACCTCCGGCACCGGCCGGGTGATGAACTGCCGCTGCCCGCCGTCGCGGTGGCCGGTGAACACCAGGCGGCGGCTGACCGCGTTGACGACCTCCGCGCCGTGGTCGCGGTGGATCAGGTGCAGCCCGAGGTCGAGCGCCGCCGCACTGCCCGCCGCCGTGAGGACGTTGCCGTCCTCGACGAACAGGACGTCCGGTTCCAGGTCCACGGCCGGGAACCGGGAGGCGAAGTCGTCGGCCCAGCGCCAGTGCGTCGTCGCGCGGCGGCCGTCGAGCACGCCGGCGAAGGCGAGCGTGAACGCGCCCGTGCAGAAGCTCACCAGCCGCGCGCCGCGGTCCGCCGCCCGCCGGACCGCCGCCAGGACCTCGGGTGACGGCGCGGCCAGCGGATCCGGCCGGTTGGGCACGATCAGCGTGTCCGCGGTGTCGGCGACGTCGAGGCCGCCGACGCCCGACAGCGTGAACATCCCCAGGTGCATGGCGACTTCCGGGACGGGCGCACAGAGTGCGAAGTCGTACCACGGCCGCTCCAGCTCGGGCCGCCGCAGCCCGAACAGCTCGGTCGCGACGCCCATTTCGAACGGGTTCGAGCCGTCGTCCACCAGCACCACGACCCGGTGAGAGAATTCTTGCGGCATGTGCGATTCCTAGCACTCGTCCGCGCGGAACACCAAGCGCAGGATCGACCCATGAACCCGATCGACCTGACCGAAGTCCTGGCGAGCTTCGACGCCGCCTGGAGCCCGCGGATCGTCACCCGCGTCAACGACTACGACATCCGGCTCGCCCGGTTCGCCGGCGAGCACGTCTGGCACGTCCACGAGGACACCGACGAGTTCTTCCTCGTGCTCGACGGCGAGATCGAGATCGGCCTGCGCGACCCGGCGGAACGCGTGGTGACGCTCAAGAGCGGCCAGGTCTTCGTCGTCCCGAAGGGCACGTTCCACAAGCCGTCGTCGAAGGCGGGCGCGAGCGTCCTCCTGGTCGAACCGGCCGGCACGCTCTCGGTCGGCGACGAGCACGACGAGGTCCCGGACCACGTCGACGTCACGACGGGACACCTGATCAGCTGAGCGCGGCCCGCAGCGTCTCCCGCAGCCAGCGCTGTGCCGGGTCGGCGTCAAGGCGCGCGTGCCAGCGCAGGACGACCTCGACCGACGGCAGCGGCGCGGGGATCGGGAACCAGCGCAGGCCGAGGGCCTCGCCGTACTGCTCGGCGAGCCGCTGCGGGACGAGCCCGACGTACTCGCTCGACGACACCAGCAGCGCGGCGACCGCGGACGTGGGCACGACCGCGGCGACGTGCCGCTGCAGGCCTTCGGCTTCGAGGACGTCGTCGAGCGGCCCGCGGGCGAGGCCCCGGCGGGACGCCGAGACGTGCGGGTGCCGGCACAGCTGCGCGAGCGTCGGCCGCCGTCCCAGCGAGCTGCCGGCGCGGACGATGCCCACCACCCGTTCGAGGTAGAGCCCGGCGGTCCGGATGTCCGGCGCCGGGGCGTCGCCCGCGCCGATGTCCAGGTCGATCGAGCCGTCGCGGAGCGCTTCGGAGCTCTCGGTGCCTTCCGCGACGAACCGCAGGACGACGCCCGGGGCCGCCGCGGCCGTGGCGGCCACCGCCGCGGCCGCCAGGGTCGCCGCGACGCCGTCGTTGATCCGGATCGTGAAGGTGCGTTCCAGCTCGGCGACACGCAGCTCGCGGCCGGCGCCGGCCAGCGCGGCCGCCTCGTCGAGCAGGGAGCGCACCCGCGGCGCGGTCCGCAGCGCGAACGGCGTCGGCGCCATCCCGCGGCCCGCGCGCACCAGGATCGGGTCGTCCATCGCCCGCCGCAGCCGCCCCAGCGCCCGGCTCGTCGCCGGGATCGACAGGTGCAGCCGCTCGGCCGCGGCCGTCACGCTGTTCTCCCGCAGCAGCGCGTCGAACACGCGCAGCAGGTTCAGGTCCAGTAGGTCGGCCACAGTTGCATCGTACGCAAAAAGTCATTGCCAATCTTGCGTGGCACGACTGGTCTCGGACTTCCTACCGTCATTCGTATGACAACCACCTCGACCCGCGGCCCCGCCGTCACGCACCGCGGCCTCCTCACCGTCATGTGCGCCTGCGTGGTGCTCGTCGTCGGGATGGTCGCCGCGATCAACCTCGCCGTCCCGATGCTCGCCGCGAGCGCGCTGCACCCGTCCGCGTCCGCACTGGTCTGGATCGTCGACACCTACGTGATCTTCTTCGCCTGCCTGGTGATCCCCGGTGGCGCCGCGGGCGATCGCTTCGGCCGCAAGGGTGTCCTGCTGGCCGGCCTCGGGCTGTTCGCGGCGGGCGCGCTCGTGTCGGCGGTCGCGCCGGACGTCGTCGTCCTGCTCGCCGGCCGGGCGCTCACCGGGGTCGGCGCCGCCGCCGTGCTGCCCAACACGCTCGCCGTGCTGCTGCACGCCGTTCCAGCCGAGCGCCGGGGCGCGACCATCGCGACCGGGGCGTCGATGACCGGAATCGGCGGCGTCATCGGCAACGTCGGCGGCGGTGCCGTCCTGACGGGCGGGTCGTGGCGGTGGCTGTTCGCCGCCGCCGTGCCGATCTCGCTGGGCCTCGCCGCGCTCGTGGCACGCGTCGCACCGGTGTCGTCCCGTCACGACCGCCGGCTCGACCCGCTCGCCGCGGCGCTGCTCGTCGGCGCGACGGTCGCCCTGCTCCTCGGGATCGTCCAAGGTCCGGAAGCGGGCTGGGGCAGCCCGCTCGTGATCGGCGGTTTCGCTTGCGCCGCAGTGCTTTTCACGGCCTGGGTGCTCGTCGAACTGCGCTCGGATCACCCGCTGCTCGATCCGCGGCTGTTCCGCATCGCGGGCCTGCGCAGTGCCTGCCTCGGCATGACGGCGATCTTCTTCGGGATGTTCGCGCTGTTCTACGTCAACGCGTCGTTCCTGCAGTACGCCAAGGGGTTCAGCGTCCTGGGGACCGGGCTCGGGATCCTCCCGCTGACCGTCCCGATCATCGTCGGCGGCCGGCACGTCGGCCTCCTGACCCGGCGCGTCGGCCTCGACGCCACGATCGCCCTCGCGTTCGCCTTCGTCGGCGGCGGGCTGCTCGGCCTGTCGACGACCGGCGCGCAGACGCCGTACGCCGGGTACGCGGCGTGGCTCGTGGTGACTGGCATCGGCGTGACGCTCTCGCTGCCGACGCTGTCCGGCGTCATCGCGGGTTCCCTGCCGCCGGCCCAGGCCGGCGTCGGCACCGGCCTGCAGTCCACCACCCGCGAGTTCGGCAGCGCGCTGGGTGTGGCCGTCATCGGCACGGTGTTCACCGGCCGGTTCGCCGAAGCGCTGCCGTCGGACGTCCCCGCGCACACCGTGGCCCAAGCCCTCGCCATCGCACCCGGCCGCGCGCACGACGTCGTCACGGCGTTCGTTTCGGCCACCAGTCTCGGATTGCGGGTGATCGGCGTGACCGTGCTCGTCCTCGGCGGTCTGGTCGTCCTGGAATCCCTGTTCGCCCGCGGACGCAAGCCGCGGACCACCAAGTAAGAAGGAGCAACACCATGCACGTCTTCGTCACCGGAGCCACCGGGTGGATCGGCTCGGCCGTCGTCGACCAGCTGCTCGACGCCGGGCACGAGGTCACCGGGCTCGCCCGCTCGGACGCCTCCGCCGAAATCCTCGAGAAGAAGGGCGCCGGCGTGCGGCGCGGCGGCCTCGACGACCTCGACGGCATCCGCGCCGGGGCCGACCGCGCCGACGCCGTCGTCCACCTCGCCAACAAGCACGACTTCGCCCACCCGGAGGTGAGCAACCGGGCCGAGCGGGACGCGGTGCGGGCCATCGGCGAGACCCTCGTGGGCTCGCGACGGCCGTTCGCCGTCGCGGCCGGGCTCGCGTTCCTCGCCCCCGGCCGGGTGGCCACCGAGCAGGACCGCTCCCCGTTCCACGGCCTCGACTCCCTGCGCGGCGGCAGCGAAAACCTCGCGCTGGAGTTCGCGGACCGCGGTGTCGGCACGGTGATCGTGCGGTTCGCGCCGACCGTGCACGGCGAGGGTGACCACGGCTTCCTGCCCGGACTGGTCGCGACCGCTCGCACGAAGGCCCTCGCGGGGTACGTCGGCGACGGCACCAACCGCTGGGCCGCGATCCACCGGGACGACGCCGGCGCCGTCGTGCGGCTCGCGCTGGAGAAGCAGCTGCCGGCGGGCACCGTCCTGCACGCCACCGCCGAAACCGGCATCCCGATGCGTGAAATCGCCGAAGCGATCGGCCGCGGGCTGGATGTGCCCGCCGCCTCCGTGCCGGAAGATCGGGCGGGTGCGCACTTCGGCTGGCTGAGCAAGTTCGCCGGGGCCGACATGGCCGCCGCGAGCGACACCACCCGTTCGCTGCTCGGCTGGACGCCCGGTGGCCCGACCCTCGCCGAAGACCTCGGCAGCTACCTCTGAAGGGAGAATCCGTGACCGACTACCCGCGTCCCGGCGACCGGCTGGCGGTGGTCGACCAGAGCGGCTCCACCGTCACCCTGCTCGACGCCGTCGACCACCACGTCCAGGCGGTGCTGCCGGTGCCCGCCGAGCCGCACGAGCTGTGCTTCGACCCCGCGCACCGGCTGCTGTACTGCACCAGCGCGTACCACCACGGCCACTACGACGAGAACGACGGCCGCAACCACCAGGTCACCGTGATCGACCCGGACGACGGCGAGATCGTCGAGGTGCTCGACATCTCGCCCGAGCACGGTCCGCACGGCATGGCCCTGGACGCCGGCCGCGGCCTGCTGTACGTCAGCGTCGAAGCCGGTCCGGCGGGCCCGGGCGGCGTCGTCGTCCTGGACACCGCCACCCGGAAGGTGCTCCGCCGCGTCGGCACCGAAGCACCCGGACCGCACTGGTTCGTCACGGACCCGGACGGCGTCCACGGTTACGCGGCCAACAAGGAGGCGCCGTTCGTCTCCGTGGTCGACCTGGGGACCGGTGAGCTGGTCGCCAAGGTCGCCGTGCCCGGGAGCGAGGGGATCGCGGCCGCTCCGGACGGCTCGGTCGTGGCCGTCGCCGCGCCGAAGGCCGACGGCCGGTCGGCCGCCCAACCCGGGGTGCGGCTGATCGACACCCGGACCGCCGAGGTCGTCCGGACCCTGCCGACCGAGCACTTCGTGGTCCCGGTGCACTGGACGTCGACCGGCCTGCTGCTGGTGGGTGAGCTGCTCGACGGCGCCGGCCGGGTGTCGGTGTGGGCGGGGACGTCGCCGGTCTCGGTGGAGCTGGTGGGACAGGCGGACGTCGGCGCCTTCCCGCTCACGATCCGGTCGTCGCCGGACGGCACCCGGGTGTACGTCGCGGCCGTGTTCGGCTCGACGGTGACCGTGCTCGACGTCGGAGATCCGGCGCGACCGGCGGTCCTCGACAGGCTCGAGATCCCGCACGCCCACGGCCTGGCCTACATCCCGGCGCCCTGACCTGCTGAGTCCTTCGTCGAAACGGCGTATCGTCAGCCCCATGAAACGGACATCGTTCGCGCAGTGGCCGTGCTCGATCGCGCGCACCATGGATCTGCTGGGCGACTGGTGGACCCCGCTGGTGCTGCGTGACGCCTTCTACGGCGTCCGCCGCTTCGACGAGTTCCAGCAGGCGCTGGGCATCGCGCGCAACACCCTCGCCGACCGGCTCAAGCGGCTGGTCGACGAGGGGATGCTGGAGAAGGTCGCCTACCAGACCGAGCCGGTGCGCTACGACTACGTGCTCACCGACAAGGGCCGCGACTTCTACCCGGTGCTGCTCGCGATGACCCGCTGGGGCGACCGGTGGCTCGCGGCCGAGGCCGGGCCGCCGATCACCGTGCACCACCTGGCCTGCGGGCACGACACGCACGCCGAAATCGTCTGCGCCGAGTGCGCGCAGCCGATGACGCCGGACGACACCAGGATGCGCCGTGGCCCCGGTTTCCCGGCGCGGCTGGCGCAGCGGCCGGACGTCGAGGAGCGGTTCGCACGGCAGGAGTGAGATTGACACCGTAGGTCTGCCTACGCAACTATCGTGGTCAGAGGCTCACCGAGAGGAGTGGCGACCACGATGGAGTGGACAGGCGCACGGTACGCGGACAAGCCGACGGCGGAAGTCTCGACCTGGATCGACGCCGCGCCGGAGGTCGTCTGGCCGGTCGTCTCCGACATCGGGCTGATGCCTTCCCTGAGCGCCGAACTGCAGTCGGTCGAATGGCGCGAGGTCGGCCGGACGTTCGTGGGCAAGAGCAAGCACGACGCGTTCGGCGAGTGGGAGACGACCTCGTACGTCGTCGAGTGCGAGGAACCGCGGGTGTTCGCCTGGGCGGTGCAGGATCCGGCCGAGCCGAGCTCGGTCTGGCGGTTCACCCTCGAGCCCGACAACGGCGGCACCCGGCTCTCGCAGTGGATGCAGATGGGCCCCGGCCGGTCCGGCCTCTCGTTCGCCATCGACCGGATGCCCGACAAGGAACAGAAGATCGTCTTCGTCCGGCTGCGGGAGTTCGAAACCGCGATGACCGGGAACCTCGCCGCGATCAAGGACCGGGTCGAAGGCTCGTGAAGACCGCGACGACCGTCGAGTTCTCGAAGGACACCCGCACGACGCTGGACTTCGTGCTGGAGGCGGAAAAACTCGGCCTCGACGTCTGCTGGGTCGCCGAAGCGTGGGGCTCGGACGCGCCGTCCGCGCTCGGTTACCTCGCCGCCCGCACCGAGCGGATCCGGCTCGGCTCCGGCATCATCCAGCTCGGCACGCGCACGCCGGTGGCGATCGCGCAGGCCGCGCTGACGCTCGCCGACCTCTCCGGCGGCCGGTTCGCCCTCGGGCTCGGCGCGTCCGGGCCGCAGGTGATCGAGGGCCTGCACGGGGTGCCGTTCGCCAAGCCGCTGACGCGGATGCGCGAGACCGTCGAGATCATCCGCCGGGCGTTCGCGGGGGAGAAGATCTCCTTCTCCGGCAAGGCTTTCGAGATCCCGCTGCCCGGCGAAGCGCGTCCGATGCGGCTGTCGGCCGAGCCGAACCCGGACATCCCGATCTACCTGGCCACGCTCTCGCCGAAGCTCCTCGAGCTGACCGGCGAGGTCGCGGACGGCTGGCTCGGCACCAGCTTCGTCCCCGAAGGCGCCGACGCGTATTTCAGCCACCTCGACGCCGGGCTTGCGAAGTCGGGCCGTACGCGTGCGGACATCGACGTCTGCCAGGGCGCCGAAGTCGCCTTCGCCGCCGACGAAGACGAGCTGCGCACGATGGTCGGCGGCCGCAAGAAGGAACTCGCCTTCAGCCTCGGCGGGATGGGCTCGGCCACCACGAACTTCTACAACAACGCCTACAGCCGCCAGGGCTGGGCGGACGTCGCCGCCGAGGTCCGCGAACGCTGGCAGGCGGGCGACCGCGACGGCGCCACCGCGCTCGTCACCGACGAGATGGTGCTCGGCACCACGCTGATCGGCACCGAAGAGATGGTCCGCGAACGGCTGCGCGTCTGGCGCGACGCCGGAATCGACACCGTCCGGCTGTACCCGGCCGGTGAAACGCTCGAAGCGCGTCTCACGACGCTCGGCCGTGCGCTGGAACTGGTGAAGCACTTGCCCTGATGGTCCATAGTGGGTCCATGCGCAAGCTCGTGGCGAACTTGTTCATCTCCTTGGACGGCGTGGTCGAGGCGCCCGACAAGTGGTCACTGCGGTACTGGAACGACGAACTCGGCCGCGCGGTCGGCAGCGGGATGGCCGCGGCCGACGCGATGCTGCTCGGCCGCGTCACCTACGAGGGCTTCGCGGAGTCCTGGCCGGGGCAGGAAGACGAGGGCGCCGAGTTCATGAACAGCGTCCGCAAGTACGTGCTGTCGTCGACGTTGTCCGACGTGAGCTGGCACAACTCGGTCCTGCTGACCGGCGACCCTGCCGAAGCCGTCCGGGAGCTGAAGGCAGGGCCCGGCGGCGACATCATGACCAGCGGCAGCACCGTCGCCGTGCGCTGGCTGCTGGCCGAAGGCCTGGTCGACGAGCTGAACCTGCTGCTGTACCCGGTCGTCGTGGGGCACGGGAAGCGGCTGTTTCCCGAGGAGGGGCCGAACTTCCCGCTGGTGCTCAAGAAGTCGGCCACCTTCGGCAACGGCGTCGTCCAGCTGACCTACGTCCCGGCATGATCACGCCGTTCCGGATCGACGTCCCCGACGCCGACCTCGCCGACTTCCGCGCGCGCCTGCGCCGGACCCGCTGGCCCGAGGCCGAGCCGGTGGACGACTGGAGCCAGGGCACACCGCTGGGCCTGCTGCGCGAACTGTGCGAATACTGGGCGTCCGGCTACGACTGGCGTCGCGCGGAGGCCCGGTTGAACGGATTTCCGCAGTACCGCACCGAAATCGACGGCTTGGGTATCCACTTCCTGCACGTGCGTTCGCCTGACCCGTCGGCGTTGCCGCTGATCCTCACGCACGGCTGGCCCGGCTCGATCGTCGAGTTCGGCAAGGTGATCGAGCCGCTCTCGCGGGAGTTCCACCTGGTGATCCCCTCGCTGCCGGGTTACGGCTTCAGCGACAAGCCGTCGGCACCCGGCTGGGGCATCGAGCGGATCGCGGCGGCGTGGGCGGAGCTGATGGCCCGCCTCGGCTACTCCCGTTACGGCGCCCAGGGCGGCGACTGGGGAACGTCGATCACGACGTCACTGGCCCAGCAGGACGCGGCCCACCTAGCGGGCATCCACCTCAACCCGCCGATCGCCGCCCCCGACCCGGCGACGTTCGGCGACCTCACTCCCGGGGAGCGCGCCGCGCTGGACGCACTGAAGCACGCGCAGCGCTGGGAGGACGGCTACTCCGTCCAGCAGTCGACACGCCCGCAGACCCTGGGCTACGGCCTCGCCGACTCCCCGGCGGGCCTGTGCGGCTGGCTGCTGGAGAAGTTCCACGCCTGGTCCGACGGCTTCCCGTTCACCCGCGACGAGCTGCTGGACAACATCACGCTGTACTGGCTGACGGGCACGGCGACGTCGTCCGCGCGGCTGTACTGGGAGAGCATCCGCCAGGTCCAGCGGTGGTTCGCCGAGGCGACCGACGACACGGTGGACGTCCCGACGGGCTGTTCGATCTTCCCGGCGGAGATGCCCCGGCCGTCACGCCGGTGGGCGTTGCGGAGGTACCCGGACATCC
Organism: Amycolatopsis sp. NPDC088138; assembly: GCF_044741685.1. NCBI lineage: Bacteria > Bacillati > Actinomycetota > Actinomycetes > Pseudonocardiales > Pseudonocardiaceae > Amycolatopsis > Amycolatopsis sp. NPDC088138. Next base: position 968,666 of record NZ_JBIUTB010000002.1, read on the forward strand.
GGCACTGGAACGAGCTGGACCGGGGCGGGCACTTCGCGGCGTTCGAGCAGCCGGAGCTGTTCGTGGACGAGGTGCGGACCTTCTTCCGCCTGGTCCGCTAGCGCTTGAAGCCCTTCGGATCGGCCAGGTAGCGGTCCAGGTCCGGATCTTCGTGCAGCTCGGTGAACCCGTCCTCGACGTCCTCCCCGAGTTCACGGCACAGCCGGTCGAAGGCCGCCCGGACATCGGCGTTGAACCGCCGGCACCGCGCCTCCCGCCACGGGCCGGGGTCCGGCGGGTAGTCCCAGTTCATCGACTCGTCGTACTGGGCCACGAGGCCGTCCAGCTCCGCGCGCAGCTCAGGTCCGAGTGGCAGCTGCTCCAGGTCCGCCGGGCCGACGTCGGCCCAGAGCACCGCGCCCGAGCCCGCGTCGAAGAAGAACCTCAATTCACCCCTCGCCCCTGGTCCTTCCAGAACGGCTCCCGCAGCTTGAACTTCTGGATCTTCCCGGTCGCCGTCCGCGGCAGCTCGTCGAGGAACTCCACGCGCTTCGGGCATTTGTACCCCGCCAGGTACTCCCGGCAGTGCTTGATCAGCTCCTCGGAAGTGACGGTCTCGGAGGTGACCACCAAAGCCGTGACCAGCTCGCCCCACTTCTCGTCCGGGACGCCGATCACCGCCACCTCGCGCACCGCCGGGTGCGAGTTCAGCGCGTCCTCCACCTCGATCGACGACACGTTCTCGCCGCCCGAGATGATCACGTCCTTCTTGCGGTCCGCAATCGTCAGGTAGCCGTCCTCGAAAGAACCGCCGTCACCCGTGTGGAACCAGTTCCCCTCCTGCACCCGCGCGGTCTCGTCCGGGTTCTCCCAGTAGCCGTCGAGGTTGTGGTTCGACTGCGCGAGCACCTCGCCGTCGGTGTCGACGGAGATCCGGACGCCCAGCGCGGGCGTGCCGGCCCGGCCCAGCAGCTTCGCCTGCTCGTGCGGGTCGAGGTCGGCCCACTCGCTGCGCATCCGGTTGACGGTGAGCAGCGGCGCCGTCTCGGTGAGGCCGTAGATCTGGATGAACTCCCAGCCCAGCTCGGCCCGCACGCGCTCGATCGTGCGGGTCGGTGGCGGCGCGCCGGCCACGACGATCCGGACGCGGTCGCGGCCGGGGATCTCACCCTCCCAGGTGGCGGCGCCGTCCAGCGCCGCGGTGACCACCGCGGGCGCCGCGCACAGGATCGTGACGCCGTGCTCCTCGATGCGCCGCAGGATCTCGGTGCCGTCGACCTTCCGCAGCACGATGTGCCGCCCGCCGAGCCCGGTCACCGCGTACGGCATGCCCCAGCCGTTGCAGTGGAACATCGGCAGCGTGTGCAGCAGGACGTCGTTGTCGCTCAACGTCGTGTGCAGCCCGAAGACGGCCGCGTTGAGCCAGATGTTGCGCTGGGTCAGCTGCACGCCCTTGGGCCGCGCCGTCGTGCCCGAGGTGTAGTTGATCGTCGCGGTGGCCGACTCGTCACCCGCCCACGGCCGCGGGTCGCCGTCGCCGCCCCAGAGCGTCTCGTCGTCGCGGCCCAGCACGAAGACGTGCTTCGCGGTGACGGTGTCGAGCAGGGACTCCAGCTCGGGGTCGACGATCAGCACCTCCGCGCCCGAGTGCTCCACGATGTACTTCACCTCGGCCGGCGCGAGCCGGAAGTTCACCGGCACCAGCACCCGGCCCCAGCCGGAGACGCCGAAGAACGACACGAGCAGGCGGGCGGCGTTGTGCGACACCATCGCGACGCGCCCGCCGACCGGCACGCCCAGCGCGTCGAGGTGGGCCGCCTGCGCGCGGGCCCGCCGCGCCACCTCCCGGTAGGTGAGCGAACCCCAGCTCGGCGCGGGCTGGTTCGGCTCGTCGACCACCGCGACGCGGTCCGGGTACACCGTTTCCGCGCGGTCGAGGAAGTCCCGGACACCCAGATCGAAGAACACGCGCCTTCCCTTCGTCGCCCCTGTCCCGATGATGACTGTTCGCAGGTGCTCGCACCAGTCCGATGTGGTTGGCTGGCGGTGATGGATTTCGACACGGTGGCCGGCGAGCTCTACGGGGGTGACCTCGCGGAGTTCGTCGGCGCGCGCAACGCGGCGGCGAAGGCGGCGAAGGCCGGGGGCGACGCCGACCTGGCGGCGAAGATCAAGGAGCTGCGGAAGCCGACCGCGGCCGCGGCGATCGTCAACCGGCTGGCCCGGGACGACCCGGATGAGCTGCGTGAGCTGGCCGAACTCGGCGACGAGCTGCGGGACGCGCACACCCGCCTGGCCGGCGACGACCTGCGTGCGCTGACCCGCAGCCGCGGCGAGCTGGTGCGCCGGATCGTGCGTGGCCTGGACAGGATGAGCGACACGGTCGCGCGGGAGGTCGAGGCGACGCTCGAAGCCGTCGCGGCCGACCCGGACACGGCCGCCCTCGCGCTGGCCGGGCGCCTGACGTCGGTGGCCCACCAGGACGCCGACCAGTGGTTCACCCTCGCCGCGAGCGCACCGGCCGCGTCGACCGGCAAGCGCCCGGCGAAGCTGGTGGAAAAGGCCGAACCGGCGCGGCCGAAGCGGTCGCCCCGGACCGAGAAGACCGAAAAGGACCGTCGGCGCGAAGAGGAAGAACGCGCCGAGCGGGAGCGCGTCCGCGCGGACCGTGAGCGCCTGCGCAAGGAGGCCGCCGAGCTGGCCAAGGAGCGGGCGGTCGTCGAGCGCGACCTGGTCCGCACCGAACGCGCGGCCGAGCAGGCCACGGCCCGCGTCGAAGACCTTCGCACCCGCTTGGCGGAGGCCGAAGAACGCGCCGAGCGCGCGACGGCGGAGTTCGAAGCGGCGAAGGAAGCCTACGAGCAGGCCGACGAGGCCGCCAACGAAGCCCAGAAAGCCGCCGACGCCGCGCGCTGACCCGTGCTAATCTGGGGCCGCGCCCCGGATGGGCCTACGCACGGAGGTAGTGGCTACTCAGCCCTCTTGAGATCGACACGTCGGTGTCTCTCCTCTTTCCCCTGCTGTGGGACAAGTGTGCCTCCGTCGTGCCCTCTCACGCCTCCGATCACTCCACATCGGAAGGACCACGCGAGTTTGATCCAGCTCACCACGACCGGTGCCCGCACCGGCCGGAAACACCGTGTCACCTTGGGAGCCCTGCACATCGGCGGACAGCTGGTGGTCGTCGCCTCGGCGATGGGCCTGCCCCAGCACCCCGCCTGGTACCACAACATCCGCAAGAACCCTTTGGTGACCGTGGAAACCGGCACCGAGACGTTCGAGGCGATGGCGGCCGTCGCCCCCGACCGCGACGCGCTGTTCGCCAGGGTCGTCGAGCAGCAGCCGGGTTTCGCGGACTACCAGGCCCGGACGACCCGGGTGATTCCGGTGATCGTCCTGCACCGCCTCGACCGGGTCTGACGACGTCGTAGCGCGGTTGCAGGAAGAGATCCACCAGCTCGCCGCCGAAACCGATGTGGCCGGGCTGCGTGCGGAACTCGATCGACTGTTGTCCGTTTTGGACGGTCACGTCGGCGGGGAACCCGTGCCTGACTGATCAGAGCAGCACGCCGGCGAGGATCCGGTGGTGCTCGGCCTCCGCCTCCGGCGTGGGGCCGAGCACCTGGACGGCCACGTGGTCGGCCCCGGCGTCCACATGGGACAGCAGGCGCTTCGCGATGCTCTCGGGCGAGCCGTGCAGGACGAGGTCGTCGATCAGGCGGTCACTGCCGCCACCGGCGACGTCCTCCTCGGTGTACCCGTGGCGCCGCAGGTTGTTCACGTAGTTGCGCAGCCCGAGGTACGGCTCGCGCACGAACGGGCGGCCGATCGCGCGCGCCGCCACCGGGTCCTCGTCGACGACCACTTTCTGTTCCGGCGTCAGCAGTTTGCCCGCGCCCAGCACCGACCGCGCGTGCCGCGTGTGCGCGACCGGCACGAGGTAGGGGACCGCACCGGCGGTGCGGTCCGCGGCGAGCTTCAGCACACGATCGCCGAGCGCGGCCAGGATCCGGGCGTCGGCGGGGACACCGGCCGCGTCCAGCCGGTCGAGGTAGTCGACGATCTTGTCGTACGGGCTCTGGTACGCCGCGACGGACTCCGGGTGGCCCACGCCGATGCCCAGCAGCAAGCGCTTTCCGTACCGGCCCGCCAGCCGGTGGTACGACTCGGCCAGGGTTTCCGGTTCGTCGGCCCACATGTTCACGACCGCCGTCGCCACGGTGATCCGCTCGGTCGAGGCCAGCACGTCCTCGACGAACGCGAGGTCGCCGATCGACGCGCTGCCGGTGCCGAACCAGACCGTGCCGTACCCGAGCTTGTCGGCCGCGACGGCGTGCGCCTTGCGAGTCGCGTCGTCGCGGTGCGGGGCCAGGAACACGCCGAACCGGTTCACTACATTCGCCATACGGATCAATGTAGCAAATGTAGCGTCAGGTTGTCAGTCCGCTAGCTCGCGAGACGGTGCAGCCACTCCCGCAGCAGCTGCCGCTCGGTGGTCGTCAGCGCGTCGACGTCGTCCGCGAGCGCGGTCGACAAAGCGACAGCGAGCGCGCCCGTTGACGACCCGGCGGCCGGGCCGTCGGTGAGCAGCCCGGCCAGCACGGAGTCCCGGACCTGCGCGGACATCGCCAGGTCGCGGGCCCCTTCGGGCTGGGCGATCAGGCTGAGGGTGACCCCGCTGTTCGCCGCCGCGAACTGCCGCGCGGCCTCCGTCGCCTCGACCCGCAGCCGCCCGGCGCGGGCGAGCGGCGTGAACAGCTCGAGCAACATCGCTTCGGCGCTGCTGGTGAGGTTGCACGGCACACCGGGCTCGATCTGGCCGTAGAGCAGCACGTAGAACGCCGGGTTCTCGAGGCCGTACGCGACGTGCCGGTCCCAGCCCTCCCGGATCCGCGCCACCGGGTCGCCGCCGGTCTCCGGCGCCTGGACGTACTGGGTGAAGCCGTAGTTCACCACGGCGTCGAGCAGGCCCTGCTTGCTGCCGAAGTGGTGGTAGAGCGTCGGGGCCTGGACGCCGGCGCGCTCGCAGATCGCCCGCGTCGACACCGGCCCGCCGTCCGCTTCGTGCAGGAGCTGCCCGGCGGCCAGCAGGAGGCGGTCGCGGGTACTGGTGGCGTTGCTCGATCGTCCGGCCATGTAGCAATTGTAGCGGTGAGTTGTAACGTCAGGGGTGACCGTCGAGCTCGCGCAGCCGCAGCTGGACCCGGCGAAGGCCGACGAAGGCGTTCAGCACGGCCGGATCGGTCGCGAACGTCGCCGGCCGCACCGACCGGTACCCGTCCAGCAGCGCCTCCCGCAGCTCCGCGTGGTGCGGCAGGTGAGCGAACGCGTCGACGGTCACCGCCAGGTCGTAGGCGTAGTGGCCGAACCCGCAGTCGTCGAAGTCGACCACCCGCACGCGGCCCCGGTGGAACAGGTAGTTCTCCTGGTGCAGGCCGCCGTGGACGAGCCCGAACACGTCGGCGCCGAACCCGAGCGCGGACCGCACGGCCCGGACCCGCCCGAGCGCGGCGCGGACGCCCTCGTCGCCCCCGGCCAGCGCGACCGCCCGGTCGACGACGGTGTCCGAGAAGCCGTCCACCTGCGCCCGGCCGAACGCCGTCAGGTCATCGGCCCGGCCGCGGTCGAGGCCGTTCATCCGGGCGCCGTGCCGGTGCAGCCGCGCGGTGAACTCGCCCAGCCGGTACAGCTGCGGCGCGCTGAGCCGCTCGTCGAGGAACCGGCCCTCGAGCCAGCGGTACAGCACGCAGGTGCGCGGCTCGGGCACGGCCGGGTCGGCGACGACGGTGGCCGCCTGCCGCTCCCGCGTCGGGACCGGCCGCGGCACCGCCAGGTCCGTCTCGCGGGCCAGCGCGGCGAGCCAGGCCATCTCGGACCGCACCTGCGCGAAGCTCGGGCCGTCCGGCCGCTCGATCCGCAGCACGTACCGATGGCCGTCCGCGCCGTCGACCCGGAACGCCGTGTTGCGCCCGCGGGGCAGCGGCGTCAGCCTCGCCACCGGGACGTCGTACTCGGTCAGTGCCGCTTCGGCCAGCCTCCGCAGCCGGCGGGTGCGCCCCGCGCGGTCGAGCTCGGCGAACGGCCGGGTGTTCGCCTGGAAGTCGGCCATCGACCACGTGGTCAGCTGATCGACCGTTCGGGTTCGCGGGAGTGCGAGACGAGCTCGATGGTCGGCGTGTGGCGCCCACCGCCGAGCCGCTCGACCCCGCGCAGTCCCTCGACCAGCCGCTCGACCTCGGTGTCCGGCCGCACCCCGAAGCGCATGAACTGGCTGGTCATGCCGATCTTGTTGCCGCACTGGCGCACCAGCAGGTGGTGCTCGGTGAGCAGGTAGTCGCAGAGCTCGGCGCCGTCGACCGAGCCGGGCAGCTTCACGAGCAGGAAGTTCGCCTGCGACGGGTACACCGTCAGCTCCTGGAACTGCCCGAGCTGCGAGTTCATCATGAACCGGTCGAGCGCCAGCCGCTTGAGGCTCTCCTCGTACTCCGCGCGGCGCTCGGCGAGCATGAAGATCACCGTCTCGGCCAGGGAGTTCAGGTTCCACTTCGGCAGCGCGGCCGACAGCTTCCGGGTCAGCGCCGGGTTCGACACCTGGTAGCCGAACCGGATCCCGTGCAGCCCGAAGTTCTTCCCGAGGCTCTTCAGCACGATGACGTTCGGCCGCACGACGGCTTCGGCGGCCACCGACGGGGTCATCTCGACCTCGACGAAGTCGATGAACGACTCGTCGATCACCACGAGGTCGAGGTCTTCGAGGGCGTCCATGAACCGGATGACCTCGCGCCGTGGCAGGTAACCGCCGTCGGGGTTGTTCGGGTTGCACAGCACCGCGACCCGGGAGCCGCGGCGCTTGATGAACTCGATGTACTCGTCGACGCGCAGCTCGAAGTTGTTCGCTTCCTTGAGCAGGAACATGTCGACGCGCTTGCCGGTCTCCAGCGGCTGGTCGGTCCAGCGGCCGAACGTCGGGATCGGCACCGCGATGCTGGAGTCCACCAGCAGCTGGTCGATCCAGGTGATCAGCTCGGTGGAGCCGTTGGCCAGGGAGATCGTCGACGGGTTCAGCCGGAGCACGTGCGCCAGCTGCGCGGTGATCGCGCCCGCGTCGCTCGGGTAGAACTTGAGGATCGTGCGGAGGTTGCGCTCCAGCTCCCCGAACATCTCGTCGGTCGGGAAGTAGGGGTTGCACGGGATGCAGAAGTCCGCGAGATCGTCCCCGTGCTGGCCCATGGCCCGCATGACGGAGAAGAACGACGGGCTGTGTGCCTGACTCTGCTGGAAAAGGCCGCTCGTGGTCATGCCGTGCCGCACGTGGTCTCCGTCCGCCGTTTTACCGGCCCCTTGCCTTCCCATCGGAGATACGTACGAATCGGATTCCCGGTTCAATGCCGCTCAGCGCGTACAGGCCGGTGCCGGCCAAAACGGCCGCCGACACGGCGGACAGCGCGAGCACCGGCAGCGGCGCGGTGAACGGCGACACGCCGGTGAACGACTCGACGCCGATCACGGCGGTGAGCACGGCGTCGGCTGTGACCGCGAGCTTGACGACGCGCATCCGGTGGGCCTCGGGCCAGCGGGTGAAGGTGAGCAGCCACGCCAGTCCGGGTAGCACGAGGATCGCGTGCATCGCGACCGCGTGCAGCGGCTTGAGCGAGCCGGCGGTCGTGTAGGCCAGCTGCGGGTCGCCGCCGCGGGCCTCGACCACGCCGCGGGCGATCATCACGGCGCCGGTGGCCAGCGCGACCACCAGCACGACCAGGCCGGCCCGGATGGCGAGACGCAGGCTCGGCGCGCCCGGGCCGGGCGCCACGAGCGCGGCGGCGGTGAAGCCGATGACGGTCAGGATGAGCACCCCGCCACCGCCGGCGAGCGTCATCGACACGACGTTGTCGAACGGCGTCTCGAAGTTGAAGTGCGACGGCACCCCGCGCCAGGACTGCATGCTGACCAGCGCGACCTCGACGATGCTGGCCACGCTGAACGCGCCGAGCAGCACCGCGCGCCACCGCGGCCGGACGGTGAGGAACGACGTCGCCCAGGCGACCGAGGCCAGCGTCAGCCCGAACGACAGGCCGAACGTGACGGCCTTGCGCATCGACACGGGCCCCAGCCACGAGCCGCCGGTGCCGAGGAGCACGATCGCGTGCACGAGGCCGCTCACGAAGAGCGCCGCGCCGACGGCGTAGGCGGCTCGTTCGGCGGGCCGGCCGTCGTGCCAGATCCGGGTCAGTGCGTTCATGCGCCGAGTCTCGCGTGTTCCGCCGCCGCTCGCGTCGGCCCGGCGTCGACTCCCTGTCGTACGCCGATCTACGTACGGTGGATTCAGAAAGCCGTCGTAAAGAATTGTGCGGTTTCTTGACCGGAATATTGCCGAATGCGGTGTCCGGTGCCACTCGGCAGGCGGATGCGGGGCAGCCCGGGGAGTTCTACTATTGAATCATGTACATCGCACTGCTGACCTACACGGCACCCGAAACAGAAGTCGACTACGCGCTCCCGGACCATTCGGCCTGGGTGCGCACCCAATTCACGAGGGGGCTTTTCCTTGTTTCCGGAAAGGGAACCGGCGCGGCCGACCAGGTGATCCTCACCCGCCCGGTCCTGCGCGGCAAGCTCGACGCGGTCCTCGCCGGCGACCCGTTCGTGGTCCAGCGCCTCGCCCGTTACAACGTCATCGAATTCACCGCCACGCGCACGGCACAGGAACTGGTGGCGATCAACGAGGTCCTCGCCTCCTGAGAGAAGCACGCCCCGGCCAGGTGGCCCGCAACGCAGCCCGCCACCTACCGGCGAAAAACGACGCCCTCCCGGGCCTGCTCGCCGCCACCCTCCCGCCCGCCGCGCCGCGGTTTTTGTCGGTGCCTTCCGGTAGCGTGGGAACCGGGGGCAGCGCCCATCACGTTCCCGCGATTCCCCTTGCGCCACAACGGAAATCGCGTGCCGAACCCCATTCTCGACATCACCCGATTTAGCGATGATCTTCGCACGTGTGTTCGGGTAACGTCGGTGTCGTGACCAGATCGATCCGCCTGCCCGGCAGAGGCAGGCTACGAAGACAGCAGCCGGCGAAAGTGCTCCGGCAGCTCCAAAGCGCGTGCCTCCGCCGGGGTCAGCCACGCGAAGTCGTCGTGCTCTTCCGGATTGAGCACCACTTCGCCCGTGCCCGTTTCCTCGGCCGTGTAGACGAACGCGTGGACGAGCAGCGGCCGTCCCGTGATGTCCGGCCACGAATCGCGGCTGCGCTCCCCCTTGATCCGGACCGTCAGCCCGGTTTCCTCCGCCGCTTCGCGCACCGCTGTGGTCTCGAACGGTTCACCCGGTTCCGCCGTCCCGCCCGGCAGTTCCCAGCGCCCGCCGAGGAAGACGCCGGGCGCGCGGCGGAGGAACAGCACCTCGTCACCGCGGGCGATCCAGCAGTACGCGAGGTGCTTGTGCTCGGTCATGCGCGCGATTCTCGCTCAGTTGGTCTTCGACGTCGGCAGGTGGGCACCCAGGTACCCGACGTAGACCGTCCCCGTGCCGTCGGTGTCGTCGAGGAAGTGCAGCCGCGGGGCCGGCGACTTGAAGCGCTCCAGCGCGATGTGGGCGCCGAAGTAGTCGCGGCCCGCCGGGTTCGTCCGCGGGTCGACGCGGAAGGTGCGGGCCTGGCGCAGCCGTTCGTTGGTGGTGACGGTGTCCGACTCGGCCAGCGCGATGATGTTGGCGCTGATCAGCGAGCCCGGCTGGCCGGTGCGGGCGAACGCGAGCACGTCCGACAGTTCGGGCCCGGGATCCTGCCCCGCGTCGAGCAGCGAGCGGCGAGCCCCCGCGTAGGCGTCGAGCGTGCGGAGCGCGTCCCAGGCCTTCCGGCGCCAGGCGGCCGCCTTCGGGTGGTGGTCGAGGATCGCCGTCGGCGCGGGCTCGGCCGTGATCGCGAGGTGCTTGAGCGTCGCGGTGGCCGCGCCGATCAGGTCCGCGAAGCTCGGGAAGTCGGCCGGCGGGCACCCGGCGTCGGCGACCTCGGCACCCGCGTCGTGGTAGCGGGTCAGCGTGCCGGCCAGCAACCCGTTGGCGCGCCTGAGTTCGTCGCGCTCGGCCTCCATCTCGTCGAAGGCGCGCGCGTAGTCGTCCACCGCCTCCTGCAGCCGTGCCAGCTGCTCCTGCAGGCAGGCGACGTCGATCGCCGACAGCTCCTCGAGCCGCCGCCGGAGCGCCTTCATCTCGCGCGCCGCGCGTTCCCGCTCTTCGGCGCCCGCTTTGGCCTTCTTGCGCAGGATGGTGATCACCCCGCGCGCCTCCGCCAGCTCGCGCTCGACGCGGTCCAGCTTTTCGGTCAGCCCGGCATCGGGTTCCTCGTCCGGCGGCGCGAACGGATCCGCCGCGTACCAGGCCCGCACACTCGGCACCTCCGCCCACTCCTCGGGCAGCGGCGTCCGGCTCCGCGTCTGGATGAACCGCGTGATCGCGCCCTCGAGCGCTTGGTGCGCCAGCGGGCTGGCCGGGTCGACGAAGTCCGGCAGTTCGTCGCACGGTGGCACGAACAGCCGCGCGCCCAACGGCACCGCGCAGCCGAGCGGGAGGTGGCTGTTGAGGGTGCGGCGGAAGCGGTCGTCGACGTCGAACACGTTCACCAGCCCCGGCCAGCCCTCGACCGGCTCGGTCGGCGGCTCGGTGAGCACCAGCACCGCCGATGTCCGCCACGGCGCCACGAGCGCCTCGGCGAGCAGATCCGCGACGCGGTCGCACTCCTCGCGGGACCAGCCGCGCATCGACAGCACCGGCCCCTCGATCGGGATCTCGTCGCTGCCGCTGGCGCCCAGCTCCTCCAAGCCGATCCGCCGCGCCGGTGCTTCGTGGCAACTGCGCCACGGCCGCGTGCACGCCGCCGCCAGCAACCACGCCACGCGGTCCTCGCCGGCGCGGTAGCACAGCGAAAGCAATACCTGAACGGAGTAGCGGTCTTCGTGGCCCGGCCACGCGAACTTGAGGTCGCACCGGCGCGATCCGCCGTCGTCGGACGAGCCGAGATCGGTGATGGCGTAGTCGTCGTGCTGCCGCTGGCGGGTGATCAGCCTGCTGCGCAAGGCGTCCAGGGGGCGCTTTCCCTCGACGGGGACCAGTCCGTGGTGCCAGATCCGGTGCACCCCCACAGGACTCACTCCGTTCGCCGGGAACCGGTACCTCAAGCGAACATAGCGGATCCTGTGACCGGGCGAACGCGGGGCGTCACCTCATTTGCGCGTCCAGAGACAGAACGGATGCCCGGCCGGATCGAGGTACACGCGAACCTCCTCCTGGGGCTGGAACGCGGCCAGCCCGGCACCCGCGTCGATGGCGGCCGAGCCGGCCGCGTCGAGGTCGTCGACCTCGATGTCCAGGTGCATCTGCATCTGCCGGCCACCGTTCGCCTGCGGCCATTCCGGTGGCACGTGGTCGGGCTCCAGCTGGAACGACAGACCGGGGCCGCCGTCGTCGGGGCGCAGCGTCACCCACTCCGGCTCGTCGGTCTTGATCGGCCAGCCGAGCAGGGTCGCGTAGAACACGGCGAGCGCACGGGGATCCCGTGCGCCGAGCACGGTCGAAGTCAGCTTCATGAACGGTGGTTACCCGCGGGCCGCGGCGATCTACCGTCAGCGTCCGGTCTGGGTGTCGAAGTAGGCGTACGGCGGGCCGGCGTCGCCGAACGACGACGTCGCGAACACCGCGGCGCCGGACAACGCGAGCAAGATCGTGAGCACGCCGAGAGTCGCGCCGATCCGGCCCGGCCCCGGGGTGGTGCGCGCACCGGCGTACACGCCGAAGACCAGTGCCAGCACGCTGATCGGCAGCAGCGCGAACCACAGCGCGCCGAGCACCAGCACGAACGCGTGCACGACCCACGAGTACGTCCACGCGGCCACGACCTGCGGCCGGACGATCAGCCAGGCCGCCCAGGTCGCCACCGCCAGCGTCAGGCCGGACGAGCCGATCGCGACGGCCGAGATCCCGAGGCCGCGGCCTCGTGGCTTGGTTTCCGTGGACTCGGTTTCGCAGTCGGGTTCCCCCATGGCCGGGATATCACCTCCGGGCGGCTTCGTGTTACCCGGAATACCCCGGCGCCGCACCGGCTTGCACCTTGGCGCAGGCGTAGTGATCACTGAGGGAGCCGCCATGTCGTCCGAGCACATCCAGGGAACCGTCGCCGACGGGTACGAGTCCGTCCGGGAGGAGTTCGCCGCCGTCGCGACCGGCGAGGGCGGGGACTACGCCGCCCAGCTCGTCGCGCACGTCGACGGCGAGCGCGTCGTCGACCTGTGGACCGGCCCGGAAATCACCGCCGACTCGCTGACCGGGGTGTTCTCCTCCACCAAGGGCGCCGCGCACCTGGTGGTCGCGCTGCTGGTGCAGGACGGCGTGCTGGACCTCGACGAGCGCGTCAGCCACTACTGGCCCGAGTTCGGCGCCGCGGGCAAGGCCGGGATCACGGTGCGGGACCTCCTCGCGCACCGCGCCGGTGTCGTCGGCGCCGACGACGGGTTCACCGCCGAAGAGCTCGCCGACGACCGGGTCATCGCCGAGCGTCTCGCGCCGCAGAAGCCGTACTGGCGCCCGGGGACGGCGTTCGGCTACCACGCCTTGGTGATCGGCGCGCTGACCGGCGAGGTCGTCCGCCGCGTCACGGGCCGCAGCATCCAGGAGCACTACGAGGAGCGCGTCCGCGAGCCGTACGCGCTGGACTTCTACCTGGGCCTGCCCGAGGAGCTGGAGCCGCGGTTCCTGACCACGCTGCCGATGCTGCCGACGCCGGAGCAGCTGGCCGAGCTGGAGGCGAACGCGACCGGGCCGGACAGCATCACGGCGATCGCGTTCAACCGCAACCACCCGAAGGCGCCGGAGCTCTGGGACCTGCCGAACATCAAGACGATCCGCCGGCTGAGCCCGGCCTCGGTCGGCGGCGTCGCCTCCGCACGCGGCCTGGCGGGCATGTACGCGGCGGCGATCAGCGGCCAGGAACCCCTCCTGGCAAAGGAAACCGCGGCGGACTTCGCCCAGATCCACTCGATCGGCGACGACCTCTCGACCCGAGGAGGCAACGCGTTCGGGCTGGGATTCGCGGCCGTGGGGTACGACTACCCGGTGCTGGGCCAGGGAGCGTTCGGCCACAGCGGCGCGGCCGGTTCGCAGGCGTTCGCGGACCCGCGCAGCGGCCTCGCGTACGGCTACAACCGCCGCCGGTTCGCCTTCCCCGGCGGCGCGGCACCGGAGAACACCCGCCTGGTCCGCGCAGTCCACACAGCGGTGGTGACCAAGCGCGGCTGACCCCGCACGCGGCACAGGGAGAAAAGGCGCTCTGTCACGATCCGTACCCGGACGCACACGTAGATCCGCATGGTCCCGAGCGCCGTACCCCACTCGGCGGCGATGCACGCCCTGATCAACGCCGTTACAGGGTTCACTCGTTAGGACGTTTCGACCGGTGCATCTGGCCTCTTCACGCCAGTCGAACTGACTTTCTGTAGTGAAAACTCTCCCGATCAATGCTTTGTTGTGCAACTATTGGGCCGTTCGCGGGGAGAGGGCCCCGCGAGGGGGACTCACCGTCACCGGTCAGCGTCCCCATGCAGATCCCCAGGGGAGAGGAGATCGACCATGTCGACGCCCACGGACACCAAGCCCGAAGAGGCTCCGGAGCCGACCGAGGAGCCGACCACGCCGTTGGTCCAGTGGACCGACGAGGACGGCAAAGTCCACGACGGCCACCCGGTCCACACCGAGTGCAGCGGCAACTGCTATCAGGTCATCAAGGGCTGAGCTCGCTCGGCTTCGTCGCCCGCCTGCTGATCTTCGACCGGTAGGCGGGCTTCTTTCTGCCATCGGCTGTGCTGTCATAGGAGAGTGCCTGTGACAAACCTGGACCCGTCCGAACTCATCGCCAGGGTCCGCGATCTCCAACGAGCGGCGACCGACGCCTCGTGCGTGGCCCGCTTCCACGAGGGCGTCCGGCTGCTTCGCCGGGGAATGGCGCTGCTCGACTCGATCCACCCGGTGGAGGCCGGCTACCGCACCGAGTGGCTCGTCGCACGCATCAGACTCGCGTCCACGCTGGCCGCGATGTCGTCGGAGATCACCGGGGACGTCGCCGCCGGCCTGGCCGGGCTGGACGACGTCCGCCTCCTGATCAACGCGATCGAGGATCCGGTGCTGCAGGCCGAGCTCAACGGCGCGCTCAACCACAACTACGGGCTGCGGCTGATGACGGTCGGGCGCAACGAGGACAGCATCGAGCACTTCAGCCAGTCGCTGGCCGACAAGGAGTTCCGGCTGGCGAACGGTCCCGACCCGCACGCCTGGATGGGCGCGTTCGTGCAGACGCTGTCGACGCGGGGCTGGGCACACACCCGGCTCGGCAACGTCGTCGAGGCCCAGGGGGACCTGACCCGCTCGATCGAGATCGCCGAGCGGCACGAGCTGCACGCCGAGGCCGCCGACGTCCGCCGGATCCTCGGCACCCTGGCGCTGCGGACCGGTGACGTCCCGGAGGCACTGCGCCTCTACGACGAAGGCGAACGCACGTACCGGGACCTGGAAATGGACGTTCCGCCGCCGCTGCGGCTCGAGCGTGCCCAGGCGCTGATGGCCGCCGGGCTGGCCGACGAGGCGAGTGATCACCTCGACGAGGCCATGGCGGCGATGCTGCAGGACAACAGCGTCGGCCGGGAGCTGGCGCAGGCCGAGCTCCAGCGCGCCTCGGCGGCGCTGATGAACGACGAGGTCGACCTGGCCCGGCAGATGGCCGCGTCGGCGCGGCGGCGCATGCTGCGCGCGGGCTGCCGGACCTGCGTCGCCAACGCGACGATCATCGGGCTGCGGGCCGACACCCGCGAGGCGCTGAGCACCGGCGTGGTCGCCGCCGGCCTGCCGGCGCGCGCGATCCGGATCGCCGAGAAGATGCCGCTTCCCCGGCTCGCCGAGCAGGCCGCCACCGCGCGGATGCTGGCCGTCCGGCTCGACGTCCGGCGCGGGAACCTCAAGCGCGCCGCCGAAACCCTCGCCCTGGTGCCGCGGCCCGGGCAGCTCACCCCGATCGACTACCGGATGCTGCGCCGGCTCTGCCGGGCCGAGCTGGCCGTCGCGCAGGGGAACCGGGCCAAGGCACTCACCGAGATCCGGTCCGGGCTGACCGAGCTCGACGCCGTCCGCGACCGGATGGGCGGGCTGGACCTCGTGTCCGGGACCGCGCTGCACGGTCAGGAGCTCGCCGACCTCGCCGTCAAGCTCGTCCTCGAACGCAGCGACGCCCGGCGGCTGTTCGTCTGGCTGGAGCGGACGCGGGCGCAGACCTACCGCTACGAGCCGCTGTCCGCCGGGACCGCCCCCGAGCTGGCGGCGCGGGTGGCCGAGGTCCGCGGTCTCGGGCAGGCCATCCAGGAAGCCCAGCACGACGGGCACCCGAGCGCGAGCCTGCGCGCCAAGTACAACGAACGGCTCCGGGAGGCGCAGCGCCTCGGGTGGCACACCGGGCGCTGGGGCCGGCCGCGGCCGGTCGCCGGGCTGAACGAGGTCGTGGCGCGGCTGGGCGAGCGTGCCATGGTCAGCTTCGCCGCTTCCGGTGACGAGCTGGTCGCCGTGGTCGTCGCGGGTGGTGAGTGCCGGCTGGTGCGGCTCGGCTCGGCCGGGGACGCCGCCGAGTCGGCGCGGGTGCTCAACGTCGACCTCGACGCGCTCGCGCCGGACAACCTGCCCGAACGGCTCGCCGAGGTCGTCATGGCTTCGGCGCGCAAGCAGGCCGACCGGCTCGACGCGCAGCTGATCCAGCCCCTCGAAGAGCTGTTCGGCGACCGTGACCTGGTCATCGTCCCCACCGGGCCGCTGTACGCGGTGCCGTGGGGCGTGCTGCCGGGCCTGCGGGGCCGTCCGACGGTCGTCGCGCCGTCGGCGACCGCGTGGCTCGCCGCCGAGCTGACGAAGTCGCCGCGGGCGCGCAAGATCGTGCTCGTCCGCGGTCCGGGGCTGGCCGGTGCTCGTGGTGAGCTCGAGAAGCTCACCACGCACTACCGCACCGCGACGACGATGACCGGCGCGAAAGCGACCGTGAAGTCGGTGCTGCGCGCGATGGACGGCGCGAAGCTGGCCCACTTCGCCGCGCACGGCGCGCACGAGCCGGAGAACGCGCTGTTCTCCCGCCTCGAGCTGGCCGACGGCTCGTTGTTCGGGCACGAGATGGCCGGGCTGCGGCAGCCGCCGCGGCAGGTCGTGTTCGCCGCGTGCGAGCTGGCGCTGAACCGGATCCGCCCGGGCGACGAGGCCCTCGGGTTCGCCAGCGCGCTGCTGGCGAGCGGCTCCCGGACGGTGATCGCTCCGCTGTCCCGGGTCGGTGACCTGGCCTCGGCCGCCGCGATGGACGACTACTACCGGGCCCTCGCGGTCCGCGACAGCCCGGCATTGGCCCTGGCCGACGCGATCGCGGTCGACCCGTTCCGCCGCCCCTTCGTCTGCCTGGGTGCCGGCTAGCCGCCACCCGGTGCCGGAAGCGCCGACACACGTGATTGAAGGGACGACACGGCGAGCGCGGTGCCGGGACCTCGTGTCGACCCGCCTGATGGGACGGTCGACTCGCGTGATCGAAGGCTCGACGCCCGTGATGGAGAGGTCGACACCGGTGTTTGAGGGCCGACTCGCGTGATGGAGAAGTCGACTCGCGTGATGGGGAAGCCGACACGTGTGATTGAGGGGTCGACACGCGTGTTTGAGGGGTCGACTCGTGTGATGGGGAAGCCGACACGCGTGATTGAGGGGTCGACACGGCGAGCGTGTGCCCGGAACTCGTGTCGACTCGGCAATCACGCGTGTTGACTCGGCAATCACGTGAGTCGGCGCGCTGATCACGTGACGGAGGGGTCGGCGGCTTCCAGGCGGGTCACCATGTCGTCCAAGGTGAGGCGGGCGGGCTTCGTGCCGGTGACGAACTCGTTCAGCAGCCGGCAGAACCGGTCCGGGTCGGCCACGTGGGGGAAGTGCTTCGTGTTCTCCAGGACCGTCAAGCGGCTGTCCGGCAGGACCTCGGCCGTCCGGTGGCCGTGGGCGACCGGGATGAGCGGGTCGCGCTCGCCCCAGATCAGCAGCATCGGCACGTCCGCGGCCAGGTAGAGCTTCTCGACGGCGCTGGCGCGCTGGCCGCGCAGGTCGAGCAGGCCGCGGGCGATGGAGAGGAACGCGCGCCGCCGCGCCGGGTCGGCGAGTGAGCCGAAATGCCGGGCCAGCTCCCGGGTTTCGGTCTTCGGCGAGAAACCCAGGAGCCGTCCGACGCGGGTCGCGGCGCGGGCGACGGCGACCGTCGCCGGGTTGATCGTCAGGGCCAGCGTGAGCTGGGCACCCGGCAGCGTCGCGGCCCGCAGCACCGGGCTCACCTCGCGGCCGAGGCCGCCGCTGTCGACCAGCACCAGCCGGTCGCACATCTCCGGGAACTGGTAGGCGAACTGCAGCGCGATGCCCCCGCCGAGCGAGTGCCCGACGACGGTCGCGTGCCGGACGCCGGACACCGCCAGCACGTCCCGCACGACGCTGGCCATCGAGCCGAGCCCGTAGTCCGCGCGCGGTGCGTCGGACTCGCCGTGCCCGGGCAGGTCGAGGGCCAGGACCCGGCGGTTCAGCGGGGCGGACCGCTCGAGGACCGGCCGCCACGTCTCGGCGCTGCCCGCGATCCCGTGCAGCAGCACGATCGCCTCGTCGGTCTCGCCCGCCGCCTGCTCGTGCAGCAGGATCCGGCGGCCGTGCAGGGTGATGTGGCGGGTCTGGAGGGTCATCGGCGGCCTTTCTCGCGGACCCGAAACCAGGGTGCTCCGGGGCCGGCGACCACCGCCGGCCCCGAATCCGGGCCCCACGTGACAAGAACTGACCGGGAAAGGCGTTCCCCGGTACTGGTTTTCCGGGGGTACCCGCTGTTCGTGCCGACATACCCCCGGTATCCCTCGAAAGCATGTCGTCCCACGCGGGTTTCCCCGCCGAGTGGACCGGTCCGGGCACCGCGGATTGGCTCTGGGGACGGGGGACCGTCCGCTTTAGGCTGCCGGGCATGACCGGATTGCTCACCGTGCGCCTCCAGCAGGCCTGTGCCAACGCCACCGCGATGTGGGCCACCCTCGCCCGGGCGCGGGGCCACGACGTCCGGGAGCACGACGGGTTCGTCGTCATCGACGGCCCGGCCGGCGCGCGGGTCATGGTGACCACGCCCGAGCCGGGTGACGCCCTTGCGGAGACCGCTCGCGGCCTGCGGGACGCCGGCCGCGGCCTGGTCGTCGAGGATGCCTTCGCCACGCTCGACCTCACGGGGATCGGGCTGACCGCGCGGCAGCTGCCGGTGATGGTGCGCGAACCCGCGCCCGCACCCGAGCCGGCCGGTGTCACCCGCGTCGAGAGCCCGGCGGACCTGGTCCGGGCCGGGGGCATCGTCGTCGAGGGCTTCCCGCTGGAGCACTACCGCGCCGACGACGCCTTCCCGGCGTCGCTGCTGGAGCAGGACGGCCCGGCGATCTTCACCCGCGGCGACGCGGGCGCGTGCCTGACCATGGCCCACGGCGGGGTCGGCGGCGCCTACTGGGTGGCGACGCTGCCGGAACACCGCTCGAAGGGGGTCGGCCGGGCGCTGATGCACGCGGTGCTGCGGCACTTCGACGGCCTGCCCGTCACGCTGACCGCCGCCCGGCCCGGCAAACCGCTCTACGACTCCCTGGGTTTCGTCACCGTCGGCGACGCGAACTGGTGGCGCTGACGGCCGCCGTCGGCTTCTCTCGGCACACGGTGAGCTCCGGCCTGTAGTCGCCCAGTAGGGTGACCCCCGTACACGGCCGGGCCGACTTGTGGAGGTCTTCCGATGGCACGCACGGGCGGTGAGGGCGAACTCCCCTCGGTCGCCGAACTGGTGAACCTTTCGCAGACGAAACCGCTGATGATCCGCGGTGAACTCGACGCGAGACTCGCCGAGGAGCTTGCCGCGGAACCCGAACGCGACCCCAGACCCGACCCGCTCGCGATCCTCGACGCCGAGCTGGCCGCCGAAGAGCCCGTTGACGATCGCCCGCTCGACGCGCCGCCCGCCGGCCCGCCGCGGCGCACGCAGCCGTTCGTCATCGGCGCCGTCGCGGCCGTCGCGCTCGGGCTCGCCGCCGTGGTGCTCTTCCAGCCGCACGAGGTCGGCGGCACGGCCGTGCCGCCGCCGGGTGCGGCCGCGCCGCCTCCGCAGCCGACCTCGAGCGAAGCCGTCGCGACGTTCAGCGCCTCGGCGGCGCCGCCCCCGCTCACCGCCGGGCTGCAGGACACGCCGGTCAAAACGACGAGCCGCCCCGCCGCGGGACGCAAGCCCGCGAACCCCGTGACGACGTCGTCGACCCCGGCGCCCGAGGACCAGTGGCGCGACATGGTGAGCTCCGCGATCAGCTCCTGGCAGCACGGCCACGGCAGGCCCGGCCGCTGATCGGCCGAAGTGACAGTGCCACGTTCGCCGTCACGTTGACCGGGGTTCACCTCCACCCGGTAGCTGTGGGCGAATGCGCCGAACCGCCGTCGGGACCCTGGTCGTAGCCGCCCTCCTCGTCACCGCCGCTCCCGGGGAGGCCGCCGGTCTCACCCGGGACCCGGTCTCCGTGCTCTACGACCGGGACCACGCGCTGCACGTCCTCAACGGCGGCGCGACCGACGACGAGCTGACCCTGCGGACGCAGACGCTCGCGTCGAGCGCCTGGGCGTTCTTCCGCGGTACCTCGCCGCTCTACTACCGCGACCTCGGGGAGCTGCCGGCGTCCGCGTACGCGACGGCGGGCGGCGACGTCTGGCTGACCGGTGACGCGCACCTGGAGAACACCGGCGCCGACCGCGGGGCCGACAACGAGGAGCAGTTCGCGCTCAACGACACCGACGACGCCTGGCGCGGCTCGTGGACGTGGGAGCTGCGCCGCGAGGCCGTGTCGATCGTGCTCGCCGGCCGCGCCGACGGCCGGAGCGCGAGCCAGATCGCCACCGACGTCGACACGTTCGTCGCCGAGTACGCCCAGTGGATCGCGAAGTTCCACGGCACCGACGACGAGCTGAGCTGGCGGCTGACGTCGGGCAACACCTCCGACCTGGTCGGCGACCTGATCGACGACGCCGCCGGCGACAAGCGCGCCGACCTCGTCGCGAAGTGGACCACCGGTGGCCACTTCAAGGCCGACCCGGAGCTGCAGATCGTCTCCGCGGCGACGCGCACGCAGATCGTCAACGCCGTCGCCGCCTACCGGAGCACCGCGGGCAAGCCGCTCAAGGCGTCCGAGGCCGTCGTGAAGGACGTCCGGCGCCGGACCGGTGCGGGCACCGGCAGCCTCGGCCGGTTCCGCTGGTACGCCCTGGTCGAGGGCGACACGTCCTCGGCGTCCGACGACCGGATCCTCGAGCTGAAGCAGGAAGTCGACCCGGCGCCGAAGCAGCTGGCCCCGAACGCCACGACACTCACCGGCGGGCAGCGGCCCGCGCTCGCGCTGCGGTGGCTGGCCAACCAGTCCGATCCGCTGGCCGGCTGGGCGAGTGTCGGCAGCACGCCGGTGCTGGTGAAGGAGAAGTCGCCGTTCGCCGAGGACCTGGCGATCGGCGACCTGACGTCGTCGGCGATCTGGGACGACTCGGTCCGCGACGTCGGGCGGCTGCTCGCCGCCGCGCACTCCCGCGCGGACCAGGACCTGTCCGGCACCGGGCTGAGCTACTCCGCGGACGCGGCCATCGACGGCGCGATCACGTCGGTTTCGGGGCTGCAGAACGAGACCCGGACGTTCGCGACCGGTTACGCCGACCAGGTGACCCGCGACTGGCAGGCGTACGTGACCGCGAAGAACAGTGGCCGTCCGCTGTTCTGAGCGGTGTTAAGCGCACGCCCGGAGAAGCGTTACCCAACGCTGGTCTGGTAACACGCCGATGTTCCGGATGAAACCGTCCGGAAATGGTTCGCCGTTGCACTGATCGGCATGAACTTCGAGCTCGACGGCCTGCATCGGCCGGTGATCGTGGTCGGCGGCGGCCAGGCGGGACTCTCGATGTCCCATTGCCTGACCTCCGCCGGGGTCGGGCACCTCGTGCTCGAACGCGAGCGCGCGGGGCACGAATGGCGGACCCGCCGCTGGGACAGTTTCTGCCTGGTCACGCCGAATTGGCAGTGCCGGCTCCCCGGTTTCCCCTATCCGGGTGATGATCCGGACGGGTTCATGGTCCGGGACGAGATCGTCACCTACCTCGAGTCGTACGTGAAGGCGTTCGACGTCCCGCTGTGCGAGGGCGTCGAAGCGAAGCGGCTGCGGCAGCTGCCCGGCGGCGGGTTCCGGCTGACGACGTCGGCCGGCGAGCTGACCGCCGACCACGTCGTGCTGGCCACCGGCCCGTACCAGGTGCCGTTGAAGCCGCGGCTGGCCGAGCGGCTGCCGGAGGGCGTCGTCCAGCTGCACTCGGCGGAGTACCGCAACCCGGAGCAGCTGCCCGACGGCGAGGTCCTGGTCGTCGGCACCGGGCAGTCCGGCTGCCAGATCGCCGAGGACCTGCACCTGGCCGGGCGGCGGGTGCACCTCGCCGTCGGGTCGGCGCCGCGCGTCGCACGACGTTACCGCGGCCGGGACGTCGTGGCGTGGCTCGACGAGATGGGTTACTACGGCAGGGGAATCGACGAGTTCGCCGACGCGGACGCCGTGCGGTTCCGCGCCAACCACTACGTCACCGGACGCGACGGCGGCCACGACATCGACCTGCGTGCGTTCGCCGCCCAGGGCATGCAGCTCTACGGCCGGCTGAACAACGTCCGGAACGGACAGTTGTCGTTCGCGGACGACCTGCGCCGCAACCTCGACGCGGCGGACGCCGTCTCCGAGGGCATCAAGGACTCCATTGACGCCTACATCGCGAAACGCGGGGTGGCCGCGCCGAAGGAGGACCGCTACAAGCCGGTCTGGGAGCCGCAAGACAGCCAACGCACTCTCGACGCGGAAGCGCTTTCCGCGGTCGTCTGGAGCACCGGCTTCGGCCGCGACCACCGCTGGATCGACGTCCCGGTGTTCGACGGCAAGGGCTACCCCACGCACCACCGCGGCGTCACCAGCTGCCCCGGCCTGTACTTCCTCGGCCTGCCCTGGCAGCACACCTGGGGCTCCGGACGCTTCTGCGGGGTCGCCGCGGACGCCGAGTACCTGGCCCGGCGGATCACCGACGTCGGACGCGGCGGCGACGTCCGGTGGCTGTCCGGCACGCCGGTCAGCACCTACCCGGCCGACGACGACTGGGTCGCGCCGCGGACGGTGGCCTGATGCGCTGGACCAACGACGCCCACCGGCACCTCGGCGTGCTGCCCGCGTATCCGTTCTACGGCGGGCCGCCGGTCGCGCCGGCGATCGGCAGCCGCGCGACGATCGGCGAGCTACTGTCCGATTTGGACCGTGAGGGTACCGAACGCGCTTTGGTGATCCCGAACTACGGCATCCCCGATCCGGCCGTCGCCTTCTCTTTCAACGAACTCTGCGTCGAGGCGGCGGGAAAGGACGACCGGATCAGCGCCGCGCTGTGGGTGTCGCCGCGAGCCGAAGACGCCGACCGGACCGACAACGCCCTGAAGCTGGCCGGCGAACCAGGCGTGCGCGCGCTCAAGCTCAGCTTCCTGCTGGGTGGCAAGGCGTCCGATCCGGCGTGCAAGCCGCTGCTCGACAAGATCTTCGCCACGGCGAGGGAGCACGACCTCGTCGTGCACGTCCACACCTCGCCGGGCGCGGCGTCGGACATCGACGAGGTCGGCAAGCTCGTCGACACCTACGCCGACGACGTCAAGCTGCACCTCGTGCACTTCGGCGGCGGGATGAGCGGGCACATCAAGCTCGTCGGCGGCCGCTTCTTCGACTGGATCGCCGCCGGGAAACAGGTCTACACGGACCTGTCCTGGGCGATCGGTTTCACTCCCCGCTGGCTCGTCGAGGAGATCTCACGCCGGGGCCTCGGCCACGACCGCGTGCTGTTCGCCTCCGACGAGCCCTGGGGTGATCACGAGGGCGAACTCGCCAAGCTGGCCGCCGCGGCCGGCGACGGCGAGCTCGCCGACCTGGTTTTCCGCGGCACGTTCGACGTGCTGTACGGACCGAAGAAAGGGAAATAGACCGATGGCAGAGCTGACCGACACCGAAAAGACCAGCCTCGACGAGATCCCGCACCCGTCGCTGCCGCAGGGGTCCAACCTGTACGGCGGGACCAAGGTCTTCCCGGACTACCAGGCCGAACCCGGCCAAAGCTACTTCACGCTCGTGCACGGCATCGCGCACGAGTCGTCGGTGAGCTTCGTGGCGATCCTGCAGGCGACCCGCGCACTGCGGAAGGGCTTCGAAGCCGCGATCTACTTCTACGGCCCGGGTTCGCTGAACTGCCTGGCCACGCGCGGCTTCCCGACCACCGGCAACGCCGCGTTCCCGGGCGAGCTGAACATCAACGACCAGCTCAAGACGTTCATCAGCGAGGGCGGCAAGGCCTACTGCTGCCGCTTCGGGCTGTCGCTGCACGGCGCGCGCGAAGAGGACCTCATCGAGGGCGTCATCCCGACGCACCCGCTGGACGTCCAGGACGCGCTGATCCACTACGCGCGCAAGGGCGCGATCATCAACTCCACCTACATGTTCTAGGGAGCGGTCTGTGCGCGTTGGCATCGAAGAAGACCTGGAAACCCGCGCCGACATCGCCGTCCGCGGGGTGCGCGCAGACGCACCCGTACAGCGCAGCAAGGGCGCCGGGCCGAGCGACGACGGCCACCTGGTGGTCGACGGTGCCAACGCCACGCTGCCGCTGAACCCCGAGAGCCCGTACGTCGTCCGCGACGGCCGGATCTTCCGCGAGACGATCGACCTGGGCCTGAGTGTCGCCCCGGTCGGCCGGCCGCGGTTCTACGACCTGTCCACAACGGACGGTGTGCCGTACCGGAAGATAGCTCTGCTGCACGGCAAGGACGTCCTCGCGACGACGGTCGTCCAGACGTGCATCCGGTACACCGAGGACCAGCGCTGCCGGTTCTGCACCATCGAGGAGTCGCTGCGGGCGGGGTCCACCGTGGCCGCGAAAACCCCGCAGCAGCTCGCGGAGGTCGCCGAGGCGGCGGTGCGCCTCGACGGCGTCCGGCAGATGGTGATGACCACCGGCACGACGTCCGGGCCCGACCGCGGCGCGCGGCACCTCGTGCGCTGCGTCCGCGCGGTGCTCGACGCCGTGCCGGGCCTGCCGATCCAGGTGCAGATCGAGCCGCCGGGCGACCTCGGCGTGCTCCAGGAGCTGCACGGCGCCGGGGCGACGTCGATCGGCATCCACGTCGAGTCGCTGGACGACGACGTCCGGCGGCGCTGGATGCCGGGCAAGTCGACCGTGCCGATGGCGGAGTACGAAGCCGCGTGGGCGGAAGCGGTCCGGGTGTTCGGCCGCAACCGCGTCTCGACGTACCTGCTGATCGGCCTCGGTGAAGACCCGGACTCCCTTGTGGAGGGTGCCGGGCGGCTGATCGACATGGGCGTCTACCCGTTCGCGGTGCCGATGCGGCCGATGGTCGGCACGCTGGCCCGGCGGGACGGCGCGACCGCGCCTTCGCCCGCGCTGGTCGCCGACGTCACCGGACGGATCGCCGCGCTGCTGCGGGCGGCCGGGATGACCGGTGCCGACCAGGAAGCGGGCTGCGCCGCGTGCGGTGCGTGCGGCCTGCTCAGCGCGGCGGGTGGCTGAGATGGACCACGACATCCTCGCGTTGCTGGGTGACGTCCGCAGTGTCGCGGCGCGCCCGGCGTTCAGCATCGGCGAAGCCGACCACAGTGGACTGACCGCGTACCGCACGTTGCGGCACGAAGCTTTTGTGGCCCGGCAAGGACTTTTCGCCGGGCACGATCTCGACGACCACGACACCGACCCGCGCTCCCTGATCCTGGTGGCCCGGGACGCGGCAGGCGGAGTACTGGGCGGTGTCCGGCTAGGCCCGGCGACCGACGGTCCCGACATCGGCTGGTGGAAGGGCGGCCGCCTGGTCGTCGCGCCCGGCTCGCCGGCCGGGATCGGCTCCGCGCTGGTCCGCGCGGCCTGTGCGCGGGCCGAGTCCCAAGGCGCGCTGCGGTTCGAAGCGACCGTCCAGACGCGCACCGAGCGCATGTTCACCCGGCTCGGCTGGCAACGCGTGCGGCCGGTGACCGTCGCCGGGCACGACCACGTGCTGATGCGCTGGCCGATCGGCAGGATCGCCGCGCTGGCGCGTTCGACCAAGGCCGCGCTCGGCCCGCTGCTGCACGGAATGACCGGTGTACCCGGCTTTGTCGGCGACGACGGTGTCCCGCTGCCCGGCACCGACGTCGTCGCGGCGTGCGACGCGATCATCCCGTCCATGGTCGAGCGCGACCCGGAATGGGCGGGCTGGTGCTCGGTCCTGGTCAACCTCAACGACCTGGCGGCGATGGGCGCCACCCCGACCGGCCTGCTCGACGCGCTGGGTGCGCGTGATGCGTCGTTCGCCGCACGAGTCCTCAGTGGACTGCGGAAGGCGAGCGAGGCCTACGGTGTCCCGGTACTCGGCGGGCACACCCAGTTCGGCGTCCCGGCATCGCTGTCCGTGACGGCGTTGGGGCGCACCGAAGACCCGGTGCCCGGTGGCGGCGGCAAGCCGGGTGAGCGCGTCTGGCTCACCGCCGACCTCGGCGGAGGCTGGCGGCCGGGCTACACCGGACGTCAGTGGGATTCGACGAGCTTCCGCCGCACGCCGGAGCTGCGGGAACTCATCGGCTCGGTCGCGAAGGCCCGGCCGGGAGCGGCCAAGGACGTCTCGATGGCCGGCATCGCGGGCACGCTCGGCATGCTCGCCGAGGCGTCCGGCTGCGGCGCGGTCCTGGACGTCGACCAGGTGCCCCGGCCGCGCGGAGCGTCCACAGGGGACTGGCTGACCTGCTTCCCCGGCTTTGCGATGCTCACCACCGGCACACCCGCGCCCGCGGGGCCGGCGGTCACCGCGGACTGCGGCGAACTGGTCGCGGGCAGCGGCGTCACGCTGCGTTGGCCCGACGGCGAATCGACGCCCGCCATCGACGGCGGCGTCACCGGATTGGGGAACTCATGACGACGCTCAGGATGGCCGCGGTCGCCGCGCCGTTCGACCGCGATCTCGAGGGCGACTTCGCCCGCATCGAAAAGCTGATCGGGGAGGCGAAGGCCGAGGGTGTGCGGCTGCTGGCCTTGCCGGAAGCCGCACTCGGCGGTTACCTCGCCAACCTCGACGGCGGTGCCGAAGGGCCGCCCTCGCTGGCCGTCGACGGCCCGGAGGTGCAGCGGCTGGCCGCGCTGGCCGGAGATCTCGTCGTCACGGCGGGGTACTGCGAGATCGCCGGCGGCCGGCGTTACAACTCCGCGGTCTGCGTGACCGGCGACGGCGTCCTCGGCAACCACCGCAAGGTCCACCAGCCGCTGGCCGAAAACGCCAGTTACGGCGCCGGCCGCGGGTTCGCCGCGTTCGACACGCCGGTCGGGCGGCTCGGCATGATGATCTGTTACGACAAGGCTTTCCCCGAATCCGCGCGGGCGCTCGCCCTCGACGGCGCCGAGGTCGTCGTCTGCATGAGCGCCTGGCCCGGCAGCCGCACCAACGCGGCGGCGGACCTCGCGCAGGACCGCTGGAAACGCCGGTTCGACCTCTTCGACCGGGCCCGCGCACTGGAGAACCAGATCGTCTGGGTCTCGGCCAACCAGTCCGGCACCTTCGGCGACCTGCGGTTCGTCGCCGGCGCCAAGATCGTCGACCCCGGCGGCGAGATCGTCGCCGACACCGGCGTCGCCGAAGGGATGGCGATCGCCGAGTTCGACGTCCAGGCCGCGCTGGCCACCGCGCGGCGGTCGATGGGACACCTGGCGGACAGACGGCCCGACGCCTACCCGGTTAGTGTCCCGTGAATGGGGCAGATCCGGATCGCCGCCGTCGCCGCGCACTTCGGCCGCGACCTCGACTTCGACCTGCAGCGCATCGCGACGCTGATCGACCACGCGCGCTCGTCCGGCGCGGCGTTGCTGGTGCTGCCGGACGCGGCCCTCGGCGGTTACCTCGCCGACCTGCGCCATCCGGACCCGGAGGCGCTCCCGCCGGCCCTCGACCCCGACGGCCCGGAGCTGAAGACCGTGCGTTCGCTGGCCGGGGAGATGGTCGTCTGTGTCGGCTACTGCGAAGCGGACGGGCCGCGCCGCTACAACTCCGCGGTGTGCGTCACCGGTGACGGCGTGCTCGGCCGGCACCGCAAGGTCCACCAGCCGCCGGGGGAGAGCATCGCCTACGAGCCGGGCGCCGAGTTCGCCGCGTTCGACACGCCGGTCGGGCGGCTGGGCATGCTGATCGACTACGACAAGACGTTCCCCGAGTCGGCCCGGTCCCTGGCGGTGGACGGCGCGGACATCGTCGCCTGCCTCAGCGCGTGGCCGACCAGCATCACCAACCGCGCGCCGCGGATGGCCCAGGACCGCCAGTCGCGGTTGTTCGACCTCTACGACCAGGCGCGGGCGGCGGAGAACCAGGTGGTGCTCGTGTCGTCCAACCAGACCGGCGCGATGGGCGGGATGCGGTTCCTCGGCCAGGCCAAGGTCGTCGGGCCGGGCGGCGAGATCCTGGCGCGGACGTGGTCCAAGGCGGGCATCGCGGTCGCCGAACTCGACGTCGAGCAGGAACTGGCGAACGCCCGTCGCGTGCTGCACCACCTGGGGGAACGGAAACCCGAGGTCTACCGGGAGGCCTGATGCGCATCGCCCTGCTGAGCTACTCGACCAAACCCCGCGGCGGGGTCGTGCACACGCTCGCGCTGGCCGAGGCCCTCGCGGCCCTCGGTGAGGACGTCACGGTCTGGACGCTCGGCCGCGGCGGCGACGCCGGGTTCTTCCGGCCGGTGGACCCGCGAGTGCGGCAGGCGATCGTCCCGTTCCCGGACGTCCCCGGCGAGAGCGTCGGCGAGCGGATCCTGCGGTCGATCGCGGTGCTGCGCGCGGCGTTCACCCCGGACGCCTACGACGTCGTCCACGCGCAGGACTGCATCAGCGCGAACGCCGTCGACCACTGCGTGCGCACGATCCACCACCTCGACACCTTCACCACGCCGGAACTCGCGGCCTGTCACGAACGCGCGATCGTCCGGCCGTACGCACACCTCTGCGTCTCGGAGTCCGTCGCCGCGGAGGTCCGTGACGGCTGGGGCATCGAGGCGACGGTCATCCCCAACGGCGTCGACTACGACCGCTTCGCCAACGCTCGCCCGGATACCGGCCGAGGACGTTATGTGTTGGCAGTGGGCGGGATCGAGCCGCGCAAGGGTTCGCTGGACCTGCTGGAGGCGTACGCGCTCCTGGCCGACCCGGCTGTCCGCCTGGTCATCGCCGGCGGCGAGACGCTCTTCGACTACCGCGACTACCGGACGCTTTGGGAGAAACGCGCGGCAGAGCTGGGCGTCGAGCCGGACGTCCTGGGCCCGGTCGCCCACGACGAGCTGCCGTCATTGATGGCGTCCGCGGCGGTGTTCGCCTTCCCCTCCACCAAGGAGGGGTTCGGGCTGGCCGCGATGGAGGCGCTGGCCGCCGGGGTGCCGGTGGTGACGCGCGACCTGCCGGTGCTGCGCGAGGTCTTCGGCGGCGTGGCCCGGTTCGCGGCCGACCCGCCCGGTTTCGCGCGCGAGCTGCGTGCCGCGATGGCGGACACCGACCCGGCGCCCGGGCGAGCGCTGGCGCGGCTATACACCTGGCCGGCCGCGGCCGAGGCACACCGGAGGTTCTACGGCGCCCTGTGATCAGCGGCGCCGGGCGAAGTACGGGGCGGCGTCCGTCCGGAACATCATCGTGAAGCCCGCCAGCGACAGGCCCAGCGCGAGCAGGAACGCCAGTCCCCGCACCAGGTCGCCGGTGCCGTGGGCGGACGAGGCGACGACGGAGAACAGCTGCAGCACCAGGTCGAAGACGCCGACGGCGCCGGCGATCGCGAGCACGACGCGCGCCCAGCCCACGCCGCTGTACACGCCGTACACCAATGACGCCCACAACCCGGCCGCGATCACGAACGCGAGCACCGCGACCGGGGCCGGCAGGGTCGCCGCCAGCAGGGCGTCGCGGTCACCGGCCCCGCTCGTCCCCAGTGCTGGCGTGGCGTGCCCGCCGAGCAGCCGGCCGAACAGCGAGCCGAGGAACCAGCACGCCGTCGCACCCCACCACGCGAAGGCCGCGTGCCGGACCGGAACGGGCGGTTCGGGCATAACACCAGGGTAGGCGCGGAGACCCGGTAACCGATCCGGCCAAAGGAGGCCGGCTTCCCCGCGGCACGGAACCGTTGCCACGAAGTCATCCGGCCGTGACCGTGGCCGGATCGGTCGTGAACGGCACGGTAACGGGACCGCGGCGAGCCGAACCGTTGTGCACCGGGCGGGACACCGGGGTGCTATAAATCGCTACCCCTGCCGGGGCCGTGCGGTCGTAGGCGGCCGCGACCGGTGCCGCTAGGGTGATCGTCCGAAGGTGCCGCTGAACGGGAGAAACCGGTGACCGCCGACTCATCGTGGGATCCCAGCACCCGCTTGCGCGTGCTGCTGATCGAGGACGACGACGGTGACGCGTTATTGGTCGACGAGATGCTCGCCGACACCTCCGTTCCGGTCGCCCTCGAACGCGTCGAGACCCTCACCGCCGCCCTCGCGGCCCCGCTGACCGCCGACTGCGTCCTGCTCGACCTCCAGCTGCCCGACGCGATCGGGCTCGGCGGGCTCACCCGCCTCGCCCAGCACGCGCCCGGTGTCGCGGTCGTGGTGCTGACCGGCCAGCACGACCAGGCCACCGGCGTCGCCGCGGTCGCCGCCGGTGCGCAGGACTACCTCGTCAAGGACCAGGTCGACGGGCCGCTGCTGGTGAAGGCCCTGCGCTTCGCCCGCGAGCGCAAGCGCGCCGAGCAGGTCGAGCAGCAGTTCCTCCAGCAGCAGCTGCTCGCCCGCGAGAACGCGCGGCTCGAGCGCGGCCTGCTGCCCAGCCCGCTGCTGCACGACCCGCACCTCGAGCTGGCCTCCCGCTACCGGCCCGGCCGCAACGGATCGCTGCTCGGCGGCGACTTCTACGACGCCATCGAGCTCGACGACGGCAGCCTCCACATGATGATCGGCGACGTCTGCGGCCACGGCCCGGACGAGGCCGCGCTCGGCGTCGCGCTGCGGATCGCGTGGCGCTCGCTGGTGATGGCCGGCCTGCCGATGGCCGACGTGCTGAGCATGGTCGAGCGGGTCCTGGTGCACGAGCGGATCGAGCCGCTGTTCGCCACCGTCTGCATGGTCGTCGTCGCGCCGGACCGAAGATCCCTGCGCCTGTCGCTGGCGGGGCACCTGCCGCCGCTGCTGCTCACCCCCGGCGACGGGCACCTGCTCTCCGGCGAACGCCTCGGCGTCCCGCTCGGCGTCGTCGAAGGCACGAAGTGGGAGGCCCTCGACGTGCCGCTGGAACCGGGCTGGTCCCTGCTGCTCTACACCGACGGCGTGTTCGAAGGCCGCGTCGGCGCCGGGTCCGAACGCCTCGGCCACGAGCGGATGGCCGACCTCGTGCTCGACATCCGCCACCAGGACGGCCTCGGTGGCCGCGCACTCCTCGACGAACTGATCGCCCGCGCCGAACGCCTCAACTCCGGCCCGCTGGACGACGACGTCGCCCTCGCTCTGCTCAACCACATCCCCGGGGAGAACGGCCGATGACCGGCACTGTGCGCGGCTGGCCGATCCGCCGCTGGCTGACCCTGCTCGCCCTGGTGGAGGCGGTGCTGCTGCTCGCGGCCCTGGCCGGCGGCGCGGTCGCGATGAGCAATCTCACCGACGCCCGCAACCGCCTGCTCGACGTCATCGGCGCCCAGCGGCTCGCCGCGATCCAGCTGTCGACGGCGCTGCTGAACCAGGAGACCGGCGTCCGGGGTTACCAGCTCGGCCGGCAGCCGGACTTCCTCGCGCCGTACAACGACGGCGTCCGCTCGCAGGCCGACGCCGTCAACCAGCTGCGGCAGCTCGGCGCGTCCCCCGGCACGCAGATCGGTGACGACCTCGACCGCGTCCTGGCGGCCGCGTCGGCCTGGCAGGCGACGGTCGCGCCCACCATCACCCCGGCCGCGCCGGCGGTCACCCCGGCGCAGGCCGACCGCAGCCGGACCCAGTTCGACGCCGTGCGCGTCACCCTCGACGCCCAGGCCACCCACCTCACGACGCTGCGCGCCGAGGGCCGCGCCGACCTCGACAGCGCGGCGAGCTTCCTGACCGCGATGCTCATCGCCGTCGCGGTGCTCATCGTGCTGCTGTTCGTCCTGCTGTTCCTCGGGCTGCGGCGCGTCATCACGCAGCCGATCCTGCGGCTGGCCGACGAGGTCCGGCAGGTCGCCGACCAGGACATTCACCGCCCGGTCCGGGGTGACGGGCCGATCGAGCTGGTCCAGCTGGGCAGCGACGTCGAGGCCATGAGGCAGCGGATCCTCGACGAGGTGGCCGAGCTGGAGCGGGCGCACGCGCTGCTGGACCGGCGGACGCACGAGCTGGAGCGGTCCAACGCCGACCTGGAGCAGTTCGCGTACGTCGCTTCGCACGACCTGCAGGAACCGCTGCGCAAGGTGGCGAGCTTCTGCCAGCTGCTGCAGAAGCGCTACCAGGGCCTGCTCGACGAGCGCGGCGAGCAGTACATCGAGTACGCCGTCGACGGCGCCAAGCGGATGCAGGTGCTGATCAACGACCTCCTGGCGTTCTCCCGCGTGGGCCGGAACCCGGGGGAGCACGTCGTGGTCCCCGCGGGCGAGCTGGTCGACGGCGCGCTCGCGAACCTCGAGGTCGCGCTCTCGCTCAGCGGCGGCCGGGTGGTCCACGACGACCTGCCCAAGGTCAGCGCCGAGCCGGCGCTGCTGACGGCCGTGTTCCAGAACCTCATCGGCAACGCGCTCAAGTTCCACGGCGAGGCGCCGGCGGAGGTGCGGGTCACCGCGGAGCGCGACGGCGACGACTGGGTGTTCTCGGTGCAGGACAACGGGATCGGCATCGAGGCGGAGTACGCCGAACGGATCTTCGCGCTGTTCCAGCGGCTGCACAGCCGCAGCGCCTACCCGGGCACGGGGATCGGGCTGGCCATGTGCCGCCGGATCGTCGAGTACCACGGTGGCCGGATCTGGCTCGAGACCGAGGGCGTCGACGGTGACACCAAAACGGGCGCAACTTTCCGGTTCACCCTGCCCGCTCGGCTCGAGCGCGGCGACGACGAAGGGGGCGACGCGTGAGCGAGACGCTGGCACCGATCGACATCCTGCTCGTCGAGGACGACCCGGGCGACGTGCTGATGACGCAGGAAGCGTTCGAGCACCACAAGATCCGCAACGCGCTGCACATCGCGAGCGACGGCGTCGAGGCGCTGCAGTTCCTGCGCCGTGAGGGGCGCTTCGCCGACGCGCCGCGGCCGGGGCTGATCCTGCTCGACCTCAACCTGCCCCGCAAGGACGGCCGTGAGGTCCTCGGCGAGATCAAGCAGGACCCGGCGCTGCGGACGATCCCGGTGGTCGTGCTGACGACGTCGGAGGCGGAGGAGGACATCCTGCGCAGCTACGACCTGCACTGCAACGCCTACGTCACCAAGCCGGTCGACTTCGAGAAGTTCGTCGAGGTCGTCCGGCAGATCGACGACTTCTGGGTCACCGTGGTGCAGCTCCCGCACCGGTGAGTTCCGGCGTGGCGCGGTGGCGGTGATTGGGGCACGATAAGGGGCCGTGAGCCCTTCTTCCCGGGATCTCCCCCCGACCGAGCTGGCGGCCACGCTCGACTGGCGGGGTGAGTGCGCCGTGCTGTCCGTGGCGGGCGAGATCGACCTGCTCAGCGCCCCGGAGTTCGAGGAGGTCGTCGGCAGCGTGCTCGCCGACGGACCCGAAGTGCTGGTGGTCGACCTGCGCGAGGTGACGTTCTTCTGCTCGGCGGGCCTGCAGGTGCTCGCGTCCGCGCACCGCAAGCTGGCGGAGCGCGCGCTGCGGGTGGTGAGTGATTCGCCGGTGACGTCGGGCCCGCTGACGACCACCGGGCTCGACACGTGGATCGGCGTCCACCCCACCGTCGACGAAGCCCTCCGGACGTGACGGCCCCGGGGCAGGGGAGAAAGGCGAACCCGATGCACGAATCCGCCGGGTCGGCGGCCCCGTTCCGCCGTCACGGCGTCGCGGCCGCGCCCGCGGCCCTCCGGCGCCTGCGGCACGACCTGACGGCGTGGGTCCTGGCGGCGGGCGTCGAGCCGGACCGGGCCCAGGACATCGTGCTGGCGAGCTACGAAGCCCTGGCGAACGTGGCCGACCACGCGTATCACGGTTCGGGTTCGGGCTCGGTGGACCTCGACGCGGCGATCCACGCGGACCGCATCGAGGTGGTGATCACCGACCACGGCCAGTGGCGGCCCCCCGTTCCCGACCCCCGCCCGGTGTCCCTGCGAGGGCGCGGGTTGATGTTGCTGCGGGCCAGCGCGGACCGGGCGGACATCTCGTCCGGCGAAGAAGGCACGGTGGTCACGCTGGCCTGGGACCGGGACGCCCTGCGGAGCTGAGGCCGCGCACAAGACGGGCCCGCGGCCAACCGGCCACGGGCCCATCCAGCTCCGAGAGAGCTACCGGTGCGCCACCGCCCCGGTCTTCGGGTCGAGCGGCAGCTTGCCCGCCTGGGGCCACCAGAAGTCGAACATCCCCGACAGCGAGTTCGCCCGTGCGTCGAACGAGCTGTCACCGACGCGGCCGGCGAACCAGTTGTCCTCGATGAACTTCAGCACCGAGGTCTGGTCCGTCTGGGTGTGGTCGACGTGGTTCACCTTGCTGTACGGCGAAATCACCAGCAGCGGCAGCCGCGGGCCGTACCCGCAGCGGTCCTGGTAGCCGCCGAGCGCGGCCGGCTTGCCCGTGCACACCGCCTGGTCCTGCGAAGCGTCGTGCGAGCCGTTGACGACCTTCGAAGCCACGTGGTCGTACCAGCCGTCCGAGTCGTCGTAGGCCAGGACGATGGCCGTCGAGCGCCAGTCCGGGGACTGCTGGATCTTGTTGATCTCGCCGACCACGAACTGCTGCTCGTCCAGCGGGTCGGAGTAGCCCGCGTGGCCGTCCTGGTACTCCGGCGCCTTCAGGAAGCTCACTGCGGGCATCGAGCCGGCCTGCAGCGAGTCGTTGAAGTCCGAGACGTCGTACTGGTGGTTCGCGCGGTCGGTCTGGCCGATCGCCTGCACCGAGGACGGCGGCAGGTGCTTCGGGTTCGCCGTCGACTTGTAGTACTGGAACGGCTCGTGGTGCGGGCTGTAGTCCACCGCGGCCGCGCCGCCGACGTTCGCGTGGGTCGCGCCGCAGACCGCGTAACCGTTGGCCGAGCCCGTCGGGCGGAAGCCGCCCTGGAACCAGCCCCACGTCACGTGACGCTGGTTGAGCAGGTCACCGACGTTACGGCCGTGCATGGTCGCCAGGTTGTCCGTGCTCGTGTGGTTCTTGTCCGAGCAGTCGTCCCACGCCGGGTCCGGGTCGTTGATCATCGTGCCGATGCCGTTCGCGTCCGGCGACTGGACCGCGTAGGCGTCGCTGACCGGCTCGTGCGTCACCGAGTTCACGGCCTGGACGCCGTGCGTGTTGCCGGAGATCAGATCGATCGCGCCGGGGCTGGACGGCCCGAACACCGTGTTGAACGAGTTGTCGTTCAGCGCGTAGTGCTGCGCGTAGTTCCACATGCCCGTGACGGTGTTGCCGTCGTAGTAGTCCATCACCAGGCCGGGCTCGCCGAAGAGCACCGGCTGGCCGGTGCACTTGTCCGTCTCGGTCTTCTCGACGAACTTGTCCATCTTGCCGCCGTTGAAGGCGGCCTGCTCCGCGCCGTAGTTGTGGTTCTGGTCGCAGGTCAGGGCCTGCTCGTGGGTGAGCCGCTTCGGGTTGTAGGCGTTCGGGTTGTCGGTCAGCAGCTTGTGGTCGAGCCCGTTGACCTTCGGGGTGTTGCGCGCGGCCTGGAACGGGGTGCCGTCCGTGTTCGCCGCGTTCGGGTAGGTGCCGAAGTAGTGGTCGAACGCGATGTTCTCGCCGAAGATGACCACGACGTGCTTGATCGGCGTCGCGGTCGGGATCCAGTGGGCGGGGAACAGGTTCAGCGGCTGGGCTTCCGCGGTGCTCGCCGCGGAACCGGTGACGACGGCCAGCAGGGCGACCGAGGCGAGAGCCCCGGCGCCGAGCAGGCCCCGCCGCCGGCGGCGGATTCTCGTGTCCACAGTGGATTCCTTTCGTGGTGGGTTCGCAGTCAGGCGAGCAGAGAGCGGCCGAAGTGGTCGTCCGGGCCGGTTACGCCGGGCAGCGCGAAGAAGTAGCCGCCACCGAACGGGGAGATGTAGTCGACCAGCGGCTCGTCGGCCAGCCGGGTCTGGACCGCCTCGAACTGGCGCTCCAGATCCTGCTGGTAGCAGACGAACAGCAGGCCCATGTCGAGGTTGCCGTTGCTGTCGACGCCGCGGTCGTAGTTCACCGCGCGGCGCAGGATCCGGCTGTTGTCGGTTTCCGGGGTGCGGGGGTTGGCCTTCCGGATGTGGCTGGTCAGCGGGATGACCGTGCCGATCGGGTCTTCGGCGTAGCGCGGGACGTCCCTCTCGTCGGTGCCGTCGAGCGGGGCGCCGGTGTCACGGCGGCGGCCGAACATGTTCTCCTGCTCGGTCAGCGAAACCCGGTCCCAGAACTCCACCAGCATCCGGATCAGCCGGACCACCTGGTAGCTGCCGCCCGCCGCCCACGCGGGTTCGCCGCCGCCGGAGGTCCACAAGAGACTGTCCAGTTCGGACCCTTCCGGATTCGAAGTGCCGTCCTTGAAGCCCATCAGGTTCCGCGGGGTGCCGGACGGGCGCGGCGGCGAGCTGAACCCGTTCATCCGCCAGCGCAGCTGCATGCCGCCGCGGGTCGCGCGGGTGATGTCGCGCAGCGCGTGCAGCACCGTGTCGTTCGCGTTCGCCGAAAGCGTGAGGCTCAGGTCGCCGTGGCACTGGGCCGGGTCCAAAGCGTCGTTCGGGAACATCCGCATCGGCTTCAGCTTGGCGGGCTTGAGCTTCGCCAGTCCGAACCGGTCGTCGAACAGCGACGCACCGGCGCCGAGGATCACGCCGAGGTCGCCACCCGGCACGACCGGGCCGAGCACCCCCGAGTCGGCGGGCGGCCCGGTGATCCCGAGGGCCGCGGGCGCGCCGCCGCCGGTGAGGAACCGCGCCCGGTCGGTGATGGTGCGGAAGAGGTCGGTCAGCTCGGCCTTCGACTCCGCGACGACGTCGAACGAGGCGACGATCGTCTGGGTCGGCGGCGTCCGCAGGATCGCGGCCTGGTTCGCCCCGTGGAACGGCACCGGCGACGTGCTGTCGGTGACTCCGGCGGACGCCCCGAGCCCGGCCCCGGCGGCGACGGTCAGCCCGGCACCCATCGCGGCCCGGCGCAGGAAGGAACGGCGAGGCAGGCCGGCGGGGGTCTGGGTTGCGGCCGGGTGCGGCACGGGGCAGCGAGGCTGGTCGCTCACGAGACCCTCCTCGGCTCGGCGATCGCCGCGATCGGGGCCAGCAGCTCGGTCAGCTCGCTCACGTCCGCGTTGAGCTTCTGCCGCTGCTTCGTGTCCAGCTGCGCCAGCGGGGTCCATGACCCGTCCGGGCGGTGGGCGGCGTCCAGGGCCGTCTGCGTGCGGGTCAGCCAGCTGTCCAGCTTCGGCAGCTGCTGGTAGCGCGGGGTGAGCAGCGGGCGCAGGACGTCCAGCACGGCCCGGGTGCCGTCGAGGTTCGCCCGGGCGGTGGCGAGGGTGGTGCCGCTGCCGTAGTCGGTGCGGCCGGTGAGTTCGAACTGCAGCGTGTTCTCCATGATCTCGTGCGCGCGCAGGGCGAGGTCGTTGCCGTCGACCTGGCTGTCGCCGAAGGCCGACTGCAGGGTGTGGGCGTCGGTGTCCAGCTGGTCGGCGACACCGGCGAGCGCGCCGAGGTCCTCGCCGTGCCAGAGGCCGGACTCGAGCCGGTGGAACCCGGTGAAGCCCTCGTCGGCGGTGCCGCCGGGGAGGCCGTCGGCGGTGCCGTTGAGCGCGCCGTCGGAGTCGCCGAACGCGTCGTACGCGGCACCGAGCCGCTCGTAGGTCAGGTGCGCGGTCAGCCAGGCCGACTCGCTCGCGGTGCGGTCGCCGCCGTGGACGGCGTTCTTCAGCGCGCCGGTGTTCGCGACCAGCTCGCCGAGGCCGGTGGTGACGTGCGCCTGGTAGGCCTTGAGCGGGCCGAGCAGGTCGTTGTGCGTCACCGGCGCGACACCCGGCCCGGTGCGCTCGGCACCGCCGCTGACCTGCGCGACCGGCCCGACGATCGCGCTCGCGTCCTCGGGCAGGCAGCGGAACGCGTAACTGCCGTTGCCGAGGTTGACCTGCAGCGGCCGGGTGGTCGCCGGGCCGAGCCCCTCGACCTCGCCGTAGATCACGCCGGTGGCGGGGTCGATGAGGTCGACCTCGGCGGTCACCGAGCCGGTGTTGTGCAGGAGGAACGTCTGCGGGCCGGGTTTCGGCGCCGACCAGCCGGTGCCGCAGGACGAGCGGGAGATCGCGATCTCCGGGTCCTGCGCCTCGGCGTCGCGTGGCCAGAACACCACGGCGGCGCCGGCCACGACGGCGAGGGCGACCACCGCCACGATCCAGCGAGTACGCACTGACCCCGGCACGCACGCTCTCCCGTCACTCGATCGGACCATTCCCGGTCACGGATTATGCGAGCCTAACGCCCGGAAAACCGCATCCGATGGGGCCGTGAGGAGGGAATTCACCCGGACTTCAGCCGGCCGCCCACGAAAGGGGGAGAATCCGGACGTTTCCCTGTGGGAGAAGTGTCGCGTTCGAACGGTTCGCCCGATAAGTCGTGGTCAGGTAAGTGGAGCGCCGGTCTCCAGGAGCGTCTTCAGGCTCGACAGCAGTGCGGGCCAGCCCTCGCTGCACATCGACCGGGTGGTGCTCTCGTCGTCGAAGCCGTCGTGCAGCACCGTCAGCTTGACCTTTTCCCCGTGCGGTTCGATCGTGAACGAGACCTTGCTGCGCTTTTCGCCGCGCAGTTTCGCCAGGGTTTCGTCGTCGACGCCCGCGCCTTTCGCCCATTCCTGGGTGAAGGTGTGCCAGGTGTAGGAAAGCCGGTGGAAGGGATCGGATTCGAGGACGACCTGGTCGGGGTCGCTCGTTTTCGCGCCGCTTTCCGCCCAGACCATCGGCGACCCCTTTTTCCAGTCCGTCTCGAAGGAAACACCCCAGTACTGCCGGGTGAACGCCGGATCGGTAAGCGCTTGCCAGAGCTTTTCGGGCGTGGTGCTGATGTAGGTCGTGTACGCGAATTCGTTCATCGGTGCGGACTCCAGTGCTCGTTTGAGATCGGCCAGCGCGCCGGCCCGGTGGCGGTCGTAGCGCGTCATCCAGCGCTCGGCGATCCCGTTGATCGGCGCGGCGTCGAGGTGGTGCAGCTTTTCCCGGCCCCGCCAGGTCGTCGTGACCAGGCCGGCCGCTTCGAGCACGGCCAGGTGCTTGCTCACCGACTGCCGGGCCATGTCCAGTCCCGCGCACAGTTCCCGCAGGGTCTGGCCGTTGCGCTCGTTGAGCACGTCCAGCAGCTGACGGCGGCTGGGATCGGCCAGCGCCTTGAAGACCTCGTCCATCGCGCCTTCCTCGTGACATGCAGCCGTCCGGCTGCCTATTTACGATAGGCAGCCTAACGGCTGCATGTCAACGGGGTGGTTACGGGAAGCGGACCACCGCGATACCGGCCAGCACGAAGAACACCAGGATCACCAGGGTGCTCGTCTGCCCGCCGGACGAGTGGGTCACGACCTGGTCGACCGTGCCGGTCAGGCGCACCCCGCAGTCGGCGACCACCGTGTGCGGCCCGGCCTCGATCCGGGTGAACTGGACCGGCGCGGTGAAGGCGCCGGTGCTGTCGGTGTAGGCCGAGCCGACCTCGGTGCCGTCGGCCGTCAGCGTCACCGTCCGGCCCGGCTGGCAGCCTTTCCCGGACGCCGACAGCTCGTCACCGGGCTGGACGCTCGGCCGGTCGAGCACCAGCTCACCCGGCTTGGGCTCGGTGCTGGTCGTCGTCGGCGGCGTGCCGGGCGTGGTGGGGGTGGTCGACGTCGGCGGGGTGGTCGTGGTGGTCGGCGGGGTGGTCGTGGTGGCGGGCGTGGTCGTGGGGCCGCCGGGCTTGGACGGCTTGGTCGTGACGGGCGGCGTGACCGGGGTGGTGGTCGGCGGCGGTGGCGGGGTGGTGGTCGTCGTGCCGGTGACGACGAACGTGCCGCTGGCCGTCTCCTTCTGGCTCGTGCAGGTGGCGGTGACCGTGTACGAACCCGGCTTCGCGGTCGTGGGGACGGCGGTGGGGAACTGGCCGCTCACCGCCGGGGCCGCCTTGGACCCGAGCGAACTGCCCGCCCAGAGGAAATTGATGACCCGGCAGGTCGGGAATCCGTTCCAGGAAATGGTGAAAGAGCTGCCCGCCGGACCACTCGAAGGTTTCAAACCAACCGACGGAGGAACCTGTGCGTTACTCGTGCCCATTAGCGCGAGCAGGAGCAATGCCCCGGCCACGGTGCCGAAAAACAACCGAACCACGTAACGCATCGGAACGTCCCTCCCCGGGTGTGTGGTCGCTGTAGCATTCCGCACGAGTCGGATTAAGCAAGTAGGGGATGCCCAATGGGACGTGTCATCGCGGCGGGGGTTGCGTTGGGTTTGTGCATGGTGCTGCTCGGCGCGCCACCCGCCTCGGCGGAGTCCGGTTCGCTCGGGCTGGACGTGTCGATCGACGACCGGCCGATCGCGGACGCCACCGTCGCGATCGACCCGGCGAACCAGGTCAAGCTCGAGGTCGTGGCCACCAACACCGGCAACGCGCCGGTGAAGGTCCGCAGCGTGCGCCTCTCCGGCGTCGCCCTGGCGCTCACCTTCTTCGCCTACGACACGACCGCGCCCTTCGAGGTGCCGGCGCGGGGCCGGGTGACCCGGACGTTCGTGCTCGACCTCGGTGACCTGTCCGGGCAGGCGACCGGGCTGCTGCCGTCGTCGGTCGAGCTGCTCGACGCCCAGCGCGCGACGCTCGGCGAAGCCACCACCGTCGCCGACGTCCGCGGCTCGTTCTGGTCGGTCTACGGCGTCTTCGGCCTGGCGATGCTGGTGCTCACGATCCTGGCCTGGCTGACGGCGCTGCTCGCACTGGCGCGCCACCGCCTGGCCGCCAACCGCTGGCGCCGCGGCCTGCGGTTCCTGCCCGCCGGGTTCGGCACCGGCCTGGTCGCGGTGATCACGCTGTCCGTGCTGCGGCTGGTGCCGCCGGAACCGGCGATCGAGATCCCGGTGGTGCTCGGCGCCGCGGCGATCGCGTTCCTGCTGGGCTACCTGACGCCGAACCCGGTGAAGCCGGCCCCCGAACCCGTCTACGAGGGCACTGGTGACGCCACCGTCCGGATGCGCGTCCCCGCGACCCGGGACGTCACCCGATGAGCGCACCGGCGGACCTCGTCGCCGCGCTCCCGCAGTACGACATCGGTGCCGAGATCGGCGAAGGCGGCATGGGTGTCGTGTTCGCCGGGACGCACCGGACGCTGGGCCGCAGCGTCGCGATCAAGCAGCTGCCCTGGGACGTGCTCAACCACGCCGCGAGCAGCGAGCTGTTCGACCGCGAGGCCCGGGTGCTGGCCAGCCTGGACCACCCGCACATCGTGCCGGTCTACGACTACGTCCGCACCGGCCGCGAGCACCTGCTGGTGATGGAACGGCTCGACGGCGGCACCGTGCACAGCCGGTTCCACGGCGGCGGCGTCAGCGGCGAGCAGGCCTGCGCGATCGGCCTGGCGATGCTCGCCGGGCTGCACGCGGCGCACCGGGCCGGCGTGCTGCACCTCGACGTCAAGCCGCGGAACCTGCTCTTCACCACGCAAGGCGTGATGAAGGTGGCCGACTTCGGCATCGCGCGCGTCATCAGCGAAGGCGCCACGCTCGTCACGCACGGCGGCGAAATCCTCGGCACCCCGGCCTACATCGCGCCGGAGCAGGCGATGGGCAACGCCCTGAGTCCGGCGGCCGACGTCTACGCGGCCGGCACGGTGCTCTACGAGCTGCTGTCCCGGCAGCTGCCGTTCGACAACACCCGCGGCGCGATCAGCATGATGCGCCAGCACATGTTCACCGACCCGCGGCCGATCGCCGGGGTGCCGATCCCGATCGCGGGGGTGATCATGCGCAGCCTGGCGCGTGAGCTCGATGCGCGTTACCGGGAAGCCGAATCCTTCGCCGCCGACCTGGCGAGCGCCGCCACCGCCGTCTACGGCCCGGGCTGGCTCGAACGCGCGGGCGTGCCGGTGCTGCACCTGACACCCCGGGTGATCGCCGGGCTCAACTCGCCGACCGCTCCCGCGCCGCCGGCGGAGGCCCGGACGCGGCCGGTCCAGCGCCCGTCCGCGCCGGACCCGACGCTGTCCGCGACGCGGGTCCCGCGGCAGCCCGAGCCCGAGCCGCGCCCGGCGTCCACCCTGTGGTTCCGGCTCGCGGCGGCCGCCGCCGCGATCGTGCTGGTGGTGCTCGCGCTGCTCAACCCGGAACGGCTGCCGCACCAGGCGCCGTCCACGCTGAAACTGGGCGACGCGCCCGTGTCGGCGCCGGTCGAGGTGGACCTCAGCAAACCGCTGACGGTGACCGGTCCCGGCAACCCCGGCCGGGTCGCGCTGGACCTTGCCGCGGCCGGGATCCCGCTCGGCTCCGCCGAGACGACGTCCAAGGCCGCGGGCAACGGGTTCACCGCCCAGCTCGAACTGCCGGGCCTGGCGCGGTGGATCGTCGGCGGCGCGGTCACCGCGACCATCCAGACCGGGACCGTCACCCAGACGTTCACGCTGCTCACGTCGCAGCACCCGCTGGCCAGCGCGATGGGCGCGGGCAGCCTGATCCTGGCGCTGTTCGCGCTCGCCTACCTGGAGTCGGTGCTGCGCAACATCCGCAACGGCCACCGCGGGCGGGGTTCGCTGTTCGCCGGGCCGGTGCTCGGGATCCTGTTCGGCGCGGCGCTGTGGCTGTGTCTCTCGGTGCTGCGCGTGCACGAACCGTCACCGGGCTTCGGTGCCGGGTGCGCGGTGGCGGGCGCGGTCGCGGCCGGGTTCGTCGTGGTGGCGGTCCGGCGGCGGCACGCGTCCACAGTGGCCGGTCGTTAGGAGATTCAGTCGACCATCCGCACGGTGACGTGCGGGCTGTAGGACTTGCGCCGGCTCCAGCCGAGTTCGGCGCACAGGCTCAGCTGGATCGAGCGGTCGGCGGGTGCCCAGTAGCCGGTGCGGACGAAGTAGCCCTCCATCGTGTTGAGCGCGCCGAGGCTCTTGCGCGCCGAGCACATTTCCCAGCCCCACTGGCGCCCGGACTTCTCGACGCCGTTGCGGCGCACGGACAGCCGCGGATTCCCGACCGCGCGGATGTCGGCGTCCCCGTGGGCGACGTAGACGACCCCGTCGATCTTGTAGAACCGGTTGTTGTCCAAGAGGGTCACCTGACCGGAGAGGGTGACCTCGACCCGGCCGCCGTCGTCGCCGGTGAGTGTCCAATCGAGACAGTATTCCTGGAGTGGGAGTTCCAGCGACTGGGTCATGATGCCTTTCCCCTGTTCTGGCCGTGGCGTCCCTTCCAGAAGATAGGGATTTTCCGGACGCCGGGAAGAGGCGCGGGCGATCTTCACCCGAAGCGGTTCCGGCGTCTCGGATGCCCTGTCACGCATGGGTTTTCAGGCGAGTGGGTGACGCCGGACACGGCACGTGAGAACCGGCCCCACCGCGGAGTGGTGCTGCCCCGCCGAGCGCGGACGGTCACCCCCGATGTCACGTTCCGTGAGGTGAAAGTAAAGGAACCATTACCTTCGACCGGGCGTTGTCGGAGCATGAGCGAGCCCACTGTCATCGAGCTCGGACCGCGTGACCTGCTCGTCGTCGCCGGGCTGCCCGGCGCGGGCAAGACCACGATGCTCCGCCACGCGGCGGAGGGCATCCCGGTGCTCGACTCCGACCAGGTCCGGGCGAGGCTGGCGACGGTCCTGCCGGAGGCCGTGCCGTACCGCTGGTACCGGCCGCTGGTGCACGCGGGCCACCGGCTGCGGATCGTCGGGCGGGCCATCTCGGCCGACGGCCCATTGGTGGTCCACGAGCCGTCGACGAGGGCGTCGACCCGTGCGCTGCTGGCTCTGGTCGGCAGGCTGACGGGCCGTTCGATGCGGCTGCTGTTCCTCGACGCCACGGCCGAGCAGGCCCTGGAGGGGCAGCGCAGCCGCGGCCGGATGGTGCGGCCGCGGTCGTTCGAGCGGCACGTCCGCCGCACGGGGAAGTGGCGGGAGGAGCTGCTGGCGGAGCAGGTCCCGCCAGGGTGGCGCAGTGTCCGGGTGATCGACCGGGCCGGGGCCCGCCGCACTCGCCTGGTGGCGCGGTTGCTGGTCGGCTGCTGAGGAGGTCATGCGCGCGAGGTGGCGCGGTGTCCGGGTGGTCGACCGGGGCGGGGTCCGCCGCACGAGGCTGGTGGCGCGGTTACTGGTCGGCTGCTGAGGAGGTCATGCGCGCGAGGTGGCGCGGTGTCCGGGTGGTCGACCGGGCTGGGGCGCGCCGCACGAGGCTGGTGGCGCGGTTGCTGGTCGGCTGCTGAACGGGGTTGAGGTTTCGCGCGGAGC
This sequence comes from Amycolatopsis sp. NPDC088138, assembly GCF_044741685.1. Classification (NCBI taxonomy): domain Bacteria; kingdom Bacillati; phylum Actinomycetota; class Actinomycetes; order Pseudonocardiales; family Pseudonocardiaceae; genus Amycolatopsis; species Amycolatopsis sp. NPDC088138. Next base: position 1,012,331 of record NZ_JBIUTB010000002.1, read on the forward strand.
TGAGGTAGCCGATCGGGCGGGTGCTGGGGTGCTGCTTCGGGTTGCGCGGGGTTCGCGTGGTCGACCGGGTGGGTGTGGCCCCAGCGGCGCGGGGTCGAGGTGGTCGACTGGCCGGACCCTGTCGTGCCGGCTCGAGTAGTGCCGGGAGCGGGATCTCGACCGGGCGGATGCCTGCCGGAACGGCTGGCCGCGCGGCTGCTGACGGAGGGTGCGGCCGCGGGCGGTGCGGTGCAAGGCTCGGAGTGTCGGCCGTGCTGGTCTGGAATTCCGCCCGGGCGGGCGCTCCGAGTGATGCAGGCCCTGGCGGCGAACCGGGCGAACTGCAAGGCGCGGCCCCGGGTGGCGCGCCGCCCAGGCGATCAACCGAACCGGCCCCGCGCACTCGGCCGGTGCGCCCGCCGCATCCGCACCCTGCTCGTTGGTCTGGACATTTTACCTATTGGTCTAGACAATACAGTTCTCCGCGGTGCGACCGCGTCCCCACTGGAGGACCCGATGAGGCGTTCCAGATTCTCCGTTGCACTCGCCGCCTTCGCGCTGGCGCTCTCCGGCCTGGTGGCCGGCGGAAGCACCGCCGATGCGGCCAACCTGCTCACCAATCCCGGTTTCGAAGCCGGCTCGCTTTCGGGGTGGACGTGCTCCGGCGGCACGGCCGTGACGACCCCGGTGCACTCCGGCGGTTACGCGCTCGCCGCCACCCCGGCCGGTTCCGACTACGCCCAGTGCGCGCAGACCGTGTCCGTGCTGCCGAACACCACCTACACCGTTTCCGCGTGGGTCCGCGGCAACCCGGTCTACCTGGGCATCACCGGCGGCGCGTCGACCTGGTCGGGCAACGCGGGCGCCTACAACCAGCTTTCGCTGTCCTTCACCACGACCGCCAGCCAGACGTCGGCCCAGCTCTACCTGCACGGCTGGTACGGCGCCGGCACCTACTACGCCGACGACGTCGTCCTCGACGGGCCCGGTGGCAGCACCCCCGGCACGCCCGGTGCACCCGGGAACCCGGCAGTAGGCGCCGTCACGGCCTCCTCCATCGCCCTGAGCTGGGGTGCGAGCGCCGGCACCGTCACCGGCTACCGCGTCTACGAGGGCAGCACGCTGCGCACGACCGTCACCGGCACGAGCGCCACCTTCACCGGCCTCACCGCCTGCTCGACGCACAGCTACACCGTCGCCGCTTACAACACCGCCGGCGAATCACCGCGCAGTGCGACGGCGACCGGTAGCACCACCGGCTGCGTCGACACCGGCCTGCCGAAGCACTCCCTGATCGGGTACCTGCACTCGAGTTTCGCGAACGGGTCCGGGTACGTCCGGATGGCCGACGTCCCCGCGGCCTGGGACATCATCGACCTGTCCTTCGGCGAGCCGACGTCGGTGACCTCCGGCGACATCCGCTTCAACCGCTGCTCGGCCGCCGAGTGCCCGAACGTCGAGAGCGACGCCGACTTCATCGCCGCGATCCGCGCGAAGCAGGCGCAGGGCAAGAAGGTGCTCATTTCCATCGGCGGCCAGAACGGCCAGGTCCAGCTGACCACGACCGCCGCGCGCGACGCCTTCGTCAGCTCCGTCTCGGCGATCATCGACAAGTGGGGGCTCAACGGCCTCGACGTCGACTTCGAGGGCCACTCGCTGTCGCTCAACTCCGGCGACACCGACTTCCGCAACCCGACCACGCCGGTGATCGTCAACCTGATCTCCGCGCTGAAGACGCTGAAGGCCAGGTACGGCTCGGCCTTCGTGCTGACGATGGCGCCGGAGACGTTCTTCGTGCAGGTCGGCTACCAGTTCTACGGCGGCTCGGGCGGCGGTGACGCGCGGACCGGCGCGTACCTGCCGGTGATCAACGCGCTGCGCGACTCGCTGACCGTGCTGCACGTCCAGGACTACAACTCCGGCCCGGTGATGGGCCTGGACAACCAGTACCACAACATGGGCGCCGCGGACTTCCCGATCGCGATGGGCGACATGCTCAAGGCCGGCTTCAGCGTCGCGAACACCGGCCAGTTCTTCCCGGGCTTGCGGCCGGACCAGATCGCGGTCGGGCTGCCGGCGGCGGTCAGCGCCGGCAACGGCTACCTCGCGCCGTCCGTCGTCCAGACGGCGGTGACCTGCCTGGCCAAGGGCACCGGCTGCGGCTCGTACACGCTGCGCGGCGGCGCGTCGCCGGCGCTGCGGGGGCTGATGACGTGGTCGATCAACTGGGACAAGTACTACAACTGGGAGTTCCAGAACAGCCACGAGCCGTTCCTGAACGCCCTGCCGTGACGTCGCAGTGTGCCCCGCCACCAGGTGGGGCACACTGCCTGACGTGGTGAAACCGGCCCATGGTGAGTCCGTGCTGTCGCGCGTCGTCCGCATCTTCGAGACGTTCGAGCCGGACACCCCGGCCCTGCGCGTGTCGGACGTCGCGCGGCGCGCGGACCTGCACGTCGCGACGGCGTCGAGGCTGATCGACGAGCTGGTCGGGCACGGCTGGCTGCGCCGGGACCCCGATCGGCGGGTGCGGGTGGGCGTCCGGTTGTGGGAGCTGGCGTCGCGCGCGTCGCCGACGCTCGGGCTGCGGGAAGCCGCGTTGCCGTTCATGGAGGACCTGCACGCCGTGGTCGGGCACCACACGCAGCTCGCGGTGCTGGAAGACCGCGAGGTGCTGTTCGTCGAGCGGCTTTCGGCGCCCGGCGCGATCGTCAACGTGACGCGCGTGGCCGGGCGGCTGCCGCTGCACGCGTCGTCGTCCGGGCTCGTGCTGCTCGCGCACGCACCGTTCGAGCTGCAGGAACAGGTGCTGGCTTCGCCCCTCGAAGCCTTCCGCCGCACCAAGCTCACCGAACCGGCGCGGCTGCGGCGGTTCCTCGCCGACGTCCGCCGCGACGGCTACGCCTACTGCGCGGGCTTCATCGACGAGGAGACGACCGGCATCGCGGTGCCGTTGCGGGGCTCGGACGGCGAGGTCGTCGCGGCGCTCTCGGTGATCGTGCCCAACGACCGGAGCGCGCGGATGCAGATCCCGGCGCTGCTCGCCGCGGCGCGGGGGATCTCGCGGACAATCTCTCATTGAATGAGAATGCCCTGGTGCAGGGCGTCGTATCGGCGTCATCCTCGGGGTTCGGTCACCGAAAGGACGTTCCGCGTGCGCACCCAGGTCGTCATCGTCGGCGCCGGCCCGGCCGGGCTGCTGCTGTCCCACCTGCTCGGCCTCGAGGGCATCGACTCGGTGCTGCTCGAACGGCAGACCCCGGAGTACGTCCAGGCCCGCATCCGCGCGGGCATCCTCGAAGCCGGCACGGTCGAGCTGCTCCGCGACACCGGCCTCGGCGACCGTCTCGACGCGGAAGGCATGGAACACCGCGGGATCCACCTGCAGTGGCCGGGTAATCGGCACCACCTGGACTTCGTCGACCTGACCGGCCGGTCCGTGACGGTCTACGGCCAGACCGAGGTGACCAAGGACCTGATGGCCGCACGGGAAAAGGCCGGGCGGGCGGCGTTCTACTCCGCTTCCGACGTCGAGCTGCACGACGTCACGGAGTCGCCGTTCGTGACCTTTGTGGACGGTGACGGGCACGCGCAGCGGATCGACGCGGACGTCGTCGTCGGCTGCGACGGGTTCCACGGGCCGAGCCGCTCTTTCGTGCCGCGGCACCAGGTGTGGGAGCGGGCCTACCCGTTCGCGTGGCTGGGGGTGCTGGCCGACGTCGCGCCGTCGACGGACGAGCTGATCTACGCCTGGCACCCGGACGGTTTCGCCATGCACAGCATGCGTTCGCCGCACGTCAGCCGGTTCTACCTCCAGGTGGCGCCGGACGAGGACATCGACGGGTGGAGCGACGACCGGATCTGGACGGCGTTGTCGCAGCGGCTCGGCGTCCCGGGCTGGACGCTGCACACGGGACCGATCACGGAGAAGAGCGTGCTGCCGATGCGCAGCTTCGTGACGACCCCGATGCGGCACGGAAACCTTTACCTGGCCGGGGATGCGGCCCACATCGTCCCGCCGACGGGCGCCAAGGGCCTGAACCTCGCGGTGGCCGACGTCGCGCTGCTTTCCACGGCGCTCACGGCTTCCTTCCGGGGTGACGACGACCTCGTCGACGCCTATTCCGACACGGCGTTGCGGCGGGTCTGGCGCTGCACGCACTTCTCGTGGTGGATGACGTCGATGCTGCACCGCCACGGCGACGACTTCGACGCGCAGCTCCAGCTCTCCCAGCTCCAGCGCACGGTGACGTCGGAAGCCGCGGCCACGGAACTGGCCAACAACTACGCCGGCCTCCCGCTCTGACCGCGTGATCAGAACGCCAACTCGCGTGATCGAAGGGTCGACACGCGTGATCGGGGAGCCGACACGCGTGATTGAAGGGTCGACACGGCGCACGACCTCAAGGCCGGCCGTGTCGACCTCCTGATCACGCGTGTCGACCTCTGGATCACGTGTGCCGGCCCTTCGATCACGTCGTCGGCGGGGCTTGACGCACGGCACCCGGCTCGCGCAGTATGCCCTGAGTAATTCGTATTACTCGGGCACCGGGAAGGCTCATGAGGGAACTGGACACGGAGATTCTGGTGGTCGGCGGCGGGCTCGGCGGGGTCGCCGCGGCTCTCGCCGCCGCCAAGGCCGGGCGGCGCGTGGTGCTCACCGAGGCGACCGACTGGCTCGGCGGGCAGCTGACCGCGCAGGCCGTGCCGCCCGACGAGAACCCCTGGATCGAGCGGTTCGGGTCCACGCGCACCTACCGTGAGCTGCGGGAAGGCATCCGCGGTTACTACCGGCGTCACTACCCGCTGCGGGCCGAGGCCGCGCGGCAGGCCGAGCTGAACCCCGGGGCCGGGAAGGTCAGCAAACTCTGCCACGAACCGCGCGTCGCGCTCGCCGTCGTCGAGAGCCTGCTCGCGCCGCACGTCAGCGCCGGGCGGATTCGCGTCCTCCTCGAACACCGGCCCGTCGATGCCGTGACCAGCGGAGATCGCGTCGACGCCGTGACCCTCGAAGACCACCGAGGTGAGCGGGTCACGGTGAAAGCCCAATACGTCCTCGACGCCACCGAGGACGGCGACCTGCTGCCGCTCACCGGCACCGAGCACGTCACCGGTGCGGAAGCGCAGAGCGAGCACGACGAACCCCACGCCCCGGTGGAAGCGGATCCCGCCAACCTGCAGGGGATCACCTACTGCTTCGCCGTTTCGCACCACGAGGGCGAGCACCACGTCATCGACCGGCCCGAGATGTACGGCTTCTGGCGCGACTACCAGCCGGACTTCTGGCCCGGCCCGCTGCTCGGCTTCGTCGCCCCGGACCCGCGGACGCTCGAGCCGGTCAAGCGCACCTTCGTGCCGAACCCGGCCGGCGACCCCCTGTCCGTCAGCGCCGACCAGAGCGCCGACGCGGGGGACAAGGAACTCTGGGCGTTCCGCCGCATCCTCGCCCGCGGCCTGCACGCCGACGGCGCCTTCGACTCCGACATCACCCTGGTCAACTGGCCGCTCAACGACTACTGGCTCAAGCCCGCGCTCACCATCCCCGGGCACGCGGACGAAGCCGTCGTCGCAGAAGCGCACCACGAAGCCAAGCAGCTGAGCCTGTCCGTCCTGTACTGGCTGCAGACCGAGGCGCCCCGCGCGGACGGCGGCACCGGCTTCCCCGGCCTCAGGCTGCGGCCCGACGTCACCGGCACCCGGGACGGCCTCGCGAAGTCGGCGTACGTCCGGGAAGCGCGGCGCATCAAGGCGGTCACCACTGTCACCGAGCACGACGTCTCGGCCGAGATCCTCGGCGTCGACGGCCGGGTGCGGCGCACGGACGCCGTCGGGGTCGGGAGCTACCGGATCGATCTGCACCCGTCGACCGGCGGTGACAACTACGTCGACGTCGCGAGCGTGCCGTACGAGATCCCGCTCGGCGCGCTGCTGCCCGTCCGGGTGAACAACCTGCTGCCCGCGGGCAAGAACATCGGCACCACGCACATCACCAACGGCTGCTTCCGGCTCCACCCGGTCGAGTGGAACATCGGTGAGGTCGCCGGGACGCTCGCCGCGTTCGCCGTGCGCGAGAGCGTCGAACCGCGGGCCGTGCAGGCCGACGGCCGGCTCTTCGAGGAGTTCGCGCGCGAGCTCGACGCCGCCGGCGTGGAGCGCCGGTGGCCGGAAGTGCGGGGGTACTGAAATGCCACCTGTAAGGTCCGCGGGAGTCGCGCTGGAGGGAGTCATCGATGACGGCGGGTTCGGGCCGGGTCACGCAGGCCCAGGTGGCACGCCTGGCCGGCGTCTCGCAGGCCGTCGTCTCGATGGTCCTGAACGGCTCCGACAGCCTGCGCGTCACCCCCGAGACCCGCGAACGCGTGCAGCAGGTGCTCCGCGAAACCGGGTACACCGTGGACATCATGGGCCGCCGCCTGCGCGGCAAGTCCAACCAGATCCTCGGTGTGTTCACCTACGAGTCGGTGTTCCCGTCCGGCGTGGCCGACTTCTACCGCCCGTTCCTGCTCGGCATCGAGGAGGAGGCCGAGGCCCAGGGCTTCGACCTGCTGCTGTTCACCAGCGGTGGCCGCCGCGACGGGCGCCGCCGCATCTACGACCAGGGCACGAACCGGCTGCGCATCGCCGACGGCTCGATCCTGCTCGGCCGGCACAACGACCCGCAGGAGCTCGCGCAGCTCGTCGAGGAGCAGTTCCCGTTCGTGTTCGTCGGCCGCCGCGAGTCGCCGACCGGGCCGATCAGCTACGTCGGCGCCGACTACGTCGCGGCCACCCGTGAGGTCCACGAGTGGTTGTGGGGGCTCGGGCACCGCAAGGTCGGCCTGCTGAGCGTCACCGAGGAGAACGAGCCGACCCTCGACCGGCGCTCCGGCTACGAGGCCGCGGCGCGCAAGCACCGCCGTCCGCCGCTGGTATTCCTCGCCGACGACCCGGCGCTCGCGCTGCGGCAGGCGCTCGACGAGGGGGTCACCGCGCTGCTCGTCGAGAGCTCGGCGATGGCCGACGGCATCCTGGCGTACGCGGACGACCTCGGCGTGCGCGTGCCCGACGACCTTTCGCTCGTGGTGCTGGGTGACGCCGACCCGACGCAGCAGCCGTCGGCGCACGCGGTGCCGAGCACGCCCACCGACTGGTCGATGTTCCGCATCCCGCGCCACGAAATGGGCGTGCACGCGGTGCGCGTCCTGGTCGAGCTGCTGGCGGACCCGAAACCCCGGCAGCTGCTGCTGCCGTGCACGTTCCACGAGGGTGCCACTGCGGCGCCACCCTCCACAGTGCACACTCGATAACCAGGCGCACTGGCTGTTGACAGCTACTGAACGAGACGTTTACCGTCGCTGCTAATTCGAATAACCAGGAGGCACTGTGGCCTACCAACGAGTGGCCTACCGCCGAGCCCGGCTGCTGATCGCCGCGGCGTTGTCCGCCGTCGCCCTGGCCTCGACCGCCTGCTCGGGCGGCGCCGGCGACGACACGAACATCGCCCTGCGCATGACGGTCTGGACGACGGACAAGAACCAGCTCGCCCTCTTCGATTCCATCGCCGCCGAGTACCGCAAGTCCCACCCCGAGGTCGCGTCGGTGAAGTTCGACGTCGTCCCCGGCGACACCAGCGCGTACTCGGCCGCGCTGACCACCCAGATGTCCGGTGGCAACCCGCCCGACCTCGCCTGGATCCTCGAGCGCGACGCCCCGGACTTCGTCCAATCCGGCGCGCTCACCGACCTCAAGCCGACGCTGTCCGCGACCGCGGGTTACAACGTCGGCGAGCTGGTCCCGTCCGCCACCAAACTGTGGACCAAGGACGACAGCCTGTTCGCCTACCCGTTCTCGACGTCGCCGTTCGGCATGTTCTACAACAAGAACCTGCTGACCCAGGCGGGAATCACCGAGACCCCGGACCAGCTGCTCGCGAGTGGACGGTGGACCTGGGACGCCGCCAAGCAGATCGCCACCCAGGTCGCCGCGCGCGACACCGGCAAGGCCGGGCTGGTGGTCCGCGAGTTCGAGTACAAGCAGTGGGTGCTGCTCGCCTCGGTGTGGCGCGGCTTCGGCGCCGACGCCTGGGGCCCGGACGGCAAGACGTGCGGCTTCGCGACGCCGGAGATGACGTCCGCGATGACCTTCCTGCACCAGGCGATCTTCACCGACAAGGCGCTGCCCGGCCCGGGCACGACGGCGGACTTCTTCGCCGGCGAGTCGGGCCTGACCATCGCCCAGATCAGCCGCGCCGGACTGCTGAAGGCCAAGCCGTTCGACTGGGGCATCGTCCCGCTGCCCGCCGGGCCGAAGGCGAACGCGCAGGTCATCGGCCAGGCCGGGATCGGCGTGCCGGTCAAGGGCAAGCACGCCAAGGCCGCGGCCGACTTCCTGGCGTTCTTCACCAACCCGGCCAACTCCGCGAAGCTCGGCCAGTACTTCCCGCCGGCGCGCGACAGCCTGATCAACGCGGCGACCCTGGCCAAGGCGAACCCGTTGTTCAGCCAGGAACAGCTGCAGAACGTCGTGGTGAACGGGATCAAGACCGGTTCCGTGCTGCCCTCGCACACCGGCAGCGCGCGGATCGCGTCCCTCGTCCAGTCCGCTTTGGACCCGATGTGGAAGCCGGACGCGAACGTGCCCGCCGCGCTGGCCGGGGTGTGCCAAGCCATCGACCCGGTGCTGAGCCAGTGACCCTCAGTTCGAAGAAGCGCGAGGAGCTCGCGGGGTGGATCTTCATCGCCCCGCAGGCCCTCGGCTTCCTCGCCTTCGTGGTGGCGCCGCTGGCCGCGGTGGTCTGGTACAGCTTCCAGGACGTCAACCTGCTGGCCGGGACGTCGTCGTTCGCCGGTGCGGGCAACTACGCGCAGCTGCTCGACGACCCGGTCGCGCCGAAGGTCGCCCGCGCGACGGCGATCTTCTGCGTCGGCCTGGTCGTGCTGAACCTCGTGCTGGCGCTTTCGCTCGCGTTGCTGCTCAACCTGAAGCTGCGCGGCACCACGGTGTTCCGGACGGTGTTCTTCTCGCCGGTGGTCATCACCCTCGTCGCGTGGACGATCGTGTGGAACTTCCTGCTGCAGGACAACGGCGGGATCAACTCGCTGCTGCAGACCGTCGGGATCGACGGGCCGAACTGGCTGCGCGGCAACGGAACCGCGATGCTTTCGGTGATCGTGGTGCAGGTGCTGAAGAACGTCGGGCTCAACATGGTGCTTTTCCTTGCGGCCCTGCAAGGCATCCCGTCGTCCATCATGGAAGCGTCGCAATTGGACGGTGCCGGGCCGTGGCGCCGGTTCCGGTCGGTGATCCTGCCGATGATCAGCCCGACCACGCTGCTCACCGCGATCATCACGGTCGCCGGCGCGCTGCAGGTGTTCGCGCAGATCCAGGTGCTGACCCTCGGCGGCCCCGCGGACAGCACCAACGTCCTGGTCTTCTACTTCTACCAGCAGGCCTTCGCCAACCACGACCTCGGTTACGGCGCGGCGCTCGCCGTGGTGCTGTTCCTGGTGATCCTGGTGCTGACGCTGCTGCAGTGGCGGATGCGGAGGCGGTGGGTCTTCCATGAGTCGTAGGGCCAAGATCGCCTGCTACGTCGTGATGGTCGTGCTGGCGGTGCCGTTCGTGTTCCCCACCTGGTGGATGATCACGGCGTCGCTGCTGCCGGCCAACGAAGTGCTCGCCTACCCGCCGAAGCTCTTCCCGAGCCAGCCGCAGTGGGAGAACTACAAGACCGCGTTCACCGACTTCCCGTTGGCGCAGCAGTACTTCAACAGCCTCTACATCGCGGTGCTGGTCACCCTGGGCACGATGTTCTTCTCGTCGCTGGCCGGGTACGCGTTCGCCCGCATCCGGTTCCGCGGCGAGAAGTTCTTCGGGCTGATCCTGATCGGGCTGATGGTGCCGAGCGAGGTCACGATCATCCCGCTGTTCCGGGTGGTCGACGACCTCGGCCTGACGAACACGCACTGGCCGCTGATCGTCGTGCCGATCTTCGGTGCGCCGAGCGTGCTCGCGACGTTCGTGATGCGGCAGTTCTTCATCACGATCCCGGGTGAGCTGGAGGAGGCGGGCCGGCTCGACGGCCTGTCGCGCTTCGGGCTCTACCGGCGCGTCGCCTTGCCGATCGCCAAGCCCGCGCTGGCCGCGGTCGCGATCTTCACCTTCCTCAACACGTGGAACTTCTTCCTCGAACCGCTGGTCTACCTGACCGACAAGGACATGTTCACGCTGCCGGTGGCGCTGACGCAGTACGTCGACGTCTACGGCGGTCACCTCTGGAACGTCCAGCTCGCCGCCGCGACCACCACGGTCGTGCCGGTGCTGATCGTCTTCATCATCGCGCAACGCCAGTTCGTCGAAGGGCTCGCCCAAAGCGGCCTCAAGGGCTAGGAGGCAGTCGTGATCGATCGCAGAACCTTCCTCGGCGGAGCCGCATCCGCCGCGGTACTCGGACTCGCGGGTGCACAGGTGGCGTCGGCCGCGGTACCGCCGCCGGCCGGGCCGTACCCGCCGCTCGCCCCGCTCCCGCCCGGTGCCCCGGTGCGGCGGCTCTTCACGCCCGCGGAGCAGCGGTTCGCGCCCTACCTGGCGATTTTGCCGGGCCTTGTCAACGATGTCAGCACCGATCCGGCCACGCTGGGCTTCATGGGCGGCGGCTGGTGGCGGACGCCGAGTGAGCCCTACAACGCGCGCGTCCAGGAGCACGTCTACACCCTGAGCTGGTTCTACGCGAACCGGCGGCCGTGGAATCCGTACTATTTGGACGGTGCACTGCGGAACCGCCTGGAAGCCGTGCTGGTGCACTACCTCGACCTGCAGCACGCCGACGGTTCCTGGCCGGAGTACTCGATCGACGAGAAGTCCAAGGCCGCCACCGGGTTCGGCCTGGGTTACCTCGCGAAGACCCTCGCCAACCTGCGGCAGGCCCGCGCGCTGCCCGCCCGGCGCGCCGAGCTGGAGGCGTCGCTGCGGCAGGGGATGACCTGGTTCCTCGACCCGGCCAACCCGATCTGGGCGCACCCGATCGAATACGCCAACCAGAACACGTCCGGTCTCTCGTCGGCGCAGCTGGCGTTGAAGCTGACGCCGGACGCCGGGCTGAGCCGGAAGCTGGCCGACCGCATCGAGTTCCTGGCCGCGAACGGGCAGAGCCCAGCCGGGTTCTTCTACGAGCCGACCGGGATGGACGTCAACTACAACTTCGAGGTGATGCTCCCGGAGCTCGCCGAGATCTACGCGCTGACGCGGAACCGGACCGTAGTCGAGATGGCCCGGAAGTTCGCGGACTGGTTCGGCTACAACGTCGTCCGCGAACCGGACGGCTCCGGCTCGCTCACCTACGTCGCGACGTCCAGCCGCACCCACGTGTCCTACTACGACGACGTCATCCCCGATCCCGACCGGACCAATCTGGCCTCGCTGTTCGTCCCGGAAGTGCCGTCGCTGGGCGCGTTCTTCACCACCCGCGAGGACCGGGCCGAGACCCGGCGCCGGTGGGCCGCTACGCCGGGCCCGGCGATCGGACCGGCCAAACAGGACACCTCACCGCGCATCCTCGCCCACGTCTCCTACGGCGAGGCGTTCCCGTCACGCGGCGCGAAGCAGGCCGCCATCCGGCAGCTGCCGTACCTGCGCTCCGACGACTTCGCCGTGCAGCGCCGGGACGACGGGCTGAACCAGATCTACTGCTACGTCCGGCGTCCGCAGCTGTACCTCGCCGGGTTCTGGGGGACCCGGCCCTCGACCTACGTCCGCGGCGCGCAGGGCCTGCTGTGGCACCCGCGCGCGGGCATGGTCGTGCACTCGCAGCAGGAGGACACCCAGTGCTGGGCGAGCGTGCTGCCGAACGGGAGCCCGGACGCCCGCGGCCTGCTCGACGCGGAGTTCTTCGTCGGCGACCGGGCGTGGGACGGCCACCGCGTCCAGCCCGGCTCGGCGCCGGTCGTCGTCCGGTACCACCTGGACAGTCGCATCCGGACGGACCTCACCATCACGCGGGACACGGTGAGCCGCGCGGTCCAGGGCACGACCCCGCTCACCGAGCAGATCCCGCTGGTTCTGCACCCGGGTGACCACGTCACCTTCACCGACGGCACCCCGGTCGCCCACGGCACGAACGCAGCCGCGACGGCGTCCGGCCTGACGATCCGCCGCGGGGGAACGACGATCACGATCGGCTGGGGCACTCAGCTGGCTGCGACCGTCGCCGCCACCGACGTCACCTTCCTGCGCGACGGCGCCCGTCGGCTGCACGTGCTACGTGTCCCGCACCCCGGCGCCCTCTCCACGGAGATCCGCCTTCGGTAACCGGACCGTGAACGTGGACCCGGAGTCCACTTCGGACTGGACGCCAATCGTGCCGCCGTGGTTCTGCGCGACGGCGCCCGCCGGTTGCACGTCCTACATGTCCCGCACCCCGGCAGTCTCACCACGGAGGTCCGTCTTCGGTAGCCGGACGGTGAACGTCGATCCGGAGTCCACTTCGGACTCGACGTCGATCGAACCGCCGTGGGCCTGCACGAGGTGGCGCACGATGGCGAGGCCGAGCCCGCTGCCGCCGGTCTGGCGGCTGCGGGACTTCTCGGCCCGCCAGAACCGGTCGAACACGTGCGGCAGGTGCTCGGCCGCGATCCCGGTGCCGGTGTCCGCGACCGCGAGCACCACCTCGTCCACAGTGGACGAGACGTGGATCCTCACGCGGCCGCCGGCCGGGGTGTGCCGGATCGCGTTGCCCACCAGGTTGCCCATCACCTGGCGCAGGCGGACCGGGTCGGCCGTCAGCCGGGCTTCCCCGGCGGCCTCGACGCCGAGCGTGACGCCGGCCGCGGCGGCCCGCTCGGCGTGCGCGGCCGCGACCTGGCCGGCCAGCTCGGCCGCGTCCACCGGCTCCGGGTAGAGGCGCAGGTGCCCGGCGTCGGCCGCGGCCAGGTCCTGCAGGTCCTCGACGATGTGCTGCAGCAGCACGGTTTCCTCGAGCAGGGACGCGGACAGGGCCCGGTCGAACGGCAGGTGCCCGTCCTCGGCGGCCTCCAGCCGGCCGCGGATGACGTTGAGCGGGTTGCGCAGCTCGTGCGCGATGTCGCTGACCATCGCCTTGCGCTGCTCCTCGATGCGCTCGCGGCGCGCGGTGAGGTCGTTGAACGCGGTGGCGAGGTACCCGACCTCGTCACGGGACTTCACCGGCGCCGGCCGGTCCTGCTCGGCCGCCTCGGTCAGCGCCCGCAGCGGGCGGGACAGCCGGGTCGAGACCAGCACGGTGATCGCCACGGCCAGCGCCAGCACCCCGCCGGTCACCGCCAGGATCCGCGTCAGGTTCTCCCGCGAGAGCGTGAACGTCGGCACCGGCGAGTCGCCGGGCCCGAGCGTGAACAGCAGCGCGGCCGGCGCGACGTACGGCGCGAGCTGCTCGCGCCGGGCCGTGTCGACGCAGGTGCGGTACGGGCCCTGGTCGGGAGCGCCGAGCGCCTCGAAGTCGAGGGTGAGCTTCACCTGCTCCGCACCTTGGCGCTGGAGACAGGTGTTCACGGCGTCGTTGAGGCTGGTGAGCGCGGCCTGCTCGGTCGGCGTCGGGTCCGCGAGCTCGTAGAACCCGCACTTGGCCGCGAAGTAGCGGGCGGTGACGGGGTCGGGCGCGCTGATCTGGGGCCGGCCGCTCGGCGAGTCCTGCACGTCGCTGCGCAGGCCCATGTCGTCGAGGCACAGGACCGCCTTCTTGGCCAGGGCGGCGACGTCGTCGTGTTCGCGGGGGGTCAGCCGGAACGGCCCGACCGCGCGCGGGTCGATGCCGCTGGTCCCGGCACCGGGCAGCAGCACCGGGTCGACGTGCAGCGGGTCCACCGACGCGCTCGCCTTCACCGGCAGCGTCACCGGCGAGCCACCGGAGTCGGCGAGCACCCGCCGGTCGACCGTGGTCACGACGATCCGGCGCCCGGTCTCGCCGGCCAGCGCCCGCAGCTTCGGCCCGGCCTGGTCCCAGGTGTGGTTCACCGCGGCGAAGCCGAGCAGCTCGGTGTAGATCGTCGCGTCGTCCGACAGGGCCTGGCCCTGCTCCTGCTGGATCGCCCGGGTCGTGGTCTGCACCGCGAGCCACGCCGTCGCGGCGATCGAGCCGAGCGCGATGAGCAGGGAGACGGCGGACAACCGCAGGACCAGGCTCCGGCGTCGCGGGAACCGGCTACGCACTGTTCTCGGCGACGAGCTTGTAGCCGACGCCGAAGACGGTCAGCAGGTACTGCGGCTTCGCCGGGTCCGGCTCGAGCTTCTTGCGCAGGTTGAGCACGTGGACGTCGATGATCCGGGTGCTGACGAATCGGTCGTCGCCGCGGGTCAGCTCCAGCAGCTGCCGCCGGGTGAACACCCGGCCGGGCTGCTTGATCAGCGTCTCCAACAGCAGGAACTCGCCGGGCGTCGTCTCCACCGGGCGGCCGTCGACCGACACCTCGTGCCGCAGCGGGTCGAGCCGCAGCCCGCCCGCGCGCAACGCCGTGTCGGCCGGTTCGCGCCGGGCGGCGGTCCGGCGCAGGAGCGTTCTCACGCGGGCCATCAGCTCGCGCGGGCTGTAAGGCTTGGTCAGGTAGTCGTCGGCGCCCAGGTCCAGGCCGAGCAGCAGGTCGTCCTCGGTGGCCCGGGCGGTGAGCATCAGCACCGCGACGTCGGACTCGCCGCGCAGGATCCGGCAGACGTCCAGGCCATCGACCTTCGGCATCATGACGTCGAGGACCAGCAGGTCGGGGCGGTCGCGGCGGGCCTCGTCGAGGGCGGCCCGGCCGTCGGGGGCCAGCACCACCGTGTGGCCTTCGCTCTCGAGGTAGAGCCGGAGGACCTCGGCCTGCTTCTCGTCGTCCTCGGCGACCAGTACACGTGCGCACACGGCGTAGACAGTAGGCGTCCTGACACGGCAACCACCCGATCCTGACCGGATCTTCATACCTCGGGGGAACGGGTCAAGTCTTTGTCAAAGTGTTGACCCGGGGCCTGCTCGCAGGCAAAGGTCGGATGTTCAGGCAGTGCAGCCTCGGGAGGCATTCGGTGCGAGTCAGATTCATGGCGGCGATCGTCGCGACGGCGGTGATCGGGGTTCCAGCTGTCGCTTCGGCGGCGCCGACAACGATGTCACCGGGAACTCCGCTGGTCAGCGACCCGGCGGCGTACGTCGACCCGCTGATCGGGACCGGCAGCGGCGGCAGCTCGGTGGGGGAGATCAACAACTTCCCCGGCCCGGCGGCGCCGTTCGGGATGATGCAGTTCTCGCCGGACACCCAGGGCGCGTACGCCGGCTACCAGTACCACAGTGATCAGATCCGAGGTTTCAGCCTCGACCACGCCTCGGTCGGCTGCAACGCGTTCGGTGACGTGCCGATCCTGCCGATCACCGGCGACGTCGGCAGCACGCCCTGGGACCGCACCGAGCACTTCACCCACGACGACGAGAAGGCCGAGCCCGGCTACTACGCCGTGACGCTCGCCGACTCGAAGGTCCGCGCCGAGCTGACCGCGACCACCCGCACCGGGCTCGCCGCGTTCACCTTCCCGGCCGGCGCGAACGCGCAGGTGCTGGTCAAGGGCGGCGCCAGCCTCGCCGGGAACTCGAAGGCCGACCTGAAGATCACCGGTGACCGCGAGGTCAGCGGCTCGGCCACCACCGGCAACTTCTGCGGCAAGCCGAACAAGTACACCGTCTACTACGACATCACGTTCGACCAGCCGTTCACCGCGCACGGCACGTGGGACGGCTCGTCGGTGAAGCCGGACACCGACAGCGTCGACTCGCCGAAGGCGGGCGCCTACCTGACGTTCGGCTCGCAGAGCCTCGTGCACGCCAAGGTGTCGATGTCCTATGTGGGCGTCGACGGCGCGAAGGCCAACGCGGCCGCGGAAGTCCCGGGCTTCGACTTCACCGCCGTCCGGAAGTCCACAAGGGACAAGTGGACGCAGGCGCTGGGCAAGATCCGGGTCGCCGGTAAGGACGCCGCGCAGCTCAAGACGTTCTATACCTTCCTGTACCACTCGCTGATGCACCCGAACACGTTCGACGACGCGGACGGGCGCTACATCGGCTTCGACGACCAGATCCGCACGTTGCCCCAGGGGCGGCACCAGTACGCGAACTTCTCCGACTGGGACACCTACCGCTCGCTCGCGCCGTTGCAGGCCATGCTGTTCCCGAAGGAAGCCAGCGACATGGCGCAGTCGCTGACGAACGACGCCGTGCAGGCCGGCTGGTGGCCGCGCTGGCCGATGGCGAACGACTACACCGGCCAGATGACCGGCGACAGCTCGGTCGCGCTGATCTCCAACCTCTACGCGTTCGGCGCGCGGGACTTCGACGTCAAGACGGCGCTGAAGTACTTGGTCAAGGGCGCGACATCGGTGGACAACACGCCCGGTGCGTACCAGGAACGCAAGGGCATCGCGGACTACGTCGCTCGCGGGTACATGCCGAACAACGACGCCTCGCGTGGTGACCACGCCCGCGTCGGCGCGTCGATCACCCTGGAGTGGGCCATCGACGACTTCGCCATCGCGCAGCTCGCGCAGGGCATCGGCGATCGCGACGTCGCGCGCGAGTTCACCCAGCGCGGCCAGAACTGGCAGAACCTCTTCAACCCGCTCACCGGGTACATCCAGCCGCGCGGGCAGGACGGCCGGTTCCCGGACGGCCCGGCGTACGTGCCGCCGCCGCCCGGCATGTTCGGCCAGGACGGCTTCGACGAGGGCAACGCCGCGCAGTACACCTGGCTGGTCCCGCAGGACCCGGCCGGCCTGGTGACGGCGATGGGCGGCCCGGACGCCGTTTCAAAGCGGCTGGACACGTTCTTCCAGAAGCTCAACGTCGGCCCGAACGAGCCGAACATGTGGGCCGGCAACGAGCCCGACTTCGGCGTGCCGTGGCTGTACAACCACGTCGGGCAGCCGTGGAAGACCCAGCAGGTGGTCCGCGAGATCGCGACGACGCTGTTCAGCGCGACCCCGGACGGCGAACCGGGCAACGACGACCTCGGCGCGCAGTCGTCGTGGTACGTCTGGGCCGCGCTCGGCATCTACCCGGCGACGCCGGGCACGCCGGACCTGGTCGTGCACAGCCCGCTGTTCGAGCGCGCGGTGCTGTCCCTCCCCAATGGACGGACGATCGACATCCGTGCACCGAAGGCTTCGGCGACCACGCCGTACGTGCACGACCTGTCGTTGAACGGCCGCGACTGGGACCGCACCTACCTGCCCGCGAACACCGTGCGGGACGGCGCCCGGCTGGACTTCTCGCTGCAGTCCACTCCGGACAAGCGGTGGGCGGCGAACTCGGCACCACCGTCCTATCAGGACAAGGAGAAGCCGTTCCTGACGTCGGTGACCAACCAGGTCGTCGTCGAGCCGGGCACGTCCGGCGAGGTCACGGTGAGCGGGCAGCGGCTCGGCGGGCACGACCGCGGCCTGGACGTCACGGCCAAGGCGCCCGCCGGCCTCACGGTCACGGGTCCGCGGCAGCTCCGGCTCGACGACCGGACCGGCAGCGGCACCGCGAAGCTGAAGGTCTCGGTGGCGGCCGGGACGCCTGAGGGTTACTACCAGGTGCCGGTGACCGTCCGGGGCGGCTCGACGTCGGTGCCGGGGTCGGTGATCGTGCTGGTCGCGCCGAAGGGCGGGCTCGCGGCGGCGTACTCGAACGTCGGCATCTCGGACGACGGTGACGTCGGCTCGGCGGACATCGACGGCGCCGGGAACAGCCTCTCCCGGCAGGCCCTGGCCACGGCCGGCCTGGTCGGCGGGAAGCCGACCCAGGCGGCCGGCACGACGTTCACCTGGCCGGCCGCGCCTTCGGGCCGTCCCGACAACGTCGTCCCGGCCGGGCAGACGATCCAGGTGAGCCCGGCGGCGCGGCTGTCGTTCATCGGCACGGCCTCGAACGGCGACCACCAGGCCAAGGCCACGGTCACCTTCACCGACGGCACCACCGGCCAGGCCGACCTGTCCTTCGGCGACTGGGTCTTCCCGGGCGGCGGCACCGACCCGGTGTTCGGCAACACGCTCGTGGCGCGCGCCGACCACCGCAACCAGCCGGGCGGCCCGGGCGGCGGCGCGTCGGTCTACGCGACGGCACCGTTCGACGCCCCGGCCGGCAAGCAGATCGCCTCGGTGACCCTGCCGACCGACCCGAACCTGCACGTGTTCGCCATCGGCCTCGGCTGAGCACACCGTCCAGAAGTCCGTGAAGGCCACATTGAGGGACTCAGAGTCTCTCAATGTGGCCTTCACGGACTTGAGCGAGGAGCAGGTCAGCCGGGGGAGCCGACCGCGCAGATCCGGATGGGCGCGGCGTGCGCCGGGTCCAGGGCGTTGCGGACCAGGTGCCAGACGTTGAGGTCGTAGGCCTCGCCGATGTGCCCGACCGGGTCGAACGGGCACGAGTCCTGGACGTAGCGGTTGTGCACGCCCGGCTCGCGGATGAACGACGTCTCGGTCGGCGTCACCAGCTCGTCGTAGCGCGAAGTGATGATCGTGTAGTCGATGCCGGGCTGGGCGACCGGGCCGCTGTTCAGCGCGACGATCGCCGCGCCGCCGTCCAGCTCGTCGGCGAAGATCGGCAGGCCGATCGTCTTCACGACGTTGTCCCACGTGCTCTTGCCGAGCAGCGTGTAGGCCAGCGTCAGGAGCCCGGACGCGTTGGCGCCGTGCGTCGGCGGCGCGATCGCGACGACCTTGCCGATCTCACTCTGGATGCCCTGCATCTTGGCCAGGTAGATCGACTGCAGGCCGCCTTCGGAGTGGCCGACGACGTCGACCTTCGCCGCGCCGGTGGCCGCGCGGACCTTCTCGACGTAGTTCTTGATCTCCAGCGACGACTCCGCGACCGGCTTGAGCCCGCCCACGAACGGGAACTGCGGGTAGGCGCCGTAGGTCAGCGAGAACGTGCAGTAGCCGCGGGCGGCCAGGTCGGCCTGCAGGAAGTTGAGGTCCTCGTAGTAGGTGGCGAAGGTGCCGTGGAGCAGCACGACCGGGTTCGGGTGCGCGGCGCTCGGGCGGCAGCCGAAGTCGTTGTTGCCACCGCCCGTGGTCGCGGCCTGGGCCGGCGCCGCCACGCCCAGGGCGAGCAGGCTCGCGATCCCGAGCCCGGCCAGCCATCGTTTTGTTCCCCGCGCCATTGCGAAGTCCCTTCGGTCTGGTTGTTCTGCACAGCATGAGGCACAAGATCAAGGCTGTCTGCTGGCAGGAAGCGCAGAAAGTTGCCGTGGCCGTTTGTGCATGGTGACAATGTGGCATGGATCCGGTGGCAGAGCTGTTCCCTCGATCGGGTGAGATTGCCAGCGTGATGATCACTCGGTGCGCGGCCGAGATCCCCGAATATCGGCTCCTGCCCGCGAGTGTGCTGGAGGGTGACCTGGTCGCCAACGCGACCGCGGTGTTCGAGCTGTTCCTCACCACCGTCGCCGAAGGCCGGCGCCCGACCGAGGTGGAGCTCGCGCTGCCGATCGCCTGGGGTGCCGAGCGCGCGCGGGACGGCCTGCCGCTCGAAGCCGTCCTCAAGATCTACCCGCTCGCCGCGAGCGTCGCCTGGGAGCAGGTCACCGGCGACCGGGCGCTGCTCGGCGCGCGGATGCTCGACTTCCTCGGCGAGGTCATGCCGCGCGTCGCCGAGGCGTACCTGCGCGAGCGCGACGACCTCGACTGGGAACAGCGCGAAGACCGGCAGAACCTCGCGTCGAGCCTGCTCGCCGGCCGTCCGGTGCGCCACCGCGAGCTGCCTGCGGGGTTCGACGTCGTCGTGTTCCACCTGCCCACGCCGCCGACCCTGCCGCCGGAAGCGGGCAGCCGGGCGGCGACGGACCTCTTCCGCGCCGTCCGGTCCGATGTGGACAGTCAGGTCCTGGTGACCTTCAAGGGGGACGGCGGGGTGCTGCTGGTCCCGGACGGTGTCGCGGCCGACGCCGTGGCCGCGCGGATCGACGAGATCTGCGGCCGGCGCTGCACCGCCGCCGCGGCCCGGGCGGAGACCCACGCGGACATCCCCGCGGCGCACTCCGAAGCCGTGGAAGTCCTGGAACTGGCGGAAAACCTGCGTCGTCCCGCCCGGCTCTACCGGCTGGCCGACCTCGCCATCGAGTACCAGCTGGCGCGCCCGGGCCCGGCGCGCGACGCGCTCGCGCGGGTGCTGGCCCCGCTCGAAGACCACCCGCACCTGATCGACGCCCTGCGCGCGTTCGTCGTTTCCGGGTACAACCGCGGGGAAGCGGCGAGTGCGTTGAGCATTCACCGCAACACGCTCACCTACCGGCTGGGCCGGATTCAGCTGCTCACCGGGTACGACGCGACGCAGGCCGCGGACGCCCGGCACCTGGCCGCCGCGATGACGGCCTACGACATCATCCGGCAGAACGTCTGAATCCAACGGGGTAACGCTTGGGTCGCGTTCCCGGGAAAGCGTTGCAGAATGGGCCGGGCGGCCGATTCCTGGGTGGCGAACACGGAAGAAGTTGATTCCCATGAAAGCTACCGGAATTCTCGTCGCCGCCCTGGTCCTGGTGGGTGTGACGGCCTGCGGCGTGCCCGTGGCGGGCACGCCGGTACCGGTCACGGTGACCCCGCAGGCGGCGACGACCAGCGTAATCGCCGTCCCCGCACCGCAAACCGTCTACGTGCAGCAGCCGCCGGTGTACGTCGCCCCGGTGGACACGTCGGCGGCCCAGACGGTGATCGCCTACTACGACGCGCTCAACCGCCGTGATTTCGCCACGGCGTGGTCACTCGGCGGCAGCCGCATCGCCGGCGGTGGCGGATACACCAAGTACGTCAACGGTTTCGCGACGACTTCGTGGGACACGCTGACCGTCACCGACGTCCGCGGGAACACCGTGTACGTCGTGCTTTCCGCCGTTCAGACCGACGGGAGCACCCGCGTGTTTTCCGGTTCCTACACCGTTTCCGGCGGAGTGCTCGCCGGCAGTCACATGACCCGGACGAAATGAGCAGGACCATGCGTATTCTCCCCGCGGCCGCCGCGATTTCCGCGGTGCTCGCCCTGGCCGCGTGCGGGCTCCCCGTGCGCACGGTCGCCGCCCAGGCCCCGGCCCCGAGCACGGCGACCGTCACCGCTCCGAGCACGCCGACCGTCACCGCGCCGGTGCCCCAGACGGTCGTCGTGCCGGCGCCGCAGACCGTCTACGTCCAGCCGAAGAACCCGGGCGTCGCGGCGACGAGCCAGTGGTACGCCCAGCCGAGCTGGTACAACGCCCAGCCGTGGATCTCCATCTCCAACTCGGGCAGCCAGACGCCGTGCCAGTGGTTGTACGCCCGCGGGTACACCTATGCCCAGGCCTACGCGGCCTGGGCGCAGAACGGCTACCCGGCCAGCTGGTCGGCCACCGGCGACGGCTACCCGTGCCAGAAGTCCTACGGCATGCAGCACTGAGTCAAACGGAGGCGACCCAGTCGCGGACGACGTCGCCCAGCACGGTGAGCGGCACCGGCCCACCGCCGAGGACGACGTCGTGGAAGTCCTTGATGTCGAAGGAATCCCCGAGCTCGGCTTCGGCGAACCGGCGCAGGCGGACGATCTCCAGCCGTCCGGTCATGTAGGCCAGCGCCTGGCCCGGGCATTCGATGTACCGGTCCGTTTCGGACTGGACCTCGACCTCGCTGAGCACCGTGCGGGTGCGGAGGAAATCGACGCACTGCTCGCGCGTCCAGCGCAGGGCGTGCAGGCCGGTGTCGACCACCAGCCGCGCGACGCGGGTCGAGTCCGCCGCCAGCATGCCGAGGCGCATCAGGTCGTCGGAGTACAGGCCCATCTCGTCGGCGAGCCGCTCGGAATAGAGCCCCCAGCCTTCGCGGTACGCCGTCACGGGTGCCAGGGTCCGCAGCTGGGGCAGCCCGGTCAGCTCCTGGGCCAGCGAGACCTCGAAGTGGTGGCCGGGCACGGCTTCGTGGAACGCCACCGACTCGGCGAGGAACCGGACGCGCGTGCGCACCTCGTGGGTGTTGGTGAAGTAGGTGCCCGGCCGTGAACCGTCGAGCGCGGGCGGCAGGTAGTAGGCCGGCGCGGCGACGGGCGCCTCCGCCTCCGGGGCGGCCCGCACGACGCACTCGGCCTTGGGCAGGCGCGGGAACCAGTCCGCCGCCACCGCGGTCGCGCGGGCGACGGCGGCGCGCGCGTTCTCGAGCATCTCGTCGGCGTCGCGCCAGCGGAGGGTCTCGTCGGTCCGCAACCGGTCGCGCACCGCGGCCGGCTCGGCCAGCCCGAACGCGCGGCCGCCGATCTCGGCGTACTCGGCTTCGAGCCCCGCGAGCACGTCCAAGCCCAGCTGGTGCAGCTCTTCGGGGGTGCGCTCGGTGGTCGTGTGCATGCGCACCAGGGACGCGTACGTGGCTTCGCCGTTCTCGATCCAGCAGAGGCCGGGCCGACCGTCCGGCCGCCCGTGCCCGGCGATCTCGGTGGCCAGGAAGTCGCGGTAGCGGACCACCGCCGGCCGGATCTCCTCGGCCACCAGCCGATCGCGGCGCTCGCCGCGGTCCCCGGTCAGCGGCTGGGGAAACGGCGTTTCCTGCGCGAGGAAGCGATCCAGATAGGCGATCGCGCTGCCCGCCATCCGCTCGACCGGCTGCCGGCCCGCCCGGAGGCCGTCGTGCTGGCGTCCGGCCAGCGTCGCGTAGAACGCGGGGAGCGCCGCCAGGCGGGTCAGGAAGTCCTCTTCGGCCCGGTCGCCGGACAGCGTGAGCTTGGTGAGGAACGACAGCTGCTTGATCCCGGCCGCCTCCATCGGAGCGGCCAGGGTGAACTCCACGAGCCGGGCGTCGAGCCGCGCGAGCACGGCTTCCGCCTGCTGGGCGACGACACCGAGCGTCACGCGGTCCGGGTCGTCCGACGCCTGGGCCCGGGCGAGGACGTCCGCGGCCCGCGCCCGCAACCGCCCCTGGGCCGCTTCGCCGAGATCGGGCAGTTCGGCGTCGTGCCCAGGGATACCGGTGAAGGTCGCTTCCAAGGGCGCGAAGGTGCCCAGGACGTCCAGCAGTTCGTCGGCGAGCGCGGCCGCGTCGGCAGTCATCCCGCCATCCTGGCCGAAAACGAACCGGGCCGGGAGCGGAATCCGCTCCCGGCCCGGCCGGTGCTCAGGTCAAGCTCGAACAGGGTCTTGCGTCAGGATCCTTGGCCCCGTTGGGGACCCACCGCACGTTCGCGAACGACGCCTGGAACGCGGCGTCCGTGTAGACCAGGAACGGCGTGTTGATGTGCTCGAAGTCCAGCCCGTTGTTGAAGCAGGACAACGGGATCTTCACCGTGGTCTTCGCGCCGCCCGCCAGGTCGGTGAACAGCTTCGTCGCGTTCACCTCCGAGAAGCAGGGGTAGACGCAGTGCATGCTGATCACCGTCCGGTTGACCGGTGCCTGCTGCACGATCGTGTCGAACTCCAGCGCCCCGTCCGCGTTCAGGTAGCTGCGCAGGTCGTTCGTGCCCGCCGTGTTCTGCATGTAGAGCTGAGCCGCTCCGGTACCCGTCCAGGTCGCCTTCAGGCCGTCGCCCTGCACGTTGACGTCCGTCGGGACGGTGTTGATCTCGGGGTGGTCGGCCGTGCCGTCAGGGCCGATCACGGTGCCGCCCCAGTTCGAAGCCGAGCCGATCTGGCTGGTGTACGGCGCGACGTCGGTCCGGTCGTAGATCGACAGGTCCTCGGTCGCCGTCCCGCCGCCGCCGGTGGACCCGCAGGTCGCCGGGCCGGGGGTCTCGTCCAGCTGGCCGATGGTGACGCGCTGGCCGGTCTTCAGGCCGTAGCCCAGCTTGAACAGCGGGTCGTAGTCCGGGGACCACGGGTTGAGCGGCGACTGGCACGCGCTCTTCGGCCACGAGTAGGACAGCGTGCCCTGGTAACCGGTGCCGTCCTTGCCCTTGACGAGCATGTCGGCGACGCCGCCGCCCTCGGTGCCGGGCAGCCAGGCCGCGACGAACGCGTCCGAGCGGTTGATCTCGTGGTTCATGTACAGCGGGCGGCCGCCGACGTAGACGGTGACGACCGGGGTGCCCTTGCCGCTGACCTTGTCCAGCACGGCCGCGTCCTCGGGGTAGAGCTTCGAGGCCTCCAGCGTCTTGCGGGTCAGGTCGCCGACACCCTCGGCGTACGGCGTCTCACCGATCACGGCGATGACGGCGTCGTAGCCCTTCGGGTCCACCGTGCCGGTGGCGTCGAAGGTGACGTTGGCGTCGCCGAGGTCCTGCTTGATACCGGTCAGGATCGAGGTGGCGTTCGGGAAGTCGGCGTTGGTGTTGCCGGTGCCCTGCCAGCTCAGCGTCCAGCCGCCGGTCTGGTTCGAGATGTTGTCGGCGCTCTTGCCGACCACCAGGACCTTGGACTTCGGCTTGAGCGGCAGCACGTTGCCGTTGTTCTTCAGCAGCGTCTGCGACTCGCGGGCCGCGTCGCGGGCCAGCCAGTTGTCCTTCAGCGCCTCGTCCGAGTTGGCGTAGGAGCGGTCGGACGGCTTCTGCGACTCGAAGAGGCCGTCGCGCACCTTGACGCGCAGGATGCGGGTGACCGCGTCGTCGATCCGCGACATCGGGATCTGGCCGCTCTGGACCTGGGCGATCGTGTTGGTGATGAACGCCTTCCAGTCCGCGGGCACCATCACGATGTCGATGCCGGCGTTGATCGCCTGCGGGCACGAGGAGTTGGTGCAGCCGGGGACCTGGCCGATGGCGTTCCAGTCGGACACGACCAGGCCGTCGAAGCCGATCTTGCCCTTGAGGATCTCGTTCATGGCCTTGCTGCTGCCGGTCAGCTTGCCCTCGTTGATGCCGAGGTCCGGGTTGGTCCAGCTGTTGAACGACACCATCACGGTCTGGGAGCCGGCGGCGAGCGCGCCGTAGTAGCCCTGGCCGTGGAGGTTGATCATGTCGGCCTCGGACGAGGGGTTGACGCCCTGGTCCTGGCCCTTGATCGTGCCGCCGTCACCGATGAAGTGCTTGGCGGTGGCGATCACGCCGTTGTAGCCGATGCGGCTGGTGGCGCCGTCCTGGAGGCCGTTGATGTCCTCGTAGCCGTAGGAGCGGGTGATCCGCGGGTCCTCGGAGTAGCCCTCGTAGGTGCGGCCCCAGCGGTCGTCCTGGACGACGGCCAGCGTCGGCGAGAACGCCCAGTCCTGGCCGGTCGAGCGGACCTGGCGGGCGGTGGCGCCGGCGACGTCGCGGACCAGGCACGGGTCGTGCGCCGCGCCGAGGCCGATGTTGTGCGGGAAGACGGTGGCGCCGTAGACGTTGTTGTTGCCGTGCACGGCGTCGATGCCCCAGATGACGGGGATCTTCGTGCGGCTGGTCTTGGAGGCGTTCCAGTAGGAGTCGGCGAGGTTCAGCCAGTCCTTCTGGGTGGCGTACTTGTTGCCGCCGGGCCACGCGCCGCCGCCGTTGAGGACGGTGCCGATGGAGTACTGGCGGACCTCGTCGGGGGTGATCGAGGTGATCTCGGGCTGCGTCATCTGCCCGACCTTCTCCTCGAGGGTCATCCCCGCGAGGATCTGGGCGACGCGCGCCTCGTCACCGGCCTTGCCCTTGAGCTGGCTGTCGACCTTGGGCCAGTCCGCCAGGGTCGGCAGGCTGTTCTCGATCTTGGCGCAGCCGTTCTTGTCGAGGGCGGGCTTCCCGATGACGGGCTGGGCCGCCTGGGGGGCCTGGGCCTGCAGCGGAGCGGCCTGCGCGACCCCGCCGAGCAGACTCAGGCTCATCAGCGTGACGAGCGAACTTCGGCGCGCACGTGACCACGCGCGTGATCTTCTGGCCATGGTCTGGTCCATTCTCGAGGGCGGCGGACCGGCCGATCCTCACCGGGCAAAGGGGACGGCGTCAATAGTTTCTAGGCCGTATGCTCTTCGTTAATTTTCGCCATAAAATAAGAGTCGTCCGGTTGGTGGTACCGCAATACCGCGCAGGTCGGGCCGGGTCAAGGGTGCGCGCGGGCAGCGGTTCTGCCCGCCGGGCCTGTCACCATGGCGGGATGGACATCCGCCGCGTCACGACGTCCGCTCCGGCGCTGGCCGCCGGCCACCTCTTCGACGACCCGCCAGTCCCTGCGGCCTTGTCGCGGTTCCTGGCCTCGGAGGGCCACCACCTGCTGATCGCCTACGTCGACGACGTCCCGGCGGGCATGGTGACGGGCGTCGAGATGACCCACCCGGACAAGGGGACGGAGATGTTCCTGTACGAGCTGGGCGTGTCGTCGTCGTTCCAAGGCCGTGGCATCGGCTCGGCCTTGGTGACGGCGTTGGCCTCCCTGGCCCGTTCGCGCGGGTGTTACGGCATGTGGGTGGTCACCGAGGAGGACAACGCCGCGGCCCAGGCGACCTACCGCCGCGCCGGCGGCGCCTCGACGGGCCGCCAGGTGGTCCTGGAATGGACCCTCACCCCGCCCACCCCCTGACCCGACCCTCCAGGCACACGAGTCGACCCTCCGGGTACGCGAGTCGACCCTCTAATCACGCGACTCGACCCTCCAGGCACGCGAGTCGACCCTCCGGGTACGCGAGTCGACCCTCTAATCACGCGAGTCGACCCTCCAATCACGCGAGTCGACCCTCCAGACACGGGTGATGCCCCCTCAATCACGCGTGATGCCCCGCTGGTCACAAGTGATGCCCCGTGGATCACGTGCGCCGACCGCCCGGGAGGGCCGACCGTCCGGGAGGGCCGGCCGGGCGCCCGGCCGGCGTGCTCGAACCCGGATCTCGCGTGCTCGAACCCGGATCTCGCGTGCCCGGATTCGGATCTCGTGTGATCGGAGGGGCATCTCGCGTGACTGGGCGGGTATCTCGTGTGATTGGAGGGGCATCACCCGTGTCTGGAGGGTCGACACACGTGATTGGGGGGTCGACACGGTCGTCAGGCCAGGACCGAGCCTGGGAGTTCCTCGAAGATCAGCCACGTCCGGGTCGACCGGACTCCCTCCAAGGCCTGGAGACGCTCCAGGACCACGTCACGCAACGTCGTGTTGTCTGGCGTCCGGACCAGCAGGAGGATGTCGAAGTCGCCGCCGACCAGGGTTACGTGGTCGACGTACGGGATTTCGTGCAGGTCGGTGGCCATCGTGCGCCAGGAGGTCTGCTCGACCGTCACCATGATGTAGGCCGACGTGCCCAGGCCCGCGCGGCGCGGGTCGATGCGGGCGCCGAAGCCGGTGATCACGCCCTCCGCCATCAGGCGCTCCAGCCGCGCGTACGCGTTCGTGCGCGAGATGTGCAGCCGCTCGGCCAGGGCCCGGATCGCGAGGCGGCCGTCCGCGGACAGCTCCGCCAGCATCGCGCGGTCGACCTCGTCGAGGGGCGCGACCGTCCGTCCCGGGGGACCGCCCTGCGCCGGAGCGGAAAAAGACGTTTGGTCACCAGAAGGCACCGTAGAGGACTGTTTGTCGCTCATTTCCCGCAACTCTTGAACACACAACCGCCGAGAACCACCATCTGAGCATCATATGTCTGCGAGAGGTGGTGTGCGTCATGGCGACGGAAACCCTGCTGCCGTCCGCGTCGCCGGTGCGGTTCGTCGCCGAGGACGGGACGCGGGCCGATCAGCACGGCCCCTACGAAGAGCCGGCCGAAGCGCGGCTCAAGGAGGCCTACCGGCTGATGGTCCTGGGCCGCCGGTTCGACGTCCAGGCGACCGCGCTCACCAAGCAGGGCCGCCTCGCCGTCTACCCCTCCAGCGCCGGCCAGGAGGCCTGCCAGGTCGCCGCCGCGCTCACCCTGGCCAAGCAGGACTGGCTCTTCCCGACCTACCGCGACTCCGTCGCCCTCATCGCCCGCGGCCTGAAGCCCGGCGAAGTCCTGACGCTGCTTCGCGGCGACGCGCACTGCGGCTACAACCCCGCCGAGACGCGCGTAGCGCCTCAGTGCACTCCGCTCGCTACGCAGACTCTGCACGCCACCGGCCTCGCGCACGCGATGCAGCGTCGCGGTGAGGACGGCGTCGCGCTCGCGCTCATCGGCGACGGCGCCACCAGCGAGGGCGACTTCCACGAGGCCCTCAACTTCGCCGCCGTCTTCAAGGCGCCGGTCGTGTTCTTCGTGCAGAACAACCGGTACGCGATCTCCGTGCCGTTCGAGAAGCAGAGCGCCGCGGCCGCCTTGGCGTACAAGGGGATCGGCTACGGCATGCGCTCGGAGCAGGTCGACGGCAACGACGCCGTCGCGGTGCTGAGCGTCCTCGACGACGCGGTGAAGCACGCGCGGGACAAGAACGGCCCGGTCCTCGTCGAGGCCCACACCTACCGGATCGACGCCCACACCAACGCCGACGACGCCACCCGCTACCGCGAAGCCGACGAAGTCGCGAAGTGGCGCGAAGCAGACCCGGTGACCCGGCTCGAGACCTACCTCAAAGCCCAGAAAGCCCTGAGCGACAACGAAATCGAGCAGTTCCGCAGCGACGCCGAAGACTTCGCCCAGACCGTCCGCGACACACTCAACGCCGAGCCCGAGCTGGACCCGCTCTCGCTGTTCGACCACGTCTACGCCGAGCCGACCCGCCACCTCGAAGCGCAGCGGGCCGCTCTCAAAGCCGAGCTGGAGGCCTGATGACGACCACGATGGCGCAGGCGCTCAACGCCGCCCTGCGGGACGCGCTCAAGGACGACGACAACGTGGTCGTGTTCGGCGAGGACGTCGGCGCGCTCGGCGGCGTCTTCCGGGTCACCGACGGCATCACCGCCGACTTCGGCGAGGACCGCTGCTTCGACACCCCGCTGGCCGAGTCCGGCATCGTCGGGTTCGCCGTCGGGATGGCGATGGGCGGCTTCCGCCCGGTCGTCGAGATGCAGTTCGACGCCTTCGCCTACCCGGCGTTCGAGCAGATCACCTCGCACGTCGCGAAGCTGCGCAACCGCACCCGCGGCGCGCTCTCGCTGCCGATGGTCATCCGGATCCCCTACGCCGGCGGCATCGGCGGGGTCGAGCACCACTGCGACTCCAGCGAGGCCTACTACACGCACACGCCGGGCCTGCGCGTCGTCACGCCGGGCACCGCGCAGGACGCCTACGACCTGCTCCGCGACGCCATCGACTCGCCGGACCCGGTCGTCTTCCTCGAGCCGAAGTGCCGCTACTGGTCGAGCGAAGAGGTGAGCTTCACGCGCAGCGGCCCGGCCATGGACAAGGCCGTGGTCCGCAGGGCAGGCAAGGACGTCACGCTCATCGCGTACGGCCCGATGGTCGCCACCGCCCTGGAAACCGCCGAGGCCGCGAAGGAGGAGGGCTGGGACGTCGAGGTCGTCGACCTGCGGTCCTTGAGCCCGTTCGACGACGAGACCGTGACGGCTTCGGTGCGCCGCACCGGCCGCGCGGTGGTCGTCCACGAGGCCGCCGGCTTCGGCGGCTACGGTGCCGAGGTCGTTGCTCGCGTCACGGAGCAGTGCTTCCACCAGCTGCACGCGCCGGTGCTGCGCGTGACCGGCCTCGACATCCCGTTCCCCGCGCCGAAGCTGGAGCGCCACCAGCTGCCGGACGTCGACCGGATCCTCGACACCATCGCGCGCCTGCAGTGGGCCGACACCCCGGTGGTGGCCGGTGCCTGACTTCCTGCTGCCGGACCTCGGCGAGGGCCTGACCGAGGCGGCGATCCTCAACTGGCACGTCAAGGTGGGCGACACCGTCGGCATCGACCAGATCGTCGTCGAGGTCGAGACGGCGAAGGCCGCGGTCGAGGTGCCCGTGCCGTTCGCCGGCGTGGTGTCCGCGCTGCACGGGGAACCCGGCCAGCTGCTGCCGGTGGGCGCGCCGCTGCTGAGCGTCGGCGGGTTCGCCGAGCCGGGCGTCACGACCTCATCAGGGAGCGGCAACGTCCTGATCGGTTACGGCACGGCGCCGACCACACGCCGCAAGCGCGTCCGGCGGGTCGAGGCGCCCGTCGTGAAGGTCGCGGCCCCCGGGGTGATCTCGCCGTTCGTCCGGAAGATGGCCGCGGACAACGGGATCGACCTCGCG
Source organism: Amycolatopsis sp. NPDC088138 (assembly GCF_044741685.1). Lineage (NCBI taxonomy): Bacteria > Bacillati > Actinomycetota > Actinomycetes > Pseudonocardiales > Pseudonocardiaceae > Amycolatopsis > Amycolatopsis sp. NPDC088138. The sequence goes on from NZ_JBIUTB010000002.1 coordinate 1,042,226, forward strand.
AAGGTCACCGCCACCGGCCCGGACGGGATCATCCGGCGCGCCGACGTCGAGGCGGCGCTGGCCAAGCCGGAGAAGCCGGTCGCGAAGGGCAAGCGGATCCCGCTCACCGGCATCCGCAAGGTCGTCGCCGACAAGCTCACGGCGTCGCGGCGGGAGATCCCCGAGGCCACGGTCTGGGTGGACGTCGACGCGTCCGGGCTGGTCGCCGCGCGGGCGGCCCTGAACGCCAAGACGGACCGGCCCGTCAGCCTGCTCGGGCTGATCGCGCGGTTCGCCGTCGCGGGGCTGAAGAAGTACCCGGAGCTGAACTCGCGCGTCGAAGGCGACGAGATCGTCCTGCTGGACGAGATCCACCTCGGCTTCGCCGCGCAGACCGACCGCGGGCTCGTGGTGCCGGTCGTGCGCGACGCCGGTGACCTGTCGACGCGGGACCTGTCGGCGGCGATCGGCGACCGCGCCCGTACCGCGCGCGACGGCAAGCTCGCCCCGACCGACCTGACCGGCGGGACGTTCACCGTCAACAACTACGGCGTCTTCGGTGTCGACGGCTCGGCCGCGATCATCAACCACCCCGAGGCCGCGATCCTCGGCATCGGCCGGATCATCGACCGGCCGTGGGTGGTCGGCGGCGAGCTGGGCGTGCGGAAGGTCTGCGAGCTGACGCTGGCGTTCGACCACCGCGTCTGCGACGGCGGCACGGCGGGCGGGTTCCTGCGGTTCGTCGCGGACTGCGTCGAGTCACCGGTGACCGCCCTCGGTGACCTGTAACGACTCACCGGCGGCCTTGGCCGGAAGTGACGGTGGTGGCACTTAAAGTGTTCGCGTGACGACTCCAGCCCAGCACGACCGCGACCAGGCGGCGGCGCGCGTGGACCGGCTCAAGCAGGACCTGGCGGGCCGGCTCGGCACGGCCCCGGAGCCCGGTGCCGAGGACCCCGAGCCGATGGACCGGCTCGTGGCGGCGGCCACCCGGCTGCTGGACGCCGAGACGGACCTCGACGAGGCCGTGCACCGGCTGGTGTCGGCGGAGCTCGGCGCCCGCCACGCGGCGACGCAGCGCGCGGTCGTGTTCTTCGCCGCCGGGCCGGTGCTCGCCGGGCTCGTCTCGGGCGCGCTCGTGCTGTTCGGCGTGCTGTCACCCGGGTGGCTGCCGCTGCTGGTCCCGCTGTTCGCGGCCGGGATGTGGGTCGGCTTCGCGCCGGTGCGGAAGGTGCCGGCGGTGCTGCGTGAGCGGACACGCGCCGCATGGGCGGGCACGCTCGCCGCGGTGTTCCTGGTGGCGGCGCTGCTCCCGTGGCCGTCGACGACGGCGACGGTGGTGTGCACGGTGCTGGCCGTGCTCGGCACCGCGGCGGCGATCGCCTGGCTGGTGCGCGAAAGCCGGATCCCGTGACGCGCGGCTACGCCACCTACGGCGACGACCCCGACTTCGAGGCGGAGTACGCGGACTACGCCGAGCCGGCCGACGACACGCGCCGCGACCTCGACGAGCTGTTCGCGGCGGTCGACGGGCTGCGCACCGCCGTCCAGGACGCCGACAACCGCGACGCCGGCCTGCGCCAGGAGTTCACGGCCCTCGCCGACCGGCTCGGCCCCGGCGCGTCCCAGGAGCACCGGGTCGACCAGCTCAGCCGCCGGCTCGAACGGCTGCAGCAGCAGGTCCAGGCCCTGGAGCGCGCCGTGCGTGTGTCGGACGGGGTGCCGCGGGCCGACCTCGACGACGTCGGCGCGGAGACGCGGGCCCTGGCGGCGCAGGCCGCGCGCTGGGACGTCCTGCACAAGGAGCTGGTGACGAAGGAGCAGCGCGCCCGCCACGAGCAGGAGATCGCGCGGCTGGACTCGGTGCGCGCGGCCCAGGCCCAGTGCGACGCGGACCTGCTGGAGGTCATCCGCCGCCTCGCGGCAACGGACCACGGTTCCCGCTCCCGCGGCGACGCGGAGTCGTCGCTGCGAGCGTTGAGCACCCGGCGCCGCACCCTGCTGGACGACGAGATCCCGGCGGCCGCCGACGCGGCGGAGCAGGCCCGGCTGGCGTTGCGCGAGGCGGACGCGGTGGACGCCCGGGTGCTGCCCCAGCTGGAGCGCGCGGAGCGAGCGTGGCACGACCTGCAGGTCCGCCTGCGAACCCGGATCACGGACGCGATCGGTTCGAACGCCTTGCTGCCGATGTGGTTCAGCCACGCGCTCGGTGTCGCCCCGCCAAGCGGCACGTCGGGCGACGCGTGGATCCGCACGGCGGCCTCGGTGCTCGCGTATCGGGTGACGTTCGGGATCAAGGACCAGGCGCTGCCGCTGGGGCCACCGGCGACGGACGGGGCCGACACGACGGAGCGCCGCTGGACCTGGCGGGCCCGGCTGGAGTCCGATTTGGACGAACTGTCCCTCTAGACCGCGGCCGGGCGGCGCAACGCCTGACGCCGCAAGCGGTTGAACAGCTTCGCGTTGTTCAACGCGAACACCCCGACCGTCGCCCCGTCACGCTGGTAAGTCGCCACGAACGACTCATCCTCAGGGCCGCCCTCCACGAAGGTGACGGCATCGTCCGGGCGCGGGTGCCCGGCCAGCTGCAACGTCCCCGCGTACTGGTCCGACCAGACGTACCCGCTCGGGACGTACGTGCGCTCGGTCCGCCCGGCCAGGAGGTTGCCCACCGCGACCGGGGCCTGCTCCGACGCGTTCGTCCAGTGCTCGTGGCGGCGGCCCACGCCGTCAGCGTGGTACCGCGCGACGTCGCCGATGGCCACCACCTGGGGTAGGTCCGTCACCAGGCCCGCGTCCGTGTGGACGCCGTTGCCGACGGTCAGGCCCGAGCCCGCCAGCCAGTCCGTCGCTGGGGTCATGCCGACGCCCACCACGACCACGTCGGCCGGGACCACCGAGCCGTCGGCCAGGTGGACGCCGGACTCGGACAGGCTGGAGACGGCGACTCCGCAGCGCAGGTCCGTGCCGTGGTCGGCGTGCAGCCGGGCGCACACCGCCGCCAGCTCCGGGCCCAGCACCGGGGCCAACGGCGCGTCCAAGGCTTCCAGGACGACCACGTCGAGGCCGAGAGAACGGCACGTCGAGGCCACCTCGGCGCCGATGAACCCGGCTCCGACGATCGCCACGCGCACGCCGGGGACCAGGGCGGCCCGCAGCGCCAGGGCGTCGTCGATCGTCCGCAGCGTGTGGGCGCGCTCGAAGCCCGGCAGGGTGCGCGCGCGGCCGCCCGTCGCGATGACGACGCCGTCCGCGTGCACCGAGCTGCCGTCCGAGAGGTGCACCCGGCGAGCTGCCGGGTCCAGGGACGTCGCGCGGACGCCGAGGCGGAAGTCCAGGGCCAGCGACGCGAGGTCGCCGGCGTCGAGCAGCTCCAGCGCGGCGCGGGACGTCGTCCCGGCCAGGAAACCCTTGGACAGCGGCGGCCGGTCGTACGGCAGGTGCGCCTCGTCGCCGATCAACACCACGCCGCCGTCGTAGCCCTGCGCGCGCAGCTCCTGCGCGGCGCGGACCCCGGCCAGTGAGGCGCCGACGACCGCGACGCGCTTCACGCGGCGTCCTCGCGGGCCACACCCTGGACGTAGATGACGCCCTCGTCGACCACGACCGCGTACGTGCGCACCGGTTCCTTCGCGGGCAGGCAGCTCGGCATGCCGGTGCGCAGGTCGAACAGCGCCGCGTGCAGCGGGCACTCGACGAAGCAGCCCTCGAGCCAGCCGTCGGCCAGCGAGGCGTCCTGGTGGGTGCACGTGTCGTCGATGGCGTACAGCTCGCCGTCCTCGGTGTTGAACACCGCGATGGCGGGAGTCCCGGGGATCCGGACGGACTCACCCGGTGGTAGCTCGTCGACGGTGCATGCGCGAATCATGACGCCTCCGCTAACTGTTGCGCATTGAGGAACATCGACTGTGATCCGCAACAAAGTCTGAGTGCCGTGCCAAGCGTCGTCAAGGGGGTACGCCCCGGTAGTTTTTGTTACCCGGTAACGGAGAATCCGGGCACCACGATGCGCCCGTACCGGGGATGGTGGCACGGGCGCAGGTGGGGCGGGCGCTAGCGGGCGGCGGCTTCCCCGTGGCGGTAGAACGCCTGCTTGAGCGGCGCGAGCGGGGTGTTGCCGAGGATCAGGTCCGCGGCCTTCTCCGCGGTCATCATCACCGGCGCGTAGATGTTGCCGTTCGGGATGTAGGGCATGACCGACGCGTCGACGACGCGCAGGCCTTCGGTCCCGTGTACCCGCATCGTCTGCGGATCGATCACGGAACCCTCGTCCACGCCCATCTTGGTCGTGCACGACGGGTGCAGCGCCGTCTCGGCGTCCTTGGCGACCCAGTCGAGGATCTCCTCGTCGGTCTCGACGGACGGTCCCGGCGAGATCTCCCCGCCGTTGTAGCGGTCCATCGCGGACTGGTTGAGGATCTTCCGCGCCACCCGCACGGCTTCGACCCATTCGCGACGGTCGTTTTCGGTGGACAGGTAGTTGAACTTGATCGCCGGGTGCTGCCGCGGGTCGGTCGAGGTGAGCTTCACCGAGCCGCGGGTGTCGGCGTACATCGGGCCGACGTGCACCTGGTAGCCGTGCCCCTCCGTGGGCGCCGAACCGTCGTAGCGGATCGCCACCGGCAGGAAGTGGAACATCAGGTTCGGGTACTTCACCTCGTCGTTCGACCGGACGAACCCGCCGCCTTCGAAGTGGTTGGTCGCGGCCGGGCCGTTCCGCAGGAACAGCCACTGCGCGCCGATGGCGGGCCGCTTCCACTTCGCCAGCGACGGCTGCATCGACACGGGTTCCTTGCAGGCGTACTGGATGTACACCTCCAGGTGATCCTGCAGGTTCTCGCCGACGCCCGGCAGGTCCTTGACGACGTCGATGCCGAGCTTCTCCAGGTCGGCCGCGTTGCCGACGCCGGACAGCTGCAGCAGCTGCGGGCTGTTGATCGCCCCGCCGCAGAGGATGATCTCCTTGCCGTACACCTCACCCGGCACGCCCCGGCCTTCGCTGTACTCGACGCCGATCGCGCGGGTGCCGTCGAAGAGGATCTGCGACACGAACGCGTGCGTCTTCACCGTGAGGTTGGGCCGGTGCTCCACCGGGTGCAGGTAGGCGCCGGCCGCGGACAGCCGGCGTCCTTTCCGGACGTTGCGGTCGAACGCCGCGAAGCCCTCCTGCCGGTAGCCGTTGACGTCGTCGGTGCGCGGGTAACCCGCTTCCTCGGCGGCGTCGAAGAAGGCCTGGAACAAGGGGTTCGACGCCGGGCCGCGTTCCAGCTCCAGCGGTCCGTCGTGGCCTCGCCACTGCCCGTCCGGCGCGTCGGCGAGGCAGTTCTCCATGCGCTGGAAGTACGGCAGGCAGTGCGCGTAGTCCCATGTGGACATACCGGGGTCGCCGGCCCAGCGTTCGTAGTCCATCGGGTTGCCGCGCTGGAAGATCATCCCGTTGATGCTCGACGAGCCGCCGAGCACCTTGCCGCGGGCGTGGTAGATCCGGCGCCGGTTCATGTGCGGCTCGGGCTCGCTGCGGTAGCCCCAGTCGTAGAACTTCGACCCGATCGGGAAGGTCAGCGCGGCCGGCATGTGGATGAAGACGTCCCACTTGTAGTCGGACCGGCCGGCCTCCAGCACCAGCACCTTGTTGTTCGGGTCCGCGGACAGCCGGTTCGCCAGCGCGCAGCCCGCCGAGCCACCGCCGACGATGACGAAGTCGTAGGTATCGGAACTCATGGGGCCTCCTCAGCCGGGTAGTGAATCCGGGGCGTCGTCGGGCATGTGCTCGGGGCTCGTGTGCGACGAACCCCAGGTACCGCGCCGGATGTAGAGCATGATCCCACCGACCACCACGATCAGCCCGGTGACGATCACCGCGCCCCACTGGAAGTACCAGTGGTCGTCGCCGTAGACCTCGGCGCGCGGCCAGATCAGGTTGACGGTCATCCCGGCGCCGTAGACGACGGCGACCGCGTTCACCAGCGTGCCCCAGCGGCCGAGCTTGAAGTACGGCCCGTGGTCGGGGCGCGGCCAGCCGCGGCGCAGGCGGCGGATCAGCATCGGGCCGGTGACCATCAGGTAGGGGATGTAGAACAGGATGATCGCGGTCGAGGTCAGGATGAAGAACGCCCGCTGGTTGCCCAGGTTGATCAGCAGCACCACGATCGTGAGGCCGCCGGTCAGCAGCGCCGGCACGACCGGCGTCTTCGAGCGCGGCGACACCTTGGACATCGCCTTGCTGAACGGCAGCCGCCCGTCGCGCGACATCGCCCACGTCATCCGGATCGCCGCCGTCTGCACGGCCAGGCAGCACACGGTGATCGCGATCGCCGAGCAGATCAGGAAGGCGTCACCGAGTCCCTCGCCGAGGGTGCTCTTCAGCAGGTACGGCATGCCGGACGTGCTGAGCTCCTGCGCGTTGAGGTCGCCGACGGCCATCATGCCGACCAGCATCATCAGGCCGCCGACGATGAACGCGGCGGTGATCGCCCGCAGGATGGCGCGCGGCGCGTGCCGCCGCGGCTGCGTCGTCTCCTCGGCCAGCGAGCCCGCGGTGTCGAAGCCGTAGAAGACGTACGCGCTCATGAGCGACGCCACCAGGAACGCCCCGAGGTACCCGAACGTGTGACCCTCGCCGGTGCCGTGGGTGTCGAAGACGATGCCCGGGCCGCGCTTGATGTGGATGGCCAGCGCGATCACGAGCAGCACGCTCGCGCCGAGCTCCACCGCGACGCCGAAGTTGTTGATCTTCGCCATCAGCTTGACGCCGATGATGTTCACGACCGTGGCGAACACGACCAGGATGAGCGCCAGGATGATGGCGTTCTGCGCGCCGCCCGGCGTCGACGTCAGGCCGGCGTCGGCGTCGGTGCCGACGATCTGGAACGCGGTCGACACCTGCGGCAGGATGATCTGGTAGGCCACCGCGACGGCCGCGGCCGTGACGATCGCGCCGATGATCATGATCCAGCCGGCCAGCCACGACGTCCTGGGCTTCGCGATCTGCTTCGCCCACTGGTACACCGAACCGGCGAGCGGGAACTGCCCGGCGAGCTCGGCGAAGCACAGCGCGACGGCGGCCTGGCCGATGAAGACCAGCGGCCACGTCCAGATGAACGCCGGCCCGCCCGAGCCGAAGCCGAAGAAGAAGAGCTGGAACACGCCGGTCAGGATCGAGATGTAGCTGAACCCGGCGGCGAAGCTGGAGAAGGAGCCCAGGGAACGTTCGAGTTCCTGGCGGTAGCCGAACTTCTCCAGATCGGAGCTGTCGTCCGGGGCAGGCCCCCCGCCCGCCGGCTTTTCCTGAGTGGTCATGGCAACGTCCTCACGTGGTGGGGTGGGGGAGGGTTTCAGCCTTTGAACCAGTGCTGCGGAACGGGATCGATGTTCTGGTAGACGTGCTTGCTCTCCTGGTACTCCGCCAGCCCGGACGGTCCGAGCTCGCGGCCGATGCCGGACCGGCCGAACCCGCCCCACTCCGCCTGCGGCAGGTAGGGGTGGTAGTCGTTGATCCACACGGTGCCGTGGCGCAGGGCCCCGGCGACCCGCTGGGCGCGGGACGCGTCCGACGTCCACACGGCTCCGGCGAGCCCGTACTCGGTGTCGTTGGCCAGCGCGATCGCGTCGGCCTCTTCGGTGAAGCGTTCGACGGTGACGACCGGGCCGAAGACCTCTTCCCGGACCACCGCCATGTCCCTGGTGCAGTCGGAGAACACCGTCGGGCGCAGGAAGAAACCGCTTTCGTACTGCGCGCCTTCGGGCCGTTTGCCGCCGGCTCGGAGCGTTGCGCCTTCGTTGAGAGCGCTTTCGATGTAGCCCTCGACCTTGGCGCGGTGCTGCGCCGAGACGAGCGGGCCCGTCTCGGTCTCGGGATCGAAGCCGTCGCCGACGCGGATCGCCTCGGCGCGCGCGGCGAGGTCCGCCACGAACCGGTCATGGATGCCATCCTGGACGATCAAGCGCGCGCCCGCCGAGCAGACCTGTCCCGAATGGACGAACGCGGCCATCAGCGCGTAGTCGAGCGCGGTGTCGTAGTCGGCGTCGTCGAAGACCACGTTCGGGTTCTTGCCGCCGAGTTCGAGGGCGACCCTGCGGACGCCCTTCGCGGCGGCCGTCATGATCTTCTCGCCGGTCGCGTAACCGCCGGTGAAGGAGACCAGGTCGACGGCGGGGTGCTCGACCATCGCGGCGCCGACGGTCCCGGTGCCGAGCAGCAGGTTGACGACCCCCGGCGGCGTCCCGGCCTCTTCGAGCAGGGCGACCAGCTTGATCGTGGTGAGCGGCGTGACCTCGCTCGGCTTCAGCACGACCGTGTTGCCCGCGGCCAGCGCCGGGGCGACCTTCCAGGACATCTGGAGCAGCGGGTAGTTCCACGGCGCGATCAGGGCGCAGACGCCGACCGGCTCGTGGACGATCCGGCTGACGACGGACGCGCTGCCCGCGTCGACCATTCGCCCGGCGTCCTTGCCGGCGAGGTCGGCGTAGTAGCGGAAGACGTTGGTGACGTCGTCGATGTCGATGCGGCCCTCGCCCAGCGTCTTGCCGGTGTCGAGGCTCTCGGTGCGGGCCAGCTCCTCGCGGTCGCGGACCAGCAGGTCGGCGACGCGGCGGAGCAGTTCGCCGCGCTCGGTGGCGGTCGTCTTCCGCCACGGGCCGTCGTCGAAGGCCTTTTCCGCCGCTCTGACGGCGGCGTCGACCTCCTCGCGACCGGCTTCGGCGACCTTCTCGATCACCTGGCCGGTGGCGGGGTTCAGCACGTCGGAGGCGGTGCCCCCGGACGCGTCCGTCCAGATCCCGTCGATGTGCAGGTCTTTCATGCGGCCCCTTCCGGACTCGGTAGTGGCTGCTCGGCGCGTTGAGTGCGTACATTTGTACGCGAGACGTGTACAGATGTCCACAAGGAGGGTTTCGGCAGCGATGACGAAGAGTGAATCCGCGGGGACCCGACGACGTGGCCCCAACGATCCCGACCGGCGCGCGCGGATCGCCAAGGCGGCGATCGAGGTGGTCGCGCAGCGGGGCATCGACGGGCTCACCCACCGCGCGGTCGCCGCGAAGGCCGACGTCCCGCTGGGCTCGACGACCTACCATTTCGCGACGCTGGACGACCTGCTGGAAGTGGCGCTGCACGAGGCCGCGGAGAAGAACGTCCACGCGCTGAAGGAGTGGGAGGCCGCGCTCCCGCCGGACGCCGACTTCGCCGCGGCGCTCGCCGACCTGGTCATGGGGTACATCAACGAGCAGTACCGGGACACGGTCGTCGAGTACGACCTGTACGTCGCGGCCCTGCACCGTCCCCGGCTCCGCAAGGCGAGCGCGGCCTGGGACGACGCCCTCACCGAGCTCTACGGCATCCGCACCGACCCGCTCACCGGCCGTCTCCTGGCCGGCTTGTTCTGTGGCCTGCTCATGCAGGCGGCCCTGGCCGACCCCCGCCCGACCCGGGAAGAGATCGAGACCCTCTTCCGCCGCGCCATCCACGGCCCCGCTGTGTGATCAGAACGCCGACACGCGTGATTGAGAGGTCGACACGCGTGATTGAAGGGTCGACACGGCAGGGGCTGGGTGTGTCGACGCTCTGATCACGCGTGTCGACCTTCCAATCACGCGAGTTGACCCGGCAATCACGTGTGTCGTCCGGAACGGGTCGGGAGTCTTGGCGGGCGTTGAAAAACTTGGGTTGACATCGCTGCTCGGCGGCAGTCACTCTGTTCCGGAGTGAGCAACAAGACGCGTTCTGCGCAACTACTCCCGAACTGATCCGCGGAGAGGACCACGCCGGTGACCGCAACCGATCTCCCGCCGAGCCTGCTCGCCACGCTGCCCGGCACCTACTACACCGATCCGGCGATCTTCGCGCTGGAGCAGTCGAAGATCTTCGAGGCGGACTGGTTCTGCGCCGTGCGCAGCGCGGACCTCGCCGGCCCCGGCGCGTTCGAGACGGTCCAGGTCGGCAAGGAGAGCGTGCTGGTCTCGCGGGGGCGGGACGGCAAGCTGAACGCGTTCCTCAACGTCTGCCGCCACCGCGGCGCGCGGCTGTGCACCGACGAGTCCGGCACCGTGAAGCGCGCGTTCCAGTGCCCGTACCACGCCTGGACGTACGGCCTCGACGGCAAGCTGATCGCCGCGCCCAACCTCACCGGCATGCCGGACGTCGACCGCACGACGTTCGGCCTCACCCGCGTCCACCTGCGCGAGTGGCTCGGTTACGCCTGGGTCTGCCTGGCCGACGAGCCGCCGCCGTTCGACGGGAGCGTCGTCGCCGCGGTCACCGAACGGCTCGGCGGCGAGAGCGCGATCGAGGCGTACGGCGTCGACGGCCTCGCGCTGGGCAAGCGCATCGAGTACGACGTGAAGGCGAACTGGAAACAGATCATCGAGAACTTCATGGAGTGCTACCACTGCGCGACGATCCACCCGGAGCTCACCGAGGTCCTGCCGGAGTTCGCCGACGGCTACGCCGCGCAGTACTACGTCGGCCACGGCGCGGCGTTCGGCGGTGACGTCCAGGGCTTCACCATCGACGGCAGTGAAGGCGTCGACCGGCTGCCCGGCGTCACCGAGGACCAGGACCGCAAGTACTACGCGATCACCATCCGGCCGCAGGTTTTTGTCAACCTGGTGCCGGACCACGTGATCCTGCACCGGATGTTCCCGCTCGCCCCGGACCGGACGCTGGTGCGCTGCGACTGGCTCTACCTGCCCGGCGTCGTCGAGTCCGGGCGGGACCTGACGCGCTCGGTCGAGCTGTTCCACCGCGTCAACCTGCAGGATTTCGAGGCGTGCGAACGCTGCCAGCTCGCGATGGACTCGCGCTCCTACGCCGGCGGCGGGGTGCTCGTGCCCAGCGAGCACCACATCGGCGAGTTCCACGACTGGGTCCGCGCCCGGCTCGGTCTCTAGATCAGGGCCCGGATGGCCGTCTCGAACCCGGCGACGTGCTCGAGCGTGAGCGCGGCGGCCTTCTCGGCGTCACCCTCGATGATCGCGGTGAGGAGCGGGACGTGCTCGTCGACGTGGCCGGCCATCCCCGGCAGCCGGGGCACGAACACGCACCAGATCCGCGTCGCGAGGTTGTCGTACCGGATCAGCGTGTCCTCGAGGAACGGGTTGTGCACGCACCGGTAGATCGCCCGGTGCAGGGCGAGGTCGGTGCGGAGCAGCTCGGCGTTGTCCCCGGCCGGGACGCCGACGTCGAGCTGCGCGCGCAGCTCGGTGAGCGTGGCCCGGTCGGCCGCGGTCGCGCGCTCGGCCGCGGCGGCCGTGGCCATCGGCTCCAGCGTGCGCCGGACCTCGGAGATGTGCGTGAGGTCGGAGATGTTGACGTCGGTGGCGAACGTGCCCCGCCGCGGGTAGGCGACGACGAGCCGCTCGGACTCGAGGCGTTTCAGCGCTTCGCGGATCGGCGTGCGGCCCATGCCGAGGGTGGTGCCGAGCCACTCCTCGTTGATGGGGTCGCCCGGCCGGATGTCGAGCATGACCAGGCGATCACGGACGAAGAGGTACGCCTGTTCGGCCAGCGATGGGGGATTGACCGGTGGGTTCACGCCGCTTAGCCTACATCGACAATTGATATATCAGAAGTCGACCAGGAGGACTCGGATGCCTCGCACCCCCGGCGCGGACCTGCCGGACCACCCGGACTTCCTCTGGGACGACCCGGAACCCCGCAAGAGCTACGACGTGGTCGTCGTGGGCGGCGGCGGGCACGGCCTCGCCACCGCGTACTACCTGGCGAAGGTACACGGCATCACGAACGTCGCCGTGCTGGAGAAGGGCTGGCTCGCGGGCGGGAACATGGCCCGCAACACCACGATCATCCGCTCCAACTACCTCTGGGACGAGAGCTCCGGCATCTACGAGCACTCCCTCAAGCTGTGGGAGGGCCTCGAAGAGGACCTCGGTTACCCGATCCTGTTCAGCCAGCGCGGGGTGCTGAACCTCGCGCACAGCCTGCAGGACGTCCGCGACAGCGTCCGCCGCGTCGAGGCCAACAAGCTCAACGGGATCGACGCCGAGTGGGTCGACGCCGACGGCGTCAAGGAGCTGTGCCCGATCGTCAACACCTCGCCGGACGTCCGCTACCCGGTGCTCGGCGCGACCTACCAGCCGCGCGCGGGCATCGCGAAGCACGACTACGTGGCCTGGGGCTTCGCCCGCGCTGCGCACGCGATGGGCGTCGACCTCATCCAGAACTGCGAGGTCACCGGCATCTCGACGGTGAACGGCCGGGTCACAGCGGTCGAGACCAGCCGGGGCCGGATCGCCGCGGGCAAGGTCGCGTTGTGCGCCGCCGGGCACTCGTCGGTGCTGGCCCGCATGGTGGGGCTCGACCTGCCGCTCGTGTCGCATCCGTTGCAGGCCCTGGTGTCCGAGCTGCTGGAGCCGATCCACCCGACGGTCGTGATGTCGAACGCCGTGCACGTCTACGTTTCCCAAGCGCACAAGGGTGAGCTCGTGATGGGTGCCGGCATCGACAGCTACAACGGCTACGGCCAGCGCGGCTCGTTCCACATCATCGAGCAGCAGATGGCCGCCGCGCTGGAGCTGTTCCCGGTGTTCGCGCGGGCGCACCTGCTGCGGACGTGGGCCGGCATCGTCGACGTCAGCCCGGACGCGTCGCCGATCGTCGGGCTGACGCCGGTCGAGAACCTGTTCCTCAACTGCGGCTGGGGCACCGGCGGTTTCAAGGCCACGCCCGGTGTCGGTGACGTCTTCGCGGCCACCATCGCGCGGGGCAAACCGCACGAGTACGCCGAACCGTTCACCTTGGACCGGTTCACCACCGGTGCCCTCGTCGACGAGCACGGCGCCGCCGCCGTCGCGCATTAGGAGTCTTTGATGCAACTGATTCCCTGCCCGTGGTGCGGGCCGCGTGAAGAGGCCGAGTTCCACTACGGCGGCCAGGCCCACGTCGCCTACCCGGAGGACCCGGCCGCACTGTCCGATGAGGACTGGGCGAAGTTCGTCTTCTTCCGCGCCAACCCGAGCGGGCCGCTCGCCGAACGCTGGAGCCACACCGCGGGCTGCCGCCGCTGGTTCAACGCCGTGCGCGACACCCGCACCCACGACCTCCTGGCGGTCTACCGCCTCGACGAGCCGAAGCCGGTGATCCCGTGACCCGACTTTCCGGCGTCCCGCTCAAGTTCACCTTCGACGACCGCGAACTGACCGGTTTCCTCGGCGACACCCTGGCTTCCGCGTTGCTGGCCAACGGCATCCACCAGGTCGCGACCAGCATCAGGTACGGCCGGCCGCGCGGCATCGTCGCGGCGGGTGTCGAGGACTCGAACGCCCTGGTGCAGATCGAAGCGCCGTTCCCGGAGCCGATGCTGAGCGCGACCACCGTCGAGCTGTACGACGGCCTGGTCGCCCGCGGCCTGCCCGGTCAAGGCCGCTTGGCGACCGAACCGGACCCGGCGCGCTACGACGCCAAGCACGCTCACTGTGACGTCCTGGTCGTCGGCGCCGGACCCGCCGGTCTGGCCGCCGCCCGCGCCGCCTCTGGTCGTGTCCTGCTGGTGGACGACCAGCCCGACGGCGAGGCTCCGGAGGGTGTCCGGTTCCTCTCGCGGACCACGGCGTTCGGCATCTACGACGACGGGTTCGTGCTGGCCTTGGAGCGCCGGGGCGAGCCCGCGGCTCCCGAACGGATCTCGCGGCAGCGGGTGTGGCGGATCCGGGCTCGGAAGATCGTGCTGGCCACCGGCGCCCACGAGCGGCCGATCGTGTTCCCGGACAACGACCGTCCCGGCATCATGCTCGCCGGTGCCGCACGGACGTACCTGAACCGCTACGGCGTCCTGGCCGGGCAGCGCGTGGTTGTCTTCACCACCAACGACAGCGCGTACGACGCCGCGTCCGACCTGGCGGCGGCCGGGGCCGAGATCGTGCGGATCGTCGACGCTCGTGAGGGCTACGGCGTCATCGGCACCGACGGGGACTCCCACATCACCGCCGCCCACGTCGCGCCGCTGGGGTCGCTGGAGGGGGAGCGGATCCCCTGTGACCTGCTGCTCGTGTCCGGTGGCTGGAACCCGGCCGTCCACCTCTACAGCCAGGCCCGCGGCAAGCTGCGGTACGCGCCGGAGCTGGGTGCGTACGTCCCGGACGGCGACCTGCCGACGGTGAGCGTCGTCGGCGCGGCCGCGGGAGAAGGGCTGCCGGAGGCCAAGATCCTCTGGCAGGTGCCCGCACCGGAGTCCGAAGTGGACACCCGGTTCGTCGACCAGCAACGGGACGCGACCGTCTCGGACGTCCTGCGGGCCACCGGCGCCGGGTTGCGCTCGCTGGAGCACATCAAGCGCTACACGACGATCGGGACCGCGCACGACCAGGGCAAGACGTCCGGCCTGCTCGCCGCGGGCATCACCGCCGAGGCGCTCGGTGTCGACCTGTCGACACAGCGGCCCACGACGTTCCGGCCGCCGTACACGCCGGTGTCGTTCGCCGCGCTGGCCGGGCGCAACCGCGGTGAGCTGCACGATCCCGTGCGGGTCACCACGATCCACCCGTGGCACGTCGAGCACGGTGCCGAGTTCGAGAACGTCGGCCAGTGGAAACGGCCGTGGTACTACCCGCAACCCGGCGAATCGATGCACGACGCCGTCCTGCGGGAATGCCGGGCGGCACGCACCGACGTCGCGGTGATGGACGGGTCCACCTTGGGCAAGATCGACGTCCAGGGCCCGGACGCCGGCGCGTTCCTCGACATGCTCTACACGAACATGATGAGCAACCTGCGCGTCGGCCGGATCCGCTACGGCGTGATGTGCGGGGTCGACGGCATGGTGCTCGACGACGGCACGGTCATCCGCGTCGCCGAGGACCGCTTCCTCGTCACCACCACGACCGGCAACGCGGCGATGGTCCTCGAGTGGATGGAGGAGTGGCTGCAGACGGAATGGTCGCACCTCAACGTCTTCGCGACGTCGGTCACCGAACACTGGGCCACGATCCCCCTGGTCGGCCCGCGCTCGCGAGAGGTGCTGGGCACGCTCGCACCGGGTCTTGACGTGTCCAACGACGCCTTCGGGTTCATGACCTGGCACGACGCCGAGGTCGCCGGGATCGCCGCCCGCGTCTGCCGGATCAGCTTCTCCGGCGAGCTGGCCTACGAGATCAACGTCCCCTCGTGGTACGGGCTCACGCTGTGGGAGTCCATAGTGGACGCCGGAGCGACGCCGTACGGCACCGAGACCATGCACGTCCTGCGCGCCGAGAAGGGCTACCCGATCATCGGCCAGGACACCGACGGGACGGTGACACCGCAGGACCTCGGCATGTCCTGGGCGGTGTCCAAGAAGAAGGTGGACTTCCTCGGCAAGCGGTCGTTCGCCCGTACGGAGAACAACCGGCCGGACCGCAAGCAGCTCGTCGGCCTGCTGCCCGTCGATCCGTCGGTGCTGCTGCCGGAGGGTTCGCAGATCATCGAGTCCGAGGTTGTGCCCGAACCGCCGGTGCGGATGCTCGGCCACGTCACCTCCAGCTACCACAGCGCTGCGCTGGAACGGACCTTCGCGCTCGCCTTGGTGCGTTCAGGACGCGAGCGCGTCGGCGAAACGCTGTACGTCCCGGTCGGCGACCAGGTGGTGCCGGTGACCGTGACCGAATCCGTGCTCTTCGACAAGGAAGGAGCCCGCCGTGACGGCTGAAGCGGTCGAAGAACCGTTCCGCACCCAGCTCACCGTGCGCCTCCGCCACGGTCACACCTTGCTCGGCGTCCCCCTGCCCGAGCCGTGCACGTTCACCAGCGGCAACGGCGTGGACCTCTTGTGGATGGGCCCCGACGAGTACCTCGTGCTCGCCGAACCCGGCCGTCAAGCCGAACTGGAAGCGTCACTTTCACGTGAAAGTGACGCGGTGGTCGACGTCTCGGCGCAGCGGGTGACCGTGCAGCTGAGTGGGGCGCACGCGCGGGACGTGCTCGCCCACGGGTGCTCGATCGACCTTGACGAGTCGGTGTCGCCGCCCGGGACCTGCGTGCAGACTTTGTTCGCCCGCACCGGGATCGTGCTCATGGTCCGGGAAGACGGCTTCACGATCCTCGTGCGGCAGTCGTTCTCCGGGTACTTCAAGGCCTGGCTGGCCGACGCGAGTCTGGAGTACGCCTCATGACCTTCACCTTGACGCTCAAGTGTCCGGAACGTTCGGGCATCGTGCACGCCGTCACGACGTTCCTCGTCGGGCAGGGCTGCGACATCGTCGAGCACCAGCAGTTCGACGACGACGTCCGCGGGTCCCTCTTCCTGCGCACGTCGTTCACCGCACCGGACGAGACCACAGTGGACGAATTGCGCCGCGACTTCGCTGTCGTGGCCGGGGGCTTCGGGATGGAGTTCGACCTCTCCGACGGGACGCCGCCGCGGCTGCTGGTCATGGTGTCGAAGTTCGGGCACTGCCTCAACGACCTGCTGTTCCGCTGGCGCGCGGGCAGCCTCGGTGCGGACATCGCGGTGGTCGTGTCCAACCACGAGGACCTGCGGCCGATGGCCGAGGCGGCCGGGGTGCCGTTCGAGCACGTCCCGGTGACGCCGGAGACCAAGGCGGAGGCCGAGCAGCGGCTGCTCGACCTGGTCGGCGAGTACCAGGCCGATCTCGTCGTGCTCGCGCGGTACATGCAGGTGCTGTCCAACGACCTGTGCCTCAAGCTCGAAGGCCGCGCGATCAACATCCACCACTCGTTCCTGCCCGGGTTCAAGGGCGCCAAGCCCTACCACCAGGCCTACGACCGCGGTGTGAAATACGTCGGCGCGACCGCGCACTACGTCACGCCCGACCTCGACGAGGGCCCGATCATCGAGCAGGAGGTCGCGCGGGTCGACCACACGTACTCGCCGCGCGAGCTGGTGACCGTCGGGCGTGACGCCGAGGCGCTCGCCCTGTCCCGCGCGGTGCGCTGGCACTGCGAACGTCGCGTCCTGCTCAACGGCAACAGCACCGTCGTTTTCCGATAGGAGTTCCGCCATGACCGCACCGAAAGTCGTGATCATCGGCGCCGGCATCGTCGGCGCGAACCTGGCCGACGAGCTCACCGCCCGCGGCCGGTCCGACGTCACCGTGCTCGACCAGGGCCCGCTGCCGCGCACCGGCGGGTCGACGTCCCACGCGCCCGGCCTGGTGTTCCAGACCAACGCGTCCAAGACGATGACGCAGTTCGCGAAGTACACCGTCTCGAAGTTCCTCGAGCTGGGCTGCTTCAACCAGGTCGGCGGCATGGAGATCGCGACCACCCCGGCCCGCTGGGAGGACCTCAAGCGCAAGCACGGCTGGGCGACGTCGTGGGGCGTGCCCGGCGAGCTGATCGACGCCGGCGAGTGCGTCCGCCGCTGGCCGCTGCTGGACGGCTCGCAGGTTTTCGGCGCGCTGTACGTGCCGACCGACGGGCTGGCGCTGGCCGCGAAGGCCGTCGGAGTCCTCGCGGAGCGGGCCACCGCGCGGGGCGCTCGCTTCGTTGGGTCCACAAAGGTCACTGACGTGCTGCAGGAAGGCGGGCACGTCACCGGCGTCCGGACCGACCAGGATGACTTCCCGGCGGACGTCGTCGTGTCGTGCGCCGGGTTCTGGGGCCGCGAGATCGGTGCCATGGTCGGGATGGACGTCCCGCTGCTGCCGCTGGCGCACCAGTACGTCAAGACCGGCCGGATCGACGAGCTTGTCGGGCGCAACACCGAAGAGGTCGAAGCGAGCCTGCCGATCCTGCGCCACCAGGACCAGGACCTGTACTTCCGCGAGCACGTCGACCGCATCGGCATCGGCTCCTACGCGCACCGGCCGATGCCGGTCGAGGAGTCCACTTTGGATCCTTCGGTGACCGACAGTGCCATGCCGTCGATGCTGCCGTTCACCGAAGAGGACTTCGCGCCGTCGTGGGAGCAGAGCCAACTGCTGCTGCCCGCGCTGCGGCAGGCGAAGGTCGAGGAGGGCTTCAACGGCATCTTCTCCTTCACCCCGGACGGCCAGTCGCTGGTCGGCGAATCCGCCGACGTCCGCGGGTTCTGGCTCGCCGAAGCGGTTTGGGTGACACACTCCGCGGGCATCGCCAAGGCCGTCGCGGAGCTGCTGGTCGACGGCCGGTCGGAGACCGACCTGCACGAGGTCGACGTCCACCGGTTCGAGGACGTCCAGCTCGCGCCGTCGTACGTGCACGAGACGGCGCAGCAGAACTTCGTCGAGGTCTACGACATCCTGCACCCGTTGCAGCCCAAGCTTTCCCCGCGCGATCTGCGCGTGACGCCGTTCCACGTGCGGCAGCGTGAGCTGGGCGCGGTGTTCCTGGAGGCCGGCGGCTGGGAGCGGCCGCACTGGTTCGAGGCCAACGCGCCGCTGCTGAAGAAGCTGCCGCACGACTGGCTGCCGCCCGCGCGCGACGGCTGGTCCGCGCAGTTCCACTCGCCGATCGCGGCGGCCGAAGCCTGGCACACAAGGAACAAGGTCGCGCTCTACGACATGACCCCGTTGAAGCGGGTGGAAATCTCCGGCCCGGGCGCGCTGGAGTTCCTGCAGTCGCTGACGACCAACCAGCTCGACAAGTCCGTCGGGTCGGTCACCTACACGTTGATGCTGGACGAAGCTGGCGGTGTCCGGAGCGACGTCACGGTGGCCCGGCTTGGCCCGGATCTCTTCCAGGTCGGCATCAACGGCGGCATCGACGTCGACCACTTCCTGAAGCACAAGCCGGACGGCGTCCAGGTCCGCGACACCACGGGTGGAACGTGCTGCATCGGTGTCTGGGGGCCGCTGGCCCGGGACCTCGTGCAGCCGTTGAGCCAGGACGACTTCTCGCACGCCGGGCTGAAGTACTTCCGGGCGCGCCGGGCGCGGATCGCCGGGGTGCCGGTCGTCGCGATGCGACTGTCCTATGTGGGCGAACTCGGCTGGGAGGTCTACACCGGCGCGGACAACGGCCTGCGGTTGTGGGACGCGCTCTGGGCGGCCGGGCAGTCCCTGGGGGTCATCGCCGGCGGGCGCGCGGCGTTCAACAGCCTGCGCCTGGAGAAGGGCTACCGGTTGTGGGGCACCGACATGACCACCGAGCACGACCCGTACGAGGCCGGGGTCGGCTTCGCGGTGCGGCCGGCCAAGGGTGACTTCCTCGGGCGTGACGCGATCGAAGGCCGGAGTGAGGAGACGGCGGCACGGCGGCTGCGGTGCCTCACGATCGACGACGGCCGGACCGTGGTGCTGGGCAAGGAACCGGTGTTCGTCGACGGCGCCCCGGCCGGGTACGTCACGAGCGCGGCGTACGGCTACACGATCGGGAAGCCGATCGCGTACGCCTGGCTCCCGGCGTCGGCGGACGTCGGCAGCGGGGTGGAGATCGAGTACTTCGGCCGCCGGGTCCCGGCGACGGTGGCCGCGGAGCCCCTGTTCGACCCGGCCATGGAACGGATCCGGAGGTGAGTCATGCGTGACCAGATCATGAGCGACTTCCTGAAAGCCCTCGCGTCGCGCGACGCGGCACCCGGCGGCGGAGCGACGGCCGCACTGCACGTCGCGCAGGCCGCGGCCCTGGTGGCCCGCTGTGCCGAGGACCGCGACGTCGTGGCCGAGGCGCAGGCGCTGAGCATGCACGCGCTGCGGCTGGCGGAGCAGGACGCGCACGCGGTCACCATCGTCAGCCGGGCTTCGCGCAACCCGGACGCGCTGCTCGACGCCCGGCGAGGTGCGTGTGTGCCGCCCGCGGACGTGATCGCCGCGGCGGCGGTGGTGCTGGACCTGGTGGAGCGGGTGCCGCCGGAACCTCAGGTGATGACGGACCTCGCGGCCGCGGCCGAAGCGGCTCGCGCGGCCGCGGTGACGGCCCGGGTGAGCATCGAGGCTCAGCTGGCGGGACTGCCGGAAGACACGACGCTGCGGGAAGTCGTCGCGAGCGTCAGCGGAATCCGCGAGCGCGCCGACCGCGTCACCGAAGGGATCCGGTCGGGGGTGGCGCTCAGTCGGTGAAGTCGCCGTTCATCGACTGGGTCCCGGCGCCGTCCCCGCCGCCGCTGCTGCTGGTCTGGAGCCGCCCGTCCACCTTCGCCGTCGCGTTCACCGAGCCGTCCGAGTACTGCATGACGACCTGGTACTCGTGCTTGCCGGTGTGCGCGGGGAAGCTGAACGTGCGGCTCCACGGCAGCTTCACGTTCTTCTCCTCCGTCGTCTTCCCGTCGACGGTGCAGGTCAGCGTGGTGACGACGGCCGTGCCCGAGACGTCGAACGCCAGCCGGTGCGGTTCCTCCGCCACCGACGTCGACCCCGAAGAGGCCGGTGACGGCGTCCCGCCGGTGGTGCCGCTGCAGCCGGCGGCCAGGAAAGCGGCCGCGACCAGCACGGCGGTGCGCTTCATGCGGTAGAGGGTAACGTCGATCACACGGGACCGGTCCCGGCGTTCGGGTGGGTACATCCACAGCAACTCCATGGAACCGGACAAGGAAATTCTCAGGAACGCGGCGTTTGCTGGCAGGGCGAAGACTTGCCGAGGGCTGGGAGCAAGGGCATGAGCGAGTACGACCGGCGGCCGCAGGGCGGCGACTATCCCCACGGCCAAGATCCCTATGGCCAGGATGCGTACGGGCAGCAGTTCTACGGCCAGGGCCAGGGGGAGTATCCGCAGGGCTACTACCAGCCGGGTTACTACCAGCCGCAGCCCCAGGACCAGCCGCGCGACCAGTGGGGCCGCCCGTACCCGCCCCAGTACACCCAGCCGCACGCCCAGCCGCAGTACGGCCGTGAGGGGCACCCTTATGGCTCTTACGGCCATGAGGGTGCCCCTCACGACGCGTACCGCCCTGAAGGTGCCCCTCATGGCTTTTACGGCCAGGAGGGTCCCGGGTACGGCTACCCGCCGGCCGCGTACCAGCCGCCGCCGCGCAAGCGGAGTCCGCTGCGCGCGCTGACCGTGGCCGTCGTCGCGATCGCGCTGGCCGTGGTGGCCGGGCTCGGCATCGGGCACCTGATCTCGGCGAACAGCCCCAGCGCCTCCGGCAACCAGAACTTCGGCTTCTCCGGGCAGCCCAGCGCGTCGGCCACGGTGCTCGACGCCGACGCCGTGGCCGCGAAGGTCAACCCGGCCATCGTCAACATCAACACCGAGCTGGGCCTGCAGGGCGCGGCCGCGGCGGGCACCGGCATCGTGCTGACCGCGGACGGCGAGGTGCTGACGAACAACCACGTCGTGGCCGGCGCGACCAGCATCAAGGTCACCAGCATCGGCACCGGCGACACCTACACCGCGCACGTCGTGGGCTACGACCGCAGCGAGGACGTCGCGGTCATCCAGCTCGAGGACGCCTCCGGGCTGCCGACGGCCGCCATCGGCGACTCGTCGAAGGTCAAGGTCGGCGACCAGATCCTCGGCCTGGGCAACGCGGGCGGCCGCGGCGGCGACCCGGTGCCCGCGCCGGGCACGGTCGCCGCGCTGGACCAGTCGATCACCGCGTCGGACGAGTCCAGCGGGTCGTCCGAGCAGCTCACCGGCCTGATCCAGGTCAAGGCGAACATCGAGTCGGGTGACTCAGGCGGGCCGCTGGTCAACGCGGACGCGCAGGTCATCGGCGTCGACACCGCCGCGTCGACGGGCTACCAGCTCAACGGCCGCCGCAGCGGCGCCGGCGGCCAGGGCTTCGCGATCCCGATCAACCAGGCGGTCGACATCGCGCACCAGATCGTCGCGGGCACCGCGTCGGACAAGATCCACATCGGCAAGACGGCGTTCATCGGCGTCTCGGTGGCGGACGGCCAGGGCGGCGGCGCCCAGGTCCGCGACGTCGTCGCGCGCGGGCCGGCGCAGCAGGCGGGTCTCGCGGCCGGCGACGTCATCACGGCCATCAACGGCCAGGCGATCGACTCGGCGACCACCCTGACGAACGTGATGGACACCCACCACCCGGGCGACCAGCTGACGCTGACGGTGTCGGGCGCCTCCGGGGCTTCGCAGCAGCTGCCGGTGACGGCGGCCGAAGGCCCGGTCGGCTAAGGCTCAGCGCAGGGTCTCGTTCAGTACCTCGCGGTGCGTCTGCTTGGCCGCGAGGTACTTTTCCTGTCCGGCGTCGGTGATCGTCACGAAGATGCCGCGCCGGTCCGCGTCGCACAGCGCGCGCTCGACCAGGCCTTCCTTCTCCAGCCGGGCGACCAGCCGGGAAGTGGCGCTCTGGCTCAGGTGGATCGCGCCGGTGAGGTCGGCCGAGCGGCACTTGAAGTCGCAGGTGGCCAGGCGCTCCAGCGCCTCGAACTCGTTGGCGCCGATCCCGTGGCGCTCCTGCAGACGGCACTCGAGCGTGCTGAACACGGCCGAATAGCGGGCCAGCAGCTCGTGCCACTCCTCGACCAGGCCTTGCTCAGCGACGTCGCTCACGGCGACCAACTTAGCATGCACGGGCATCAGATGCAAACGCATAAGATACTCTTACATAAGATGCTTAGACATTAAATGCGTATGCATGTACTGTCGCCGTCATGAGTTCTTCCGCGTACCTGTCCACCACCTCGACCCGGTGGGACGCGCGCCTCTGGGGTGTCCTGCTCACGGTGTCCATCGTCATCGGGCTCGACGCGCTCGACGTGTCGATGGTCGGCGTCGCCCTGCCCGCCATCCAGGCCGACCTGGGCCTGTCCACCGCCGCGCTGCAATGGGTCGTCAGCGGCTACGTGCTGGGTTACGGCGGGCTGCTGCTGCTCGGCGGGCGCACCGCCGACCTGCTCGGCCGCCGCCGCGTCTTCCTCGTCGCGGTCGCGGTGTTCGCACTGGCCTCGCTGCTCGGCGGCCTCGTCGACGACGGCGCGCTGCTCATCGCGAGCCGGTTCATCAAGGGGCTCGCCGCCGCGTTCACGGCGCCGGCCGCCCTGTCCATCATCACCACGACGTTCCACGAAGGCCCCGCCCGCAACAAGGCGATCAGCATCTTCGCCGTCTTCGGCGCCAGCGGGTACTCCGCCGGGCTGGTCTTCTCGGGGCTGCTGACCGAGGTCGGCTGGCGCTGGACGTTCCTGCTCCCCGCGCCGATCGCCGTCTTCGCGTTCGTCGCCGCCTGGAAGCTGATCCCGTCCTACCGCCGCGAAGAGGGCCGCGGGTACGACTTCCCGGGCGCGATCACCGGCGCTCTCGGCTCGTTGCTGCTGGTGTTCGGCGTCGTCGAAGCCCCGCAGGTCGGCTGGGCCTCGCCGCGCACGCTGATCACGTTCGTGGTCGCCATCGCGCTGCTCACGGCGTTCGTCCTCATCGAGAAGCGCAGCGCACACCCGTTGCTGCGCCTGGGAATCCTGCGCTCGGGCCCGCTGGCCCGCGCCAACCTCGGCGGCGCGCTGTTCTTCGGCGCGTACATCGGCTTCCAGTTCGTCGTGATGCTCTACCTGCAGCGGGTCCTGGGCTGGTCCGCGCTGCAGACCGCGCTCGGGTTCCTGCCGGCGGCGCTGATCGTGGCGTTCGGCTCGCCGCGCATCGAGCCGCTGATCGACCGCGTCGGCACGCCCCGCACGATCTTCGCGGGCGTCGTCGCGCACGTCCTCGGCTACGCGCTGTTCCTGCGGGTCGACGAGCACTCGGGGTACGCGGCCTTCGTCCTGCCCAGCATGGTCCTGCTCGGCATCGGCTTCACGCTGGCGTTCTCGTCGCTCAACATCCAGGGCACGAACGGCATCTCGGACGACGAACAGGGCCTGGCGGGCGGCTTGCTCAACACGTCACTGCAGGTCGGCGGCGCGATCGGCCTCGCGGTCGTGACGGCGGTCCTGACCGCCAACGGCGGCGGTGAGGCGTCACCCGCCGCGCTGCTGACCGGGTTGACGCCGGCGCTGAGCGTGGTCACCGGCATCGCGGTGCTGGGCCTGCTGGTCGCGATTTCCGGCCTGGTGGCCCGGAAGCGCGTGGCCGAGGAGCCGGTCGTCGAGGAGGATCTGCTCGCTCTCGCGGACTGAGGGGGATACGCGGAAGAACCACCATCGCGGGGGATGGTGGTTCTTCCGCGTTTCTTTTCGCGATTTCCGGATCACGCCACCCGCTCGTCCGTGCCGGGCACCTTCGCCGTGGTGATGGCGATGCGGTTCCACGTGTTGCTGGTGAAGATGAGCGCGAGCAGCTGGGCGAGCTCTTCCTCGTCGAACTGGCCGGCGGCTCGCGTGTAGACGTCGTCGGGGACACCGCCCGTCGAGATCAGCGTGACGGCGTCGGTCAGGGCCAGCGCGGCCAGCTCCTGCTCGCTGAAGAAGTTCGCGGCCTCGTGCCACACGGCGATCATGTGCAGCCGCTCCTCGCTCTCGCCGGCCTTCCGGGCGTCCGAGGTGTGGATGTGCAGGCAGTAGGCGCAGCGGTTGAGCTGCGCGGTCCGGATCTGGACCAGCTCCACCAGCGCGGGGTCGAGCCCGGCGCGGGCGGCGGCGTCGAAGCCGATCAGGGCCTTGAAGGCCTTCGGCGCGGTCTTGGCGAAGGTGATGCGGTGCGTCATGAGCAAAATCTAGAGCCGAAGTGACCGCCGTGTAGGGTGCATTTCTGTGCCGGAATCGTGGGTCAATCTGGGGGAGCGGCTGGGTGCCGACCTGCACCTCGAGCTGTCCGGCACCGGCAGCAAGCGGGCCGTGCTCATCACCGCGCTGCGGGACGCCGTCCGCACCGGGCGGCTCGCCCCGGGCACCCGGCTGCCGCCGTACCGCTCGCTGGCCGCCGACCTGGGGCTCGCCCGCAACACCGTCGCCGACGCCTACGCCGAGCTGGTCGCCGAAGGCTGGCTCACCGCCGTCCAGGGCTCCGGGACGCGGGTCGCCGACCGCGCGGAACCGGTGGCGCCGGCCCGGACGCCGAAGAAGGCGCCGGGGCCGCCGAAGCCGCGGTACAACCTGCGCCAGGGCCAGCCGGACGCGACGTCGTTCCCGCGCACCGAGTGGCTCGCCGCCGCGCGGCGCGCGCTGAACGTCGCACCGCACGACGCGTTCGGCCCCGGCGACCCGCGCGGCCGCCCGGAGCTGCGGGAGGCGCTGGCCGGGTACCTCGCACGCGCCCGCGGGGTGCGGACGACGCCGGACCGGATCGTCGTGTGCTCCGGGTTCGCGCACGCGCTGCGGCTGCTGTTCCCCGCGGTGCTGCCCGGCCCGCTGGCCGTGGAGTCCTATGGCCTGGCCTTCCACCGTTCGATCTTCACGGCCGCCTCCGTGCCGACGATTCCCTTGTCACTGGACGAAAACGGCGCGCGCGTCGACGAGCTGACCGCGGACGTCCGCACGGTGCTGCTCACGCCGGCGCACCAGTTCCCGACGGGCGGGCCGCTGCACCACGACCGCCGCACCGCCGTCGTCGGCCACGCCCGTGCGACCGGCGGGCTGGTCATCGAGGACGACTACGACGGCGAGTTCCGCTACGACCGCAAGCCGATCGGCGCGGTCCAGGGGCTCGACCCGGAACACGTCGTCTACGTCGGCTCGGTCAGCAAGAGCCTCTCACCCGCGCTGCGGCTCGGGTGGCTGGTGCTGCCGGAACACTTCGTCGGCGCCGTGCTCGCGGTGAAGGGCGAGCGCGAGGCCTGGGCGGGCGTGCTGGACCAGCTGACGCTGGCCGAATTCGTCGAATCCGGCGCGTACGACAAGCACATCCGGCGGATGCGGCAGCGCTACCGCCGTCGCCGCGACCTGCTGGTCGCCGCGCTCGCCGCGCAGGCGCCGCACGTGGTGCCCACCGGCGTCGCCGCCGGCCTGCACGCCGTGCTGCGCCTGCCACCGGGCACCGAGAGGTCCGCGGTGACGGCCGCGACGTGGCAGGGCCTCGCGCTCGACGGCCTGGCCGCCTTCCGGCACCCGGCGAGCACGATGTCCACAATGGACGGACTGGTGGTCGGGTACGCGACCCCGGCCGAACACGCCTACGCCGCGGCCGTGGACGTGCTGTGCCGCGCCCTGCCGCCCGCGTGAACGCGTGCTATCCGACGATATCGATCTCGAACGGGTCCGTGGAGCTGTAGGTGACGTCCGCCCACACCGCGCCCGGCAGGTCGTACCGCCGGTGCGAAGTCAGCTTCGAGTTGTACCCCGAGGTCTGGGCCGGGTTGTGCCCGACGCCGTTGTGGTCGTTGCCCCACGCGAAGATGTCGCCGATCCACATCGGCTTCGAGAAGCCGTCGCCGCCCAGCCGCGGGCGGACGATCACGGCCGCCCCGGGGCTGCCGGACAGGAACACCCGCACCGTGTTCTGGTCGGGGTTCGGCGGGGTGACGGTGATGCGCTCCATGATCTCCACTCCAGTCGAGTCGGAACCCTTGCCGTCCACTCCGGGCCAGAAGTCGACGACCGACGAGACGTCGTAACCCGGGGCGACGTCGCCGCGGTACTGCTTGGCGACGGCACCGTCCGGGATGGTCGGATCGCCGTTGTAGTGCGCGATCCAGTAGTGCGGTTCGGCGACACCGGCGGACGAGAACGCCGAACGCACCGACGGCCAGGTCGAAAGGTTGCAGTAGACCGTCGGGTCCGCGCCCGCCGCGCGTCGCATCCGGACCCAGCCCGGCGCCTCGGCCGGGGTGGCGTCACCGGGTTCGACGTCGAGGACGTGCCCGTCGTTGGTGCTCGCCTTCTTGACGATCGTGACCTTGACCGCGTTGGGGAACCGGGCCCAGTCGGCGGCCGACCAGGGTTCCAGCTTGATCTTGTCGATGTATCCCGCGACCAGTTGTCCGCCGGCGGGGATGTTCGCGGCCGTGACCGCGTCGTACATCGTGCGCACGGGTCGAGTCTCCGTTCGGTGCCTCATCGCCGGTTTCGGGGACGGCGAAATCGTCTCCGCGATCCGCCATCGTGCTGTTACCCATGTGGGACGGGCGTCAAGCGAAAATGTTACGCAGTTCCTGTCTGTCACCAACTCGGCGGCACCACGCAATTCCTTCACCACGAGCTCATCCGGCGACGGTGACTTTCCGCTATCGGCTCTGGCTTCCCGCTCACCCGGCTGGCAAGCTGCAGACTCTTTACGAGGGAAGGTACGTGCATGGCGGCACACCCGGCGTGGGCCCGGCGCATCGACGCGCGGGTCGTCGTCCTCAGCGTGCTGCTCGTGGTGGCCCTGCTCGCCTGGTTCGGCGTGGACTACCTGAAGAACCGGCTGGCGAACGGCGGCTGTGACACCACGACACCGGTCCGCATCACCGCGGCGCCGGACGTCGCGCCGGTGCTCACGGCGCTGGCCCGGTCCGTGCCGGAACCCGACTGCTACACCGTGGAGGTCACGGCCAGTGCGTCCACGGCCACCGCGGCGGCCCTCGAGGCCAACGGCGCGAACGGGCCCGACGTCTGGGTGCCGGAGTCGAGCACCTGGCTGCTGCAGGCCCGCGACGGCGGCGCGTGGAACCTGCCGGAGACCGGTCAGTCGGTGGCGAGCTCACCCGTGGTCCTGGCGCTGACCGACGAGGTCGCGAAACAGGCGGGGTGGCCGGCGAAGTCACCGTCCTGGTCGGACGTCGTCGCCGGCAGCCCGGTCGGGCTGCCCGACCCGGGCCGCGACCCGGCTGCGATAGCCGCGTTGATCGGCCTGCAGCAGCTCACGAAGGACGCGCCCGACCCGGCCGCGGCGTTCACCGAGGAGATCCGCAGGCTTTCGGCGGTGAAGGAGCCGTTCACGGCGTCACCCGCGTCGGAACAGTCCGTGCTGGCGCGCAAGCTCGTTGCCGCGTATCCCTCCGTCGGAGTGCCCAGTTTCGACTACCCGTACGTCGTGCTGCCGCGGGCGTCGGACGCGTCGCGCTCGGCGGCCGAGCGGTTCCTGCGGCTGCTGCTCGACCAGACGGCCACGAAGGCCTTCGCCGACGCCGGGTTCCGGACGCCGGCCGGGCAGCTGCTGGGCGACCGGCCGCCGGACACCCGCACGAGCTCCGCGTCGCGGCCGGTCGGCCCGCCTGCGCCCGAAGCGATGTACGGCGTGCTGCAGGCCTGGGCCGGGGCCAACCTGAGCGCCCGCGTCCAGGTGCTGCTCGACGTTTCCGGCTCGATGGCCGCGACCGTGCCCGGTACCGGCCGCAGCCGGATGGCGCTGACGCTGGAGGCCGCGACGCAGGGCCTCGGGCTGTTCAAGCCGACGACCGAACTCGGGCTGTGGCTGTTCTCCACCAAGCTCGAGGGCGACCGCGACTACAAGGAACTGCTGCCGATGCGGTCCATCGCGGACCAGCTCGCGCAGGGCGGCCTGGCGACGTTGCAGGCGGTCAAGCCGAAACCCGGCGGCGCCACCGGACTGTACGACTCGATCCTCGCCGCGTACCAGAACGCCCGGCAGAGCTGGAAACTCGGCCGGATCAACGTCGTCGTCGTGCTCACCGACGGCCGCAACGAGGACAGCGACTCGATCGGGCTGCCCGGCCTGCTCGCCGAGCTCGGCAAGCTGCAGGACCCGCGCAAACCGCTGCCGGTGATCGGGATCGGCATCGGCCCGGACATCGACGCCAAGGAACTGCAGCAGGTTTCGGCCGCGACCGGCGGCGAATCGTTCACCACGCCGGACCCGCGCAAGATCTCGGACGTCTTCTACCAGGCGCTGAGCAAGCTCATGTGCCAGCCACCGGCGTGCAAGAAGTGAGGACCCCGTGCTCGAGGAACTGACCGAAGAGCCGCGGGTGCGCCGGAGAGTGCCCGCGGTGGTGCTCGCCGCGCTCGTCGCGGGCCTGGTCCCGTTCGTGCTGCACACGTGGGCGGCGCTGCACGGGAATTTCGCCCAGGACGACTTCGTCGTGACGTACCGGGCCGCCGCGGCCGGGCCGTTCGACCTCGGGTTCCTGTTCCAGGACTACCACGGGCACCTGACTCCGGGCGGGTTCTTCCTCGCCGCGGTGCTGACCGCGTGGGCGCCGTTGAACTTCCCGCTGCTGGTGGTGCCGCTGCTGCTCATGCGGGCGCTCACGACGGTCCTGTTCTGGTGCCTGCTCGTGCGCTGTTTCGGCCGCCGGTGGGCGATCCTGGTGCCGTTCACCGTGTTCACGGCCTCGACGCTGCTGCTGGTCCCGACGCTGTGGTGGGCCTACGGCGTCCAGATCGTGCCGGTCGTGCTGGGGACCGTCGGCGCGCTGCACGCGCAGGTCCGGTACTTCCAGGACGGTGGCCGCTGGTGGCTGGGCACCTTCGCCTGGACGCTCTTCGGGCTGGCGTTCTACGAGAAGGCCGCGGTGATCCCGCTGGTGCTGGCCGGGGTGAGTGTCCTGCTCGGACAGTCCTTCCGGGACCGGGCGCGCTACTGGGCCGGGCACGCCCTGCTGCTGGCCGCGTTCGTCACCGGCTACCTCACGTTGACCTCGAGCCAGGTGACCCCGGGCGGCACGCCGATGTCCGCCGGGTCGGTCGCGGACCTGACCGGCCGGATGCTCGGCGACACCCTGCTCCCGGGCCTCGCGGGCGGCCCGTGGTCCGGCCCCGGGCCGGGCGCGACCTGGGCGCCGTCGCCGTTCGCGGTCGTCGTCGTGGTTTTCCTGGCGGCCTTGGGCGTGCTGATCGCCGGGGTGCGCACGGGTGGCCGCCGGGCGTGGCGGGCGTGGGCGTTGTTCGGGGTCCTGCTCGCCGTCGACGTCGCGCTGCTGGCGCTGACCCGGCTGCGTGAGGTCGGCCCCGCGGCCGGTGACGATCCGCGGTACCTCGCCGAACTGGCGCTCCCGGCCGCCCTTTGTGGAGCGTTCGCTTTCCTGGCACCCGGGGAAGTTGCGCCGTCCGGCGGAAAGCGGGAACGGCCGATCGCCCTAGCCGCCTGCGTGCTTCTGCTCGCGAGCTCCACGGTGGGCTTCCTGCAGCTGTCGCCCGGGATGCGGTTCGAGCACGCCGGCCAGTACGTCGCGAACGTCCGGGCCGCGCTGGCCGAAGACCCGGATCTCGTCTTCTACGACAACTTCGTCCCGTCCGACGTGGTGTTCGAATGGTTCGGGGCGGACTCCTTCGCGTCGCGTGTGGTCGGCCTGCTGCCCGGCGCGCACTTCGACCAGCCGACCAGCCGGATGCACCTGCTCGACGCGGACGGCGAACCGCACCGGATCACCGGCGTCGCCCCGGTTTCCCGTGGCGTCACGGGTCCGGTGCCGAACTGCGGATACACGATCGGCGAGACGCTCGTGCGGATCCCGCTCGACACCGCGGTGCTGGGCCGGTACCTGCTCAAGGTGGACTACTTCACCTCGGACGGCGGGGAAGGCCTGATCGACCTCGAGGGCAAGCGGACGCCGGTCTGGTTCCAGGCCGGGCTGCACTCGATGTTCCTGCCGGTGGACGGCCTGTTCGACCACATCGGCGTGCAGCTGTCGAGCCCGGGCGCGCCGGTGTGCCTGGCCAGGATGGAGGTCGGGAAACCGCTGACCCAGTAGGAGTTCAGTACGGGTCGTACGGGCTGTCGTGGCCCAGCAACCGCGCCACCGGCCGCAGCCGCAGGCGCAGCAGCACCTTGATCCCGACGTTGCGGGCGAACCACGGCAGCTGGGCGAGCACCCGGAGCCGGTCCGCCGTGGACGGTGGGGAAAGCCGGAACCGCGCCAGCGACGTCGCGCGGTCCACATAGGTGTACCGGCGTCCGAAGAGGACTTTCGCGATCGTGCCGAGCGTGACGCCGATCGAGGAAAAGCAGTCGTGGACCAGGATTTCCGCACCCGGCGGCAGGTGCTCCGACCAGCGCAGATCGTCGGTGTAGGTCCAGTAGTCGTGCTTGCCGTCGATGTAAAGCAGCTGTATGGGCCGGTCCCAGTCAGGGCGCAGTGCCGTGCTGTAACCGGCGACGAGCTCGACGACGTCGTCCAGCCCGGCCTCGCGGATGTTGCGCTCGAACAGTTGCCGCGTCGGCGATCCGCCGAAGAGCCGGCCGTCGACGAACGGGTCGACCGCGATCACCGTGGCCCCGGCCGTGCGCGCGGCCGCGCCGAGCACGATCGTCGAGCGGCCCTGGTGGCTGCCGATCTCGAGGATGACGTCGCCCTTTTCCAGGCGGCGCGCGGCGTCCCAGAGCGCTTCGCCCTGTGCGCGCGTCATCCAGCCCTTGACGGGCTCGGCCGAAGCCCAGGCGTCTTCGAACGCCGTTTCGTCGGAAGAGATGGCACACCTGCCGGGGAGTTCGGGAAACCGGGGAAAATCGTCGGCACATGGTAGCCAGGTTTCGGCCTAGTATCTACCGGATGGTAACCGCCACCCGCGAACGAACCCGGGACGACGCTCCGCCCTCGGAGCGCACCCGGAAGTTCTCGCCGGGCGGTTTCGTGCGCCGGCCCAGCACGTGGATCGTGCTGGCGCTGACCACGTTGTCGTTCCTGCAGATGCCGGGGAAGACGACGTTCGACACCAAGCTCGACCTGGCCGTCGACCCGCTCGCGTTCCTCGGCCGCGCGCTGCACCTGTGGAACCCGCAGGCGACCGCGGGCGAGCTGCAGAACCAGGCGTACGGCTACCTGTTCCCGATGGGCCCGTTCTTCGCGCTGGGCCAGGCCGCCGGGATACCCGCGTGGGTCACGCAGCGGCTGTGGGGCGCGCTGCTGCTCTCGGCCGCGTTCGGCGGCGCGCTGCTGCTGGCCCGCGCGATGAAGATCGGCACCGAGCGCACCCGGCTGATCGGCGCACTCGGGTACGCGCTCGCGCCGCGCATGCTGACCGAAATCGGCGGTCTGTCCGCGGAGATGCTGCCCGCGGTGCTGCTGCCGTGGGTGCTGGTGCCGCTGGTGCGCGCCGGGGTGACCGGCTCGCCGCGGCGCGCGGCCGGGCTGTCCGCGATCGCCGTGCTGTGCATGGGCGGTGTCAACGGCGCGATGGTCGTGATGGCCCTCGTCCTGCCGGGACTGTGGCTGCTGACGCGCAAGTGGACCCGCGAGCACGTCCGGCTCGTCGTCTGGTGGGCCGTGTTCGTCGCCGGCGCGACGCTGTGGTGGATCCTGCCGCTGCTGCTGCTCGGCGAGTACAGCCTGCCGTTCCTGGACTACATCGAGTCCGCGACGAACACGACCGCGCCGATGTCACTGTTCGAGGTGCTGCGCGGGACGAACCAGTGGGTCGCCTACGTCGTGCAGGGCACCCCCTGGTGGCCCGGCGGCTGGTCCCTGATCGACAACCCGGTGCTGATGCTCGCGACCGGGCTCGTCGCCGGCGTCGGCCTGTTCGGACTGACGCGGCGTGGCCTGCCGGAGCGGCGGTTCCTCGTGCTGGGCGTCGTCACCGGCCTGACCCTGCTGACGATCGGGTACGTCGGCACGCTCGACAGCCCGGTCGCGGAGCAGGTCCGCCACCTGCTCGACGGGCCGCTGGCCCCGCTGCGCAACGTCCACAAGTTCGAGCCGGTGCTGCGGCTGCCGCTGATGCTCGCGTTCGTGCACGGCATTTCCAGCCCGGTGCGGGTGAAGTCCGCGCGCCGGTTCCTGCGGCCTGCGCTGGGCCTGCTGCTGATCCTGGTGATGGCCGCGCCCGCGTGGCTGCTGAACCTGCGCTCCGGCCCGGGCTGGGACGAGGTGCCGGGCTATTGGTACGACGCGACGGGCTGGGTCGCGAAGGCCGACCCGAACGCGCGGACGCTGCTGCTGCCGGCGACCGGCTTCGGCGAGTACGACTGGGGCCGCACGGTCGACGAGCCGGCGCAGGCGATCGCGAAGAGCCCGTGGGCGGTGCGCAACCAGGTGCCGCTGGGGTCCGAAGGAAACACCCGGCTGATGGACTCCGTCGACGCCGCGCTGTCGGACGGCCGCGGCGACCCCGGGCTGGCCGCGCTGCTCGCGCGGTCCGGCTACCGGTTCCTCATGCTGCGCAACGACATCGACCGGGAGCGCACCGACGCGCCGTCCATCGCCACCCTGCGTGCGGGACTGGCGGGGTCACCGGGCATCGGCAAGGCCGCGACGTTCGGGCCGCTGGAGATCTACGAGGTGCAGCGGCCCGTGCCGCTGGCCACCGCTACGTCCACAAAGGACGTCCCGACGGTCAGTGGCGGCCCGGAGAACCTGATCCCGCTGATCGACTCCGGCCAGCTCGACCCGGCGACGCCGACGGTGCTCACCGGCGACGGCGGCTCGCCGGGCGGGCCGCGCCTGGTGACCGACGGGCTGCGCCGAGCCGAGCGGAACGTCGGCGGCGTGCGGGACAACCTCAGCCAGACCCTCACCGCGGGTGAGGCGTTCCGGCAGCAGCGCGCGGCCGGTGACGTGCTGCCGTTCCCCGGGCAGGAGCACCAGACGGTGGCCGCCTACCGGGGGATCCGCTCGGTGACGGCATCGACGGCCGCGTCGTTCGCCGACGCCTTCGGCGGCTCCGACCCGAGCCACCAGCCCTTCGCCGCGATCGACGGCGACCCGCGCACGGCGTGGCAGTCGTCGTCGTTCACCGGCCCGGTCGGGCAGTGGCTGGAGGTCGAGCTCGACACCCCGCGCCTGGTCACCGCCGTCGACCTGCAGATGGTCGACGACCTGCGCGTCGGCTGGCCGGCGACCCGCGTCCGGATCACCACCGACAACGGCTCGGTCGACCAGCAGGTCATCCGCGGCGCGGGGGCGCACAGCTACCCCGTCGCGGCGGGTGTCACCACGAAGGTGCGGATCACGTTGCTGTCGCTGGTGGTCGGGCGGCAGGACGGCAACGTCGGCATCGCCGAGCTGAACATCCCGGGCACCGAGCCGCAGCGCGCGCTCGAGGTGCCCGCGGACCTGCCGACCGGCGCGGCGCCCGGGTTCGCGTTCACACGCGGCGCGCAGCCGCGGTACGCGTGCCTCCCGTCCGGCGGCGCGGTGCGCTGCGACGCGACGTCCGCCCGCGACGGCGAGGAACCCGACGGCATCCGGCGGCTGTTCAGCACCCCGGCGGACGCGACGTTCCTGCTCGGCGGCTCGGTGCTGCCCGCAGGCGGCGGCAAGAACCCGGTGTCCCTGCCGGGGGTGACGGTGGCTTCGACGTCCCAGCTCGGCGGCGACCCGGCGGCGAGCGGGTTCGCGGCGGTCGACGGCGACCCGGGCACGACGTGGCGTCCCGACGTCACCGACCTGCGGCCGACGTTGACGCTGGGCTGGACCGCGCCGAAGCGGATCACGGGGCTGCACATCGGGGTTTCGCCGTCGAGCGGGGCGAAGGCGCCGCGGCAGGTGGAGCTGGTCGGCAAGACGGGCAACCGCACGGTGCAGCTCGACGAGAGCGGGTCCGGCTCCTTCGAACCCCTGGACACCGACCAGCTGCAGCTCGTCGTGCCCGGCGACGACGACGATCCGGCGGCCCGCGCGGTGGTCGGCATCGGCAGCCTGGAACTGTCCGGCACCGATGGCCTCCTGCCGGGGCCGGACCCGGCGTTCACGGTGCCGTGCGGCGCGGGCCCGAACGTCCACCTGGACGGCCTCGACTACCGGACGTCGGTGACGGGCACGCTGTCGGACATCATCGACCACCGGCCGCTGCCGCTGACGATGTGCCGCGACTCCGAGGGTGGCATCGAACTCGCGCCGGGCGGGCACGAGCTGCGCACGGACCGCTCGGACTCGTTCGTGGTCCAGGACCTGTGGCTGCGGCCTTCTTCTGAAGTCGCCCCCGTTGCGCACCGGGCGGTGCAGATCGGCAAGTGGGACGCGACGTCGCGATCGGTGACGGTGGCCCCGGGCGACGAGTCGGTGCTCGCGGTGCCGGAGAACGCGAACGCGGGCTGGGTGGCCACTTTGGACGGCAAGCAGCTGGCCCGGACCCGGGTGGACGGCTGGCAGCAGGCATGGATCGTCCCGGCCGGTGCGGGTGGGGTGGTCTCGCTTTCGTTCACGCCGGATGCTTCGTACCGCACTGACCTGCTGATCGGGGGTCTTGCGGTGCTGCTGTTGCTGGTGGGGGTGGCCTGGCCGGCTCGCCGCCGCCCGTTCCCGGTCTTGGCCGGGGGCTCGGTCTTGGTGCCGGTTTTGCTGATCGGGCTTTTGGTTGCTTTGGGCGGGATGCTGCCGGTGGTGCTGTTGATCGCCTGCCTGCTGGCTCGGCAGTTCTCGGAACGGGCGCCGCGGTTCTTGGCCCTTGGCGGAATGGTGCTGGCGGCTGCGGTCTCGGTGACCGGGCGGGTCTTGGGGCATGGGCAGGACTGGGCTTATGGGCCGGTGACGCAAGCCGCGCTGTTGCTGGCTGCCGCGGCGACGGTGGCTACGTGCATTGATTGGTTTGCGCGGAAGTCGCCTGGGGCGGCGGTTTGAGGATGGAGGATTTGGGACGTCAGGTGGCCAGAATCCTCCATCGTCAACCCCGGGCGTGCACGGCTGGGCGGGGTCGGCCGCAGGCGATCCTGTAGGCCGCTCGCAACTCGGTGAGCACCTTCTGCGGCTCACCGCGGAGCCGGGCGGGCAGGGTCTGGAGCACGACCACGCCCGCTCTCAGGTAACGCGTGTTCCGGGCGAGCGTCCCGGCGTGGTCGCCAGGCCCGGCGTGATGGCTGCGGGAGTCGATTTCCCAGGCGAGACCGACCTCGTCCCACCAGGCGTCCGGGGTGGCGATGTAACGGCCGCCCGGGGTGAACAGCTTGACGTTCCATCGGCACCCGGGCAGTGCCGCGCGGCCGAGCAACCGCCACGCGTCCACCTCGGCCACCGAGCGGGCGCCGCCGAGCAGTGGAGCCAGAGCACGGGCGGGCAGGGTTCTTCCCGCACGCTTGCCGTCCGCGAGCTCGCGTGCGAAGGCTTCCGGGGTACAGCGGTGCCGCTGGATCGCCTCGGCCATCATCGCGACGACGGCGTCGTGGTTGCGCGTGCGCCGCGCGGCGTCGATCACCGCCCGGTGCGCCGGAACCACCGGGACCTCGCGAAGCAGCTGGGCAGGAGGCAGCCGTGTGGTCCGTTCGACGTGGACGAACGCCGTACTGCCGACCCGGCGGTCCGCGGGTACGAGGATGTGGACATCCGTGGGTGCGGGGGCGCCGTGGAGCCCGTGCCGGTGCATCGCGTGGATCCCGGTCAGCACCGCGCCGTCACGGCCGTGCAGCAACGCGGCCCGGATCCGGTGTTCGTCGGTCGGCTCACCGTTCTCCAGCAGCACGATCCCCGGCAGCAGGCGTTGCCACGGACCATCACGCTCGCATCGCCGGGCGATCGTTCGTCGTGGGACACCGACGCTCTCCAGCAGGCTCGCGCGGACCACCCGCGGACCGTCACCTGCCACCATCGGGTGGTGGATCCAGTCTCCTCTTCGCACCCCTCCAGGATGAAACGATCTTCATCGGAGGGAAAGCGAAACGCACGAACGGTCCGTTCGTGCTCAGCCTGCGCTGGGCGCATCTCCACCAAATCCGGGTCGCCCACGCAGCACCGCCACCGTGGCCCGCATCGGATCGTCACCTGGCGGCGGAGACGTGCGCCGTCGCGAACGGTCCGTTCGTGCTCAGCCCGCGCGCTGGGCGCACCTCCACCAAATCCAGGTCGCCCACGCAGCACCGCCACCGTGGCCCACATCAGACCGTCACCCGGCGGCGGAGACGTGCGCCGTCGCGAACGGTCCGTTCGTGCTCAACCGGTGCGCCGGGACCGGAGCTCCACCAAAGCCCCCGCCACCGCCAACCCTCCGGCACAGCAAGCAGCCACCGTCACCACCTGGATCGCCGAGCCGTGCAGCCAGGCCGGGATCAGCACGGCCTCCACCGCGACCGCCGCCCACATCAGCACCGTCACCCGGCGGTCGCCGTCCGCCAGCCGCGCGTACAACAGGATCTGCACCAACGCCAGCATCGACCCGGCCAACGCGAACGGCCACAACGGCATAGTGCTTCCGGCGTAACGCACCCCGCCGATCAGCGGCAGCAACCGGGACCCCAACACCAGAGTCACCAGGACCACAACCGCGTCCAAAGCAGCGCAGATACCCAATGCCACCGGCAACGCACGACGACGGTCCGAGACCACGGCGAACCGCGGCAGGACCAAGACTCCCACCGCCTGCGGCAGCCAGTACGCGATCTTCGTGACGATCGCGCCCAGGGCGTACTCGCCCGCCTCCGCCGCGGGCAGGGTGTGGCGGGCCAGGACCAGGTCCAGGTTCACCAGCAGCACCAGCGCCAGCATCGCCTGGGCCGTGTGGAGGACGTCGCGGCCGTGGCGGTCGGACCAGCGGGGGCGCGGGCGGCCGCAGATCTGCCAGCTCGCCGTCACCACCGCCAGTGAGCCGATCGCGGTGCCGGCCAGGGCGCCCGTCGTCGAGCCCGAGATGAGCAGGCCTGCCAGCGAGCCGCCGACCTTGCCGACGCCCTCCAGGGCGATCAGCCCGGCCAGTGTCGCGAAGCGGTGGCTGCCCTGCAGGAGCCCGTGAAACAGCCCCAGCAGCGTCAGCGGGCCGAGTGACGCCGTCACC
This sequence comes from Amycolatopsis sp. NPDC088138, assembly GCF_044741685.1. Taxonomy (NCBI): domain Bacteria; kingdom Bacillati; phylum Actinomycetota; class Actinomycetes; order Pseudonocardiales; family Pseudonocardiaceae; genus Amycolatopsis; species Amycolatopsis sp. NPDC088138. The sequence continues at coordinate 1,079,423 of NZ_JBIUTB010000002.1, forward strand.
AGCAGCGCCGGCGCCAGCGAGCCCAGGTGCAGCAGGAGGACCAGCAACGGGCTGAGCGTCAACGCCGCCGTCGCGACGATCCCGCTCGTCACGAGCCCCAGAGCGAACAGCGGCCCCTGGGAAAGCGAAGGCGAGCGGGCCACCCGCAGCGCCACCACCGTCTGCAGCGCCATCGCCGGGACGACGCCGATCACCAGCACCGCCAGCAGCGAGCTCAGCTCACCGAACGCCCCCGGCACGAGGATCCGCGCCGCCGCGAGGCTCAGCACGTAGCTGCCCGCGTTGTTGCCCGCGAGCGCGAGCGAGACGAGGATCGCCGCGATCCGGTTGCCGGTCCGCGCCGGTCCGGCTTCGGTGTCTACGCTCAACGACGGGCTCCCATTACCGGCGAGTAATGAGCAGCGACGATAACCGCGCGGGGAACGGAAAGGAAGGGCCGTGGACGCACCGGGCAGGCGGCTGGCCCTTCCCGCCGTCTCCGCCGCGCTCGCGTTCGCCGTCTGCGCGCCCTTGCTCGGCCGCGGGTTCGTCCTGAGCTACGACATGGTGTTCGCGCCGCGGCTGTCCTTCGTGCCGGACGCCTTCGGGATCGGCGCCACGCTGCCGCGGTCGGTGCCGGCCGACACCGCCGTCGCGCTCGCGACCACCGTGCTGCCTGGTGACATCGTCCAGAAAATCGTGCTGCTGCTGGCGATCTTCTTCGCCGCGTACGGCGCGGGCAAGCTCGTCCCGACCGAGCACACCGGCACCCGGCTGGTCGCCGCGACCGCGTACGCCTGGACGCCGTACCTCGCGGAACGGCTGTTCATCGGCCACTGGCCGCTCCTGCTGACGTACGCGAGCCTGCCGTGGATCGTCGCGGCCGGGCTCGCCGCCCGCGAGCACGAACCGAAAGCGCTCCTGCGGCTCGTGCTCGCCTGCGCGCCCGCGGTGCTGACGCCGCCGGGCGGGGTGCTCGCCGCCGCGGTCGCGGTCGTGGCCGCCGGGTCCCGCCGGATCCCGGCGACGCTGGGCATCTCCGTACTGCTCAACCTGCCGTGGCTCGTCCCGACGTTCCTCAACGCCGGCGGCACCTACTCCGACCCGGCCGGCGTCTCGGCGTTCAGCGCCCGCGCCGAAAGCTGGGGCCCCGCGCTGCTCAGCGTCCTCGGCCTCGGCGGGATCTGGAACTCCGAGACCGTGCCCGGCAGCCGCGCGATGCCGCTGATCCCGGTGCTCGTGCTCGTCACCGTCGCGATCGCGCTGGCCGGCCTGAAACCGCTCGCCGCGCGCTGGGGCACACCGCCGGTCCGCGCGCTCTTCCTCCTCGGCGTCGCGGGGGTCCTGCTGGCGTCGCTGGCGACGCTCCCGTTCGGCGAAACACTGCTGGACGTGGCGACGCGGCACCTCCCCGGCGCCGGACTGCTGCGTGACGCGCAGAAGTGGGTGGCCTGGTGGGCGTTGCCGCTCGCGATGGGCTTCGCGCTCGCGATCGAAGCCGCGGCCGCGAAACTGCGGACGCAACCGGGACGCGCGGGGCTCGTCGCGGCGGCGGCGCTCTTCCCGATCCTCACCATGCCGGATCTGGCGTGGGGCGGCTGGGGCCGGCTCGCCACCGCGCAGTACCCGGACGACTGGCGCGCGGTGTCCGAAGTGCTCGGTGCCGACGATCGTCCCGGTGACGTCCTGGCGCTGCCGCTCTCGGCGTTCCGCGGCTTCGCGTGGAACGGCGATCGCACGCAGCTGGACCCGGCGCCGCGCGCGCTCCCGAAACCCGTGCTGACGGACGACACCCTGCAGGTCGGCACCGAGCGGATCGCCGGCGAGGACCCGCGGATCGGCGACGTCCGCGCCGCGACGTCCGCCCAGGAGCTCACCGGCGCCGGGATCGGCTGGATCCTCGTCGAGCACGGGACTCCCGGCGACGTCGACCCGCGGCTGCTCGCCGGCGCGACGCAGGTGTGGTCGGGGGAATGGCTGACGCTGTACCGGACCCCGGGTGAGGCACCGGTGAAAGCCGTTGCGTGGGCCTCGGCCTTGGCGGCGGACAGCGTAGTGCTCACGTCGCTCTGCGTCGCACTGTTGTGCCGCATGTTACCGATGCGTACATTGGGCCGCGGCAGGATTTTCCCGCCGCGGAAGAAGGAGTGACACGTGGGCACGCTCATCGGCGTGGTGGCCGCCGTCATCATCGGAGGCGGGTTGGCGACGGGCGCGGGCTTCGCGTTGATCGAAAGCGGTGACCCCGACAGCACCGCCGCGGTCCAGCAGCAGCTCAACCAGCAGGTGAAGTACAACCCCGCGGACCACCCGGCCAAGTTGTACGGGAACCGCTGACGCGCATGACGCAGTTCGCCTCCGATCACGCCCACCGCGTGGTCGGGCTCTACGGCGACCCCACCGTCTCCTGGAGCATCCTCCTGGAGGCGGATCTCTTCTCGGCCCCGGAACCGGAAAAACTCCGCGCGCGGCTCGCGGCCGCCCTCCCGCGGTACCCGCACCTCGGCCCCGCGCCGGCCGTCGAACAGGCCCGAGGCGCCGAGTTTTCCGAGGTACGCGCGCGGTTCGCCGCCGAACCCTACGACCGGGGCGCGCCTTTGGTGCGCGTCGCCGTCCGCACCGATCAGCCGGCGTTGCTCGTCGCCGCCCACCACGGCGCGCTCGACGGCCTCGGCCTGCTCGCGCTGCTCGGGTTCCTCCTCGACGTCCCGGTTTCCTCCGCGGCACGCGGGATCGGGGAGCGCACCGGCGGCGGGAAGCCGTTCCTCGTTTCGGCCGTCCAGCGGCTCGCCGAGGCGCTTTTCGCGCCGCCGGGCCGGATCGTGCCCGATCGGGACGCCGAGCGCGCGGGTGACGTCTTCGAGGCCCGGCGGATGCCCCGGCTGCGGCTGAGCGCCGCGGGGTTCGTCGCGGCCGCCACCCACGCGACCGGACGCTGGAACCGCGCGCACGGCGCCCGCACGGCCCGGGTCGTGGCCGCGCTGGGGGCGTCGTGGCGCCCCGGTGCCGCATCGGAACCCGTGCACGACAGCGCGTTCTTCCGGCTGCGGCTGCCGTCCGATCCGGACTCCGCCGGGGTCGCGGACGTCCTGCGCGCGCAGCCGCCCGAGCCCGACTTCCCCGCGCGCAGCAGCAGGATCGCCCGGCTGGGCACCCGGTTGCTCGCGAGCCGGCTCGGCTCGACGTTCCTGGTGTCGAACCTCGGTGTGGTGTCCACCGGGGACACCGTCCGCTCGATCGCCTTCTACCCGGCGGCGAGCGGCCGCTCAGGCGTGGCGTTCGGCGCGGCGACCACGGGGGACACCACCACGGTGACCGTGCGGGCCCGCCGCAAGGACTTCGGCGCGGCGGCCGCCGGACGGCTGGCCGAGCAGTTCCGGGACGCGGTGCGGGACCAGGCCGGGGCGGCTCAGGACCCGGGGCCGCGGCGCCGGGACGCCGGCGACGTCCCGGACCAGTGACGCGAACTCGCCGACACTCCGGTCCCAGCTGTAGTTCCCGGCCCGTGCGGCCCCGGCCAGGCCCATCTCGGTGCGGCGCAGCCCGTCGGCGAGCAGCCCGTCGACCCGGTTCGTGAAGTCCTCGAAGTCGTCGGCCAGCAGGCCGGTCCGGCCGTCCACGATGGACTCGGCGACCCCGCCGGCGGCGCGGTAGGCGACCGAGGGCACGCCGTGCGCGGCCGCCTCCATGATGACGATGCCCCAGCCCTCCTTGACCGACGGGCACAGGTGCAGCCACGAGCGCGCCAGGATCTCGTGCTTGGCCTGCTCGTCGACCCAGCCGTGCAGGGTGACGCGGTCCGCGACGCCGCGCTCGGCCGCGTGCGCCCGCAGCACCTCGTCCCACGGGCCCTGGCCGACGACCTCCAGCCGCAGCTCGGGCCAGCGCCGCGCGAGCCGCGCGACGACGTCGATGGCGTGCTCGATCCGCTTGTGCGGCACCAGCCTGCTCACCGCGACCAGCGTGGGCGCACTGTCCCGTTCGGACGCCACCGGCGGCGGCGCGTCGAGTCCGTTCGCGACGACCGCGACACGCTCGCGGCCGACGCCCAGCTCGGCCAGCTCAGCCTTGGTGACCTCGGAAACCGTGACGTAGCGGCACTTGCGGAACAGCCACGGCGCCAGCCGCGACTCGATCCACCAGCCGACCCGGCCCAGCGTCTCGCCCAGCGCGCTGATCCACTGTTCCTTGTGGACGTGGTGCACGAGCACCAGCACCGGGCAGCCGGCCACCAGCCGGGCGAAGAACGGCATCCCGTTCTGCACGTCGACCACCAGGTCCGCGCGCGCCCGCCGGATCGCCCGCAGCGCGTGGACGTAGACACCGAACTTGTTGCCGCGGCGCCGGTAGCGGACGCCGTCACGCCATTCGCCCGCGGTCGCGCCCGGGTAGGCCGCGCACTGGATCTCGACCCGGTAGCCCGCTTTCGCGAGTCCTTCGGCCATCCGCTCGACGTACCGCTCGGACCCGCCGCCCTCGGGGTGGCCGGTGTCGCGCCAGTTGACCAGCAGCACACGAGGACGATCCATCGGGTTATCCAAACTGTAGCGACGATGCTAGGTTACCGGTGCGTACACGGTATGCGTACACAGTAGATGAACGTATTTCGGAAAGCGATGGTTCAATGGCAGTGAATCCGGTCGTCGCCCCGAACGCCGAGCCGCACCGCGCCACGCTCCGCCGTTCCGTGACGCTCTTCCGCACTTTCCTGACCGAGCAGACCGACCCGGACGGCTTTTACTCGGCACTGGCCGCCGACTCCGTCCGGCAACTGGCGGCGCACACTCCGCTGTCCGGGCGAACGATCCTCGACGTCGGCGGCGGTCCGGGGTATTTCTCGGACGCCTTCCGCGCGGCCGGCGCGTCCTACCTCGGGGTCGACCCGGACGTCGGCGAGCTGTCCGCGCGCGGCGAGCCGGGGGAGAACATGATCCGCGCGAGCGGCACGGAACTGCCGGTGCGCAGCGGATCCGTGGACGTCTGCTACTCGTCGAACGTGCTGGAGCACGTGGCGGAGCCGTGGGTAATGCTGGACGAGATGTGCCGGGTCACCAAGCCCGGCGGCACCGTCTTCGCGTCGTTCACGCCGTGGTATTCCCCGTGGGGCGGTCACGAGACCGCACCGTGGCATTTCCTGGGTGGTTACTACGCGCGTCAGCGGTATTTCCGGAAGCTCGGGAAGCAGCCGAAGAACAAATTCGGTGAAAGCCTGTTCCCGGTTTCGGTCGGGGCCGCGCTGCACTGGGCGAAAACGACACCGCTGGCCGAGCTGGTGGCCGGGTACCCGCGTTATCACCCGAGCTGGGCGATGTGGATCGTGCGGGTCCCGGCCCTGCGTGAACTGGCTTCCTGGAATCTGGTGCTGGTCCTGCGGCGCCGCTGAGTCAGCGGCCGGCGCCGACCGGTTCCCGCCGCCGCGGCGGGACCGGCGGCTCGGCCCGGCGCCGCCGGGCCAGCAGCACGATCGAGGCGATGATCAGCACGCCGCCACCGATGCCGAACCAGAGCGGGCCGGTGCTGGACAGCAGTTCCAGCTTGCCCTTGTTCGCGTTCACCTGGTCCGCCATCTTCGCGACGGTTTCCGGGCTGTAGGCCAGGGTCCCGTCGAACACCACGGTCGACGTGCCGCTGGTCCCGACGCGCAGCTCCTGGTGCTGCTGTTGCTGCTGCTTGACCTCGATCCCGGTGACCGGCTCCACCCACAGCGTGTTCACGCCGCGGTAGTAGAGGTCGGCCTTGACCGTCGGATCGGTGGAGCCGACCAGCGAGCCCGGGACGTCCTTCGAGCCCAGCTTGGTGTCCGGGATGTTCTGGACGAACTTGTAGGCCTCGATCCCGTCCACGGTCTCGGTGCCGGAGTACTTGGCCGTGACGGCCGCGCCGGTGTTGTCGTCGTAGACCTTGTAGTCCTGCTGCTCGGTACCGAACGGGAACTTGAAGTTCAGGCCGGGCTGCGCCTTGAGCTCGTTCGTCTCCGGCGGCTTGTCGCCTTCCTTGGCGGCCTTGTCCTGCAGCTCGGTCACGTAGCTGCTCTTGATGTCGCACTTCGGGTCGGTTTCGCCGTGGGGCTCGTACCCCTCACCGGTGCGGCGGTCGAAGCAGACCTGGCGCTTGCTCGCGCTGAGCACGGTGCCGTCGGCCTTGTCGGTGACCTGCACGGCCAGCAGCCAGACCGCGTAGTCGGTGTCCTCACGCATTTCCGGTGCCGCGAAGTTCGCCTGCACGTGGGCGGTCGCGACCAGGTCAGCGTCCTTGCGGATCTCCGAAACCGGGCCATCACCCTTGTCCGTCACGGCGAGCACCTGGCTCGCGGTGCCCTCGAGGATCGACGTCGAGTCCTGGTCGAGTGGCACCTTGGCGAGCTTGGGGTAGACGTAGGCCGGGAGGAGCACCGCTCCGGCGACCGCGAAGACCCCCAGTGCCAGCAAGATCAGGCCGAAAGCGCGTCGCAACGGTCCTCCTGGTTTCACGCAAATTACCGGGCGGTAATCAGGTGCCCGGATAGTGGCCCGCGCCACGCCGGGCGTCAAAGTGTGACTCGCGGTCACAGACACCGCGTACGGCCGGAAGGCGGCATGTACGCCGCCGTTCGCACCAAACGACCAAACATGTTTGTTCCCGGGCACAACGGGCGTGGGCCCACCATCGGACGATCCTCACTCCGCCGCGCGGGACAGCAAGGAGAACCCCTCTTTTGGCGCAGGATCCTTCGGCGGTCGCGATCGCGGCCACCGCACGCTGGCGGGCCAGGATCGTGGCGGCGGCCGCGAGCGTGGGAGTCAGCCTCTCGGACCCCTCGGCGGGCATCCCCGGCATCCGCACGCTCGTCTGCGGCCGCGGCGACCTCGCCCGGTTCGTGCCCCGCCTCGGCCACGACGGCGAACCGCCCACCCCGGCGATCGGCGCGCACTCCGACTCGATCGCCGACCGCGAGCTGCGCGACGCCGTGGCCGACGTCGCCGCCCTGCTTTCGTTGCACGGCAACGTGGTACTCGACCTCGACGCCGGTTTCCGACGGCGCCGGGTACCCCGGCCGGACGTGGTCGTCTCGGCCGGTGCGGACCGTCCCCAGTGGACGGAGCCGGCGGTGACGCTCCCGGTGGGCACGGACCGGCGCGGGGGTCCGCTCACGGTGGCGCTCACCGCCGGTCCCGGCTTCGAGGGCACGCTGCTGGAACTGGCGAGGCTGGTGGAGGTGGACGCGGCTTAGCCCGGCTTCGCGATGTCCGGGACGCCTCGCCGGAACTTCACGTCGGCCAAGGCGGGCGGGCTGGAGAAGCGCGTCCCCTCGAAGCCGGCCTCCTCGGCGAAGTCGGCTTCCTCGAAATCGGCGGCTCCGGCGAACGAGGCTCGGCCGAAATCGGCGTGTTCGCTGAAGGTGGCCAGGGTGAACACGGCATCCTCGGCGAAGGCGCTTTCCCTGAAGACCGCCGCGCCGGTGAAGTTCGCGCCGGTGAACCGGGCTTCCTTCGAGAAGCGCGTTTTGCCGAACCACGCCGTGCTGCCGACGACCACGTTGGGAAACCGGGCGCCGGCGGTGAACGTCGCGTCGTCGAACGTCGCGCTGCGGGCGAAGTTCGCGTAGTCGAACCAGGCGTCGCCGACGAAGGTGGCGCCGGTGAAGTTGCCGGTGCGGAAGTGGCAGCCGAGCAGGGAGAAGTCGATCAGCGTGGCGCCGCCGAGGTCCAGGTCGATGTCAGGCCAGAACGTGGGGTCGTTCCGCCGGGGGCCGCGGCCGGGGTTGAGGTTGTACTCCAGGATCCGCTGCACGGTCAGCCGCACTTCGCGTTCCTGCCGCGCCTCCCCGCCCGGCCGCGAGGCGGGCCGCAAACCCGGCCGTCGGCCCGGCGCCAGCGGGCGCCGCACCGGATTCTTCGTCGGCGCCGGTTCGTCGTAGGGCATCCGCAGGTACGCGCAGAGCACGTTGACCACCGTCTGCCGCTGGGCCGGGTTGTCCTGGGCCACGCGCTCCAGCGCGTAACAACCGCCGTGGCGGATCGCGGCCTTGTCGGATCCCAGCTGCTCCACCGCCTTGAGGTACAGCTCGGTGAGTCGCCGCTCGGTGGCGTCGTGCTCGGTGGTCCACTGCCGGCGTCCGGTGAGCACCAGCGCGACGATGCCGCCGGTGCCGGCGCCCACCGTCAGGCCCGTCTTGATCAGCTCGATCCGGTTCGCGGGGGTGTCCGCGTCGACGAACACCAGCAGCAGCGTGACCGCGGCCGCGGCGATCACCGCCACCGGCACCACGATGACGAGGATCCGCCACCACCACGTCGCACCGCGCCGGCGCCACCCCTCGTTCCTGAGCACCTTCACCGGCGCAGTGTCTCAGTCCACGATGGCCGTCGCGCGGATCTCGACCCGCATGCCCGGGGCGCCCAGCGCCGCGACGCCGAGCTGCGTCCAGATCGGCGCCCGGTCGCCCATGCGCTTGCGGAACTGCTCGACCATCACGTTCGTGTGGTCGTCGCCGATGGTGTCGGGGGCCGTGGGGATGTGGAACGAATCCACCGCGACGACGTCGGCCCAGCTCGCGCCCGCCGTGGCGAGCGTGCGCTCGACGTTCTCGAAGGCCTGGACGATCTCCTCTTCGAGGGACTCGGGGAAGACCGTGTTGTCGTCCCAGCCGCCCTGGCCGGAGATCTCGACGCGGTCGCCGATCCGGACCGCCTGGGTGTAGTGCAGGGCGTCCAGGTGCTTGGGGCCGTAGCCGGGGGTGACGAAGAACTCGGGCATGACGTTCCCTTCGATTGACTTCACGCTTGAAGTAAACGTATCAGACTTCAAGCGTGAAGTCATCCGCGGCTGGGTAGAGTTCCCGCATGGCTTCCGACGAGGACGAGCCGCGCTGGCTGACGCCGTCCGAAAAGGACGCTTGGACCGGCCTGATCTCGCTCGCCCTGCTGCTGCCGGGCAAGCTGGAGGCGCCGCTGCAGCAGGAGGCCGGCGTCACGCTCTTCGAATACCTGACGCTGAGCCAGATGTCGGAGGCGCCGGGACGCCGGCTGCGGATGAGCGAGCTGGCCTACCTGGCCAACGGTTCGCTCTCGCGACTGTCCAACGTGGTCAAGCGGTTCGAGCAGCGGGGCTGGGTGGAGCGCTCGCCCGACCCCGACGACGGCCGCTACACCCTGGCCGCGCTCACCGATGCCGGCTACGAGGTGGTCGTCGCCGCGGCGCCGACGCACGTGCGGGCCGTGCGGCAGCTTGTGCTCGACCCGCTCTCCGCGGCCGATCAGCAGGCGCTGGCCCGGATCGCCGAGAAGCTGCGGGTGCGGCCGGTCGACCTGGCCTAGAGCGATCCTTCGAGCAGTGCCGGGTCGGCCGGGGCCGGGCAGTTCGGCCGCGAGGGCAACCCGGATGGCCCTCCGAGCGTAAGCCCGGCAAAGAAACCCGGGGGGTCGCCGTGGATGTGCCGCCGAACGTTCTGCTGCCGGGTGAGCGGCTGCTGTGGTCAGGGCGGCCACAGCGTCTCATCCTTGCCCGGTTCGACTGGTACCAGTTCGCATTCGGCCTGCTCTGGGGGATCGTGACCATCGTGGTCCCGGTGGCCAGGCACCAGCCGCTGTCGTTCTTCGCATGGGCTGTCGGGATGAGCGGTGTCGCGTTCGTCTGGGTGCCGGTCGCCATCAGGTTGCGAGGGCGGCGCGGTGTCGAGTACTTCGTGACCGACCGGCGGATCGTGCTGGCCGATCGCTTCTCGGGAAGGACGCGCGCATCGGCGTATCTCGGCACGCTGCCGCCGCCGGTCGCCCGGATCCGGCGGGACGGCAGCGGAACCATCGTCTTCGGCGGGTTCTCGCGCGGCCCCTTGACGTTCGTTCCTTCGTCGGGGCCCCTGGTGTTGACGGGACTGGTCGCCGTGCCGGAGGCCGGGCGTGTCCGGGACCTGATCGCGTGGGCACAGGCCGGGCAGGCGTCCTAGTCGTCGACCCACTCCAGCAGGTCGCCGGGCTGGCACTCGAGGACCCGGCACATGGCTTCCAGGGTGCTGAACCGCACGGCCTTGGCGCGGCCGTTCTTCAGGACGGCGACGTTGGCCGGTGTCAGCCCGACCTTCTCGGCGAACTCCCCGACACTCAGCTTGCGCTTGGCCAGTTCGACGTCGATGCGCACGACGATCGCCATCAGATGACCGCTTCCATGTCGGTGCGCAGCGTGGTGGCCTGGCGCAGCAGGGCGCGCATGACGACCATCAGCAGGCCGATCACGGTGATCCCGACGGTCACCAGGAACAGCAGCATCGGCATCCCCGGGTCGTCCGCGTTGAAGCCGACGAAGATCAGCATGCCGACGAAGACCAGCCACGCGGCGGCCACGGACCAGACGATCGCGTCGACCCACTTCAGGGCCGCGATGGTGAAGATCCGGTCCTTCTTGACCAGCGTCAGCAGCTTCCACGTCGCGACGACGACGACCTCGACGCACAGCACCAGGAACACCGCGATCGCGGTCAGCGGCCACCGCAGCGGCGCGTCGTGCGGGTTCTGCGACGTCGTGTACGCGATCCCGCCGGGTAGCGAGAGCGTCTGGAACACGACCAGGACGACGAAGAGCACGACGAGGAACACCCGGAGCGCGGCAACGGCGCGTCTTTCGGAGAGCATGCGACGACTATCGCCGGTTATCTATCGAAAGTCAATCGGTAGCTGTCGATCTACGATGGTTCTGGATCAAGCCGGACCGACTCGAGGGCGACGTACAGCTCACCGATGTCGACCGGGTCGGTCAGGTCGCGCTTGGTGAGGTCCTGCACGCGGCGCAGGCGGTAGCGGACGGTGTTGGGGTGCACGAACAGCCGGTCCGCGGCCTCCTTCGCCGAGCCGTGGCCGGTGAACCACGCGAGCAGCGTGTCGAGCAGGACCTTGCGCTCGGCGCCCGGCAGCGTCAGCACGCCCGACAGCGCGGAACGCACGACATCGCGGGCCATTCCCGGCGCGGCCGCGACCAAGGTGGTCACCGGCGAGTCGCCGAACACCACCACCCCGGCGGTCGCCGACGGCAGCGAGCGGCGGGCGATCCTTGCGCGGTGCAGCGCGTCCGGGACGTCCGGGAACCCGGCGAACGGCCGGCTCAGCCCGGCCGCGACCGGCAGCGAGCCCAGCACTTCCCGCAGCCGCCGGAGGTCCTCGATCCGGTCGATCGCGACCAGGCCCGCTTCGCCGCCGGGCCGCCACGCCGAGCGCCAGCGGCGCGCGCGCATCAGGGCTTCGACCGTGTCCTGCCCGTCCCGCTCGACGCGCTCGGTGACGACGGCGACGAACATGCCCGCCGTCGGCAGTCCCAGCTCCCGCGCCGCGGCCTCCATCTCGGGCTGGCCCGCGAGCCGGCCGCGCAGCAGGTCGTCCAGCCGCTGGACGTTCGCGTGCGACGGCTCGGCCGCGACCTGGTCGTACGCCGTGGTCAGCGCGTCCGAGTAGAGGTCGATCGCCTTCCAGACGTAGGAGTTGATCTCGATCGTCCGGGTGGAGTTGAGGAACTCGGGGCCGGCCAGCTCCAGCAGTGCCTCGTAGACGAACGTGCCGCCGATCCGGAACGCGCGCAGCACGGCCGGCAGCGGGATCCCTTGGCGCGCTTGGACGAGCCCGGTCTTGCGGGCCGCGTCGAGGGCCAGGCCGCGGCCTTCGGCCAGCGCGGTCAGGGCGCGTTCGAGGTTGGCGTGGCAGACCTGCCGCAGCTCGTCCGGCGCGACGTGCTCGACCTGCCGGTAGAACTCGTCCTCTTCGCTGAGCAACCGGGCCAGGCGATCGGCGAACTCCGGCAGCCTGCCCAGCATCTCGCGCACCAGCTCACGGTGTTCGCGAGGTACCGGCCTGGCCAGAGCTTCGATGCCCATCCCTCACTTTAGCTCGGGTTCCGGCGGCCTGGATACGCACGAACTTGAGCAAAATTCATATCCGTCGGGTGATCTTCCCGGTGAGGGGTTGACGCCACGACTGACTCACGAAACCCGGCGCGCGACGAGGTAGAGCTGCTCCTCCGGCCGTACGTCGGGGTGGTCCGAGGTGTAGAGAACCTGTTCCCGGTAGACGACTTCCAGGCCGGCCGCCTCGAGCCGCGCCACGAACGCCTCCGGCGGGTAGCTGCTGGCCCGGATGGGGTGGCCCAGGAAGCTGAACTCGATGCCGTCCACGTCCGCGGCGACCGTGCCGAGCACGAAGTACCCACCCGGCGTGAGCCACCCGGCCGCCTGCACCAGCACCGCGTCGAGCTCGGCGCGGGTCATCTGCAGCAGGGAGAAGAACGCCGCGACCAGGTCGCGGCTCCCGGCCGGGAGGGTCAGCGTGCGGAGGTCGGCCTGCTCGAACCGCGCGGCCGGCACCTGGTCGCGGGCGATCCCGACCATCTTCGCCGACACGTCGTACCCGGTGACCTCGTGCCCGGCGCCCGCGAGGGTCTCCGCGACCGGTCGTCCGGTGCCCGAACCGAGGTCCGCCACCGTGGCGCGCTCGGGCAGCCGTTCGAGCAGCCAGGCGAGCACGGCCTGCTGGCCGGGCTGGTCGGGGAAGGCGGTTTCGTAGTCCTTGCCGAGCGCGTCGAAGACTTCGGCGGCGGATTCGGGGCGAGTCATGGACCCACCTTGCCAGACGTCCGATTGCGCAACTTCTGTATTGATACCTGCAAGTACCGAGTAAGTTCGGGCAAAATCGTGGCAACACCTTGTGGTGAAGGCGAAGCGCGACCTACTCTTCCGGGCACTCTTCAGGGCACCCGAGCGAAACGAGGTCCGCGATGGCGCGACGCACCTTCGGAGCCGTGCTGGTCGCGGTCCTCACCCTGCTTTCCGTGGCCGCTCCGGCGTCGGCCGCCACCGACCGGCCCGTGGTGACGCGGGCCGCGCTCGATCCCGCGCTGGTCGCCGGGCGCGGCGCCACCGTCGGCTTCGCCGAGCAGGAGGCGGAGAACGCCCGCACCGACGGCACCGTGATCGGCCCGGACCGCTCGGCCTACACGCTGCCCGCCGAGGCGTCCGGCCGTCGCGCGGTGAAACTCGCGCCCGGGCAGCACGTCGAGTTCACGCTGCCCGCCGCGGCCAACGCCATCACCGTCCGCTACAGCATTCCGGACGCGCCCCACGGCGGCGGGATCACCGCACCGCTGGACGTCGCCGTCAACGGCGGCCACCGGCAATCGATGACGCTGACCTCGCAGTACGCGTGGCTGTACAACCAGTACCCGTTCACGAACGACCCGGACGCGGACCTGCTGCACCCGGACTGGTGGATCACCGAGTGCGCGTGCGTGCCCGCGGCGACCACCCCGACGCCGGTCGTCACGAAACCCTTCCGTCCCAACCACTTCTACGACGAGCAGCGGCTGCTGCTCGGCAAGACCTACCGCGCGGGCGACAAGGTCCGGCTGACCGTCCCGGCCGGGACGCCCGCCGCGTGGACCGTCGTCGACCTGCTCGACTCCGAGCTCGTCGCGCCGCCCCGCGTCGACCTCGTCGCGGCGAACGTCCTGCTCTTCGGCGCCGACCCGACCGGCAGGCGTGACTCGGCCGACGCGATCGACCGCGCGATCGCCTTCGCTCGCCGGGCTCATCTCAAGGTCTACCTGCCGCCCGGCACGTACCAGGTCAACCGGCACATCATCGTCGACGGCGTGACGATCGAGGGCGCCGGCAACTGGTACACGATCGTCAAGGGCCACGAGGTCAAGCTGGACACCCCGGCGCCGGACGGCTCGGTGCACACCGGTGTCGGGTTCTACGGCAAGGACGCGGCCGCCGGCGGCAGCCACGACGTCCACCTCTCCGGCTTCGCGATCGAGGGTGACGTCCGCGAACGGATCGACACCGACCAGGTCAACGCCATCGGCGGCGCGCTCAGCGACTCCACTGTGGACGGTCTGTACCTGCACCACACCAAGGTCGGCCTGTGGTTCGACGGCCCGATGAAGAACACGCGCATCACGAACAACGTCATCGCCGACCAGATCGCCGACGGCCTGAACTTCCACACCGGCGTCACGGATTCCGTGGTGTCGAACAACTTCGTCCGCAACACCGGTGACGACGGCCTCGCGATGTGGTCGGAGAAGATCGAGAACGCGCGGAACACGTTCAGCCACAACACCGTCCAGACACCGGTGCTGGCCAACGGGATCGCGCTCTACGGCGGCACCGACACGACCGTCTCGGCCAACCTGGTCGCCGACCCGATCCGCGAGGGCAGCGCGATCCAGGTCGGCTCGCGCTTCGGCGCCGAGCCGTTCACCGGGTACGTGCGGATCACCGGCAACACGACCGTCCGGGCCGGGACCTACGAGCTGAACTGGCAGATCGGCCTCGGCGCGCTCTGGTTCTACGCGCTGGAGCGCAACATCGACGCCGACGTCCAGGTGACCGGCGACGCCTTCCTCGACAACACCTACAACGCGATCATGCTGGTCAGCGACTTCCCGGTGAAGGACCTGTACTCGATCAACGGGCTGAAGTTCGCGGACCTGCGCGTCGACGGCGCCGGGACGTCGGTGCTGAGCGCCCGCGCGGCCGGGTCGGCGTCGTTCCGCAACGTCGACGCCCGCAACGTCGGCGCGGTCGGCGTCAACAACTGCGGCTCGTTCAACTTCCCGCCGACGGGCTCGGAGTTCTCGCTGACCGACCTCGGCGGCAACGACGGCGGCTGGCTCGCTCCCTGGCTGCTGCCGAACACGATCACCTGCGACGACCGGCCGCCGGTCGTGGCGCCGCCCGCCCCCGCCACCTGGTGAGTGCCGCCCGGGGTCGTGAGTGGCAATGAGGGTGCCAACCCGAATCACCACTCACGACCGGCCGCGGCAGACCGGCGGCTAGGGTTCACGCGTGGCTGGGTTGAGGGGTGTGTTCGCGGGGTTCGGCAAGAGCAAGGCGTTCGCGGTGCTGGGGCGGGCGCTGATGCCCGCCGACCGGGTGCTGCTGCGGATCAGCGGCGGCCGGGTCGGCGTCGGCACCGCGGTCGGGCTGCGGACATTGCTGCTCACCACGATCGGGCGGCGCAGCGGCGAGCCGCGTCAGGTGCCGCTGCTCTACGTCGAGCGCGCCGGCGGGTACGTCGTCATCGGCTCCAACTGGGGCGGCGAGGCGCATCCCGCGTGGTCGGCGAACCTGCTGGCGCAGCCGAAGGCGACCGCCGCGATCGGCGGCCGGACGGCCGACGTCACCGCGCGGCTGCTGACCGGCGACGAGCGTCAGGAGATGTGGGACGCCGTCGCGGAGTACTGGCCCGCCTACGACCGCTACGCCGTGCGGGCCGAGCACCGCGAAATCCGCGTGTTCCTGCTGGAGCCGCTCAGTCCATGAGGTCGGTGTGCCGGATCCGGTACACCTGCAGCCGCAGGTTGTAGTACTTGTCGGTCTCGCCGACCCACTGCATGCCGAGGCGCTTGGCGACGGCGATCGCGCGGGTGTTGTTCGGCCGGGCGACCGCGAACAGCTCGTCGGTGTCCTGCGTGAACGCCCACTGGATGAGCGCCTGCGCCGCCTCCGACGCGTAACCCTGGCCCCAGACGCCAGGGCTGAGCTGCCAGCTCAGCTCGAGGTCCTCTTCGTACGGCGGGAGCAGCCGGATGCCGAGGCCGCCGATCACGGCGCCGTCCTCCTTGCGCTCCACGGCCCAGCGCCCGCGCGGCGGCCAGAGGTTGGGCTGCGCCTCCTGCCACGCGTTCAGCACGGCCCGCATCGCGCCGACGTCGCCGACGCGGTCCATGGCCGGGGTCAGCCAGTGCGTGACGTCCTCCGCGCCGTAGATCTCGAAGGCGGCTTCGGCGTCGTCCACCGTCCAGTCCCGGATCACGAGCCGGTCGGTGCTGAGCGCAGTCTCCATATCAAGACGCTACGCCCGGGGACGCCCGATTGTTCCCTCCGCAAAGTGCTCAGAAGGTGAACACTTCACCCCCGATGATGTGGGTATGGAGACTCTGGAAGGCATCGAGGTGCTGAAGGTCACGTCGGTCGCGCAGTGGCGGGAGTGGCTCGCGTCGCGCGGCCCGGCACGCGCGGTGTGGCTGGTGATCCGGCGCAAGCACAGTTCTTCGCCGGGCGTGCTGGTGCACGAGGCGATGGAGCAGGCGCTGTGCTTCGGCTGGATCGACAGCAAGGCGCTTCGGCGCGACGCGGAGAGCACGTACCTCTGCCTCACACCGCGGAACCCGAAGAGCACGTGGAGCCGGGTGAACCGCGAGCGCGTCGCCCGGCTGACCTCCGCGGGGCTGATGACACCACCCGGGCAGGCGATGGTCGACCTCGCCCGCCGCACGGGGACCTGGGACGCACTGGCCGAGGCCCAGGACGGCATCGTCCCGCCGGATCTGCGGCGGGCGTTCGACCCGGTCGCGGCCGCGCACTTCGCCGCGTTCCCGCCGTCGTCGAAGCGGCTGATTTTGGAGTGGATCGCGAAGGCGAAGCGCCCGGAGACGCGACAGCGCCGGATTGCCACGACTGTGGAGCTGGCGCGTGAGAATGTGCGGGCCGCGCACCCGAAGGCGGCTTAGGGCCGGGTGTGTGGACTGCTTGGCCGCGCCACCTAGCGGCGCCTTAACTGCTGGGCCGGTTCGCCGGTGCCCGCGGCGGATGACCGTGGAGCTGGCCCCGGGAAACCTACGGGCCGCGCATTCGAAGGCGGCTTAGGGCGGGGCCGGTCGCGGGTCGCCGGCGGCCTGGCTGAGCGGCCGGTTGCGCAGCTGGCCTCGGGAAACGTGCGGGCCGTGTATCTGAAGGCGGCTCGGGGCGGGGCCGGTCGCGGATCGCCGGCGGCCTGGCTGAGCGGCCGGTCGCGCAGCTGGCCCCGGAAGCGTGCGGGCCGCGCATCCGAAGGCGGCTTAGGGGCGGGCCGGTCGCGGATCGCCGGCAGCGTGGCTGAGCTGCCGGTCGCGCAGCTGGTCCCGGGAAACCTAGGGGCCGCGCATTCGAAGGCGGCTTAGGGGCGGGCCGGTCGCGGATCGCTGGCGGCCTGGCTGAGCGGCCGGTCGCACAGCTGGCCCCGGAAACGTGCGGGCCGCGCACCCGAAGGCGGCCTAGAGTCGGGCCCGTGGACGAGATGCGTGAACTCCTGGCCCGTGCCGCCGCGCTGGCCGCGGACCACCGGGACGGCCTGGCCGAGCGGCCGGTCGCCCAGGCCGTCGACACCGCCGCCCTGCGCGCCGGCTTCGGTGGGGCGCTGCCGAAGGACCCGAGCCCACCGTCCGAAGTGCTCGAACAGCTCGCCCGGGCCGCCGAACCCGGGTTGACCGCCACCGCCGGGCCGCGGTTCTTCGGCTTTGTCATCGGCGGGTCGCTGCCCGCCGCCACGGCCGCCGAGATGCTCGCCGCCGGGTGGGACCAGAACGCCTTCAACGCCGTCCTTTCACCCGCCGCCGCGGCCGCGGAGGACGTCGCGGGCGGGTGGCTCAAGGAGCTGCTCGGCATCCCGGCCACCGCGACCACCGGGTTCGTCACCGGCGGGCAGGCGGCGAACACCGTCGGGCTCGCCGCGGCGCGGCACCACGTGCTCGCCGCGGCGGGCTGGGACGCCGAGCGTGACGGGCTCTTCGGCGCCCCGCGCGTCCGCGTGGTCGCGAGCGCCGAGCGGCACGCGACGATCGACCGCGCGCTGCGGCTGCTGGGGATCGGCACGAGCGTCGTCGAGGAGGTGGCCGCCGGTCCCCAAGGCGCGATCGACGTCGCCGACCTCGCCCGCGTGCTGGCCGCCGGGTCCGGCCCGGCGATCGTCTGCCTCCAGGCGGGCAACGTGAACACCGGCGCGTGCGACGACCTGCGCGCCGCCCGCGAGGCCGCCGGCGACGTCTGGGTGCACGTCGACGGCGCGTTCGGGCTCTGGGCCAGGGCGAACCCGGCCACGGCGCCGCTGATCGACGGCGTCGAGCTGGCCGACTCCTGGGCGTGCGACGGGCACAAGTGGCTGAACGTGCCCTACGACTCCGGTTTCGCCTTCTGCGCCCACCCGGACGCCCACGCCGCGGCCTTCGCCAACCGCGCGGCCTACCTGACCGGCGCGGGGGAGGTGTCCGGCATGGGCGACCTGACGCCGGAGTCGTCGCGGCGCGCCCGCGGGTTCGCCGTCTGGGCGGCGTTGCGCGAGCTGGGCCGCGACGGTGTGGCCGAACTGGTCGACCGCTGTTGCCGCCTGGCCCGCCGCTTCGCCGGCTCACTGGCGGAAGGTGGCGCGGTGATCGGCAACGACGTCGTC
The DNA here is from genome assembly GCF_044741685.1 of Amycolatopsis sp. NPDC088138. Lineage (NCBI taxonomy): Bacteria > Bacillati > Actinomycetota > Actinomycetes > Pseudonocardiales > Pseudonocardiaceae > Amycolatopsis > Amycolatopsis sp. NPDC088138. Next base: position 1,097,569 of record NZ_JBIUTB010000002.1, read on the forward strand.
CTCAACCAGGTCCTGGTTTCCTTCGGCGATGACGCCCGTACCAACGCGGTGATCGCTGCGGTTCAAGACGATGGCACGTGCTGGCTCGGCGGAACCACCTGGCGCGGCCGCCGTTATCTGCGGATTTCGGTGTCGAACTGGTCCACGACGGAAGCCGACGTCGACCGTTCGGCGGCGGCGATCCTGCGGCTCGCGAGTCAGTGACCTTCGCGCACTGAAAGCGGATCCCGCCGCCAGGCGATCGTCTTCGTCTTGCCGGTCGGCCAGGCCGACGAGAGCCGCCGCCGCACGCTGCCGAGCGCGCCCAGCTTGACCAGGTCGACCCGGGAACCCTGTGCCGCCAACGAGGTCACCTCGGTGGTGGTGAGGGGGACGATGTCGAAGAACTGGGCGTCTTCGCCGCCGGTGCCGTCGACGAACTCGGTGAAGATCGAGGCGAACGCCTGGCCGCATTCCGGACATTCGCGCAGGGAAACGCCGAAGTGGGACCGTTCGACCAAGCGGTGGGTTTCCCGAAGGCGGGTCGTGCAGAACGCCATCGCGGTCAGGGCGTCTTTGCCGTAGCAGCGGGCGCAGCCGAACTCCGTCATCCGGGGATCTTCGCACACCGTGAATCCGGACCCGGCTGCGACACGACCGGGAAATCTGTTTGCCGCAGACCTTTCGCTCTGTCCGCAGTGGTCTGGACCTGTTAGCCTCAGCGCGTCCGACCGGCCGTAGCCGAAGGGAACCCTGTGCTCCGCATGAGAAAACGCTTTGCCGTGGCCGCGTTGGCGCTCGCCGCGGCCGCCGTCGTGGCGCCACCCGCGGAAGCCGGGCCGTCCCACGGCGGTCAGTCCCAGGACAAGGTGATGGCCTACTTCGCCGACTGGGACGTCTACGCCCGCAACTACCACGTCAAGGACATCGAGACGTCCGGGTCGGCCGCGAAGCTGACCCACATCAACTACGCCTTCGGCAACGTGACCGGCGGCGGCTGCGCGGTCGGCGACCCGTGGGCCGACCACGACATGCCCTACGACGCCGCCGGCAGCGTCAACGGCCAGGCCGACAGCGGCACCCTTCACGGCAGCTTCAACCAGCTCCTCGAGCTGAAGAAGCTGCACCCGAAGCTGAAGGTGCTCTGGTCGTTCGGCGGCTGGACCTGGTCGAGCGGCTTCACCGAGGCGGCGAAGAACCCGGCCGCGTTCGCCGAGTCCTGCTACAACCTCGTCAACGACCCGCGCTGGGCGGGCGTCTTCGACGGCATCGACATCGACTGGGAGTACCCCAACGCCTGCGGCCTGACCTGCGACACCAGCGGGCCGAAGGCGTTCACCGGTCTCGTGAAGGCGCTGCGCGCGAAGTTCGGGCACCAGCTCGTCACGGCCGCCATCACCGCGGACGGCTCGCGCAACGGCAAGATCGACGCGAACGACTACGCCGGGGCGAGCCGCTACCTCGACTGGTACAACGTGATGACCTACGACTACTTCGTCGCCGGGGGCAGCCCGACCGGGCCCACCGCGCCGCACTCGCCGCTGCGGTCCTACCCGGGCATCCCGACCGCCGGGTTCTACGCCGACGCGGCCATCCAGAAGCTGCGCCACCAGGGTGTGCCGTCGTCGAAGATGCTGCTGGGCCTCGGGTTCTACGGCCGCGGCTGGGACGGCGTCACGCAGAAGCAGCCGGGCGGCACGGCCACCGGTCCGGTGACCGGCACGACGACCGGGGAGGACGGCGTCGAGAACTACAAGGTCCTCAAGACGACCTGCCCGGCCAACGGCAAGGTCGCGGGCACGGCGTACGCCAAGTGCGGCTCGCAGTGGTGGAGCTACGACACCCCCGAGACGGCGGCGGCCAAGGCCGGTTACGCGAAGTCGCAGGGCCTGGGCGGGGTGTTCGCCTGGGAGCTGTCGGGTGACACCACCAACGCGGAACTGCTGCGGGCCATCTCTTCCGGCCGCTGCTGAAAAGCTGGAGGGCCCGGGTGGCGAAGCCGCCCGGGCCCTTCGTCCATTCACGACTGCCGCGGGAACCCGTGCCGCCGCGCGCCGACGACCACGGCGAGCACCGGCACCAGGAGCACCAGCAGCGTCCACGGGAACACCGTCGGCCCGGAGGTGTCGAGCAGGATCCCGCCGGCCACGCCGCCCGCGGCCATCGCGGCGTTCCACAACGTGACGAGCATGGCCTGCGCGTTGTCCGCCGCCTCGCCACCCGCGTTCCCGGCCGCGGTCTGCAGCAGCGTCGGGACGCCGCCCCAGCCGAGGCCCCACAGCGCGACGGCGACGTAGATCAGCGCCGGACTGCCCGCCAGCAGGAGCACGGCGGCCACCGCGACCAGGACCGTGCTGAGGATCGTGAGCCGGCGCAGCGCCCGGTCGATCCGGGCGCCGACGATCCCGATGCCCGCCATCGACGCGACGCCGAAGACCAGCAGGACGACGTCCACCGAGCCACCCAGCCCGGCGTGGCCGAGGAACGCGGCGACGTAGGTGTAGAGCACGGTGTGGGCCAGCACGAACACGAGCGTCACGACCAGGACCGGCGCGACGCCGGGCACGGTGAGCGTGCGCAGTACCGGCAGCCGCCCGCCGCGGGGCTGCCCCGGGTGGTCCGGGACGCCGGCGGCGATCCACCCGAGCAGCACGAGCGCGATCACCGACATCACGCCGAACGCCGAGCGCCAGCCGAACAGTCCACCGAGGAACGTCCCGGCCGGGATGCCCAGCGACAGCGCGAGCGGGATGCCCGCCATCACGACCGCGATCGCCTTGCCCTCACGGCCGGCGGGCGCCAGGCGGCGCGCGTACCCGGCCAGCAGCGCCCAGACGACACCCGCCGCGACCCCGGCGACGAACCGGGCCACCATCGTCAGTGCGTAGTCCGCGGACAGCGCCGTCACCGTGTTGGCGACGGCGAACCCGGCGACGCCGGTCAGCAGCAAGCGTTTGCGCCGCCAGGCCGACGTCGCCGCGGACAGCGGGATCGCGGTGAGCGCGGTGCCGAGCGCGTAGATCGTCACGGCCTGGCCGGCGGCGGACTCGCCGACGCCGAGGCCGGCGCTCATGCCGGGCAGCACGCCCGCGGGCAGGGCCTCGGTGAGCACCGTGACGAAGGCGGCGGTGGTCAGGGCGAGCAGAGCGGGAGTCCTCATGCCGTTATGCTCGAACACTCACATGGATGTGATGGTCCAGTCCGGCGGACGTGAGGTGGCGCACATGCGGATCGGCGAGCTCTCCGAGCGCACGAGTACGTCCCGGCGGCTGCTGCGGTACTACGAGGAGCAGGGTCTCATCATCGCCTCCCGCGGCGCCAACGGCTACCGCGACTACGACGAGACCACCGTCGACCGGGTGATCCAGGTCCGCGGGCTCCTGGACGCCGGCCTGCCGACCCGGATCATCAAGCAGATCCTGCCGTGCCTCGACAAGCCCCGCGCGATCTACTTCCCGGACGCGACCCCGGAGATGCTGGCGACCCTGGAAGCCGAGCGCGACCGCATGGCCCGCCGCGCGGAATGCCTGCTGCGCAACCGGGACGCGATCTCGGAGTACTTGGACGCCGTCCGCGAGTACAACCGCGTCTGACCCCAAAGCCGTGAATGGCCCATTGAGGGACTTCAAGTCCCTCAATGGGCCATTCACGGCTTTACGAGGGCAGCGCCGCCTCGGCCGGGGCGGCGGCGGTCGCCGGGGCCTGCACCCAGTGCAGGGTGTCGGCCTCCGGCCACCAGCCCGCCGGGTCCGGGCGGGGACGGGCGCCCTCCTCACCCCACCAGCGCGGGGGCGCCTCGTCACCCATGTCCTCGACCGTAGGAGAGCGGTGCGGCCGTCCGCACCGGTCGGGTCCGGCCAACGTCCGGTTCCGGTCACCCCGGCGGTGGCCGGTACCGGACAGTGGCCGAAGCCGCCCCTGCCGGAGCCGTCCGGATGGCCCTACCTTGGCCCGGAGATCCCTTCGCGAAAGGACGACATGATCAAGCGAGTGCTGGCCGGGCTGGTGGCGACGCTGGCCTTCGGCGCCCTGGGCGCACCGATGGCGGCGGCGGCACCGGGCAACGGCGGCCCGGCGGTCCGGCCCCCGGGCACCGACTGCGTGTGGATCTGGACCCAGGGCCCGCCCCAGTGCCGGAAGGTGGAGTAACGCTCGGCAGGCGCTCAGCCCGGCCCGGGTTTCGTGGCAAGCGGCGCCCGCCGGTCGTGAGGGGCACCTTCAGGGACATCAGAGCCATGAGGGTGCCCCTCACGGCTTCGGTCTCGGGTTGGGCGAGCGTCCCGGTTCAGGTGGGTCGGTCGGGTGATCCGGGCTGGGCCGGGCGGTGGCCGGCTCGGCCGGTGTCCGCCGGATTCAGCCCGGCCCGTTGGGTTTCCGCAGCCGCCCGGGCGATCCGCCCCGGCCAGGTGCCCGGGCGATCCGGCTCGCCCAGGCCGGAAGCGGAGCAACCCGCTCAGCCCAGCCAGCCCAGCCGGGTCGCCCAGGCCGGAAGCGGAGTAGCGCTCGGCAGGCGCGCAGTCCGGCCGGGTTTCGTGGCAAGCGGCGCCCGTCGGTCGTGAGGGGCACCTTCAGGGACATCAGAGCCAGGAGGGTGCCCCTCACGGCTTTCGGTCCCGGGTAGTCGAGCGCCCCGGTTCAGCGAGTCGGCCGGGTGATCCGGACGGGACTGGGCCGGGCGGTGGTCGGCTCCGCCGGATTCAGCTCGCCCGTTGGGTTTCCGCAGCCGCCCGGCCGGGTGCCCGGGCGATCCGGCTGGCCCGCCAGGCCGGAAGCGGAGTAGCGCTCGGTGGACACTCAGCCCGGCCGGATTTCGCGGCAAGCGGTGCCCGCCGGTCGTGAGGGGCACCTTCAGGGACATCAGAGCCATGAGGGTGCCCCTCACGGCTTCGGTCCCGGGAAGCGGAGCAACCCGCTCAGCCCAGCCAGCCCAGCCGCGTCGCCGCGAACACCGCGGCCACCCGGTTGTCGGCCTGCAGCGCCTCCAGCAGGCCCTGGACGTGCCGGCGGACCGTGCGCTCGCTGACTTCGAGGTGACGGGCGATCGCGCCGTCGGTCATCCCGGTTGCCAGCAGGTCCAGCACCTTCGCCTGGGTCGGGGTGAGCCCGTGGCGCGGGTGCGCGCCGTCCACCGCCACCGCCTGGCTCCAGACCAGCTCGAACAGCATCCGCAGGGCCGCGACGATCGTCGGGCTGCGGACGAACAGGGCGCCGTCCATCCCGCTCGGGTCCAGCGGCACCAGCGCGGAGTGGTGGTCGGCCACCACCATCTTCATCGGCAGCTCCGGCGCCACCCGCATGGCCCACCCGGCCGCGACGCTGGCGTCCACGACCTCCTTCGCGCCGTCGAACTCCAGGGCCGCGCGCTCGTAGACGTTGCGCAGCCGCACCCCGCGCTCGGTCACCGCGTCCGGCAGGCGCATCACCGTGCCGGCGTCCGGCTTCCGCTTGAAGTGCCGGGTGGTGAAGGTGAGGAACTCCTCGCGCGCGGACAGGCACAGCTCCAGCGACAGCGAGCCGATGCGCTGCGGGTCGGTCAGCACCTCGACGGCCGAGTCCCCGCTGCCGCCGTGCGCGGCGCGGTACACCGCCTGCAGCATGTCCAGCTGCTGGCGCGCCGCGACGATCTGGCGCTGCTGCTCCACCAGCCGCTGCTGCGCGCCCAGGATGGCGTGGTCGACGGCGCGCACCGGCTCCATCGGCGCGATCACCGGGTCTTCGCGGTAGTCACGGCGCACGAAACCCTGGTCGAACAGCTCCCGCATCTCCGGGCTCTCGGCCCGCGGGTCGTCCAGCGGGAGCGGCCCGGTGCGCACCATCGTGTCGTACAGCGCGCCCGCGCCGGGCGTCAGCAACCCCTCGAGCATCCGTCCTCCTCCGGCAGCAGCGGGGACGAGGACGGCCGGATCCGGCCGTTGTCCGCTCTGCCCCCTACCCCACGCGCCGGACGGCGGAAAGGATTAGGCCGGTCATCGGATCGGACGCGGAATTTCGCCGCCGGACCCTCGAGGGGTGGGCCCGGCGGCGGGCCGGACCCGTCGTGGGGGCGGGTCCGGCCCCGCGTCAGGCCAGCGCCATGAAGCACGCGTCGATCTCGTCGAAGCGCGCGCCTTCCGGGGTGGCCCGGTAGATGTCGAGCGCGCTGTGCAGGGCCTGGCGCGCGTCGTCCTCGCGGCCGACGAGGCGGTAGCAGTCCCCGAGCGCGACGAGGAAGAAGGCCGCGTGCCGCCGGTTGCCGATGGTGCGCAGCAGCGCCACGGCCCGCTCCAGGTGGGCCACGGCGGCGGCCCACTCGCCGTCGCGCAACGCGACGAAACCCAGGTTGCCGACGGCGTGCGCGACACCGTCGGGGTCGTCGTGCGCCTGGGCCAGCGCGACCGCCCGGTCGAGCCAGTCCCGGCCCTGTTCCCGGTCGCCGGACTGGAAGTGGCAGAACCCGATCAGGTCGAGCGTCTTGACGTAGAGGCGGGGATCGTCGTGCGGTTCGATCAGGGTGAGCACGCGCTCGCACTGCTCGAGTTCGGCGCGCAGGTCGCCGGAGTACTCCCACGCGCCCGCGAAGACGTGGCGCAGGTGCGCCTGCTGCAGCCGGTCGCCGGCCCGCTCGGCCAGCAGCAGGGCCTTGGGCAGGTTTTCGAGCGCGACCTCGGGGTGACCGGAGAAGATGCTGGCGCTGGCGAAGATCCGGTGCGCGCACAGCTGGGCGTGGACGTCGCCGAGCTGCTCGGCGGCGGCGAGCGCGGCCCGGCCCGCCGCCTCCCGCTCCCGCAGGTGACCCTGGCGGGCCCGGAACTCGTTCAGCAGCCACGCCAGCTGCCAGACCTGGGCGTGCCGGCCGTGCTCCACCGCGAGCTCGATGGTGGCGGTCAGGCACGCGTGCTCGGCCGCGAACCAGCTCAGCGCTTCGGCGTGGTCCCCGAACCGCCGCGGTTCGACGCCGGGCAGCGGCGGTGCGAGCCGGATCGGCGGGTCGCCCGGCAGGAGCGCGGCCTGGCCGTGCCAGGAGGTCCGGAGGTAGAAGTCCGTCACCCGGCGCAGGGCGGCGTCGCGAGTGTCCGCGGACAGGGTGCGCGCGGCCTCTTCGGTCCCGAAGAGCCGGACCAGGTCGTGCATCCGGTACCGGTCGTCGGGCGTCCTGGTCAGCAGGTGCGCGTTCTCGAGCGTGCGGACCAGCACCCTGGTCGCCGCGAGCGTCCGGCCCGCCAGCGCCGCCGCGGCCGGCAGGCCGATGTCCGGCCCGGGAGCCGGCGCGAGCAGGCCGAACAGCTCCGCGGCTTCGGGTGGCAGGTGCCGCATGGACCACGAGAACACCCCGCGCAGGCTCGATCCGGCTTCGCCGGTGTCGAACCCGTCCAGCCGGCTCGCGTGGTCGCGCAGCTCGTCGGCCAGCAGCGCCAGCGGCAGGTCGGGGGAGGTGACGGCCCGGGCCGCGACGATGCCCAGCGCCAGCGGCAACCCGGCGCAGAGCCGGATCAGCTCGTCGACCGTGCCGGTCTCGGCGGCGATCCGGGCCGCGCCGAGGTGCCGGCCGAGCAGCTCCCGCGCCTCTCGCGCCGGCAGCAGGTCCAGGGAGATCGACCGGGCTCCGTGCGTGGCGACGAGCCCGCCGAGCCGGTGCCTGCTGGTGACCACGACCCGGCAGGCCGCGGTGCCGGGCAGCAGGGGGACGACCTGCTCGGCGTCGGCGGCGTTGTCGAGCACGATCAGCACGCGTTTCCCGGCGAGCAGGCTGCGGTACATGGCGAGCTGAGCGTCGGGATCCGACGGCACCGCGGCGCCGTCGGCCCCGAGTGCGTGCAGGAACCCGCGTACCGCCACCGAAACCGGCATCGGCTCGGCGACCGGATCGAAGCCGCGCAGGTTCACGTACAGCTGCCCGTCGGGGAAGTCGCCGAGCTTCCCGGCCGCCCAGTGCAGCGCCAGCCACGTCTTCCCGATCCCGCCCGCCCCGCCGATGGCCGAGATCACCACCGGCTCCGCGGATTCCCCGGCGGCGTCGAGCGCCGCGAGCAGTTCGGCGCGGCCCACGAAGGACGCCGGAGCCGCCGGGAGCTGCCGGGGCACCGGCCGGACGTCGGCGGTGCGGGCCCGCGGATCGCCGCGCAGGATCCGCTCGTGCACCCGCCGGATCCCGGGACCGGGATCGGCGCCGAGCTCCTCGGCGAGCAGCCGCCGGATCCGGTCGTACTCGCGCAGGGCGTCGCCCTGCCGCCCGGCGCCGGCCAGGGCGAGCATCAGCTGCCCGCGGAGCCGCTCGTCCAGCGGGTGCGTCCCGGCCAGGCCGGCCAGCTCGGGGATCAGCTCGCCGGCCGCGTCGCCGCGCAGCCCGATGTCGGCGAGGTCGAGCCGCGCCGCGAACCGCCGGCTCTCCAGCACCCCGCGCAGGTTCGCGAACCACGGTGTGTCCAGGTCGCCGAACGGTTCACCGGTCCACAGGGCCAAGGCCCGCGTGAGGAGATCGGCCGCCGTCCGGTCGTCACCGGCGGCACCGGCCTCGCCGAGCAGCCGGCGGAACACGTGCAGGTCGACGGACTCGGGGTCCGCCGACAGGAGGTAACCGCCCGAGCGCCGCGTGATCGCCGCTTCGGGGAGGTCGCCGAGCGACGTCTTGAGCCGGGACACGTAGCTGTACAGGGCATCCCGCGGGTGGGCCGGCAGGCGCTCACCCCAGATCCGCTCGGCGAGCGTGTCCGCGGGTACGAGCTGGTTGACGTCGGTCAGGAGCGCGGTGAGCAGGCCCCGCAACCGCGGCCGGCGGATTTCCAGCGGCCGCGCACCGGCCTGGACCTCCAGCGGGCCCAGCAGTCTGAACCGCAACGGTTCCACGCCACCTGTCTCCCGCGCTCGTCCGGGCGCTCACTGTAACCGAGGCGGGAAAGGCGCCGGAAAGAATCGCGCAAGGTGTGTCCGGCACCGTGGGTGTCGTCGCCGGTGCCCGCCACGAACCGCCGAGGGGGCGGTTCGTGTTCCCCGTACCACGACCGCGGGCCGGATCGTCTTCCCCTGCCGAAGGCCGTGCTCCGCGGCCCATCGACGATCCGGCGGGTGGCAGGACCGGCCCGGGAACCCTCGAACACCCGGGTCGGGCCTGTCACCTCACCAGCGGCGGGACGGGTCGATCACGTGGACCGCGGCCTCTTCGGCCGAGGCCGCGCCGCCGTCGACGCCCTCGTCCGTGGCGTACAGCTCCTCGTCGGCGTCTTCGCCGAAACCCTCGTCCGTGGCGACCAGCCGGCCCGCGCGGACGTCGCCGACCTCGTCGTCGACCAGTTCGCCGTCGGTGTCCTCGCTGTCGCCGAGGCCGTCGTCGTCCGCGTCGTCGGCCAGGTCCGGGACCTCGCGGGCGAGCCGGCCCTCCCAGCTCTCACCCTCCGCGGTCTCGTGCGCGGTGGTGCCCCAGCCTTCGGTCGCCTGCGCGCGTTCCGGCGGTGAATAACCCTCCGCCAGCTCGTCGCGGTCGTCCAAAGTGTCCTCGGGGTCCAGAACGCCGTTGTCGGCGTTGTCTTCGATGTCGTCGTCCATGGCCCCCATCTTCGCGCAACTCCTTGGCCGCACCGGGTCTGGGTGATATCACCGTGCAGGCCGCCGCACGGGCGGTGTTCCGGTGAAAGGTGATTCCCCATGCCGATGAGACGCAGGGTGCTGGCCGCGGGGCTGGCCGGGGTGTTCGGCGCCGCCGTGTCCGGGCGGGCCGCGCAGGCCGCGACGGCGCCGGCGGTGCGGCTCGACCAGCTGAACCTGGTCAACCTGTCGCACGTCAACGACCCCGCCACGACCAACGTGTTCCCCGGCGACCCGGCCTTCTCGCTGGAGACCATCGCGACCATCCCGGCCGACGGCTACTACCTCCAGTTCGTCCGCGAAGGCGAGCACACGGGCACGCACTGGGGCGCGCCCGGCCACTTCAACACCGGGCAGCCCCTCGCCGACGAGATGGATCCCGCGGATCTATTCCGGCCCGCCGTCAAGATCGACATAAGAGCGAAGGCCGCGGCGAACGCGGACTACGGCGTCACGATCGACGACCTCAAGGCCTGGGAGAAGCGCCACGGCCGGATCCCCGACGACGCCGTCGTCGTGCTCTGGACCGGCTGGGACGCCAAGTGGGGCACCCCGGCCTACCCGAACACCGGCGCCGACGGCGTGCTGCACCAGCCGGGCTTCTCGATCCCGGCGGTCAAGTGGCTGATCGACACCGGCCGCCTCGGCCGCCGCGGCGGCACCGGCACGGACACGTTCAGCCCGGACGTCGGCACCGACGAGACGTACACCGTGTCGAAGCTGGTCTACCAGCGCCACCGGATCAGCCTGGAGATCCTGGCGAACCTCAAGGCCCTGCCGACGACGGGGGCCTGGGTGCTGGCGGGCGGCCCGATCAACCGCAAGGGCGCCGGCTCCACGGCGACGATCTTCGGCGTGCTCCCACCGGGGGTGCGCGCGGACTAGCTCGCCGAGAGCGGCGTCGCGCCCGACAGGGTCAACGCCGACAGCGGGGCCGGGCGGCCGAACCGGTAGCCCTGGGCGGTGGTGCAGCCCGCCCGGGTGATCAGTTCGGCCTGCTCGGCCGTCTCGATGCCTTCGGCGACGACCGCCAGGTCGAGGTCGGCGCACAGCCCGACCAGCGACCGGCACAGCGCCGCGTCGCGCTCCGGCTGGACGCCCGTCGTCAGCGCGCGGTCCAGCTTGATCAGGTCGACCGGCAGCGCGTGCAGCACGGTCAGCGAGCTGTACCCGGCCCCGAAGTCGTCCAGCGCCACGCGGACGCCGAGGGCCTGCAGCCGCCGGATCGCGTCGGCGCCGGCGGCGAGGTCCGGCACCGGCACGGTCTCGGTGATCTCGACGACGAGCCGTTCCGCGGGCAGCCGGTAGCGCGCCAGGCTCGCGCTGACGCTCTGCTCGAGCGCGGGCGCGCCGAGCCGGCTGGCGCAGACGTTGACGTGCACGGTCAGGTCCAGCCCGGCCGCGGTGATCTCGCGGCAGGCCAGATCCAGCACCAGCGCGTCCAGCTCGGCACCGAGGCCGGCGCCCTCGACCGCGCGGACGAACGTCTCGGGCGAGACGGCCGTGCCGTCCGGTGCGCTCCAGCGGGCCAGTGCCTCGACGGCGACGGGCGTCTCGTCGGGCAGCCGCACGATCGGCTGGAACACCAGCCCGAAGCCCTCCGGGACGCCGCCGGCCGCGCGGCGCAGCGCCGACGGGAAGTCCGGCGGGCCGTCCTGTGACGGCCGGTAGACGACGGTGGTGTCCTTGCCGAGGCGCTTGCCCGCGTACATCGACGTGTCCGCGCGGCCCAGCAGCACGTCGGAGGTGACCAGCGGCTCGGCCGGGTCCGGCACCACCAGCCCCATGCTGGCGCGGACCGGGACGAGCGTGCCGTGCACCGCGAACGGCCGCCGCAGCGCGCCGCGGATCCGGTCGGCCACCGCCTGTGGCGCGTCGACCTCGCCCTCCAGCAGGATGGCGAACTCGTCACCGCCGAGGCGCGCGACGGTGTCGGTCGAGCGCACGCAGCCCAGCAGCCGCTGCGCGACGGCGTGCAGCAGCAGGTCGCCGCCCGCGTGCCCGAACCGGTCGTTGACCTCCTTGAAGTCGTCGAGGTCGACGAAGATCAGCACGAGCGGGTGGCGGGCGTCGGCGCCTTCGGCGACGGCCAGGTCCAGCCGGTCGCCGAACAGCGCGCGGTTGGCCAGCCCGGTGAGCGGGTCGTGGAAGGCCTGGTGGGTCAGCTGCTGCTGGCCCTCGTACACCCGCCGCAGCAGCAACCGGTTGTCCAGCACGGAAAGCAGCTGCCGGGCGAGCACGAGGAACACCACGAGCACGCCGACGAACACCTCGACGCCGTCCGGCCCGGCCCCGCCGATCAGCTGCACGGTGATCAGCAGCGCCACCGCGGTGACCGGGATGTAGGGCAGCGCCAGCTGCCACCAGTCGACGCCGCCGGCCTGGCCCGCGTCATCGCGCCGCCGCGTGGTGGGCGTGACGAGCAGGGCGTAGGCGATGAACAGCGGGCCGAGCACGAACCCCGCGTCGGCCCACGGTTTCATGCTCTCCGCGCCGATGCTGACGAGGTAGGCGAACACGCTGTCGGAGCAGGCGAGCGCGACGATGCCGAGGGCGAGCAGCAGCAGGTTCTTGCGGTAGGGCCGGTCCACCCGGTCGAACACCACCAGCAGCACCGCCACGACCACGACGACCAGGTCCGACAGCGGGTAGGCGATGGCCACGGCCCACGAGCCCGCGTCCGGCGCGGTGGCCCGGACCAGCTGCCCGAGCGCCGCGGTCCAGGTCAGGATGAACAGCGAGCCGGTGACGACCAGGCCGTCGAGCACCACCGCGATCCCGAAGTGCGCGGTCCACTGCGCGGGCTGCCAGCGCTCGCGGTCCGGCCGGATCCGCGCCCTGGCCAGGGTGAACAGCGCCGCGAGCGCGAAGACCGGGAAGCTCAGGTACCCGACGTCGGCCAGCGACGGCGAGGGCAGGCCCCGGCCGTCGACCAGCTGGTACCACGACCAGACGCACTGCCCGAGCGACCAGCCGGCCATGCCGAGCGCGATGAGCAGCCGCCACCAGCGCTGGTGGCCGCGGAAGCGCCGGGCGACCAGGCAGCCGCAGACGACCGCGGCCACGCCGGCGCTCAGCTGCATGGCGTCGTCGATCCACAGCGCGAAGGTGTCGCCCCAGAACGCGAACCCGTTGACGACGATCACCGCCGCCGTGACGACGACGAGCAGGATCGCCACCGGGTACCGCCGCACTGTCATGGCACCTCACGTGGTCAAACCCGGTCCGTCGAACTGAGAAACACTACACCGGACTCGACCGGGGACCGGCTCACCGCACCGGCACCATCAGGCGATGTCACGCCGGTGGAGCAGCCAGCCGCCGAGGACGGCGAAGACGACCACGTACCCCGCGAGCACGGCGGTGGCCTGCCCGGATCCGACGATCTGCTCGACACCTGGAGCGCTCGCCCCGAAGGACGCCACGAGCGCGCCCGCGTTCGGCCCGGGCAGCACCTTCTGCAGCTCGGCGACCCACGTCAGCAGCGGCGCGGCGATCGACGCGAGCAGGTTCTGCACGGCGAGCAGCCAGACCAGGCCCAGCCCGATCGGCAGCGCGACCGAGCGCAGGCCGACCGCCAGCAGCACGCCGAGCGCGCCCCACATCGTCGCCACCAGCCAGCCGGCGCCCAGGCCCAGCAGGATGTCGGACGCGCTGGGCCAGACCAGCGCCTGGTTCTGCAGCGAGGCGACGAGCGCGCTCGCACCCGCTGTCGCGGCGAACAGCACGAGCACGACGGCCAGGCCCGCCACCGCGACGACGACCAGCTTCGCGCCGAAGACCTTGACACGCGAAGGGTTCTGCACCAGCACCGTCTTCCACGTGCCGAAGCCGTATTCACTGCCCGCGACGAGCACGCCGAAGATCAGCGCGAGCGCGCCGACGAAGATCGGCAGCCCGCCGAGGGCGCTGCCGACGAACGCGTCCGGCAGCATCGCGCTCAGCCCGCGTCCGGCGCCGGGCCCGCCGGAGGCCGGTGGCCCGTCCAGGCCCGCGTAGGGGACGGCGTAACCGAAGGTCAGCGACAGCACGACGGCGACGGCCAGCAGCAGCCAGCTCGCGGGACGGCGGGACTGCTTGAGGAGCTCGGCTCGGATGTCACGCAGCATCGGGGGTACCTCCGGTCAGGGCGAGGAACGTCTGTTCCAGGTCGGGTTCGTGCCAGCGCAGCTCGGTGACGTCGAGGCCGGCGGCGACCAGCCCGGCGTTGATCCGCCCGGCTTCGCCGGGGTCGACGTCGAGTTCGAGCGCGGCGCCGTCGGCGTGGACGCGGTCCGCGCCGAGCAGCCGGCCGAGGTGTTCGCGCGCCTGCTCCAGCGGGCCGGCGACCACGCGCAGTGCGCCGCCCGAGCGCAGGTCCGGCACCGTCGTCTCGGCGACGAGCCGGCCGCGGTCGAGCACGCCGACGCGGTCGCAGATCTGCTCGACCTCGGTCAGCAGGTGGCTCGACAGCAGCACGGTGCAGCCGTCCGCGGCGAGCTTGCGCAGGGTGACGCGCATGTCGGCCATGCCCGCCGGGTCGAGGCCGTTGGTCGGCTCGTCGAGCACCACCAGCTCGGGGTCCTTCAGCAGCGCGGCCGCGAGGCCGAGCCGCTGCTTCATGCCGAGCGAGTACGTCGAGTACTTGTCCTTGGCCCGGTCGGCCAGGGTGACGACGTCGAGCACGTCCTCGACGCGGGTGCGGTGCACCCCGGCGTGGTCGGCCAGGATCCGCAGGTTCGCCCGGCCCGAGAGGTACGGGTAGAAGGCGGGGCCCTCGATGAGCGCGCCGACGCGGGCGAGGCTGGCGGCGCCGGGTGCGTCACCGAAGAGCCGGACCTGACCCGAGGTGGGGCGGATCAGGCCGAGCAGCATCCGCAGCGTCGTCGTCTTGCCGGCGCCGTTCGGGCCGAGGAAGCCGTAGACCTCACCGGCGTGCACCGACAGGTTCAGCTCCGCCACCGCGGCGGTCGTTCCGTAGCGTTTGGTCAGGGCGATCGTTTCGACGGGCAGGTTCACGGGTCTCCTTCCGGACGCGGCCCCACGGCTTGAAGACCGAGAGGACGCTGGCGAACAGCAACAGGCTGGGGGCGACGATCACGGGGTAGAGCAGGCCGGCCGGGTCGCCCTGCGGGGTCTGCCCGGCGGCGAGCTGGCGGCCGTACTCGGCCGCGTCGTACAGCCCCGGGCGCAGCGCGAAGAGGATCAGCAGGGCCATCAGGACGTTCACGGCCAGCTTCACGGCCACCCACCAGTAGCGGACGAGGCCGTACTTCGTGCCGAGGCCGAGCACGACGCCGGTGGCGAGCGTGAGGACCGCGGCGATCAGCATCGGCCACACGGCGAAGAGTTCGAGCGCCTGCAGGCTCGTGGCGACAACGGCGGCGTCGTCCGAGATCAGCGCGGTGGCGACCAGGATGCCGAGGACCGCGTCGATCCCGATCCACAGTCCACCCGAGACGATGTGGGCCACCAGGTACCCCTTGCGGGCCCGGGCGCCGAGGCGACTGGTCATGGGTCCCTCCTTTTCGACGCTCCTCATCCTCGGGATTCGCGGCGCCGCGGTCGTCCCGCTGCGGACGGCTTTCGCGCGTACGCCGAGGCGCGTACGCGGTGTGCCAGGATGCGTAGATGGTCGAGGTGATCGGCGCCGGATTCGGCCGCACAGGCACGATGTCCGTGCGCGCCGCCCTCGAGGCCTTGGGCCGCGGGCCGTGTCACCACATGGCCGACGTCCTCGGCGAGCCGGCCGCCACGGTGCGCTGGACGGCCGCGCTGCGCGGCGACCGCGAGGCCCTGCGCGCCGCCGTCGCCGGATACCGGGCCACGGCGGACTTCCCGGGCTGCCTGCTGTGGCGCGAGCTGCTGGACCTGTTCCCGGACGCCAAGGTCCTGCTGAGCGTCCGGGATCCGGAGAGCTGGTACCGCAGCGCGGTCCGGACCATCTTCGACCCGGTGCTGGACCAGGTTTTCGCGAAGCTGGGCGCCGAAACCACCGAGTTCGTGGCGGCGCTGGCCGAGCACGGTTACCGCCACACCGGCCGCGACGCCGCGATCGCGTGGTTCACCCGCCACAACGCCGAGGTCGCGGCGGCGGTCCCGGCGGAGAAGCTGCTGGTGTACGAGGTGCGCGAGGGCTGGGAGCCGCTGTGCGCGTTCCTGGGCGTGGACGTGCCGCCCGAGTCGTTCCCGCGGGTCAACGACTCAGGGGACTTCACAGGCACCGTGGAGCGCTTTCTCGACGGCGGCTGATCGTCAAGGGCCCGATAGACTGAATCGGTGACCGAAGCGAAGGAGCGGACGCGGGAGCGCATCTCCCGCCGCGGCGTCGACAAGTTCACCGAGCGCCGGGCGCAGCTGGCCGAGTCGGCGCTGCAGACGCTCGCCGAGCTCGGGTACGCGCGCACCAGCCTGCGGGAGATCGCCCAGAACTCGGACTTCTCGCACGGCGTGCTGCACTACTATTTCGCCGACAAGGTCGAGCTGCTCACCCACTGCGTACGGCAGTTCGAGGAGGTCTGCGTAACCCGCTACGACGAGCTGGTGGCCCGCGCCCGCACCGCCGAAGAGCTGGAGCACGACTTCGCGGCAGCGATGGCCGGCACCCTGCGCACGGACGCGAAGATGCATCGCCTCTGGTACGACCTGCGCAACCAGAGCCTCTTCGACGAGTCCTTCCGCGCCGACGTCCTGGAGATCGACCGGCGCCGCGAAGAGATGATCTGGCACGTGGTCTCGCGCTACGCGGAACTGGCTTCGCTCCCGGTCAACGTCTCGGCGCCGGTGGCGTACGCCCTGTTCGACGGCCTGTTTCAGCAGGCCCTGCTGCATCACCTGGCGGGCTCGGCCGCGTCCTCGCTCGAGCAGGATGTTCCGGCGGTGCTGGCCCGCGTGGTGACCCGGTAGTTCCGCCTCCCGAGGTGTCGATGGAGGATTCGGGACGCTGGGCGTCCAGAATCCTCCATCGACGAGGGCCGTGGCCCGTTCGTCGTTAGGTGGGCTGATCGCGGCGCCCCCGCGGCGCCGGCACGACAAAGGCGATGACGGTGGCGGCCAGCCCCACGAGCAAGGGCAGGTGCACCGCGGTGGGCGCGGCGGTGACGAGGAACAGCCGCAAGGTCCCGGAAATCAGCAAACGCCACATCCTCGGGCTCATGATCAACAAATACCCGTGGAGGTCAGCGCCGAAGCCGCTCGATCAGGTGTAGCGCCTGGCGGCCTGCTTGCTGGGGATCGGCGCCTCGGTTGCCCCGTTCGAACTCGCCGGGTCCGGGGAACCTCGGCCGCGCCTGGATTCGCCGAGCTGGGTTCCGGCTCGCCTCATAGCCGCCGGATCAGCTGTACCCCGGCTGCTCGGGTTCGCCACGGTCGGTGGTGGCCGGGGAGCGCCGGCCTCAACCCCGCTCGATCCGGTTCGTCCTGGCCGACCCAGGTTCGCTGTGGTCGGTGGCGGAGTGTGCCTGTGCCGGACTCACCAGATCCGGACCCCGGCCGCGCTTGGGTTCGCCGAGGTGGGTTCAGGCTCGCCTCAAACCCGCTGGATCAGCTGTTCCCCGGCCGAACCCGGGTCTCACCGACCACCACCGGATCCAGGCCCGGATCCGTCTCATCAGCCCGGGCCCAATACCCCGCCGCCTCCGCCGCCAACCCGCGGGCCGACGCGACATTGCCCAACCCCGTGTAAGCCCGCGCCGCCTCGTGGTCGCTTTCGCACGCCTCCGCCCGGGCCGCCGCCTCGCGGTAGGCCGCCGCGGCCTGGTCCAGCTCGCCCGTGTGGAACCGGGCCCAGCCCAGGCAGTTCAGGGCCAGCACAGCGTCGTGCTCCAAGCCGAGTTCGTCGAACACCGTCAGCGTGGCCGCCGCGAGCTCCGCCCCTGCCGCGGCCTCGCCCAGCGCGACGCGCACCAGTGCGATGCCGCGCCTGGTGATGGCGGCGCTGCGGCGGTTGCCGATCTGCTCGTAGAACTCCAGCGCCGTAAGGAAATCCCGCAGGGCCGACCCGTGCTCTCCGCGGTAGTGGTCGGCCCAGGCGTGGTGGGCCAGCGCGGTGTTCTCGCCGTGGCGGTCGCCGATCGCGCGGTACTCCCGCAGTGCTTCGTCGTAGCACTCGGACGCGCCGTCGATGTCGCCCCGGTCGACCAGGGCGATGCCGAGGTTGGCCGTCGTGGTCGCCACCGCCCAGCGGTCGCCCGCCTTCTCGGCCGCGGCGCGGGCCCAGCGGTGCGTCGTGATCCACTCGTCCCACAGCTTCGCGAGGAAGAAGTACCCGCGCAGGAAGAACGCCAGCTGCCAGCAGCGCTCGTGCTCGCCGAGCTCCCCGGCCCGGCGGCACAGCGCGACCAGGTTCGGCCACTCCGCGCGGAACCACGCGACGCCCTCGAGTGGCGCCGGCTCGAGCAGGCCGGCGGGGTAGGTGACCACAGGGCGGTAGCGCTGCGGGGTCAGCACACGGTCGGCCTGTTCGGCGCTCCGGACGGCGAACGCCGCCAGCCGCCCGAACGCCGCCTGCCGCTCCTCGGGTTCGAGTGCGGCTTCGCCGGTCTCGGCGGCGAACGCGCGGAGGAGGTCGTGGAAGCCGTACCGGTCGGCGGCGGGCTGGGTGACCAGGTACGCGTCGTGCAGGCGGTCGAGCAGCCGGTCGGTCTCCCGCGGTGCGAGCCCGGCCAGCGCGCTCGCCGCGTGGAGGTCGAGGTCGCCGCCGGGGTGCAGCGCGAGCAGGCCGAACAGCCGGGCCTCGGCGTCACCGAGCTGCCTCGCCGACAGCCGGAAGGCCGCGGACAGGCTGCGTTCGCCGTCGTCCAGCTCGCCGAGGCGCTCGGCTTCGACGGCCAGCCGCCGGTCCAGTTCGGCGACGTCCCACGCCGGGTGGGCCCGCAGCCGCGCCGCGGCGATCCGGACGGCGAGCGGGAGCCGGCCGCAGCGGTCGGCGACGCGGGCCGCGTCGGCGGCGTCCGCTCCGGTGAGCGCGGCGAACAACCCCGCCGCCGCGTCGGCGGGTAGGACGTCGAGGGAGACGTGCCGGGCCTCGTCGAGTGCGCTGAGACGCGACCGGCTGGTGATCAGCACCCGGCACTTGGGTTCGGCCGGCAGCAGCGGCCGCACCTGCGCCGCGTCGGCCGCGTTGTCCAGCACCAGCAGCAGGCTCCGCCCGCGCAGCCGGGAGCGGTACGCCGCCGCCCGGTCGTCCGGGTCGGCCGGGATCCGTTCGGCGGGCACGCCGAGCACCCGCAGCAGGCGATCGTGCAGGGCCGCCGGATCCACCGCGCCGTCACCGTGCCCACGCAGGTCGACGAACAGGCAGCCGTCGGCGAACCCCGCCTCGAGCCGGTGCGCGCAGCGGACGGCCAGCGCCGTCTTGCCGACGCCGCCCATCCCGGAGACCACGCACACGCCGCCGTCGGCTTCCAGCGCGTCGCGCACCGCTTGCAGTTCTTCGGCGCGGCCGGTGAAGTCCCCGGTCGCGGCCGGCAGCCCGGACGCCCGGACGTCGGGACGGGTGCGCCGCCGCGCGGGCTCGCGGGGCAGCAGCGCGGTGAGCGCCCCGGCCGCGTCCAGCTCGGCCTCGCACAGCGCGGCCAGCGCCTGATTCGGTGTGGTCAGCCCGGTTTCCACTTTGCTCAGATAGCCCTTGCTGTAGTGGACGCGCTCCGCGAGACCGGTGAGGGAGAGCCCGGCGGCCCGGCGGAGGCGGCGCAGCTCCGCGCCGAACGTCGCTCGCTCGCCCATCCGCATCCACCCCCGTCGCAGAAGCATTATGACGCCGCCGGAACGCCGTCGTGGGTGGCCGGCCGGGTCCGCGGACCCGGCCGGCCGCTGTGCGCACAGCCCGTGTTCGTCACGCATGGCCCCGTCCTCAGCCGAAGACGACGGTCAGCAGGGCGAGGAACAGCCCGATCGCGTGGGTCTGCATGGTTACCGCACCTCCTCTCCGTGTGCGGCGACCACGGTGGTGACTCGCTCCGCGGGGACCGGCTCCTCCTGGTGGCCCAGCAGGAGACCGGCCACGAGGGCCGTGCCCGCCACCCAGAAAGCCAGCCGCAGGAGCAGCGAAAACGAACAGAACACCTTCATTTCGACTCCTTCGACAACGCGCGCCAGGGCAGCACTCGGCAACACGGGAACGCCCGTGGTCTTGTGGTTTTTGCCGCGGAATCACTGCGGCTCACCAAGAATGCGGTGGCCTCGAACGGCTCGACAAGGAGTTTCCTGTTTCCGCTAACGCGAGGAAAGGAAACCGCGTGATAACGATCCGTATGCCGTACCATGATCGACTGGACATGGGCCGCGGTGCTGACGAGTATTGACCCCCGTGCGCGGAACGGCGAGGGGAGGAACGGTGGTCCTCAGAGCGGCGGATGTGGTCGGCGAGCTGAAGATTCTCCGTAAGGGGAGGGGAATTTTCACCACACCACTCGGCGATCGGGTCGGTCCGGCGCTGCGCGCCATATGCGGCATTCTGGAAGATGACGACCAGGCCGAGATGCAGCGTAAACTGTCCGGTCGTTTGCGGCCACTCGCGGAAGCGCTGCCGGAGGACCTGAAGGTCGTCCTGCTCGCCGCGTTCGCCCTGCACGAGAAGGCGCGGAAGCCGTTCTACCAGGAACGGGTGCGCTGGGCCGCGATCACGCTGCAGCGCGACGACCGGACGGTCCGCCGTCGCATCGACGAAGGGATCGAACAGATCGCCGCAATGGCGGTCAATGACGCCGAACCCGATCCCGGGCCGCGGTATCCGAGCCGCAGCTGGCACACCGAAGAACTGCGGGTGGCGCTGACGCTGGGGCAGCCGGCGGCCGAGGCGTTCGAATTCCGGCGAGTCGTCGCGGACGCCGACGAAATCACCGAGCTGGATCTGGCGCTGACGCTGAGCGCGGCGGCCCAGTCGGGCGAATCCGTGCACGAGTCGGATCTGCAGGTGGACGTCTTCCACGGTGGTGTGCTGACCAGCCGGGCGATGGAGTCGAGTGACCGGATCGGGTTGGCGTTGCGGTTGCCCGAGCCGCTGCGGCGCGGTGAGCAGCACGAAATCGCGTTGCGGTTCCGGGCGAGCATCCGGGAACCGCACTACGTGTGCGTGCCGCGTCATCCGTGCGATCTGTTCGACCTGCACGTCAAGTTCGGCGACCGGGTGCCGGAGCACATCGTGCTGCTCGAAAAGGCGTTCCAGGACGACGCTCGTGACACGTCCGCGCGGGGGACGGCGCTGACCGCCGACGACTCCGGTGAGGTGCACGTCCGGTTCCGGAACCTGGCGCCCGGTTTCGCCTACGGCATCCGCTGGCAGCCCGCGGACGTCAACTGACGCCGGCCCGGCCCGGCCAGATCACCCGCTCGACGGTGAAGAGCGCGGACACGAACGGCTGAGGCAGCCGCACGACCTGCTTGGCCGCCTGGGCCTTGGCCGCCAGTTCCGTGCTGACGCCGGGCGCGTCGGCGACGTCGCGGGCGGCACCGTCGACGAGTTCGGTCGCGCGGCGGCGCGGGCCGTCGCTCAGCGCGAGCGCGATCCCGAGGTCGAGGCGGCTCTCGAGGGTTTCCGGGTGGGTCCGGCCGAGCAGGCGGATCTGCGGTTCGAGGACGCTCTCCAGCAGTTCGGCCTGGCGGCCGAACTCGCGCAGCTGCCCGTGCGCCAGGCCCATGCCGTGCCGGATCCGGTACCTCAGCGGGTGATCCCCGCCCAGCACCCGCAGCACGACCTGCTCGGTCGCCGACAGCACGGCCAGTGCGCGTTTGGGTTGGCCGAGCGCCAGCAGCGCCCGGTCGGCGAGCCCGGTCGCCGTCAGGGTCAGCGGGTTTTCGGTGCCGTAGCGGCGTGCGTAGCCCTCCGCGAGCTCGCGCAGCGCGGCCGCCGAGCGTTCCCAGTCGGCCGGGGCGGCGCGCAGGTCGGCCAGGTCGAGGGCCACCATCGCGTCGGCGCGGACCAGCTCCGCCTCGGCGCAGCGGGCGTGCCGCTCCCGGCCCGCGGCGTGATGAGCCGTGACGACCTCGCCGGCGACCTCCCGCGCGCGTCCCGGTTGTCCGGTCAGCTGCAGGCTTCGCGCGTACTCGAGGCGGACGGCCGCGGCGAGTTCGCCGGGTGCGTCCCGCGCCTCCGCCAGCACCGGTTCGAGGAGCGCGACGGCATCCCGCGGCCGGCCGCGGAGCCGGTGGGCGAGGGCCGCGGCGGCGGCGAACCGGTAGCGCTCCTCGCCGTCCTCGGGCAGCCGGTCACCGTTGGGGCGCCAGAACGTCCGGTCGGCTTCGGCGTAGTCGCCCTGGCAGTCGAGGGCCTGCGCCGCGGTCAGCCCGGCGGCGTGCAGCTCCGCGTCGCCGTCGGCCAGCGCGAGCGCCTCGCGCGCGTGCCCGGCGGCCTCCGCGTACAGCCCGCAGGCGATCTCGACGCGGGCCGCGCCGGTGTAGTCCGCCGACGTCCCCTCGCCGGTCGAGAGGATCACGGCGTGGATCTCGCCGGCCGTGGCCGGGTCGCCCTGGGCCTCGTGCGCGGCCGCGATCGGGCGCAGCAGCCGCACCCGGTGGGCCGGCGCGCTCTCGGCGACGACGCGGGCGTGCTGCAGCAGGAAGTCGCGCGGTCCGCGATCGGCGGCCAGCCAGCTGAGCAGGACTTCGGCCGCGCGAGCCGGGAGGTCGCCCGGGGCGGGGCCGGTCCGCGCGACCTCGAGCGTGAGGGCCTGGAACCGCAGTTCGCCCGCGTTTTCCGTGGCGAGGCCGCGGGTGACGAGCTCCGCGGCCGCGTCCTCGATCCCGCCCAGCACCTCGGAAGCTAGCGCCAGGGGGATCGGGACGGGCGCGAGCACCGCGCCCAGCCGGACCAGCTCACGGGCCTGGCCGCCGAGCACGGCGAGCAGGTCACGGACGGCCTGCGGCGCCGTGTCGGGCAGGGCGTCCAGCACCTCGCCGGTCAGCGCGCGGGACCGGTGCCGGACGGTGAAAGCGGTGGCGCGCAAGGTGATCGGGTGGCCGTCGCAGCGGTCGGCGAATCGCCGGACGGCCGCGCGCTCGGCGTCGTCGGACGGCTCCCGGAACTCCGAGAACAGCCGCACGCTCTCCTCGGGGGTGAGGCCGGCGAGGTCGGTGATGTCCACGTTCGCCGCGGCCCACGGGCCGGACCGGCCGGTGACCAGGGTGCGGGCGTGGTCACCGGGCAGCACGAGCCGGTCGAGGACGGCGGGCGGCAGGCCGGCCGGGACGTCGTCGACGAGCACCAGCACCTTCTCGCGGGCCGCGCCGATCCGGTCGGCGAGCAGGGCGCGCAGGCGGTCGAGGTCCAGGCCGGACACGTCCGTGCCGAGCCGCCGCGCGGCCGCGCGCGCGAGCCCGAGGTGGAACTGCGCGAGGAAGTCGTCCGGGTCGTGGTGGCCGAACGGGCCGGTCCGGATGACGCCACCGGGGAAGGCGTCGCGGAACAGCGCGGCGTACCGCTCGGCCAGCGCCGTCTTGCCGACGCCGGGCAGCCCGCGCACGACGGCCACCGGCCGCGCGCCGGTGGTGCCGCCCGGGAAGAGGGCGCTGTGGACGGCCCAGAGTGCCGGGTAGCGGCCGACCGGCCGGCCCGGGACCGGTGCTCCGGTGGGCGCCCCGAGCGGGCCGTCCGTCGCGGCCACTTTCCGGCGCACTTTCGCGACCAGGTCAGGCAGGTTCGCCGTGGTCACCGGGCCGGTGAAGAACGGCGTGCCCGCCAGTTCGGCCGGCGCGAGGTGCGCGGTACCGGATTCGGGATTGAGCACCAGCACGCGGTCCGCCGGATCGCCGTGGCGCCGGGCGGCCGCGAACGCCGCCGTCAGTTCCCATTGGCAGGCGTATCGGGTCGGCAGCAGGCGGGAATAGCAGGCGAGAAGCACCCGGGAACCGGCGATCGCCTCGGCGATTTCCCCGGTGATCTTGTCGAAATCGTCGATTCGAGCGGGCCGGAAAACGCGCAGCCCGCCGGCCAGCAGCGCTTCTTCGATCCGTTCGGCCGCCGCGTCGTCCGGGGCGGCCCGCGGGGAACACAGGAACACGTCGAACCGGTCCGCCGCACGGGTAACGGGCAGGCCGGGATCGGGATCCGTCATCGGGCACACTCTCCGGCGGCGTTCAATGGGTGATCATCGGTTCAGGTCCTGGAAGTAGGGGACATTCACGGGCGGAGCATCGTCGCGGGGCTTGATTTCGCTACCGGTTCCCGCGATACGGTGTGAACTGTCAAGAATTTGACCAGTGTGCGCCGGTGGTGACCGCCGGGTAACTCCAGTGGGCCGTTTCTGGTTAACGGACAATATCTGGACAAGAAGCCCGGTCGTGCAACGCTGCTGGTCAACGCCTCGATATCCGATTGTCGGAACAGAAATCGGGTTCCTGCGCAGAACGCTTTTCCGCCATCGGCGGGGCGGTGGCGGAACGAGGAGGGAACCCATGGAAACCATGGCGTCGGAGACGGTCCTGGCGGACGATGTCGACGGTTACACCGTGCTTGGCCGGCTTCCCCGGCCGGAGGGGAAGCTGACCAAGGAGGACCTCGACCCGGTGGTCGCGGCGGCGCGCACCGGGGACCCGGAGGCGATCCAGGCGCTGCTGCGGCTGATCAAGCCGACGGTCGCCCGCTACTGCCGCGCCCGGATCGGCGGCCGTGACCTGTCGTACCTCTCGGCCGACGACGTCGCGCAGGAGGTCCTGCTCGCGGTGCTCAAGGTGCTGCCGGGTTACCAGGACCGCGGCGGCTCGTTCCTGTACCTCGTGCGGGCGATCGCGGCGAACAAGGTCGCCGACGCCTTCCGCTCGGTGGCGCGCGACCGCTCGAAGCCCGTGTCGGAGCTGCCGGACCGGCCGCTGGGCGGCAACGAGCCGGAGAACCACGTGCTGGAGATGGACCTCGGCGCGCGGCTGGGCCGGCTGATGGCGACGCTGCCGCCGCTGCACCAGGCGATCCTGTCACTCCGGGTCGTCGTCGGCCTCTCGGCGAACGAGACGGCGGAGGCGCTGGGCATCTCGGCGGGCAACGTCCGCATCACGCAGTACCGCGCGCTCACCAAGCTGCGCGGCATGATCGGCGACGGCGAGGTCTGAGCCTCACTCCAGCCATTCGGTGACGAAGTGGTCGTTCTCGTGGATGTGCACGGCCTCGTAGACCCCGGGCCCGAGCACGGCGAACTTGTGCGGCGTGCCGGCCGGGACGACGAGCACGTCCCCGGCTTCGCCGTCACGCTCCTCGTCACCGATGGTGAACCGGGCCCGCCCCCGGATGATGACGAACGTCTCGACGTACGGGTGCCGGTGCAGCCGCGGCCCGGATCCGACGACGTCGCTGCTCTCGCGGATGACGGAGATCCCGGACCCGACGTCGCGCCCCTCGAAGTTCTCGCTGTCGCTCACCCGTCCCAGGGTAGGCGTCCGGCGCGGGGCGCGGTGGCGGATTTCCGCAGGTGGTGCCGACTCTCTGGACACGCGAGCCGTCCCTCTGGGTACGCGAGTCGTCCGTCCGGGTACGCGAGTTCGCCGTTCCGGTACGCCGTACCTGGGAGTCGGTTCGCGTGCCTGGAGGGTCGGTTAGGTGAGGGACTTGATCCAGTGGGGGGCGTTGCAGCGGCGGGCGACGTGCAGGGCTGTGCGGTAGTGGGCGGTGGCGGGGAGGCCGAGCGCGGTGGCCAGTTCGGCCAGGTAGAACGCCACTGGGCGGAGGGTCAGCAGGCCGCTGCCCGCGCCTGCCAGCTCGGCCTCCGCGGGGAGGAGGGCGTCGTACAGGTGTGTCATGGCCGGGATGTCGTTGGCGGCGATGGCGGTAAGGGCCTGGAGGCACAGGTGGGCCTCGTACAGGAGGTCGTGCGGGGCCTCGCCGACGTAGTCCATTGTGGACTCGTCGCGCTGGACGCGGTGGCACAGCAGGGCGAAGTCGAGGATGCCGTCCTCCAGGCCGGTCATGCCCGTCCCCGGGAGGCGGGCCGCCGCCGCGCGGAAGAGGGCCTCCGCCGCCGGGTCGCCGGTGATGCTCGCCCGCAGCGCGCGGTACCACTGCGTGAACACGCCGACCAGCGGCAGGTCGTGCACCTCCGCCAGGCGGTCGGCCGTGGCGGCGTGGGTGTCCGCCGCGGGCAGGTCGGCCAGCGCCGAATACGCCTGGACCAGCACCAGGTGCCCCAGCACCTCGAACGTCACCAAGCCGTGTGACGCGGCGACGTCGACCAGTTCACGCCCGATCCGCGCCCGCTCCGGCGCGAGGCCGGCCCGGTCGAACGCCTGCATGAAACGCGCGTTGAGCGCGAACGCCAGCAGCGCCGGGTCACCCAGCTCCCGCGCCAGTGCTTCGGCTTCCCGAGCCGCCTCCCGGCCGCGGTCGCCGCCGGTGTTGCGCAGCTCCAGCGCGAGCGTCGCCAGCAGCCGCGCGCGCTCGGCCCGCCGCTCCGGTGGCAGCGCGACCAGGGTCTTTTCGGCGACCGCGACGATCCGCGCGGCCAGCTCCGGGTCGTCGCTGGCCGTCCAGATCGCCGGGACGTCGAACGCGCCCAGCATCGACGCCGTCAGCACCGGGTCGCCGAGCTTCTCCGCCAGCGTCACGGCCTCCGCACGGTGCTCGCGCGCCTCCGCCAACGAGCCGGTGACGGCCAGCGCCCGCACCAGACCCATGATCAGGTCCAGCCGCTCGCGGACGTCGTCGCCGGCGCGATCCAGCGCGGCCCGCCACAGCCGTGCCGCCTCGTGCGGGGCCACCCGGCGCTCGGCGCGTTCCGCCGCCTGACGCGCGTAGCGCACCGCGGACGGGCTGTCGGCCAGCAGGAAGTGGTGGGCCAGCGCGTCGACGTCGTCAGGCCGCAGCCGTTCCAGCGCCTCGCCGGCGGCGGCGTGCCAGCGAGCCCGGCGCGTGCGCGAAAGATCGTGGTAGAGCGTGTCCCGCACCAGGTCGTGCGCGAACCGGACCCGGCCCGGCGCGGGCTCGACCAGGAACCCGGCCCGGACGGCGGCTTCGACGTCGTCGAGAACGTCGGCGCCGGAGACCGAACCAAGTAGGACGAGGTCGACGTCCCGGCCGAGCACCGACGCCCGGCGCAGCACCTCCTGCGCGGTGGCGGGCAGCCGGGAGGTCCGGTGGCGGACGACGTCGCGGACACCGGGAGGCACGTCCGCCGACGCGTCGGTGTCGAAGAGCCGGGCGAGCTCCCGCACGAAGAACGGGTTGCCGCCGCTGCGCCGGTGGATCGCCGCCGCGGCCGGGGCGGGGACGTCGTGGCCGAGCGTCGCGCGCACCAGGTCGCGTACGTCGTCCGCGGGCAGCCCGCCGAGGTAGACGCGCGCGGGCTCGGCGCGGGCGACGCGGCCGAGGAACTCCGCCAGCGTGGGCGGCAGGTCGGTGCTGCGGTGCGTCCCGACGACGAGCACGTGCCGCACGGAAGGGTCGGCCACGACGGAAGCCAGCAGGGTGAGGGTTTCCGCGCCCGCCCACTGCAGGTCGTCGAACACGAGCAGCAGCGGGGCGGTGCGGCCGAGCGTGGCCAGGTGGGCGGCGACCGCCTGGTGCCGCCGGAACCGCGCCGCGACGGGATCACCGCCCGGCTCAGGATCGAGCGAGGGCACGCGACCCGGCAGAGCCGGCCCGGCCGCGGCCGGGCCGCCGCCGACGACAGACTCGCCGCTCGTGGCTGGCCCGCTGCGTACGGTCGGCCCGCCGCTCGCGGCTGGCCTGCTGCCTACGGTCGGTCCGCCGCTCACAGCTGATCCGCTGCCCGCGGCCGACCCGCCGCCCCCGGCTGATCCACTGCCTACGGTCGGCCTGCCGCTCACGGTCGGCCCGCTGCCCGCGGTCGGCCTGCCGCCCATGGTCGGCCCGCTGCCCGCGGTCGGCCTGCCGCCCATGGTCGGCCCGCTGCCCGCGGTCGGCCTGCCGCCCATGGTCGGCCCGCTGCCTGCGGCTGGTCCGCTGCCCGCGGTCGGCCCGCTGCCCGCGGCTGACCCGTTGCCTGCGGTCAGCTCGCCGCCCATGGTCGGTCCGCTGCTCACGGTTGGCTCGCTGCTCACGGTTGGCTCGCTGCCCGCGGTTGGCCCGCTGCCCACGGTCGGTCCGCTGCTCGCGGCTAGTCCGCTGCCTGCGGCCGACCCGCTGCCCGCGGCTGGTCCGCCGTCCACGGTCGGCCCGGCCAGTCCTTCCAGGATCCGAGTCCACGGCCACACCGGCGGCAGGCCCTCGTCGTCCGGGCTGGCGCCCCACGCCGTCGTCCAGCCTCGTGCGGCCAGCCGTGCCGAAAACGCCTCCGCCAGCGCTGTCTTGCCCGCGCCCGCTTCGCCGGAGATCAGGGCCAGCCGCAGCCGGCCGCCGCTTGCGGTGCGGGATTCCGTCTCCAACTGGGCCAGCTCGTCCGCACGCCCCACCAGCAGCGGGACGGACACCGGCGCCGGCAACGCGACCGGGGCCTGCGCCAGGATGTCGGCCTCCGCCTGCCGCAGGCCGGGACCGGGGTCGACGCCCAGCTCGGTGGCCAGCACTTGCCGCGCCCGGCGCAGCGCTCCCAGCGCGTCACCCTGCCGCCCGGCCCGGTAGAGGGCCAGCGCGAGCAGCCGCCAGCCGTCCTCGCGCAACGGCCAGGCCTCGACGTGCGCCTCCAGGTCCGGCACGGCTTCCGCCGCGCGGCCCAGTTCCAGCAGCGCCGCCGCCCGCCGCTCGACGCCCAGCAAACGCAGCTCCTCGAGACGGTTGATCTCACCGCGCGCCCAGGGCTCGTCCGCGAACTCCGCGTACGCGGGCCCGCGCCACCGGCCGAGCGCTTCGTCCACTTGGGACAGTGGGGCGCCGGGCGTGGTCACTGCGGCCTCGAATGTCCAGGCGTCGACGGACTCCGCGCGCAGCGCGTACCCCGGTCCCGAAGTGACCAGCAAGGTGGCCGGGGTCCGCGGCGGCCGGTCGGGCTCCAGGGCTCGGCGCAGCGCGGCCACGAACGTCTGCAGCGCGCCGACCGCGCCGTCGGGTGGGTCCGGCCACAGGTCGCCGACCAGGACGTCCACCGGCACGACCCGGCCGCGCGCGATCAGCAGCCGCGCCAGGACCGCCCGGTGCCGCGGCCCCTTGAGCGCCACGGGACCCCGCTCGTCCTCGGCCACGAGCGGACCGAGCACGCCGAACCAGACCATGCACGCACTGTAACGCGCTCACTCGGTGCTGACCGGACGCTGATCGGCCTGACGCAGGCTCAAGGGGTCAACCACCCCGAAAGGACTTCCATGCCGATCCCCGGATTCGACTACCAGCGCGTCACGGTCGGTGACGACACGGACCTGAACGTCGCTGTCGGCGGCTCCGGCGCCCCGATCGTGTTGCTGCACGGCTTCCCGCAGACGCACCTGATGTGGCGGCACGTCGCTGCCGACCTCGCCGCCGACCACACCGTCCTCGTCCCGGACCTGCGTGGTTACGGCGACAGCGACAAGCCCGCGGACACCGGCGAGACGTACTCGAAGCGCACGATGGCCGCCGACGTCGTCGCCCTCGCCCGCGCCTTCGGGCACGAGCGGTTCGCCCTCGCCGGCCACGACCGCGGTGCGCTGGTGGCCATCCGCGCCGGCCTCGACCACCCGGACGCCGTCGCCCACCTGGCGATCCTCGACGTGCTGCCGACGCTGGACATGTGGGACGTCCTGCACGGCGTCAGCGCGGCCGTCGCCTTCCACCTCTACCTGATGGCCCAGCCGCCGGGCCTGCCGGAGACGCTCATCGCCGGCGCGCCCGACGCGTTCTTCGGGCACTTCCTCGACGCCTGGACCCTCGCCCCGGACGCGATCCCGGCCGGCGTCCGCGCCGAGTACCTGCGGGCCTCCCGCGAGGCCGTGCCGTCGATCGTGGCCGACTACCGGGCGAGCGCGACGGTCGACGTCGAGCACGACACGGCGTCGCGGGCGGCCGGCGACCGGCTCGGCATGCCGGTCACCGTGCTGCAGCAGGACTGGGGTGCCGCGCTCGGCTACGACGCGACGGCGCTCTGGCGCCCGTGGGCGGCCGACCTGCGCCATCGCACGGTGTCGTCCGGGCACTTCATGGCCGAGGAGGCGCCCGCCGACGTCGTGAAGGAGCTGCGCGCGCTGGTGGCACGCTGAAGGCATGACCTTCGGCCTGCACCACGTCCAGCTGGCGATCGAGCCGGGCAGCGAGGACCGCTGCCGGGAGTTCTACATCGGCGTGCTCGGGTTGACGGAAATCCCGAAACCGCCCGAACTGGCCGCCCGCGGCGGGCTCTGGGTGCGGGCCGGCGGGCTGGAGCTGCACCTCGGCGTCGAGGCGGACTTCCGGCCCGCCCGCAAGGCCCACCCGGGCATCCTGGCCGACGACCTCGACGCGCTGGCCGCCCGGCTCGAGGCGCACGGAAGTGCCGTCGAATGGGACGACGGCTTTCCGGGCCACCGCCGGTTCTACACGACCGACTGCCTCGGCAACCGCCTGGAGTTCCTGACCCCCGACGCTTCCGCCCGGACCCCAAGTCCGTGAATGGCCCATTGAGGGACTCAGAGTCCCTCAATGGGCCATTCACGGCTTTCAGCGGGTCGCCCCGGCGCCACCGCCGGCCGAGCCGCCGGATCCGCCGGATCCGCCGGGTGACCCAAGTCCGTGAAGGCCACCTTGAGGGACTCAGAGTCCCTCAAGGTGGCCTTCACGGCTTTTGAGCAGTGGGGGGAGCGGGCGTCAGGAATCCTGCGAGCGGAACGCGTCCAGCACGCGGCGCTCCCTTTTGGTCGGTCGGCCCGCGCCGCGATCGCGGCGGGCGACCGGGATCGCCGACTCCGGGGGTGGCTTCGGGGTGCGGTCCACGAAGCACGTCGCGGCGTCCGGGGCGCCGACGCGTTTCTGGATCACCCGTACCACGTCGAGGATTCTGGTTGTTCCGTCGATCCGGAAGCGCACCTCGTCGCCCGGTACCACGGTCGTCGCGGGCTTCGCGGGTTTGTCGTTGACGCGCACGTGCCCGCCCCGGCACGCGGCCGCGGCGTCCGGTCGGGTCTTCGTCAGCCGGACCGCCCACAGCCAGCGGTCCACTCGGGTCGACTCCACAGTCGTCCATCATGGCCCATTCGCGCCAATACTGCGTCGTGCCCGGAGGTTACTCGCGGGTATATGTCGACTTGTCTGTACCTTTGAGCTATAACGTGTTCTAAATACCTCAACGGTGAGGAACATCACATGAGCGACAAAGCCATGGGGAGAACAAGTTCTGGGGCACTTTCCCGCCGTCTTTTCATTGCAGGAACAGGTTCTATCTTGGCCGGTGCGGCTCTCGCCGGCCGAGCCGCCGGTGCGACGCCCAGAGCGGCCGGTCCCATCTCCGACGGGGCGCGCGTCCCGGCCCTGGTGATCGGCTCGGGGTACGGCGGCCAGGTCACCGCGCTCCGGCTCGCACAGGCCGGCGTCGACGTCCAGCTGGTCGAAATGGGCATGGCCTGGGACACGCCGGGTTCCGACGGCAAGATCTTCGCCAACACGACCACGCCCGACCAGCGCTCGTTCTGGCTGCGCACCCGGACGAAGCAGCCGCTGTCCAACTTCCTCGGCTTCCCGATCGACAAGGACATCCCGAAGTACACCGGCATCCTCGACGCCGAGGAGTTCAGCGGCATCACCGTGTACCAGGGCCGAGGGGTCGGCGGCGGCTCCCTCGTCAACGGCGGCATGGCCGTGACGCCGAAGCGGGAGAACTTCGGCGCGATCCTCCCGACGGTCGACGCCAACGAGATGTACAACACCTACTACCCGCGCGCCAACGCCGGTCTCGGCGTCGGCCTGATCGACCCGGCGTGGTTCGACACCGCCGAGTGCTACCAGTACGCGCGGGTCGGCCGGAAGCAGGCGCAGCGGTCCGGGTTCCCGTTCGTCTTCGTTCCGGACGTCTACGACTGGAACTACATGAAGCAGGAGCAGGCCAACACCGTGCCGCGCTCCGCGCTGGCCGGGGAGATCCTGTACGGCAACAACTACGGCAAGAAGTCGCTGCAGAAGACCTACCTGCCGCAGATCCAGGCGACCGGCCGCGTCACCATCTCGCCGCTGCACCGGGTGGCGAAGGTGACACCCGCGTCCGGCGGCGGTTACACCGTCACGATCGAGCAGCTGAACACCACGGGCGACGTGACGGTGACCAAGGTCGTGACGGCGGCCAAGGTGTTCTTCGCGGCGGGCAGCGTCGGCACCAGCAAGCTGCTCGTGAAGCTCAAGGCCACCGGCGCGCTGCCGAACCTCAACGGCGAGGTCGGCAAGAACTGGGGTGACAACGGGAACGTGATGGTCGGGCGGGCCAACCAGATCTGGGACCCGACCGGCAGCCTCCAGTCGTCCATCCCGTGCGGTGGCATCGACAACTGGGCGGCGGGCGGCGCGTTCGCGGAGGTCGCGCCGCTGCCGACCGGGATCGAGACGTGGGCGTCGTTCTACCTGTCCATCACGAAGAACCCGAACCGCGCGCAGTTCAGCTGGAACCCGGCGACGCAGAAGGTCGACCTCAACTGGCAGACCGCCTGGAAACAGCCGGGCATCGACATGGCGAAGAGCATCTTCGACAAGATCAACTCGAAGGAGGGGACGATCTACCGGACCGACCTCTTCGGCATCTACAAGATCTGGGGCGACCATCTGACCTACCACCCGCTCGGCGGCGCGGTGCTCAACAAGGCGACCGACAACTACGGCAGGCTCGCCGGGTATCAAGGCCTGTACGCGATCGACGGTTCCCTGATCCCCGGCAACACCAGCGTCAACCCGTTCGTCACCATCACGGCTTTGGCCGAACGGAACATCGAAAAGATCATCGCCACGGACTTCTGACCTGAAGGTCGTGAGGGGCGAACCCGCCCCTCACGACCGGTGGGACGGCAGCACGCAGGCGACGTCGAGACCCAGGACGTGGTTGAGCCGCCCGAAAGCCAGCCACGAACCGAGGCTCATGCTCAGCTCGACGACCTCCTTCTGGCTGTAGTACTTGGCCATCCGCTTCCAGAACTCGTCGTCGATGCTGTGGTGGTCGAGTGCGTACCGCTCGGCGTACTCGGCCGCCAGGCGCGTCCGTTCGTCGAACAGATCCGTGGTGCGCCAGTCGGAAACCGCGTCGGCGAACTCCTCTTCGACCTTGACGCCGTCGCGTTCGGTGCGCCAGTCGAGGCAGAAGACGCAGCCGTTGATCTGCGCGATCCGCAGCCGCGCGGCCTCGAACTCCCGCAGCCCCAACGTGGTGTGCGAGTAGACCGCCAGCGAAAACTGCGAGGCGGCGATCCCGATGCCGGGCACCATTTCGCCCCACACGTAACCGATCGGGTCCTTGCCCTCGGGGATGTCGATGTTCACGAGCGCCTCCTTCCGAGCTTGCCGGCTGCCGGGCGCAGCGGGACGTCGAGTGCGTCGTAGAGGCCGGGGGCCGCGCCGGCCAGCCAGTCGATCGCGCCGACGAGACGGCCGACCGCGGTGGCGTTGCCGCCCGCGGACCGGTTTTCGCCTTCGTCGCTGGATTCGATGCTGACCTCGATCCGCGGCCGGCCTTCGATGATCACGCGGTGGGCGCCGTCGCCGCTCGGCGGCGTCGGCCAGTCCGGCGCGCACGACGGGTGGATGCGGGTGACGTGCTCGATGACGATCCGCGGCTCGCCGTCGACGATGCCCTGCACCTCGAACCGGACCGCGCCCTGGGTGCCCTTTTCGAACTCGCCCATCGTCCGTGTGGACACGGTTTCTTCGAGGGGACGCCGGTGCAGCGTCTCGCGGAGTTCGTCCACCTCGACGCCGAGGCCGCGCGCGATCAGCCGGACCTGCCCGCCCCAGACCATCGACGGCACGCCGGTCATCAGCATCGGCGGGTCGTAGTCCAGCGGCTGGCCCATGCCGACCAGGTACCGCACCGAGTCGGGCTGCTCGTAGGTCGAGTAGTCGAAGATCTCCTGGCAGCGGATGACGTCGACGTCCGTGCCGAGCCCGCTGATCAGCAGCGGCAGCACGTCGTTGCCCCAGCCGGGGTCGACGCCGGAGACGAACAGCGAGCCGCCGCCGTCCTTGATCGCGGCCAGCACCGGGTCCCGCAGCTCCGGGGGCGCGTTGCGCTGGTCGTAGAGCGGGTACAGCGCCGGCGTCACGACGATCGCGCCCGCGCCGACCGCGCGCACGATGTCGGCCAGCGCGTCGTCGAAGCGGACGTCGCCCGAAGCGGCGTACACGACCGCGCGCGGGCTCGCCGCCAGCACCGCCTCGACGTCGTCGGTCGCGGTGACACCCAGGTCGCCGACGCCGGCGAGCGCGCCCGCGTCCTGGCCGACCTTGTCCGGGTTGTGCACCAGCACGGCCGTGAGCTTCAGCTCCGGATGGGCCTCGACGGCCCGGATTGCCGCACGGCCGACGTTGCCCGTGCCCCACACCACTGTGGCGATCATTTCGCCGAGTTTTCGCCGGTTCGCGAAGGTCCGGGAAGGAAATCGTTCCGGTGAGCGGACCGCGTGGACGCGAGTAGCATGCAGTGCGTCCGAACGTCGTATCGGAAGGCGCGTCATGACGATCGACCCGAAGCCCCGCAGCCGCACCGTGACCGACGGGATCGAGGCCGCACCCGCCCGGGGCATGCTCCGGGCCGTCGGGATGGGGGACGGCGACTGGCGCAAGCCGATCATCGGCGTCGCCAGCTCGTGGAACGAGATCACGCCGTGCAACCTGTCCCTCGACCGGCTGGCGCAGGCGTCGAAGGAGGGCGTGCACGCGGCCGGCGGCTACCCGCTGCAGTTCGGCACGATCTCGGTGTCCGACGGCATCTCCATGGGCCACGACGGGATGCACTTCTCGCTCGTCTCCCGCGAAGTCATCGCCGACTCCGTCGAGACGGTGATGCAGGCCGAACGCCTCGACGGCTCGATCCTGCTGGCCGGCTGCGACAAGTCGCTGCCCGGGATGCTGATGGCCGCCGCGCGCCTCGACCTGGCGTCGGTCTTCCTCTACGCGGGTTCGATCGCGCCCGGCTGGGTGAAGCTCACCGACGGCACCGAAAAGGACGTCACGCTGATCGACGCCTTCGAGGCGGTCGGCGCGTGCCGGGCGGGGCGGCTGAAGACCGCTGACCTGGACCGCATCGAACGCGCCATCTGCCCTGGTGAAGGCGCTTGCGGCGGGATGTACACGGCGAACACGATGGCGTCGGCCGCCGAGGCGATGGGGATGAGCATGCCGGGGTCGGCCGCGCCGCCGTCCGCGGACCGCCGCCGTGACAACTACGCGCACCTGTCCGGCGAGGCCGTGGTCGGGCTGCTCGAGAAGGGCATCACCGCGCGCGACATCCTGACGCGCGAAGCGTTCGAGAACGCCATCACCGTCGTCATGGCGCTCGGTGGCTCGACCAACGCCGTGCTGCACCTGCTCGCGATCGCGCACGAGGCGAAGGTCGCGCTGGACCTCGACGACTTCAACCGCGTCGGCGACCGCGTCCCGCACCTGGGCGACCTGAAGCCGTTCGGCAAGTACGTCATGAACGACATCGACCGCCACGGCGGCATCCCGGTGCTGATGAAGGCGCTGCTCGACGAGGGCCTGATCCACGGCGACGCGCTCACGGTGACCGGCAAGACCGTCGCCGAGAACCTGGCCGAGCTGGACCCGGAGCCGATCGACGGCGAGGTCCTGCGCAAGCTGGACAACCCGCTGCACCCGACCGGCGGCATCACGATCCTGCGCGGCTCGCTCGCGCCCGAAGGGGCCGTCGTGAAGTCCGCGGGCTTCGACACGTCCAACTTCGAAGGCCCGGCGCGGGTGTTCGAGCGCGAGCAGGAGGCGATGGCCGCGCTGAACGAAGGCCACATCGAGGCCGGCGACGTCGTCGTCATCCGCTACGAAGGCCCCAAGGGCGGGCCGGGGATGCGCGAGATGCTCGCGATCACCGCGGCGATCAAGGGCGCCGGGCTCGGCAAGGACGTCCTGCTGCTGACCGACGGCCGGTTCTCCGGCGGCACGACCGGCCTGTGCATCGGCCACGTCGCGCCCGAGGCCGTCGACGGCGGGCCGATCGCGTTCGTCCGGACCGGCGACCGGATCGCCGTCGACATCAAGGGCCGCAGCATCGACCTGCTGGTCGACGCGGCCGAGCTGGCCCGGCGGCGGGAGGGCTGGGAGCCGCTGCCGAACAAGTTCCCGGAAGGCGTGCTGGGCAAGTACGCCAAGCTGGTCCGGTCGTCGTCCTACGGCGCCGTCACGACCTGAGCGAGGGCGCGCTTGTCGACCTTGCCGACCTCGGTGAGCGGCAGCGCGTCGGTGAAGGAGACGCTCGCCGGGACGTAGTGCTCCTGGCCGAACGCGCTTCTCGCGTGTTCTTTCAGGTCGTCTTCGGTCACTTCGCCGGACGTGACGACGACGGCGTGCAGCACCTGGCCGTCCACGGTGTGCCTGCCGAACACGGCGGCCGCGCGGACCGCCGGGTGCGTCGCGAGGGCGTGCTCGACGACGGTCGAGGGCACCTTGGTGCCGTGCTCACCGACCACGACGACGTCGTCCACGCGGTCGAGCAGGTAGAGGTACCCCTCGCCGTCGAAGCGGCCGAGGTCGCCGGTGCGCAGCCAGCCGGCGCCGATCTCCGGGCCGCCGAGGTAACCGTCCATCATGGACAGTCCGCGCACCTCGACCTCGCCGTCGGTGAGCCGGGCCTCCATGCCGGGCACGATCCGGCCGACCGAGCCGAGCCGGTCCGGGTGGTCGATGAGTTCGGCGGCGGAGATGCTCGCGATCATCGGGGCCTCGGTCAGGCCGTATCCCTGGCCGACCACCGGGCCGAAGACGTCGAGCGCCTGCGCGAGCCGGTGCGGCGGCAGCGGCGCGGCGCCCAGCGACAGGGATCGGACGCTGCTGACGTCGGTTTCCTTTAATGCGGGGTGGTCCAGCACCGCGGCCAGCCGGGGCGGGGTCAGGGAGAGCGTGTCGATCCGGTGCTCCTGGATCGCTTCAAGGACGGCGCCTGCGTCGAAGCCGTCCTGGAGCACCAGGGTGTCGCGGCGCAGGAGCGTGCCGAGCACGGTGGCGTGGCCGGTCATGTGCGTCATCGGCGCGACGAGCAGCGTGCGGCCGGGGCCGTCCGGTGACGGCGCGAAGATGTAGGCCATGCCGTCGTAGATGCCGCTGTGGCGGATGAGCTTGGGGGTGCCGGTGGTGCCACCAGTGGGGAAGAGGACACGGACGGCGTCGGGCGGCCGCAGCTCCTGGGGCTCGCCGTCGAGGTCGTCGAGCGTGCGGACGTCGCCGGCGGGCCACTCGTGCGGCCGGTCGGTGACGACGGTGGTGACGCCCGCCGCGGCGGCCGCGGCCAGGCGGTCCTGGCGTGGTGCCGACGCGGCGACCAGCAGCACGGTCGCGCCGCGCAGGAGCGCCGCGAGCTGGACCAGCAGGGTCTCGGGCCGGTTCCGGACGTCCACGGCCACGACGCCGACCTCGCCCAGGCCGCCGTGCAGTCGCCGCAGGCGGTCCCGGGCCTGGTGGTAGGTCGTGACGCCGTCCTGGCGGAACAGGACGCGGTCGCCGCCGTCGTCGAGGGCGGCCAGGACGGTCGTCAGGAAGAAGCTCACCCGGCGAAGGTACTCAGTCTTGGTAAGAGAGCTTCTCGAGTTCGGTGTCGAAGTCGAACCAGTCGCTCTCGCTGCCGGCTGGGATGACCTCGTACGTCGTGTCCAGGAAGGCGGCGATCTCCTTCGCGGGCGCCTCCAGGACGGCGGCGCCGTCCGGGGAGGTCAGCTCCACGGTGACCAGCTCGGGGTTGCCGGCGGGCCCGATGCGCACGTCACCGTCGCCGCAGCGGGCGAGCAGGCCGTCGGCGAGCAGGTCGCGCCCGAACAGCCAGCGGACGGCACTGACCCCCGCGTGGAGCACGACGGCGACCGCGTACGGGTCCCGGGTGTCGTACTCGAGCTCGGCCGGCACCGGCCTCGGCCCCGCTCCGAAGGTGCGGAGGGCGAAGTCGACGCTCGTGCTGGTCACGCTGTGCGGCTCGGCCATGGGGTGGCCCCTCACGTCTCGTCGGTTCTGTCGATCTTGCTCTGGAGATAACCCATGGTGAGGTTAACTCCTTCTCAATGCGAAATAGTTTCACTCCATAGAGGGACCAAGAAGTGCTAAAGGTCACCGTGCGCGTGAAAAAAGGGCAATCGGTAACGCTCTAACGTGAAGGATCCCGAGCGACTTTCACAAATCCGTCAGAGCGGACCGAGCACGAGCCACCAGGCATTCGGAGCCGCCGGACCCGCGGATGGGTCGCCGGCCCGTACTTGGCCCACCCGGGTGGGACACCCCACCTCCTCACCCCGCAGACCAGTCCGCCGCGGCCCCCGGCGGCGAATCCCCCGTACAAGCCGGAGGGCTTGGTGGGTGACGTGGAGGTTGCCGGGGATGGGTGAGCGTGGGCGGCTGCGGCT
Organism: Amycolatopsis sp. NPDC088138; assembly: GCF_044741685.1. Taxonomy (NCBI): domain Bacteria; kingdom Bacillati; phylum Actinomycetota; class Actinomycetes; order Pseudonocardiales; family Pseudonocardiaceae; genus Amycolatopsis; species Amycolatopsis sp. NPDC088138. The sequence goes on from NZ_JBIUTB010000002.1 coordinate 1,135,438, forward strand.
GCATGCGGAAGAGGCTCCGGTCGCCGCGGCCAGTGCGGAAGAACTGCTGCGCCGGGTCGGGGCCGGGGACGAGACGGCGTTCGCGTCGCTCTACGACCTGATCGCGGGTCCGGTGCTGGGCTTGGCCACGCGGGTGCTGCGCAACCACGCGCAGGCCGAAGAAGTGGCTCAGGAGGTTCTGGTGGAGGTGTGGCGCAAGGCCACGAGGTTCGTCCCGGAGCGCGGCAGCGCGCTGTCGTGGGTGCTGATGATCGCCCACCGCCGGGCCGTGGACCGCGTGCGCTCCCACCAGGCCGTGCTCGACCGGGAGGACAAGGTCGGCCGGATGGACGTGCAACGGCCGTTCGACGAGGTCACCGAGTCCACAATGGCCAGTCTCGACCAGGAACGCGTGCGGCAGTGCCTGTCCGCGCTGACCGAGCTGCAGCGCGAGTCCATCGTGCTGGCGTACTACAACGGCTACACCTATCCCGAGGTGGCCGAAGTGCTGAAGGTGGCACCGGGCACCGTCAAGACCCGGATCCGGGACGGGCTCATCCGGCTGCGTGACTGCCTGGGGGTGGATCGATGACTGCCGAGCTGCACACGCTGACCGGCGCCTACGCGCTCGACGCGGTGTCCGATGTGGAGCGTGCCGAGTTCGAACGGCACCTGGGGGAGTGCCCCGCGTGCCGCCAGGAGGTGGAGGAGCTGCGGGCCACCGGCGCCCGGCTCGCCGCCGCCGAGGCGGTCGAGCCGCCGGCCGAACTGCGGGCCCGCGTCCTGGCCGAGGTGACTCGCACCCGCCAGCTGCCGCCCAGGGTGACGGCGGCCGCCGTGCCCGGCCGGGCCCGGACCTGGCAGGTGCGTGCCGCGCTGTTCGGGGCCGCCGCGGCGGCCGTGGTCGCGGTCGTGTTCGGCGTGCACACCGCCGCCAGCGACCGGCAGCTCGACGCCGCCCAGCAGGAACAGGCGTCGCTCAACTCGGTGCTGACCGCGCCGGACGCCTCGACGCTCAAGGGTTCCGGCCTGGCCGGCGCGACGCTCGTGGTGTCGCGGGACCAGGGCAAGGCCGTCCTGCTCGCCTCCGGGTTCCCGGCGCTGGACAAGGGCCACGCCTACCAGGTGTGGTTCACCGGCGCCGACGGCACGCGGTCGGCGGGGCTGATGCAGCCGGAGTCGCCGCACCAGATGCGCCCGATGCTCGCCGCGATCCCGCCGGGCACCGACCACATCGGGATCACCGTCGAGCCCGCGGGCGGTTCCGCGGCCCCCTCGACGGCACCCGTCAGCACGATCTCCCTGACCTGATTCCCCTTACGTGACAACAAGATTGGGCACCCCATGAGCACGTCCACGGCCGCCGAGGCGGCCCCGGCCCCCGGCCAGGCGCCGGATCCCCGGTTGCCCCGGTGGCAGGCCGTCGTGCTGGGTGTACTGGCGCTCGCGGCGGCCCTGGCGGCGGGACACCTCGTCGCCGGGCTCGTCGGGATCAACGCCTCGCCCTACCTCGCGGTCGGCAACGGCGCCATCGACCTGACCCCGATCCAGCTCAAGGACTTCGCCGTCCGCACGTTCGGCACGTACGACAAGCTCGTGCTGCTGTCCGGCATGGCCGTGGTGATGGTGGTCGTGTCGGCGGTCGCGGGGTTCGTGTCGCGGCGCAAGCCGTGGCCGGGCCTCGTGATGATCACCGCGTTCGGCCTCGTCGGTCTTTTCGCGGTTTACGAGCGCCCCGACCTCAGCACCGTCGCGTTGCTCGCACCGCTGGCGAGCCTGATCGCCGGGGTCGCGACGTTCGGCATCCTGCACCGGCTGGCCCTGCGGGGCGCGGCCGCAACCGTGACCGACGGCGGTTCGTCGAGGCGGACGGTGCTGCTGGCCGGCGCCGGGGTGGTCGTCGGCGCGGGGCTCGCCGGGGTCGGCGGGCAGCTGCTGGCCGGCAGCCGCGACGCCGCGTCGTCCCGGGCCGCGGTCGGCAAGCTCGTGCCGGTCCGGACCGCGCCGATGATCCCGGCGGACGCCGACTTCGCGAAGCTGGGGACGCCGACGTTCCTCACCCGCAACTCCGACTTCTACCGCGTGGACACGGCGTTGTCGCTGCCGCAGGTGCGGACCGAGGACTGGAGCCTGCGGCTGCACGGCATGGTCGACCGCGAGGTGACCTACAGCTACGGCGACATCCGCAACCGGCCGCTCGTCGAACGCACCATCACCATGACGTGCGTGTCCAACGAGGTCGGCGGGACGTACGTGTCCACTTCGAACTTCATCGGCGTCGACCTGGCCGACCTGCTCGAAGAGGCCGGGGTGCGCCCCGGTTCCGAACAGCTCTACTCGACGAGCGTGGACGGCTGGACCTCGGGCAGCCCGGTCGCCGCCGCGATGGACCGCGACCGCGGCGCCATGCTCGCGATCGGGATGAACGGCGAACCGCTGCCGATCGAACACGGCTTTCCGGCCCGCCTGGTGATTCCCGGGTTGTACGGCTACGTGTCGGCGACAAAATGGGTGACCGATCTCGAGGTGACCACCTGGGCCGCGCGTCAGGCCTATTGGCTGAAACGCGGCTGGAGCAAGGAAGCGCCGATCAAGACGGAATCGCGGATCGACACCCCGAAGGGTTTCGAAACCGTCCCGTCCGGAAAGGTCCGCATCGCCGGGATCGCCTGGGCGCAGCACACCGGCCTCGAAAAGGTCGAAGTGAGCATCGACAACGGGCCGTGGCGCGAAGCCATGCTGACCCAGCAGGTCAACCTCAACACGTGGCGCATGTGGTGGGCCGAGTTCGACGCGACCCCGGGCGGCCACCAGGTCGTCTGCCGGGCGACCGACAATTCCGGCTACACCCAGACCGACATGCGCGCCGGAACCGTTCCCGACGGCGCGACCGGGTGGCACAGCATCGCTTTCACCGCACAGTGAGCCGTGTCACCCGATCGGACCCAATCCGTTTTCCGTCCGGCCCCGAATGACTCACAACAAACAGTTCGGATGAACTGACCAAGCCGCTTATTGGAGTGATTTTCGTGACCAAGCTTCGTGTCGCAGGAATTGGCGTCATCGCCGTCGCCGCGCTGTCGCTGACCGCGTGCAGCGGCAGCGACACCGCTTCCTCGGGCAGCTCCAGCGCCCCGGCGCCGTCGTCCTCGATGGCCGCCCCGTCGTCCAGCGCCGACCAGGGCGCCTCGAACGGCATGACCACCAACGCCGACGTCTTCGGCCCGGCCTGCTCGCAGCTGCCGCAGGGCACCGCCCCGGGTTCGCTGGACTCGATGGGCCCGCAGCCCGTCGCCTCCGCCGCGTCGACCAACCCGCTGCTGACCAAGCTGGTCGCGGCCGTCAAGGCCACCAACCTGGTGGACACGCTCAACAGCCAGCCGGCCATCACGGTGTTCGCCCCGGCCGACCCGGCCTTCGCGGCGCTGGGTGACGCCAAGTTCAACGAGCTGGCGGGCAAGCCGGCCGAGCTGGCGCCGATCCTGCAGTACCACGTCGTCGGCAAGCGTTACGACGCCAAGGGCCTCGCCGCCGCCGGTTCGCTGGACTCGCTGAACACCGCGGGCGGCCCGCTGAAGATCGAGGGCACCGGTGACAACATGACCGTCAACGGCGCGAAGATCCTGTGCGGCAACATCCCCACCAAGAACGCCACGGTCTTCGTGATCGACAAGGTGCTGACCCCGGGCACCAACAAGTAAGTCCGCTCCCGGACCAGTCCACAGTGGCCTCTTCTGAGGCCACTGTGGACTTTCCGCGTCTCAGGGACGGCCCAGCTCCGGGCCGAGCTTCGTCGCGATGTCGGTGAGGATCTGGACGTAGTCCTCGTGCTCGAAGGTGAACGGCAGCGCGAAGGCCACCTCGTCGATCTCCTGGAACGCGGCGTGAGCGTGCAGCCGCTCGGCGATCTCGGCCGAGGTGCCGACGAAGTCGGGGGAGAACAGCATCCGCGCCGGCCCCTGCGGCGCTTGGGTGCGCGGCAGCCGTTTCGCGGCGAACTCCTCGTACTTGGCGCGCTGCTCGGGTGTCGCGCTGTCGGTCGGGACCACGACGAGTCCCTGCGAGACCCGCGCGTGCTCGCCGTCGGGGTGGGCGGCGCGGAAGGTCCGGATGTGCGAGAGCTGGATGTCGGCGAAGTCGGTGCCTTCTTCGGCCTTCACCACGCTGCTGGTCAGGAAGTTCATCCGGTGCTCGCCGGCCCACTGGGCCGAGCGCAGGCTCGCGCCGCCGTACCAGAGCCGGTCGCCGAGCCCGGGCGCCTGCGGCTGGACGCGGTCGGAGAACACCTCGAAGCCCTCGGTACCGCTGAACCCGGTGGCCGGCTCGCCGCGCACGAAGCCCAGCAGCCGCCGGACACGCTCGTAGCTGAAGTCTTCGGCCTCCGCGGTGTCCGGGTAGAGCGCGGGCTTGACCTCGTCCCAGCGCATCGGCGGCCCGACGCTCAGTCCCGGGTTGAGCCGCCCGCCCGAGAGCAGGTCGACGGTGGCCAGGTCCTCGGCGAGCCGCAGCGGGTTCTCCCAGCCGAGCGGGATCACGGCGGTGCCGAGGTGGATCCGGCTGGTGCGCTGCGAAGCGGCGGCCAGCACCGCGACCGGCGACGAGATGCCGTACTGCAGGTGCCGGTGCCGCACCCAGGCGCTGTCGAAGCCGAGCTGCTCCCCGAGCTCGATGATCTCGAGGGTCGACTCGTGCCCCCGGCGCGGGTCGGCCGCGTCGAACAGGCCGATGGTCAGGAAGCCGAGCTTCCGCAGTGGTCGCGACACCGGTTTCCTCCACGATCCGGGACGGGTTGACGCTCCCGATTCTGCCCCTTGGACGCGGTCGTCCCACCTGGTGAGCGACGCGTTAGCGCAGGCGGTCCAGGCCGTCGAGGATGATGTCCAGGCCGAACTCGAACTCCTCCTGGTCGTCGCACCAGCCCAGGGTCGAGTCCGGGTCGTCGTGGGCTATCTCGCTCAGCATGCCCACCAGGTTCGGCAGCTGCCCGGCCAGCTCCGCCAGCGCGTCCGGTGGCGCGTCCGCGCTTTCGGACGGGTCGAACAGCTCCTGCGAGAACCCCAGCGCGCGGCTGCCCAGCGCGTGCAGCGAGTGGTGGACCAGGTCGTACGAGAAACCGCCCTCGCGCATCAGGCCGACCAGGGCGTCGTAGTAGCGCAGGACCGCCAGGCTCTTCGACGAGCGCGTCTCGAACAGCTCCGGCGCCCAGGGGTGCCGGAGGAACACCTCGCGCGCGGTCAGGATCCGTTGCCGCACCGCGGCTTTCCAGCCTTCCGGAGGGTGGACCCGCGCGACGGCCTCGTTGATCTCCTGGGCCACCGCGTCGACGATGCCGTCGAGCACGTCTTCCTTCTTGGCCACGTGGTAGTAGAGCGACATCGCCTCGGCGCCGAGCTCCTCCGCGAGCCGCCGCATCGTCAGCGCGCGCAGGCCGTGCTCGTCCGCCAGTGCGACCGCCGCACGCAGCACGCGCTCGCGGCTGAGCGGGGTCCGCGGGCGCGGGTCGGCTTCGGTGGCCACCGCAAGATCGTACAAGGTAAGGCTGGCGATCAACGGCCTTACAGCGTACGGTCGCCTTACGACGTACGACTTACGCCGTAAGAACCCGGGGAGACGCCATGAAAGCGCTGGTCCTGCACGCGTACGGCCCACCCGAGAGCCTGACCTTCGAAGACGTCCCCGACCCGGTGCCCGCCGCCGGGGAGGTGCTGGTCCAGGTGCTCGCGACCTCCGTGAACCCCTACGACTGGCACTACATGCGCGGCGAGCCGCGGATCGCGCGCCTGATGCCCGGCGGCCCGCGCCGCCCGCACGCCACGATCCTCGGTTGCGACCTGGCCGGCCGGGTCGAGGCGGTCGGCGAGGGCGTGACGGCGTTCCGGCCCGGGGACGACGTCTACGCGCTGCTGCCGCACGGCGCTTACGCCGAGTACGTCAGCGTTCCCGAAGACCTGCTCGCCCCGAAACCCGCGAACCTGTCCCACGCGCAGGCGGCGGCGATGCCGATGGCGGCCGTCACCGCGCTGGTCGCCCTGCGCGGGGTGGAAGCCGGGCAGAAAGTACTGGTCAACGGCGCCTCCGGCGGTGTCGGCACCTTCGCCGTCCAGCTGGCCAAGGCGCTCGGCGCGCAGGCCGACGCCGTGTGCGGCACGGCCAACGTCGAGCTTGCCCGCTCGCTCGGCGCGACCGAGGTGACCGACTACCGCAAGGAGGACTTCACGCGCAGCGGCCGCCGCTACGACGTCGTGCTGGACATCGCGGGCCGCCGGTCGCTCCCGGCGTGCCGCCGCCTGCTGGACCGGACGGGCGCCTTCGTCGTCGTCGGCGGCCCGGCCGGGCGCTGGGTGCAGCCGGCCGGGCACGTGTTCGCCGCGCTGGCCGCCGGGCCGTTCGCGCGGCGGCGGGTCGTGCTCGCCGACGCGGTGGGCTGCGACAAGAAGGCGGCTTTGGGTGAGCTGGCCGGGTACGCCGAGTCCGGCGCCGTCACCCCGGTGATCGACCGGACCTACCCGTTCGACGACCTCCGCGAGGCCATCGCCTACCAGGAAATGGGGCACGCCAAGGGAAAGGTCGTCATAACCCGGTGATCGCCGCGAGCTCTTCGCGGCTCAGGACGACGTCCTGCGCGGCGAGGTTCTCCCGCACGTGCGCGAGCGACGTCGTCCCGGGGATCGGCAGGACGGCGGCCGAGCGGTCGAGCAGCCAGGCCAGCGCGACCTGGGAGACGGTCGCGCCCTGCCGGGCGGCGATCGGCTCGAGCGCCCGGCGGACCGCCGCCGGCCCGGCCGTGTCGGTCGGCTCTCCCGGCGTGCTGAGCGAGACCGGCTGCCACGGGACGAAGACCGCACCGGCCTCGGTGGCGGCGTCGAGCAGCGGCTGTTCGTGGCGGTCAACGACGTTGTAGTGCGCGGTGACGGCGGAGATCTCGACGATCGCCTGGGCGGCCCGCAGCTGCTCGAGGGTCACGTTCGACAGGCCGATCTGCTCGATGACTCCTTCCGAGCGCAGCTCGGCGAGGGTGCCGACCTGCTCTTCGAACGACGCGTCCCGCGCGTAGCCGCTGTGCAGGTAGTAGAGGCCGATCCGCTCGACGCCGAGGCGCCGCGCGCTCAGCTTCGCGGACTGCCGCAGGTACTGGCGGTGGCCGAGCGCGGCGATCGTCGAGATCTCGGGGCCGCTGCGGACGAAGCCGCCCTTGGTCGCGATCAGCAGGTGCTCCGGGTACGGGTGCAGCGCCTCGCGGATCAGGAGTTCGTTGGTGTGCGGGCCGTAGACGTCGGCGGTGTCGATCAGCGTCACCCCGGCGTCGACGACCTGGCGCAGCAGCTTGATCCCGGCTTCCCGGTCGGGGTAGTCGCCCCAGTGGCCGGGGCCGGTGAGGCGCATCGCTCCGTAACCGATTCGTGGACTGGTCATGACTCCACCGTCGGCCGGGCGGCCGGGTCCGGCCAGGGAGGGATCTGCCTATGCAGGTCCGTACCAGGCAGGACGGCGCTGGGCAGCGGAGACTGGAGGCATGGATGGCACCGAACTGGGCGAGTTCCTGCGGGCCCGCCGCGCCGCGCTCGACCCGCGGCGGGCGGGGCTGCCCGACGACGGCCGGCCGCGGCGGGTGCCCGGCCTGCGGCGGGAGGAGCTGGCGCAGCTCGCGCACGTGAGCACCGACTACGTGGTCCGGCTGGAGCAGGGCCGCACGCGGCGGGTGTCGCGCACGATCCTCGACGCGCTCGCGGACGCTCTCCGGCTCGCTGCGGACGAGCGCGCGTACCTGTTCACCCTGGCCGACGTCGCGCCTCGCACCCCGGCGCGCCCGCCGGCCGCCGACCAGGTCGCGGGCCCGTTGCGGCGGCTGCTCGACGGCATGCCGGACATCCCGGCGCTGGTGCTGAACGGCCGTCAGGACGTGCTGGCGTGGAACCGCGCGGCCGTCGCGCTGCTGATCGACTTCGGCGCGCTGCCGCCCGCCGAGCGCAACCTGATCCGGCTGACGTTCCTCGATCCCGGGTACCGCTCCCGCTACGCGGACTGGCCGCGGGCGGCGCGGGCGTGCGTCGAGGTGCTGCGGATGGAAGCGGGCCGCGACCCGGCCGACCCGGTGCTGGCGGCGCTGGTCGGGGAGCTGGTGCTGAAGGACGCGGAGTTCCGGTCGTGGTGGAGCAGCCACCAGGTGCGCGGGCCGCGGGAGCTGACCAAGACGTACGTGCACCCGGTGGCGGGCGCGGTCACCCTGGACGTCCAGCAGTTCTCGGTGGAGACGCACCCGGGCCAGCGGCTGGTGGCCTACACCGCCGAACCCGGGTCCGATTCGGAGGCCGCGTTGCGGTTCCTGCTGCAGTGGGCCGCCGAGCCCGCGGGACGCTGACCGCGGGCCCGGCGAACCGGGCTCAGCCCGAGTGCGGGCAGTTGCCCCGGTAGTCCGAGATCGTCGTGCTCGTACCCGGGATCGGGCAGAGGAACTGCTCGTACCGGGTGTCGTTGTCGATGAACCGCTTGAGCCAGGACAGCGTGTACTTCGCGATCGTCGTGTTCGACGAGTTGGGCGCGAAGTGGCTGGCACCACGCAGTTCCAGGTACGCCTTGTCCAAAGAGGACGGCAGGCTCGTGTAGAACGGGATCGAGTGCGACGCCACCGGCGCGACCGTGTCGGCCTGGGCCCCGACGACCAGCGTGGGTACCCGCACGGTCGACCAGCTCTTCGTCAGGTTCCAGCCGGTCAACGGGATGGCCGCCTGCAGGGACGGCCGCGAGCGCGCTGCCTCCAGCGTGCCGCCGCCGCCCATCGAGTGGCCGACGACGCCGAGCCTGCTGCTGTCGATCCGCGACCGCACCGAGCTCTGCTGGGTCAGGTAGTCCAGCGAGGCCAGCAGCTGACGGCCCCGGCTGTCGGGCTGGTCGCTCGTGGTGATCGTGTCGATCGTGAACACCACGAAACCCTGCGACGCGAGCCGCGGGCCCAGCCAGGAGATGCTCGACTGGGTGGCCGTGAAGCCGGGGGCGATCGAGATCGCGCCGAACGTGCCGGCGGTGGTGCTGGTCGGGTAGTAGATGGTGCCGCCGCCGAAGCCGGACACCGCGAGCCGGGACACCGTGGTGGTGCTGGTCGCGAAGCTGCCGCGGCTGGCTTCGATGCTGGACGTGGTCGGTGCCGGACCCCGTTCGTAGGGGTTGTCGGCGGCCGTCGCCGGCGCGACGACACCGGCGGCCAGCGCCAGCGCGGCGGCCACCACCGCGGTGGCCTTGCCCCGCCAGCCGTGGTGGCGGCGGGCGGAGATTTTCTCACCCGAGCCAGACGACGTCGGCGGGCTGGTGAGTACGGACATGGATCGCTCTCTTTCCCCGGGCAGGCGAAAAGCACGCCCGGATACGGACGGGCAGACCGATGGAACCGTGGCACGGCAAGGGAACGCATGCCGCGTGCGAGGAAGCGGGGGTAGTCGCTCCCGTCGCCTCATGAAACACTTAGGCGAAATGTTCCACAACGGCCGAACGGGTGAGGGGTGTCCGATTGCTGGTGAATGACTGACGGCCCGGTGCGGGCCCCGGCCGGCGGGCACGCCGTGTCGACCCTTCGATCACGCGTGTCGACTGCTCGATCACGTGTGTCGGCGCTTCCGTCACGCGTGCCGGCGCTTCCGTCACGGGGCATCGCCCGGAAGTTTCCGGGGCACCTGCGGGGGCCCTCGGCGTTCGTCGATGGAGGATTCTGGTCACCCAGCGTCCCAAATCCTCCATCGACGCCAGCGTGGAACAGGTTCGCCGCCCTCGGCGCGCCAAGGCGCCTTGGACCAGCTTGTCGAGCAGCGTGGTCGCGACGGTCCGCGCACGGATCGTGGTCGACCGGCTTCCGGGGTGCCACAACCGCGCCGCTTCCGCAGGCCGCTTGCCCGCCGCCGGTGCACAACTTGTTCGCGTGGGCCAGGGCGCTCGGGCGAGGGGCAGCCGATCCCGGTTCAGCGCTCCAGGGCGCCTTGGACCAGCTTGTCGAGCAGGGTGGTCGCGACGGTCAGCTCCACCGACCGCGCCGCAAGCACATCCGAATACAGGAACGACTCACCGAGCCGGACCACGGCGAACGCCAGGTCCGGCAGCGGGACCAGCGGCGTCAGCCCGGCGGCTTCGGCGTCGGCGCGGAACAGGTCGACGTGGGCGTCGACCAGGGCGGGCTGGACGCCTCCGCGCGGGTCGGTCAGCACGCGCAGGGCGACCGTCGACTCGGTCTCGAACAGCTTGCGCATGCCCTCGTTGCCGGCGACCTCGCGGCGGTAGTCCTCCATCACCCACAGGCAGCGCAGCCGCCCGGCCGGGTCGCGGACCGCGTCGCCGTGTTCGGCGTGCCAGCGGTCGAGTGCCTGCTGCCAGGTCCGGTCGGACAGCAGCCGCAGGCCGGCGCCCATCAGCTCGTCGCGGTTGCCGACGCGGCGGAAGAACGTCGTGCGCGAGATCCCCAGCTCGGCCGCCATCCGGCCCAGGTCGAGGCGGGTGCCGGCGAACAGGAGCCGGGCCGCGTGCCGGACGATGTCGTCGGTCGAGACAGTCACCGGGCGCAGCCTAGCGCCTCACCCGCCCGGCTCCGGTCCCGCATCGACCGTCCATTGTGGACCATGGCCGGGAGCGACGGAGGCTTCAGCCGCCCTTTGGGGGCTTTCCTTCGCGAAGCTAAGCGTTATTCTGTCGGCATGATCAAGCGCACGGTGCTGGACGCCACCCGCGAGCTCCTCCGGGAACTCGGTCTCACCACAGTATTCGGCAATCCCGGCACCACCGAGGTGCCCTTCCTCGCCGACTGGCCGGACGACTTCTACTACATCCTGGGGCTGCAGGAGGCCTCGGTCGTCGCGATGGCCGACGCCTACTCCCAAGCCACCCGTCAAGCCGTGCTCGTCAACCTGCACTCCGCGGGCGGCGTCGGGCACGGCCTCGGCAGCCTCTTCACCGCCTACCGCAACCGGACCCCGCTCATCATCGTCGCGGGGCAGCAGAACCGGGCGCTGCTCCCGCACGATCCCTTCCTCGGCGCGATCGACGCCGCCGAGTTCCCCAAGCCGTACGTGAAGTGGTCGATCGAGCCCGCCACCGCCGAGGACGTCCCGGCCGCGATCGCCCGCGCTTACCAGGTTGCGACGCAGGCACCGTCCGGTCCGGTCTTCGTGTCCGTCCCGGCCGACGACTGGACCGCCACCACCGAACGCCCGATCGTCAGCCGGCCGCGCATCCGCGGCTTCGCGCCGGACCCCGAGGCGGTCGAGGAGCTCGCCGCCGCGCTCGCCGCCGCCGAACGGCCCGCGTTCGTCGTCGGCAGCGCCGTCGACCAGGACACCGCCGTCGAGGAGGCCGTCGCGCTCGCCGAGCGGGTCCAGGCCGGGGTGTTCGCCGCGCCGATGTCCTCCCGGTGCTCGTTCCCCGAGAACCACGCCCTCTTCCAGGGCTTCCTCGAACCCGAACGCGGCTCGATCTCGGACAAGCTGGCCCCGTACGACCTCGTCGTCGTGCTCGGCGCGCCCGCGTTCACCTACCACGTCGACCGCGGCCGGGGTGAGGCTCCGCTGCCGCCGCTGTTCCTCCTCAGCGACGACGAGCAGATCCTCGCGCGCGCCGCCGAAGGCACCGGGATCCGCGCCACGCTGAAGCTCGGCATCCGCGCCGTGCTGGACGCGGTCGCTCCCGGTGAGCGGCTCGCACCGTCGCCGCGCACGCGGCCCGTGAAGCCGAGCGGGGAGAAGCTGACCGGCGAGTTCGTCTACTCGACACTCGCGGATCTGTTGCCGGACAACGCGATCGTCGTCGAGGAGGCGCCCAGCCACCGCGGCGTCCTGCACGAGCACCTGCCGATCACCTCGACCGACACGGGTTTCCTGACGGTCTCCAGCGGCACGCTCGGTTACGGCGTCCCGGGTGCGGTCGGGGCGGCGCTCGCCCGGCCGGACCGCAAGGTCGTCGGCGTGGTCGGCGACGGCTCCAGCATGTACGGCATCCAGGCACTGTGGACGGCCGCGCGCCAGGAGCTCCCGGTGACGATCGTGATCCTCGACAACACCGAGTACGCGGCGGTCCGCATCTTCGGCGAGTCGATCGACGGCGGGAAGCTCCCGGGCACCTCGCTGGGCGGCATCGACTTCGCCGCGCTGGCCTCGAGCATGGGCTGCCAGAGCGTGACGATCACCGAGCCGTCGGGCCTGGCCGCCGGCCTCGCCGCGGCCCTGGACGACAAGCGCCCGACGCTGGTGCACATCCGCGTCACCTCGGCGGAGAAGTCGCTGTACTGACACCGAGACAAAAGGGCCGGCCTGGCCGGTTTCCTCCCGAAGGGGAAGGAAACCGGCCAGGCCGGCCGATTTTTGGAGCGGGTGCGCGTTACCTCAGTTGGTCGCCTGGGGGGCGATCATCGACGCGGCGTCCACCGGGGACGTGATCGCGCCCATCTGGAGCATCAGGTCGGGCACGCGCTGGAGGCGCCGGGGGTCCAGCTTCGCGGTGAAGGCGGGGAGGTTGAGCAGCTTCGCCGTGCCTTCGTCGATCTTGGCGTACTTGACCAGGATCGGCTCGATCTTGGACCGGTCCGAAGCCGTGTCACTGGTGGCCTTCGCCAACGCGCGCTGGAAGGCGGCGAGGGTCTTCGGGTTGGCCTGCACCCACTTCTTGGTCGCGGCGTAGCCCGACAGCGGGAAGTCCTGGGTGGCGCCGGAGTTGACGTCGACCACCGGGATCGCGCCCGCGGACTTGGCGGCCTGCGAGAGGAACGGTTCGGGCAGCAGTGCCGCGTCGACCTGACCCCCCGAGAGTGCCGCCGCGACGTTCGGGAACGGGATCGAGACCCAGTTCACCTTGTCGATGGGAACGCCGTGGTCCTTCATCAGGGACTTGGCCAGCAGGTCGCTCGCCGTGTTCTTGGCGGTCATCGCGATCCGCTTGCCCTCGAGGTCCTTGATCGTCTTCACCGGCGAGTTCGGCACGGTGACGATCGCGAAGGACTTCGGGCTGATGGACGTCGCGTCCGAGACGAACTGGAGGTCGGCCGCGCCGGTGCTCTTCGCGACGAAGAACGGCATGTAGCTCGAGATCGCGATGTCGACCTCGCCGGAAATCGCCTTGGTCATGGACGCCTGGCCACTCGCGGCCGGGACGGCCTCCACGTCGAGGCCTTCGGCCTTGAAGTAGCCGCCGTCCTGGCCGAGCCACAGCGGGGCGGTGTCGATGGTGGGCAGGATCGCGACCTTGATCTTCGTCTTCTCCAGGCCGCCCCCTGTCGACGAGGTGTTCGAGCTGTCCGAGCCGAGGGCGCTGCAGCCGGTGAGGGCGGTGGCAGCTGCGACGGTGAGGGCGAGCCCGAGCGCGGCGCGGCGAGTGCGAACCCGGCCACCGCTCATGGCGTTTCCAAGCAAGGCCTGCTCCTTGAAGAAAGTGTCGATTCGGGGACCGAATCAGGTGGGAGTACGTGACTCATTCTCGGGGGAGTCACGCGGGCCACTGTAGAGGCGGTGACCACCCACTCACAACGGGTGGGATCAATACTCAGGAGGGTGACACGCGTCACTTTTTTGCTCTCTGGGCTAGACCGGTTACTCCAGTCGTTGTAGCAGTTCACCCAGTGTAGGACCAAGATCTTGAATATGAGATGTCAGAAGCTCCGGGTGATCGAACTCCGCGGAGTTGGCCTGGGTGAGCAGGATCTCGGCGCTGCCGACCATTCAGGACACTCCCTCACCCGGGGGAGGCGAGCAAGGTCTCACCCATCGTGGTCTCTTGTGGACCCTGGGTAGCCACTGTCCGGACGGGACGGATTTCCCGAGACGCTCCGGACGAAAAGCCGGAGATGGCGCTCGAATAACGCGCTTATTTCACTTTGCTGTCGACTCGGACACGCGCGGACGTCCCCCGCAGGTCGCCGACGGTTACGTTGAGGTACGTGGCGCGCCGTGGTTACGGTGGTGGGAGTTCCCGATCAAGGAGTGCGTCGTGCGCGTCGACATCTGGTCCGATCTCGTCTGCCCGTGGTGCTACCTCGGCAAGCGCCGGTTCGAGCAGGCCGTGGCCGAGCTCGGCGTGGACGTCGAGGTGGTGCACCACTCGTTCCAGCTCGACCCGTCGTTCCCGCGCGGGACGTCGCGGCCGACCCGCGAGCTGCTCTCGGAGAAGTACGGCCGGACGCTCGAAGAGGCCGACGAGATGGAAGCGCAGATGGAACAGCGCGCCGCGGCCGACGGGCTCGAGTACCACCTCGACGGTGTCCACATGGGAAACACGGTCGACGGGCACCGCCTGGTCCACCTCGCCGCCGAGCGCGGCGTGGCCGACGAGGTCGTCGATCGCTTCTATCGCGCGCACTTCACCGAACGGCGCTCGCTGTTCGACCGCGACTCGCTCGTCGAGCTGGCCGCCGAAGCGGGCCTGGACGCCGACGAGGCCCGCGCCGTGCTCGCGTCGGACGCCTACGAAGCCGAAGTCGAGGCGGACGGTGAGCAGGCGCGGGCCCTCGGGGCGACCGGGGTGCCGTTCTTCGTGATCGACAGCCGGTTCGGGGTCGCCGGCGCTCAGACACCGGAGGTCTTCACCCAGGTGCTGCGCCGGGCATTGGAGCCCGCGGCCGGTTAGCGGCGGCGACGCCGGCTGAAGCGCGACCGGTCGGTGGCGACACCGGCCAGGTGCAGTGCGACGCACAGCAGCCCGGCGGTGGTCAGGGTGCTCGTGGTGATGATCGGGCCGAGACCGAACCCGGCGAGCTCCATGATCAGGGCGAGCCCGAAGAGCACTGCGGCGACGATGGCGAGCATGACGTCCTCGTTTCTTGATGGGACACGTCTGAATGGTCCCAACCACTACGGCATTTGCGTTACCGGACAACGGAATCGCCGTCCGGCTGGTGGCCAGTAGTTCCCCCTGGGCGCCGCGGTCAAACGAGGTCTCGAAGCCGGACTATTCCGGCGGCGGTGCGGTGCTGGCGCGGACGACCAGTTCGGTCGGGACGGTCACCGGCGCGCCCGCTTCGACGTCGGCCGCGATCTCGGCGAGCAGGGCCGCCACCGCGTGGCGGCCGACCGCCTCGAACGACTGCCGGATCGTCGTGAGCGGGGGCCAGAAGTGGGCGGACTCGTCCATGTCGTCGAACCCGACGACACTCACCTCGCCCGGCACGCTGCGGCCGGCTTCGTGCAACGCGCGCAGCAGGCCGAGCGCCATCTGGTCGTTCGCCGCGAACACCGCCGTCACCGCGGGGTCCGCCGCGAGCCGCTGTCCCGCGCGGTAGCCCGACTCGGGGGTCCAGTCGCCGGTCGACATCGGGGGAACCGGACGGCCGGCACCCTCCAAAGTGGCCTGCCACGACTTCCGGCGCCGCTCGGCGGCGTAGGACTGCGGCGGGCCGGCGATGTGCCAGACCGTGTGGTGCCCGAGGCCGAGCAGGTGCCGGGTCGCCTGCGCCGCGCCGTCGGCCTGGTCGGTGTCGACGACCGGGTAGTCGTACCGCGCGCTGGAGTCGATCACCACCACCGGCAGGCCGTGCGGCAGCTCGATCTCGCTCTGGTCGAGCTGGTGCTGCTCGATGAGGATGACGACGCCGTCGACGGACTGCTCGTTGAGCTTGCCGAACGCCCCGGTGACCTCACCCTGCGTCGGCCGCGTCACCGGCATCAGGATGATCGAGAACCCTTCGGCGACGACCGCGGCGGCGATGGCGTCGAGCGTGCGGCTGTTCCCGAACGTCGGCAGCGCCGAGATGATCACGCCGATGCTGCGGAACTTCCCGTTGCGCAGCGCGCGGGCGGCGCTGTTGGGCCGGTAGCCGACCCGGCGCATCGCGGCCAGGACCCGCTCGCGCGTCGTGTCGTCGACGTTGGTCCGGCCGTTCGCCACCCGGGAGACCGTCTGGCCCGACACGCCCGCCTCGCGGGCCACGTCCGCCATCGACGGTCCACGGCGGGCGGATGCTGCCGACACGGGTGACTCCTTGGCTACCTGGACATGTTTACGTCAACACGTTACCCTCCGGTCGTCCATGTTGACGTAAACATCAGCACGAACCCGCCGGAGGGACGATGACGTCCACAGTGGCCCCACTGACTCGCCGGAGACGGCGGCAGTGGCGTGGCTGGCTCTTCGTCGCCCCGTTCATGGTCGTGTTCGCGCTGACGTTCCTCGCGCCGATCGCCTACGCGTTCGGGCTCAGCCTCTTCCGCGACCAGGCCTTCTTCGGCGGGACGACGTTCGTGGGCGGCGCGAACTACGCCGACGTGCTCGCCGACACGAAGTTCTGGGAGTCCTTCCTGCGGGTGCTGCTGTTCCTCGCCGTCCAGGTGCCGGTGATGCTGCTGCTCGCGCTGGTCGCGGCGCTGGCGATCGACAGCGCGCGGCTGCACGCGGCCGGGTTCTTCCGGATCGTGATCTTCCTGCCCTACGCCGTGCCCGCCGTGGTCGCCGCACTGATGTGGGGCTTCATCTACGGCGACCACTTCGGACTCGCGGCGGACCTGAACCACCTGCTCGGGCGCGACGTCGTGAAACCGTTGTCGGACCACTGGATGCTCGCCTCGATCGGCAACGTCGTCACCTGGGAGTTCGTGGGCTACAACATGCTCATCTTCTACTCCTCGCTGAAGGTGATCCCGAAGGAGCTGTTCGAGGCCGCGGCGATCGACGGCGCGGGCGCGTTCCGCACGATCTCGAGCATCAAGCTCCCGGCGCTGCGGGGCGCGATCGTGATCGCCACGATCTTCTCGATCATCGGCAGCTTCCAGCTGTTCAACGAGCCGAACATCATGCGCACGCTGGCGCCCAACGTGATCGGCACGTTCTACACGCCGAACATGTACGCCTACAACCTCTCCTTCGGCGGGCAGCAGTACAACTACT
Organism: Amycolatopsis sp. NPDC088138; assembly: GCF_044741685.1. Classification (NCBI taxonomy): domain Bacteria; kingdom Bacillati; phylum Actinomycetota; class Actinomycetes; order Pseudonocardiales; family Pseudonocardiaceae; genus Amycolatopsis; species Amycolatopsis sp. NPDC088138. The sequence goes on from NZ_JBIUTB010000002.1 coordinate 1,152,256, forward strand.
CCGCCACGGTCGCGATCGTGATGGGCGCGATCACCGCCGTCATCGCCTACGTCGTGCAGCTGCGCGGCTCCCGGAAGGGGATGTGATGACGGCGGTTTCGGTGACCCGGCCGCGGCGGTCCCGCGTGCTCACCACGGTCATGGCGCTGTACCTGCTCTACACGCTGGTCCCGCTGCTGTGGCTGGTGATCAACGCGACCAAGACGCAGGACGCGCTGTTCAGCAGTTCGGGCCTGGCGTTCGGCGGCCCGTTCGCGCTGTTCGACAACATCGGCGAGACGTTCACCTACGACAACGGCATCTTCCTGCGCTGGCTGGGGAACACGCTGCTCTACGTCGGGGTCGGGGCCGGCGGCGCGACGATCCTCGCCACCGCGGCCGGCTACGGGATGGCCAAGTACCGCTTCCCCGGCCGCAAGGCGGTCTTCGCCGTCGTCCTCGGCGCGGTGGCGGTGCCGGGCACGGCCCTCGCGGTGCCGACGTTCCTGATGTTCAGCAAGCTCGGCCTGACGAACACCCCGCTGGCCATCATCATCCCGTCGCTGATCAGCCCGTTCGGCCTCTACCTGATCTGGGTGTACGCCACCGACGCCATCCCCGACGAGCTGATGGAGGCGGCGCGGATCGACGGCGCGGGCGAGCTGCGGATCTTCTTCACGGTGACGCTGCGGCAGCTCGTCCCCGGCATCGTCACCGTCGCGCTGTTCACGATGGTGTCCACCTGGAACAACTACTTCCTGCCCCTGATCATGCTCAGCGAACCCAAGTGGTACCCGCTGACCGTCGGGCTGAACCAGTGGAGCGCGCAGGCTTCGGGCGCCGGCGCGCGGCCGGTGTTCAACCTGGTGCTCACCGGCTCTTTGCTCACCATCATCCCGCTCGTGGTCGCTTTCCTTCTCCTGCAACGCTTCTGGCAGTCCGGTCTCAGCGCGGGCAGCGTCAAGCAATGAGCACAACCGTCACACCGTCGTGAAGGGACACCCGATGTCACGCATCCGTAGTCGCGCCAAGGCGTTCGGCGCCGTCGCGCTGGCCGCCCTGCTGGCCGTGGGCTGCTCGTCCGGAAGCTCCTCCGGGCCCGCCGCCGCGACCGGCACCCAGGACTCCGTCGACGCCGCGCTCAAGGCCGGCGGGGAGATCACCTACTGGAGCTGGACGCCGTCGGCGAAGGACCAGGTCGCGGCGTTCCAGAAGGAGTTCCCGAACGTCAAGGTCAACTACGTCAACGCGGGCACGAACAAGGACGAGTACACCAAGCTGCAGAACGCGATCAAGGCCGGCTCCGGCGCCCCCGACGTCGCGCAGGTCGAGTACTACGCCCTGCCGCAGTTCGCGCTGACCGACTCGCTCGCCGACCTCGGCCAGTTCGGCTTCCAGTCGTTCGAAAAGGACTACAGCGCCTCGACGTGGGCTCAGGTCAAGAGCAACAACGGGCTCTACGGCCTGCCGCAGGACTCCGGCCCGATGGCCTTGTTCTACAACAAGGAGGTCTTCGACAAGAACGCCATCACCGTGCCGAAGACGTGGGACGAGTACGTCGCCGCGGCCAAGAAGCTGCACGCGGCCGACCCGTCGAAGTACATCACGTCCGACACCGGTGACCCCGGCTTCGCGCTGAGCATGATCTGGCAGGCGGGCGGGCACCCGTTCACCGCGGACGGCCGGAACGTGAAGATCAACCTGGCGGACGCGGGCTCGAAGAAGTGGACCACGCTGTGGAACCAGCTGGTTCAGGGCAAGCTGCTCGCCCCGGTCAAGGAGTGGTCCGACGACTGGTTCCGCGCGCTGGGCGACGGCACCATCGCCACCCTGGTCACCGGCGCCTGGATGCCCGGCAACTTCAAGTCCTCGGTGCCCGGCGGCGCCGGGAAGTGGGCGGTGGCGCCGATGCCGACCTACGACGGGCAGCCGGTCACCGCGGAGAACGGCGGCAGCACGCAGTCGGTGCTCAAGCAGAGCAAGAACCCGGCGCTGGCCGCGGCGTTCGTGCGCTGGCTCAACCACGGCAACGGCGTGAAGCCGTTCATCGAAAGCGGTGGTTTCCCGGCCACCACGGCCGACCTGAGCTCGCCCGCGTTCGTCGACGAGGCCGTGCCGTACTTCGGCGGGCAGAAGGTCAACCAGGTACTGACGCAGGCGTCGAAGGACGTCGCGAAGGGCTGGAGCTACCTGCCGTACCAGACCTACGCCAACAGCGTCTTCACCGACACCGTCGGCCAGGCCTACCTGAACGGCACCAGCCTCGACGCCGGGCTGGCCGCGTGGCAGAAGGCGCTGGTCGACTACGGCAACCAGCAGGGTTTCACGGTCAGCGCGGGATGAGCGTCCGGATCGAGGGTTCCGTGGGTGAGGCCGTCGGTCCCGTCCCGCGTCGCCTGTTCGGTTCGTTCGTCGAGCACCTGGGCCGGGCGGTGTACACCGGGATCCACGAACCGGGACACTCCACTTCGGACGGTCGCGGGTTCCGGGGTGACGTGCTGGAGCTGGTCCGGGAACTCGGGCCGACGGTGGTCCGCTACCCCGGTGGCAACTTCGTCTCGGCGTACCGCTGGGAGGACGGGGTCGGGCCCGAGCGGCCGGTCCGGCTCGACCCGGCCTGGCACAGCGTGGAGTCCAACCGGTTCGGGCTGCACGAGTTCGCCGCGTGGGCCGACGCCGCGGACGTCGAGGTGATGTACGCGGTCAACCTCGGCACCCGCGGCGTCCAGGAGGCCGCCGACGTCCTCGAGTACTGCAACCACCCCGGCGGCACCGAGCTGAGCGAGCGGCGGCGCGCGAACGGCGCCGACCGCCCGTTCGGCTTCCGCTTGTGGTGCCTGGGCAACGAGATGGACGGCCCGTGGCAGATCGGGCACAAGACCGCCGACGAGTACGGCCGGCTGGCCGCGGAGACCGCGCGGGTGATGCGGATGATCGACCCGGACGTCGAGCTGGTCGTCGCCGGGAGTTCGAACGCCGAGATGCCGACGTTCGGCGAGTGGGAACGCACGGTGCTGCGGCACACGGCCGGGCTCGTCGACCACATCTCGCTGCACGCCTACTACCAGGAACACGACGGCGACACCGGCAGCTACCTCGCGAGCGCGTCGGCGCTGGACGCCTACATCCGGACGGCCGCGGGCATCATCGACGAACTGGGGCTCGAGGTCGGGATCAGCGTCGACGAGTGGAACGTCTGGGACCAGCGCCGCTGGAACTCGACCGAACAGCCCGAGCTCGTCGCGAGTGGGTGGCCGGAGCACCCGCGGTTGCTGGAGGAGACCTACACCCTGACAGACGCGGTGGTCGTCGGCTCGCTGCTGAGTGCGTTGCTGCGCAACGTCGACCGGGTCACGATGGCCAACCAGGCGCAGCTGGTGAACGTCATCGCGCCGATCCGCACCGAGCCCGGCGGCGCGGCGTGGCGGCAGCCGACGTTCCACCCGTTCCGGCTCGTTTCGTCGCTGGCTCGGGGTGTCAGCCTCCGGCTCGGCTTCGAGGGCGAGCGGATCCGCACCGCTCGGCACGGTGAGGTCGACCTCGTCGACGTCGCCGCGACTCTCGACGGGTCCGCCGGCGCAGTGTTCCTCACGAATCGTGCCCCTATTGCCGGCACTGACGTCGAGATCCGGCTCCGCGGCGCGCGGTTCGAGGTGGCCGCCGCCGAAACCCTTTCCGAGGCGGGGCCGGTGCCCTTGCCCGGTGCCGCCGCGACGTCCGACGCGAAAGGAACCACCATCACCGTGACGCTGCCCCCGCGGTCCTGGTCCGTGCTCCGGCTGGCGGCCCCGGATGCCTGAGTTCGCCATCGGGGACACCGACTTCCTGCTCGACGGCCGCCCGTTCCGGATCCTGTCCGGCGCGCTGCACTACTTCCGGGTGCACCCGGACCTGTGGGCCGACCGGATCGACAAGGCGCGGCGGATGGGGCTCAACACCATCGAGACGTACGTGCCGTGGAACGCGCACGCGCCCGAACCCGGCACCTTCGACGTCACCGGCGGGCTCGACCTCGACCGGTTCCTGCGGCTGATCGCCGACGCCGGGATGTACGCGATCGTGCGGCCCGGTCCGTACATCTGCGCGGAGTGGGACAACGGCGGCCTGCCGGCGTGGCTGTTCCGCGATCCCGAGGTGGGCGTTCGCCAGTTCGAGCCGCGGTACCTCGCGGCCGTGCGGGAGTACCTGACGCGGGTGTTCGAGGTCGTCGTGCCGCACCAGGTCGACCGCGGCGGGCCGGTGCTGCTGGTGCAGGTCGAGAACGAGTACGGCGCGTTTGGCGACGACAAGCGGTACCTTCAAGCGCTGGCCGAGTACACGCGTTCGGCCGGGGTGACCGTGCCACTGACCACAGTGGACCAGCCGGACATGCTCGAAGTCGGCGGTCTGGACGGGCTGCACCGGACGGCGTCGTTCGGCTCCGGCGCGGCGGCGCGGCTGGCTCTTCTGCGCGAGCACCAGCCGACCGGGCCGCTGATGTGCAGCGAGTTCTGGAACGGCTGGTTCGACAACTGGGGCGCCCACCACCACACGACGTCGGCCGCCGACGCCGCGGCGGAGCTGGACACACTGCTCGCCGCGGGCGCGTCGGTCAACCTGTACATGTTCCACGGCGGCACCAACTTCGGGCTCACCAGCGGGGCCAACGACAAGGGCGTCTACCAGCCGATCGTCACGTCCTACGACTACGACGCGCCGCTGGACGAAGGCGGCGACCCGACGCCGAAGTACCACGCGTTCCGGGAGGTGATCGCCCGCTACCACAAGGTGCCCGACACGGTCCCGCCCCCGGCACGGCCCGCGCCGACGCCGTCGGCGGTGCTGGGTGCCCCGGTGCCGTTGCTCGACGCCCCGGAGCGCTGGGGCACGTGGCGGTCCTTCGACGAGCTGCCGGTGTTCGACGACCTGTCCCCGATGCCGCGGCTGGCGTTGCTGCGGACCTGGGTCGACGGGCCGGGGGTGCTGGTGTTCGGCGAGGTCCGCGACCGCGCGACGGTGTTCCTGGACGGCGTCCGCGTCGGCACGCTGCTGCGGGAGCACCACGAGCGCGCCCTCCCGCTGCCGGGCGGTCCTGGTGAGCTGCTGGTGCTGGTCGAGGACGAGGGCCGCGTCGACTACGGCCCGCGCATCGGCGAGCCGAAGGGCATCATCGGCGGCGCGTCGGTGGACGGCTCGCCGTTGCTCGGCTGGGAGGTGCTGCCGATCGACCTGGCCACGCTGCCTACTGGGCGTTCCTCGCAGGTCGTGGGGCCGGTGGCCGGTCCGGTGCTGCTGCGCGCTTCGGTGGACGTCTCCGCGCCGGCCGACCTGTTCCTGGACACCGGCGAGTGGGGCAAGGGAATGGCGTGGTTCAACGGTTTCCCACTGGGCCGCTACTGGCGGCGCGGGCCGCAGCGGACGCTGTACGTGCCGCGGCCGGTCGTCCGGGCGGGGGCCAACGAGCTGGCGGTTTTGGAACTGGACACGTTGCTGGACCCGGCGGCCAGGTTCGTGCCGCGGCCACTGCTGGGGCACACCGAAGCGTGAGCGGGGAAATTCGGTGGCGGCGGGACCGGCCGGCCGGTCCACTGGCGTGGTGACCCCATCGCTGACCGACCGCGGCGCCCGGCTGCGCGACGACGACCGCCACGAAGAAGCCCTCCCGCTGCTGCGGGAGGCGGTGGCCGCCGGCGTCGCGTCTGCTGGCTTTCACCCTGCTGGAGACCGGTGACTGCGAAGCGGCCGAGGAGGTGCTCGTGACCGCGGCGAGACGCGGTTGGCCGGGCACGCCGGAATCGCCGAGTCGGCGTACCGGACTGCGCTCGCGACCGGGGACGGCGAAGCCGCCAACGACTTCGGGGTGTTCCTGCGCGGGCAGGAGCGGTTCGACGACGCGATCGCAGTGCTGACCGCGGCGGTCCGAGCCGGGGATACGCCGGCCGCCGGCAACCTCGTCCACCCGTACCTGGAGGATCTCGCGGACGTCGACACCGCCGAGCGGCTCGCTCGCGAGCACCTCGACGAGCGCCGGCCGAGCACGTACGGCGTGCTCGCGGCGCGGGGAAACCTGGTCGAAGCCGAGGAGGCGCACCGGAGGTCCGTCGAACTGGCCGCCGAGCGTGAGTTCCGGCTGGCGAAGGAGAACGACGAACCGGGCTGGGGGTACGAGCTGGGGCAATTCCTGGTGGTGCGAGGACGGCCGGACGAGGCCGGTGACGTCCTGGCGCACGCGTCGGCGTGGGGCGACCTCGAAGCACGGGCCCTGCTCGAAGACCTCGAAGACCTCGAAGACCTCGAAGCCTGAGTCAGGGTTTTCCGGAGGGGCGCCGGTGCAGGAGGTCGAAGCGGGACCACATCGCCTCCGCCGCCTCGATGGACTTGCCCGTGCGGGCCGGGTCCACCGCGGCCAGCTGGGCGACGATCGCCTGGACCAGGGCCATGCCCGCGGTCAGGGACGGGAAGAACGTGACGCCCTCGGCCGGTACCAGCAGCACGCTCTCCGCCGCGCCGGCCAGCGACGGGCTGGCCGCGTCCGTGACGGCGAAGACCCGCGCGCCCCGGCTCTTCGCTTCCTCCGCCGCCAGGACCGTGCTCTCGTACAGGCGCCAGAAGCTGATCGCCACCAGCACGTCTTCGCCGGTCAGCTTGGCCGTCGTGTTGGCCAGTTCCGCGTCGCCCGCCGTCACCGCGTGGACGTCGTAGCCCGCGAGACGCGCGTTGTGCGCGAACGCGATGCCGACCGCCGCGTAGCTGCCGTCGGCGATCACCACGGTCCGGCGGGCCGCCGCGATCGCCCGGGCGACCTCGCGGATCAGCTCCTCGTCGATCCGGCGGTTGAGCAGGGCGAGGCTGTCGAGGTCGCGGCTCAGGGACGCCGAGCCCGGCGAGTCGACGCCGCGGTGTTCCTCGGCGACCTGCGGCGCGCTCAGCGACGACAGGTACCGCGCCCGCAGCTCCTGCTGCAACGCCGGCCAGCCGGCGAAGCCCAGCGCCTGGGCCGTGCGGGTCACCGTCGCGATGTTGACGCCGGCGAGCTGGGCCAGCTCGGCCGTCGAGCCGAACGACGCCCGCCTCGGCTGGGTCACCAGCACGTCGAGCACCGCCGCCGACTTCGGCCGCAGCCCCCGCTCCGGCAGCCGGTCCCGGAGCCATCCCTCGAAACCGTCGTCGGTCTCCGCCACCTGAGCCCCTCCCTTGACCGCGCCACCGTAACGCAGGGTGCACACATGCAAAGAACGTTGCAGATCTGCTGAAGTGCAGTATACGTTGTCCGCACTCGCGCAGCCCGGATCACGGAAGGTGCTCCTCATGACGCTGCTGGCACGACTGGACCGGCTCCCGCTGAGCCGTCCGCACTACAAACTGCTGCTCATCGGCGGGCTCGGGTACACCTTCGACGGCATGGACTCCGCGGTCGTCGCGTTCCTGCTGCCCAGCGCGAAAACCGCGTGGGGACTGGACAACGGCCAGCTCGGGCTGATCGGCTCGGCCACGCCGTTCGGCTTCCTCTTCGGCGCGATCGCGGCCGGCCTGCTCGGCGACCGCATCGGCCGCAAGAAGGTCATGATGTACGCGCTGGCCTTCTACGCCCTGTTCTCGGTCATCGCGTCCTTCTCGCCCAACTACGAGGTCTTCCTCGGCGCCCGGGTGCTGGCCGGGGCCGGTGCGGGCGCCGAGAGCGCGATCATCGCGCCGTTCCTGTCCGAGTTCGTTCCCGCGAAGCGGCGCGGCTGGTTCGTCGGCGCGCTCGCCGGGTTCTTCTCCTTCGGCTTCGTCGCGGCCGCGCTGATCGGGCGGTTCGTCGTGCCGTCGTTCGACGAGGGCTGGCGGGTCGCGCAGCTGGTCACCGCGCTGCCGATCGTCATGCTCCTGTGGTGGCGCCGGTCGCTGCCCGAATCGCCGCGCTTCCTGCTCGCGCAGGGCCGGGACGCCGAAGCGGAGACGGTCGTCGCCCAGCTCGAACGCGACGTCGAGAAGGCCACCGGTACCGCGCTCCCGCCGGTCCCGGCCGCCGACACCCAGCCCGTGACCGAGACGCCGAAGGTCAACCTCCTCAGCGCGCTGAAGTTCCTGTGGAGTCCCGCGATGGCGCGCCGGACGGCGGTGATCTGGGCCGTCTGGTTCGTGATCACGTTCTCCTACTACGGGTTCTTCTCGTGGATCCCGACGCTGCTGGTCGAGCGCGGGATCACCGTCACCAAGAGCTTCGAGTTCTCGATCATCATCTACCTGGCCCAGGTGCCCGGGTACTTCTCGGCGGCCTGGCTCTCGGAGCGGCTCGACCGCAAGCACACCATCGCGCTGTACCTGGCGGGCTCCGCGGTGAGCGCGTTCTGGCTGAGCCAGATGTCCGCGCCGTGGTCGATCACGCTGGCCGGCGCGGTGCTCTCGTTCTTCCTCAACGGCACCTACGCCGGGGTGTACTCCTACACGCCCGAGGTGTTCCCGACCTGGATCCGGGCCAGCGGCACCGGCCTGTCGAGCGCGTTCGGCCGGGTCGGCAGCATCCTGGCGCCGACGATCATCGGCCTGTCCTCGGCGAGCCTCGGGTTCGCCGGCGTCTTCGGCCTGACGACGATCGTCCTGGCCGCCGGGGTGGTGTGCGTGGTCGTGTTCGGCCTGTCCACCGCCGGGCGCTCGCTCGAAGAACTGACCGAACACGGTGCGCCCGCGGCCACCGCCAAGGAGATGACGAAGTGAAGCTGTCCACAGTGGAGGAACGGGTGCGCGACGCGATCGGCGTGCGGCTGTTCACCGTGCTCGCGTGGGTGCCGGAACGCCAAGCGCTGCGGCGGGTGCACAGCAGCCATCCCGCGGAGTACCCGGTCGGCGGGGAGAAGACCGTCGAGGTCGCCGCGGGCTGGCTCGCCCGGTGCGTCACCGCGCAGGAGCCCTACCTCGGGCCGGACCGCGCGGCGGTGCGCGAGATCTTCGCCGACCACGCGCTGATCGACGCGCTCGGCTGCGGCGCCGTGATCAACGTGCCCGTCGTCGCGGACGGCCGGACGCTCGGTGTGCTCAACATCCTCGACGCGGAAGGCCGCTACGACGAGGATTCGGTGGTGACGGCCGCGTCGCTCGCGCCGCTGGCCGTGCCCGCGCTGCGTGAACTCGAGGAGGAGAAGAACCGGTGACTGGATCGCTGCTGCTGCGCAACGCCAAGCTGCTCGACCCGCTGACGGGGGAGTACACCGAGGGTGACCTGCGGTGCGCCGACGGGCGGATCGCCGAGGTCGGCCCCGGGCTGGCCGCGGCCGACGTGCGCACCGAGGACCTGCGCGGCGCCGTCGTGCTGCCCGGGCTGATCGACGCGCACGTGCACGTCAACGCGTCGACGGCGGACCTCGGCTCGCTGTCGTCGGCGTCACCGTCCTATGTGGCCGCTCAGGCCGCCCGCACCATGAGCGAGATGCTCGACCGCGGCTTCACCACCGTGCGCGACGCCTCGGGCGCCGACTACGGCCTCGCCGACGCGCAGGCCGAAGGGCTGTTCCGCGGGCCGCGGCTGCTGTTCTGCGGCAAGGCGCTGAGCCAGACCGGCGGGCACGGCGACAGCCGGACCCGCGGCACCCACGTCCGGGACGACCACCAGTGCTGCGCGGGCCTCAGCCGGGTCGCCGACGGTGTCGACGCGGTCCGCGCCGCCGCCCGCGACGAGCTGCGCAAGGGCGCCCACCACATCAAGGTGATGGCGTCGGGCGGCGTCGCCTCCCCGACCGACCGCATCGACTCGACGCAGTACTCCGCCGACGAGCTGCGCGCGATCGTCGAGGAGGCGGAGGCGGCCAACCGGTACGTCGCCGCGCACGCCTACACCGCCCGCGCCGTGAACCGGGCCCTGGAGCTGGGCATCCGGTCGATCGAGCACGGCAACCTCCTCGACGACCGCAGTGTCGAGCTGTTCCTCGAGCGGGACGCGTACCTGGTGCCGACCTTGGTGACGTACTGGGCGCTGAAGGAGGAAGGCCGCGAGCACGGCCTGCCGGAATCCAGCTGGCGCAAGGTGGACGAGGTCCTCGGCGCGGGCCTGGCGGCTTTGGACCGCGCGGCACAGGGCGGTGTGAAGCTGGTCTACGGCACCGACCTGCTCGGCGGCATGCACCGTCACCAGAACCACGAGTTCCGCCTGCGCGCCGAGGTCCAGGCACCGCTGGAGGTCCTCCGCTCGGCGACGTCGACCGCCGCGGACCTGCTGAACCTCACCGGGGAGATCGGCACCCTCGCCGTGGGCGCGCACGCGGATCTGCTCGTGGTGGAGGGTGATCCGTTGGCGGATGTCGGCGTTTTGGCCGAGCCGAAGCACTTCCGGCACGTTGTGCAGGGCGGGGAAGTGGTTTCCTAGATCCAGTTCCGCACCCCCGGCGCGTACCCCTCCGGCTTGTCACCGATCTTCAGGCCCGGCGTGACGATCCAGTTCTGGTACTCCGGCGTGAACATCCGGTAGACCGACGCGGGCGGGACCGCGCTCGCCTCGTCGAGCAGCGTGCGCAGCTCGGCGGGGATCTCGAAGTCGAGGGCCGCCATGCTCGCGCCGAGCTGCTCGGCGCTGCTGGCGCCGACGATCGCGGACGCGATGCCCGGCTGGGTGGCGACCCAGTTGAGCGCGACCTGGGCCATCGTCACGCCGAGCTTGCCCGCGACCTCCTCCAGCGGCTTGAGCAGCGCCCAGTCCCGCTCGGTCCAGGTCTGCGCGTCCGGGTCGGCGTACCGGCCCTCGGTCCCGGTGCGGTACTTGCCGGTCAGGAAGCCGCCGGCCAGCGGGCTCCACGCCGTGACGCCGAGGCCGAGCGTCTGTCCCAGCGGGACGTGCTCGGTCTCGATCTCGCGCTGCACCAGCGAATACGGCAGCTGGACGTTGATCACCGGCGTGAGTGCGTTGGCCTCGGCGAACGTCTGCGCCCGCGAGGCGTACCAGGCGGGCACGTCCGACAGCCCGGCGTAGCGGATCTTGCCCGCGCGGACGAGGTCGTCGAACGTGCGCATCACCTCTTCGACCGGGGTGAGCCGGTCCCAGGTGTGCAGCAGGAAGAGGTCGACGTAGTCGGTGCCCAGGCGGCGCAGCGAGGCCTCCAGGGCGCGGACCATGTGCTTGCGCCCGTTGCCGCCCGCGTTCGGGTCGCCGTCGGCGACGCTGTTGGTGAACTTGGTGGTGAGCACCACCCGGTCGCGGGCGTTCGCCTCGGTGATGAGCTTGCCGAGGATGGTTTCGCTTTCGCCGGCGGTGTAGAAGTCCGCGGTGTCGATGAAGTTGCCGCCGTCGTCGAGGTAGCGGCGGAAGATCGGGCGGGCCTCGCCCTCGGTCTTCCCGTAGGCGGCGTGGAAGCCGCCGGTGCCGAAGTTCATCGTGCCCAGGGCGAGCCTGCTGACGCGCAGCCCGGAGCGGCCGAGGAGGTAGTACTGGTCGAGTGACATGGGGGAGCGCTCCTGTGGAAGGAAATCTTGTGGACTTCCTCAGGGTGCCGAGACGTTTTTGGACCGGCAAGTCCAGACGAGAGCCGGGTCACCGTGGCCCCGGTTCCGCCCATCGCCCCGCCGCCGCGCGGACCTCCTCCAAGACCTGCCTCAGCGGCTGCCCGGTCGCCTCCGCCGCGGCCCGCACCTCTTCGTACTCCGGCTGCGCCGTGACCACGACGCCGTTCAGGTACCCCCGCTTCACGCTGACCGCCTGGCCGCGGTGATCCACCGTCACGCTGTCGCGCGGCAGAGCGCGCCGCTCCACCGGGGACAGGCGGACCCCCAAAGTCGACGTGTGGGCGAAGACCGCGGCGCACACGCCGTCGACGCGGTCGTCGGCCGTCAGGACCGTGAGGACCACGCCCGCCCGGCCCTTCGGCGCCGTCACCGGGGCGCACCAGGCGTCCGCGGCGCCCGCTCCGCGCAGGGCCGACAGGACCTCCGGCCACAGCCGGGGGTCGAGGTCGTCCACCGTCGTCTCGATCACCGTCATCGCCGTGCTCACCCACGACGGCGCCGCGCCGGTGCCCGCGCCGACGACCACGCGGACGATGTTCGCGTGCCCGGGCGGGTCGGCCGTGCCCGCGCCGACACCCACCTTTTCCGGTACGCACGAAGGCATCGGGCCGTACGCGCCGGCCAGCGTGACCAGTAACGCCGCGCCCGTGGGCGTGCACAGCTCGCGCGCCGCGGGGTGGGCGGCCACCGGGGCGGCCGCGCCGGTCAGCAGGGCCAGCACCGCCGGCGGCGGGACGGTGAGCCTGCCGTGCGCCGCCGTCACCGTGCCGCCGCCCACCGCGATCGGCGACACCGTGACGTTCGCTTCCAGCAGTCCGAGCGCCTCCAGCCCCAGCGCGCAGCCGACGATGTCGACGATCGCGTCCAGCGCGCCGACCTCGTGGAAGTGCACCTGCGCCGCTTCGATGCCGTGCACGGCGGCTTCCGCTTCGGCCAGCCGGCCGAACACCGCCGTGGCGAACCGCTCCGCCCGGGCGGGCAGCCCGGCGCCCGCGATCAGGTCGAGGATCTCCGGCAGGTGCCGGGCGTGCCGGGTCTCCGGCGCCTCGACGAGCACCTGCCGGGCCCGCAACCCGTGGCGCCGCACCACTTGCTCGGTGAGGCGGACGTCGTCGACCGGCAGCTTGGCGAGGCCCGCGACGATCCCGCCGAAGTCCGCGCCGGCGTCGACCAGCGCGGCCAGCAGCATGTCGCCCGCGCAGCCGTTCCCGGCGTCGATCCACCCGACGGTCACGACGCCACCGACTGACGCGCGACGCGGGCCGCGGCGACACCGGCGCCGAAGCCGTTGTCGATGTTGACCGTCACCACGCCGGGCGCGCAGCTGTTGAGCATCGTGAGGAACGCGGTCAGCCCGTCCATGTGCCAGCCGTACCCGACGCTGGTCGGCACAGCGATCAGCGGCACCCCGCAGAGTCCGCCGAGGACGGTCGGCAGCGCGGCCTCCATCCCGGCGATCGCCACGATCGCGTCGGCGCCGGCGATCCGGTCGCGTTCGGCCAGCAGCCGGTGCAGCCCGGCGACCCCGACGTCGACGACGAGGTCCGGTTCCGCGCCGAACACCGCCACCGTCGTCGCGCATTCGCGGGCGACGGGCAGGTCCGAGGTGCCCGCGCACACGACGGCCACCCGGCCGCGGGGCGCGGGTGGCTCCCCGAGGGTGACCGTGCGGCCGGCGTCGTCGACCCGGGCGCCGGGAAGCCGTTCCCGGCACCGGGTGCGTGCTTCCCCGCCGACCCGGGTCGCGAGTACCGCCCGTCCGGGATGTTCCTGGTGCAGCCGCGCGAGCGCAGCCACTATCTGGTCGGGAGTTTTGCCCGCACCGAACACCACTTCGGGATCGCCCGTCCGGACCACCCGGTCGAGGTCCAATCGCGCAAAGCCGAGATCCGCGGTGGTTGCCGCCGTTCCATCAGTCGATACCACAGTCGACACGTTAGTGTTCGTCCGCTACACATGTAAACTGCGCCGGGGGACAAGCGCACGAATACAGCAATGTGTTGACTGCGCGGGACCGCCGCGATCGACTTACCGCACGCAAGACGCCTCGAGCGGAGGAACCGTGCTCTTCTATTGCCGAAAATGGATCATCGGACCCGTGCGACCAGTGGGGACGCGCTAATGGACGCGGGGCGGGCCGGCCGGCTGCTGAGCCGGTTGCAGGAGCTCGACGGCGTGGCCGTCGCCTTCTCCGGCGGCGTCGACTCGGCGCTCGTGCTGGCGGCCGCGCTGCGGGCACTGCCGGGTGATCGCGTGCTGGCCGTGATCGCCGATTCGCCGAGCCTGGCGCGCGCCGAGCTCGCCGCCGCCCGGGAGCTCGCGGCCGGCCTCGGCGCGGAGCTCGCGGAGGTGCCGGTGGCGGAGCTGGAGGTGCCCGGTTACCGGGCGAACACGGGCGACCGCTGTTACTTCTGCAAGCGCACCGTGCTGAGCGCGGTCGGGGAGCTGGCGGCGCGGCGCGGCCTCGCGCACGTGGCCACCGGAACCCACGCGGACGACCACCGTGCGTTACACCGGCCTGGCCTGCGGGCCGCTCGCGAGCTGTCGGTGGTCGAGCCGCTCGCCGACGCCGGCCTGGGGAAACAGGACGTCCGGGCGCTCGCGGCCGAGTGGTCACTCGCCGTGGCCGAAAAGGCGTCGACGCCGTGTCTCGCGTCACGTATCTCGGTCGGTGTGCCGGTCTCTTTACGGAGGCTGGGTCTGGTGGAACGGGCCGAGATCGCGGTGGGGGCCCGGCTTGCCGGAGCCGGCGTCCACCCGCGTGATCTGCGTGTCCGCCTGCTCGGCGAGGGGTTCCGGGTCGAGCTCGACCCGGCCGCCCGTGACGCCGTCGACGCCCGGCCCGGACTCGCCGGGGCGGTGCTCGCGGCGCTGGGCGAGCTCGGGCTGACCGGCCCGGGTGCGGTGGCGGCCTACCGGGCGCCCGCGCTCGCCCCGCCTGCCTAGGACCGCGCACCCGGATTGTTCCCGGCGCGTTCCCCGATGTGTCCCCGTTGTGTCCCGATGTGTTCCCCGGTGTTCCCACGGTGTTCCCGAATGCGACGAAAGAACCGGCAACCGGAGTCCCTGCTATCCCGTTAATGTCATTCGTCCGTCAATTGCGACGGATCGCACACGGTCCGCGTCGATCTTGAGGGCGCGATCATGAATTAGTCACGCCGAAGCAATGCCGAGAACACCGAACTGCTTCTCCCGCCTTGCCAAGCGCATTTTTCAGCTATTGTTCCTGAGTTCTGCACGCGGGCCGCTGCGAGCGGTGACCGTGCGCGTACGGTGGGGGAGGTCCTGTGTACTTCAAGGTGCTCGGCACGTTGCGGGTCCAGCGTGACGGGGAGCGGGTCGATCTCGGCGGGCTCCGGCAGCAGCGGCTGCTCGTGATGCTCCTGCTCAACGCCGACAAGGTGGTCAGCGCCGAGCGGCTGCTCGAAGCCATGTGGGACGGCGAACCGCCGGTGACGGCGCGGCGGCAGCTCCACAACGCCGTGGCCGCGCTCCGGCGCAGCTTCGCCGCCGCCAAGCACCTCGTCGTCAAGGACGGCCCCGGCTACCGCATCCAGGTGGACCAGCAGGACATCGACGCCCACCGCTTCACCGCCATGGTCGCCTCGGCGTCCGCGGCGGCGGCCGCCGGGCGCGCCACCGCGGCCGTGGAGCTGCTGGAGTCGGCGCTCGCGCTGTGGGAGGGGCCCGCGCTGTCCGGGCTGCACAGCCCGGTGTTCGAGATCGCCGCCGCCCGGTTCGAGGAAAACCGGTTGTCCGCAACCGAACGGCTCATCGGACTGCGCCTGGACGGCGGAGACGCCGCCGCGCTCGTCCCCCAGCTGGGCGAGCTGGTCTCGCAGCACCCGCTGCGGGAGGAGACCCGGAAGCTGCTGATGCTGGCGCTGCACCGGTGCGGCCGCAAGGCGGACGCGCTCACGACGTACGAGCAGTGCCGCCGGATGCTGCGGGACGAGCTCGGGGTCGACCCCGGTGCGAGCCTGCGGGAGCTCTACGAGCGCATCCTGCGCGACGACCGGCCGCGCACCGCGGCCCCGGCGCCGTCCCGGGCCGCCGGGCACAGCAACCGCTCCTTCCTTCCCTACGACACGGCCCACTTCACCGGGCGCGCCGAGGAGCTGCGGTTCCTCACCGGCTGCCGCTCGGCGGCCGGGACCGCGCTGAGCATCCTCGCCCTCGACGGCATGCCCGGCGCCGGCAAGACGACACTCGCCGTGCGGCTGGCCCACCAGCTGGCGCACCGGTTCCCGGACGGGCACCTGTTCGTCGACCTGCACGGGCACTCGGCCGACCAGGAACCCCTCGGCCCGGACGCCGCGCTGGAGCGGCTGCTGCTGGACTTCGGCGTCGCGCGGGAGCAGATCCCGCACGACAGCAGGCACCGCGCCGCGCGCTGGCGGGCCGAGCTCGCCGAGCGCCGGGTGCTGGTGGTGCTGGACAACGCCCTGGACGCCCGGCAGATCCGGCCGTTGCTGCCCGGGACCGGGAAGGCGCTGGTGATCGTCACGAGCCAGCGGCGCCTCGCCGGGCTCGACGGCGTGACGTCGCGCTCGCTCGACGTGTTCTCCCCGGCCGAGGCGGCGGCGCTGTTCACCCGGATCGCCGGGCTCGGCCGCACCGGCGCCCGGCCGGACGTCGTCGCGGAGATCGTGTCCCTGTGCGGGTTCCTGCCGCTGGCCGTCAGCATCGCCGCGTCCCGGTTCCACAACCGGCCCGCGTGGACGCTCGAGCACCTGGTGACCCGCCTGCGCGACCGCGCGAACCGGCTCGGCGTGCTGTCCCTGGACGACCGCAGTGTCGCCGCGCAGTTCGAGGCGTCCTACCGGAAGCTCTCGGCCGGGCAGCGCCGGCTGTTCCGCGTGCTGGGCGGCACCACGCACCCGGGTGAGGAGTTCGACGCCGGCACCGCCGCGCTGCTGCTGAACCAGCCCGTGCCCGACGCGGAGCGGCTGCTGGAAGAGCTCTTCGACGCGCACCTGGTCCGGCAGCGGACCGCGGGCCGGTACCACTTCCACGAGCTGGTGCAGGACCACGCCCGGGCCAAAGTGGACGAACGGGATCCGGGTGACGGCCTGCGGACGACGTTCGGCCGCACCGCGCTGGCGTCGGTGACCAAGCTGGAGTGCAGCTTCGGCTGAACCGCTTGGCCGGCAACACCATCGCACTCCGATGCACCACCGATGGGCGGGCGAGGCCGGGCCGATGGCCGCGCCCGGCAGGCTGGGTACCGGAGCCGGTCGGCCGGACCGCTCCCGCCGCCGTCGCCGTCGTGGGCCCGCACAGAGAGCGAAAACATGGAGTTCACCCACAAGACCGTCCTGAGCCCCGAGTTGCGTGCCCGAGTGCTGCGAGACCCGGACATCGGCGGTGGCAACCTGCTTCCCTCGATGCTCGAGCTCAACCCGTACCCGGACGAGCCGTTCATCCACTCGCTGACGCCGATCCCGTACACCGACGGGGAAACCCGGCACTGGTTCAGCCTGCGCGACCTCGACCACCTCGTGCAGAGCTGGTCGGTCTGGTACCTGGAGCAGGGGGTGCGGCCGCACGACCGGGTCGCGGTCTTCCCGCCCGACTCCATCCAGTACTTCCTGCACCTCTCGGCGCTCGCGCAGATCGGCGCGATCTCGATGCTCATCAACAGCAAGGCGCCGCGGGAGAGCGCGGTCGCGCTGATCGAGCGCAGCGGCGCGCGGGGGCTCTACACCGACCAGGAGCGGCTCGACCGGATCGCCCCCGACCTCGACCGGCTGAACCTGCGGTGGGTCAAGACGATGGAGGAGCTGCCGGCCCTGCCTTCGGCGGTGCTGCCCGACGCGGACCGCTTCCGCCACCACCCGGACGACCCGGTCGGCCTGATGCACTCCTCGGGCACCACCGGGCTGCCGAAGCCGGTGATCCACACGCACAAGACGATCCTCGACGGCCCGAAGTGGCGGGCCGTGAACTACCAGGAAGAGCCCGACGCCGTCATCCTCAACGCGCTCCCGCAGTCGCACCAGGGCTGTGTGTCGTTCAACGCCTACACGGTGCTCGGCGGCCAGCCGACGGTGGTCTGGCGCGACGTGTCCGGTCAAGAGCTCGCGAGCGCCGTCGAGGAGCACAAGCCGAGCATGGTGATGGCGTTCGGCCACGCCTACCCGGAGCTGGCCGCGATCGAGACGCCGAAGGGCGCGCTCGACTCCGTCAACATCTGGGTGTCCATGGCGGACGCCATCCACGAGCGGCACCTGAAGAACATCCTCGCGCGGCGCTCGCCCGGCCTCCCGCCGGCGGCCTTCCTCGACCGGCTCGGCACCACCGAGCTCGGCTGGGGTGTCCTCATGCAGCCGCGGACCCTGGCGACCGAGCGCGACGACCGCTGCGTCGGCAAGTCGGTCGGGTACGCCGAAGTCGCCATCGTGCGGGAGAACGGCACGCTCGCGGAGCCGGGTGAAATCGGCCTGCTCGGGGCGAAGCCGCCGTCGATGACGGTCGGGTACTGGGGCAACCAGGACACCTACTACCGCAGCAAGCTCGCCGGCTACTGGCTGACCGGCGACGTCGCCTACCAGGACGGCGACGGCCTCTTCTACCAGGTCGACCGCGCGGTCGACGTGGTACACACCGCGGCCGGTCCCGGTTATTCGGTGCAGATGGAGGAGCTGATCCTCAACGAGGTGGCCGGCGTCGAGGACTGCACGGTCATCGCCGGCGGGTTCGGCGAAGAGAAGGTCGCCGTCGCGGTCGTCACCGGGGACGGCGTGGACCCGGAGAAGGTGCTGTTCGCGGCCAACGAAGCCCTGCGGACCCACGGGAAGCCGGAGCTGTCCGTCGTCGAGGTCGCGAGCGGCGACGGCGACTTCCCGCTCGGTGTCACGGGCAAGTCGCTGAAGCGCTACCTGCGCGACAAGTACAAGGACCTCGCGGTCTACGTCCGTGACCGCCGGGGCAAGAACCTCGCCACGAGCGATGCGCTCGGGTGAACCCCACTCTCCGAGAGAAGACGACCGTCGTGACTGACCAAGACCTGCTGCTCGTGTTCGACGAGACCGTGACCCGTGCCGGGGTCGACCGCTGGCTCCGGCACCTCGAGTCGGCCGGCGCGCCGACGCAGATCTACCGGCTCGGCGCCGGCCACGTGCTCCCGGTGTCCACGATGGACGCCGCGGGCACGGTGGACGCCGTCGCCGCCGCGGGGCCGGACCTGCCGGTGCCGACCCGCCGCGTGCCGCGGGAGGGCCAGGCCTGGCTGGGCCGCCGTGAGCTGCGCCCGGGCGGCACCCACGTGTCACTCGGGCCGGTCACGATCGGCGACGGCTCGGTGGCGGTGATCGCGGGGCCGTGCGCGGTCGAGAACCCGGAGCAGATGAACGCGACGGCGGAGCTGGTCGCCGCGCACGGGGCCGTCGCGCTGCGGGGCGGGGCCTTCAAGCCGCGCACCTCGCCGCACGCGTTCCAGGGCCTCGGGTTCAGCGGGCTCGAGCTGCTCGTCGAGGCCCGGAAGCGGACGGGACTGCCGTTCGTCACCGAGGTCGTCGACGCGGAGCACGTCAAGCGGCTGGCCGAGGTGGTCGACGGGTTCCAGATCGGCGCCCGGAACATGCAGAACTTCGCGCTGCTGAGCGCGGTCGGCCAGAGCGGCCTGCCGGTGGTGCTCAAGCGCGGGTTCGGCTGCACCGTCGAGGAGACGCTCGCCGCCGGCGAGTACCTGCTCCTCGAAGGCAACGACCAGGTCATGTTGTGCGAACGCGGGATCCGCACCTTCGAGCCGTCGGCGCGGTTCACCCTCGACCTCACCGCGGTGGCGCTGTGGAAGCAGCGCACCCACCTGCCGGTGATCGTGGACCCGAGCCACTCCGGTGGCCGGCCCGAGCTGGTCGAGCCGCTGTCGCTGGCCGCCGTCGCCGCGGGGGCGGACGCGTTGCTGATCGATGTCCATGTCCAGCCGGAGCAGGCGTTGTGCGACGGGAACCAGGCGCTCAGACCCGAGCAGTTCGCCGGGCTCATGGAGCGGCTCGCCGGCGCCGCGGCCGGCCTCGGCCGCCGTCTGAGCGGCGGTCACTAGTTCGGGAGCGGAACCGGAGTGAACTGTGTTCGGTGAGACGTCGGAGATCGCCGTCGTGGGCCTCGGCCCGCGCGGCCTGTCGGTCGCGGAACGGCTGTGCGCCAACGCGGGGGAGCTCGTGCCGCGCGGCGGCGCGCTCGTCGTCCACCTCGTCGACCCGGAGGTGTTCGACGGCGGGCGGGTGTGGCGCAGCAGCCAGGACCGCCTGCTGCTGATGAACACCGTCGCCAGTCAGGTGACCATGTTCGTCGACGAGACGGTCGCCTGCGCGGGGCCGGTGGTCCGCGGGCCGAGCCTGTACGAGTGGGCGCGGTCAATCGCGCTCCTCGGCAGCCCGAAGGTGCCGGACGGTGTCCGCGCCGAGGCCGAGGCGCTGGGACCGGACGACTACCCGTCGCGCGCGTTCTACGGCAGCTACCTGCGGTGGACGCGGCGGCGGATCGCGCGGCTCGCGCCGCCGTCGGTCCGGTTCGTCCCGCACCGCGCGCGGGCGGTCGACGTCCGGGACACCGGCGGCGGCCGGCAGGAGGTCGTGCTGGACGACGGCAAGACGCTCGGCGGGCTGCGGGCCGTCGTGCTCGCCCTCGGGCACCAGTCGCACGAGCTCGGTGCGGCCGAAGCGGACCTGAGCCGCTTCGCCGTCCGCCACGGCCTGCGGTACCTCGCGCCGGACAACCCGGCCGACGTGGCGCTGGCGGACGTGCCCGCGGGCGAGCCGGTGCTGCTGCGCGGGATGGGCCTGAACTTCTTCGACCACCTGGCGTTGTTCACCCTCGGCCGCGGCGGCGAGTTCACCCGGGGCCCAGACGGCGTGCTCGCCTACGTCCCGTCCGGCCGGGAGCCGCACCTGGTCACCGGGTCGCGCCGCGGGGTGCCCTACCAGGCCCGCGCGCGCAACGAGAAGGGCCCGTTCGGCCGGCACCGGCCACGCTACCTGACCCCGGCGGTGATCGCGCGGCTGCGCGACGGCGGGCCCGCCGACTTCCGCCGGGACGTCTGGCCGCTGATCGACCAGGAGGTCCGCACGGTCTTCTACGCGACGCTCGTGCGGGACCGCCGGTGCGTCTGCGACGTCGACGAGTTCATCACCGCGTTCGGCGCGGCCGAGCCCGCCGAAGTGCCGCTCGCCGGCGAACCCCTGGCCATCCGGGAGAGCGACGCCCAGCGCAACGTGCTCACGAAGTTCGGGCTGGACCCCGAGCACAGCTGGGACTGGCGGAAGGTCGCGGTGCCCTACACCGCGGCCGACCTGACCTCGACCGCCCGGTTCCGCCGCTGGCTCCGGTCCTATGTGGACGAAGAGCTGCGGGAGGCGGAGCTGGGGAACGTGACCGGTGCGCTCAAGGCCGCCCTGGACGTGCTGCGCGACCTCCGCAACGAGATCCGGCTGGTCGTCGACCACGGCGGGCTCTCCGGTGAGTCCTACCGAGACGACCTGCAGCGCTGGTACATGCCGCTGAACGCCTACCTGTCGATCGGGCCGCCCGCCGAGCGGGTCGAGCAGTTCGGCGCGCTGCTGGACGCGGGGGTGCTCGAAGTGCTCGGCCCGGACCTGCGGGTCGAGGGCGCCGACGGCCGGTTCGTCGCACGCTCGGCCGCGTGCCCGGACGTCACCGCGTCGGCCACGACGCTGATCGAGGCGCGGCTGCCGGAAACGGACCTGAGGCGGACGACGGACCCGCTGCTGCGGGCCCTGCTGGAGCGCGGCGAGTGCCGGTCGTACCACATCCCGGACTCCGGCGGCGGCGAGTACGTCACCGGCGGCCTGGCCGTCACCCGGCGGCCGTACCACGTGCTGGACGCCGAGGACCGGCCTCACCCGCGCCGGTTCGCGTTCGGCGTCCCGACGGAAGCGGTGCACTGGGTGACGGCGGCGGGCATCCGTCCCGGCGTCGACTCGGTGATCCTCGGTGACGCCGACGCGATCGCCCGCTCCTGCCTGGAGCTGGTGGCGGACCGCGCGGAACTCGGCGATTTCGAGAGGACGGCATGAGCACCGACCACGGGATTCTTGCCCCGGCCTGGGCGGCGACCGGCGCGGCCGAGCTCGTCGGGGACCACGCTCTCCTGACCGCGATGCTCGACACCGAGGTCGCGCTCGCCGAGGCGCAGGCCGAGCTGGGCGTGATCCCCGCTACGGCGGCCGCGGCCATCCGGGCGGCGGCCGATCCCGTGAACCTCGACCCGGCGGCGCTGGCCGAAGGGGTGCGCGAGACGGCGAACCCGGTAGTGACCTTCGTCGGGCAGCTCACCGCGGCCGTCGATCCGGCCGCCGCCGAGTACGTCCACCGCGGCAGCACCAGCCAGGACATCCTCGACACGGCCCTGATGCTGCTGTGCGCGGCGACCTTCGACCGGATCACGCGGGACCTGCTGGCCTGCGCGGAAAGCCTGGCCGGGCAGGTGCGACGGCACCGGGACACGCCGATGGCCGGGCGCACCCTGACCCAGCACGCCGTGCCCGTCACCTTCGGGCTCAAGGCGGCGACCTGGCTGCACCTCGTGCTCGACGCCGTCGAGCGGGTGCGCCGGGCCCGCGCGGCCCTGCCGGTGTCGCTGGGCGGCGCGGCCGGCACGCTCGCCGCGTACCAGGAGTACGCCGGCGGCGACGTCGAGGGCACCCTGCGGCTGCCCGATCTCGTGGCCGCGCGGCTCGGCCTCGCCCCGCAGTCCCTGCCGTGGCACGGGATCCGCACGCCGCTGGCCGACGCCGCCTCGGCGCTGCTGGTCACCACGGGCGCGCTCGGCAAGCTCGCCGAGGACGTCCTCGTGCTGTCCCGGACCGAGATCGGCGAGGTCACCGAGGAGCAGGCGCCGGGCCGCGGGGCGTCGTCGGCGATGCCGCAGAAGCACAACCCGGTGTACGCCACCCTGGTCGCGACCGCGGCCCGGCAGCTGCCGCCGGTCGCCGTCGTGCTGTTCCAGTCCATGGCGGTGCCCGACGAACGGTCGTCCGGCGGCTGGCACGCGGAGTGGCAGCCGCTGCGGGACGCCCTGCGCATCGCGGCCGGCGCCGCCGCCAACGCCGCCCGCCTCGCCGGGGCGCTGCACGTCTCGCCCGAGGCGATGGCGGCCAACCTGCGGCTCACGCGCGGCGCGATCGTCTCCGAACGCGTCAACGCCGTGCTGGCGCCGACGCTCGGCAAGGTGGCCGCCAAGCGCCTGCTGGCGGCGGCTTCCGCCGAGGCCGAGCGCACCGGGGCGGACCTCGCCGCCGCGCTCGGGTCCGAAGTGGACGTTCCGGCCGGGCTGCTCGACCCGGCCGCCTACACCGGCCTGTCCGGGCCGCTGGCCGACCGGGCCGTCGCCCGCTTCGAAGAAGTCTTCAAGGAGTTCGCATGACCACGCTCGAGTTCACCACCGACCGCGTCGAGCCGATGCCGGCCGAGCAGCGCGAAGAGCTGCTGAGCATGCCCGGGTTCGGCTCGCTCTACTCCGACCACATGGTCACCGCCCGCTGGGACGCCGCGAACGGCTGGCACGACGCGCGGAGCCGGCCGCTCGCGGAGTTCTCGCTGCACCCGGCGACCATGGCGTTCCACTACGGACAGACGGTCTTCGAGGGCCTGAAGGCGTTCTGGCGCCCGGACGGGCAACGCGCGCTGTTCCGCCCGGAAGACCACGCGCGCCGGTTCGCCCGCTCGGCCCGCCGGATGGCGATGCCCGAACTGCCCGAAGCGGACTTCGTCGCCGCGGTGGAGGCGCTGCTGCGGGTCGACGGCGCCTGGGTGCCCCCGGCCCGTGGTCACAGCTTCTACGTGCGGCCGTTCATGCTCGCCGCCGAGACGCACCTGAGCAACCGGCCCGCCGAGGAGTACCTCTTCGCGGTGATCGGCAGCCCGGCGCGCCCGGCGGCCGGCGCGGAACCGAAGCCGATCCGGCTCTGGGCGTCGCCGGAGTACGTCCGCGCCGCGGACGGCGGCACCGGCACGATCAAGTGCGGCGGCAACTACGGCGGGTCCTACATCGCCCAGCGGGAGGCCGTGGCCCACGGCTGCGACCAGGTCGTCTGGCTGGACGCGCGCGAGCGCCGGTACGTCGAGGAAGTGGGCGGCTCCAACCTGTTCTTCGTCGAGGGCGACCGGCTCGTCACCCCGCCGCTGAGCGGCACGCTGCTGGCCGGGATCACCCGCGACTCGATCCTGCGCCTCGCCGGGCGCCTGGGCATCGAGGTCGCCGAGGAGCCGGTCACGCTCGAGGACTGGGAACGCGGCTGCCGCGACGGCCGGATCACCGAGGTGTTCGCCTGCGGCACCGCGCGGGCCATCGCGCCGGTCGGGCACGTCGTCACCCCGGACCGGGACTGGCCGACCGGCCCCACGGGCCCGGTCACCCGGCGCCTGCTGAAGGCCCTGCTCGACATCCAGTACGGCGAAACCCCCGACGAGTTCGGCTGGCTGCGGCTGGTCGGCACCGAGGCCGTGGAGGACCCCCGATGAAGCCCAAGGTCGACTTCTACTTCGACCCGGCCTGCCCGTTCGCCTGGATCACCTCGCGGTGGATCCTCGAAGTCGAGCAGCACCGCGAGATCAGCCTGCGGTTCCGGGTGATGAGCCTGGGTGTGCTCAACGAGGACCGCGAGATCGAGCCCTGGTACCGGGAGTTCTGCGACCGCGCGTGGGGCCCGGTCCGGGTCTGCGTCGCCGCCGCCCGGGACCACGGCGAGGAGGTGCTGCGCGACCTCTACACCGCGCTCGGCACCCGGATCCACAACGGGAAGAACAAGGACTACCCCGTGGTGGTCGCGCAGGCGCTGGCCGAGGTCGGGCTCCCGGCGTCGCTCGCGGACGCGGCGGAGAGCACCGACTATGACGAGGCCCTGCGCAAGAGCCACGCCGAGGCGCTCGAGCCGGTCGGCGCCGACCTCGGCACCCCGGCGATCCACCTCGACGGCGTCGGGTTCTTCGGCCCGGTGCTCAACGCGATCCCGCGGGGCGAAGACGCCGTCAGCCTCTTCGACGGCGCGGTGGCGATGGCCCGCGACCCGCACTTCTTCGAGCTGAAGCGGGCCCGTACGCCCGGCCTGAACTACGAGTGAGGAACGGACGATGAAACGCATCGGGTTCGTGGAGTCGAACAGGTCCGGGTCGGGGTTCGACGCGCTGCGGGCGGCGCGGCGGCTGGGCCTGCACGTCACCTTCTTCAGCTGCGGGCTGGACCGCTACCACGCGACACCGGGCGGCACCGAGGTGCTCGAGGGCTGCGTCGACGAGTTCGTGTCCTGCGCGACCCACGAGGTCGGGCCGCTGCTGGCGGCGGTGAAGGAGGTCGACGCGCGGCAGCCGCTGGACGCCCTGCTCTCGGTCGCCGAGTACGAGGTGATCCCGGCCGCCGAGGCGGCCCGTCAGCTGGGCCTGCCCGGTCCCGACCCGGCCGCGATCCGGATCGCCCGCAACAAGGCCGAGCAACGGCGGCGGTGGGCCGAACGCGGGGTGCCCGTCCCGGAGTTCCACGCCGTCACGACGCCCGAAGAGGCCGTGCGGGCCGCCGAGAAGGTCGGGTTCCCGTGCGTGGTGAAGGCGGTGGACGAGACCAGCGGCGCGCACGTCGTCCGGTGCACGACCGCGGCCGACGTCGTCGAGACGTACACCACGATCCGGGCGGACGCGACCAACCGGCGCGGCCAGGCCCGGCCGCCGGAGGTGCTCGTCGAGGAGTGCCTGGTCGGCTTCGAGGTGAGCATCGAGGTGCTGGCCGAGGCGGGCGCGGTCCGCGTGCTCGGGGTGACCGACAAGCTGCTCGGCGGCCGCGACCGGTTCATCGAGCTGGGGCACAACTTCCCGTCGGCGCTGCCGGACCGGGTGCGGACCGAGCTGGAGACCGCCGCGGTGGCGGCGACCACGGCGGTGGGCTTCGACCTCGGCATCGCGCACGTCGAGCTGAAGTACACGGCTGAGGGCCCGAAGCTGATCGAGATCAACCCGCGCCCGGCGGGTGACCAGATCACCGAGCTGATGGACCGCAGTTTCGGCCTCTCGACGATGGAGCTGCTGCTGCGCCAGTACCTCGGCGAGTCGGTCGGCGCGGTCGACGTCCGCCCGGTCCGCGGCGCGGCGATCCGCTACCTGACGGCGCACCCGGGTGTCGTCGACGGCGTGACCGGCGTGGACATCGCCGCCGCCGTGCCGGGGGTGGCCGAGGCGGTGGTCGCCGTAGTCCCCGGCTCGCGGGTGAACCGCTTGCGCGTCAACGAAGACCGGGTCGGCCACGTCCTGGCGACGGCCGAGACCTCCTACCTGGCCGGGCGGATCGCCGAGGCCGCGGCCCAGCAGATCACGGTGCGCACCCACCGGGACTGACCGGCTGATGTGCGGCTGATGCTCCGCCGATGGCGGCGTCGGCGAGCCTTGACCCACCGAAGCCTTCACGCCCACGGGAGAGAGACGATATGCCGAACCTGGTCATGGTGATGCCCTACCAGGCATACATCGAAAAGGCCCAGGCGGAGGGCTTCCGGATCTTCGCGATCTGGGACCCGGCCGAAGCCGGGCGGCTGTTCGGCGCGCAGGCCCCCGCTTACCTCCGGAAGGTCGAAGAGCTCGCCGACGGCTTCCGGCTGGTCGACTTCACCGACTCGGCCGCCTACGCCGACGCGATTCGGGAAGCGGTAAGCGAAACTGGTGCCGACCACGTCTGGCACGTCGGCAGCGAGGAGAGCATGCAGCTCGCCTACGACGTGGCCGACGAGCTCGGGAAGGCCGTCAACTCGCCGGCGTCCGTGGCGCTGCTCAACGACAAGCTGGCCATGCGCACCCTGTTGCGGGACAAGGGAATCTCGTCGGTGCGGTTCGCCACGGCGTCACGCTGGCCGGACGTCGAGGGGCTGCTGGGCGACTTCACGCTGCCGGTGGTCGTCAAGCCGGCCGCGCTGTCCGCCAGCCGGGGTACCTTCCTGCTGACCGACCCGGCGGACCTGCCCGCCTGGGGCGCGGAGCTGGGCGCCCTCGGCTACGACGGGCCGCTGCTCGTCGAGGAGTACCTGCGCGGCCCCGAGTTCAGCGTCGAGACGATGACCGTGCGCGGTGAGCACCACGTGCTCGGCGTGACGCGCAAGCTGCTCGGCCCGCTGCCGCACTTCGTCGAGCGGGGGCACCTGTTCGGCGAGCCGGAGACGCCGGAGACCCGGCAGGTCGCCGACCTGGCCGTGGAGCTGCTCGACGCCACCGGCTACCAGTGCGGCCCGGCGCACACCGAGGTCATCCTGACCGCGGGCGGCCCGCGGATCGTCGAGTCCCAGGCCCGCCTCGGCGGCGACAAGATCCCCGACATCATCCGGCTCGGCCGCGGTTACGACGTCAAGCGCGCGATGTTCGCCGCGCTGGCCGGGCGGACGCCGTCACCGATCCCGCCGGGCGGCGTCGGGCACATCGCCTACTTCGCCTTTCCCACCGGGGTCCTCCGCTCGGTGTCCGGTGTGGACGAAGCCCGGGAGCTGGACTTCGTCGACACCCTGAACTTCCCGTTCTCCGCCGGCGACGTCCTGCCGGAGACGGTCAGCTCCAAGACCCGCCACGGTTACGTGATCCTCACGGCTTCGGAAGACGCCGCGGAGGCGACGGCTCGCGCGGACCGCGTCCACGCCCTGATCGAGGTCGAGGTCGAAGCCCGATGAGGACCTTCTTCGCGCTGCACCGCAACGTCCGGCTCCGGATCGGGCTGGCCTTCGTGCACAAGCTGATCGACGCGATGATCCTGACGTTCATCGCGATCTACCTCGCCGCCCACGTCGGGGTCGCCCTCGCCGGCGCCCTGATCCTGGTGTTCGCCGTGTTCGCGGTGTTCGGCATGCTGGTCGGCGGGCACCTGTCGGAACGGCGGGGACGGCGGCCCGTGCTCATCGTCGGCGACCTCGTCGGCACGGTGTTCCTGGTCCTGATGGCCGTGGCCTACTTCGCCGACTGGGGCGCGCTCGCCGTCTACTTCTGTTACGCCGTGGTCAAGTTCGGCACGAACCTGGCGCTGCCCGCCAACGACGCGACGATCATCGACGTCACCCCGCCCGCCGACCGCAAGTACGTCTACACGGTCAACTACTGGGTGATCAACGTCGCGCTCGGCAGCGGCGCGCTGCTCGGCGCCTTCCTCTACAGCTCGCACTTCGGCGCGGTGATCCTGGGCGGGGCCGCCGGAATGGCGTTCGCGCTGCTCGTCACCGTGACGCTGGTGGCGGAGACCAAACCGGAAACCCCGGCCCCGTCGGCGAAACTCACCGGGCTCGCGCAGTTCGTCCAGGGCTACAAGGTGGTACTGGTCGACGCGACCTTCCGCCGGCTGATCATCGCGGCCACGCTGATCCTGACGCTCGAAGGCCAGCTGAGCACGTCGATCGGGATCCGGCTCTCCACGGACTTCCCGGAGCAGACCGTCTTCCCGTTCGGTGACGTCACCGGCGTCGAGATGCTCGGGGTGCTCAAGGCGGTGAACACGGTGCTGGTCGTCGTGTTCGCGCTCGTCGTCAACACGATGCTGCGCCGGATGCCCGACCGGGTCCGGCTGTACGCGGGCATCACCCTGTACGCGGGCGGCTTCGCGGTGCTCGTGGTCAGCCACGACGCCTGGCTGCTGCTGGCCGCCTGCGTCGTGCTGACCATCGGCGAGCTGATGAACCTGCCGGTGCAGCAGGCGCTGCTGGCGGAGCTGGCCCCGGAGGAGGGACGGCCGCGGTATCTGGCCGCGTACTACCTCCACATCCGGTTCGGCCAGGTCGTCAACTCGCTGCTCATCAGCCTCGGCGCGGTGGTGAGCACGCAGGGGATGGCCGGGATCTACCTGCTCTTCGGCGTCGTGATCATCCTGCAGTACCGGGTGATCCTCAACCGCCGCGCGGCGCGTCCCGCCGCGGACCACTCCGTCTCCGTCTGATCAGGGAGAAAACCATGTCGGCAAAGGCGAACCGGGTCACCGAGGCCTACCTCGCGGACTGCGCCGCGCCGGAAAGCGGGCTGCGCCACGCGCTGGCGAACCTCGACGTGTCGGCGACCAAGCGCGCGGCCTGGCCGCGGCTGCTGCCCCGGCCGGTGGTCGTCGACGAGGCGGAGTACCGGGCGTTCGGCCGGGACCTCGTCACCGTCTTCGACCTCGTCACCAGCCTGCCGCGGCGGCTGTTCGACGGCGACTTCGAGCGGTTCCGCACCTCGCTCGGCCTCGACGACGTCCACACCACGCTGATGTGCCGCCTGCTCGGTGAGGGGCCGCCGCCGCTGTACGGCCGCGCGGACGTCTACTACGACGGCGAGGCGTTCAAGCTGCTCGAGTACAACATCGGCAGCGCGCTCGGCGGCCTCGACATGGTGGGCACGCTGCCGAAGGCGTACCTGAAGGTCCCGGCCGTCGCCGAGTTCGCCGCCGAGCACGGCCTCGGTTACCTGGACATGGGCTCCGACCTCGCCGAAGCCCTGCGCAACGCGGGCAAGACGATCGGTGCGGGCGAGCCGGTCGTCGCGATCCTCGAAGGCCCCGGCGGGATGACGACCTACGGGCACCAGCGCCGCGCGATCGGGGAGCTGCTGGCCGAGCAGAACGTCACCTGCCTCGTCGGCGAGATCGGCGACCTCGAGTTCCGGGACGGCAAGCCGTACCTGGACGGCACCGGGGTCGACGTCATCCTCCGCTACTACGGGCTGGAGGAGATGCTCGAAGCGCCCGACGGCGTCGAGCTGCTGGAGCCGGTCTTCCGCGCGCACGAAGAGGGCGCCGTCGTGGTCTGGACGCCGACGAACGTCTACAGCAACAAGGGCACGCTCGCGATGCTGTCCGAGTTCTCCGCCGACACCACGGTGTTTTCCGCCGAGGAACGGGCCGCGATCGACCGGGTGCTGCCGTGGAGCCGCATGCTCGGCCGTCCCGGCGCCGGCCCGGACGCCGGGCGCATCGAGGAGTGCGTGCGGCGCCAGGACCAGCTCGTGTTCAAGCCGACCGGCTCCTACGGCGGCAAGGGGGTCGTCATCGGCCAGGAGGTCGACGCCGCGACCTGGCGGGACACCCTCGACGCCGGTTCGCGGACCGGCTCGCTCGTCCAGGAGATCGTGCAGCCGAACCTGGAGACCGTCATCGACCCGCAGAGCGGCGAGAGCTCCGAGTGGTACGCGCTGTGGGCCGCCTTCATGACCCCGTCCGGTCTGTCCGGCGGCGGGGTGCGCGCGATCCCGCCCGGCGGGACCACGGTCATCACCATGATCAACAACCCCGACGTCCGCAACACCTGCCTGTTCACCTGCTGAGTAAGGAGCACGGCGATGACCCGACTCGTCGACCTGACCCACGGCTTCTACGATGGAATGCCGTCCTACCCCGCCGACTGGTTCCCGAAGTTCGCCAGCGAGCGGTCGATGACCCCCGAGACCGACCCGTACGGCACCAAGCGCACCTTCTCCTACCTGCACGTCTTCCCGCACAACGGGACGCACATGGAGTACCGGCTGCACTTCTTCCCCGGCGCCGAAGGCATCGACGAAGTCCCGCTGGAGACGCTGATCGGCCGTGCGGTCGTCGCGGACCTGTCGCACAAGGGCGAGCTGGACGAGGTGACCGGCGACGACCTGGAGAAGACGCTGCGGCCGGTGTGGCAGCGCGGTGACCGGCTGCTCGTGCGCACCGACTACCTGCGCCACAACTGGGGCCGGCCCGACTACTGGGACCGCCCGCCGTACCTGACGCCGTCCGCGGCGGAGTGGGCCATCGAGAACGGCGCGAGCCTGTTCGGCCTGGACTGCCTCACCGAACGCCCGGGTGACGCCGAGTCCCCGGTGCACCACGCCCTGCTCGCCGCCGGGATCCCGCTGCTGGAGTACGTCACGAACATGCACGAGCTGACCAAGCAGGTCGTCCAGCTGTTCGCGCTGCCGACCAAGGTCGCCGGCGCCGAGGCCGCGCCCACCCGCGTCATCGCGCTGGAGGAGACCGATGACTGAATCGGTCGCCCTCACGGCGGTCGACGGCGAACCCGGCGTCCCGGACGGCCTGCACCGGCTGCTCGACCTGCTCGGCGCGCCACTGGCCGGGCTGCGCGCCGGTGACGAGGTGCTGATCAAGCCGAACCTGTTCCAGACGGCGCCCGGGTTCCACGTGAGCCCGGCGCTGCTGGCGGCGATCGCCAAGGTCGTCGCCGAGCACGGCGCGCAGCCGGTGATCGCCGAGCGCACGCACGCGATCTACGAGATCCTGCGCGACCACGAGGCCGCGAAGTACGCCCGCGTCGTCAGCTTCGACGACCTGCCGCTGCGCATCACCGGCATCGAGGGCGCGACGTCGCTGCGGGTGCCGATCGCCGTGCCCGAGCTGATCCTCGACTGCGACTTCTTCATCGGCGTGCCGCAGCTGCGCACGCACGCGAGCGTCGTCTACTCGAACGCGATGAAGAACCTGGTCGGGCTGCTGCCCGGGTACACCACCCGGATCGTGCACATGGCGGGCGTCGACGAGTCCACTGTGGACCTGAACGTGATGCGGCCGCAGGACCTGGTCGTCTGCGACGGGACCACGGTGATCGAGGGCAACTACCCGATGGACGGTACGGCGCGGGAGGTCGGTTTCCTGGCCGCGAGCCGCAACGCCGTCGCGCTCGACGTCGCGGTCGGCACCCTGGCCGGGTTCGACCCGGAGAGCGTCGCCTACCTGCGGGACGCGCACGGGCGCGGCATGGGACCGCTTTCCCTGTCGGAGATCGAGCTGCTGGGGACGCCGCTGGCGGACCTGGCGTTCGACATGGTCAAGGCGCCGGTCGAGATCGTCGTGCCCCGCGAGGGAATCCACGTGTACGCCGAAAACGCGTGCCCGGCGTGCAGCCGGTTCGTCGCCGGGGCGATGAAGGCGCTGGCCGGCGAGCTGCGCGAGTGGGACGGGGAGATGACGGTCATCTCCGGACCGCAGGTCGAGATGCCGCCGCTGCGCGGAGTGGTGATGCTCGTCGGGAACTGCCTGTACGAGAGCCGTGACCTCGGCATCTTCGTCGAAGGGTGCCCGCCGCGGGCGATCCAGCTCGCCGCGTTCCGCTACGGCATGGGCAAACCCGTCGGCGCCCACGAGCGGACGCAGTTCCGGGTGCCGCCGAGCCTGGTGGGCGGGGTGCGATGATCGAGTCCGCGTTGTCCCCGGGTGACCGGCTGCACCGGCACGTCGTGGCGCTGGCGTCCGATGTGGACCCGGTGGCGGCCGCGGCGGCGCTGCGGTCCGCCGGGCGCGTCATGCTCACGGCCGGGGCCGGTGGCACGTCGGCGGTCCTGGCCGCCGGGGAGCTGGCCGTCCTTTCGCACCCGGGCGGTGACGGCCACGCCCCGCTGGCGGTCGCGGTGAATCTGCTGACCGGGCTGGACCTGCCGCCGGAGACCGCCGACGCCGAGCAGGCCTGGTACGGCTTCCTGGGCTACGACGCCGTGCGGGACTTCGAGCGGCTCCCCAGCAGGCACCCGGAATCCGGCCGTCCGGTGTACGAGTTCTTCCTGCCCGAGGTGCTGGTCCGGTTCGCCGACGGCCAGGTGATCGGCCGGGGTGTCACGCCCGCCGCCGCGCGCGCCGCCGCCGAGCGCGTGGCCCGGACGCTGAACGCGGCCGGTGCCGCGCGGCTGGGCCCCGTCTCCGTCGGCGCCGGCCGGTTCGGCTTCGCCTACGACGAGTACGTCGACGCGGTGCGCCGCGCCCAGCGCCACATCCTCGACGGCGACGTCTTCCAGCTCGTGCTGTCCAACGCCTGGACCGCACCGGCCACAGTGGACGGTCTGTGCGTCTACCGGCGGCTCACCGGGATCAACCCGTCGCCGTACCACTTCTGGTACGCCGGGCCGCGGTTCGAAGCCGTCGGCGCGTCCCCCGAGCCGTGCCTGACGCTTTCCGGCGGCCGTGCGCTGATCCGCCCCCTTGCCGGCACCCGCCCGCGCGGGCACGACGGCGCCGCGGACCGCGCCGCCGAGGACGAGCTGCGGTCGTCGGTCAAGGAGCTGGCCGAGCACCGGATGCTCGTCGACCTCGCCCGCAACGACCTCGGGCGGGTGTGCCGGCCGGGCAGCGTTTCGGTCGGCCGGCTGATGGAGGTCGAGCGGTACTCGCACGTGATGCACCTGACGTCGGACGTGTGGGGCCGGCCGCAGGGTGAGCGCGGGACCGACGAGCTGATCCGGGCGACGTTCCCGGCCGGCACCATGACCGGCACGCCGAAGGTGCGCGCGATGGAGATCATCGACGACCTCGAGCCGTCGCGGCGGTGGCTCTACTCGGGCGCGGTCGGCTCGTTCGGACCGTCCCATGTGGACCTGTTCCTGACGATCCGCAGCATGGTGTTCTGCGACGGCGAAATCCGCCTGCAGGCCGGCGGCGGCATCGTCCACGACTCGGACCCGGCGGAGGAACACGCCGAGTGCCTGGCGAAGCTCGGCTCCGGGGCCCGCGCCCTGGGGGTATCGGTGGAAGGGAACGCCGCGTGATCTGCGTCATCGACAACTACGACTCGTTCGTCTACAACCTGGTGCAGTACCTGGGAAACCTCGGCGCGGAGTGCGTGGTGCACCGCAACGACGAGGTGACGGTCGAGCAGGTCGCCGCGCTCGACCCGGAGCTGGTGCTGATCTCGCCGGGCCCCGGCGACCCGGCGGACGCGGGCATCTCGGTCGAGCTGGTGCGGACGCTGGCCGGCCGCTTCCCGATCCTGGGGGTCTGCCTGGGCCACCAGGCGATCGGCGCGGCGTTCGGCGCGCGCGTCCGCCACGCCGTGGAACCCATGCACGGCAAGTGTTCCCCGCTCGCCCACGACGGCCACGGTGTCTTCGAAGGACTGCCGAACCCGCTGACGGTCGCGCGGTACCACTCGCTGGTCCTCGAGCCGAGCACGATCCCCGCCGAGCTGGTCGTGACGGCCTGGTCCGGCACGGGCGAGATCATGGGCGTCCGCCACCGCACGCTGCCGATCGAGGGCGTCCAGTTCCACCCGGAGTCGCTGTTCACCGAGGAAGGGGTGGCGATGGTGGCGAACGCCGTGCGCGGCCTGCGGAGCCGGGACTCGGAGCAGGGCTTGATCGTCGCCTGACTCTTGTGCCCGGCCTCAGGCGAGTTCGGCCGAGACGACCGACGGGAGGGCGCGCAGCCGGTCGAGCAGGCCGTCGATCTCGTCGCCGGGGAGCAGGAGCGCGCAGGCCAGGTTGCTCTCGCGGACGCCGTCGCGGACGTCGACCGACAGTTCGTGGATGACGCGGCCCTGTTCGGACAGCGCGCCGACCAGGGCGGGGATGCCCTCGGCGCCGCCGGTGAAGTAGGTGGCGATCCGGCGGCGGACCAGCATGGAACGGGTGGCGAAGGACGTGGGGGCCATGACGGATCTCCAGAGCTGAGGTAGCTGACGGGATCCGGGCCAGGCCCCGGGAGGTCGCCAACGCTGCGCGCCGGCGACCTGGTTCAGCCGGCGCGCCGGGTTACGAGTCGCGAGGACGTCATCAGGCGCTGCACGGCGACAGGCTAACACGAGATCACCCGCCTGCCCGGAAGTGCGGCGCCACCAGGGTGTTCAGGTGATCGTCGAGCAGCTCGACCTGCCTTTCGGGCGGGAACGCGCGGGGGTCGAACAGGGCCTGCACGACCAGCCCGAGCGTGAAGGACAACGCGCCCTCCGCGATCCGCGCGGGATCACCCGGCCGCAGCTCGTTTCGCCGTTGCGCGTCGGCGACGAGGCCGCTCAGCCGTTCGCGGCTCCGCCCGTACTTCCGCGCGTACGCGTCACTCAGCACCGGGTCGGCCAGTGCCGTGTCCCATGAGGACACCCAGATCCGGTTGCCGGTGACGGTGTCTCCGGTCAGCGGCAGGACGTCCAGCAGCAGCGCCCGCACCCCGGCCAGCCCCGGTCCGGTGGCGCGGCGCGCGCGGGCGCCGGTGCGTTCGTCGAGCAGGTCGAGCGCGTGGGTGAGCAGCTCCTGCTTGCCGCGGAAGTAGTGGGTGAGCAGGCCGGTGGTGGCGCCGAGCTCGGCGGCGACCGCGCGCAGGGTCAGCCCGCCGAAGCCGTGCGCGGTCAGGACCCGCCAGACGGCTTCGGAGACGTCACGGCGGCGGGCCTCGTGGTCTCCCTTGGTGCGGGGCACGGTGATAGCATAACAAGCGTTGTGTGAATTGGGGGTCACCGTGTTCTCTCTGCAGTTGAAGGAAAACGCCCGGCTCGAGCCGCTGGAGCCGTGGCAAGCCGAGGAGTTCGCCGCCCACCTAGACCGGGCGCGCGAGCACATCCGGCCGTGGGTCGGCGCCTTGTTCGTCGCCGACGGCGTCGAAGGTGCTCGGGCAACCCTGCGCCGGTACGCCGAAAGCCAGGCCGCGGACGGCGGCCGGATCTTCGGAATCCGCCTGGACGGCGTGCTCGTCGGCGGCGTCCTGTTCGTGGACATCGACGCCGCGCGGGGCTCGTGCGAGGTCGGCTGCTGGCTGGAACCGTCGGCGGTGGGTCATGGCTTGATCACGCGAGCGTGCGCGGCCCTGCTGGACTGGGCGTTCACGACGCGCGGCCTGCACCGCGCGGAGTGGCGCTGCCGCGCGGACAACACCCGCAGCTCCGCGGTGGCCGAGCGCCTGGGCATGGTCCGCGAAGGGGTGCTGCGCGAGCACTGGCCGTACGAAGGTGTCCGCTACGACAAGGAAATCTGGGCCATCCTGGCCCGCGACTGGACCACCCGCTCTGCCGGCTCCGCCTGAAAGCCGTGAGGGGCACCTTCAGGGACATAACGTCCCTGAAGGTGCCCCTCACGGCAATCGAGCCCGACGCCGTTGGCCGTGAAGGCCACCTTGAGGGACTCAGAGTCCCTCAAGGTGGCCTTCACGGACTTGCGGCTCAGGCCCCGGCCACCTCGGGTAGCCGCGTGGCTTCGACCGCTCGCCGCATGGCTGCCGCCGTGGCGGGGCTGTCCTGCGCCGTCGCGATCGCCGTGTTGACCAGGACCGCGGCCGCTCCGAGGGCCATCGCGTCCGAGACGTGCTCCGGTGTGCCGAGGCCGCCCTCGACGACGATCGGGACGTCCGTCGCGTCGATGACCGCCCGGACGGCTTCGGCGTCCAGGACGCCCTGCGCGCTGGCCACCGGTGAGGCCATCACCCTCAGGGCCACGGCGCCGAGGTCGACCAGTCGCGTCGCCAGGTTCACGTCCGGCCGGATGAACGGCAGTACGGCGAACCCGTCGGCGACCAGGGTGGCGGCCGCGGCTGCGGTGGGCTCGCCGTCGGGCAGGTTGTCCGGGGTGCGGACGTCCAGCTTGATCACCTCGATGCCGAACGAGTCCCGCAGCCGCTTCGCGGTGTCCACGGCTTCCCCGGCCGAGTAGGCGAACGACGTCGTCCCGATCCAGCCGAACCGGGACAGGTCCACCACTTCGTCGAGGTCCGAGAGCAGCAGGCTGGCCCGGTCCCCGGCAGGGTCGTAGGTGGTGATGAACACGTCGCAGCCGCCGGCGGCCAGGACGTCGGCGACCAGCCGGGGGTCGGCGTACTGCTCGATCCCGACGATCAGCCGGGATGTGAAGGAGACCCCGCCGGCCACCAGCCAGGGTCGTCCGGCGGGGGCGTCGGCCGGACTGTTCGTGTCGCGCACGATCCTCCTCGTCAGATCGGTGACTCGACACCGGCGACCGCCGGCGCCCACCGGCGAGGATGCCGCATCCTGGTCTGGACCAATACGGCGACCCGGGATTCGGCGACGATTAAAGTATCAATTGTCAGGGTTTTCGGTCTGGTCGAGGACGTGCTGCTCCAGTCGTTCGAGCATTTCGAGGAGCAGCATCTTCTCCGCGGCGCCCAGTACGCCGAACGTCCGGTCGGCGTGTGCGCTGTGCAGCGCCTTGATCTCCGCCAGGTGCTCGTGACCCTTCTCGGTGATCCGCAGCCGGGTGGAGCGCCGGTCGTCCGGGTCGTCGTGCCTGGTGAGCACGCCTTCCTGTTCCAGGCCGTCGACCAGGGAGGTGATCGAGCGACCGGTCACGCCGAGCTGCTTCTTGAGGTCGCCCATGCGGGGCGAGCCGGCTTCCTCGACGGCCAGCATCAGCAGGACGCGCGGTGTCGACCAGCCACGTTGCTGGTACGGCCGGCCGGCGAAGCGGCGCAGGGTGTGCGTGGCCCGCATCAGCGCGTTCGCCAGATCGGCGCCGGACGGCACCCGCTCGCCGCGGCCCGCCGTCGCCGGAATCTCCCTTGACATGCCCCTCAGGATACATTCAATCTGGATAGACGAAATTGACACTAATCTGGGGGAGTTCACCTTGACCACGTCCGTCGACGCCGGTCCGTGGCAGAGCCGCACCTTCACGCTGCAGCTCGCCGGCACCGTCGTCTCCACACTCGGCTCCTCGGCCGCACCGGTAGCGATGGCCTTCGCGATCCTCGACGCCGGCGGGTCCGGCTCGGCGGTCGGCATCGTCTCGGCCGCGGGCACCATCCCGGCCGTCCTCTTCTTCCTGGTCGGCGGCGTGGTCGCCGACCGGCTGCCACGCCACCTCGTGATGATCGGCGCCGGCCTGGTCAGCGCGCTCGCGCAGGCGCTGTTCGCGATCGTGGTGTTCACCCACTCCGCCCGGCTGTGGGAGCCGGCCGTCTTCGCCGCGATGAACGGCCTCGCGATGGCCTTCTACATGCCCGCCGCCGAGGGCCAGCTGATGCGCTCGGTCGACCGGAAGCACGCGAGCAAGGCGTTCGCGATCTTCCGCACCGGGCTCAACGGCGCCCAGGTCGCCGGGGCCGCCTGCGGTGGCCTGCTGGTCGCCGCGGCCGGGCCGGGCTGGGTGCTGGTGATCGACGCCGCGACCTTCCTCGTCGCCGCCGGGCTGCGGGCGCTCATGCGGGTGGAGGGCACCGTCCGGCGGCGCACCGGCCTGGTGACCGAGCTCAGGGAGGGCTGGACCGAGTTCGCCGGCCGTCGCTGGCTGTGGAGCGCTGTCGTGCAGTCCGCGGTGGTCAACGCTCTGGGGGTGGGCGCGTTCGCCGTGCTCGGCGCGGTGGCCGCCGACCGTTACCTCGGCGGCGCGGCCGCGTGGGGCCTCGTGCTGGCCTGCGACGCCGCGGGCATGGTCCTCGGCGGGCTCGTCATGGTCCGGCTGCGGCCGCGGCGCCTGCTGGTCTCGGCGGTGTCGGCGCTCTTCCTGCTCGCGCTGCCACTGGCCGCCCTGGCGGCGCACGCGCCGCTGGTCGTGGTGGGCGCGGCCGCGCTGCTCGGCGGCGTCGGCGTCGAGGTCTTCGGCGTCAACTGGATGACCACGCTGCAGCAGGAGATCCCGCACGAGAAGTTCTCCCGGGTCGCGGCCTACGAGGCGGTGGGCTCGTTCGGCCTGGCCCCGGCCGGGGCCGCGCTGGCCGGACCGGCGGCCGACCGCTTCGGCGTCGGCCCGGCCCTCTGGCTCGCTTCGGGCGCCATCCTGGCGGCGACGGTGTTCGTGCTGTCGGTACCGGACGTCCGCCGCATCAAAAGAACAGCCGGGGACGGTCGGTGAAAGCTAGGGTCTTCGATCATGGAGTTCCAAGACGTCGTGCGCCGGCGGCGCATGGTGCGGGAGTTCGGGCCCGATCCCGTCCCCGCCGAGAGCCTGGACCGCATCCTCGGCAACGCCACCCGCGGGCCGTCGGCGGGATTCTCGCAGGGGCAAGCGTTCCTGGTGCTCGAAGGCGAAGCCCTGGAACCCTTCTGGACGGTGGGTTCCGACGCCGTCCAGGAATCGGTGCGCAGCGCGCCGCTGGTGATCGTCCCGCTGTCGTGCAAGCGGGTGTACCTGGACCGCTACGCCGAGCCGGACAAGGGCTGGGCCGACCGCGACGAATCCCGGTGGCCCGTGCCGTTCTGGCACATCGACACCGGGATGGCGGCGCTGCTGATCCTGCAGACCGCGGTGGACGAAGGCCTGGGCGCGCTGTACTTCGGCATCGTGCCCGCGCAGGTGGCGCCGTTCCGCGCGCTGTACGGCGTCCCGGACGACCAGGAGCCGATCGGGGCCATCGCCATCGGGTACCCGGCGGAGACCGTGCCGGTCGACCGGGACCGGTTCAAGCGGCGCCGGAAGCCGCCGGCCGACGTCGTGCACCGCGGCCGCTGGAGCTGAACTCGCCGACCGTGGAATTCGTGGTGACGCGGGTCACCGTTGCCGGTTTCCGGTGTCCGATTGGGCCGGTCGAGTCGGCCTTTCGCATTCGGCTAGCGACCGCCGAACGGCCGTGCCAAGTTGATCCCATGAGCGAATACCCGAGTTATCCGGCTTCGTCCGACCCATCCCCTTCCGGGGCCGCCGCGCAGGCCCGGCCCAGCACCATCGAGGGCGCGTTCTGGGCCTTCATCGCCTCGACCGTGATCAGCCTGCTCAGCGGGATCCTGGTCTTCGGCAACAGGGACGCCCTCGCCGACGCCACCCGGACCAGCAGCCAGCAGAGCGGCAGCAGCCTCACCGAGGCGCAGATCGACCAGCTCGTCACCATCGGCATCGTCGTGGCCTTGGTGATCGCCGTCGTGATCGCCCTGCTCTACCTGCTGTTCGCCTTCAAGCTCCGGGCCGGGCGCAACTGGGCGCGCATCGTGCTCACCGTGATCACGGCGCTGCAGCTGCTGTCGGTCCTGGTCGGCCAGAGCACCTGGGCGGGCTACGTCAGCGTCCTCGCCGCGGTGGTCGGCGTGGTGCTGTCCTTCATGGCCCCGTCGAACGCCTACATCAACGCGTCGAAGACCATCCGCAGCTGAAGCCGTGACCGCGCCGCCGCCGACCCGGCGGCGCGGTCTTCACGCCGGCAGCGCGTCGTGGATCGCCCGGGCGGCCGCGGCGAGGTCCCCGGCCGGCGGGTGCTCGGCGTGGTATTCGAGCAGGACCCGCTCGCGGCCCGCGTGGAACAGGATCAGGCTCCGTCCGCCGACGGCGGGCGAGGCGCAGCTGTGGTCGCCGACCGGCACCGGCAGCGCCGTCCAGCCCGGCTCGTTCCCGCACAGGAACTGGGCTTCCGCGACGGCGGAGTCCGCGTGCCGGTAGATCGTCTGCGTGACCGTCACGGTCTCCTGCGCCGCGGACGCTCGGGTGCAGCTCATCTCGATCCGGTCGCCGGAGACCGAAAACGCTTCGCGCGCGGTGCGCGACTCGCCCACTTTGCCGTCCGTGGGCCGGCCGGTGAGGGTCGTGAAGAGCGCGACCGGCAAGGCGTCACAGGGTTTGGCCGGCAGGTCGTACGGCGCCGGGTAGCGGTACCCGGGCGCCGGTTTCGGTCCGGCGGCGAGGTTCGCGGCGACGCCGTCGACCAGCTTGGCCAGCATCGCCTCGCCGCCCACCAGCCCGGTGTGGGTGACCTTCAGCCCGGCCATCGGGAAGTCCACTTCGACGTCGTCGAACCCGGCGCCGGGGTGCCGGTCGTAGCGGATGCCGTGGCTGGTGGCGGATCCGGTGACGCGGTGGCCGGACACGGTCAGCAGCACCATCGGGACCAGGTCGGGGACCGGGGTGCCGACCGGGCCGCCGCAGGAGGTCTCCCCGGGTGCCTTCCCGGGCTCCGGTCCGTCCGCGGCGAACAGCGAGGCGTACTTCAGGCCGGCCGCGGTGACGACGTCCGGGGTCAGGACGGCGCACGCGTCGAACCCGGTGGCCGCCCCCGAGCCGGCGATGATCTGGAGGTCCACCAGGGCCGGTTCCGGTGGCGGCGGCGGGCTCGCGGCCGGCAGCCCGGCGCCGGAGACGAGCCAGGCCACGATCGCGACCAGCGCGACCACCACGACGGCCGCCAGTGACCCGAGAAACTTCCAGTTCACCGGCGCATCGGCGGACGGCTCGGTCATCGATCCTCCCCAGCGCGATGAGCAGCAGCTCACCCTACCGGGACGGCCGGAGCACGCCGCGCCGTGTGGTGTCCCAAGTGGACTGCCGCGTCAGGCGACGGCCTGACGGGCGGCGTCGACGTCCGGGTGGATCTCCAGCAGCTGGGTCAGCCCCAGCAAGGACAGCGGCCGGAGCACGGCACGCTGCGCGGTGGCGATCACGAACCTCGTGCCGGCCGCCTCGGCGGTGCGGTGGGCGTGGATCAGGGCGGTCAGCCCGGTGGAGTCGCAGAAGGTCACGCTGGCCAGGTCGGCGACCACGGGCCGCCCGGCCTCGACGGCGGTGGCCAGCTGCTCGGTCAACCGGCCGGACACGGCCGCGTCGATCTCGCCGGCCACCTTGAGCACCGTCGCGGCGCCGGTGGAGGTCAGTTCGATCGAGAAGTTGAGGCGGGCGGGCGGGCCTTCGAGCACGGGAACTCCTCCGGGTCAGTGCGGGCCGGGTGGCGGCCACGCATGACTGGACCACGGCTGGGTTCTAGGCCGCATGGACACGACGGTAGCAGCCCCCGGCGGCGGCGGCCGTGTGCCGGGGAGGCGCGGCCGGAGAGCGTACGGTGTGGGGGGCTACCGAGGAGGTCCTGGCGTGGATTGGTTCCTTGACCGGCAGGACCGGGCGTCGGCGTCCCTGCTGCGACGCGAGATCACCGCCTTCCTCTCCCGCCACACGGTGGACCAGGCCGAGGAGATCGACGACGCCGCGCTGATCGTGGCGGAGCTGCTCGCGAACGCCTACGACCACGGGCAGGGCGACATCTGGGTGTCCCTCCAGTGGACCGAGGCCCAGCCCGTGCTCGAGGTGCACGACATGGGCGCGGCGTTCGCGCTGCCGCGGGAGGCGCCCACCGCGGAGCAGTCCCGCGGCCGTGGCCTGTGGATCGTGTCTCAGTTCTCGTCCGAGCTGGCGGTGGCGGCGAAGCGCGCCGGCGGGAAGTTCGTCCGGTCCGTGCTGCCGGTGGTCCGCCCGCGTGAGCTGACGCTCGACCTGCCCGCGCGTCGCGTCAGCCCGCTGCCCGCGCTGTCCGAAGCCCGGCCCGAGGGCGGGTTCGGCCGCGAGAGCTTCCTGCGCGCCCTGGTCGTCCAGCTGTCGACGGCCATCGAGCAGCAGCAGGGCCCGGAAGCGGCGCAGCGCGCGATCGCCCAGGTCGCGGCCGACATCGGCGGCCAGATGGAGCAGGAGTACCGCGACGCCGCCGGGACGCCCGCGGCCCCGCTGGAGCCCGCCCAGATCGCGGAGTGCCTGGTCCGCCTGAAGGCGGCGATCGGCGGCACGTTCCAGGTGGTCGAGGTCACCGAGGACCGGCTGGTCTTCGTGAACTCCGACTGCCCGTTCGGCGCCGCGGTACGCCAGTCGCCGTCCCTGTGCCGCATGACGTCCTCGGTGTTCGGCGGCATCGCGGCCCGCAACGTGGGCTCGTCGGCGGTGACGCTGGAGGAGCGCATCGCCATGGGTGACACGCAGTGCCGGGTGGTGGTCCACCTGGGCGCGGCCGCGGCCAAGGCGGAACGCGCGCACCGCTACAGCGCAGCGCCCTGACCAGGAGTTTTGCGCTTCCAAGTCCGTGAATGGCCCATTGAGGGACTCTAAGTCCCTCAATGGGCCATTCACGGCTTTACGGTGCGGCAGCGGGGCGAGCCGCCGTGCGCTCAGCGGCGTCGGAAGGCCAGCAGCGCGATGTCGTCTTCCGCGGCTTCGCCGAAGCGCTCCAGCAGCTCGTCGCACAGGGTCTCCAGGTCGGCGTCGTGGACGACCGCCGTGCGCAGCGACTCCATGCCGTCGTCGATCACGATGCCGCGGCGCTCGATCAGGCCGTCGGTGACGAGGAGCACCAGCGTGCCGGGCTCCACGGTCAGCGCCGTGGCCGGTGGCCGGGGCAGGCCGATGCCCAGCAGCGGGCCGGCGATCTCGACGTAGCGGGCGCCGGTCGCGTCGGCGAGCAGCGGCGGGATGTGGCCGGCGTTCGCGATCTCCACCGCGCCCGACGCCGGGTCGATCGCGATCAGGCAGAGCGTGGTGAGGCTGCGCGGGTGGTAGCGGCGCAGCACGGCGTCCAGCCGGTGCAGGATCTCCACCGGGCCGTGCCCTTCGACCGCGTACGCCCGCAGCGCGTGCCGGACCTCGCCCATCACCGTGGCCGCCTCGATGGAGTGCCCGACGACGTCCCCGACGGCGATCAGGAGCCGGCCGCCCAGGTCGGACACCTCGTAGAAGTCGCCGCCGATCTCCACGTTGTCGCTCGCGGGCGCGTACCGGGCGGCCATTTCCAGCTCGGGCCGGGCCGGCAGCTCCCGGGGCAGCAGGCTCTGCTGCAGGGTCAGGGCGAGCTGGTGCTCTTCGGTGAAGTTCCGCATCGCCTCGCACGCGAGCGCGGTCGCCTGGCCCAGCTGCAGCAGCAGGTTGCGGTCGTCCTCGGACCGGATCGCCCGCGACGCCACCGTGATCGCGACGGGCAGCTGCGACGGGTTCGGGAAGGCCAGGGCCACCGTCGAAAGGCCGTCCGGGGCCGGGAAGACGGAGGACGCCGGCGCACCGTCACCGGCCGTCTTCGTGACCTGCTCCAGCGCGCGCGGGGTGTCCGCGCGGACGGCCGGCGGCTCGTCGGGGCCGCCGGTGGTCGCGGAGCGCACCAGGCCGCGGTGGCTCGCGCTGACGACCGAGGCCGGCCCCTCGAAGATCGTCGCGGCGCCGGCCGCCGCCGCGACGAGGACGTCGTCGAACGTGCGGGCGCTGTTCATCGCGAGGGTGGCGCGGGTCAGCCGGCCCAGCCGCAGCGCCAGCCGTTCGGCGTGGGTCCGGGCCCGGTAGTACCGCAGGGCGGCCTCGACGGTGGCCACCAGCTCACCCGGGTCGACCGGTTCGACGAGGTACCCGTCCGCGCCGCGGTCCAGCCCGGTGGTGCGGTCCTCGACCTCGATGGCCGTGGCGGAGATGTGGATGACCGGCATCGCGGCCGTGCGCGGGTCGCCCTTGACCCGCTCGCAGACCTCGAACCCGCTCATGTCCGGCAGGTTGACGTCCAGCAGGACGAGGTCGAGCTCCTCCTCGGCGACGGCGGTCAGCGCCTCCCGCCCGGTCTTGGCTTCGGTGACGCGGTAGCCGTTGCGGCGCAACCAGCTGCTCGTGAGGTACCGGCTCGCTTCGAGGTCGTCGACGACCAGGATGCTGGCCCGTCCGGCCGTGGTGTCGTCTTCGGGGGAACTCATCTGGGCACCGTCCTGGCCACGACCGCGAATGCTTCTCCGATGGCAAGTTTGAGCGTCTCCGGCGTGACCTGCGACTTGAGCAGCAGGCCCGCCCGCAGCCCGGCCCCGGTGAGGTCCAGTCCTTCCGGCGCCGACGAGGTGACCACGACCACGGGGATGTCGCGCTGCTCGGGTTTCTCCCGCAGCACCTGGAGCACCTCCTTGCCGTTCATCCCCGGCATGAACAGGTCGAGGAAGATCAGGCCCGGCCGGTGCTCGTCGATCGCCTCGATCGCCTCCCGCCCGTCCGAAGCGTGCCGGACGTCGGCGGAGACGCCGTGGACCAGCCGCGCGAGCCGGTCGCGGAATTCGGCGTCGTCGTCGACGATCAGCAGCGAGTCGACGCCGGCCGGGGTGGCCCGGCGCGGGTCGGGCCGTGGCAGCGCGAGCACGACGGTGGTACCCCGGCCGTGCTCGCTCGACAGCGTCAGCCCGCCGCCCAGGATCTCCGCGAGCCGGCGGGCGTACGGCAGGCCGAGCCCGGTGCCGGCGACGCCGATCTGCAGGTCGTTCTGCACCTGGTGGAACTCCTCGAAGACCCGCTCCTGGTGGTCGTCCGGGATGCCGATGCCGGTGTCCGAGACGGTGAACCGGACGTTGTCCTCGTCGGCGTCGATGGCCAGCCGGACTTCGCCGCGTTCGGTGAACTTGAGGCTGTTGGACAGCAGGTTGCGCAGGATCCGGACGAGCATCGTCTCGTCGGTGATCACCGGCGGCGCCGGGTCCGGCTCTTCGATCACCAGCTTGACCTCGCGTGAGGTCATCGTCGAGCGCAGCGCGCCCCGCAGCTGCAGGCAGATCGCGGTCAGGTCGACCTGGGTCGGTTGCGCGACCAGCCGGCCGGACTCGGCCTTCGCCGTGTCGAGCAGCTCGTTGACCAGCGAGAGCAGCGTCGAGCCGGCGTCGTTGACGAGCTCGACCTGACGCCGCTGGTCGTCGGTGAGCGGGTCGGCGCCGGGGCCGGTGAGCAGCCGCGCGAGACCGATGACGGAGTTGATCGGTGCCCGCAGCTCGTGGCTGATGTTGGACCAGAACCGGGTCTTCGCCTCGCTGGCCGCCTTGAGCTGGCTCGACTTCTCGTTCAGCTCGGCGTAGAGCGCGACGACGCCGCGGTTGGTTTCTTCCAGCTCTTCGGAGAGTTCCTTGTAGAGCGCCACGACACCGTGGTTGGTCTCCTCGAGCTCTTCGTTGAGCCGCATCAGTTCCTGGCTCTTCACTTCGAGGGTTTCCAGCGTTTCGAGCAGCTCCTGGTTCTGCGCCCGCAGCTCGTCCATCGGGGTGCTCACCCCGCGCTGTTCCAGGACCTCGCGCAGCCGGACGAGATCGGCGGCCGCGGGGGTGTGCGCC
The DNA here is from genome assembly GCF_044741685.1 of Amycolatopsis sp. NPDC088138. Lineage (NCBI taxonomy): Bacteria > Bacillati > Actinomycetota > Actinomycetes > Pseudonocardiales > Pseudonocardiaceae > Amycolatopsis > Amycolatopsis sp. NPDC088138. Next base: position 1,197,104 of record NZ_JBIUTB010000002.1, read on the forward strand.
GCGGGGGAGCGCAGCTTGTGCAGCGAGACGACGTGCTGGCCGCCGTCCTGGCTGACGCGCACGCCGTCCATCAGCCGGTCCGCGGTGTCCCGGCCGGTCCGGAGCACCGCCTCGGCCGCGCCGCCGTGCCAGCCGAACTCGACGACGAGCGCGGGCGGCGCCTCCTGGAGGACGAACCGGACGGTGGCCTTCACCCCGGCGTGCACCAGGTCGCGCCCGATGTCGCTGAGCACCGTGGCGACCCGGACCTGGTCCTGGCCCTCCAGGCCCACCGCGGCGGCCACCTCGCGGCCGCACCGGCGGACGGTGAACACGTCGGTCTCCGCGCTGACCGGCAGCCGGATGAGCTCGTCGCGGGCCCGGCCGGTCATGGGCGTGGCTTGCCGACCAGCACGCCGGCGTCGTCGTTGCGGACCCCGGCGTCGCGCAGCAGCGCCGCCGCGATCGCGAGGGGAGTGGCGGCGAACAGGCGCTCGCGGCCGTCGACGCTCCACCGCTCGGTGAGGCCGTCGGAGTGCAGGACCACGGTCGCGCCGGGCGGCAGCTCGTAGTCGAACGAGCGGATCGTGCGGGCCTGGTGCCCGGCGACCCCGGGCGCCGAGATCATGCCCTGCTTGCGCCCGCCGGCGATGACCGAGCCGGCGATGTTGCCCAGCCCGGCGAACCGGACCGTGCCGGCGGCGACGTCGACGTCCGCCACGGCGACGGCGCCGCCGCGGGTCCGGCGAAGGCCTTCGTGGATCTGCTTCACCATCACCTCCGGCGGGTCCGTCGGGCGTGCGCGGAAGAGGTCGGCGGCGGCCCGGGAGGCCGCGGCCGCCAGCGGGCCGTGACCCGACCCGTCACACATCATCAGCCGGAGCCGGCCGGGCCCGCTGTGCACAGCGTAGGTGTCGCCGCAGACGTCCTCACCCCCGATCGGGCGGGTGATCCCGGCCGTGTCGGCCTCGGGGATCTCGTCGAGCGGGGCGCGCCCGGGGTGGAACCGCGCGGTCACGACGGTGCCGCGGCCGGGTTCGGAGAGCACCGAGGTCGCGTCGGCCAGCCGGCGGACGGCACCCATGCCGACCCCGAGCGTCCCGGTGGTGGACTCGCCGTCCCGGCCCGAGGCGACGGCGTCGGTCATGCCGGGGCCGCGGTCGATCGCCACGACCTCCACCGCGGCCTGGGTGATCGCCCGGACGGACCGGACGACCAGGACGCCTTCGGTGGCGTGCTTCACGAGGTTCGTCGCGAGTTCGGTGACGGCGAGCCCGACCTCGGCCACCCGGACCTCGCCGAAGCCCAGCTGGGCGGCGAGCGTGGCCGCGGTACGCCGGGCCCGGCCGTGTGCCGTGTCGTCCTCGACCCGGATCCAGGCGAAGTCCTCGGTGACCGGCAGGCAGCCGGCGGTGGTCATCGGGCCCACTTGACGACGGTGATGTCCGTGCCGCGGCCGACCTCGGTGTCCAGGTCGAACTGGTCCACCAGGCGCTTGGCGCCGCCGAGCCCGAGGCCGAGGCCCTTGCCGCTGCTCCAGCCGTCGGCCAGGGCCACGGTGACGTCCGGGATGCCGGGGCCGTCGTCGTGGAAGCTGGCCCGGACGCCCTTGCGCCGGCCGTCGGCGACCTCCTCGACGCTGGCCGTCCCGCCGCCGCCGTAGATCAGGGTGTTGCGGGCGAGCTCGCTGGTGGCGGTGACCAGCTTGGTCTGGTCCACCAGGGAGAGCTTGACCTGCAGCGCGTAGGAGCGGACGAGCTGGCGGACCCGGACGACGTCCTGGTCGGCCCGGATCACGATCTCCTCCGGCTCGCCGGCGGCGGTCATCCGGTCACCCGGACGGAATCATCGTCCGACGCCCCCTTGTTCCGCGCGGCGGTGAGCGAGTCGAGGACCTTGATCCCGCGGTCGAGGTCGAGCGCGGTGCGCACACCGCCCAGGGTGAGGCCGAGCTCGACCAGCGTGATCGCCACCGCGGGCCGCATGCCGACCACGACCGTCTCGGCGTCGAACAGCTTCGACAGCGAGGCGATGGTCGCGAACATCCGGCCGATGAACGAGTCGACGATCTCGACCGCGGAGATGTCGATGACCACGCCGGACGCACCGGTCGTGCTGATCTTGTCCGCGAGGTCCTCCTGCAGCGCCAGCACGCTCTGGTCCTGCAGGTCGATCTGGATGGAGACCAGCAGCATGTCGCCGATCTTCAGGATGGGGACACGGTCCATCAGGCGGTCCGTTCACGGGATCGGCGGCTCACCACGACGCCTTCGCGGTGCAGGGCGTGCCGGAGGGCGTCGGCCAGGGTGGCCTTCGTGGTGATGTCGCCGAACTCGATGCCGAGCGCGACGATCGTCTGCGCGATCTGCGGCCGGATGCCCGAGATGATGCACTCGGCACCCATCAGCCGCGCCGCCACGACGGTCTTGAGCAGGTGCTGCGCGACCTGCGTGTCGACGGCCAGCACCCCGGTGATGTCGATGATCGCGTGCTCCGAGCCGGTCTCGACCAGCGCCTCGAGCAGCTTCTCCATCACGACCTGGGTGCGCGCGGAGTCGAGGGTGCCGACCAGCGGCACCGCCAGCACGCCTTCCCACAGCTTCACCACCGGCGTGGTCAGCTCGAGCAGCTGCTCGGACTGCTCCCTGATGATCTCCTCGCGGGCGGAGGCGTAGGTCTCGAACGTCCACAGCCCCAGCGCGTCGAGCAGGTTCGAGAAGGTCAGCACCTCGCGGAAGACCTGGGGGTTGTCGTCCTTCTCGGTCAGCTCGGAGACGGCCTGCTTCAGGGCGAACACGCCCGCGGCGGTCTCGGACGGGCTGAAGCCCTGCCGCGCGCGGGCGCGCGAAAGGTCGGCCAGCTGCGCCTTGAGCTCGGTGTACTCGGGCTGGGACAGGTCGCCGTCCAGGGTGAACACGGCGGTGATCGCGGTGTACAGCTCGCCGAAGTCGCGTTCGAGCTCGGTGGTGGTCAGCCGCCCCCGCAGCGCCGAACCGGCGAGCTCGGTCCAGCGGCGGACCAGGCGTTCCCGCTCCGTTCCGAGCAACTCAGCCAGCCGTTGGGGCTGCCCGTTTTCGGCTACCACAGTTTCTCCTCGCGACGTCCTCGTGTGGTGCTGACATTAGCCGGTCACCCCGGCGCGGCTCCGTGTCACAAGGCGTAATCCCACCCGCCGTCCCACCGCCCCTAAGTTGGTCCAAGATTCACGGCCCGCGCCTGGACCGCCCGCCCGCCCCTCGCGCGCCCCCGCCCGGCGGCCGCCGTTGTTCGCAATTTTCCGCCGCCGAACCGACCCTCCAGGCACGCGTGTCGTCCTCCCAATCACGGGTGTCGACCCTTCAATCACGAGTGATGCCTCTTCAATCACGGGTGATGCCTCTTCAATCACGGGTGATGCCGGTTCAAGCACGCGAGGTGGCCGACATCTCGCGTACCCAGAGGGTTAGTTCGCGTACCCAGGGGGTCGGTTCGCGTGCCTGGAGGGTCGACTCGCGTGATGGGAGGGACGACACGCGTGATTGGGGGGACGACACGGCGGGTCAGCGGCGCAGCAGGACGACGCTGGCCCGCGCGATCGTCTTGTCGCCTGACGTCACCCGGCAGGACATGAAGACCGCGCGACGGCCGACGCGGTCGGCCGTCGCCTCGATCTCCAGCCAGCTGCCGACGGCGGCGGTCGAGAGGAAGTCGACCGTGGCGCTGACCGTCTGGACGACCGCGCCCTCGCCGATCGCCCGGCGGGCCATCCGGCCGGCGGCGACGTCGGCCAGTGTCATCAGGAAGCCGCCGTGCACCGTGCCCAGCACGTTCCGGTGCTCGTCGCGGACGTGGACGCCGAGGACGCCCTCGTCGTTGACGTGGATCGGGCCCACCTGCGCGACGAACGGCGAGGACACCAGCAGCTCGAAGCCCGGCGGCGGGGTGCTCACCGCGCCGCCTGGAGGAGCTTCGCGAGCCGGTCGAGGTCGTCTTCGAGGTCGATCGACGGGTCGAGCAGCCACTGGGTCTGCAGACCGTCGGACGCCGCGATCAGGATCCGCGCGGCGAAGTCCGCGTCGACCGGCGGCGGGCTCTCGCGACGCGGGGACCGGCCGAACTTCCGGGCGAGGATCTCGCGCAGCTCGCGGTAGCGGCGCGTGAAGAAGCCGTGGGCCGCGTGGGCCGGGTCGGGCGCGGCCGCGGCCATCTCGAGGAAGAGCCGGACCAGGCCGGGTGTCTTGGCGCTGTGCGCCGTCACCCCGGCGAGGTCGTCGAGGGGGCCGTCCGGGTCGAACGTCGCGCGGTCGGCCGCGTCGCGCTCGGCGAGGATCGCCACGAACAGCTCGTCACGGGCCGGGAAGTAGTGCAGCAGCCCGCGCTCGCTCAGCCCGGTCCGCTTCGCGATGGCCCGTAGCGACGGCCCGGCGCTGTCGCTCTCGGCGTAGGCGGCCAGTGCCTCCCGCAGGATCTGCTGCCGCCGGGCGATCCCCTTGGCGTACGGACCGCGACGTGTCGGTTCGGGCATGTCTCGAAGGTACCCGGGATCTGAAAACCCAGCATCACTGGGTTTTCGTGTACGGTCCTGAGCGTGACGATCGATACGGGCACCGTGCGGCTCGGCCGGCTCGGGCCGTTCCTGCTGCTCGGCCAGCTGGCCTGGGCCGCCCCGGGCGCGGCGAGCGGCACCCTGCTCGCCGCGCTGCTCGCCGACGTCACGCCCGCGCACAAGGTCGGCGTCTTCACCGCCTACGCCGTGGCCGGCGCGGTGACCAGCGCCGTCGGCACCGTGCTCGGCGGGCTCCTCTCGGACCGGACACGCAGCAGGCTGGGGCGCCGTTCGCCCTGGCTGCTCGGCTCGGCGGTGCTGGCCGCGGTCGCCCTCGCCGCGGCCGGGCTCACGGACGACCTCGTGCTCGTCGGCGTCTGTTACGCCCTGTTCCAGCTCGGGGTCGGGACGTGGGTGGCGGCCCTGTCCGCGCTGATCCCCGACCACGTGCCGGCCGGCGCGATCGGCCGGGCGTCCGCGTTCGCCGGCTTCGGGTACCTGCTCGGGCAGACCGCCGGCGGGGTCGTGGCGGGGGCGCTGGTGACGACGCCGTCGCGCGGGCTGATCCTGGTCCCGTGGCTGATGGTGCTCGTCGCGGTCGTGCTCGCGGTCGCCGTGCCCGGCCGCGACAACCGGGACGAGCCCCGGCGGGTCGCCCGCCGCGCCCTGGCGCTCCCGGCCTCGCGCGACTTCTGGCTCGCCTTCGCCGGCCGGTTCCTGTTCATCCTGGCGATCCTGATGATCACGACGTTCCAGCTCTACCTGCTCACCGACTACCTGGGCCTGTCCACCGCCGACGCCGGCCGGGTCGTCGGACTGGCGACGCTGCTGGTGGGTGTGCTCTCGGCCGTCTCGGTGATCGTCGCGGGCGTGCTGGCCGACCGGCTCGGCCGGCTGAAACCCGTGGTCGGCGGGGCGCCGGTGCTGCTGGCGCTCGGCCTGGTCCCGCTGCTGGCCGCGCCGAGCCTGGCCACCGAGCTGGTGTTCTTCGGGATCGTCGGGCTCACGCTCGGCGCGTACCTCTCGGTCGACCAGGCCCTGATGGTCGCGGTGCTGCCCGACCCCGGCACGGCCGCGCGCGACCTCGGCGTGCTGAGCATCGGCTCGACGCTGCCCGGCGTCGTCGCGCCGATCGCCGGCGGCCTGCTCGCCGGCGCGGTGGGCTACCTGGCGATCTTCGTGGTCGCCCTCGTCCTGGCGGTGGCCGCGGCCGCTGTCGTCCTCGGCATCAGGAGTGTGCGATGACCTTTCCGCCCGGCTTCCTCTGGGGTGTCGCGACCGGCGCCCACCAGACCGAAGGCGGCAACGTCGCCAGCGACTGGTGGTACCGCGAGAACAAACCGGACTCGCCGGTCGCCGAGCGGTGCGGTGACGCCGTCGACAGCTACCACCGCTGGCCCGAGGACCTCGACCTCACCGCGGGCGCGGGCTTCACCGACTACCGGTTCGGCATCGAGTGGTCCCGCGTCGAACCCGCCGACGGCCACATCTCGCACGCGGCCGTCGCGCACTACCGCCGGATCGTCGAAGGCGCACGGGAACGCGGGCTCCGTCCACTCGCGACACTGCACCACTTCACGCTGCCGCTGTGGTTCTCCGCCACCGGCGGCTGGCTGCGCCCCGACGCGACCGAGCGGTTCCTGCGGTACGTCGACGCGCTCGCACCCGTCCTCGACGCCGGGGTCGAGCGCGTCGAGACCGTCAACGAGCCCAACATCGTCGCCATCTTCCCGAAACTCACCACGGCCGGGGAGCTGGCCAACGGTCTGCCCGAGCCGGACGCGGCGACGACGGACGCGATGATCGCCGTCCACCGGTCCACTGTGGACCGGCTGCGGGCGAACCACCCCGGCCTGCTCGCCGGCTGGGGCGTGTCGGTCCAGGACTACCAGGCCGAACCCGGCGCCGAGGCGGCGTTGGAGGCCTACGCCGAGCCGCGCGACCAGGTCTTCCTGCGGGCGAGTGCGGGCGACGACTTCGTCGGCGTCCAGACCTACACCGGCGGACGCCTGCGCGCGGACGGCACGGTCGCCGGGAACCCGGCCGCCGAACGCACGCAGACCGGCTGGGAGTACACCCCCGCCGCGCTGGGCGGCGCGGTGCGGCGGGTGGCACGGGTGGTCGGCGACCTCCCGATCATCGTCACCGAAAACGGCGTCGCGACGGCGGACGACACCCAGCGCATCGCTTACACGACCGGCGCGCTGGAGTCGTTGCGCGCCGCGATGGACGACGGCGTCGACGTCCGCGGGTACTTCCACTGGAGCCTGCTCGACAACTGGGAATGGGGTCACTGGGGCCCGACGTTCGGCCTGGTCGCCGTCGACCGCACGACGTTCGCGCGCACGCCGAAACCGTCCCTGAAGTGGCTGGGCGGGCTCGCGCCGTGACCCCCGAAGACGTCAACCTGTCGTCAGCGGGCCTCGACCGGGCCGACGCCGCCGTGCGGCAGAAGATCGACGACGGCGTCATCGCCGGTGCCGTCACCCTCGTGGCGCGCCACGGCGAAATCGTGCGCACCACGGCGATGGGCCTCGACCGCCGGTTCCCGCGCAAACCCCTGCGGACCGACACGATCTTCCGGATCTTCTCCATGACCAAACCGGTCACCGGCCTGGCCATGGGCATCCTCGCCGACCGAGGCCTCTGGAAGCCGGACGACCCGATCGCCGACCACCTGCCCGAGCTGCGGGACCTGCGGGTCGCCACCGGGTTCGACGACCACGGCCGCCCGGTGCTGGCCGATCCCGAGCACCCGCCGACCATGCGCGAGCTGCTGACGCACACCGCGGGGTTCGGCTACGGCTGGGACAAAACCGACCCGCTGACCCGGCTCTACCGCGCCGAAAAGCCGTTCCGGGCCGCGAACCTGGACGACTTCGTCGCGCGCCTGAGCCGTCTTCCGCTGGCGTACCAGCCGGGGACGAGCTGGCGCTACAGCCTGTCGATGGACCTGCAGGGCGCGATCATCGAGCGGCTCGGCGGCCAGTCGCTGCCGGACTTCTTCCACGAGCACATCTTCGCGCCGCTGGGCATGGCCGACACCGCGTTCCACACCCCGCCGGGGAAACGGCGGCGGCGGGCCGCGCTGCATTACACCGGCGGCCCGTTCCGGCTGCTGCCGATCCGGAACCCGCTCTACCGTGACCCCACGGCCCCGCCGGAAGCGGCGTGGGGTGGGATGGGCCTGGTCTCGACGATCGGCGACTACGCGAAGTTCGCCCAGCTGCTGCTCAACCGCGGCGAGTGGCACGGGCGGCAGCTCGTCAGCGCCGAGGCCGTCACGGCGCAGATGACCAACCAGCTGCCGGAAGCGTTGCTGGAAAAGGGTTTCCACGCCGGGCACATGGACCTGCGGCCGGGGTTCGGCTACGGCTACGACGGCGCCGTGTTCCACGACCCCGCCTTAGCCGGCTCGCCGGTCGGGCGCGGCACCTACCAGTGGGACGGCGCGGCGGGCACGTGGTTCTGGGTCGATCCCGAGCACGACCTGCTCTACGTCGGGATGATCCAGCTGCTGTCGTACCAAGCGCCGCCGCTGCAGAAGATCACCCAGGCCCTGCTCGCCGACGCCCTGCTCGACCGGTGACCGCGACGTTCCCGCTCGGGCCGTTCGAGCCGAGCCCGGCCAACCCGATCCTGCGCCCGCGCGGTGACGGCTGGGAGTCGGCGAACCTCTACAACCCCGCGGCGATCGTCGTCGGCGACCGGGTCGCGCTGCTCTACCGCGCGCACGCGGCCGACCGCGTCTCGCGCATCGGGCTCGCCTGGAGCGACGACGGCGTCCGGTTCTCCCGGGAAGACGACCCGGTTCTCAAGCCCGAACACGACTACGAACGCGCCGGGTGCGAAGACCCCCGGATCACCCGCGTGGACGACACGTTCTACCTGACGTACACGGGATTCGACGGCACGCAAGCCCAGCTGTGCCTGGCGACGTCGGCCGATCTGCGTGACTGGACGAAGCACGGCCCGCTGTTCCCCGGCTTCAACACCTGGCGGACCCTGCCGTACGGACCGGACCGGCCGTGGAGCAAGGCCGGCGTGATCCACCCGGAGAAGCTCGGCGGCCGGTACTGGATGTGGTTCGGCGAGGGCACGATCCACGCGGCGACGTCCGAGGACCTGCTGCACTGGACGCCGGTCGCCGGCGACGAGCACCCGATGCACACGCCCACCCCGGGCGAGTGGGACGCGACGCTCGTCGAGATCGGCGCCCCGCCGGTCCGCACGGACGGCGGGCTGCTGGTGTTCCTGGTCAACGGCGCCACGGCGACGTCCCCGAGCGAGGTGCACTACCGCTGCGGGCAGATCGCCGTGGCGGCCACGGATCCGGCGAAGGTCGTCGCGCGCACGACCGAACCGTGGCTGCGCCCGACCAGCTTCGAGGACACCCACGGCATGGTCTCGAACGTCACGTTCGTCGAAGGGCTGGTGCAGTTCCGCGGCCGGTGGTTCGCCTACTACGGCCAGAGTGACACGACCGTCGCCGTCGCCGTCACGCCATCACATCCACGGGTGCCGGCCTGAACCCTTGGCCACCAGGTCTCCGGTGCGCCACGTTACGCGCGTGTGGCGCCGCTGGAAACGATCCGGGACCACCCACCTGGCCGAGCGCGGGCGCGGCGGACGCGCCTACGCTGGGGGCTCGCCCCGGACCACGGCGACCGCAGTCGAACGGCCCGAGGAGAGCGCTTGATGACCACCACCCACAGGGAACTCGATCCCGTCGAGATCGAGCAGATCGGCACGGCGCTGGACAAGCTGCGCACCCGCGTCACCGGGGAGCTGGGCGCGGAAGACGCCGACTACATCCACAACGTCGTTGCCGTGCAACGGTTCTGCGAGGTGTCCGGCCGCCTGCTGCTGTTCGCCGGCTGGTTCCCGCCCGCGTGGCTGGGCGGGGTGACGGCGCTCGCGGTGTCGAAGATCCTCGACAACATGGAGATCGGCCACAACGTCATGCACGGCCAGTACGACTGGATGAAGGACCCGGCGCTGAACTCGCGGACCTTCGAGTGGGACATGGTCTGCCCCGGTGAGCAGTGGCGCCGCTCACACAACTTCATGCACCACACCTACACGAACATCCTCGACAAGGACCGCGATGTCGGTTACGGCATCCTGCGGATCACCGAGGACCAGCCGTGGCACCCGTACTACCTCGGCAACCCGCTCTACGCCGCGGCGCAGGCGGTGTTCTTCGAGTACGGGATCATGCTGCACGACCTCGAAGTCGACCGGATCGTGCAGCGGCGGCGAAGCTGGCGGGACGTCCTCCCGCTGCTGAAGCCGATGCTGCGCAAGACCGCGCGCCAGGCCGGGCGCGACTACGTCGTCTACCCGCTGCTCACCGGGCCGCTGGCGCCCCTGACGTTGACGGCGAACGTCACCGCCAACGTGATCCGCAACCTGTGGGCGTTCTCGATCATCTTCTGCGGCCATTTTCCCGACGGCGCCGAGGTTTTCTCCGAGGAGGAGAGCGAAGGCGAGAGCCGGGGCCAGTGGTACCTGCGCCAGATGCTGGGTTCGGCGAACATCACCGGCAGCCCGCTGTTCCACGTGCTGTCCGGGAACCTCAGCCACCAGATCGAGCACCACCTGTTCCCCGACCTGCCCAGCCACCGGTACCCGCAGATCGCCGGCGAAGTGCGGGAGATCTGCGAAGACCACGGCCTGCCCTACAACACGGGATCGCTGTCGCGGCAGCTCGGCTCGGTCGTCCGCAAGATCTTCCGCCTCGCCCTGCCGAGCCGTCTACTTTAGACGGTCGAGCAACGTCTCGACGGTGTCGGTGTTGTCGCGGTGCGCGGCGGTCATCTGCACGTCGTGCGCGACGTCCGGGTCGGTGTCCGACGGGACGGTCAGCAGCGTCACCCGGTGCCGGTCCGAAGCGCCGATCACGGTCACCGTTCCGGGGCGCTGCGAGCGGAACCCCTCCAACCGGACCCGCTCGCCGTCGTACACGATCCGGCGCGGTGGCTCGGAAAAGTCGCCGAGGTGGAACGTGACCCGTTCGATCCGGCCCAGGCGGACGGCCAGTACGGCGAACAGTTCCGGCAGCTCGCCGACCAGGTCGGCCGACCGCGGCCACCACGCGCCGTCGACGTACCCCGTCGTGGGTCCCTTCGGTTTCAACCGCAGCCGGAGCGCGTGCTCTTCGGCCGCGGGGGCGGTGACTGTGTGTGGGCCCGACGTCATGCCGGTGCTCCCGTCTCTGGCCGCCGATCGCGGCCGGACTGCGCCCGAGGACGGCGCGGGCTCGAGCGCCCGCGCGCGAAGTGCTCTCGGTCACCTCGAACCCTACACCGTGTGTTAAGACTGGGGTCTAGCAAAGGGGCCCTCGTGGACCAGCTCACCCTCGGCGTCGTCTCGCGCTCCCGCAAGGAGAACGAACGCCGGCTTCCCATCCATCCCCGCCACTTCGAGCGGATCGATCGCGATCTGCGCGAGCGCATCTTCCTCGAACACGGCTACGGCGCGGACTTCGGCGTCGCGGACGAACAGCTGGCCGGCCTCGTCGGCGGCCTGCGCACGCACGAGCAGCTCGTCGCCGAATGCGACGTCGTGCTGCTCGCCAAGCCGTTGCGGGAGGACGTCGCCGAACTGCGGCCCGGCCAGGTGCTGTGGGGCTGGCCGCACTGCGTCCAGGACACCGAGCTGACGCAGCTGGCGATCGACAGCAAGCTGACGCTGATCGCCTTCGAGGCGATGAACCACTGGAACCGCGACGGCTCGTTCGGCCTGCACGTCTTCCACAAGAACAACGAGCTGGCCGGCTACTGCTCGGTGCTGCACGCGCTGCAGCTGGCCGGCGCGACCGGGGACTACGGGCGGCGGCTCAAGGCGGTCGTGATCGGCTTCGGCGCGACGGCACGCGGTTCGGTGACCGCGCTCAACGCGCACGGGATACACGACGTGCACGTCCTCACCGGCCGCGGGATCGCCGCGGTCGGCTCGCCGATCCACTCCGCGACGATGGTCCACTTCGACCACGACGTGAACAACCCGGGCGACCTCCGGCGCAGCCACGCCCGGACCGAGCGGGGCCGGGTGCCGCTGGCCGGGTTCCTCGCCGAGCACGACATCGTCGTCAACTGCGTCCTGCAGGACACCGCCGAGCCGCTGACGTTCCTGATCGAGGAGGACCTCGCCGCCTTCGCGCCGGGCAGCCTCATCGTCGACGTCTCCTGCGACGAGGGCATGGGCTTCAGCTGGGCGAAGCCGACGACGTTCACCCATCCGGCGTTCACCGTCGGGAACGGCATCACCTACTACGCGGTGGACCACAGCCCGTCCTACCTCTGGAACTCGGCCACGTGGGAGATCAGCGAGGCCCTGCTGCCGCTGCTGCGCCCGGTGCTCGGCGGACCGTCCGCATGGGACGGTCACGAAACCGTCCGGCGTGCGGTGGAAATCCGCGACGGTGTCGTCGAGAACCCGGCGATCCTGGCCTTCCAGCATCGCTCGCCGGTGTACCCGCACCTCGCGGGGTAGGGTTCCGGTAATGCGGTGGCGGGAGGTCGGTGGCTGAGCTCGACGCTTTGCGCGTCAGCGTCCTCGCCGCGCTCGCGGAAGGCCGGCCGGGCAGCGGTGTCGACACGGTCGGCCGGGTCTGCCGGGCGTTCGTCCGGCTGCTCCCGGTGGACGGCGCCGCCGTGTCGGTGATGGCCGACGAGGGGCACCGCGAAGTCGTCTACACGAGCGACCCGGTGAGCGCCGCGCTGGCCGAACTGCAGTTCACCCTGGGCGAAGGGCCGTGTTTCGAGGCCTACTCCCTGGGCGGCCCGGTGCTGCACCCCGATCTCACGGCCGAGCTGCCGTCGGCCTGGCCGGTTTTCGCCGCCCAGGCCGCCGAGCAGCCGGTCGCGGCGCTGTTCACCTTCCCGCTGCAGATCGGGGTGGTGCGCGTCGCGACCCTGGACACCTACCGGGCGACGCCGGGGTCGCTCACCGCGGCCGAGCTCGCCACGGCGCTGCAGGTGGCCGACATCGCCGCGCTGGCCCTGTCCGGCCTGCTCGGCGGCGACCGGTGGCTCGACGGGGACGGCCGGTGGATGGAGGGGGCCGGGATGCGGCACCGGGAGGTGCACCAGGCCACCGGGATGCTGATCGCGCAGCTGGACCTGCCCGCCGCGGAGGCGCTGGCCCGGATGCGGGCCTACGCGTTCGGCCACGGCCGCGCACTGCGCGACGTCGCCGCTGACATCGTCGCCCGGCGGCTCAGGTTGGACCTGGAGCCCCGGTGAGGACCACCATGAAGAGAACCGACGAGCAAACCAGGAGATGGTGGGCATGGCCGACCGTGAACGACAGGTGACCCGGACGTTCGTCGCACTGGCCGACACGCTCGTCGACGATTTCGACGTCGCCGACCTGCTGCACACGCTGGTGCTGCGCTGCGTGGACCTGCTCGACGTCGCCGCGGCCGGCCTGACGCTGGTCGACGAGCGCGGCAGCCTGCAGGTACTCGCTTCGTCCACCGAACAAGCCCGGCTGCTCGAGCTCTTCCAGCTCAGCATCGACGAGGGCCCGTGCGTGGAGTGCTTCGCGGGTCACGCGCCGGTCTTCGTGGCCGACGTCGCCGCGCAGGCCACCCGGTGGCCGCGGTTCGCCGCCGAAGCCGCCCGCCAGGGGTTCGCCTCGGTGCACGCGCTGCCGATGCGGCTGCGCAAGCAGACCATCGGCGCGCTGAACCTGTTCGGCACCCGGCCGGGCGACCTCCGGCCCGACGACGTCGACCTGGCGCAGGGGCTGGCCGACACCGCGACGATCGGCATCCTCCAGGAGCGCGCCGTCCGGCACGGGGAGACGATGTCCGAGCAGCTGCAGACGGCGTTGAACAGCCGGGTGACCATCGAACAGGCGAAGGGCGTGCTCGCGGTGACCGGCGGGCTCACCATGGACGGCGCCTTCGGTGCGCTGCGGGGGTACGCCCGCAGCAACAGCCTCCGGCTGAGCGACGTCGCCCGCGCGCTGGCCGAGCGGGCGCTGGATCCCGCCATCGTGCTGGCGCGGCAGAGCCGGCGGTAAGCGCTCAGCGCCTGGTCAGGTACGGCGCCGGATCGCCGCCGGCCCGGGCGCCGCTGTCGAGCCAGCGGACGAAGCCGCGGCGGTCGCGCCGCTCGATCTCGTCGAGGTAGTCCTGCCGGCGCTGCACCGTGCTCCGGCGGGCCGGGGCGTCCCGCGCGACGAGCAGCTGGAAGTAACTGCGCCGCCAGGCCGTGCAGAGTTCGTCGGTGCTCAGTTCGGCGACCGGCCGGGACGGCGGGGGTTGCGTGACCGCGGCGATGACGTCCTCGGCGGCCGGGCCGAGGCCGCTGTGCTTTCGCCGCCGGGGGCCGATCGCCGCGAGGACGGCGGCCGCCGCCCGGATCACGCGTGTGAGCATGGTTCGCCTCAGCCGTTCGGGGCGGCGCCGGCCGCCGTCGGAAGAACGAGCGCCGAGGTCCAGGGCGTCACGACGACCTTAGCCGAACCCCGGCCGGGTGACATCTGTCCTCAAAGGACTCCGGTGTGAACCACCCACCTGGCTGAGGGCCACGCGCCCCGCCCAGGCCTAGGCTGGATGGGCGCGCCCCGGACCCCGGCGCCCGGGACACCGTCGACTGAGCGGGGTGACGAGATGGCCGAGGGCTACCCACCGGGCTGGCAGGTCCGTTACCGGGGGCGCGGGGACCGAGCGGGCGCCTCCCGCGAACGCATCGGCACGATCGCCGGCCCCAGCCTGCGCGACGAGCACACCAGCACCACGTGGGTCCGCGTCCGCCCGTTCTGCGCCACCCCCGACACCCCGCTGCGCCTGATCCGCGCGGCGGACATCCTCGACGCCCGCCCCCCGGGCGAGCCGATCCCCCCGACCCCGCTGCCCGAGGTGGTGGAAGACCACCGCACGGTAGTGGTCGAGCTACCGAGCCGCGGCCCGGCGACTTAGCGGCCGGTCACCGGACGTTGGGGCGGGTGGGGTCGCGAGTGTTCAGGAGGGTTGGAACCCTCTTTGCCACTCACGACCACCGCTGGGCTCCGCGGCTTTGGCGTGTACCCGGTGGTCGGTCTGAGTGTTCAGGGGGGCGACTCGCGTGCTTGGGCGGTTGGCTCGCGTACCTGGATGGTCGGCTCGCGCGCTTGAATAGTCGGCTCGCGCGCTTGAATAGTCGACTCGCGTGCCTAGACGGACGACTCGCGTGCCTGGAGGGTCGACTCGCGTGATTGCGAGGTCGACTCGCGTGATGGGGGAGACGACTCGTGTGGTTGGAGGGTCGGCTGGCGTGCTTGAAGGGTCGGTTCGCGTACCTGCGTGGTCGACTCGCGTGCCTGGAGGGACGACACGTGTGATTGCGAGGTCGACTCGCGTGATGGGGGAGACGGCTCGTGTGGTTGGAGGGTCGGTTCGCGTGGTTGGAGGGTCGGTTGGCGTGTCTGGGTGGTCGACTCGTGTGCCTGGATGGACGACTCGCGTGATTGCGAGGTCGACTCGTGTGATTGGGGAGTCGACTCGTGGTTGGAGGGTCGGTTGGCGTGCCTGGGCGGACGACTCGCGTACCTGGATGGACGACTCGCGTGCCTGGAGGGTCGACTCGTGTGATTGCGAGGTCGACTCGCGTGATGGGGGAGACGACTCGTGTGGTTGGAGGGTCGGCTGGCGTGCTTGAAGGGTCGGTTCGCGTACCTGCGTGG